>JACKOY010000034.1 GCA_024233935.1 Spirochaetales bacterium | reverse complement strand
GCCGTCCCGATTGAACAGGAACTGATCATTCATCTGGGTTCCCACGCCCGCCAGTCCCGAGTGATACACATCATTCAACAGATAGGTCGACTGGCTCGTGTTGATCGAGAACGAGCCGTCCCGGTTGTACGACAGCCCCCCTCCGATGGTATAACTGGTTCCGGGTGCCCAGTGCCCGGCGGCCCTGACCCCGGACTGCGCCTGGGGAAATGCGCTCGCGCGACGCTATTGTGTACTTTCAAAGCAGAACCAATCTACGCCTGGCCGTAGAGCTCGAAGCATCGCTTCTATAGTAGGGTTCGCGCGAATAGTCACCTTTTTGCCCTCTTTCCGCGCGAAGGAATTCAAAGCCACGATTACAGAAAGCGAAGCGCTGTCAATATCGCTGCACTCCTGCAAATCGAGCAAGACAGCTCGCTCCGCCCCGTCCAAGAACGCGTGCATCTCGCCCGCAAACTCTGCGGCGAGAGCCTTTCCCAGCTGTACTCCCGACACACTGATGCAGTATCCATTTTCGCGTTGCACTGCGATCATATCAGTCTTTGGCCAGTATCCAGTTCCCGTTTTGAAGCACCATGCGCGCGTAAACAGTAGTCCCACTGCGTGGGATGAATGTGTCCAGAATAACCTCGGTAAAGCCTGCCGCTTTCGCTTCATGCAGGATTTGATTTCTCGCAAGCACTAAACTGGTCGATGCCCTCTCGGCAACCTGTCTCGTGTGAATTTGCAGGCGTAGCGTGTTGCCCGAGATCTGTTGCAGACCAGATAAATTATGGCCTGCGATTTCGCGTTCAAAAACAGATCCTCTGCTTTCGAACAATTCATGCCTGACTTGGACTTGGTTCGCGTTGAGGGCTTCGGAACCCGCTGTCCGCGGTGGAATAATCGGACCATCGTCTCTGTCGTCAACTCCTCTACCATCCCGTGCTCCGGCTCCACCGGGGGCAGGCGCAGGGGCCGGCCTTGGTGGTTCCGCTTCATCGTCCTGCGCCGCTGGTCGCGAAACGTAATCATCGCCACTCGAAGCCCCAGAACCCGGTCCGTCCTTCTCGCCGCCACTGTTGATTGCCTCGGCAATCTGTCGAAGGGCTTCCGCGGTCAGAAGCGGTCCTGTTGGATCTGGCTGCCCGGGCTCACGTGGCGGCTCCTGAGGGCCGTCACCGGGATCGCCGATGGCTGGCGGCACGGTGCCGGGAGGCAGCTGCTCTGTGGCCGTCAGGTATTCATACGCGGCGACTACAAGAGCGGCCACGTCGGCAGGACTGCGCCTGATTTCCTCCGCCATCCATTCGCCGACGTCATCAGGTAGCCGAACGTGCCGACTACATCCCGGATCCGCGGCGCAGAGAGTGATAACCAGGATAGCTCCGGCTGCACCGATACCAACTACAGGAATCGCCAACGCGTAGTTATGCACCAGCACATCCGCTTTCGTCACGAAATACGTGTGCGCTCCATCCAGGTGGATGTTATAGACCTGCGTCGTACGCCGTACGTGCCGCACGGCACGAATCAGAGCGGTTCCATCTTCGTGCACGCGCGCGTCAGCAAGTCCGCCGAATCGTGCTTTGCTCGAAACGCCATGCAGCAATGCAGCCCGATTTTCGGAACCGTTCCGGGCGCTCTCGGCCGTGTGCGAACGATCGAGAATGCGCAGGTCTTTTGCTTCGACCCAGCCCCGACCTTCGATCAGGAACGGGTGATTCCACGTGCTTTCTACGACCGTTCCGTCGTCGTAGCTGACTTCGTAGAGTTCGTGAACCGTGTGTACGAAAACTTCCGTGATCGTCCGGTACTCCAGCCGCCCCGTTTCTTCGTTGAAAGACAGGACTTCGTCGCCGTTCCGTAATTCTTCAATCGGTCGGTAGCCATCGCGCACCCGC
>JACKOY010000033.1 GCA_024233935.1 Spirochaetales bacterium | reverse complement strand
GCTTGCCACGTTCTTGTAATCGAATTGTAATATTTTGCTGGCACGCTCGGCTTTCTGGAGGAAACTATGCCCGAGGGAGCAAGCGTGGAAACCGCTACAGAGGAAATTCGTTCTGGGTCGCCGGAAGCGGTCTCGCTGGTCGGCTATCGCATACTGGTTGTCGATGACGAGCAGGACATCTGCGACATCATACGTTTTAACCTGGAAGAAGAAGGCTTCGTCGTAAGCGTTTCGAACAACGGCCTGGACGCCTGGAATCGCATCGAACGGCAACTGCCCGAGGCGATTATCCTGGACCTGATGCTACCGGGTTTGAGCGGGCTCGATTTGTGCCGCAAGATCAAGGCCCGCTATCCCGTTCCCATCCTCATGGTCACGGCCCGCTCGGCCGAGACCGACGCCGTGCTCGGCCTGGAGATGGGCGCCGACGATTATATCCGCAAGCCCTTCAGTCCGCGGGAGTTGGTGGCCCGCTTGCGTGTGGTGTTGCGCCGCAATCTGCGTCAGCGCGAAGGGGAGCGAGAGGGCAACCTGACGGCCGGCGACATTCGCATGGATACGGCCGCCCACCGGGTTACCGTGCGGGATCTGATTGTGGATTTGACCCTGATCGAATACAAACTGCTGAAGCTTTTCATGGAAAACCCGGACATAGCGCTCACCCGCGATCGTTTGCTCGACCGGGTTTGGGGGCGCGGCGTTTACGTTTCGGACCGTACGGTGGATGTAAATATCAAGCGGCTGCGCGAAAAACTCGGAGAGGAAAAGAACCGTCTGGAAACGGTCCGGGGCGTCGGATATCGCTTTCGGGGCGAGTAACGCCGTTTGCTTCCCGGTCGGTTCGTTCGATACAAATGAGATTTCTTTTCGGACGAATCCTCCTGCCGGTCTTGCTGGCCTCTATGCTGCAGAGCGCCGCTTTCCTCTACCTGACGCTGGACCTGGCAACCACGTCCCATCTCGTGGTCGGGCTGTTGCTTGTAGCCTTTGCTGGAGGCGCCCTGGCTTTCGGTGCGGCCACCCACATTTTCTACAATGTTCGCCGCCCGGTAGAAGATATGGAGCAGCATGTTCTGGGTTTCCCTTCGACTTCGCTGCGTTACTTTCGTCGCCGCGGCTATGCGGAACTGGAACGCCTGCACGGCCATTTGAACGAACTTCTGGATCGTACCCGCGATGATCTTGCGCAACTGAGCCTGGAAAAGGAACTGCTGGCTTCTCTTTTGGGCGGTCTTCGGGAAGGCGTGCTCTGCCTGAATCGATCCGGGGTCATTGTCTACGAGAATGAGGCGCTTGCAGCCGAGCTGGTCCGTCCCGATACGGTTGGCCGGCCGTACTACGAAGCCATTCTACAAAGCGAATTGCTTGAGTCCGTGCACGGACTGTTGAACGAGCCAGGCCAGAAAATGACCGAGAGTGTCGGCGCACGGGCCCATCTGGAGATCAGCCAGGGCTCGCGGCATTTTCGAACGGAAGCCTACCCGGTGCGCATCGGCGGCCGGCCGGAACTGTTTTTGATCATCGTGCAGGATCGCACGCAGGAAATTCAGACCCGCCGTCTGCGGGAGGACTTTCTACAGAATGCCAGTCACGAACTCAAGACCCCCATCACCAGCATTCGTGGCTACACGGAGTCGATTCTTTTCCGCGAGGACCGCGATCCGCAAAAAAACTTTCTTGAGGGTGTCCTGCGCAACGTGGAACGCATGGAGCGAATCATTGAAGATATGGTCTTGATTTCCTCCCTCGAATCGCGGTCGTTTCCGTTTCATCCCGAGGCGGTTGATTTGCGGCGTTTCATGGGCAACATTCGCAAACTCGTCAGCGGGAGCCTGAAGCGCAAGAACCAACAACTGAGCATCCAGATCGATCTCAAGGACGCGGCAACCACCATCGAAGCCGACCCCCTCCTGCTCGAACATCTGCTCTTAAATCTGATTGTGAACGCCTCGCGCTATTCTCCCGAAAAGGCGGCAATCTCGGTCAGCGTCCGGGACGACGGGGGGCGTGTGTTGTTTTCCATTCAGGACGAAGGGCCCGGCATACCAGAGGATCTGCGGGGCAAAGTTTTCGAACGTTTCTTTCGGGTGGATAAGAACCGTTCCCGGGAAGAGGGCGGGACCGGTCTGGGCTTAAGCATCGTTCGGCAGATCACGCGGCTGCACGGCGGTCGCGTATGGGTCGATAGCGGCCCCGCCGAATCGGGGTCCATTTTTCGGGTTTTGTTACCCGCGCGTCAGTCGGGCGTCGTAACAGAAAGCGGCATAAGCCTGGCGGCCTCCGGGCGGTGACACGCTGTCACCCAGGCTGCGTCGGAATTTCAGGCGACTGTCATAAAATCGTCTCGCACTCAAGCGAGCATGCAACAAGAAGGGAGCAGGCTCTCTTCTGCACAATTCCGACCGGGATGCAGAACTTCCGGCGGGGAGGCAAAAACGCATGGCAAATACAAAAACCAGAGAACGCCAGCTTGAAGTCCGTCTGGCTCAGAACCAGCTCGAAATCGAACAGACTCTCTCGTTGCGTTACAACATCTTTAATCTTGAACTCGAGCAGGGCCTGCCCGAGTCGCACGCAAACCAGAAAGACCGCGACGAATACGATCTTTACTGCGATCATCTGATCGTGGTGGATAAAGGCGCCGACGATCGCGTCGTGGGCACTTACCGACTTTTGCGGGGAGCGGTCGCCCGTGAGCACGCCGGTTTCTATTCGGAAACCGAATTCAACCTGGATGGAATTTACGACTTGAAACATGAAGTAGCCGAAATTGGCCGCAGCTGCGTGCATCCGGACTACCGCGACGGCTCGGTGATCACGCATTTGTGGATTGGGCTGGCGATGTATATGAAGGAGTTCGACGTCTGGTACCTGATGGGCTGTGGTTCGGTCCATACTTCGGACGCGCACAAGGCTTCGTTGATCTACGCCTGGCTGCGCGAAAAAGGAGCTCTGGCGGACTTGCGTTTCAGCGCCTCGCCGCGTTCCAACTATCGTCTACCGGGCTTTGACCCCAATCTGGCGATAGAAGACCCGAAGGCGATTGCAAAAGAGATTCCGCCACTCGTGAAGGGCTACATTCGGGCCGGCTCGAAGATCGTCGGCACGCCGGCCTACGACTCGGTCTTTAAGACGACGGACTTCTTTATAACGTTTGATCGCCACGAGATCGATAAGCGTTACGGCCGGCACTACTTCGGGAAAAATATATCCCTGCGCGCGCCGACCTGACGCGCAGGCGCGCATCGTTTTTTGATCTTGACCCGGGGACAACGCGGCGGAGCCTTCCGCGATGGTACCCGGGTTTTTTACGTACTGCGGACGCGGCTTGCTGGTCCTGGCGTTTTTTTATCTGGCGCTCGCATGTGACCGCCCCCACCGCATTGAGAACGGCTTTTGTTCGATTGGTTCTGAGGAACTGAACACGGCCATGGCGCACTGGTCCCGGCAGTTCGCCGAAGACCGGCAAGAGCCCCCCCTGGTTCACGAGGGCCGGGGAAGCGCCATCGCCCCCCGGGCTCTGCTCGAAGGGACCTGCGATCTGGGTCCCATGAGTCGGCCCATGAACGATGCCGAGGTACACTCTTTTGTGGAGCGTTTCGGTGAGCAGCCGGTGGCCATACCGGTCGCACTGGAAGCGCTTGCGATTGTGGTGCCGGCGTCCAACCCGCGCGCCTCCATCAGCTTTGAAGAGTTGCGGTCGATCTATCTGCCGCCTTCGGAAGAGCCGGGCCCCGACGGCGAACTGCAACAACTGCCGGAATACCAGCCGTTCGGAATCAATACCGCATCGGATCGTTATCGCTGGTTTCGCGCCGCCGTTCTGGACGGCCGCAAAGAAGGGGACCACGTGCTCGAAGTCTCAGGCCCGCTGGAACTGGTGGACCGCGTGGCACAAAATGCGCACGCAATTGGTTATGCCCGTCCGTCGGAGCTGACCGATTCCGTGCGGGCGCCGGGCCTTTCGGACGAAAACCAGATCGCAGTGGCGCCGACCGCACAAAATATTCGCCGCCTGGCCTATCCCTTAACGCGAACGCTGTATATCTATCTGCCGCCCCAGACACGGCCTGAAGCTCTGGATGGGCGCACGGTCGCCTTCTTGCAGTTCGTTCTTTCGCCCGCCGGCCAGGCCGTGCTGGAACCACTTGGTCTTTATCCGCTGGCCGACGGGGACCGGGTGCGTATGTTTCGCATTGTTGAGGGGCTGCGATAGATATGCAGCGCGGTTTCGTACAAAACAAGGGCGACGCCTGGGCGTCGCCCTTGAGCCATCGGATTGAGTTTTGACTCAGCCGTTTATTTGAATCTGACGGGCTTTCACGCCTGCGCGCAAGGGCAGGGTCACTTCGAGCACGCCGTTTTCCATTTTTGCGCTCACCCGATCCAGATCGAAGCGATCCTGATCGATGCGCAGGTTGCGGCGGAACTCAGCGTACCGCCGAATCTCGCTATGCACGGTCTTGTGCTCGGTCTTCTCTTCGGCGCTGTACTTACCCGAAAGCTTCAGCTCGCCATTTTCCACTTCCACCTGCACGTCCTCTTTTTTGAGGCCCGGCAGTTGGGCCAGAATCCGGTACTCGCTATCGTTTCGGCGAATCTCGATCTGAGGATTCAGGACCTTTTCGTCGTTTACCGGTGGCCAGGCGTCCTCAAAGAATCGATCCCAGAGTGTGGGAAGTGCTCGTGTTTTCAGTGCTGTCATGTTTCGGAACCTCCAGGTTTCGGTTATCTGTCCGTAGAGATGCAGGGAACGTGCCAGCCGGCCCTGCTCCTGTTCTGGCGTCCGGAAGCAATCTGAAGCGCCGGGCATGACAGCCTGGCAGGCCGATCGCAAATCTGTCCCGTGCAATGAAAACGCTTGTAGGGGGGGCGGCCACCCGCTACATCCGAATGGCCGTCATGAATTTGTTATGTCGTATTTTTGAGCGATGAAGTTTCCCCGGAACAAGCAGTATCAGGCCCTGTACCTTTCGGACGTGCATTATCTTTTGAACAAGAAGATCAAGAACCACAGTCATAAGGAGCTCTTTCAATTACTCGACCACCTGAGTCGGCGTGGGGTTCGCTTTCAGAATCTCTATCTGGTGGGGGACATTCTGGAGAGCTGGTATTTCAACGCCGCATCGAAGCTGAAGAAAGGTCAGAAGCGGTTTAATCGCCTTTTTGACCGGCTCGACGTCCTGGTCCTGGACGGGGGGCGCAAGTATTTCATCGTCGGAAATCACGACACGACCTCCTTCACCATGCGTCTTTCCACGAGAATCGAGCAGTACCTGAACGAGCGTGGCTGGCGCATCCGGGAGCGTGTGCAAACGCGCGACGTTGTGGCTGTGCATGGGCACCAGGGACAATATACCCGCTTCAGCTGGGCTTACCACATCGCCATCGTGCGTCTGCTGCATGGGGCGGCGCGCTTGTTTCCGGCGCTCTTCCGGGTGGCCGAGGACTTCTACAATCGGCACCTGAATCGTGTGGATCCGGTCACCACCCAGGAGAAACTGGCCTACTACCGCAGACTGAGTCAGGTGGCCGGCCAGGGAAATCGGGTGCTGATCTCCGGGCACACCCACGATTTTCTGTGCATCCCGGAACTGCAAATCATCAATACCGGTGATTGGGTCGACAGCCGTACCTTCGTGATCGAGAAAAAGGGCTCGTTCGTCGGCCTTCGGATGAAAGGCCGGAAACAATTCGAACGCGTGTTTCGCCTGCGCAAGGTGCCGCTCGAAGACTGACAGGCTGTAAGTAAACGGTGTTTACGAAAAAAGCTTGTTAATTTGAGCCCGGCGCTCCCCATACTTGCCCGGTCTTTTTCACCATGGGTCAGAAAGCAGGCCAGACACATTGCCCCGCGCTTCGTCTGCGCCGAGCCGGAGCCCTGGCTCTCGCGCTCTTTGTGGCGATCGGTGCTTCTGCTTTGAAAGCCCAGACCAGTCCAGTGGTCGTGCATGTGGCGCGCTTTGCAGCCTTTCGGTCTCCCACCGAGCCGGCGACAGCCGATTTGATCGAAGCGGAACTGATGGACGCTCTTTCCGCGGCGGGTTATGCAGCCGAACCGGCCATCGGGACCGATCGCGAAAGGCGTATTGAGTCCGCCCGCGTCGCCGGCGCGCGTTATCTGATTGAAGGTTACTACGAGCGCCGCGCCGGCGCCATCAATCTGAATCTCCATGTTCAGGTCTACAACCCGGATACCGGGACGGTCATTGATGCCTATCGCGCGGTCGATGAACTGGAAGGA
>JACKOY010000032.1 GCA_024233935.1 Spirochaetales bacterium | reverse complement strand
CCGACGGCCGTAACATCGCCTCCGCCTCCGCGGACCGTACCATTCGATTGTGGAATCTCGCCGATGGCAGCCCGGTGCGCACTCTCACCGGACACACGCATTACGTAACGAGTGTCGCCTTCAGTCCCGACGGCCGTAACATCGCCTCCGCCTCCTGGGACCATACCATTCGATTGTGGAACGTCGCCGATGGCAGCCTGGTGCGCACCCTCACCGGACACACGGGTGACGTAAACAGTGTCGTCTTCAGTCCCGACGGCCGCAACATTGCCTCCGCCTCCGATGACGATACCATTCGAATGTGGAATCTCGCCGATGGCAGCCTGGTGCGCACCCTCACCGGACACACGGGTAGCGTAACGAGTGTCGCCTTCAGTCCCGACGGCCGCAACATTGCCTCCGCCTCCCGGGACTATACCATTCGATTGTGGAATGCCGCCGCTGGCAGCCTGGTGCGCACCCTCGCCGGACACACGGGTAGCGTATCGAGTGTCGCCTTCAGTCCCGACGGCCGCCACATCGCCTCCGCCTCCGCCGATGGCTGGCTACGCCTTTGGGCAACAGACTCCGGCCGGTGTTTGCAGCTCGGGCCGCTGCGCGATGCCTGGATCGTCATGGACAACGAGGGTCGCTTTTTTGTTCCGCCCCCGGGTAGAGAGTACATTCGTTTCAGTGTGGGATTGAATTCATACCCGCCGGATACATACTGGGACCGCTTCTACGCACCGGATTTATTGCAGCGTTTTTTGCGCGGTGAAGAATTGCCGCCGGTCGATCGGACGCCACTTGACGCTCATCGATGAACAGCTCGGGGACTAATACGCAGTCGGCCCCTGTGTGCAATGAATAGCTGCACGCTTCCGAAGCCGCCAATTACCCGATTCTCAAAGGCAAAGCCGTGCTGCGCAAGCAGCGGACGCAGGTCGCGTATGATGTCGCCGCTGCGCTGCATAAGGCGAGTGAGTGACCAACCGGCGCAATTCCCGTTCTCTGGAAAGTCGAAATCAAGAATCAGCAGGCGCCCACCATTGCGCAAAACGCGCCGGAACTCGCTCATCGCCTGATTGCCGTCGGGATAACCGCTGAACGCCATCGTGTTGACGATGCAGTCAAAAAAAGACTCCTGGAAAGGCAGATTGGCAACGTCGGCCTGAAATAGATCGGCCTGCAGGCCCTTGCGTTCGAGTTCTCTGCCGGCGATCAACACCATCCGCTCGTTGTAGTCGATCCCGCTGACTTCAAAACGGTCGGCGTACTGTGTGAGCAGGTAGCCGGTTCCGAAAGAAGCCTCCAGTACGCGCGGGCCGACGATGTGAGGAAGAACGGCCCGCAACCAGGTTTTCCAGACCGGTAGAGAACGTACGGCCCAGGCATACAGGCCGGCGAAGCGGGTGTAGGCCTGGTTCATTCGATCGGTATAGTTCCGGCGCTCCTGCGCCGGCGGCTCCCGGTCGTACTGAGGTGATTGGGCCACGTGCTACCCTCGCGTCGTGCGACCATGCACACGCGTGCTGTCCGCCGGATAAGAAGCGCTCGCTTCCTGCTTTCCCGAAGGGCAGGATGGCGTCGTGGACTCGGGCGGAAAGCTAAAGAACCCTTTTGATGTCGGCCGGACCGAAATGCAATATCATTCGCCGCCAAAAGCCCGGTCGGCCGAGCGTTTGTGGCTTCCACTGTTGGCCGGGCCGGCCGCCGGAACTCTGATCGGCGGTTTTTCGGGCGCTCTGGCGGCCGGGCTGATTGGGCTCTTTCGTTTCCTTGTAGATGGAGAGTTCGAGGTGGCGGCCCTCGGCGGGCTGGCGGGTGCAATCTGCGGGCTGCTGCTCGGGGGACCAACCGGCTTTGCTCTGGCCCTGCTGCGCGTGATCCGGTCGGGGCTGAACCGGGCAGCGCTGCTCAGAAGCGGCTCCATCTTCGGTGGGGCATTTGCCGGCCTGCTCGGTATTCTGGCGGCAGCCGTTGTCAACGAAGGCCAGAGCACCTGGCAGGCCGCCTGCATCTACGCCGCGGGACCGGCAGCCGCAGCCGCGGTCGGCGCCATCGGAGGACGCCTGCTGGCAAAGTTGATTGATTGGCTCGCGGCCGAGAGGGCACCGACAAACGCTTTACTTTCGTGAACATATTCATACAAAGAGGCTTCAAAGTAAGTACCGTAAATCTTGATTGAGGGATGAAATTCATGCACCTTTCTGCATACGCGAGGCTTGCGCTCGCAATTGCCATCGCGCTGGCAATCAGCACATGCACGTCCATTCCCGAGACCGTGCAGTTTCAGCAAAATGAGAATCAGCTGTCCGTCCGGGTTTACCAGTCCGTCGGCCCCATCAGCTGGTTCGACCGGTTTCAGTACGCGCCTGAAGGAAAGTCGTACTTCGTATACGATGTCGGGATCATAAACGCCGGAAGCGCGCCGTTGATCGCGAATTTCCGGTCATTCCGGCTCGACCCGGTCGATCCTGGAGAACCTTCTGAACTACCACCCGGCGCCAGTGTGCCCGAGGACGCACCCGAGAACGGTCCGTTTGCAGGCCACGAATGCTGCGGCTGGTGGCTGGACATGCGCCGCAGCATCGAATACAAGTTCCAGGGCCGCGTGGACACGCGATGGCCCATCGCCAACATACCGCCCGGAGAAACCGCCGTGCGCCGGATCGCCTTTATTTACGACACGGACGCCCGTCCCGAACACCTGGTCTTTACCGATCCGGACGGCTTTGAGATTTCGGTTTCGCTGCGTACGCCGGTGGGCGCCCGCTGACCAGGGTCGTCCGATGTGCTTGAGGGCCGGGTTACGTCCAGACCTCGGGCAAGGGGCCCGTCGGGCCGATGGCGTCCAGGCGGAGCCTCTTTCGGTGACCGGGAAACCCGCAGCACCGCTACCGCAGAAACCGGACTGAAACCGAACTTCGCTGGCCACGCACGGCCTTACGCGCAGACTGAACTCAGCTGGATCAGGTTCGGAGGATTGCCTTGATGCTCGTCTTAATACTCGTTGTTTTTCTGACTCTATTCATCTCAGCCAATTGTTCGCTCTACGAGGCCGTCCTCTATTCGACCCGCACCGGTGCCCTCGAATCGGCCCGGACCAATCCACGCCTCCGGGACCGCGCCCTGAAAATGCTGGCCATGCGCAAAGACATCTCCGCGCCCATCGCCGCCATTTTGGTCCTGAACACCATCGCAAACACCGCCGGTGCGACGGTGGCCGGCATGTACGCCGCGCAGATCTTTCCCGGCTGGGGTGTGGTCGCCTTCTCCATCGTCTTTACGATCGCCATCCTGCTACTGGCCGAGATCATGCCCAAGACGGCTGGAGCGATACACTGGCGCGGTCTGTGGCCCTGGATTGTTCACCCACTTCGGTTCATAAGCTCAGCCCTGCATCCGCTCGTCAGCGCCTCCCAGCGCGTTGGCAGCGTCTTTGGTTCCGCAAACACAACGACCATCACCGAAGAGGAAATACTCGCGCTGGTCAAGATTGGCATGCAGGAAGGCGAGCTTTCGCGTGATGAAAGTCGTATGGTCCGGAATATCATCAGTCTGGAAGAGCGTCCGGTGAAGGACATCATGACACCGCGACGCGTCATCTTTGCTCTGGACATTGAAACGAAGCTGAATAGAGCCCACGAGACATCGAAGGACTGCGGCTTTTCACGTATTCCACTCTATGAAGGTGATCGCGAACACGTGGTCGGATATGCGTTACGCGAAGACATAGAAAAAGGACGGGCAAGACGCAGGCATTCCCTGCGGACATTGAAACGCGAAATAGCCGCGGTGCCGGACACAACTACCTGTTTGAACCTGCTGACGTACCTGCTAAAACACCGCGGACACATTGCCATCGTACACGATGAGTTCGGCGGATTGTCGGGACTGGTGAGTTTGGAAGACCTGCTCGAAACGATCCTCGGAGCTGAAATTGTGGATGAAACCGACAAGCTGGTCGATACACGCGAAGCGGCTCGCAAAAATGCCCGGTCCAATCCCGGGCGGCGCAAAAAAAACTGAGAGGTCCGCAGGCGCTGGCCGCGTCGCCATTCAAAACAACGGCAGCCTGCTGAACACGAGGCTCGTCATCTGCTGACCGGTGCCGGTCCCGCCGCTCAGGCTTGACCAGGTTACGCCCCCATCCATTGAGATAACGAGCGCATCATTCACACCAACCGCAATCCAGCGTCGCCCGTCGGTCGCGACGCTGTTCAGGTTTTGTCCGACGCCGGTTGACGTAGCAGTCCAGCTGACCCCGCCATCGGTCGAATACGCCACGCTGTCGGTATTGCCCACGGCCACCCAGCGATATCCATCGGTGGCCACATCGTTCATGCTCGCGCCGGTTCCCGTATTGACGGCTGTCCAGCCAACACCGCCGTCGGTGGAATACGCCGCCGTTCCGGCGTTGCCCACAGCAACCCACCGGCCATTGCCGTCGGTCTCAATGCTGTTCACTGTCTGGCCGGTTCCGATGCTGCAAATGGTCCAGCTGGCACCGACATCGGTCGAGAACGCACAGCGATCGATACCGACTCCACCGACCGAAACCCACCGGCCGGCGCGGTCCACGGCGATTCCATACATGCTCTGGGTCGTCCCCATGTTGCCGACGGTCCAGCTGACTCCGCCGTCGGAGGAATAGGCGAAGCGATCGGCCCCGGCCTGAGAGCCCGCGGCCACCCAGCGACCGGAAACGCCGTCGTAGGTAATGCCATTCCAGGAAGAACCAACCGCAATGCTACTGGTGGTCCAGGTGCTGCCGCGATCGGTCGTATACGCAACCGCGTTGTTCAGCCCTACCGTTACCCAACGGCCGCGGGAATCGGCGCCGATGCTGTTCAGACTCTGGGCGGTCCCGGCGGTATTCGCCGTCCAGGTCGTACCGGCATCGCCAGAGTAAGCCGTCGCATCTGAGTTGCCTGCCGCCATCCAGGTTGGTATGCCTTCAAGCCATACCAAATATAAATAGAAATCCGGACTGCAGGTAGTATCCGTCTCCCGACATTCAGCCTGCAGGCTGCAGTGAGAGAAGGCTGTGACGGCCGCAAACAGGCAAATTGCAGGGAAGGCGCGGCACATAAGCAAAGCACGCCGGCGGCCGCGATGCTGTCAAGGACCGTCTGCCGGACATCTCGGGCCGGGCGAAAAGGAACTGCCTGGTTAATCCGGGTTGACCGAGTCTGCGGCCTGAGGGATTTTTCCGCTGGCGAAAGCGAATGCAACCATGAGCAAAAAACGTGAATCCAAAAGGGTTGCCTCTCCCCACTGGACGTTCCTGACGAACCATAGCCACGTACTGATCTGTCTGGCGCGGGATGGAAACAGCGTACTGCGCGACGTTGCCGATCAGGTTGGCATCACGGAAAGAGCAGTGCAGCGCATCGTCTCCGATCTGGAAGAAAGTGGTTACATCAAGCGTCGCAAAGACGGACGCCGAAACACCTACCGCCTTAACCTCTCCAAACCCCTGCGCCATCCCGTGGAGCAGAACTGCACAATCGAAGCGCTGGTCTCAATGATCAAGTGAGTCGCTCTGACCGGTTCGCCTTATAGGGGCACGTACTGCCCATTAGGCTGGCGGAGCATCACGCCGGCGCCGGCAGAGTCGATATGCAGAATGTGAAGCCAGCCGTTTTGCACAAGTTCTCGAACCACCGCGTGTTTTTCGATAATGCGTTCCATCTCCGTCCGGGGCGCCTCAATGAAGACACTCAGCCGAAGGGGCTCATGAGCCCTTCGCTCTCCATCGTGAACAGATTGCCACGGCAGGCCGATGCGCAGATCTCCACCATTGCCTTCCACAACGCCCACTTCGTCGGTCAGGTTGTGCAGGACCTTATTGCCCGATCCATAAACGGAAGGCGCCACGGTGGAAGCATAATACTGAAGATTGATCCAGTTCGTAACCACCATCGGGGCGGTCATAATGAGTTCGAGAGTCGCGAAATCCCGATCGGAAGACCAGTCATAGTCGTGCAAAAAAGCCCGCCCCGCCAGGTTCAGACCGCGAGTTCGATGTCGCGGCGCCACTATGAAGCAGGCGTTGCCGGCCAGACCCCACTCGGGTCTGACTTCCGACCAGTTTCGGGCGCGCCTTTCGATGTGACGATCCAACGCTTGCGAACGAAGAGTCATGCGCTCCTGGCGAGCCGCTTGACTCGCCTGACGAAAGGAGTTACGGGCACTGGATAATTCACCCTGCATGGAAGCGGGCAGACCATCTTCGTCCAATATGTAGATTTCATCGGTCACGGTTTCGTGTACAGCCGCGACAAAACAGGTCTGCTCCGGAATCGTCAGGCCTCGTCGCTCCAGTTCCAGGCGCACGTCCCTGCGGTTCAAAATCCCGGCCAGAAAACGAACGTTCACGTCACCGGCATGTCCTCCACAGGCCCCGCAATCCAGAGCGGAACCAAAGGCGTTGTTCGTCGTGACACTTCCGTGACCTACGAGAAAGACAACGCGGCCGAAGTTGGTGAGACCCATGTGCTTCAGAATGCCCATCGCCCGATCCGCAAGATCGCCGGGGCTCAGTGCGGCGCCTGAGACGAGTTCCGCACCGTCGGGCCCGGAGTCGGCGTCCTGGAATCTCTCCGGAAGCGATCTGCCGCGCAGCACTCGCTGTATCGATAGCCAGGTCCGGCGCAGCAGGTTTTCAATCGAGAGCAGCCCGAACAGTTCCACAAAAAGAAAAGAAGCCAGCGGGGCTTTGCGCATGTTGCGAAAGAAACTCTGAACCCAGGCCATGTCGGAGCGCCCGGTACCGGTCCTTTCTTTGCCCTTCGGGCATTCGTGCAGACGTATCGCCGGAGCCAGAAGGACGGGCAATCGGCGCCCGGGTTTGGCTTCGTCAAGACGCCGGTACTCCACCGGCAGACCAAAAAAACCCGCGAAGCCAATGGTCTGGATATGAGGACCAAGCCCTTCCAGGTGTCTTCGAATCAGCTCAGAGCGAACATCAATGCAGAAGGCAAGCTGCCAGTTCGCGTCGCCCGGTGTTGCCGTAGTTGTTGTATGGAAGGCAGCCGCGACATGCTTCTGGTAGGTGCGTTCGGCGGCGCTTTGCCACACATTGCGGATTGCGTTTAGCTTCTTAACTGTCGACTCAGAAGCCTCGGACGGCCGAAAGGTTTTCAACCAGGCCGCGATCTTTTCCGGCGTGCTCGTCAGTGCGCGGAATAAGCCAAAGTCGTACGCCAGGCGAACGGCCAGCAATTCATGCGGACGGGCGCTTCTGACCGGCGAGCCACCAAGCCCCTCCTGCCAAACAGAGTACTGAAACTGACTGGCCCAACCCAGGCAGGTGGCAGTGAGCCGTTGCAAGTACAGTCCGCGAGCCCTACCGTCTCCGAAGCCCATTTGTTCGAGCATGTGCTGGATCGCCGGCTCGGGTTGCAGGCCCTCCAGCTCTCGAACCACGGTGCGAAAGCCCCCGGCGCCGTGCATCTCCATGGAGCGGTCGTGGCGTTGCGCCTTGTGCCAGGCCTGCCAGAAATCACAATCTTGCCAGGGATAGGGCGCCAGCGCCTGATGATCGTCGAAGTAGGCCGCGGCATGACGCCCGAGTTCGGTCGCCACGATTACCGACCAGTCCTGCTTTGTTGAAATCCATTCCGCGTAGCTCCGCAAGTGAGGCGCCACGGCTTCCAGGTCACGGCTGGCCGCAAGGAATTCGGGAATACCGGTCGGCATTTCCCATCCGCTCTCGATGGCCTGATCCAGGGCAGCTTTCAGGCATTGTTCATCGATTTCGCCTGTCGAAAATCGCTGCAGGTAGTGACGCACAGGAAGATACAGTGCGGTGTGAGTTACCGCTTCCAGCGATCCGAGCACATCTTCGAAAGGACGATCGCGCAGAAACCAGAATGGATTTACGGCAACACTATTCTGGAGCGGCCAGGAAGGTGTCGCGATCTGAAGACTTCTTTGAATCAGCTCCGCGTTTGATTCGGAGTGCGTGGATGTAGTCGTTGCTGTCTTCAATTTAATAGCTCCGTTTCTGAGAGTCTTGCAATCGAATCACGGGACTGATGGAGGCCAGCACGCGCGTGGTCAGGGCCGACATGTAGCCGCCGCTCCAGAAAAATGTGTACAGTCGGGACAGCAAAGGCCCTCCGGCCGGTTTCATCAAAAGTGCGCTGACCCAGAAGGCGCTGGCAAAGAACCCGTAGGCCACCAGGGCCGCGATACCCCGGGGAGAATTCCAGTCGGTTGCACTCATCGCTGGATGCACAAGACCGCTCAAGAACAAGTCCATCAAAGATTCTACGCCCACGTAGGCAGCCAGAGCGACCACCAGGCCCAGTACCATCAGCACGGTGGCACGCCGCAGCGGGGGA
Organism: Spirochaetales bacterium; assembly: GCA_024233935.1. Taxonomy (GTDB): domain Bacteria; phylum Spirochaetota; class Leptospiria; order Leptospirales; family Leptonemataceae; genus JACKOY01. Next base: position 8,764 of record JACKOY010000032.1, on the reverse strand, counting down.
CGCTCGCCGCCTCGTGTGCTTGTGTTCTGAAACAGGCCCAGCAGGAGCACGGCGCTATAGCTAAAGACCGCCAGATACACACCGGACTCATAAAAGAAGCCCGCGAGCACAACACATAAGCCCGCCAGCGTGGCCAGAACGATAACAGTGCCACGGGGAGGCGCGAGTTTGAATCCAACCCGTGCGGACTCCCGGACCAACGTGCCGGTTGAGAGAAAGGCGTGCGCCTTGTAGAAGCTGTGCGCGAAGATGTGAAACAGTGCCATCGTGTAGGCGCCCAGCCCGCAGGCGAACATCATGAGTCCCATCTGGCTTATGGTCGAGTACGCCAGTTTCTTTTTGATATCGTTCTGCGTAATCATGGTCAAAGCACCCAGAGCGGCCGTCGCTGCACCTACGACCGTCAATGTTAGCTGAGCGAAGGTGGCAACGTCGACAAGTGGACTCAAGCGAATGATGAGGAAACCACCGGCGTTGATGATACCGGCGTGCATAAGAGCCGAAACGGGGGACGGCGTTTCCATGGTTTCGGGCAACCAGAAGTGAAACGGAAACTGAACCGATTTCGCCATCGCCCCAGCCACGACGAGCAACCCGGCCAGAGAAAGCAGATCGCCGCTCGCCGCATTGGGAAGAGGGCCACGAAGGGCTTCCGAAATCTCCGTGAACTCAAGGGTACCCAAAGCGCGAAAAATCAAGATCATGCCGGACAACAGGGCCAGATCGCCAATGCGACTTACGATGAGCTTCTTTCGGGCGGCGTAGATCGCCCCCGGTCGGTCAGGGAAAAACAGGAGTAGCTTGTGCAGGCCAAAGCTGGTGCAGAGCCACATTACAAAGAGCATGGGCAGGTTACTGGAGACTACGAAGAGCGACACGCCAGCTACGGTGAAGAGCAGATAACGGAAAAAATACCACTGCCGGGCTTCTCCATCGAGGTGCCGCACGCTGTATCGGCCAATAATGGCGCCAAGCAGAGTGACCATGACCAATAACAGAGTCGACAGCGAGTCCAGACGCAAGGCAAGGCTCAGATCCAGGCTTCCCGGGCTGATGGCAAAGACTACAATGGTTTCAGGTCCATAGAACAGGTTCCCGAAAAAGGCCATCAGGGCTGCCGCAAAAAACAGCCAGAGAATTACGAGAATGCAACGAAGTGCGATATGTCTGCGCATCAAGACCCCCGGGCCCTGCCCTGAATGTCAGGAAAATATGCGCTCTATATTTCGTCAATTATATGTCGTGAATTATTGCGCGCTATGCTGCGTCCCGGCCGGGGGCCGGAACGGCCCCGTTCAAATACGAATACAAACGGGCGGAAGCAAGCCCCCGCGGGTCGAGGAAAGTCCGGGTCTCCACGCCGTGCAGATAATGCTCGTTGAAGAAGTGACCGTAGCGGTCCGCTATGTACACAGGTCCTTCGATATGAATGCTTCCGCGCTCGATGGAGCGTTGCGCCAGAACTCCCAGCCTGGCGACCAGGTCCCGTCGGTTTGCAAAGTGTTCCAGCGCACCGATCCGGCGCACGGTAGACATCAAGTCAGATGGGTTACCAAAAGTATAGATTTCCAGCTTTTCCAGGTTGGAGCTGGAAACCAGCCGGTCATGATCCAGCGCCAGAAGGACCCGACCGATCACCACGGCCCCCTGCGAGTGAGCGAGCACCACAACCCGGCCGCAATTTGGGTCCCGCAGGGCTGCGCCAATGGCTGCGAGGGCCCGCGCTCCGGCACCGGTCATTGGCGCGTACCCTTTCTGAGCGGTCACCTGCAGGAGGTCCGGCAGCAACGATCGCGTGAAGTTCGGAATTACTGTAACCGGACGGCGAAATATGGCGGCAATGTAACGACCGCTCTCCAGGGCCATGGTCTCGTTGGTGGCGACCCCGTTCATATAGAACCAGGACTCGTCCTCGTAACCGGACAATCCGGGTACGCGAAGGAGCGGTGGCGGCTGCTCGCGCCCCAGGGCCTGACCAAATAGGACGCGCAGCCGGCGACGCAACCCAAATGGCAGGAGGAAGACATCCACAACAAAAGAAAGCAAACGGCGGAAGCCGGACCATGTCCTGATGTGCAACATGTACAACTCGGACCAGGTTGTAGAAGGGCGTCCCAGATCGCGCAGGCGACCGACGATTCCGCGCAGATTATCCAGCGGGGACCAGAACAGTGCTTCGTACAAGACACGCACCAGATGTGGAAGCACGGCGAGCTGTTCCCGGGACGCACCGGGGCTCGCTTGTTTTTCGGCCGGGGCCATTGAACAGATCTAAATCGTGGCCCGGCACCGGTCAAGCCGCGGCGATTGTGCTCCTATTGTTTTGATCGGAGAGTCCGGTAAACGCGCTTGCACTCGCGTGGGCCCGGTGCCGCGCTGTAGGTGTAGCGCTCCGGGGGCAACGAAGATGCAGGAAAACATGAAAGCGATCGTAATCGATGGCTATGGCGGCGTGGACCGTTTGAGTCTGCGAGACGTGCCCCGCCCCCGGCCTGCCGACCGAGAAGTTCTCATTCGCATTCGCGCCTCCAGCGTGAACCCCATAGACTGGAAATTGCGGGCCGGAAAGCTCCGACTCATCCATCCGATAAAGTTTCCGGCCATCCTGGGATTCGATCTGGCCGGCGAAGTCGTGGGTCGGGGCTCCGGCGCAGGAAAATTCAAGGACGGCCAGCGCGTCTACGCGCGTTCCAACAAGCCTTCGGGCGAAGCCTACGCAGAGTTTATAGCGCTTGAGGAAAGCTACGTTGCTCCTTGCCCCGATGGCATGTCTTTTGAGGAAGCCGCCGCCATTCCCCTGGCCGGGCTGACGGCGCTTCAGGCGCTTCGTGATCACGGTGGGATCGATAGCGGACAGCAGGTTCTGGTAAATGGAGCCTCGGGAGGCGTGGGAAGCTACGCCGTGCAAATTGCAAAGGCATGCGGAGCTATCGTGACCGGCGTCTGTGGTCCGGCCAACGTCGATCTGGTGCGCCGGTTCGGAGCAGATCACGTCATTGACTACCGCAGCCAGGACCCGCTCGGCGGCGATCGGAAGTACGATATCATTTTCGACGCGGTGGCGACCCTTTCTTTCGGAAAGGCCAGGTCGTGCATGCAACCGAAGAGCCACTTCGTGACAACAGTTCCGGGACCGGGGGTGATTGCCGCAATTGCCATCGGCAACGTGTTTTCACGAAAGAAAGCCTCCACCATTATGGTGAAACCCAACGGCGCCGATCTGGAATACCTGACCGGGCTTGCAAATGCGGGCAAACTACGATCGGAGATTCACAAAGTCTTTGGCCTGGCCGAGGCCGGCGCGGCGCACCTGGAAAGCGAAGGCGGGCGGGCGCGCGGAAAAATTGTGATCCGCATCTGATGCGGCTCGTCAGAGGGCCTGCGGATCCCGCCCGATCGGAATCCAAATTTTCCGGCCCCCCTTCGAGGGCGTCGTCGCGCGCCGGGCCCCTCAGTATCCCAGAAGGTACAGTGAGTACAGCACAACGCAGGTCGCATCAAAAACAATGACCAGCATGTAACCCCGCGCGAAGGCCCGGAAGTTCGTAAGCAAGAAGGCCACGAAAATGCCCTTACCCACCGCGGCCACCGCGATCACCGCCCCGCGGGCAGAAGGCTCCATGCCGGCCCAAATCAACAGGGCGCCCACCAATCCCACCATAAGCGCCCAGAAACGCGCGAAAAAAAGCCCGACCGGATCACTTACATCAAGCTGATTGAAGGTCTTGAGATACAGCCGGGGCGCGAAAAACTGAAGTATCATGGAAGCGGTAATGCCCCCGGTGATAAACAGAATCAATGCGATGTTGCTCTGGATCATTACGTATCCTGAAGGCGCCCCCCGCGTTGTCACCGAGAAACTGCCGTTCCCCGACCCAGGGCGGAAGCTTGCGAAAGGCAGAGCTATCCCCTCAGCCGGTGCCTGTTGCGCCTAAAAGAAATGCGGCCGGTGTTTCTCCGATACCCCGGGCTTCGTAGTTGCTTTCTTCGGCGAATTGGAAAGCGGGCCGCAGTCGTTCGACAAGTTCCATGGAGCACAGGACACGCCCGGGAGCCGACAGCTTTTCCAGGCGACTGGCGAGATTGACCACCGGACCCCAGATGTCGAAGAAGATGCGGCGCTTGCCCACGGCGCCGGCCACAAGCGGGCCGGAGGCCATGCCGACCCGGACCCCAATGTGACTGTAGCGCTCGGACACGATGCGCACAATATCCAGAGCGAATCTGGCCGCGTTTTCAAACGCGCCGGAAGTCTGGTCGATCACGTTGACGGCCGCCATGTAAGAGTCACCGATTGTCTTGATCTTTTCCACACCAAACTGATCAGCAAGTTCATCGAAGTCCGAGTAGATGTCGTTCAGCATGCGAACTACCTCGTTTGGATCCGATCGCACGGACAGTTCCGTAAAACCGACGATGTCGACAAAGATCACGACAGCCTGATCGCAATTGTAGGCCAGGTACCGGTCATTGGACAAAAAACGCCCGAGCAGGCTCTCGGGTATCAGGTTGCACAGCAGTTGATAGTTACGGCCCTTCTCGGCGGCCAATCGTTCAAGGGTCCTGTTCAGGAACGTAGCAATGAGCAGAATCTCGACCAGCAGGAACGCCGTAGCGCTAATTGCGTTCACTCGAAGGTACAGACTGGCCGTCTCCTCAAGGTCCGAAACGATAATGCTCGTCCCGGAAAAATTCAAGACCAAAAGAGCGCAGAAAGCAAGCACCGGCAGGGCTCCGGTAGCAACAGCCAGCAAACGATCTCCGCGGAACAAGAAGGGTGCTCCAACCGCCACAGGGAGCAGAAAGAAGTGCATGCCGAAACCACTGCCGAGGGCGATGGCATAGCCTGTGACGCTCAAGAACGCACCCGCGTAGAACAGCAACGCCATCCAGAGAATCCTGTAGCGTCCGATCAGATAAATGAAAACCAGGTAAGCGGCGTAGAGAATCGAAATTGATGCCGGCACGCCATCCACAAAGGACGCATGGTAGTTCACAAACGCGTAAACGATAGAATAGGCAAAGGAAGATCCGACCAATAGCTCCAACAGGAACCTATCGTTCTCGAGAGGGTCGTCCCTGTCAGGGTTGGTTTCGGCGCGCATTGCGACCTAGATGAGTTCGGAGTCTCAGGATTGCCGAAGGCCGGGGAACGATCGGCTCAATCTGCCTTGCTTGCCGGGGGGCGGCCCGGCGCGTAAAGACAAATAAAAAAGTCGCCGGCGATTGGAAAAGAATCAGGCCGAAAACTCCGGTGAGAACCAGCGCAGAATATGCGGATTTTCGTCGCGCGGATAGTTGTGAGAAAGGTCCGGTAGCTCTCTATAGGTGATCTGCGCGCCTGCCTGTTTCAGCGCGTCGGCCGCAGCCCGGGCTTTCTCTACGGGAAACATCCAATCCAGGGCGCCGTGCACCTGGTATACAGGCAGGTCTCGCACCGGAGCAAGAACGACTCCATCCGCGTTTACAAGCACATGAACTGCGGCCGCAACCGGGGCGAAGTGCGTAAAGGGCGATTGCGGAACGATAGAAAGCAGCATGGCATAAGTTCCCCCATCGGAAATTCCCGTGAGCAGGACACGCGCCGTATCTACGTTCCAATTTTCGGAGATATGAGCCAACATCGCATTCAGACCGGCAGCGTCCTGGCCCGGAGAGTGTAACGACCAGGTGCGTCCCCGGGAAGTCGGCGCGGCGAGGATACAGCCGGAGCGTCGCGCGTCGGGCAACCAGCTCCAGAAGAAGTCGGCCCCGTGCCCGGAACCACCGTGCAGTGCGATGACCAGCGGCCACCTCTGCTGCGGACTGTAGTACTCCGGTATGTACAGAGAGTAGCCGCCCCTCTTTCCACGCTGATTTTCAAAGTGTAGAATACCGCGCGGGCCGGGCTGCTCTCTCTGAGCCCGCTCCGTTCGCTCAATCATGGAGATTCCGTCATCGACCGAACACCCCAAAAAATGAGCATTGATCAACGGCAGATGGATAAGTTCGTAGAGGATCTCCCGGGCCCGCGCAAGCGGACGAAGGGATTGGAACGCCTTCAAAATTTCGTGCGGTCCGACCCGGGCGGTCGCAAAACGCGCGGTGGCCTGCAGTACCTGGGCAGCAGCGCGCAGCAGGACGTGCTTTTCCGGTGATGAAGATGTATTCCCAATGCCGGAAGGATCGCAGCGCGCCTGAAGTGCGGTCGCAAGCGGCTCAAGCACATCGGCCTCCGCAGATAGCCGATCAGGCTGCAAGCGGTCCTCAATTCGACCAAAGGCCGCGAGCAAAGCGGCAAGCGCAGACCAGAGGTCAGCGCAATCTTCCGGAAGATCTCTTCGCATTGTGCGCCTCCCAGCCCTGCATCTTGCCGCCCACGGGCATTCGGACGACCTTTGCAATTTGCCTGTGATAAAGCAAGTTCGTGTTGAAACGGATCGTGCATCCGGGTATGAGGGGATGCGACCGCGAAATATCCTGCCATGGCGGGCTTTTTCGGACAATCAGACCAATCAAAGCGAGACCAGATGGCATCACCCGGCGTGACCATTCGAACCAAGATTCTGGGCATCCTGACCCTACTGCTTCTGGCCATGGCGCTCGTGGCGGGTTTTTCCGTTTACCGGGTCTCGGGCGTGGCGCGTGAGCTACACACGGTGGCCAATCATTATCTTCCCATATTGCGCTCCATTGAAAGCATTGAGGACCACGCACTTGAGCAAGAGCTGCACTACACGCGTCTCATCCGCCTGCACGAAATGCGCGGCGCGCCGACGGTGCTCCGGGAACGAGAAGAGCGCCAGTTTCTCGAACGTGGCCAGGCCGTAGACCGGGAACTGGAGAGCACTATCGCCTTGCTGGAAACGGCCCGTCAGATAACAGCCGTTCCTATCGACCAGGCGGAGATGGAGCGTTTACTCCAGATGGTTCAAGAGATAGACCGCGAGCATACGCAGTTCGAATCCCACGCGCGCGAGACCCTCGCAGCCATCGAGCAAGACCCCGGTACGGGTCGCCTCATGGAGTCGGCGCTTGAACAAGAAGAGGATGACTTCACCGAAAGTCTGGATGTCCTGCGAGAGCAGGTGGAGACTTTTATTTCGCGCTCGACGGGAATCACTTCGGACCATGAAGAGCAGGTAATCTACTTCAATGTTGCGGCCACAGTACTCGCTGTTTTGGTCGGTCTGGCGCTTTCCGTGCTCTTTGCAAATGGTCTGGTTGCGCCGATCCGCAAACTCGTTTCGGGCACGAAGGCCGTCACCGAGGGCAACCTGGACGTGATACTCGACCGGAGTAGCGGCGACGAAATCGGCGAGCTTACCGGAAGCTTCAATTCCATGGTGCACGGCCTCCGGGATCGCGAACGAATCAAAGAGACCTTTGGTCAGTACGTGGATCCGCGCATCGTTGATAAGCTCCTGAACGACGCGACCGCAGCTGGAGAGGGATCGCGCGAAACGATGGCGATTTTCTTTTCCGACGTCGCCGGTTTTACATCCATCAGCGAAAAGCTGACGCCGGCCAGCCTGGTGAGGCTAATGAACCGCTATCTGTCAGCCATGAGCGCGAAAGTTCAGGAGCGTGACGGAGTGATCGATAAATTTGTCGGCGATGCGATTATGGCCTTCTGGGGGCCCCCGTTTGTGGAAGCCAATCGCAGATCGCAGCTGGCCTGTGAGTCCGCCCTGGACCAGCTAAAAGCGCTCGACCAGTTCAATGCAACGGTGGGGGAAGCGATTGGCGTGGTCGGAGTGCTGGATGCCATAGACATCCGCATTGGAATCCATACCGGGGAAGTGGTCGCGGGCAACATGGGTTCCGAAACGGCGCGAAACTTTACGATCATGGGTGATAGCGTGAACCTGGCCTCGCGCCTGGAGGGTGCCAACAAGCAATACGGATCGCGCGTTCTGCTCTCCGAGGCCACCGTGGCTGAAATTTCGGGCTTCGTTTTGCGTGAACTCGATTTGATCCAGGTGAAGGGCCGCGACCAACCGGTGCGGGTCTTTGAGCTGGTTGGCCGGGAGAGTGAAGTGGAGCGGTATCGACTGGATGCGATTGCGTTGTTTCAAGAGGCATTGCCTCTGTACCGGGCTGGTGATTGGGACCGCGCCGAGCAGGCTTTTCGAGACCTGCTTGCTTCCCACGGGGCAGACCGTGCCACGCGACTCTTTCTGGCCCGAATCGAACACCTGCGCAAACATGCTCCCACGGAAGACTGGACCGGAGTCTGGCACATGAAAAGTAAGTAGGGCCCGATCGCCGCCCGGAAGAATGCAAGTGAAGCCGGTCTACTGCAGGCCTTCGTCGAAGGCCGCGCAGGCGTAATCCCGACAGAATAAAATGAAAAAAGCCTGTGCGTGCAGGGTCCTTGCAAACGAAATCCCCTATGCCGCAGACAGAAATAAACCGCCCACCGATTCGTCTGGCATTGGCGTATCTTGTTCACCTGTTCACCGCCAGCGGTGTGGTCTTCGGCTTTGTGGCCATCGAATCCATTGTAAACAATGAGTTCCGCGAGGCCTTTCTCTGGATGGGCGCTGCGCTTCTGGTGGATATGGTCGATGGCACGTTTGCCCGCGCCGTCGGGGTCAAGGAATTGCTGCCCGGCTTCGATGGGGCGCTGCTGGACAACATGACCGATTACTTCAACTACGTTATCGTTCCGGCGGTCTTTTTATATCACGGCGCGATCCTACCGGAGCATTTTCGACTTGTGGGTGTGGCCGGAATCTGTCTGTCCTCCGCCTATCAGTTCTGCCAGAAGGACGCGAAAACC
>JACKOY010000031.1 GCA_024233935.1 Spirochaetales bacterium | reverse complement strand
GCCGGAGGCGCGCCCTCCAGCGACTCCCGATCCAGGCCGGTAACACGCAGGACGGTTTCGATCGCTATGCCCTCCGCGAGCATCGCCTTCGCGGTTTCGAGCTTCGCTTTTCGTGCGCCCTCGGCCTCGCCTTTGCGTATGCCCTCTATCTCGCCTTCGGCCCGGCCTCGTTCGAGACCCTGATTCAGGCCTTCCTCTCGTAATCTGTCTGCGATGGTTGCCATGGTTTCCTCGTTGTCCCGTATTCGGGCCGCAATGAGTGCGCGTTTGATTTCCTCGGTGGATTCTTGCTCGCGGGTATTCATAATATAGATGAGTAGAGTCCGGAGCAGCGCAAGCTTTTTCGAAGGATCGCGGCTTTCCGCAAGTCCGCGCAACAGGGGAACGAGGCGCTCGAGGAAATCCGGCTCGCGGATGTTTTGCATAACACCCAGGACCGCCCGGAGGGCGGCATCACGGATCAGCGCATCCAGGTTGGCGTCGTTCAGCTCGAACCGTGCGATCTGGAAATCAGCGATGTATTCCGAAAAAACACGCCGCTCCCGGGCGCTCAGGTCGAAGCCATCTCCAAAACTGCGGCCAGGGTTCCATGTCCTGTCGCCGTGATAGAACACAAACGGAATCACGACCGACAGCCGGCCTGTGTCTGCAAACTGCCGCTTGTGGATTTCGGCCAGATAACCCAGGAGCTGCACAAACACGCCGGGATCGACGTAGGATTTGTGTTCGAAAAGCACGTAGATGTTTGCGCGCTCGCCCGACCGAAGCGGCACTTCGATCAGTAGGTCGCTTCGGCTTTCCCGGAGTTCTTCCGAAATAAACGTGCCCGGCAGAAGGTTGATTTGATCGAAGTCAAGGAGATCGACGACAGTAGCCGGGAGCGTCGCGCGAAAGAAAGAGGCCGCCTGTTCGGCTTCCTGAAATAAGCTGCGGATCAGCCGGTCATGGGGATTGGTAAACTCGCCCATGATTTCACTGTAGCAGATGTCTGGGACAGGAAGTTCGGGGTTCGCGGGTTGGGACCCCGCCCCAGGCGCCTCCCCTACGTATCCGGAATGAGAGATTCCGAGCCCGGCAAACGGGACTCCGGCAGACGAAATCCGGATTCGCCTTCTTCCCGGGCGCTTTCCTTGTAGGTCAGAATCACGATGTCAATGCGACGGTTGTGCGCGGCGGCCTCCGGGGTTCCGGTGTCGCCCACGTCCGCCAGGGGTCGGTAGGAGCCATAGCTCACCGACTGCAGCCAATCCGGAGGAACGTCCTGATTGTACAAGAACACGGTCGTGTTGATCGCCCGGGCCCCGGCAAGGTCCCAGGAATTCTGGTAAATGCGTTCCTCGTTGCCCACGTCCTGGCGGCCCTGAAGATATTCGACTTCGTCCTGAGAACAGTAGCCCTCAATGCGAACGAACTTGTTCAGTTCTTTAATCAGACCGGCGGCGCGCTTCAGCACATCCTGGATTTGCGGAGTCAGAAGGGCGCTGCCGGGTTCGAAGTACTCGGCCCCAATCAGTGAAATCACCAGACCGCGCTCGTCCTCGGTGACCCGCACGCGACGTGTCTGAATTTCCGGCATGAAAACGCTGCGGGCCTGCTTCTTTGCCTGGGACAACGATCGCCCCTGGGTCTGAGACGGCAAAGTCTCGAGGTTCATACCCATTTCTTCCAGGCGACCTTCCGACAGCGTCTGTCCACCGGTGAAAAAACCAAGACTGTTGTTGAAAGCCGAAAGAATGATCTGCACTTCCTGGGGCGTGGCTTTACCGGTGGTATAGAGCATCACGAACAAGCACAGAAGCAGCGTGACCATGTCGCCGTAGGTGACCATCCACAGCGGCGCGCCTTCTTCGCATTCGGGACACCTTTCCTTTTTTGCCATGGATCAAGGACCGCCGGCGACCTCGTCGAGTTGCGAGCGATCGGCGGGCGCCAGGAAAGAGGACAGCTTATCTTTAACGATCCGCGGGTTGTCCCCGGACTGAATGCTGAGAATTCCCTCAATCATGATCGCCTTGATCGTCTGCTCGTCCCCGTCGCGCAATTGTAGCTTACGCTGAATGGGCAGCGCGACCAGGTTGGAACCAAGCGAACCATACAGCGTGGTAATCAGGGCCGCCGCCATACCGGAGCCGATAGCTCCCGGGTCGCCGGCCCCGAGGTTTTTGAGCATCTGCACAAGTCCAATCAAAGTCCCGATCATACCAAAGGCCGGAAAATAAAAGCCGAGGTCACCCCAGAACTTGATCCCGTCGCCGTGCCGATTTGCAATGTTCTGCATCTCGGTTTCGAGAATGTTGCGCACGAGCTCGGGATCTGTTCCGTCCACGACCAGCTGAATGCCCTTTCTGAGAAAGGGTTCATCGAGATTTACGAGGTCATCTTCAAGGGACAGCAATCCCTCGCGGCGGGCCCGTTCGGAAAAGTTCACGAGTGTAACAATTAAATTCGCAACGTCGGTCTGCTGTGGAGAAAACGCAAAGCGGGTATAGTTTGCGAAATTCGTCAGGCGGCTCATCGGACTCGAAATGATCGAAGCCGCGGCCCCTCCACCAAAGGTGATGAAGACCGATGGAATATTCAATATGTCCAGCGGGCTCAATCCGGCCTGAATGGTGCCGAACATGACCAGAACAAAGCCCAGGATCAATCCGCCGAGCGAAGCTAAGTCCATAGGTTATCGATCCTGCTCCTCTGGCCTGACATTATGTCTTATCTATCGACGGGGCCTGTATCGCGCAAAGCAAAAATTTTGGCCTCAAATTGCTGGATCAGCGCGATCAGCTCCTCCGGGCTTTCGCGCACCAGATAGCGCTTCTCGTTCATCAGGGTAACCACGGTGTCCGGATTGCGTTCGACAACCTCGATCAGCCGGTGATTCAAGAAAAAGGGCTCACCCTTCAGACGGTGCACCTCGATCATAACGGGTTCCTCATTTGGCTCGACAGAGTGCGCCAGGCCGCGGCAGTGTCGCGTCAATGCTCCTTCGAACCGGACTGGTCGCGCTGTGGGCCATAGCTCTTTGTGCCGGCTTCCTGGCGACCAAGTTCATAGTCGAATTTGCGTTGCGCATGGGTTCCGATCCCGTCGAGATCCTATATCAGCAGCATTACAAGCTGATCCTGAGCGCAAGCTATATCGGCCCCCTGTTTTTTGTGTGCCTTTTTTTCCGCAGAACCGAGGCCGTGCAATTGATGCTGCTTCCTCCGGCGGACCTGGCGGGCGAAACGGATCGGATCACCTACCGCGTAAGCCTGCGGCGAGCCCTTGAAGCCGCGCTTCGTGTTTCGCCCGGGCTTCTGGCGCTGCTGTGTGCCCTGCCCCTGGGCCTCATTGGCGTTGGTCAGCAACTGCACGCGATTGCGCTCGTTCTGTTTCCGGTGGATCGGCTTTTGCGCGCGAGCCTGGAATTGATGTGGCCCCGCCACCACTGGCTGGATCTACTGGGGGCCTTTGTCACACCGGGAATCGTGGCGCCGATCGTCGAAGAACTTGTCTTTCGCGGCCTCATGCTGGGGCTCGCGGCCCGTTACTTTTTTGCGGTTCCGGGATTGCGGGCGCGACTGCTTTTGTATGGCAGCGTTGTTTTTCAATCGGCGCTCTATGCCCTTTCGCACCTCAATCCCTGGGAAGCGGCCCCGCTGTTTCTTTTCGGGATTGTGCTTGCGATTTTGCGGCTCAGAACGGGGAGCATCTTGCTGCCGATTGCGATACACGCGTTGTTGAACATGCTGAGCGTCGCCCAGATCTACTTCTGGCCGGAAATGCCTTACTTCGGGGGTGACGCGCTTACGACCGCGCTTCTGCCGTGGTACATTTTCCTGCCCTGCCTTGCGCTGGTGGTGCTGCCCCTGTATGGCCTTACGACCCATAAGCCGGGTCTTGCGGAAGAGGCCGCGTGATTTTTTCAAGCGCCATATTCCTGTATTTCTTTTCGGCGGTGCTCTTGATCTACTGGGCGCTGCTGCCCCTGATCGTTGGGCCAAAGCATCTTTCTCGAGCCCGACACATCTTCCTTCTGATCGCCTCGTACTTTTTTTACATGTCTTCCGTTTGGCAGTACGGTCTTTTGATCTTCCTGTCTACCGCCGTGGACTATGTTGCCGGCCTTGCGATTGCACAGACGAGACAGGGCGAAAGCGGACAGTCGGAGGTCGCCCGGGCGAAACGACGGGCGGCTCTGGTCATCAGCCTGGCAATGAATCTGGGTATTCTGGGTTACTTTAAGTACTCTGATTTTTTCATTGGGGAGTTCGTAGACTTCATCAACATGATCGAACCGTCCACCTTTGACGCCTACGACCGTTATCGTTTTATGATTCGCGTGGTTTTGCCGGTGGGTATCTCGTTTTTCACCTTTCAGTCCATGAGTTACACAATTGATGTCTATCGGGACGTTATTCCGACTGAACGCGATTTCATTCGCTTTGCCCTCTTTGTTTCTTTTTTCCCGCAGTTGGTCGCGGGCCCGATCGTTACGGCGAAGGAGTTTCTACCCCAGCTCGATCAAGAGCCGATCATTCAGAGCGCGAACATGCGCGAGGCTGCCCGCTGGTTCGCCATGGGTTATTTCAAGAAGGCCGTGCTGGCGGACAACATGGCCCCCATTGTCGACGCAATCTACGGCAGTCCAACCGGCTTCGATGCCGGTGGGCACTGGATGGGGGCGCTGGCTTTTTGGGTCCAGGTGTACTGCGACTTCTCGGGCTATTCGGATATGGCCTGGGGCACCGCGATATTTCTGGGATACCGGCTTCCGGAAAATTTTCGAATGCCCTATCTCAGCAAATCCGTAACGGAGCACTGGCAACGCTGGCACATATCTTTGATCCGCTGGAACCGGGATTACCTGTACATACCTTTGGGCGGCAGTCGCGTGGGGTTCCTGCGCCACAAGTTCAACATCTTCCTCACTATGTTTGCGGCCGGCGTCTGGCACGGGGCCAATTGGACCTATACGATTTGGGGGGCAATTCACGGGCTGATTCTGGCCGTAGAAAGCTCGGTGCGCGATCTGGCGCGCAATCGTTCGCAAATGAAAAACGTACAGAAAGAAGCCCAGAACGCGGCCCGAATCGAACATGAGGCGCACCCCGAAGTACGCTATTTCTCCAAACGCTGGCCGATCGACATTCTGAAACTGGCTTTGACTTCTTTTGTTACCATCTTTTTCGGGACCATGTTTCGCAGCCGCAACATCAGTGAGTCCTGGTTGATCATGAAGCGCATGCTCTGTCTGGAGGCCTGCTCGGCCGACTTCTCCGCCGCGACTTACGCCTACCCCGTGCTCTGGGCCGCGGGTTTTATCGCGGCGGGCCACGTGCTGGGCTACTGGCTCTTCGAAAAAGGTCGGCTGCGATGGCGCATCCCGCTCTGGGTCGAAATCGGGGCCGGCGCCGTCCTGACGGTCGTTTGCATTCAATTCTCGGCCTCCGGCTCGCCGTTTATTTACTTTGTCTTCTAAGGACACGATCCCCGATCCGATTGCGTGTTTGGCTGATGCCAGCGGCGCCTGTGTCTTTCCTGCTCGCGCCGGCAATCCAGACCGCGCCATCGTCCGAGATGGCGATCGCTTCCCCGTAGTAATCTCCGCCCGCGAGGCCCGGGGGCCGGACTTTACGTCGAGGTCCGTGACCCGTGTGCAGTCTACGAAACTTCTTGAACTGTAAAAGAAACCCGCAATGCTCAAACAATGCAAATCGCGGCGCCCCCGCAGAAAATTGCGATCATCGGAGCGGGAGCGCTGGGGCTCTACTATGGCAGTCTTCTGGCGCGCCACGAAAAAGAGACCGATACCGAGGTGCACTTCCTTTTGCGGAGCGACTATGAAGCCGTACGTCGCGAGGGCATCCGGGTCCGATCGATCAACGGTGATTTTTCTATCCTGTTTCCGCGGGTCCACAATACACCCCAATCCATTCGGGTCGTCGACCTCTGTCTGATTGGCCTTAAAACGACGGCCAATCACATGTACGGCCCGCTTATAGAGCCGATCTTTCGCGCCGGACGGACGGTGATTTTGTGTCTGCAAAACGGGATCGGAAACGAGGACCGATTGGCGCAACTGTTTGACTCTGCCGCGATCCTGGGCGGGACCGCATTCTTGTGCAGCAATCGCGTGAGCCCGGGGCAGATTGAGCACACGGAGTATGGTCATGTGGCCGTGGCCCCCTATCGCTCTTCATTCTATGGAAATGTCGATGCCATTGTGGAACTGCTGCGACGGTCCGCGATTGATTGCGAAAGCCTGGAAAACTACACGGAGATGCGCTGGCGCAAGCAGGTCTGGAACGTACCTTTCAATGGCCTGTGCACACTCTACAACCAGCCGACCGATCTCATTCTGGCCAACCCGGACATGCTGGGTCGCGTGCGCGCCATCATGCGCGAAGTCATCGAATTGGGCCGCGCGGTCCACCAGGCCGAAACGCCGTACCTGCCGTGGAACCTTGACGCGAGTTTCATAGAAGACCAGGTCGCAAAAACCAGGACCATGGGCGCTTATTTGCCGAGCATGCTTTTGGACCGCCGGGCCGGTCGCGATCTGGAAATCGAAAGCATTGTCGGCGCCTGTCTGGAGACGCGCGATCGCCTGGGACTGAATTTGCCGATCCCGGAAATCGAACGGCTTTACAAAGGCCTCTGCACTCAGCTCGAATAGACAATAACGGGACAGGAAGCACCGGACAGCACCCCCGCGACCCGCGGCCCAAGCAAGAGACGCGCCGAACCGGTCCGCAGATTTGTGCCCAAAAGGATTAGATCCACAGCCTCCTCGTTTGCGACGGCCGGTATGGTCATTTCCGGGGCCCCGCTTCGCAGAATACCGCGCCCGACCATTCCGCGCGCTGTTGCGATGCCCTGCAGATCCTGCACGATGTCGTTTCCGCGCGCTTCCAGGTCCTCAGTCCCCGAGAGGGACAGGTTTCGTTCGCGCCCGAGCACGTGCAAAAAGAGAATCTCCGCATCCTCGTCGGCAATGGAACAGGCCAGGTCGGCAGCGCGACGGGCGTGGATGGTTCCATTGGACGGCACCAGAATACGTTTCAGACGCTGGGGCCCAGGACTTGCGGAAGCCCCGCTCACGACCAGTGTGGGACAACCGGCCATGCGCACCA
This sequence comes from Spirochaetales bacterium, assembly GCA_024233935.1. GTDB lineage: Bacteria > Spirochaetota > Leptospiria > Leptospirales > Leptonemataceae > JACKOY01. Next base: position 19,796 of record JACKOY010000031.1, on the reverse strand, counting down.
GATAGTCCACCATCGGTGTAAAAAGCATTTCGGTGCCCGTGCCGCGTTCCGGAGCGCCGAGCACGAGCAGATCGTAATCGTTGCGCAGCTCCGAAAGGATGGCAGTCTCGGGAGCAGAGCCGGCCACCACCTTTGAGTACGGTTCGAGACTTTCCAGGCGGCGAGAAACGTTTCTCAAATAAGCACCGGCAGCCTTGCGCTCGGATTCATCGACCGCTGTAAACAACGTCAGAACCAGAGGTGAGTTCCGACGCAGGCGTTCCAGAATCGCAAGCTCCACTTCGAGATGCGGGCCCATCTCCTTTCGACTGCGAAGCGGCATCAAGACCCGATGAATATCACGATGGGCTGAAGTCCCACGTTCCCTTTCCGCCCGCATTTCCTCCGCTGCGGTCTGCGGGACATGGCGCATGGCGCGTCGCAACAACGCCGGAGAAATAACCGACGTAAAGATGGCCATGATCACGATGATTGTGAACATCTGCCCGGTGAGCACACCGATCGAAAGACCAATGGAGGCGATGACGATTTCCACGGCCCCGCGTGAATTCAGGCCGAAGCCCATCGCCAGGGCTTCCATGGTTGGCACCCGGCCCAAAAGGCGCGCTCCGATAAAGACACCGCAGATCTTTCCGGCGCAGGCGGTGGCAATGACCGCCGCGAGGACGGGCAGGTACTCAAACGTGAGCACGGCTCGCACGTCAGCCTTCAGTCCAATGGTCGCGAAGAAGATCGGGGTGAGCACGCCAAAAGACATGCTCTGCAGACCATGGCGCACTCCGGACGAAAGATACGGGATGCGTCCGAACACGATGCCCGCCACAAAAGCACCGAGTATCGCCTCAAGATGAAGGCCATGCGCAATCGCTCCGAAAACAAAGGCGATCAGCACAACAAAGGCGGTCTGACGATGGGGCGCCACCATACGCTCCTGTAAGAAGCGCACGGCGATTTTGAGAACCGGCCGGGCAACAACGAAAGCAAACACAAGAAAGCCACCCAGCCGCAAGGCCGAGTAGAACAGACTTGTCGCGGGGCCCGGCGCATTTGCATCGGCCAGACCGACAACGAGGCCCAATAAAAGCCAGCTGACGGTGTCGTCGATCATGGCCGCAGCCATCATGGACTGCCCGATCGATCGGCGGGTGAGACCCAGATCGAAGAGCACGCGCGCAAGCACGGCGATGGCCGTAATGGACATGCTCGTTGCCAGAAATAGAGAGAAAACCAGCCGTTGATCGGGACCGGCAAGCATTCGGTCCGGAAGGCTCTGACCGAGAAGCAATCCGAGAGCAAAGGTCAAAAGCAGGCCGCCCAGGGAGGCCCCAAGAGCGCGGCGCGCGTGGCGGCGTATCAACGCCGGGTCCAGCTCCAGACCAATGATCAAAAGCAGAAACATGGCGCCGGGCATAGCCAGGGCCTCAATCAAAGCGGGGCCCTGGGTCTCGGGCATGATCCAGGGTCGAAAGGCCGGCACCAGGCCCGCCAGGCCGGAAGGTCCCAAAAGCACGCCGGCGAGAATCTCACCCAGCACACCAGGCTGGCCAAGCCGCTCGGCAATCTCTGCGCAGAGTCGGGCCGCGAAGAGCAAAATGCTCACCTGCACCAGAAAGCCGAGGATCAGGTCGGGCATGCGATCCTCGTAGGGTGCCGCACGGTAGCGTCGCCAGTGGTCCGGGGGCCGACCGGGAGGGACCTTTTGATTTGACAGAGCGCCGCCACCCCGCAATTCCTACCAGTCCGATCGGAATAATAGGGATTTCCGGCTGACAGGAATATGGAAACAGTAAGCATCATTCTGATCGGGGTTTCGGTCTTCTGGGCGCTGAACATGGGGGCCAGCGGATTGGGCGTCGCGTTTTCGCCTTCGTACGGCAGCGGCATACTAGGACGGGGCAGCGCGGTCGCGCTCTTTACGGTCTTTGTCCTGGCCGGCGCCTTGCTGTTTGGATCGAGGGTCGCGGCAACCCTGCGCTCGCGAATCGTACCGGAGGAACTGGTCAGCCCGGAAGTGGCGGTCATACTTTTGGTGGCCGCGGGGGCTTCGCTCTTCCTGGCGAATCTGATTCGCATCCCGCAGTCCACAAGCATAATCATAGTCGGTTCGTTTTCGGGCGTTGGATTGTACTACGGCCACCTGGACTACCACCTGGTCGGTTACATGTTTCTGGTCTGGATCGCGATCTCGTTTCTGGCGTACTTCCTGACGTATTTTTTGGCGCGTTTCCTCTATCCGCCTCGCTCCTCCAACTTTCGTTTTCACGAAAAGCTGCAGCGACACAAGACCGGACTGCGCTGGCTAACGGTTGTAACCGATTGCTACGGCGCCCTGGGAATCGGCAGCAACAACGTCGCCAATGTAGTCGGCCCCCTGGCTGCCGCGGGACTGTTTGCGCCCGTGACCGGCTTTCTGATTTTCGCCCCGCTTTTTGGATTGGGCGGGCTGCTGCTCGGCAAGGGCGTCATGGAAACGGCCGGTAAGGAAATCGTTCCGCTGGGCCTCATATCATCGTCGATTGTTTCGATTGTTTGCTCGTCTTTGATCATTACTGCTTCGGTCATCGGACTGCCGGCGCCGTACGTGCAGGTCGCTTCGATGGCCTTGCTCGCCATGCTGACTGTGAAGCAGGAACTGCCGCACAGCATGACTCTCCATCAGCCCATCGCCCGGAAGATACTCAAGGTTTGGACATTGACGCCGGCGCTGGCTCTGGTCGTGAGTTATGGCCTGCTCTGGATTCTGGGCCGTGTGCGTCCGTTGCTGGAACACGGCGCGCCGGGGATAAACTAATATGAACGAAATCAACGCCCTTCACCTGGATCAATCCGGAGCCGTACGAAAAACCGGGGCCGAAATCGCCGAGAGTGTGCTCGACCTGGTCGCCAACACTCCGCTGGTACGCCTGAATCGTGTGGTCGGCCCGGAACATGCTACGATTTACGCCAAGCTCGAAGGCTATTCGCCCGGCGGAAGCATCAAAGACCGGGCAACGCTGAACATGATCGAGCAGGCGGAAGTGAGTGGGCAAATCGGGCCCGACTCCGTTATCGTCGAAGCCACCAGCGGCAACACCGGCATAGGGCTTGCCATGGTCTGCGCGGTGAAAGGCCTGCGCTGCATCATAACCATGCCGGAGTCCATGAGTCTTGAGCGTCTGTTTATTCTGCAGAGTTTCGGCGCTGAAGTCATCCTGACCCCGACCAGGCTGGGGATGGACGGCGCCGTCCGACGGGCCCACGCAATTGCCGCCCAAACCAAAAACGCGTTCTTGCCTTCGCAATACAAGAATGCCGCCAATCCCGATAGTCATCGCAAAACCACCGTCAAAGAAATTCTTACCGCTCTGGATGGCCAGGTGCACGCCTTTGTGGCCGGCGTCGGAACCGGGGGCACCATCACCGGAGTCGGGGAAAGTCTGAAACAGGAACGACCGGATACGCTGGTGGTTGCAGTCGAACCAAACGACTCCGCGGTGCTCTCGGGCAAAAAGCCAGGCCAGCATCGCCTCCAGGGTTTGGGCGCCGGTTTTATTCCCGAAATCCTCAATCGGGACGTGATCGATCGCATCGTTCGGGTCAAAGACGAAGACGCCTTTCACACCACCCGCGCCATTGCGCGCAACGAAGGCATTCTATGCGGCATCTCTTCGGGCGCGAACCTGTTTGCGGCGATGCAGATCGCCCGGGAGTTAGGCCCTGGAAAGAATGTTGTCACAATCTTTTGTGATTCCCTCGAGCGCTATTTTACGGTGCAGCAGTACTTTGAGTTTTAGCTTCCGCCGAGCCGCCAGCCGATCGCAGAGCGTTGTAGAGGTCTTCGTGGAACGAAGCGTGGCTGTCCGCGTTCAGGGCTCCGGACGTTGTGATGGTCTGGCCCTCGCGTTCAGACCCGAGACGCGGGACGGGCTGCCAATTATTGGCGCGAACGCAGGCGATTGAGACTGCCCTGGCCTGGAAGCCCTGCCCGGAAGCGTGGGAGTAGCGGACGCCCTGGCCTTATGAAGCGCGAAAGAGTCCCGGCTTAAGCCGATCAAATGCGTCAAAGGCAAAGCGGCGCGAAAAGATAATGCAGGCCATTACACCCATGGTCGCCGTAAAGAAAATCGCAACCATGATCATAATCTGATAGCGAATCGCGACCGATGGACTCGAACCACCGAGGATCTGACCGGTCATCATGCCCGGCAGCGAAATAAGGCCAATGACCGAAACGTTTGCAATGACGGGGTCCAGGGCCCGACGCACGGCGTCGCGGAAGAAAGGACGCAGGGCCTCCGAGCGCGTGGCCCCGCAGCACAAAAAAAACTGATAGCGTATGCGCTCTTCGCTGATGCGGCGAAAGTAACTGTCGAGCCCGACGATGTTTGCCTGCAGGCAGTTCCCGAGCAACATGCCGGTAATCGGAATCAGGTAGCGCGCCGTGAGCAGGTGCTCCATGTGCACGACAACTCCCAGAAAGAACAGGTCTGCAAAAACCACGGCCACACCCATCGCCGCCAGGGCCGGCAAAAACAGCAGACGCAGTGCAAGGCCGGTACGTCGTACGATTGTGCCGGCCGAAACGAATAGCATCACGACCACCCAGAGTGTATTCAGATACGGGCTATCCAGCCGGAACAACACTTCCAGGTACAGGCCCACCAGAGAAAGTTGCAGGGTCATGCGCAACACGGCGATGACCGCCGCGCTGAGTTGCCCCGTGCTGAGCAAAAAAAGCACCAGAAATGGCAGCAGCAATCCCAGGTACGCCAGGCCCAGACGGGCGTACGAAATCTCGATCGCGCCGTTCACGCTGCAAACTCCTGCACTGGAATCTGAACTCTATGCTTCGCTATCCAGCGGGGGTCGTTGGAAGTGGAAAGCACCGTTACGCCGGAATGATGGATGGCTTCCCAAACGCGTTCGGTGGACACATCGTCGAGCATGGCGCTGGGCTCATCCAGAAGAAGCAGGGGGCGCTTCAGGGCCAGAAGCGCGCCAAGCAGAATGCGCACCTTCTGACCTCCCGAAATTTCCGTCATGGCGCGGGTCAGGAGGTCTTCGGAGAGGCCGAGCATTTCAAAGTATTCCAGCACCTTGCTTTCATCGAGCCCACGCGCCCCGCGGTTGGCGCGCAATTCGCGCAGCGACCTAAAGAGGTCCGAAACCGACGACGCCGGTAGACCAATCTCCTGGGGCAGCCAGGCCAGGCACTCCCGACGAATTTGCTGGACGTTGTGGGCGTCCACAGTCAAATCCTGGACGCGGATTTCCCCCTGGAATGAAACCAGGCCGGCCGTGGCAAGCAAGAGCGAAGATTTCCCGCAGCCGGAGGGACCCACCAGTACGCCCGCCGTTCCGGGCTCCAGATGGAAGCGCACGTCACGCAGAAGGGGTTTGGAATCGTAGGCGATGATAACGTTTTCGAAATGAAGCATAGGCCGCTTTCGCTGCTACGCTGCCAGGGGATTTATCAACAAACCGAAGGCAAGCATTCGACAGACCCACAGCGTATCGGCTTGTCGATCCAAACCGGCATCTCTTTCCTGTCCCTGTCATGCATGCTTCACCCCGCCAGCCGTCGGTTGAGTCGCCCTGTGTCGGGCTTTGCCGTCTGGACGAAAGCGGGCTGTGCGTCGGTTGTCTTCGCAGCCTTCCCGAAATCTCGGCCTGGCCCTCCATGAGTGAAGCGTCGCGCAAGGAGCTGCTGGCCCTTCTGGAGCGCCGCAAAGCAGAGCCGACCAGCTGTTCTGGCCTTTGACATACCTGAGCGCTTAAGGCTTGACAGATACCCTCTGATGGGCAGCTTGGCCTATCTCCAGGGAGGAAGTCGGGTGTGATTCCCGCGCTGTCCCGCAACTGTAATTGACCGCTGCTTTTTGGCGGCCATGAGCCAGATCTTCCCCGCTGTTAGCTGTTCGAGGATCAGCACTAATGGCATTTCGCGGACTCATTCTGCGAAGGGGCCCCGGAGATGAGTCACCGGGGCTCCAGGTTTCCTGCCCGTCACGGCATGGAACGTTCCCGGAATTCACCACGGGGATCGTAGAATGAAACGTATCAAGAATTTGTGTGCTTCTGTCGGGCTTTCGGTTTTCTGCCTGAGCCTGACCGGTTGTCCGCTCTGGTTTCCGGAGCCCGAGGCGAGCCCGGACGAGGACGTACAGAATGCGCTGTTTGCTTTTGCAGTGCTCTCCAGCATCTTTGAGCTGGAAGGCAGTTGGCCCGACCTGGGATTTTGCTCGGCCGGCACCTGCAACAGCGGCTTTGGTTCACTGACCGTTACGCGCCAACCCCAGTACATCGAATGGACCGACGCGTCTCCGTTTACGTACCATATTTTTGCTTTCAACAACATCAGCAACGTGATCTACTTTCAGCAGATTTCGTTTCCGGCCTTTCCAACCAACAATGGAAAGTTTGGCGCCATTCATTACGTAGGACCAACTACCGATTGTCAGAACGGAAAAAGCCTCTGCTTCTATTACTGTGAAACGGTCAGCGGACAGAGCAGTCTCGAAGAAGCGATCAGCGCGGACCGCAGCGCCGGATATTCCACGACCACAGTCAGCCAGGCGTCCCAGAACGGTTCCTGTGGCGCCTTTTCACACAGCGTGGCCTATGCAAACTAAGAGCCATGCCCAACGGTCGAACGGGCACGCCTATTTGCTGGCGCCTCTGGCGCTTCTGGCCGGCCTGCTACTCGCCTGCCCGTCTGCAAGCACATCGAACGATAACTCGGCTCTGATTCTCGCGCTGGCCAGCGGCGCAGCCGGAGGTTCCTCTTCGGGCTGTCCGGCGGCCTCAGGACCGGCGACCGGCACCTACCTGGCCGATACGGTCATCAGCGCTCCGGGGGCGACCGGTCAGGGCTTTAAGAATTCCAGCCTGGCCGTGAACGGCATTTGCGGTGGCGGCACCTCATCGGGTTCCACGGATGTTTACGAGCTGGATCAAACCGGTGCCGGAGCAACTCTGACCCTCGGATGGTCATCCCATACGGTGATGAATGGAAGCGGCGTGGACTTCATTGTATTTGAGAACGCCTTCTATCAAAACGGAAACTCCAGCATTCGTTTCATGGAAGCGGTCATCGTGGAAGTGCGCGACGATATAACGGGACGCTGGTGCGGTTTCACGGGACTGGACTACAATCCGGGGGGCCCCGAAACCACCTACAGCACAAACCCGGCCCACTGGATTGGCTTTGCGGGACTTACACCGACGCTGTACAACCAGGTCTTCAACGCCCTCTCCGCGAGCGCCATCTTCGACCCGAGCCAGGGTGGTGGCGATGGCTTTGACCTTTCGAACCTGGCGAGTGCCAGCACATTCGGCAACGACTGCAACTCCACGGCACGTACGAACATCCTGGCAAACGGACTCACACAGGTGCGCCTGCACGCCGCCAGTTCAAAGACCAACCCGGATTCGGGTTCGGCCTTTCCGGTCGATACGGCTGCCTTCGACGATGGTCCCGACATTGACGGCGTGCTCGCCCGGTACTGAGCGCCACGAACCGGCGGAATGCCCGGCTTAGAGAACGTTGGCTGGGGCTTGCATGGATCATCGCCCTGACCGGGGAGGAAGGCGCCCGGAATGGATCATAGCCATGCAAGCCGACTCCGGCTGCGCGACGACAGATTGCCGTGGCGTACCCGGGGCGTTGCCCGCTTTCGTCCTCCTTGCTTAGAGGGCGGGCTCCAGGATATCAGGATCGGGGCGAGTATGGTAATAGGCCCAGGCAATCAAAGGTAGCTGCAGAAACAGCCGCACAATCAACACCCAGTGCGGAACATCAAAACCCGCTCCGCCGACCTGATATTGGTAGATGTTTGCGGGATAGACTGCAAAAAGCAAAAGCACGATGCCCCAGGCGGCCCACTGACGTAACTTTGGAACCAGAAGCGCGGCGCCCAGGATCAGTTCGGCGGCCCCGCTGATGTAGACCAGCACAAGGTGCCAGGGCAGGTACGGCGGCATGATGCGCATGTAAAAATCGGGATCACGAAAGTGATTCGCGCCGGCAAAAATATAGAATAGGGCCATAATAACCAGACTGATCTTTTTCATGGGTACGTTCGGGCGGCAGCGCCACTGAGGAGGAGATTGTGGTAAGGGGCCGGAGAAGCAAGCACGAAGCCAGAGAGCGTTCCTGGGCCGCACGACCGGGACAGTTCTCAAAACAAGAGCACCCGGGTCTGCAAAGCCTCGAAAGGCGTCCGCGCAAGAAACGAGCGCGCTATCGTCCTGACCGCAGGCTGAGTTCTTCTGACAGCCCGGCGGCGGTGAAACAGGCCCCGACACTTCCCATCCCACGCCAGCCGGGGCGCTCTCGAACGGCTCGCGATCTAAATCGAAGACCGGGGTTGCTTCCGCAAAGCGATGAATTCGATTTGGGGGAACTTGCTTTACATTTGTTAGCTCCATCTAACATTCGACACGGACCCCACGCGGGTTCTAGAGGAAACCCAGGTGTACAAACAAGAAGAAGGCACATTCCGCTCATCAAAGGATGATTTCCAGATCTACTGGCACGCCTGGCTTCCGGCGAAAGGACGCACGAAGCGCGTGTTGGTAGTGCAACATGGCTTTGGAGAGCATTGTGGTCGTTACCAAAACGTCGTTCAGGAATTCGATCGAACCGAAACCGCAATTTTCGCCCTCGACTCGCGCGGCCACGGAAAGACCGGCGGCAAGCGCGGCCACGTGGATCAATTTCAATTGTACGTCGACGATCTGGCCGATCTCATACGTCTCGCCCGCGAAAAAACCGGCTTTGAGAAGGTGATCCTGCTGGGCCATTCCCTCGGCGGAGTTATCGCCCTGCAGTACGCCCTGGAAGGCACGAACGAAAGCAATCTGGTCGCCCTGATCGTGAGCGCTCCGGCGGTCGAAGTGCAGATGGATTTTGAGAAGCGCGTGAAGAAATTCATCGGCCAGGCGCTGGCGAATTTCTCCCCGGCCACAACCGTCGATGCCAATCTGGACCTGAGCTTTCTATCTCACGACCAATCGGTCATTGAGGCCTACCGCAACGACCCGCTGGTGCACGGAAAGATTTCGTTTCAAATGGGAAAGAACATGTTCAGCGTGGGGGAATCCATCTATCAGAAGGTGAACCACCTGACGATTCCGGTGTACATCTTTCATGGCGCGGCCGATCAAATCGCTGCCCCGCGCGGCTCCGAAAAAGTCTTCAGCCTGCTCACAACCGGGCGCAAAAAACTGCACATCTATGACGGCCTCTATCACGAGACCATGAACGAACTCAGCCCGCACAAAGAGGAAGTGTTGCACGACCTGCGCGAGTGGATCCTTGAAACCGAACGAGCCGTCGGAACCGGTGCGCAAAAGAAACGCTCTATAAAGAAAGCCAATAAAAAAGTCGCAAAAAAGAAGAAGGCCGCAAAGAAGGGCCGCGCTCAATCCGGGGCCGCACGACCCGCAAAGAAAAAATCCGGAGCCCGCGGCAGGAAAAAGGCATCACGCCGATAGCGTGGCCGACCCGGCTTTAAGTCGGGGCCAGTTTCTTGCGCTTGATAAACATCTCCAGGCCGGTGTTGGCTTCCCCACGAATCTTGTTTTGAACCATGGGGGTCCAGCCCAGTAGCACACCCTGCAATCCCAGAGCCATGCGCGCCCAGCGATACAGACTGAAGCTATCGGTATGTTTGATTATCTTTCCGTCTTTGAACTCAAAACGCGCATTGATCTTGTTTACGATTGTGTTGCCGGTCTTTGAGAACTTGTAGGTTGGCTCCCAGTAGGCGCTGCCGGAAGAGTCGTCCGCCTTTACATCGCGGAACTCAAGTGTGAAGTCCTGGGCCCGCTCACAGAGCATACGCCACATGGCCTTCGCTCTCCAGCCCTTGAGATCTTTGAATACCGGGTCGCTGAAAGCAACGTCGTCGTGATAGCAGGCGTTCATGCCCTCGTGGTCGAGCTTCTGAAAGCTGGAATAAAACTTCGTTATGAGTTCTTCGTTTTTGTGCATGTCAGTCCGCCTTTACCACCAGGTCACCAGCAACTTTTACTTCGCCATCGTCGGCCACCGCTTCGACCGAGACCGTGAGCAGCTTCTCGCCGCCGTCCTCTTTCTTACGCTTTACGGTGCCCCGGCAGGTGAGTGTCTGGCCCGGTCGCGTCATGCCCTTGAACTTCACGCCGAAGGATTTGATCTGTGCGGGGTGCGCCCAATTCGAACAAAGCCTTCCCAGCTGGGCCATTACATACATGCCGTGAGCAATGGTGCCTCCCAGACCGACTTTGTTGGCAAACTCGGGATCGGTATGGATGGGGTTGAAGTCCCCGGAGGCGCCGGCGTAGCGCACAAGATCCATGTGATGAATGGGACCCACGGAAAGCTCCGGAATGGCCGAACCGGTTTCGTATTGATCGAATTTGATGCGTTGCATGGATTCTCCTTGGGTGGGTGTGCAGCCTTATTCCGGCGGGCGAATCACAATCGCCATTTCCGCTTCAATGCAGGGCGCGCCCGACTCATCGCTATAAACAGAACGAAAAGTCACCATATTCATTTTGCCGATCTTAACATCGCTGACTTCGGCCTGGGCGGTAATAGTTGTGCCGGGATAAAGCGGCTTCAGATAGTTGTACTCTTCTTTCATGTGCAAAAGACGATCGGTGTCCACGCCGAGCGAGCGCATGTCTTCCCAGATTTTGGGATAACCCCAGAACATGAAGGCGGTTTGAAAGGTCGGCGGGATGGGCGTGTCCTTAAATCCCTCTTTCTTTGCGGCTTCCACATCGGTGTAAATGGGGTTGGTTTCTCCGATGGCCTTGCAGAACTCCTGCACTTTGCCGCGTTCCACCGCATACTGATAGCGATCCAGTTTGGTCCCCACAATATCTTTACTGAGTTCGGGCATGGCTCCAGCTTGCGAAGCGGCCTGGATGGGGTCAAGAAATTCAGAGGATGATCTGAAGGCCAAAGAGATACCGACTGTAAAAGCGGGCAGGTGCGCGACTGCTCGTACCGGTCAGAGGATCGCCCACACGCAGGCTGGAACGATAGCTGGCCCCGGTAGCAGAAAAGAGCAGAGCCATCCGCACGTACGAAAGTGCGATCGGTACACGCACCGCCAGGATGCCTTCCCTCCCGTCGCCGTGCAGATAGTCCGCGTAATTGGCGTACAGGTCTAACACGATCCAATCGTAAGGCGAGTAGCCAATGCGCAGGGAGCCCATGCGCAGGCCTTCGTTGCCATAGTCCGGCGGGGCCGGATCGACGTTGTCGCGCACGCGGTCCTCGCTTCGGTCGCTTCGCCCTTCCAGGTCGGCAAAGGTAACACCCGGCTGGAAGTTGTGAAAGCTGGCCCGTTCTCGACCGGGCTCCGGTCCCGACAGTAAGATCGATGCCTGGCCGCCCAGCACTCCGGGCCGCGGGCGTGGACTTCCAAAGCCGGCCAGATCATCGTCGCCGTCTTCCCGATCGCGAGACGATACAAGTGCCGCTGCTTCCAGATCCCATTCACGTACCGGCCCGTTTCTCAGGCAGGCCAGGCCCGCCAGACCGGCCGTAGCGCACGGTGTGCGCTCCACACCACCCGCGATTCCCAGACTGCCATACGCCATCCAGCCGCGAATGTTGCGGCGCCCGACCGCCAGACGATAGCCCGCATCGTCAACGGTGATCTCCCGGCCATGATTCAGTGCTGCCAGAAGGGCGCCCCGAAAAAGGTCGCCATCGTAACCGAAGCGTGCGCCATAGTAGTGCACATCGTGATCGGGCAGCGCCGTCTGTCCGATCGGCACGGTCACATGCGTGGGAGGTATGCCCGGCAAAACCAGATCGGGCTTTTGGGCGCGTCCGCCAAAACGATAGAAGCCATAAAGAATCCCGAACGATGTCGCATCGCCTTCGATACCAAACACAGCGCGATAGAAAGCGGCATGATTGGAAGCGCCGGCATTTTTGTAGCGCAGCTCGCGATCCAGCAGGCTGCCCGCCAGGCCCGCGCGCAAACGCACGGATGCCAGCGGCAAAACAAACAACGCCCGCGCACCGCTGACTTCCCCCGCAAACAGAAGACCCTCCGGGTCCAGTCGGTCAAAGAAGTGGCCCACATTCCATTGAACGATGGCGGGGCGGAAATCCTCCCCACCGGTTGCCCAGAGCGGGGACGCATCGGGCCCTTCGAGTGCGTGCGCGCCGGCGCGGCCATAGAGCAGTACTTCGCCCGCGCCCGAAGCCTGCCGCCAGTAGTTCGAATCACTCCCATAGCGACGGTAGTCGGCCTCGCTGCGCAACGTCGCACGCAGGCCCACGCTGATCGGCTCCAGACGAAACGCCGCATCCAGGCCCTGATCACTTATATAGAAGATTCGATTCTGCTCCCGTCCTTCCAGCCGGTCACCGCCGGCCTCGGAACCGACCCGGGGTGCGGACCGATAGACAGGATGCAGATAGAACCGGTCGGCCTGCTCGGGAGCAATCAGCTGGACCGCATTGAACGGCCGCGAGTCCGGCTCCTCGGCCTGCAACAGCGACACCGGCAGGAGAATCACCATGCCCAGCTCCCGCCACCTGCCCTTTCCCATGTTCTACGAGCCTGGATGGTTCATCCGCGGCTGCTCGCAGAGGAAACGGAGTCCGGAGGTGTGTCAACCCAAGCAGGTCTGAAAGCCATCGACCGCAAAAAGCCACTTGACCGGTAGTGCGCCGCACAAATTCTGGTCACACTTATGGTGCGCTGCATACAAAAACTCTACGCCGCCGGCCGGCGCCTGGCGCTGATTCTGGTAGTTCTGCCGGCCCTGGCCTTCAGCCGGCCGTTGCAGGTCGAACTGAACCGAATCCATCGCGAGGTGGAGCGGGAACAGATCGAAAACGGCTACCGCGTCCGGCTGGGGGTCTACATCAACGCCATGAATCCGCGCAAGGATGCCCTTCAAAAAGGCGAGCTTCTGGACGAGCTGCTACTCGGGGCTCACCGGCTGCAAATCCCACCTGGCTTTGAAATCGACGGTGAGCCGGTCGTTCCGATCTATTTTCTGGCTGCCCTGGTCGCGGTCGAATCTTCCTTTCGCCAGGAAGCTCACTCCCACGCCGACGCCCGGGGTTACATGCAGCTGCTCCCATCTACCGTGGCCTGGATGAACGCAAACCTGGGCGACGAAGACGATCCGACCCTGCTGTTTCAGACCCGCGTAAACATCAAGCAGGGCGTGCGTTATCTGAACTATTTGATTCATGAGATGAACGATATTCGCCTGGTTTGCCTGGCCTACAACGCCGGCCCGGGCAACGTGCGCCGCGGCTACTGGGTAGAACGCTACTGGACCAAGATCCTTTCGGCCTACCGCGACATCCGGGACGGCGGCTATCTGGTTCAGGATCAAAACCCGGTTGTTCTATAAGCCGGTGCCGCCCGAGCCGGTGGATCACCTCCGATCTGCGCCTCGCCATCGGCGGGCACGCCAAAAAGTGGTCGCGATTGGAACCCCTGCCCTGCAAGTACCGTAGCGTGGCTCCCCGGCAACTCCTCAATCTTACTGCTCTCGTCTTTTTGATCGTCAGCCTGCGATCGGAACACGCAACCACCGGCGACAGCCTGCCCCTGCGCTGGATGGATTTTCACGAGATAGTTCGCCTGAGCGCCACCGAACGCAATCGCCTGCGAAGGGAGACCGGCATATCGGATCAAGAACTGCGGGAAGTGGAACGAGTCGACCGCGATGTGATCTACCGCGTGCCCGTGCACTATCGAGCTGCCCTGCAAGATGGCGACTACCGCATCGTTGGTGATCCGCCTTTTCGCTTCATAGATCCGGATATTTCTGTCCGTCACCTGAGCCAGGACCTGCGCGTCTGGATGTCAGGCTATAAGGATGCCCTGCTGGTCGAAAAGATCCTCTTTGCCCTGGCCGAGCGTTTTCCGGATATCACGCGGCTGGAAACTATCGGGCAGACCCACGAAGGCCGCCCGATTCTCGCACTGAAGATCGCCCGCAATCCCGCCGAGCAGCGGAACCGACCGACGGTGCTTCTCGCCGGGGCGCATCACGGTAATGAGCCATTGTCCGTGGACTACGTGCTCGATTTCGCGTACTTTCTTTTATATGGGACCCCGGCTTTCGAAGAGGAAGAAGGTGTTATCGCACGATCGTTCCGCGAAACCTTTTACCGACAGACCAACGCGGTGGGCACGGAGTTCTTTCGCCAGCGCGAACACGAAGATATTCTCGACAACTTTGTGATCTGGTGCGTGCCCCTGGTCAATGCCGATGGCCTGGACAGCTTCTGGTACCGGAATGTCTACTCCGGACGTAAGAACGCCCGCGATACAACGGCCCCACCGGGATGGAACAAAGAAGACGGCGTCGATTTGAATCGTAACTATCCGTATCAGTGGGATTCCGGTTATGAAGGCTCTTCGAGCGGAGAAGGACGCAGCCTGTATTTTCGAGGGCCAACGCCGGCATCCGAACCGGAAGTGGCAGCCATCATGCAGCTGGCCGAGCGGGAACGGTTCGCGCTGGCGCTTTCCTTCCACTGCTATGCGACCAAGATTCTCGTGCCATACACGGCCGAGGAAGCCACCAACCCGCGGCCCCATGTAGCCTGGCGATTGGGTCAGCAACTGGCGCGGGCCGGCATCAGCAACCGTCCCGATCGGGACTACGTCGCGGTGAAGAATCTGTACGCCGTGGATGGGACTGACCAGGACTTTCTGTTTCATCGTTATGGCACCCTGGCGTTCATTGTGGAAGGTTCCTATCTCAGCCCCGACTACGAACCATTCGGCCGCCTTTCCATACGCGGCGTGCGCCCGATCATTTTGCGGGCGCTCCAGGCGTTTCGCGAAGGCCCGGTGGTTACCGTCTACACAACCGACGAGGAGAGCCAACCGCTCACAGCAGTTGTGACGATCGAAGAGTACGACTACTACGAAGGGGAATCCTTCGAGACCCGCCCCCGGACCGGACGTTTCGACTTCCTTCTGGAGCGTCCCGGCGTTGTGACCGTGCAGGCCAATCGCGATGGCTACCTGGCGGCCCGGCAGCGCGTGCAGTGCAATGGCGGCGCCTGCGAAGCACATTTGAAATTGACCCCGGTTTCCAGCCGATGAAGACTGCTCTTGATGAAGAAACCGCTCGTATTCCAGGCTGACCTGTCCGCCGACGTTCACACCGAGCTGCGCAAGTATCCCGAACTGGCCCTGGACTGCGAAATGATGGGACTTAATCCATGGCGCGACCGGCTCTGTGTCGTTCAAATTGCCGCAGAAGGTGGACCGCTGGCCCTGGTCCAGATCGACGAACAGAAAGGCGCGCCCCTCCTTAAGGACCTTTTGGAGGACCGCACCATCACGAAGATCTTTCACTTTGCGCGACTGGATGGACTTTTTCTATTGTTGCGCCTGGGCATTAACTTACAGGGAGTGTACTGTACAAAGCTGGCCTCACGTCTCGGTCGGACCTACACCGACCGTCACGGTCTCAAGGAGCTGGTTCGAGAATTCACCGGCAACACGATGGACAAGAGCTTCCAGACCTCTGACTGGGGACGCGCACAACTCAGCGACGATCAGATTCAGTACGCCGGTCTGGACGTGGTCTATCTATTCGAGTTGCGGCGACGCCTCGACGAGATTCTCGAGCGAGAGCAGCGACGAGAACTGGCCCAGAAGCTCTTTGATTTTTTGCCAGCGCGACGAGAGCTGGATCGGCTCGGCTTTGACAACATCTTTGAGCACTGATGGGGAACTTTAAACAAACCGATTTGAAGTACGCGGACGGCCATGGCCCCGGCGCCAGTTTGGAATTTCCGACTGAACCCAAACGAGCCTGAAGCGAATCGGACCAATGGAAAAGAGCATCGTTGACGTCTTGTGGGTCTTGCTTTGTGCGGGGCTCGTTTTTGTTATGCAGCCGGGCTTTGCGTGTCTGGAAGCCGGACTCACGCGCAGCAAGAACAGCATCAACGTGGCCGTGAAGAATATCACGGACGTCTGGATTTCGATCCTGTTGTTCTGGTGTGTTGGTTACGGACTTATGTTCGGCGAATCTTTCCGGGGATTCGTCGGCCTGTCCCACTTCGCTGCCCTGAGTACCGAAGGCAGCTGGCAGTCAGTTTTCTTTTTGTTCCAGGCGATGTTCTGCGCGACGGCCTGTACCATCGTTTCGGGCGCCGTGGCTGAACGCGTACGCTATTCGAGTTACATGGGCGCGTGCGTTTTCGTCAGTTTGGTTGTTTATCCGGTGTTCGGACACTGGGCCTGGAACACGTCCCACGACGGTCCAACCGGGTGGCTGGCAGCGCTCGGCTTCCATGATTTCGCCGGAGGCAGCGTGGTGCACAGCGTGGGCGCCTGGGTCGGGCTTGCCGGTGTCCTGGTCCTGGGTCCCCGGGCCGGACGCTTTGATCATCCAGGACGAAATGACATTCCCCCCAGCAGCCTGGTGACCGCCGTTTTGGGCGGCCTGCTTTTGGTATTGGGCTGGTTCGGATTTAACGGGGGCAGCACCTACGCCCTCGACGAAAGGGTCGCGCCAATCCTGACCAACACCATGCTCGCAGGCGGCGCGGGAAGCATGGTTGCTGCGGCCGTAAGTTTTCGGGCCTTCCGGTACTGGGACCCGCGCTGGCTGATCAACGGCATGCTGGCCGGTCTCGTATCTATAACCGCGTGCTGCAATGTCGTCAACTCCGCGGCTGCGATCGTAATCGGCGGAGTCGGTGGCATCGTGATGCACTTCGGCGATCAGCTACTGGTTCGTCTCAAACTTGACGATGCAGTGGGAGCCATACCGGTCCATGGATTTGCCGGGGTCTGGGGTACGCTCAGTGTGGCCATCTTTGGAGATCCGGTTTTGCTGGGGACGGACGCGCCGATGCTGGTGCGCATCGGAACGCAATTGTTCGGTATCTTGACCTGCTTTGCCTGGACGTTTGGGGCTGCGCTGGCTTTTTTCTGGATTCTCAATCGTTGGTCTCCCATGCGTGTCTCGGCCGAAGCGGAGAAGATCGGCCTGAACATTGCGGAACATCGCGCAACCACCGCAACGCTGGATCTGTATCAGGAAATGGATCATCAGGCGCGCACCGGGGACCTCAGTCTGCGGGCCTCGGTGGAGCCGTTCACGGAAGTAGGGCAGATTGCGGAGCGCTACAACCTGGTGATGGATTCTCTGGAGAGCGCCAGCAAACAGATGGGCCGCGAGCTGAATATGGCGCGCCAGATTCAACGACAACTGCTGCGTTTTAATGTTCCCGCACCCGAGCGCGCGCGCATTCAGTCGCGCTATATTGCGCTTTCGGAAGTCGGCGGCGATCTGCTTGACTATTGCATGGATCCGGAAGGTCGCTTCGGTATGTTGATTGCTGATGCATCGGGCCACGGGGTCCCGGCGGCACTGGTGGGATCGATGGCCAAAATTGCTATGGAAGGCTCTCGTTCCGAAATGCAAAACCCGGTGGCTGTGTTGCGTTCGCTGAACCAGGCCTTGACCGGCCGCATCCACAACCACTTCCTCACTGCCTGCTACGCACTCTTCGATCCCGGCAAGCTCACACTGAGGTACTCAATCGCAGGCCATCCGCCCCCGATCCTCATACGCAGCGACGGTACACCAAGTTCCCTCGAAGGCAGCGGACCCATGTTGGGTATCCTAGACCAACCGCGCCTGTCCGAGTGGGGTCTGCAGCTGGAGCCCGGCGATCGTGTGTTGCTGTTGACCGATGGAATTCTCGAATGCCGCTCGCCCGACGGTCGCGAGCTGCAGGACGAACAACTGCTGGAGATGGTCCGACGTTCCGCTCAGAATGGAACACGTCGATTGCTCGACCGGCTACTGCGGGAACTGCGCCGTTTTACGGGCACCGCCGGCTTCGAAGACGATGCCACGCTGGTCTTGCTTTCGGTCGTTTAATCAGAGCGCATCGTCGGTGGTCGAAGCCGGCGCCCGAATGCCGACCACAATGCTGCTGTACTCTTTCGCCTTCCACACCCCGCGATTGTTACGCACCAGTGTGACCGGCCTGGGAGAATCCGCGCCACTGGAGCGAATGAACAGCTTGATGCGACCCGACTCTTCTTCACCGCTGTATCGATTGCGCGTGATCTCAAAGACGAAGGGGCCGGCCGGCAGAGCGTAGCCGTTTTCAGGACTCGTGCCACGGATATAGGAGTTGGGCAGATAGGGATGCTGCTGGAGCTGTCGCTGATTGCGGGACGCTTCATAACCCATCAGGGCGAACCCCTGGTAACTATCGGCACGATTGCTTTCGACAAGCAACGACCGGTCGACCGCCATGATCATGCAGGGAGTGCCCTCGGTCGGGTTGCTCTGGTACAATCGTAAAGCCATAATCAAGAGGGCCACACCGCCCTGGGGTGTATTTCCAATGGAATCCCGGAGCGCGCTGAACTCAGCCGCTGTCTGCGGAAGGGCGTTCACCGTAACGTTCAGGTCTGGCGTCTGCGTCGAAACCGGTGAAACCAGGATCACAAAGAACAGTGCCAGAGTTAGAGACAGATACCTCATGGAATTACTCCTTTCGTTTTGACCGGGGCGTACTCTGGGTGTCTTCCTTTTTAAGTCGAGAGAATTTCTCGCGGGGCCATCCGTAGGTAGCGAGGTCCACATCATGGCGCCCGGTGATCGCCACGCCTTCCTGGCGGAGTAGCCGGGCCTGTCGCCGACCCTGCGCGCCGGGCAGCGAAATGCGACCCCCGGCGCCGATGACCCGGTGCCACGGTAGATGCATATTCCTGGACAGACTCGAAAGTATCCAGGCAACCGTACGCGCGGAACGAACGTTGCCGGAAAGCCCCGCGACGACACCGTAGGTCGAAACACACCCGGAAGGAATACGTCTCAGGTTCGCGATCACGCGCTCTGTAAATGGGCTCAGTTCGCGGGTCGCTCCGCCATCTTCACCACTCGCGTCATTGCGAACCGCCATCGGCCTTTCTCAAATACCCGGGGAATCGGCCGGGATCGAAAGCAGACACGCCTGCAATATCGCGTGTTCGCGTGCTCCGAGAATGCAACCCACATCGTTCGGAGCAAAGCGGCTCTGGCAGCGCTCCACAAACGCCTCCCGGGCAGGGGCCGAGTTCCAGTGCTCAAGCAGGCGCTGACCATCGGGCCGGGCTCGAAACGATTCACCACTGACGATAATTTCCAGCATATGATCGTAGGCCCGGCTGCAGTTGGAGGCCGTGGCGGGAACCCGTTCATCGGGCAAAGAAGCGGGACCTGTATCGACCGTCGTTGACGTCGTCCCCTGCCCGGGGCTATCGCGATCACTTTCAGGTTCGGCGGGATTGCCTTCGCCTTGTGTGGCGAGTTCTTCGGGGGACGGCGTTCTTCCGTGCCGGGACTGACAGGCCACCAGTTCCGGGAACGAATTGGTGGCGAGCTGACATTGCATACTCGAACGCGTGACGTAGTTACGACAGAAGGCGATCGAAGCGTTTTCTGCATCACTGCGGGCAAGCTCTTCGCGTCGGACAAACATGGGCGCGACCAACGGATTCTGAACATCGGCGGTTGCAACTTCGAGTTGATGCCGATAAAGACGCCGGCATTCGCTTTCGCTCGGACGATCGGCGGCCGGCGCCTGGGCGCGGGCCGCTCCAGTGGCAACCAGCAGGAGCACGCACGGAGCAATCGATTTCGCCACGGTCCGTAGAACAACCCCGGGCAAGCATGCAAACCGCTGGAACATGGCGAAGGGCATTAGAACTTGACGCTCCTTCCGCACAGCATGAACGCTGCCCCATGGCTGCAAAGAAAAAAAGTGCCCGTTCTCGCACCACCCGGACTTCAAACAGGAAGACGGC
>JACKOY010000030.1 GCA_024233935.1 Spirochaetales bacterium | reverse complement strand
CCCCCCTCTTGTGGAACGATTGAGCCCTCGTCCTGTCCCGAACCGGCGTTTCCCGGAGTGGCACGTACTTTCAGCGGGCGATCAATCGTTCGTATACATTCTCCACGCGCTCTGCCGGGGTTTGCCAGCTGAAACGTCGCACCTCTTCTTCGCCCGCTCTCCGGAGCTGCGCGTGCAACTCGGACTTCGAGAGCACGTTGACCATGCTCTCGGCAAGCGCGTCCACATCCCAGAAATCGACCTTGATACAATTTGAGATGACTTCGCTCACCCCGGACTGTTTCGAAACGATAACCGGCACGCCATGGATCATCGCTTCCAGGGGTGAGATGCCGAACGGTTCCGAGACGCTCGGCATCACGTACAGATCACTCATCTTGTAGATGCGCTCCACCTGCCTGCGATTCATGAAGCCCGTGTAATGAAAATGTTTGCCCACACCCAGGTCGGCCGCCATCTCCAGCATGCGGGTGTACATATCCCCGGTGCCAACCATAACGAAACGCACGTTTTTGATTTTCTCAATTACAATTCGGGCCGCACGAACAAAATAGTCGGGCCCTTTTTGAAAGGTGATGCGACCCAAAAAAAGCACGATCCGGTCTCGAATCTTGCGGGGCTCTTTGGCGACGATGGCGCTCGGCAGCTCAAATTCGATGGCGTTGTGGACCGGTGTGACCTTTTCTTCAGGCATACTGTAGCGATGGAGAACGATATTTCGCGTGTAGTTGCTGACAGTGACCACGTGATCGGCACCGTGGAAGGCGGCCCGTTCGATGTCGTAGATGCGCTGGTTGACCAGTTCTCCGCTGCGGTCGAATTCGGTGGCATGCACATGGCAAACAAGCGGACGGCCCGTGCTGGCCCGCGCCGCGAGGCCGGCTGGAAACGCCATCCAATCGTGGGCATGGATCACATCGGCGCCGATGCTGGCGGCTATGAAGCCCGCTGCCCGGGCGTAGAGTTCCACCTCCGCATAGATGCGATCGCCGTAGCCGCCGGTGAGCATCTCCAGGGAACCGGAGACCGTGAAGCTCCGGGGTCCATCGACAGCCAGGGTCTGCCCCGGTTCGCCCCGACCCGGCGATTCGTAGGCGCCTGGCGTGCGGCCACCCTGAAAGTGCGCGATCTCGACCCGCAGCTGGTCCTGTTCTTCGGGCCGGAAGCTGTGGTCCGCCGGCGAGAACACATGCACGCCTTCGTCAATGAAGGGGCCGTCCGGCACCCGGGGCACAAGAAAGTGCACGCGGTGCCCGCGCGCCGCCAGAGCGCGCGCCAGACCCCGGCAGGCAATACCCAGACCGCCGGTGATCAGCGGCGGATACTCCCAACCGATCATGAAGATCGTGTGCTTGTGTCTGGAATGCATCTGCCCGACTGCCGCCTTTGTACCAGTAAGTCACGACGCCATCCAAAATGGCTATGATGCAGGTCAGGCCGCGTCGCAAAATACCGTCGATGCCTGCGCCGGGTGCCGCACAGGGCAACAGATTTTAAAGAAGAGCGAATAAAAGACGAGCTTGTCTGGATTCGGGTCCGATTTTTTGTTTCGACACCTTCGCCGCACTCCGCCACAGCTGCCTGGCAATCATGGATATCGGTCGTCCTTTTCCGAGAGGCGTTACCTACCGCGACAACGGCATCAACATCTGCGTTTTCTCCAAGCACGCCGAGGCCGTAGAGTTCTGTATCTTCCATCCGGATGGTCGGGAAGAGCGCTTCACTTTACCGGGACGCAGCGACGGGCTCTGGCATGGTTTCTTGAGCGGTATGGGTCCGGGAGTCGAGTACGGCTACCGGGTGCATGGCCCTTTTCGACCTCAGGAAGGCCTGCGTTTCAATGCGAATCGGGTGCTGCTCGACCCCTACGCACGGGCCATAACCGGCCAGGTAGATTGGTCACCGGAACTCTTCGACTATGTAAATGGTCACGATCGACTGGCGGAAGAAGACAGCGCCCGGCGTGTGCCCCACTCCCTGTTGGTCGATCCGGCTTTCGAATGGCAGGGCAGTTCGTGTCCGGGTATTCCCTGGAAGGATACGGTGATCTACGAACTACACGTGCGGGGTGCAACCATGCTGCACCCCGAGATCCCGGCCGAAGAGCGCGGGACCTATCGAGCTCTGGCGAGCGAACCCATGCTGGAGCACTATCGCCGTCTGGGAATCACGACGATCGAGCTGCTGCCGATTCACGCTTTTCTGGACGAACCGCACCTGATCGACAAGGGGCTCCGCAACTACTGGGGCTACAACACGATCGCCTTCTTTGCTCCTCATCCCGGCTACCGCTCCGGCCCGACCCCCGGGGCCGAAGTGCGGCAGTTCAAGGAAATGGTCCGGGGCCTGCACCAGGCCGGCTTTGAAGTCATTCTCGACGTTGTTTTTAATCATACCGCCGAGGGGGATCATCACGGTCCGACCTTCTCGTTTCGGGGGCTGGATAATCGTAACTATTACCGCCTGGAGCCCGGCGACCCCAGCCGCTATGTAAACCACACCGGCACCGGAAACGCCCTGCAGACCGAGAATCCCCGGGTCATGCAGTTGATCATGGACTCGTTGCGCTACTGGGTGCAGGAGATGCAGGTCGACGGCTTTCGCCTGGATCTGGCGGTGACTCTGGGCCGGCACCGCGGTCAGTTCGACGAGCACGCCCCGTTTTTTCATGCCGTGCTTCAGGATCCCGTGTTGTCGGGAGTCAAGTGGATCGCCGAGCCCTGGGATGCCTTCGAGAGCGGCTACCACCTGGGACGCTTCCCGCCGCCCTTCTCGGAATGGAATGATCGTTTCCGGGACGAGATGCGTCGTCTCTGGCGTTCCGATGGTATCAGCCTGAACGAGTTTCGTAATCGCATGAATGGTTCGCCGGACATATTTCGATGGCGCGGCGAGGGTACGCGGCCGAGCATCAATTTTATCTGCGCCCACGACGGGTTTACGCTACGCGATCTCGTAAGCTACAACGAACGGCACAACGAAGCCAACGGTGAGTCAAACCGCGACGGTCACCGGGAAAACCTCAGCTGGAACTGCGGCGCCGAGGGTCCTACGGCCGACGAAGGTACCCTCGAACTGCGCCGACGCCAGGAGCGCAACTTCATGGCCAGCCTGCTTCTGGCGCGGGGCATCCCGATGCTTTTGGGCGGCGACGAGTTTGAGCGCACCCAGGGCGGAAACAACAACGCTTACTGCCAGGACAATCTAACGAATCACTGGGATTGGGCCCTCGACGCGGGGCGCGAATCGTTCTGCGACTACGTTGCCCACTTAATCAAGTTGCGCAGAGATCTCAGGGGCCTTGCAAAAGAGCAGTACCTCGAAGACGATCGGTTTTCTTTCTTCGACGAAGGCGGACACCCACTTCAAGACATGCATAGCGTGCACAACCGATTCTGGTGCGTGGTGTTGTTCAGCGCAAGCGAGGCTCTCTTGTTTGGAATCAACGCGAATCCCCACAGCGCCATCATGCATCTCCCGGCGGCTCCCGAACTTCCTTCCCGTTGGTTGCGTCTACTTGACACCAGCCACAACACCACTGACGAGTCCCGCGAGGTGCGGCCGGCGGGCGCCAGCTACTCGATCCCTTCGCACTCGCTGGCGGTTTTTCAGAATAGCGCCGGCTAGGATTCCGGTCTGCCATGGACGGAGAAGAAAGTTCCATCGAACAGCTAGCGCGCGAACAAGGACTGATTCCTGAGTTCGAAGACATTGTTGGCCAACGCCACATGCTCAGTCGCGACGACCGCTTGAGCCTGTTGCGTGCCATGGGACTTGCGGTCAGGCAGGAACGGGACTGCGAGCTGGAATCCGAGGTCCTGGAACGACGCCGTCAGGCCTGCATCCTCGACCCGGTCGTGGTTTTCGAGCATACGGCCGGACGTGTAGAGCTGAGCCTGCGCGTACCCGGGCACCTTTCGCCCGCGGCCTGGACGGTCGAACTCACCCTCGAAGGGCAGCCGACCCAACTCACACACTTTGCCTCCATGAAAGAAGGCGAGACCAACTGGAACGAGGGGCGCGCGATTCGCGTGTATCGGGTCGTGGTGGAGCACGAGTTCCCGCCCGGGTACCATCAACTGCGGGTCTATCCGGAAGGCTCGTTGCAAATCGAGGGTCTGGGTCAAACCCTGCTGATTGCCTGCCCCGCGGCCTGCTACGAAAGGCCCGAATGGAAGGATCGCAAGGTGCGCGGACTCTCGGTGCAGTTGTATGCCCTGCACCACAAAGGCGGTTCCGGCAGCGGCGAATTGGATGACCTGCTTCGCATGGCGCCCTGGTTGCGCGCGAAGGGTTTTGAACTGGTTCAGGTGAACCCCATCCACGCCACCTATCCCGCAAATCCCGGGCACGCCAGTCCCTATTCGCCTTCCAGTCGTTATTTTCTGAATCCGTTCTATGTTCATGTACCTTCGGTGCCCGAATGGAAACGGCTGGCGGCGGGCGAGCAGGACCGCATTCTGGAGAGTCTTCGGCCGGCCCCTTCGGCCAGCGAGTTCATTGATCATCGGGCGATTGGTCAGGCGCGGTTGGCGGCGTTCAGGCGTTTGTTTCAGGAATTCGAGAACCACGAGGTCAAGGCGCGCACGGCCCGCTTCGCCGCTTTCCAGGAATACTGCCATCACAAGGGCGCCCTTCTGGAACGTCAGGCGCTACACGACGCTCTGTTTGAACACTTCGCCAGCGCAGAGGAACCGATTTTTGGCTGGCAGCAGTGGCCGCCCCCGTATCGCCACCCCGACGCGCCGGCGGTGCAGTCCTTTGCAGCAGCGAATCGCCGTGAGATCCTGTTTTACCGCTACCTCTACTTCGTGGCGGCTCAGGAATTTGAGCGCGTGCGCCAGGGGCTTGCGGCGGAGGGCATTGTGTTGAACCTGGACCTGGCCGTGGGTGTCGATCGTGGCAGCGCCGATGTGTGGGGGGACCGGGAACTCTACGCCGTGGGCGCTCAGGTCGGAGCCCCGCCCGACCCCTTCGCCCCCCAGGGCCAGGCCTGGGGGCTCGCGCCGATGCTGCCGTCCGAATTGCGCCGGCGCGCCTTCAGACCGTGGATCGAATTGCTCGATCGCAATATGCCGGCCGGCGGGGTGCTGCGACTGGATCACATCATGCAGTTGTTTCGGCTCTACTGGGTCACCGACGATGGCCATGGCGGCTACGTGGGTTATCCCGCCCGGGAGATGCTCGGCATTCTGGCCCTCGAATCCCATCGTCGCTCGGCCATGGTCATCGGTGAGGATCTCGGAACCGTGCCGCCCGGCATACGGGAAGATCTGGCGCGTCGCAAGGTTCTATCCTGGCGCGTGGTCTATTTTGAGAAGCATGCTGACGGCAACTACAAGCGGCCCGATGAGTATCCCTACCTTTCGATCGCGAGCGTCAACACCCATGACCTGCCGACCATCCGCGGATTCTTGAGCGCCAACGACATCCAGTTGCGCGAGAATCTGGGCATTCTTGCCGGTCCCCCGGGGAGAAGTGAACGCGAGCAGCGGGCGCGGGAGGTGGAACGTCTGGGCGCCTTGCTTTCGGAGATGGGCCTGCTCGAGGACGCGTCCGATCCGGACCAATGGATCGAAGGCCTGCATGCCTTCATAGAACAGTGCGGCTCGCAGCTACGGCTGCTTTCTTTGCACGATGTGCTCAAAGAGGCCGGCCAGCCGAACCTGCCCGGCACGGTTCACGAATACCCCAACTGGTCCCTGCGGTATTCCCGGCCCATCGAAGAGTTCCCGACCTGAGTCAGGCGTTTTCGGGTTCGGCATCCCGACGGCCGGCGGCAAACACGGCCTCGGTCATGGCCCGTTCCACTTTGCGAGCGTGTTCGTTGCCTTCTTCAATCAGAGCGCTCACACGTTTGTGCACTTCGCGCGTCAAAAGACGAATGCCCCGTTTGCCCGGTTCTTTTGGAAAGTCCTGCGGGTAGACCGGCTCCCCGATGCGATAGGTGATCACCAGGTCTCGATTTTCGCCGCTCACCCAGCGATTGAGATCGCTGAAACCATGGGCGCCGAGGATGGCGGTGGGCACAATGGGAACGCCGGCTGCGATGGCCGCCCGGGCTGCGAAGCCGCGAAATGGACCCAGGCGTCCGGTGCGCGAACGGGTTCCCTCGGGATAGACCGCCAGAACCCGTCCCGCAGACAGAATTCCCTTCACGTTTTGTAGAATTGTATCGTAGTACTTTACGCTGCCGGCAGCGCCCCCGGATCGATAGCCGCGAATGATGGGCAGCACATGGATGTCTTCGAGCAATTGGCTTGAGAGCTCGACGCCATCGTCCAGAAGCGAAATGAGGTCCGGAGGGATGCCCGCTTTCTCGGCTTCGACCCGAAACTGACGGAGTCGTTCGAGCCAGCTTTCGTCAAACAGCTCCGCCTTGGCCAGAAAGCTCAGATCGCGGCCGCTGTAAAGGCCCTGAACCACGGCGTCGATCAGGTCAGTGTGGTTGCAAACGACAACGGCGCCCCCGGAGGACGGCATGTTTGCAATCCCCTGGACCCGCATGGCTACGATCGAATTGAGGAGCGCGTGCAGGATGTGCAGTCTGTGTAATCGATCCAAGGACCGTTCTCATCCTTCCGGTTACAATATTCGTTCTGCCAGTTCACGGCCCGCGGGCAACTCGGCGTTGCGGGGCTGGAAGCCTTCCAGGATCGCGCGGATCCCCTCCCGATCGAACGTTTCGTCCATGTACGTTTCCCCCAGCGCCCGGGACACTATCTTTTTTACCTGGTCTTCGTTTAGAATTCCGCTATCCCAGGCCGCCAGGGCGAAGCCAACGCCAGCCTTACAGGCAATCGGCCGAACAATCTCCGGGTCACCGGTCTGGAACGACTGCGCCAGTTCCTCGGGCAAACTCTGTCCGATTCGCTCCAGCATCTGGGCCTGATCGGCGGCAGGAGCCGGACACAGATTAATCCAGACATCTACGACTGAATTGCGTGGACCGTGGGTTTCCAGGTTCTGATCGACGAGCTTTGCGATGCGTCGCGCCGCGTCCCGCGTCAGAGCCTCTCGGTCGAGAAAGTTCAGCCGATAGAGGTAATTCTCCAGTTCACTGCCGGTAAGCCTTCCCAACAAAAGATACTGGTACAACGTGAAGATGAAATAGTCCCCCTCGGTGTTGTCGCCCATCAGCACTTCGCGTGCACCGCCGGGCTGCATCAGACGATTTTCGAGCAGGGTCGTCAGTTTGTAGGCGATTTGATCGAACAGACTCTGAATACTGGATCCAAAGAATTTCAGAGTGCGCTCGAAAGACGGCCCCAGGCCCTGGCCCAAAAACTCGTTTATATTAAAAACCGTATCGGTTACCTTTTTTAAGATGCTATCGAAGGTGCTTAAAAGATACTTCAGATGCAGGCCTGCAAACTCAATGTCGTAGTGGCTGAAAACTGCCGCCAGGGTCCGTCGAAAGAAGTGCGGGGAGGCCGAGATAAAGAGCATCGGAACGTGCGGGTCGCGGGTCTGGGCTACCTGCTGATAAAATTCGGGGAGGCCGGGAATGGCATGCTTCGCGTCGGGTGTTTGAAAGAGCGTTTCCACCAATCCCTGGCGCGAGTGAATCGGGGTGGCAAGAAAGGTCTGGTCAATATCCGAAGTCAGAAGCAGTCCGTCAAAATCCGCACCGAGTACGCGCAACTTACCATAGCCGATGGCGATGTCTTTTTTGAGGATCAGACTGTCGGCATTGCGGATGTAGGCCAGGTCCGAGGCGCTCTGGCGTAACGAGTCGATGCCGCGCAACATCACACGAACAACGTAGCTTCCCGGTTGTAGATCGGATGAAATTTCGTGCGCGAAAAAGCTGTCGTCGTTCGCCGTAAACTGCTCGGACGCAAAGAGCACCGGATACCCCTGTTCTTCGGACTGCTTGAACTCGCGCGGTTTCACGCCCAAAATTTCGATCTGAAGCCGCGGTCGTCGTACCGCGCGCATCGTCAAATCCTGCATGGGTCGAATGGAGTTGATCAGGGACCGGGGCAGGCCGAAGAAGGGCTCCCAGACCTCGCTTTTTTGGTCTTCGGATACCGGCACATCCACGACCTGGCCACAGATGCGGATACGGTCGGCCTGGCCGCAGGCGCCGTTCAACAGAGCGATTCGCTTCCGGTCGTTTGGCGAATCTACTCGTGCTGCCGCTTCTTGCTTTTCTTGCATATCCCTGGGCCTCCGGGTAGATTGCCTTTCCGGTCACAGCCGGCTAACATAGAGATAGGTTATGGTGCGCTGTCATGCAAAAAAAACATTTTGGGCCTCCGCCCGGAACTTCCTGCGCCCTCGGAACCCTGCGAACCCGGCATGAGTGAGGCCCTGCCAGTATTTGTCTTTTCGGAGCGTTACAACCTCGACCTCGGTGCGCACGTGTTTCCGGCTATTAAGTTCGGGCACGTGTATCGGCGCCTCCGTGCCGATTCCCGTTTCCGTGGACATCGCTTCGAAGAACCCGTGGCCGTAACGCGCGAGGAGGCACTTTTGGCCCATTCACGGGCCTATGTGCGGGACCTGATCGACCTGAACCTGTCAAAGCGCACCCATCGCAGCGAACTGCCTCTCGTGCGCGAAATTGTGGACGCGTTCTTTCTGGCCAGCGGGGGCACGCTGGAGGCCGCCCGTTTTGCCATCGCGCACGGTCGTGGAATGAACTTGAGCGGTGGTTTTCACCATGCCTTTCGCGATCACGCCGAGGGGTTCTGCTACCTCAATGACGTTGGCATTGCGGTGCGTGTGCTCCTCAAAGAGGGTCGCATAAAGAACGCGCTCGTAATCGACCTGGATGTGCACCAGGGAAACGGCACCGCTCGTATGTTTCGGTTCGACCGTCGCGTTTTCACTTTTTCGATGCACGAACAGAACAACTACCCCATCAAAGAGAAGAGCTCCCTGGATGTGGGGCTGAGGACCTCCTGCAGCGACGACGAATACAACGAAACGCTTCAGAAGTCCCTGGACCGAATTCTGGATAGTTTCTCACCCGACATCGTCTTCTATCTGGCCGGCGTGGACGTGTTTGAACGCGACCGGTTGGGAGGCCTCTCGCTCACGAAGAAGGGAGTGATGCAACGCGACGCCATCGTGCGTGACCGTTTCGCCGATATACCGCTGGTTACCGTACTTGCCGGCGGATACGCCGCAGAAGATGACGACACGATCGCGCTGCATTTTCAAACCTGCGAAGTGCTGGCGGGGTTCCAATAGTATGGGTTTCCTCTCGGACACAGACAAATGGTTCAGCCGCTTTCGTTCGCGTGAGAAAGGAACCGACAAACTTCTCGATGCCGGCATTGATTTTTCGGATCTCGACGAAAGCGAAATTAACGAAGATCTCGGTGGCCGCCTGGTTCGCAACGGCGGGGACGGGGAGGTGCGTATCTTCGGAAAGTACAGCAGCGCCGAGATTGAAGAATTGATGGCCTGGTCGGGGATTTTTGAGGAACTCGAAGCCAAAGGATACACGAAACACGAACTGGATCTCCAGTATCTTTCAGAGCTGGATCAACGCATCTTCGTTAAGGAGAACGACCAGGTGTTGATTCACATACGCCTGAAGCTGTCGCACTTTCGCTTTCGGCTACATCCCGGGGCGCCTCGCAAGAAATTGCTCTATATCGACTGGTTGATGACAGCGCATCCCCGCGCGCGACATTTCCGACCGGAGCGTCTCTTCCCGGGGCAGGAGTTGCCGGGGTTGGGAATTTTTTCGCAGCTCTCAGATTTTATCGCCAATCTGGCGATCGGACTGGGGGCGCGGGGGGCCTTTAACATACCCGAGTACTTTCACGACGCTCTTCTGTTTCACCGACAGTTCAACTTCTATGATCCCGTGCGGGAGGCTTTCTTTCGGGCCTTGATGCGTGACCTCCGCAAGCACGGCGCCCGGAAGATCTCGCGTGCCTTCGCCGAAGGGCGTGTGTTCGATCGCAATGACCACGTTGTGCAGTGGACGCCGGGAGAAATGATTTCGATTCTTTCGCCGGAACTCGAAGAGCAGGTCTGGTCGCGGGAATATTACACGCGCGTTGTGCGAGAGATGAAGCGGAATCAGTATCGACTGGGTGACGAGGCGCCTTCATCCAGTAGTTCGTGACTGACCCGGTTGCGTCCCTCGCTTTTTGATTTGTAGAGCAGGGCGTCCAGCCGCGCATAAAACTCCTTCTGGGTCTCTCCTGACTGGTAGGCTGCCGCTCCAATGGAAACCGTCGTTCGCACCGTCTGACCATCTACGTTGATGCTGAGTCCCTCCACGCCCGCCCGGAGCTTTTCCGCGGTTCGCAGAGCGCCGGATAGTTCGGCTTCGGGCAAGAGGACCATAAATTCCTCTCCGCCTGTGCGGGCGACCAGGTCGCTACGCCGGGTCTTGAGTTCCATCACCCGCGCGACCTCGACCAGCATTTCATCTCCCGCCAGGTGGCCGTAACGATCGTTCACGTTCTTGAAGTGATCGAGGTCCAGCATCAGCACACTGAGGTTCATCTTATAGCGACGGCTGCGCTCCATTTCCAGCTCCAGGCGTTCGAAGAAGACCCTCCGATTCCAGAGGCCGGTCAGCGCGTCGGTTGTAGCCAATTCGTTCAGGCGCGCTTCGTAGCTGGCCTTAGAAATGGCGGCCGAGAGCACCGGCACTAACATACGCATTTCTTCGACCTCGTTCTCGACAAACTCTTCTTGAGAGCGACGAAGCAAGTACAGCAGACCCACCTGCTCACCTTCGGAAAAGACCGGGGCCGCAATCGATCGGCGAAAACCGAGCTGCAGGAAGCGTGCATCCGGCAGGCCGGTCGGCATGCTTTCAGCCGAGCCCGAAGGACGGTCAGGGGCCAGGTCCGCCAGAGGGCGCCGAAAGCTTTCCAGCTCCGCTGCGTCCTCGCCTTCGAAGTAGGAGAACTCGACCAGACCGGAGGTGCGATCGAGAATGCCCAGGGCCGCCAGGTCCGACCGGGTCAGGCGTCGCACTCCGGCCAGGGCCGTGCGGATTGTGCCGGCCGCTCCACGTTCGGTCAGAAGATCGGTCAGCAGGCTGTTGATTTCCTGGCTGAGCTCGGCCGCCGTATCCATGTCCCCGGCCTGAGGTCCGTGCGGCTCCACAGTCGTAAACGTAACCAGAACGAGTCCGGAGTGAATACCGGGCAGATGCGAATTCAGCGTGCGGGCGTTCACAAGCACCGACTGCGGTCTTGTATCGAAGGTAAGTTCTTGTTGGGTCTCGTATTCGGGAACCTCGAAGGCCCGCGAGATGGGCGAATCTTCGAACGAGACCCGCTCTCCTTTTTGATTGCTGGCGCGCCAGTTTTCCGGCTGCAGGGCTTTGCCCCGGAGTTCGCCTTCCGGCAGACCCAGAAACGCGCGCGCCATTTCGTTTATGCGCAGGATGCGGGCGCCCTGGTTGAGGAGTAGCGCGCCGGTCGGCAGCATGTCGAACATGCCCTGCAGGAGCCGCTCCCGGTCCATAAGGTTCAGACTGCCGATTACACCGGGCAATACATCCCGAAAGACGACGACCGCGCCGTCAAAGCTGCCGTTTTCCAGGATCGGGATAGCCGTGATAATGACTGCAATTTCGGTACCATCCGCATGCCGGATGCGGTTCTGGTCGGTTGCCAGTATTTCGCGTCGTCGCAGGTTGCTTTCGATAACGAGCCACGCTTTACGATCTACGAGCAAACTCGCCAGGGAACGTCCCTGCATTTCGCGCTGCGAGAAACCCAGCAGATTGCGAGATGCCTGATTGGAGTAGATCACCTGGAAATCGGAACTGACCGCGATGACACCATCGCTGATGGCGTTTAGAAGAAAGTAAGTCGACTGAATGTTGCTGCGCTCAAAGAACGCCGAATCTGCCTGACTGGCAAATTCGTAGGGATCGAAACGACGTATCCTCGTCTCTCGCTTTTTTTGGCCGGCCATTGCTTTGGTCACGCGCAGTTCGCGCAGTATCCCTGCTGCTTAGAATGCCTGGCCTGGGCCGGGGGGCGAGAAAAAAACTGCTGACAGCAGGCATTTGCCGCAAGCCCTGTTTCGCATGGCACTCGAAGCAAAGATCGGCGTAATTGGCGGTTCCGGGCTCTATGATCTGGATGGCCTGCGGGTCGAAGGGCAGATCCAACCGCAAACGCCCTGGGGCCTGCCTTCCGATGAAATCATCGTGGGAGAGTATGCCGGTAAGAAAGTGGCCTTTCTGCCCCGTCATGGTCGCGGCCATTTTTTACCGCCCCACCAGGTTCCTTTCCGGGCGAATATGGCCGCTCTGAAGATGCTCGGTGTTGAGGAGATTGTGGCCTTTTCGGCCGTCGGTTCGCTACGCGAGGAGATCCCGCCACGCGATTTTGTCCTGCCGTCGCAAATCATTGATCGAACGCGGGGGGTGCGCCCGTTTACGTATTTCGAAGACGGCATTGTCGTGCATGCCACGTTTGGTGATCCTTTCGCTCATCATCTGGCGGAAGCGATTTACGCGCAGCGCAGCGTGCTGGAGGGCGCGACGCTGCACCGTGACCGGACTCTGGTCTGCATGGAGGGGCCGGTCTTCTCGACGCGCGCGGAGTCGAATATGTATCGCAGCCTGGGCGGAGACGTGATCAATATGAGCGCGCTTCCGGAAGCCAAACTGGCGCGGGAGCTCGAGATCAGCTACCAGATGGTGTGCATGTCCACGGACTATGACTCCTGGAAGGTCGAAGAAGAGGCAGTCACGGCCGAATTTATTATAGGGAACTTGCATGCCAACGCGGACAACGCCCGTCGGCTGCTCAAAGCGATCCTTCCCGCGATCGGGGAGAAGCCGAATCCGCTGAAGGGCAGCATTAGAAACTCCGTGATCACGGCGCCGGAGAAACGAAATCCGGAAACTGTGGCGAAACTGAACAAAGTGCTTCCGGGCTATTTTTGACTGCATTGACCTGTGTGGCGCGTGCCCGTCGTTCTGTGTGTTTTCGCACGCGGTGCATGGTGGCTTTCGATCGCTGCATTCCAGAGAACGATCACGCTATCGTTCTGAAATACTTGTCGCCATGATTCCCCGTTGCCGGTAAGAAGGGATGAAACGTTTCAGGGTTTCGTAGTCGACGCGTGAAACAATACTCGAAAAAATCTGCACTGCTGGCAGTGTTCGCGGCGTTTGCCCTGAGCGCGCCCGCAGTCCGTGCCCAGGTTCCGCAGCTGCAACCGGGGGCCGATACGACCGGCAACGAGGAGCATTTTCCGACGCCGCGGGACCCCCGCTACACGCCGCCGCTGATTTCCGAAGAACAGCGCCGGCAACTCGATTCGGGCGGCGAATCTGTACTCTTGCTTTCGGGCGAAGACCTGGACGCGGCGACAGTGCTCGAATCGCAGCGTGCGCAGGCGGCTGCCGCGCGAGCCGGCCGGGAACGTTATGAGGAAAGGGACGCCAATCGCCTGGACGAGCAGGGGAACCGACGCGCCGCGGCCGAACGCGCCATGCTACGTCAGTTTGGAACCGACGGCTTTCCGCGGGGATTTGGACAGGTCCCGTACACGGAAACTCCGGCCCGGCGCTTTTCGATTGTCTTTTTTCTTTCGCTGCCGTTTACGGCCGGCTTTACTTTCGGAGCCTGGGGTCTGGGTAAGTCGATTGCGGGCGAGCCCACGCGTTTCGATACCGGTGAATCGATCGCGGGCATTTCTCTGGCGCTTGTGTTGTCGGCGGGCATCGCCTACTACGATCACCGCACTGCCTACGGCGAAGCCGCCCCCTCCGATGAATCTGCGGAACAAGAAGCGCAGAGTCATCTGGAACGGGAACGGCATTTTTCAGGTCACGACATCGCCCGGATTCGATTTTCGTTTTTCTACCACTGAGCGTTCGTCCGCCTATAGCGCTTCTGCCCGGGGCGCCCGAACATGCAGAGAAAATCCGTTTGGCGTTTCCACGGCGGCCGGTGTGCGCAACCGAACCTTGCCAGAAAAAACCGTCTGCTGCTTTGCGCGGTCTGTCTGCGCAAAGCCCTTGCCGATTTATGATGGCACAAATTGGGGGCAGGCCGAGAATCCAGGCGAAGACGGAGACATCCCATGCAGCAGACCAAAGTCAGGTACTACACAGCAACAACCCTTGATGGCTTTCTGGCAGATGAGCAGCATTCTCTGGAATGGCTTTTTGAAGTGAAGCGGGAAGAGGAAAGTTCCGATTTCATGACGAGCCTGGGTGCGTTTGTGATGGGCCGCAATACCTTCGATTGGATTGTTCAGCACGAAAAGCTCGGGGAGCATCCCGAAAAGTGGCGCGAGTGGCACGGCGATTTGCCCTGCTGGGTCTTTACGAATCGTGAACTGGTAATCCCGGCGGGTGCGAACATTAAGCCTGTCCAGGGGCCGGTCAAACCGGTCTATGAAGCGATGGTGGCCGCGGCGCAGGGCAAAGATATCTGGATGGCCGGTGGCGGTGAGCTCGCGGCCCGATTTGCCGACGAAGGTCTGCTCGATGAACTCACCCTACATATCGCGCCCGTTACGCTGGGAAAGGGCGCGCCACTCTTGCCACGCCGCATTCTCTCTTCGCGCCTGCAACTCATCGACGTCCGCCAGAACGGCCAGTTTATTGACGCCCGGTATCGTCTGAGTCCTCCACCTTGACGGAGGTTTCGCAGAGGCGCGGTCGTGCCTTCAGGTTTGCGCTTCTGCGCGCAGTCGGATGGCCTCGTTGCGCGCAAGCAAGAACCGCCGCAGGTGGGGGCCCACGATGAGTTTTCCCACAAGGCAACCAATCGGTCCGCCGGGCAGGGCGAAGGCGAAGCGATCGGTCATGAGTGTGTGCTCCCCCTGCTTCTTGAAAGTATGTTCGTGGCGCATGGCGCGAAAAGGTCCGTGAAGCATTGTATCAACGAAGAAGTTTGGCCGTTGGTATTCGACAATGGCTACTTCGAGCCGCAGTCTGAGGCCGAGGTGGCGGGCCTGCCAGGTCACCCGCGCCCCCGGTCCGAGCAGCCCGGTGGTCTGACCGGAGATCACACGCTCACCGGTTTTTGCAGCCGTCTGTAAATGAAAGTCCACGTCACGCGAAAGATCAAAGCACACTTCTGGCGACGCGCGAATGACCGTTTCGAGCTCAATCGTGTGCAATCCATCTCCTGTGGCCGGGCTCTTCGTAAGCCAGCATAGTCACGGCGGCGCGGCTCATTTGCATTTGGAAAGCAAACCTGCGGCAGTGGACCTGTTATTCCATCTCTTTTTGGATTGCCTCCGGCCCAGCTTTGTTTCTTCGGTTGGCCAATAGAAATGTGCTTGCGCGAAATATATTCATCGTATAATTACGATATATGATCACAAAGGCGGCGGAATTTTCGACAGGGTTGAATCAACTGGCGAATCTGGCGAAGGCATTGTCTCATCCGGCGCGCATTCAGATTCTGAAGACCGTGGCAAAGCGTAAAGAATGCTTTTGTGGAGAGATCGTGGAAGTGTTGCCTCTGGCCCAGTCCACTGTGTCCCAGCATTTACGCGAACTGAAAGCGGCCGGCCTGATCAAAGGCGAAACCGAAGGGCTGAGGTCGTGTTACTGCATCGATTGGAAGGCCGTGCGGAAATTCAGGGACCTCAGCGCGAAGTTCTTTCTGGAATTGGAGCGCCATGAGCAGGCCGGGCAATGCTGCTGAGTGGGAAGCATGTTTTGAGCGGCGCTCGTTTTGATGCCCTTCGAGCACAGTGTCGCTCTTAAGGACGCAGTATGGAAAAGATCAGCATTCTATTTTTGTGCACCGGCAACTCCTGTCGGAGTCAGATGGCAGAGTCGATCGTGAACTCTATGTTCTTCGATCGTTTCACAGGCTACAGCGCGGGTTCTAAGCCCGACCTCAGCAAATTTCCACAGACCCATGGAGTGCACCCGATGGCCTTGCGCGTGCTCCGTGAAAACGGCATGCAGACCGAAGGCCTCACGTCAAAGAGCTGGGATACTTTCATTGAGCAGAAAGAGCGAATTCATTTTGCGTTCACGCTTTGCGGCAACGCCGTAAGCGACATGGCCGAAGCATGTCCGGTCTTTCCGGGGCAGCCCATGACCGCGCATTGGGGACTCGAGGATCCGGCTCTGGCGACCGGCACGGAGGAGCAAATTCATCGCGTCTTTCAAGAGGCCTACTTTTTGATCCGGCGTCGCCTGGAGCTGCTCTACAATCTGCCATTCGAAACCCTAAAGGAACAGGCGCTGCGCGCGAAGCTCGAAGAGATCGGGCGTTCGGAGTAAACATGCTGCGTCGCCTGGTGGCCGAGGCGGTCGGCACCTTCTTTTTGGTCTTCTGCGGTACGGGCGCGATTGTTGTCGACTCCGCGAGCGGTGGCATGGTCACCCATCTGGGAATTGCGATCACGTTCGGCCTCGTGGTCATGTGCATGATCTTTGTGTTCGGTGATGTTTCCGGTGCGCATTTTAATCCGGCCGTAACGATCGCCTTTGCGCTCTCTCGCCGGTTTGCGTTTTCGGGAGTTGTCCCGTACGTCGTTTCGCAATTGTTCGGCGCTGGCTTTGCAAGCCTCATCTTGCGGGCCCTGTTTCCGGGCGCCGTCACGTTCGGTGCCACCGTTCCGGCCGCCGGCGCCCTGCAAAGTTTGATTCTGGAAATCATCATATCGATGGCGCTCATGCTTGTGATTTTCAGTGTATCCACCGGCTCTCGTGAGAAGGGCCTCTTTGCGGGCATTGCCATCGGAGGTGCGGTTGCGTTGGCGGCGATCTTTGCGGGTCCCATCAGTGGCGCTTCGATGAACCCGGCGCGTTCTTTCGGACCGGCGCTGGTCGCGATGAATCCTGACTCGCTCTGGATCTATTTTCTGGGACCATGCGTTGGTACGAGTCTCGCCGCATTTCTGACGATGTTTCTGGAAAGTCGCTCCTGATCGGGTAGCAACGCACTCAGGTGCGTCACGCAACGCAATCGAGCACGTTTGCCTTCGTGCTCGGGGAATTGTAAAGAGTGCCGAAGAATGCCAGCGTCGCCTCCAATAAAGGCGCCCCCGTTTGCAACGGCGGCTGCGCGGGTTTACAGTCCGACGCAGCTACCGTCCAGCGAAGCAATCCACTGCCGCATGAGTGCGACGCCTTCGGTATGCACAACCGACCGCCCGATCTCGGGCATCATGATTCCGGGGTCGACCGAGGCCATGCGGAAAAACAAGATCGATCGGTCGGGATTGCCGGGCACGATATCGTACGAAAGACCGCCGCTCCCACGTCCGGCGGCAACCGGTGTCTTGCAAACACCCCAATGCGGGCGCCCGTCCACATCGGAACGTAGATTGAGGCCCGACGTACGGGCCGGCCCGGTCGGGCTGTGACAGTGGGCGCAGTTGGCGTCGAGGTAGGCCCGGGCGCGTTCGTCCACGCTGCCGGTTTCAGGTTCGTTCCAGACTGCATGGCGTGGCGCTGTTTCCGGCGCCGGCACATCGGACAGAAAGCCGATGTTCTGCCAGTGCGTGAGTTGATTTTCGACGGCGCCATTGGCGTAGTCGTAGTCGCGATTCAGATGTCGAGCAGCGGGTCCAATGGGCGTCATCGCATTTTCGTGCTCGGCCGCGTTCGTAACGTGACAGCTCGCACACTGATTCATATCCGGAACCGCATACTGCAGCTGGCGGGTTCCGCCATCGCCGTCTCTTTGCACAATTAAGAAACCCGCACCGGCGATCTTCAGGCGGGCTTCGGTCATTGCATCGTCCCAGACATAGGGTATCCCCATCCAGCCGTCATCGGTGTGAACGAGAATGCGCGTCTCGATCAGTCGGCGACCGTCCGGTGAAGGCGAGGGCGTGACTCCATCAATGCTTTCGATCTCTGAATCTTCGAAGTAGAACGTCTTGGAGATGACGGTGCCGACCGGGAGCGCAAACACAGTGTCGGGGCTGTACGGCGCCGCTTCTCCAGGGGGCAACGACATGGTTCTGAACTTGTGCGCGTAGTCCGAGAAGAGCGGCGTGTTCAGATCATAGGGCACAACGCCATCGACCGGTTGCAATTGCCGTAGTTCACCCTGAAAAAGCCCCCATTCCGATAGCGTTTGCGGCAGATCCCCACCGTTGTAGCGGAGTATGCCTTCCCGCTTGCACGCCTGGCCCGTTGTCAGAACCAAAATACACAGGTAGAAGCCGGCGCGTCGCATGCTAGAATTGGATTTCGGAAAGCGGCGGCAGGCTGCAGTCGTACGCGCTCAGGTCGCGGGTCACGTTCGCAAAGTCGTTGGCCGCATCTATGTTGGCAAAGTCAATGTCTCCGTTGTTTCTGATGCAGATGCGTCGATCTTCCGGCAACCGGCCATCCACGAGCTCCATCCCTTCGAGAATGCCATCGTACATGATGTCCGGGAAAGGTGTTCCCAGCTGCAGTCTCAGGACCGTAATGACTTTTTTGCTCTGAAAGCTGTTGCCTCCGGTCGGATCCTCTCCCCCGCCCGATATTTGATTGTCGTGGATGTGGATCGCTTCCGGAACCGGGTCGTAGTTTTCGTCCGTGATTTCGTTCTCAGTGAGGTAATAACTGACGATGATTATGTTCGTGGTCTTGTGATTGCGAATCGTGTTTCCAAAGATTTCAATATTGTCGTTGGCCATCACCATCAGACCGGTTCCGGTGGGCACCCGTGCGACGATGTTGCCCGATGGCGCGAAATTCTCGGTGTTGTTTTCCTCGATTGTATTGTTAAAGACACGGGTATTCTGTCCTCCCTGGACCGGAAGGTCCGGAAGATCAAAGACCAGCACGCCGCCGGTGTTGTTGCGGGCGACATTATCGTGCACATCGGCGTACTGAGAGTTTTCGATCTCGATCCCGGCCACGTTGAATTCGGCGCGACTGTTGCGCACAATGATGTTTCGGGACTGGCCCACGTAAATGCCGGCGTCCGAGGCGCCAATCGCAACGGATTCTTCAATCAGAACGTTTTCGCATTGCACCGGATAAATTCCGTAGGCGCCGTTTTCTTCGTCCGGGCCGTTGGTCCACTCGGTTCGCACGCGCCGAATCGTAATATTCTTTCCGCCGTTGATCTTGAGCGCGTCGCCGCGGGTATCTTCAATGGCCAGATCTTCAATTGTGAAGTCATTGGCCTGCACCTGCAGTCCCTCCGAGCCCGAGGTTTGTCCCGCGAAAGAAAGGATGGTGCGGTCTATGCCCTGTCCCCGAATTGTGACTCCATCGGCTTTCAGAGTTAACACGTCTGTGAGGTGAAACGTTCCTTCCGGCAATTCAATGATGGTGCCGGCTTCCGCAGTAATCAACTGGGTCTTGAGCGCCTCCTGGAATTCGCGGTCGGAACCGGTAATTTCCACGGTGCGCCCGCCGCAGGCCGCCAGTACGAAAAGAAAGACCGTGGTCAAAGCGAGAAAATTTAGAGAACGCATGATTCACTCCAGCAATGCAATGTATCTGACCGCATCATGCGCGCTTCCTGGCCGCGCTCAAGCAAAAAAGGTCCGGTCTCCGCGGCCGCCACCCCATTTTGGTCTTGACGCAATCGGGGTCCGGCCGCGACACCCTGTAAGCATGGCGAGCACAAAATCCCGATCCAGAACCCGTCGTGCCCCCGCCCGGACGGAGCAATCGCTGGATGACATTGAGCTCTTGAATGCGCATCGCTATCCGGAGTCGGTTCCCGCCTCCGTGGTTGCCCAGGTGCGCAACTCGCGCGTGTACCAGAAGCGTCTCGAGGAGCTGCTCAAAACACTCCCCGGCCGTCGGACGAACGAAGGCAACTGGAATCAGATCTTCCAGGAGAAACTGGGGGAGGGCGATAGCGCAACCGCTGCAGCGCCCCCGCCGGAGCCCGAGTCACCCGCTGTTTCTCCCGCTACCGACCGCGCTCAAACCCGCCCGACGCCCGGTCCCCGAAATCAGGGACTTGGCGCGCGCCTCCGCAAGCTACTCTCGTGAAATCGGTTCGGGTCGGCATTATGGGCCTGGGCACCGTTGGCCAGGGTGTCCTGCGGATTCTGCGCGATCACGGCGAAGCACTTGAGCATCGTTCGGGGGTGCGCTTTGAAATCGTACGGATTTTCGACCGCAGCTTTCGGGAAAAGGGCGATGTGATTCGTGATATCCCCGCTTCGGACAACATGGAGGACGTGCTCGGAGATCCCTCCATCGACATTGTTGCGGAGCTTCTGGGCGGCATTGAGCCGGCTTACACTGTGGTGACCCGGGCGCTTGCGGCCGGAAAAGACGTGGTAACGGCGAACAAGGCCCTTCTCGCCAGACACGGCAACGAGCTCTTTGAACTTTCGCACCAGCATTCGTGTGAAATTGCCTTCGAAGCCGCGGTGGCCGCTGCCCTGCCGGTCATCAAGAACCTGCGCCGGGGTCTGATCGCAAACGAAATCGAAGCGCTGTACGGAATCCTGAATGGCACCTGCAATTTTATCATTACGCGCATGCAGGAGGACGGTCTCGACTACGCCGCCGCCCTGCGCGAAGCCCAGGTGCGTGGCTTCGCCGAAGCCGACCCTTCGTTTGACGTGGGTGGCAAGGACGCCGCACAAAAGCTGGCCATCATCTCTGCCCTGGCTTTCGATACGCGCATCAATGAAGATGCGGTCCTGACAGAAGGCATCGAACACATCCGACTGGTGGATCATCAGATCGCGGCCGACCTCAAGTGTGTGATCCGCCTTCTGGCAGTTGCGCGTCGTGATCCGCTGCAGATGCGTGTGCATCCGGTCTTGATCCATGAGGACCACGTCCTGGCCCACGTGCGGGATGAACGTAATGCGGTTTTCTTTGCGACCTCAAACTCCGGACCCCAGTTGCTGATGGGCCTGGGAGCGGGCGCCCGACCCACAGCGGCCGCAGTTGTGAGCGACCTGGTGTTTCTTGCGCGCGAAAATCCAGAAACGCCGGAATACTGGATCAGCGGCACCAAGGATCCCGTGATACACCACGAGTACGCCTATCGTTTCTATCTTCGTTTTCAGACCTATGACCGGCCGGGAGTGATGGCCGACCTGGCCCGCATCCTTGCGGAAGAGAATATCTCCATCGCTTCGGTCTCTCAAAAAGAGGGACCGGAACCGGTAAACGTGGTCGTGATCACGCATACAACTCCGGAAGTCCCTCTTCGAACCGCCATTAAACGCATCGACGCTCTGGATACAATTCTGGCTCCGACCGTCGCCATGCCGATGGAACTGGATCTTTGAGCACGGTTCCGTTTCGGCTGGTCCGGCATCACTATCCCGACGGTCGGGCTAATCATCTGGACCTGTTTCTCAAGCCCCCGCAGCTCGACTGCCTCCCGACCTTTGAGTTTCCGTCGGATCTGGCCGAAAGCATTCCGGGCGAGCATGGCCGCCTGCGTGTGGTGCCCCCTCAGACGAGCGGAAAGATCTGGCGCGGCGCCCGTAAAAGCGACCACCGGCCCCTGTACTGGACCTTCAGTGGCCCCATTGACGGGGATCGTGGCATGGTGACGGAACTGGCCCGGGGCAATTTGAGCGGCGATTGGGACCGGGCAGAACTGTTCTTAGTGGTGGAAACGGAACCCTGAATGGGCGTGGATCAGGGGTCCTTCGTCGTGACCCTGCGGTTTTTTTTTACTGTCCTGCACCCTCGACCGCTTTTTTTCGTCTACTCTTGTGAAGCCCCCGCTATGGAACCCGTCGTAAGCGCTGCCGATCAAGAATCTTCAGGTCCCCTGCTCGATGGCCGGGGCCGATTGCGTTTCCCCGACCTTGAATTTCAGGTCAGTCAGGAGCGCAGCGCGCGCGGCAATCTCTGGATTGTGTCCGTGGTAGGTCGTATCGCCAATCACAACCATTTCGACGTGAATCGCAAGATCACGCGACTCTTCAGCGGCATCGATAGTGATGTGATACTTGATCTTTCCCGGCTGGAGTATATCAACTCCAGCGGAGTTGCGATATTGTTCTCGATTTTCTTTCGCGTCCGGGAAAGCGGCCATCGTCTCGTAATCGGCGGCGTTCATGCGTTTTTGCACCGTGTATTTAGCTTGATGGATTTGCCGCCTGACCTGACTGTGATGGATAGCGTCGCGGAAGCCCGCGATACGCTTCTGCCCAATGACCATTCCATTCATTGATTTAAAACGATTTGAACCCGATTTTCTGGATCGCTGGATCGAGAAAATCCGCGAACTGTCCGTAAACACGCGCTTCATGGGCGGCCCCGAAATTGAACAGCTGGAAAAGAGTCTCGCGCAGGATTGCGGCGTGAGTCATGCGATTGGTTGTGCAAATGGAACCGATGCTTTGCAACTTGCTCTGCGCGCGGCCGGCGTCGGCCCCGGCGATGTGGTGCTCTTGCCGGACTTCACATTCTGGGCCACTTTCGAAGCGATTGTAAATGTGGGTGCACGACCGGTCACTGTGGATGTCAGCCCGGACGATCTACAGTTGGACTTTGATCTTTTTGTCCGCGCCGTCGAAGAACACAAGGCCCGCTTTGCGATGGTTGTGCATCTGTATGGCTGGGGCAGCGCCCGCCTTGCGCAGTTGCGTCAATTCTGCAAAGAGAAGAAGGTCACTCTGGTTGAAGACGGCGCCCAGGCGTATGGCGTTTCGTACCAGGGTCGCTCCATCTATCAAGATGCGGAAATCTCCACGATCAGCTTCTATCCGGCCAAGGTTTTCGGCGCCGCCGGAGATGCGGGCGCCGTTCTTACCTCGAATCCGGAATTTGCGGCGCGTATTCGTTCCATGGCAAACCACGGTCGTTCGGACCATTATTCATATCAGTACGTGGGTTGGAATTCGCGCATCGACACGCTGCAGGCGGCGTACCTGAACCTGGTGCACGAGCATCTGGACCGGCGCCTGGAGAGTCGTCGCAACGCGGCGGCGTTCTATCGGGAAAAGCTGAGCGATTGCAATTCGTTTCGGTGTGCGACCCCGCCCGACGGTTATGTCGAAAACGGCTATCTAAACGTCCTGGTCTTTGAACCCGGCAAGCGGGCCGACGCCGAGCAGACGCTCAAAGACAACGGCATCGGCTTTGGCATTGTCTACCCGGGCGCCATGTCCGATCAGGAAGCATCCGGTCCCGTGATTGCCGGTCGGGCGGGCGGTGATGTTGCCCGCGATATGGCCAGCCGTGTGCTCAGCCTACCGCTCTTTGCGTATATGACCGAAGACGAGCTTGAGCAGGTGGTCTCGGTGGTTCAGAACAAGCTGGGCTGAAAGCTGCCGGCCATCGTGTCGGATTATTTTCCGGCATCCTGGCGCTGTCGCCATCGACCCGCGCACCGGGAGTGCCTCGCCGCAGCCGTGACCGCGGCTATCTTCTCGAAGTCGTCGGGAAATTCTTCCGCACCTGTTTGGCTATGGACCGCCGCCAGGTTGCGCGTAGTAGCTCAGCCCGCCTGTCCTGCACGTCAGCGCTTGTTTCCCGGTCCTTCTTTCAGGGCCGCGTAGAGTTCCGGTGAAAGTGCTTCCAGAGCCGCTTCGTGATTGCGGGCCTCTTCGCGCGAGATTTCCTGATAGCGATAGTAGTGAAATAGCGCCAGGTGATAGAAGCACAGTCGGGCGCGCACACGGTCTTTGTATTTGTCGATTACGGTATCAAGATCGCGGGTGAGGCGGCGTATCTCTGAATTCAGGTACTCAATCTCGCGCGGGTGCAACTGCCGCAGGGTCGCGCGCAGTGATCTAAGCTGCATCCATGCGCCGAACCAATCGAGAGCGGCCTGAACATTATTGTCGTGTTCGCGGTAGAGCCGTTCCAGCAGGGGCGCCGCGGGTTCCGACGTGATATAGACCGGATCGATGGCCTGGTGATCGGTGAAGCAGGTGTCGCGATACAAACTCAGGCCACGGTCGAGATACCCGGCGCCCAGGTGGCAATAGCATTCGGCGAGTAGAAACATCAAAAAGGCATCGCTATCGTTCTTCTTGCGCGCGTAGTTCAGAACTTCGGCTGCGTTCTGGTAGTCCTCGGTTCGCACCAGGCATATGCCGAGTTGCTTGAGCAGTTCCAGGTCGACTCCGCTGGTGCCTTCTTCCTGAAAGGCATGCCGCAGATTTTCGGCGGCCAGGCCCAGAACGGCTTTCATGGCGGCCGCAAAGGCCTCCGTGCCCGGGTATCCGCGTTCGTCGGCGATTACTTCAAAGGCCTCCCAGTGCTCCATGAGGTAGGCGGCCAGGGCCCGACCGGAACGGGGCAACTGCTCCTGTTCCAGCCGATTTCGCCAGTAGCCAGCGGCGTAAAAACCCACCTGGGCTTCGACGCTATCCGGCCGGCGCTCCAGCAAATCACCGTACAGACGGTACGCCTCAGCGAAATCGCCCTGGTAGAGCGCTTTGAGTTCCCCGGACTGATGGTCGCGCTCGGACATGGTCGCGATGTGTCCGTCAGCGGTAGTTGTCGAAGGCAGTATGATAGGGCAGGTCGGCGTCGCGGATGAGTTTCTGGATCGCTTGCAGGTCGTCTTTGCTCTTGCCCGTAACGCGCACGCTATCGCCCTGAATGCGGACCTGGACCTTTTGTTTCGAGTCTTTGATCATACGAACGATTTCCTTGCACTGTTCCTGATTCAGGCCGGCCTGGATGGCCGCCCGACACTTGACCAGCCCGC
Source organism: Spirochaetales bacterium (assembly GCA_024233935.1). Classification (GTDB taxonomy): domain Bacteria; phylum Spirochaetota; class Leptospiria; order Leptospirales; family Leptonemataceae; genus JACKOY01. The sequence goes on along the minus strand of JACKOY010000030.1, from coordinate 8,436 downwards.
TGACATTGGTTTCGAAATCTCCAAAGGGCAGCGCCTTCAGACTCAGGTTGCGGCGCGCGGCTTTGGACTGCACAATCTCAATCAGTTGCTTCATGCGCATCTGATCGGAGGCCTCAAGCACCAGATTGTCACCTTCAATTTCAACCGTAGCCTTCGCGCCCTTAAAGTCGAAGCGATTGGCGAGTTCTTTGCGGGTCAGGTCGATGGCGTTTTGCAGTTCCTGCCGATCGATCTTGCAGACAATATCAAACGAGTTTTCAGCCACGTTTCTTCCCCCGGGGCGTCGCGGGCGCCTCCAATTGCTTCAGAAGAGTTTCACCTGCCAGCGCCAGCGCTTCCTCCATGCGGGCGGCGTCCTTGCCGCCCGCCTGGGCCATGTCGGGTCGTCCGCCGCCACCGCCGCCCAGCAGCGCGGCCGAGGGGCGGATCAAAGCGGCACAGTCGACGCCCAGATCGAGAGCCGCGCGATCGGCCATGAACAATAGCACCGGACGCGCACCGGTCGAACCCAGCGTCACGACGATGCCGCGCTTCTTTTCCCGCAGCCGATCTCCCAGCACACGCAGGCTATCCGCGTCGGCCTCGGCCGAATGACGGACCCAAACGAGCGGCCCCCGCTCTTCGGCCTCACTCAGCAGATCATCGACCCGCGCCAGCAGGTCGCCCGAAGCCGCCTGCTTGCGTTCCCGTTCGGCTTTGATCAGTTTCTTTTCATGACCGGCCAGGGCTTCGGAAGCCCGGGATAGCTCGCGGGCCAGAGACAGGACACGATCGGGACTTCGCAGCAGCCGCGCCGCCGGTTCCGTGGGCAAAGGATCGTCCAGCAATAGCGCGTCGCCCTCGCCGTCGAGAGCAGTCCGGACGCGAGCGTTGTAGTCCGAAATCTTCTGATGCAGAGAATCGAGTTCGTTTTGAAAATGTTCGACGGCCCGCTCTCCCGCTACGGCCTCAATGCGCCGATTCCCGGCGCCCGGGCTGGCCTCGCGCAATATGTGAAATAGCCCGATGTTTCCGGTATTGTCTACGTGGCAGCCGCCGCAGAACTCCAGGCTGAGGCCGCCATCGGAACCCATGCTGATGACGCGTACTTCTTCGCCGTACTTTTCGTTGAAGGCCGCCACGGCTCCCTTCTTGCGCGCCGCTTCGATCGGTAAGACTTCGGATTGAACCGGCGCAGCATCCTTGATGGCGGCATTTACGCTGGCTTCAATTTTCTCCAGGTCACCGGCGCTGATGCGTTCGGGGTGAGAAAAATCAAACCGTAGATAGTCCGGGGAGACCAGCGAACCGGTCTGCATGACGTGCTCTCCGAGGGTTTCGCGCAGAGCATGATTCAAAAGATGCGTGGCGCTGTGATGCCAGGTAAGGGCTTCGCGTCGGGCTCCGTCAATTTCCGCCGTTACCGCAGCGCCCTTTTCAAACGTTCCTGTCAACACGCGACCGATATGCAAAATGAGGCCGCCTTTGGCCTGGGTGTCGCGCACCTCAAAGACCGCGCCGTTTTTGCTGACTAGTTTGCCGATATCTCCCACCTGGCCTCCGCCTTCGGCATAAAATGGCGTGCGGTCGAGGATAACGATGCCTTCCTGGCCATCGTTCAGATTCGCGCTGGCTTTTGAATCGGCCACCAGCGCAATGATCTGCCCGTCATCGCGCTCGCGGTCATAACCGGTGAAAACGGACTCAGTGCCGGCGGGCAAACCCAGTTCCGGCGGCAGCACAAAGTCCTTCCACTTCGTGGATGCGGCCGCGCGCCTGCGCTGCTCGGCCATATGTTTTTCAAAACCGTCGCGATCCAGTTGCAGGCCTTCGCGCTCGGCCAGCTCGGTCGTCATTTCCAGGGGAAAGCCGTACGTATCGTAGAGCGTGAAAGCGTCCTTGCCGTTGAATATGGCCGCCTGGCGGGAGCGGTGTTCTTCCAGAAATTGAGTCCAATGCTTCAGTCCCAACTCAAGCGTATTCAAGAAACGCTCTTCTTCCGCGCGCACCCGACGTTCAATCTCCGCCGCCCGGGCTTTGAGTTCCGGATAAAAACCACCGTAGATCTCGACAATCAACGGCGCCAGACGATAGAGAATCGGTTCGTGAATACCAAGTTCTCGCGCGAACAGAAGTGCGCGGCGAATCACGCGTCGAATGACGTAGCCCCGGCCGGTGTTGTCGGGCAAAATGCCGTCGGCGATAGCAAACGAAGCCGTCCGAATGTGATCGGTAAGTACACGAAAGGGCGCCGCGGCCCGGGCGTCCCGGGAATTGTAGGCCACGCGCTTGCGGTCCGGACGCAGTTCTTCTGTTAGTGTTTCGATGCGCTCAATGACCCGGGCCATCTCGTCGGTGTCGTAGACGCTCTCGACGTTTGCCAGTAACGCCGCCAGACGTTCCAGACCGGCCCCGGTATCGATCCCGCGGGCGGGCAGGGGATGTAGTTTGCCCGCCGTGTCCTGGTGGTATTGATTGAAGACCAGGTTCCAGTATTCCATAAAACGATCGCATTCGGAGCCGGGCTGGCAGGACGAAGGATCCTTACATGTACAGTGTTCGGCTCCCCGGTCGAGATACAGTTCCGTACAGGGACCACAGGCTCCGCTATCGCCCGCGGGTCCCCACCAGTTGTCGTCGCGGCCCAGTCGCACAATGCGATCCAGCGGCACGCCCACTTCCTTGTTCCAGATCTCCTCGGCCTCGTCGTCGTCTTCGAAAATTGAGATATGAATGCGTTCCGGTTCGAAGCCCAGCCACTCGGTCGAAAACTCCCAGGCGTAGGCGATGGCCTCATGCTTGAAATAGTCCCCGAAGCTGAAGTTGCCGAGCATTTCGAAGAACGTACAGTGGCGCGCGGTTCGGCCGACCTCTTCCAGATCGGTCGTGCGCAGACATTTTTGGATGCTGGTGAGGCGCGGGTGAGGCGGCTTTGCCGTGCCGGCAAAGTACGCTTTGAATTGCACCATGCCGGCCGAGGTAAACAGCAGCGTCGGATCCCCGGCGGGTATCAAGCTCGCCGAGGACACCTGGCGATGGTCCTTCGAAGAAAAGAACTCCACCCACCGGGCCCGGACGCGCGCAAGCGTCCACGCTTCTTCGGCAGATTTGGGTTTGTTCGAGCCAGTCACCATAGACATCTCGGCGCCACAATGCAGGGCGTCAATTAGAGATAAAATGCCGGCCCGGACGCGTTTTTTGGGCGGAAGGGCCTGGTTACCGGTTCAGGTAAATAACCATTTACATAAGCTGCCACGGCGAAAAAGTGCCCGGGTGGTCCCGGACCGCATCGTTCGCGCATGAAACCCATCGTTGTCCGGCTGCTCCTCGTTGGTCTACTGGCGGCGCTGGCGTGTTCCGAGATGGGTCCGAACGAAGCCGCCCTGTTCGTATCCGGGGACGTCGTAACCCGCAGTGAGGCCAAAGCCATACTCCGGGCAGGCATTGGCGTAAACATACAGAGCTGTCCGGGCAACGCCGCGGCGGGACTCTACGCCAGCGAGCAGGTGGTGGCCCAGGTGCTCAATCGGGCCTTTTACGAGCGCCAATCCATCGAAACCTGCTTTTTGTTGCTCGCCGCCACCTCCTGCAATTTGAACCCGAACACAAACCAGACCATCTTTCTTTCGCTCTACGAAAGCACCCTGCGGTTGTGCAATCCGCGCCCGAAGGGCCTCTGAGGCGGAGATCTGAGCCTGGTTTATTTAGCCCGCCCCCGCTTCCGGCGGCCTGACGATTCCAGCTTTCCGGTGTTTTTTTTCGTCTAAAGTTCCAGGTGGGGAAAAAATCGATGGGGTCGCCTGGATTTGCTCGGGCGCCGCGCCGATGTTGACCATCAGGAGATCCATGCAATGAGGGCCGGATTGTTTCACACAGCGCTGGCGGGGACCCTGAGTGGTGCCTTTCTGCTGGCAGCATTGGGTTTGAGTGCACAGTCCCAGGACGTGAGCGAGCTGAATCAGCCGAGCGTAAACACGGACCCGGAGCGCGAGTGTTCTTCAGATGTTCCGGCCGCCGCCGAAGGCGGTCCGGTTCTCGACGAAAGCAACTGGGGGAACAACCCTCAAGAGGGACAATATCGTCGCGAGATGCGCCGCATTCTGGCGATCGAAGTGGAAAATGTGCAGCGAGCCCTCCAGGACGTGCAGCGCAAGCACGCCGAACTGATCGCGATCTATCCCGAATTCAGCTCGTACCAGGAGATTGTGCTGGAAGACGTTCCCGGCACCTGGCGCGACGGCGAGTACGTGAACTCCAAAAGGATTATTGCCTTTCATTACGAAGACGGCGGCGCCGAAGGGGAACGGCGATTGCGTTGCGTTGTTCTGGATTCCATGACCCGCAACGTTTACGGGCAGAACCAATTTACGCGAAAAATCATGCGCGTCTATACTCAAAACGTACAGGCCATTGAGCTTGAGACCTTCAAGGTGAACTACCAGCAAGAAGGCCGCTTGAATTATGCTTCGGCAGAGATTCAGTTGAATGCCCTGCGTATGGTATTTCGAAATCTGCGGGCGGCGCTCTATTCCATGGACATCCTGATCGCGGGTTACTATGACCGGCGCAATCAGGTCAACTACTGGCAGATCGATCTTTAAAAAGGGAGCTGGAAATGCCCTGGACTTTTCGGGCAGCAGACTCAGGGACCCCGTCACCTATTTTTTCTCAGCATTGATCCAGCGCAAATCCTCGTAGTCGGGCCAGGCTGGCTGCAAAAGGCCCGGACCCGGTTCTGTTTTGTGCTTGAGGAGCAGCCCCACCCCGGCGCACCTGGTCTGTACGCCCCCTCATGCGGGGCCCCTGAAAAATGGCCGAAGAACAAGAAAAGCCCAAGAACAAGAAAATCGGCAAGATGACTCTGGCCGAAGTGGAAACGGCTCTGAAGAAGACCGAAGAACACATGCAGGGTCTCAGCAGTCGTTACGCCCAGGCTCTCCTCGCGCGCAAAGCCGAACTGAGCGCTTGAGTCACCGGGCCCGCGGTGCAGCCGTGTGTCTGAAACTGGTTCTATTCCCCAAACCTTTGTCACCCTGATCGGCTCTTCTGCGCCCGAACCGGACGCGGTCCAGGCGGCCGAAGAGCTGGGCGCGCTCATTGCGAGCAGCGGTCTGGGATTGGTGACGGGCGGCCGTGGTGGCGTGATGGAGGCGGTCGCCCGTACCCACTCCGAAGCCGGCGGCCTGAGCATCGGCCTTCTGCCCGGAACGGACAACCAGGAAGCAAACCCACACAGCAGCATTCGCCTTCCGACCGGCCTCGGGCACATGCGCAACCTGCCCAACGTGCTCGCCGGGGCCGGTGTGATCGTTGTGGGCGGCGGCCCGGGCACCTTGAGCGAACTGGCGTTTGCCCTGATCTACTCCCGTCCGGTTCTGATGCTTTCGTACCTGGCGGGCGTGAGCGCAATCCAGGCGCAAACGCTGGAAGCCATCTCTCCGGGGGCGTGCGTGCACTACATTCAGTCCCGCCCGGAGCTGGCTCACGAGTTCCTGGTCTGGCAAAAGACGCTTCGGGTGTAGGCAACTTGGTCTCGTTCGATGGCGCAGCCCGCGGATCCCCGGACGCCAGGCTGTAGCTGTTCCTGGTCCGGTCCGCACCTTTGCGAGCCCCGGGATACCCTGCTTGACCGGAGCCTGGTGGCGAGGCCAGTTGCGTCATGTCCCTGCGCAGCCTCAACTTGAGCGACGAACTGCACCGCTACATGCTCGATGTTTCTCTGCGCGACAATGCTTTGCTTGAGGAGCTGCGTGCCGAAACTGCGCGCCTGGATATGGGGCGCATGCAGATCAGTCCGGAACAGGGTCAGCTGATGGCGCTTTTGGTTCGCCTGATCGACGCACGTCGGGCCATTGAGATCGGCGTGTTTACCGGCTACAGCTCGCTTCTGACCGCGATCGCCCTCCCGTCCGACGGTCGGCTGATCGCCTGCGATGTCTCCGAGCAGTGGACCGCGATTGGGCAACGGTACTGGGAAAAGGCGGGCGTGGCCGATCGCATCGACCTGCACCTGCGTCCGGCTCTGGAGACCCTGGAGATGCTCGCAGCGGGTGGTTCGCCGCCCTTCGACTTCGCGTTTATTGATGCCGACAAGACCAACTACGACGCCTACTACGAAGGCTGTCTGAGTCTCTTGCGACCGGGCGGCATCGTTCTGATCGACAACGTGCTTTGGGGTGGCTCTGTGATCGATCCTGCAAAGCAGGATGAAGATACAAAGGCCATCCGTGCTCTGAACAAAAAGCTTCGCGACGACGATCGCATTGATCTTTCCATGATCCCGGTTGGTGATGGATTGAGTTTGTGTCGGAAACGCTGAGAGGAGCGGGCGACCGCCGAAAGAGAGCTAAGGCGAACAGCGAATGCGTGCGTCGCATGCCTCAAGAAGTGCGACCGGGCCGTGTTCCCTTCAAGAGAAAAGCCTGCATCTTGCCTTTGCCCTTGATTTCGATGGAACCGCGGGCCTTTAGACGAAAACGATCCCCCAGTCTTTCGGCCACAGCCGCGCTGACCTGTATTTCGCCGACCACCCCGTTGGATTCCATTCGGCTGGCCGTGTTGACGCTGTCGCCCCAGAGATCGTAGGAGAACTTGCGTGTGCCGAGCACTCCCGCCGTGACCGGGCCGGTGTGCATGCCGATGCGAATGCGCAGCCCGCGAAACTCCTTTTTGATCTCCCGCATGGCCGCGCGCATGTCCAGGGCCATAAGCGCAATCGCCTCGCAATGATCTTTGCGGGGCAGGGGCAGACCACCCGCCACCATGTAGGCGTCGCCAATGGTTTTAATTTTTTCGAGACCGTGACGGTCGGCGAGTTCATCGAAGATCGTAAAGATGCGGTCCAGCATACGAACAAGTTCCTCGGGCGGAATGCGGGCTGAAAGACCGGTGAAGTTTACCAGGTCCGCAAACAGAATCGTGGCTTCGTCGAACCGGTCGGCTATGGCGCCCGGTCGGGATTTCAGCTGATGCGCTATCGACGCCGGCAAAATGTTTTCCAGCAGGCGTTCGGAGCGGGCCTGCTCTTCGCGTAAGGCGTAGTCGGATTTGCGGAGCACACGTTGGTTATAGAAGGCCAGGGCGCAGAATGCAAAAAAGAGTGTAAGGCGGCCCAGGCGGGCCGGGGGTGGAAAATCGTCTTCGGAAAGAAAGGGCGCGTGGTAGTTCAGCCAGACCTCGAGGCCCAGATAGGTTGCCACAGAAAGGCCGACCAGAGCATACATGAGGCGCCTTTCGGTGTCGGGAAAGATCGAAAACGTAACAAAGATCACCGCCAGCAAGAACAAAGGCACGAGGCCGGCCATGCCGATCAAAAGCGAATTGATGACGGGAACCACGATCGCGCCGAGAGTCTGGGAAACCCGATGCAGCCGAAAGTGACCGAAATGGTTGAGCACGATCGACGAACCCAGAACGATGGAACCCACCAGGTTGGAGACGACCAGCCAACGCGTGGCCGGCAGGTAAAGGGCCGTGACCGGTACGTAACTGAGCAAAAGTCCGCCCGCAATCAACGAAAACGTGTTTTGTAGAACGATGTGCCGGACAGCGTAGGGACTTGTGCCTTCCGGCACACCGGTCTGGGTCAGAGAACGCAGCAACGCACGCATGCCGTACGTGCGGACGGGCCCAATCGCCGGTCAACCGAAAGCGGCTACTTGCGCAGCAACTTAAAGGCGTGGTCCCAGCTGCCGGTGCGTACACCGTAGAGCACCCAGAGGATGCAGAGCGGTTCGAGCAGGCGCGACTGCTCAATGCCGCCGAGGTCGATCACTGCCCAGCCGAAGTCCTGGCAGATCTTTGAAACAGTAGCGCGGGCGCCTTCGTCGTTGCCGCACAGAAACATGTCGGGGGGGCCGCCCGGGAATTGGGGGTCGACCATGTGTTTGTTTCCAACGGTATTGTAGACTTTTACGACCTTCGCATCCGGTAGCCAGCGTTGCACCTGTTCGCCGCCGGAATCGGTGTGGCCCAGGGCCAGCTTCGGCGGGGAATTGGGCTCGAATACCAGCGGGTTGGTAACATCGAGAACGACCTTGCCTTTGAAAGCATCGACGCCCGCCATATCGATCGCGCTTTTGGTGCCCGACCATAAAGTCGCCAGAACCATGGCGTCGCCGAACTTGCCCACCTCCGCGAATGTAGCGCCTTTCACTTTCGCATCGACGGCGGCCGCGCTCTTCCTGGCCTTTTCGGAATCACGCGAGCCAATCATCACTTCATCGCCGCGCTTTACAAAGCCGCGGGCCAATGCCTGTCCAACTTCGCCGGTTCCGAATATGCCGATTTTCATGTGTGTTCTTGCTCCCTGGAGCCAGCCTGGCAATTCGCGATATGATCGTCAAACCGAACCACGAGCCCGTTGTCTCCTTTGCGGGTCGCACCGACGGGTTCAATTCTTCTGCCGTACGTTGTGCTCATGCGGGGCGGCCTTGCCCGGGTGGACGAAAGTGCGAG
>JACKOY010000029.1 GCA_024233935.1 Spirochaetales bacterium | reverse complement strand
CTGTTCCGTCAGGTTGGGGCGAAGCATATATGCTTCTATTCGCTCTGCTATAGCAGTATTCATTGTCGGAAAGTAAAAGCGAAATTCAGATGCGCATTGCTTATTTCGGAAGTCCCCAGATCTCCGCCACGCTGTTGGAGTCTTTGCTCGACGTGCCACAGCTTTCGATCGAGTATGTTGTGTCTAACGTGGACAGTCGCAAAGGCCGTTCGGGGCGTTTAACTCCAACCCCGGTGGTTGCTCTCGCTCAAGAGCGCGGTCTGCCGGTCTTCCGCTTCGAGCATCCGGGTCGGGATGGCGCGGCCGGGGTGCTCGCGGAGCGTCCGGTGGACCTGTTTTTTGTGTTTGCCTACGGTCATATCCTGGACGCCCGGCTGTTGAGTTTGCCGGAGCGGGATGCGGTGAACCTGCATGCCTCTTTACTGCCGCTTCTGCGCGGCGCATCGCCCATTCAATCGGCGCTTTTGCAGGGGTTTGAGGAGACCGGATGGTCTCTGCAGCTCATGTCCCGCCGTATGGATGCCGGGGACGTTTTGGCCCGGGTGACTCTCAAGATCGATCCGGACTGGAATAGCGATGAGCTGACGCGGGCCCTCATGCCGCCGGGCCTTCGCCTGGTCCGGGAGGTCCTCCTCGCCTATGATCGCTTTCGAGCGCGGGCAGAGCCTCAGGATGAGTCCCGCGCCACTTACTGTAAAAAAATCGATGCCACAAACGGCGATATCGACTGGAATCAGGACGCTTTTGCCATTCACAATCAGGTACGCGCCCTGAACCCCTGGCCCATGGCACGTTCGTATATCGAAGGCCAGCAGATGATCCAGATTCTGCGCACGCGGCACCCGGGGCCCGGCGTCGACGAGACCAGGCATTCGGTCGGTACTCTGTTCGGGCAAAAGCTCGAAGGAAGCCGGCGTTTGTATGTCCGGTGCGGGGGAGGGGCTCTTGAGATCCTGGAGCTGAGGCCGGAGAATAGAAAAGCATTGACCGGGCAGTCCTTCCTGAACGGCTATCTCAAAGCCGGAGCGCCGTTGCAACTCGGCCCCCGGGCGGCGCGTTGAAGCCGCCCCGCCCGGTACGGCTATCAATCAAGCCCAGGCGGGGCCGCGCGGCTACCGTCCTGGCTCAAGGAATTTTTTTTCGAATTCTATGAGCGACCAAAAGACCCCCCGTTATCTTTTTCTGAGCGGCCTGACCCGCTTCGCGCTTTATTTCGCTTTCAGCATTGCGATCTTCTTTGGCGTGTCGGTTTTGATTTTCGTCTTGCGCGGAGAGAATCCCGAGCAATCTGCCATGCCGGATTTCACCGGTCAGCACTACGTGAGCATCCATAACGACCTGCAACGCCTGCAGTTGCGCGTCAGCCTGGTCACGCGGCAATACGCCGATCAAACGCCGGGCATTGTGCTCAGTCAGTCCATTCCCGCCGGGCAAATCATCGGACCGCACGAAAAGCTGTATCTGGTCGTCAATCAACCGGAGCCGCTTATCACCATGCCGCAGCTGATGCGCATGTCCGAGGAGGCGGCCCGCGCTTCGCTTTCTCGGATCACACTTGAGGAAAGGGTCTACGCACTTCCGATCGGAGCGATCAGCGAAGTGATCAACACCCAGGCCCCGGCCGATACGGTGCTGGCGCAGTTCCCTCCGGCCGGCACGCGGGTAACTGCGAGCACGCGCGTCTACATGCTTGTTTCGCGCCGTCCGTCCCCCGATCGGCCCGAGCCGGAAGAACAACCGCTTCAGGAGATGATTGGACAAAATGTTACCATCCTGTCCGAGTACCTGGGGCGATCGGGCGAGGATTATCGCATAGTGGAAACCCGCGAGCCGGCGACCGACGCAGAGCTGGGCACCGTGTATTCGCTTCGTCGGGCCGGTAATCTGGTCGAAGTCGGCGTGTACTATCGGGAGCCCGAGGTGCGCTATCAAACGGGCTACGAGCTTCTGGAAGTGGATCTGGACGAACCAGGTCTTTGCCGCGGTGAAGTCGTCGATAGCGCGGTCCCCGAGAGGGATCAGGAGTGGCGCGAAATCTTCCGCACTACCAATCATGGGGAGGACGAAACAGCGACGGTTATATTCTTTAGAACAGGGTCCGAGCGAGTCCGGTTCAGCTGTGGCGATAGCCTGGTCTACGAAGACGACTTCGAGCCCGATGATCTGAGCTGAATCGTAAGGCGCATGCAGATATCTCCTTCCATTCTCGCGGCTGACATGACAGACCTGAAGGCCGTACTCGGCCAGATGGACCCGGCAGTTGTGGACTTTATCCATCTCGATGTGATGGACGGACATTTCGTGCCGGCCATTAGCTTTGGGGAAGTTTACTCGGGCCTGATCCAGAAACACACATCCATCCCGCTTGATGTGCATCTTATGGTGAGCCGACCAGACCTGCAGGTGCCGCGTTACTTTGATCTGAAACCGGCGAACATTACCTTTCACATTGAGGCCACCGACTTCCCCATACGTATGGCGCAGTTGATTCGCGCCCAGGGAATTCGCGCCGGGGTGGCCATCAATCCCGGGACTCCCATTTCCGCGCTCGAACCGGTCCTGCATGAAATCGATCTGGTGCTGGTCATGAGCGTGGAGCCGGGCTTCTACGGGCAGGCATTTATTGAGACTACCTACCAGCGCGTTCAAACCCTGCGGGACTTGATCGGGGAGCGCAACATCGTCATCGAAGCCGACGGCGGCATCAACGCCGGGAATATCGGTGGGCTGGCCTCGAGTGGGGTGCGTATGGTCGTGGCCGGTTCCTATTGCTTTCAGGGCGATGGCGTCAACGAACGGGTCCAGACGCTCAAGAGTGCCGCCGGCGCGCCCGCCGGGCACTGATTTTGGTTGACCCTCCATGGGGCCGGCAACTTCTGACCCTGTGGTCCGTTTAAGATTTCAAAGGTTGGGCGCCAAGAATCGCCCGTTCTACCGCCTGGTCGCGGCCGATTCGCGTGCGCCCCGGGATGGTCGCTTTATCGAGATTCTCGGCACGTACAATCCGGTCAGCCTCAAGGACGATGCGACGTTCAAAGAGGAGCGCATTCGATACTGGCTTTCTCAGGGCGCCCTGCCCAGCGAGAAGGTCGCCGGACTGCTCAAGAAGCGCGGCATCGAAGTCGCCCAAGCGCAGTAGGCCATGGCGCCCGTAGAGCTGGTCGAATATGTCGTGAGTTGTCTGGTGTCGCAGCCGGACGATGTTGACGTTCGTACCATTCCCGGTAATGAAGAGACCGTTATTGAAGTGCGAGTTGCCGAGGACGATATTGGAAAGGTCATCGGCAAAAACGGTAGTGTCGCCCGTGCCCTCCGCACACTGGTGTCAGCCCTCGGCGTACAGGACAACACCAGCTACATCCTGGAAATCATCGATTAACACGAGCGCAAGAGAGCCGGGTTCTTCGGAACTCATTCCGGTCGCCCGCATTGTGCACGTGGATTCCAAACGCAGCGTTGTGCGTGCAACCTATGGTGGCGATGCCCTGCGCGGACCGCTTGCTCTTCCGTTGCCTGTCTGGCTCTATCGACCGGCATACTCCGGGGCCGATTCGGGTCGGATTCTGGAACCGGCACGAAAGGGCATCCCGGACTCGCAGATCGAAGCCCGGAGTTCCCGGGCGACCCTGACGGCCGTACGCACCCGTGCCCGGCACGCCCTGCTCAGCATCGAACCCGGTCCAGATGCCACTGCCGTGGGGCTCTGGGTGTGCCTGGAGCGGGCCGCCATCGAAGCAGCGGCCGGATCCGATGGGCTCTTCTTCTTTCAGATTCGCGGCCTGCCGGTTGCGACTGCGACCGGCGCTGAATCCATCGGCCACGTGATCGACTTTCTCGATACCGGTGCCGACGGCGTGCTCCTGATTCGTTGCCTGGACGACTGCGAGGTGATGGTTCCCATGGTCGATGAATTCGTGACCGTTGATCTAAAAGCCGGCTTCGTGTTCGTGCCCCAATTGGACGAGTTTCGGGTCTGACATGCGTTTTCAGGTGCTCACTCTCTTTCCGGAACGCTACGCGGCCTACATTGATTCTGGCTTGCCAGCGCGAGCTCACAAAAAAGGCTTGTTTGAGCTGGAGGCCGTTTCGCTCCGGGATTTTGCTGAGCCCGCGCGACGGGGTCGTGTCGACGACGCACCTTATGGTGGCGGGCCCGGGATGTTGCTGGAAGTGGGGCCGATTGACCGCGCCCTTCAGGCCCTGCCGGTGCGATTGCCCGTGGTTCTGCTTTCAGCCCGTGGTGAGCAGTTGACCCAGCCTTTGGTCAGGCAGTTGGCTGCGGAAGCGACCGCGAAGCCCGGCGGGGGTTACACCCTGGTTTGTGGGTACTACGAGGGTGTGGATGAGCGGGTGGCCGAGCACCTCGTGGATTACGAGGTATGCATCGGCCCCTTTGTGTTGGGTTCGGGTGACCTCGCCGCCCTGTGCTTGATTGAGGCACTGACCCGACTTTTGCCGGGTTACATGGGGTCCGACGAGAGCCATCGGGTGGAGAGCAACGAAAACGGAGTTCTGGAATACGCACAGTACACAAGACCACCGGAGTATCGGGGCTGGAAGGTCCCGGAGATCTTATTGAGTGGAAATCATGGCGCCATCGAGGAATGGCGCAGGGAACAGAGTCAGGCAGTTACGCAAAAAAGGAAAGCAAGTCATGAGCGCAGAGAATGAACAGACCAGCCCCGAGGAATCGACTGCTCCGGCAGAATCGGCCGCGGCGCCCGCACCGGATGGTGCAGCCCCCGCGTCGGATGCTCCTGCTGAGGCTGGTTCGACCGCCCCGGCGGAGACCGCCGTTCTTACGGTTGCCGGAGGAAAGCTCCGGGTAGGCGGCCATTTGCAGTCGCAATACCGAACGCTGCCGGATTTCAAAGTCGGTGACACAATCAAAGTCTATTACCGAATCCGTGAGGGTGATAAGGAGCGCGTGCAGATGTACGAAGGCAACGTTATCAAACGACGCGGCTCGGGCCTGGATGAGTCCTTCGTCGTGCGTCGTGTGTCCCACGAGGTCGGCATCGAAAGGATCTTTCCGTACCATTCGCCTTCTATTGATCGCGTGGAAGTGAGTCGACGGGGCCGGGTTCGTCAGGCACGCCTGTATTACCTGCGCGACAAGTCCGGTAAGGCCGGTAAAATCCGGGAGTCTTTTGATTTTACGCGGGCTCAGGCCGGCAAAAAGGCCGAGAAGAAACCGGCCCGGACCACAAAGAAGAAAGCAAAAGCCAAAAAGGCGGGCTGATGCCCGTCAGGGAGCACCGCTTCGAGGCCGTCGAGGCCGAGGTGCTTCAGCGTTGCGGGCCGGCCTGGGTAGCCGGCATCGACGAAGCCGGTCGCGGCCCTCTGGCCGGGCCGGTTTCGGTCGGGCTCTGCATTTTCGAACCCGACTTTTTCTTTCAGGCCATGCCGGAGGAGCTGGCTGGCCTGCGCGACTCCAAACGCTGCCCTCCGAACCGTAGAGCCTTTTTGCAGGGTTCCATCCGGCGCCTGGCACGCTTCTCGACGACGGTCCTTGCCGGTAACCGCCTGATTGATCGCATGGGCATCAGTCGTGCGATTGAGTGGGCGATCCTTGCTGCACTGGAGCGGGCCCGCCGCGCGGGCTGCCTTCCCCGGGCCGTCCTGTTTGACGGCAAACATCTGTACCCTGCGTTGCCACGCACATTTCCCGAAGTTGAATTTCAGACCCACGTAGGTGGTGACGATCGCATTCTCAGCATTGCGGCGGCGTCGATACTCGCCAAGGAGTGCCGTGACCGTAGAATGCAGCGTTATGATCGGCTCTTTCCGGGCTACGATTTGCCGGAACACAAAGGGTACGCAACCCGGGCACACCGCGATGCGCTGGAACGGCTGGGGCCCTCGCCGCTACATCGGCGCACCTTTCTTGGTTTTCTGAAGCCGGACGAAAGTCAACCTGAGCTGGACTTCTCAGGCCTTGATTCCTGACATGCAGGTTGTACTACAGGCGCGCCCGCGAACGCCGGCCCTCGGCGATTTTCTGCGTTCGGTTGTCGGGCGTGAAATACGAGCGCGGGTCCTGGAGGTCCGCGGACAGACCATTCTCCTGCGTAGCGGCGCGCATACCTTTCGCGCATTTGTGGAAGGGCAACTGCCCGCCAGCGGATCGGACCTTTTTTTGCGCGTCGCCCGTGCTTCGAACGCCGCATTCCGGTTGACCGTCCTTGATGCCGGTTCCGCGTCCTTGCCGGAGTCGCCTCTGCGTTCCGAGTTGCCGGCACCCCTGGCGCGTGCGCTCAGCGACCTGGGAGCGAGAAGCGAAAAGCCCGCTAACGCGCCGAAGCTCACAGGTTTGCTGGCCGAGCTCAGGGAGTTTCTGTCCCGTCCCGAAAGCATCGATTGGATCGCGCGCTTCGAAGGGCAAAAGGAACTGCAACCGGACTCTTTTTTCGTTCAGAGCCTTGGACAACCCGTGCCGGGATCACCGGAAGGGGAACTGGCGCTATTTGGCAGACTCGCCGCGCCCCCGCTGTATTTTGCCCTGCAGTTGCGCACGGCAGATCGGGGGGCCATTCGGGCCTTGATTTACTCGCCGGATTCGACTTTTGACTCTCCGAGCGTAATTCTTTTTGCAGAGACACAGGAGATCGTTCGTCAGATAGATCAGGAATTGGGGCATTGGCGAGCGGAGCTCCAACGGCTGGGAATTCGGCCCCGCGAATTGCGTGTTCTCAAGTCCGGTGGCGCTCTCGATGGTGGCACAGGCTTTGAGGCGCGGGCCTGAGGTCGAGTTGCTGTTTGGATGAAATAATGCAAATTTTGCTGACTAATGGGGCGATTCTGGCCAACCTGGGGTCGACATTTACGAATAGCGACTCTTGCGGTCGGATGGTGTGATGCAGGCAGACAAGACGTATGGCGAAAAGACCGGTCCGGTTGATCACGTGGACGAGGCCGCCGCGTTGCGTTTTGACCCCGCCGAAAATCGGGCGCCCCGGGTTGTTGCCGCCGGTTTTGGCAATCTGGCCCGGGAGATCGTGAGTGTTGCCCGACAAAACGGCACGCCCGTGATTCGGGATCCGGAGCTGAGCGTGCTGGCTGCCCGCCTTCCGGTGGGCCGGGAGATTCCCGAAAACCTATACCATGTGATTGCGGGGTTATTCGGGCTCGTCTACCGTCTGAAACAGAACCAATGAAGAAGATAAAAGTCTCAGACTTAAAGCCCGGCATGGTCTTTGATCAGCCCGTCTACATTGATCCAAACAACGTGCTCGTGCAGGCCAAGCAGGAGATAGCCGGCAAGGATATCGAGCGGCTGATTAAGTGGGGCATTCTGGAAGTTGAGACCAATGGCCAGTTGATGCAGGACGGCTCGGCTTCGGAGGCGAGTGCCGCTTCCCCGGCGCCGGCGGCTGTGTCGGGTGGCGCTGCCACGGCAACAGCCGCTCCGGCGCGTCCCGCAACCGGTCGGCTGGACCCCGAGTTAAAGGCGATTGTCGAAGAGTACGAGACGGTTCGCAAAAGTAAACGCAGCTTCCGAAATATGCTGACTGAATGCGGTGAAACCCTGGAGGCCAATATACAGGCGCTGCTCGACAACAAGCCTTTTGACAACCAGGCCGTGATCCGTGTGGCAGGGCGGCTGGTCGAGGAGCTCAGCAGCAAGAACCTCCTGTTGATTCTGTTTCATGGCGTACGGCTCAGCGCTTCCTGGCAAACGTATCATTCCATGCATGCGGCTGCCTATGGAGTGGCGTTGGCTCAACTCCTCAAGTACTCAAAGCCGCGCCTTCAGGAGCTCATGTTCGCCATGATCCTGATGGACGCCGGTATGTTTCGTCTCCCCAACCACATTCGTGAAAAAGCCGGCGAACTGAGCGAGTCGGAACGCGCGACCGTCAAGACGCACCCACTGCTCGGTTACCAGCTTTTGCTGAAGAACGGCAAAGTGAAGGCCTCCCTGGCTACCGTCGCCCTTCAGCACCATGAAGCATTTGATGGGACCGGTTATCCCCAGGGGCTACGGTCCGGCCAGATCGAAGAGATATCGAGAATAGCCTCAATCTGCGATTGCTACTGCGCCATGATCGAGAAACGACCCTGGCGTCGGGCCATGCTGCCGTACGACGCGATGAAGACGATGCTTTCTGTCCAGATGCATCGCTTTGATCCGCGGCTTCTGCGGTTGTTTCTCGGACGCATTTCCATTTATCCGTTGGGTTCGCTCGTACAGCTGAGCGACAATCGCATCGGCATGGTGATCAGCTGCAAACCGGACAAACCCCTGCGACCGTTACTCCGTCTCATGCGCGACGAGCACGGGTTGCCCTTCGGTGGCCTGGAGTTCGTGGACCTGATTCGTCAAACGGACATCTATATCACGCGCGCGCTTTCCCCGGCTACAGCCGGCATTGATCTGGAGTCGGAGATCTGAGATTCGCTACGGGCGCGAAGACCGCGTTTTTCGGCATCCTGGCGAAAAGCTGGCAGCCGGGCACCTGGAAGCAAACGGGCATACGCTGATCTGTCACAATTATCACTGCGGCGCAGGCGAAATCGATCTTGTGACCCGGGACCCCCAGGGTCGAATTCATTTCTGCGAGGTAAAGGCCTGGCGTCCGGGCCCGGTGCATCCGCTTGAATCGCTTTCGCGTCGTCGCCGCGCGCGTATGGTGGCTACCGCACGGATTTTTCTGGAGGACCTGGAGAATCGGGAGACGGGCGAACAAGCCGACATAAGCTTCGATCTATTGTGGGTCCAGCCCGCTTCGGGGGCGGTGGAGCATTTCGAAGCTATCTTCAGCTCCGATGACGATGCATAGATTTGGAGCCCGCCGGCTCTGAATAGTCCTGGTCCCCACGCGAACATTTCCTGCGACCGACTTGATGCGAAGCTTGCGGGGCGTTATGTCGCGCCACGTTCTCGAATTGCGAACAAATTCTATGCTCCGGTCGTCCCCCGGGGTTGATCAAGGAATTGTTCTAAGCGATTGTCGTAGTCGCGTCGATCAGGAAGGTATCGGGCGGAAACGCTCGTTTCCACGGATGGAAACTATAACGTTACAAGGATGTAACTATGAAAACGCTTCTGGAGAAGTCTGCCTCCGGCAGATTTGGACCGGACCCGGTCCTTCTGAAGAAACGTGGTCTCTCGGATTCGAATCCACGCAACATCAGTGACTATAAAGAGAGAATTAAAGACAAGGATTACATGGAACACGCGATTGACCGCATTGCGATGGAGTTGATGCACTTCCTCGCCAAATAAAGAACAGAGCCCGGCAGGTTGGTCAGAAGTCATCCTGCACGTATTCATCCAGACAACGAAATCGGGCTGCTTCCACAATATGATTTGCACGGATAACGGGTGAGGCGTCCAGGTCCGCAAGGGTCCTGGACAGCCGACGCGCGCTCGCAAGTCCGCGACGGGTCAACTCCGGGCGACTTGCAAGCGCGTGCCACACTTCCCGCGTGTCCGGATCCTCGAGGGGTACCAGAGTCTCGAGTCTCTGAAAAGGCACCTCACCATTGAAGCGGAAACGCTCGTCACGATAGCGCTCTCTCTGCACCCTCACTGCGGCATCAACCCGGACCAGCAGATCCTCGGTTGCGAGCGGTCCATGGTTCGCAACATTCGTTTCCACTCTTACTTCCAGTTCGATGCGATCGCGCAACGGGCCCAGCAGTCGCGAAAGGTAGTTTTGCCGGCTTTGGGGCGGACAGGTGCACTGGCGCATGGAGGAGCGAAAGTATCCGCAGGGACAGGGATTTGCTGTGGCGACCAGCAGAAATCGGGCAGGAAGGCGGTTGTGAGCCGCTCCCCGACTCAGATCCACAGAACCGGTTTCTACCGGCTCTCGCAACGCCTGCAATGCTTCCCGACGAAACTCGGCCAATTCGTCCAGCAGGAGCACGCCATGGTGAGCACGCGTCACTTCTCCGGCCCGGAGCTCGTGCCCTCCGCCGATCAGTGCAGCGCGTGTCACGGAGTGGTGGGGGCTTCGCAGAGGACGCGTGACCGTTAGCTTTGCGCTCGAGCTTTCGGTGGCGGGGGGGATTTCCAAACCCGATAGCGTGATAATTTCCAGGCACTCCTCTGCGTCGGGCACCGGCATGAGGCCCGGCAACTCCCTTCCGGCAGTGGTCTTTCCGGTACCCGGCGGTCCGACCAAAAGCAACGAGTGCCAGCCAGCGGCCGCCAGGGCCAACGCCCGACGTACGCCGGGTTCCAGCTGGAGGTGAGAAAGTCTTCCCGGTTCGCGGTAACCCTGAATCTGGCCTTCCGCGCTGGCCGGCGCAAATCTTAATGAGTGCGCAATCTCCTGAACGTGCTGGACGCCCGCTACGCTGAGCCCCAGTTCCGAATACACGAAACCGGTCTGGCAGGCGGGCACAACGACCCGCCGAAAGCGGAGTTTTCGGGCGGTCAGCAGGATCGATTGCAGGCCTGCAATGGGCAGTACCTCGCCGGAAAGCGACACTTCCCCCAAAAAGAGCGGAGCGTTTTCGACTGCAATGGGAGGCGCCAGGCCAAGCGCCTGCACGATGCAGGCCATCAGACTCAAGTCGAAATAGGCGCCGTTTTTGGGGACATCGGCCGGCGCGACATTGATCGTCAGGCTGGCGACCGGCAACCGCCAGCCACAATGATGAATCGCGCTACGCAATCGCTCCACGGTTTCCCGGGCCGCGGCCCGGTTCATGCCGGTGATCTGCATGCCGGGTAGCCCCCGGCGCAGGCTGGTTTCCACATGCACGCGAATCCCGTCGAAAGGGCCGCGCGCCAAAAGCGCGGGGATGCGGGCGAAGCCTTCTGAGCTCATACAGTGAAGGGGTCTTCGAAATGCGATCTGTTGCGCTTTTTTTTCAGCGGGATCAAATCCTTGCCCCGGCAAGGGCCTTGCGAAAACTTCGTCCCTGATGCTTGAACTGCGCCTTGATAGGAATCGCCTTCACCGACCGGTTTGGCGGGCCGGGCTACTTGTGCTTGTCGTGCCTCTCCTCGGCGCCTGCTACAGCGCCCTTTTGCGTGAGCAGGACGTACGCTCGTTGAACCAGCGGCTGGAAGGCCGGGTTTTTGTCGTGGCGGAGGATATCAGGCCCACCTTTGCCGACGTGGAAAACACCGATGATGAGGTGCTGTTTCATCAGGGAGATCGCATACGTCTGTTCGTGCAGAGCGAAGACGATTGGATAAAAGTCCGGGGCTACCCCGCCGACGCCGAACGAGAGAACGAGCCCGGCGGGATCCTGATTTATGTGCTCCGGGACGTGCTGATTGAGGAGGGTGCGTCCGAGGATACGCTGGAGCGCTATCCGGTCGACCGCCTGGAGGCCCGTATTCTGGAACTGGTCCGTGAACAGTAGGGTGGCCTTTTTGGGTCTGGCGCTCGAAAAGATGCTCTCCGGTTCCGATAATGGAAGCATGTTGCGCAGAAGCTCCGGTTGTATCCTGATCTTGCTTGTAGCCACGGGTTCCGGATTGATCGCGCAGGAATCCCTCCTCAACCGGCCGGCGGTGGAAGCTCCGGCCCACACTCTGGCGAGCCTGGCGCACCAGAATGAAGGCGATGAGATCGACGCCCAGATTCGCGGATACTTCGAACGCCTCCAGAATTCCTCCTCCGAGGATCTGGATGCTTCGCGTTTGAGCCGCTTGTTCGGAGAAACCGACCAGGCAGAAGAGACGGCGAACTCTTCCGAGCGGGAAGGCGAGTTCAGTTTCAGCAACCAGGGCAACGCGTCAATTACCAGTCATCGTGTGGCTGCCGGGGACACCATATGGGCCATAAGTCGGCGCTACAATTTGACGCCCCAGCAGGTGATCGATAACAACCCGGAATTGCGTTCTCGCCCCCTGTACATCGGTGAGGAAATTCTGATCTCTTCTTCGGTTTCCGCTCCCGCCGGGCCGCAATACCAGACCATCTTCTACTCAGTTCGTGCCGGCGATAGTCTTTCGGTCATCGCCCGTCGTCATGGAGTTTCGCTGGCAAATCTGCTGCAGTGGAACAGCTTGAGATTGAACTCCGTCATTCATCCCGGCCAGCGCATCAAGATCGTACGACGCACAAGCGGCGCGCCTTCTGGATTTCGCTATGCGAACTTCTTCGAGTGGCCAATTCGAGGCGCGATTACATCGGGCTTCGGACGCCGCTACAATCCTTTCACGCGAACTGCCGGTCAGTACCACAAGGGTATTGACATCGGTGCGCCCATCGGAACTCCCTTTCGCGCGTCTCGTGACGGCATCGTGATTCTTGCGGCTCGAATGGGCGGCTACGGAAATTGTATTTTTATTCGGCACACGAGCGGCTATGTTAGCGTATATGCACACAACCAACAAAATCGCGTGCGTGTTGGGGATGTTGTGCGACGGGGCGATGTGATCGGGCTGGTAGGTCGCACTGGCTCGGCGACCGGACCGCATCTGCATTTCGAGGTGCGTAAATGGACGCAACCCATCAATCCACTGGCCGCGCTCAATATGCGTGAGCTGGTCCCGGCAAACGTGGCCGCACGCTAGGCCCGGAGCATCCAGAACTGGCGGAGCTGTTTCACAGGCTGCAGAAACATGTGTTTCTGATTACTCTCGCGAGCTTCGTCGCGATGGGTTCTTCCAGCGCCTTTTTGGCCAGCTCCATTTTGAAAAGCGTAATTCTGTCTGACGGCGCGGGTCTGTCACCGCGGGAGGGGCCGGTCCGTTCTGCGGGTCGTTCTGCTCCACCGCCCATGGATGATTTTCTGGGGCTCGCGACGGGCTCTTTTTTTCGGGGTAGCCCGGAAGCGCTCTCTTCCAGCGGTCCTTCCACGGCAGCCGGCGAAATCACTTTGATGGGTGTTGTCTACGGACCGCGCAGTATTGCCCGCGCTCTGATACTCGAGACCGGCCAGCAACGGCCAGGTTCTTATGCGATCGGGCAAGAAGTGGCGGGCTTCCAGGTTGCCGCCATCCATCCCCGCGCGATTACCGTAGACCAGGGCGGAACACGCTATCGAATCGATGTGGGCGAGAAGTCCGGCAACGCCATCAACGAGTCAGCGCCTCCGGCTGCTGCCAGCCAGCCGGCGGCGAGTTCCGGTTCCGGCGAGGTGCATCGTGTAACCGTGGAGCGTTCCCAGGTTCTCCGTCTGGTCCAGAATCCCCAGGAATTCGGTCAGGCCGCCCTGTACAGCCAGGGTGGCCAGGTCTACGGCATTCGTCTCGTGCTGGTTCCACCACAGAGCGTGGCCTTTCAGATCGGGGCCCGGAGCATGGACATCGTTCGGCGCATCAACGGTGAGCAGCTGAACGATATGCAAAAAATGCTGCAACTGGTGCAACAACTGGGAAATGCCAACGAGCTCACGATCGATCTGGAGCGCGGCGGCCGCCTGCACACTTACATCGTCACGATTCGCTGATTTTTCGGTTTTTGAGCGGATTTCTGCCCCTCGCCATTCGATTTCCGCAGCTGTCGGGACCGATAGAGAATTGACCTGTCATTGGTTCGGAATGGGCACGCTGCGACACACACACAAAATCCTGCTGGTGGCCACTCTCTTGTTGGTGAGCTTCTTTGCCTTCCAGCCCGGCACCTATTCGCAGCCGACAAACTGTCGTGATTGTTTCCGCGTCGAGTTCGAAGATACGGATATTCGCGACTTCCTGAAGGCGATGGCCCACAACATCCGCCGGAACATCCTGATCGATGATTCTGTTCAGGGCAAGATCACTGTCATCTCCTACCAGGACATACCGCGCAGTCGTGCCCTGGACTTCCTCAAGCAGGTATTGGAAGTGCGTGGTTACGCACTCGTTGAAGAAGGCGACTTCATTAAGGTGCTGGCTCTGGACCGTGCGCGAACTGCGAACATGCCGGGAGAGGAGGAGGTCGACGAAGACACGTCCGGGGTCATCTCGCGTATCTTCCAGCTGCCGCCCCAGATCAACATCAGTGAAATTTCAAACGTACTTACGAATATCGCGGGCCAGCAAACGTCGATTGTGCCGTACCGGCCAACCAACACGCTGATCATTACCGGGTATGCGGGCAGTGTCCGTCGTACGCTGGCTATCATAGATGAAATTATTGAGCAGTATCGCGCCCGGCCCGACTCCATTGCGACCGCCACCGATACGGTGCATATTTATCGTGCTCGCCACATTGCGGCGGAGAGTCTTGCAAACGTTCTTGTGCGTCTGGAGAATCCGCAGGTAAGCGCGCCCCAGGCGCCGGCGGCTGCCGGAGATGAAGAAGGGGAAGGGCAGGCCGCGCCGGTTGCACAGGCGGCGCCCGCTTCCAATACGCCGGCCGGCAAAATCAAGGCCGTCGCTCACAAGGAATCGAACTCCGTGGTTGTTACCGCCTCCCAGGCCGAGTGGCAGGAGATTCTCGCCATCATTCAACAGCTGGATCAGCCGCGGCGCCAGATTCTGCTCGAGGTACTGATTGCTGAGGTAACATCCAGCTCGCTCAACGATTTCGGCATCGACTGGCGCTATCAGGGGACAAACGGACCGCAGGCACAGTTCAACACCGGACTGGCCGTTGAAGGCGGCATCGTCGATACCGAGACCGGTCAGGTGACGGGCAACAACACCCTCAATGGCTTCTCGCTCGGGTTCTTGCGTAACCAGGGCGACCTGCTGGCCATCCTGAACGCCAATGTCACCAACCAGAACTTCAATGTGCTTTCTTCTCCCCAGGTTCTGACCCTGGATAATCAAGAGGCCGAGATCAACGTGGGGCAGGATGTGCCGGTGCGTACTCAGGAGCGTACGTCCGGCGGCGGAACTTCCGAAGCAACCGTCAATTCGTTTGAGTATCGCCCTTCGGGCATAAAGCTCAAGTTCACGCCGCAGATCAACGTCGCCGGGGAAGTGGGCATTGATCTTTTCAGTGAGGTTACGAGCATTGAGGGCGGTTCCACGGCCGGCTCGAACCCGACCTTCAACAAACGTAACATAAAAACTTACGTCACGGTGGCGGACCGGCAAACGATCGTGATCGGGGGTTTGGTTTTCACCGAGAGGCTCCAGGCCGTTCGCAAGGTTCCCATTCTCGGGGACATTCCGCTATTGGGTCATCTGTTCCGGCGCACCACGTATGATGTGCGACGCACGAACCTGATGCTCTTTATTACTCCCCACATCCTGGATACGCGGGAGGAAGCCGATCGCCTCAGCGTATTCAAGCGTGAGGAGCAACTGAGAGCCGAGCGTGCCCGGCACAACGAGATCATACTGTGGCCGGAGCAGGAACAGACCGACCAGCAAGAAGCTTTTGACAGATACGAGCCCGACCTGGATGATTAGCCGGGCTCAATGCCGGGAGCCTGGCCGACCGAAAGTCCGCGTGCGCATGCAGCCATGAAAAAGCAACTGGGAGAACTGCTTCTTGAGGAGGGTGTGATCACCCGCGACGAGTTGCAGGACGTACTCAAGATCCAAAAGAAGTCCCCGCTGCGCATGGGGCAGATATTGCAAAAAAAGGGGCTGGCCGACGAAGACCAGGTCCTGAAAACCCTCGCGCGGCAGTACGGCTATGAATTCCAACCGCGTCTGACATTTAAGTACGACGAGTCCTTCCAGAAGATCCCCGTAAACCTCATTCACCGGACCCGAATCGTTCCGTTGAGCAAGAGCGGAAAGACAATCACGGTTGCCGTAAACGACCCATCGAACCTGCATCCGATGGATGATGTTCGCATGTGTTTGCGCGATTACCGTATCAAATTCGTGATCGCGCCTGAGACCGAGATCATGCGTGTGATCCACGGATCCTTCGACCAGGCGGCGGCGGCAGCACGGGAGGTCATGGACGGCCTCGACTCGGACGAGTACGCCGAGTTCGACCAGTTGAGCGAAGACACGCTTGATATGGCGAACGAAGCGCCGATTATCCGCATGGTCAACGCCATCCTCACTCAGGGCGTGCAGGAGCGAGCCTCGGACATTCATATCGAGCCTTTTGAGAAGCATCTGGATGTTCGCTATCGCATTGACGGTATTTTGCACAAACGCCTGCAACCCCCGCGTTTGATTCATCCGGGCCTGGTCTCGCGCATCAAGATCATGGCAAACCTGAACATTGCCGAGAATCGCCTGCCCCAGGACGGGCGCATAAAGATCAAATTGAGCGGCAAGGACGTGGATATTCGTGTTTCGACTGTGCCCACCCAGTACGGCGAGCGGGTGGTGATGCGACTGCTCAACAAGAGCGACGTCGCTTTCAGCATGGACACGATGGGTTTTCTGCCCGAGATCCGTAATGAGCTCGAAGAGGTCATTAAAGAGCCGAACGGCATAATCCTGGTGACCGGGCCGACCGGTTCCGGCAAGTCGACCACACTCTACGCGGTGCTTTCAGCCTTGAACGACGAGGAACGAAACATCCTGACCGCCGAAGATCCCGTTGAATACGAGATCGATGGCATCGGTCAGATGCACATCCAGGAGAAGATCGGCCTTTCGTTTGCCAATGCTCTGCGCGCCATGCTGCGCCAGGACCCGGACGTGATCATGGTCGGCGAGATTCGCGACCAGGAAACAGCCCGCATCGCCATCCAGTCCGCCCTCACGGGTCACCTGGTACTTTCGACCCTGCACACCAACGATGCCCCGAGCGCGGTCACGCGTCTGGTCGACATGGGAATTGAACCGTATCTGATTACAAGCACCGTGCGTGCGGTGCTGGCGCAGCGCCTGGTGCGTGTCATCTGTCCTGCCTGCAAGACCGCCTACCAGCCTTCGGCGCAGGAAATCAAAGATTTCGGTTTCGAAAAGAAGAACTTGAAAGGCGGTAAGCTGTTTCGGGGCAGCGGCTGCGAAGAGTGTGTGGGCACCGGCTATCGGGGTCGGGCCGGCATTTATTCGATGATGGTGCTTGACCACTCCGTCCAGCGCTCTGTACTTCGGGGAGACGACGCCGAACAGATCGCTCAGGCCGCCCGCGAATCGAAGGCCCATCCGATGATGAGTCTTTACGACTACGGACTTCGAAAAGTAGTCGAAGGTGTCACAACGATCGAGGAAGTTGTCCGCGTGACCTGAGTTGCAGGTCGCCGCCTGCCATGACGATCTATCGTTACGTAGCCTTCAACCGTCGCGGCAAAGAGGAAAAGGGCATTGTCGATGCCAATTCGCCCGCCGCGGCCCGCAAAAGCCTGAGGGGGCAGGGCCTCTTTGTTCGCTCGCTCGCGGAGGACACCGAAAAGAAGGACCGCGACCTTTTTCCGGCGCTTACGAAGTTCCTGTATCGTGTGCCGCGCAAGGACGTTGGCCTGTTTGTGCGGCAGCTGGGCACGCTGATAGAAGCCGGCATTCCTCTTGATCGTTCGCTTTCCAACATCATTGAGCAAACCGAAAACGAATATCTCAAGAAGGCTCTCATTGAGATGAAGGCCGACATTGTGGAAGGTGAAAGCCTTTCGGACGCCATGCGCAAGCAGGGCGCCATCTTCCCGGCGGTGTACTGGAACCTGGTCTCAGTCGGCGAAAAGACCGGAACCTATGAAAAGGCACTGATCCGTCTGGCGGACCTGGAAGAAGCCAACCAGGCCATGCGCAGCAAGGTCGTAACGGCGCTAACCTATCCTGCCATCATGATCGTACTTTTGACGGGCATTGTGCTTTTCTTACTGGCTTTCGTGTTCCCGCAGATCAAGTCACTCTTTGACCAATTGCCCAACGCGACCCTGCCCTTAATTACGCGCATGGTTTTTGCGGTTTCGGACTTTGTTACTTCCTGGCTTGTCATTTTGCCGATTGCCGCGGCCGCCCTCAGCGCCTTTGTTTTTCAGAAATGGCGGGTGACTCCGGAAGGCCGACGCAAGTGGGAACGCTTCCAGTTCAAAATTCCCATCATCGGAGTCCTGCGCCGCAAGGCCATCCTCGCTTCATTTACCCGAAACCTGGGCGTGATGCTCGAAAACCGGGTGCCCCTGATCGTTTCGTTGCAGGTGGTCAGTGGAATCGTGGACCACGCGATCTTTTCCGACGAAACAACGGCCGCCATCGAACGTATAAAGGAGGGCTCTCGTATCTCCGACGCATTCCGGGATTCGATTGTGATGAACCAGATGGTTCTGGGCATGCTCAGCGCCGGAGAGGCATCGGACCGGATTTCCGATATGGTGGGCCGGATTGCGGACATCATGGATGGCGAACTGGACGCGACCATCGAACGGCTATCGGCTGCTCTGGGGCCCATGATGATGATCTTTATGGGGGGCATTATTGTGATTATCATGGTCTCGGTGCTTTTGCCCATGTACAGCTTGACTCAGAGCATGCAGATGTAGTAGCCTGAAAGCAGGTAAGGGCAACAGGGGGAATTGATGAAACAGCAAGCATTCACAACTCTGGCGGGTCTCAGGCTGGAGCGCCGGCGCCTGCTTTCGGCGCGTCTCGTGGGCGGTCGATTGCGTCGGGGCCTGACCCTGATGGAATTGGCGATCGTCATCGTTGTGTTGGGGATTATTATTGGTATCATTGCAGCCAACCTGGATCTATCGGCGCTGGACAAAGCACAGATCCTGCGCATGAAAACGGCCGCCTTGAACCTGAACAGCCGCTGGCAGGCCTACGAGGCCACGCATACCAGCCTGCGCGAAAACGATCCGGTGAGCCGCATGAACATCAACAACCGGGACATGACTCTGGACCCGTGGGGCAACGAGTACTTTATCTGCCGCGATCCTGATGGTCGTCGTCAAATTTGCTCCTTTGGCGCGGACGGACAGCCGGGAGGCGAAGATCGGGATGAAGATATCTACCTCACACGTGAGGACCTCTGGCCGGCCTGGCTACGCGACGAAGTCGCCGAAGCTGAAGAGAACTAGCCGCATTGACCGTCTGCGGGTCGCCGCTCTCGCTTCGGGGGCGGCGGCTTCGCGACGTGGTCTGACCTTGTTCGAGCAGGTCATCGTGTTGCTCGTGATGGGTATTTTGCTTTCGGTCTTCGCCAGTCTCATTGCCAGCACCGATCTCTTCCAGAGCGAGACCGATCAGGCCGAAACGCTATCGGGCCAGTTCTGGTTCTGCCGCTCCAAAGCAATCAAATCCAATATCACCGTCCGCTTCGTTTTTGACTTAAATGAAGATAGTTACCGGGCCTATTACATAGATCGCGACCAGGAAGAGCCCACCGAAGTGGAACTGGTGGAGCCCACGGACCTGCCGATGCGCGGCATTCAGGTGCAGGGCGGCGCGCGCGTGACGGAGGGTCCGGTCTTGATCAGCTTTCTGCCCGATGGTGTGGCCGACCAGGTGGCCGTGTTCCTGGGAGAAGACGACGAGGAAATCCAGGCCACGGTCGTGTTGAGCCGATATCTGAACGAGGCGCACATCTTCGAGGGTGAACACGAAATGGACCTCTCGCAGAGCTGGGAACACGAATTCGAACGATAGCGATGAGCGAAAAAAGCAGAAAGCACTATCTGTTGCGCCTGCGACGCCACCTGCTTCGCAGTTCGCTTCGCCTGCGCCGTCGCACCGGTTTTTCTTTAATCGAAGCCAGTTTCGCCGTCGTGATCAGCGTCTGGTTTTTGGTGGGCGTCACCGGAACCATCGCCACCGCCATGCAACACCAGCTTGAAGCCGATCGGTACATCATGGCTGTCGCTCTGACCGAAGCCAAACTTTCGCAACTGCGCAATAGTCCCAGCCTGCGTCCGGGGCACCAGGAAGGCACCATCGAAGACGCTGGCTTGTTCACCGGGCTGCACTGGGATCTGCGCGTTGTTGATGACAAGATTAACCTGACCGAAGTGCAACAGACCGGACGCATGCACGCCCCCGACGTGGACGATCAACTGCCCGATGCCGTGCAGAATCGTGAACAGGAAGAATCCCTGGGCGGCCGTAGTGGTGGCCTGACGACCCTTGGAGATCTGGAAGTCACACGCATCATTATCACAATCTCGTTTCCGGAAGAACTGGGCCTGCGACCCTTTCGCGTCGAGACCCTGCAGGACAAACCCCGTACCAGCGATGCGTCTTCGCTGGAGGGCGGCAGTTCAGGGGGCTTTTGATGCAGCGAGGGCGTGAAAAAGAATCAGACCTGCCGCGCAATCGGAAGGAGCGGGCCCTATTTGTGGCGCGGCCGGCGCGGCGCCACGCGGCCGGGCCCGGCAAACATCGATATGTCCGGCACTTTGCGCGAAATTCGCGAAGTGGTCTTACTCTGATCGAACTCAGCATTGTAATCATGGTCATCGGTATTTTGCTGGGACTGATCTTCGGAACGATCGCCGGCATCACACAGGTCATGGGGGAAGTCGGGCCGGCCAGCCGACAGAAGTACCAGACTCTCCAGGCTCTGGCGGTTATGCGTGCCAGTCTCAATCAGACGCTGCATAGCGCCAACCTGAGCCGCCTCGTGTTCGTGGGTACCAGCCAGGGGAACGGCGACCAGAAACGTGATGTTTTGACGTTTGCTGCCGTAAACTCCGGCGCCGAAGAAGTGGGCCTGCCGGCGGTGCGGGAAATTTCTTATTATCTGCGCGATGCGGATGGACATTTTCCATGCCCGGGACAGGGCGGCGGTTGTGTACTCATGCGCCGCGAAGATCAAACCGTAGACGACGAGCCGGGGGAGGGCGGGGCGCACTATGTGCTCCTCGAGGACGTGGAATCTCTGGAGTTCCAGTACACTCTGAACGGCATCGACTGGCGTCCGGATTGGAACAATGCCGACAACAATCGAATACCGCGCATCGTTCGCATCCGCATGCGCGTAAAAATCGGGGAGCGCGTACAGCAGTTTGACACGATGGCGCGCCCGGGACTCTACATCCGGTAAGAAATCAAATGCGAGTGCCGAATTGGAAAAACAACTTCAGCCGGCGGGGATCGATTCTTTTGCTTTCGATCATGCTGCTCATGGCTTCGACGGCGGTTCTGGCGCAGCAGTTTCTGGGCCAGATGAGCGACCAGTTCTTCGCGGTTCACTCCCAGGTGCAGGGCTTTAAGGCCCAGCAGCTGGCGCTCGCGGGCTTTCAGGCCGGCATCGCCGCGATCAAGAACATCCAGGAAGAAGACCTGTATCGTTACGGGATCGCCCTCAGCCCGCCCCAGATTGAACTGGGCCGCGATTGTCCGCCCGGCACCGCGCCGGAGGACGAAGACGACGTTTGTGATATTCTGTACGTGAGTTACCGGCTGCAGCCCGAAGACGGAAAGCTGAACCTGAACTATCTGGTGCGCTTCGATGGCGAGCCCGACGAAAACTACGTGGGCATTGTACAACGACTCTTGAAGCGCTTCCATATCCCCATCGAAAACGTCGGGCCAATCGTCGACTGGATTGACGAGAACGATCGTAGTTTCGGGCTCGACGGCGAAGAGAGTTATTACGCCGCCCTGCGCCCGCCCCGCAAGGTGAAGAACTACGCCATGTTCTCGCTCTCGGAGCTCTGCCAGGTGCGCGGCTTCAGTCGTGAGATCGTCTATGAATCCCACATGCCGGAGCGCTGGGAAGAAGAGCATTCCTTCACCTTTGCCACCGACGACGAACGCAGCGTCGAGCAACCCGAGGACTTCCTGCTGCCGAACAATCTGACCGCCTTTGCGCCCTTCGGTGACGCCTCACCCAAAGTGAACATCAACGCCGTGCGTTACAACGTGCTACGCAGCCTGACCCAGACCATGGAAAGCCCGGCGGGGGACGCGGCGGCCCGGGCCCTGTTCAAGTTGCGCAACGACAGCAACGGCTATATCGAAAGCCTGTCTGACCTTCAGGCCCTGCCTGAGTTTCAGGTCCCCTCGTCGATTGAGGGGACCAATCTCTATCAGGAGCTGGCAGGGACCGGCACGGAAGCTTCCGGGCTGATCACGACCGAAGGCACCTATTATCGTGTGGTGGGGGTGGGTTCTGTGGTCCGGCCGGTCGATAATGAAGAGGCGCGAACCCTGGCCGTGCGGCGGGTCTGGGGGATTTGGGACCGGCAAAACCGGCGCCTGATCTATTACGCGGAGGATTGAGTTCCGTGCCCCTTTTCACGGAGAAATTTCTCGTCATCGACTACGGCTCGAGCTACATCAAAGGCGCGCTTTATGAAAGCGGGCCCGGGGGCAATCACATCCTCCGCCTGGAAAGCCTGCCCATCGTCAGCGTAGTCGATATCATCGGTGAAGAGGATCGCACCGAATTTGCCGAGTACGAATACAACCTGGTTCGCTACGTTCAGTCCTTTTTTCCCGAAGAAACAAACTTCCTTCTAAATCTGCCGCTCGAGAACATCTACGTACGCGACCTTTCCGTGCCGGTCGTGAATCAGAAGCAGATAGAAGAAGTCATTCCCTTCGAAGTCGAAAACCTGATACCGGTAACGCTGGACGAAGCCGAAGTGATCGGCAGGGCCTGGGAGATTGGCGCGGAGGATTCGCGCGTGATTAGTTTCGCGGCGGCCCGGGAAAATCTATTGCGTGCAGTATCGCCATTGCGCAGGCCCCAGAGCACGATTCGTTTGCTTTCGGTCGATGCGGCCGGACTTGCGAGTTTTGTGCGCTCCCTGCCTCCGGACGAATATCTCGGGCGCGTCATCGCCCAGATTGACATTGGCGGTCGTTACACGATCATCAACGGCATTCGGGATGGCGCGCTGGTCTTTACGCGCAAGGTGCCCATTGGCGGGGACGCCATCACCGAGATTGTAGCGCACGTGCTGGGCATCAAAGACCCCATTGTCGCCGAGCAGAAAAAGCTCAGCCTGGAGATCGATGTGTCGGCGCTTTCAGCCCGACCGGAAAAGCCGGAACAGTTCTTCCGACGTGAGCGTATCGAACGCAAAGATTACGATCGTATTGTAAAACAGAGCCAGGCGGTCATCGCCGAAATCTCTGAAGAAGTCGAGCGTTCCGTGCTTTCACTGCCCTGTGAACCCCCCGCAGAGTACTACCTGAGTGGCGGAGGCAGCTGTCTAAAGGGCGCCCGCGATCTTATGGAATCGCATCTCAAGGTGCGTCTGTCGGAATACCCGCTTGCGCTATCGGACGGGGAACCGGTCGCGATGTGGGCCACGGCCCTGGGAACGGCGGGACACTATGACCTGAAGCCGACGGAACGCCTGGACTTTCTGGCCAGCGATTTCGGGAGCCAGCTGCGTGGCGGTAAGTTTTCCCTCGGCGCATTCTTTACGCCGCTGCTTGTACTCATCCTGTCTTTTGCCCCACTTTTGATCGGCATGATCGTGGAGTTTAAGACTTTTCAGAAGCAGGGCGAACGAGCCAGTCAGCGTATTCTTGAGCTCGCCCAGAGCGTGCCGGCAGCGCGGGGAGAACGAGTCGCAGCCAGAGCGGCGCAGATTGTGGCCCAGGAATGCGAACGGCGTGTTTTGAATTCGGCCGGTCGCGCGGGCGTGCTTGAAATCCTCAAAGAAATTACCGATCACACGCCGCCGCCGGGTGAACTGGACTTCCGCCTGAAGAGCGTAACCATCAACGGGCCGTCTGTGGACATTCAGGGAGAAGTGGCGCTTTTGACCGAAGCGACCCGCCTTGAATCGGAATTCCGACAGAGCTCAATGTTTTCCCAGGTGCAGAGTCCGACCCAGAGCACCGGTGGCGCCCGACAGGCTGTAACTTTCAATCTGCAACTGGTTCCACCGGAGGGGGGCAGCCTGAGCTGCGATTGACATGCTCGATAAGCTACAACCCCGCGAGCGCCTGGTCCTGATTGTTGGATCGATTCTGGTCGGAGTGACCCTCTTTGGTCTGGGCGCCGTAAAGCTGCTTTCGCTACGCGCCGAGAAACGTGAGACCGCCTTACAACTCGAACGCCTGGCCGATCAGGTAGAGCGACAGGTTCGTCAGATTCAGCAAATGCGCGAATCGGGGCAGCCGCCCGGTTCCGATCAGTTCAAGGGCGAAATCGCCCGCCTTTTGCAGAACAACAACCTGCAGACCCAGCAGTTTGACCTGGACGACGAAGAAGCCGCAGGCATGGTCCGCTATACACTCCAGGTTCGCATGAGCCAGGTGCCCTTGCACAACCTGTTCCGGGTCTT
Source organism: Spirochaetales bacterium (assembly GCA_024233935.1). Lineage (GTDB taxonomy): Bacteria > Spirochaetota > Leptospiria > Leptospirales > Leptonemataceae > JACKOY01. The sequence continues at coordinate 21,631 of JACKOY010000029.1, read as the reverse complement.
GTATTCCCTGGAATACGCCCAGCCTTACCCCGTCGAAGTGAGCTTCTTGCAGTTGCGTCGTTCGGTCTCCGCGAGGGATGTCTATGAAGTGAGCATAAAGATTTCGACTACGGTTCCGGCTCCGGAGCAGCAATGAACGAGGAAGAGCTGATTGATGACGAGGTTGGCGAGCGGGAGGTTTCTCCGGAAGAGACTGCCGCCGAAACTCCCTCTGAAGAAGAAGACCTCCTGGCGCTTTACGAAGATGATGAGGAGCACGAACAGACCCGCCTTACAACCCGCCAGAAAGTGATCGTTGTGGTGGCATTAGTCGCTTCGTTTTTGGTTTCTTTCGCGTTCATGCTTCCGTACGGACGTATGGTCCGCCAGGCCGTGCTTGGGAGCAGTCGCGGCATTTATTTTGAGGAACCCAACCTGAATCTGTTTGGGCCCGACACTGTCCCGAACTTTCGCTTTAACGGGGGCCCCCTGCGTATCGAAGCCGCCGAGGTTCGCTCCGGCCTGGGTTGGTACGGTCTTTTTCGCAATCGCCCGAGTGGGGAGCTTGTGCTTGATGACTTCCGCATGCAGTCGGATCTGTTTGCGATAGCGGCCGACCGTTTGATCATCGATCTTGAGATTGATTCGGCGGCGGGGCTTTCGAGTATTGACGGAACGCTGCGCATCGTGCCTGAAGGAGCGCGCTTTGAGCAGGTGAGTTTTCTGCAAATAGATCCGGCCGAGCTTGAAATTCAGAGCATGGCGATCGGGCTGACTTTCGACCAGGGACGCTTCGTATTTGATAACGCGAATCTGGACACAAACCTTTTGCGCGTTCGATTGACCGGCCAGGGCCGCTTCGGAGGCGAGCCCGGGGGCAGTACCCTCAATGCTGAACTGTGCGCGACGCCGACGGCCGCTCTGGAGAGCGAGGAGCGTTACCTGGGTGTACGATTCCTTTTTGCCCAGGCCGGGGGCACTCCAGGAAGCGAACTGTGCTTTAACATTCGCGGCAGCCTGGGTGCGCCGCAGGTGACTCCGCGCACACCGGCTCCCGCTCCCGATCAGAATCCATCGACCCAACCCGCCGCGCAGGATGATGTTGTGCCGGCCGGGGAGGAGTAGCTCGTGCCCTACGGACGAAGCCTGCGGTCCCTGGCGGTGGCGTTCGCGCTTCTTCTGCCGGTTCTGATTGGCGCCGAACGCGAACCGCGTCCGTACGTGCCCTCTCCTGGCGGAGCCAGCGCCAGGCCTGCGTCTGCACCGCCACGTCCATTTCCGGTTCAGGCCTACCTCGATTGGAACGCGGCGCTCGACGGCGCCCGGGAGCGCCTGGAACGTTCCGAAGAACGCGCGACCATCGAACCGGTCATGAAGTCCCAGGCCCGCGAATCGCTCGCCGCTGTTCTGCCGCCGGGGCGGTACATTTTCGGTGATTCCTGTCCTCTGGTCTACCGCCCTCAGGATCAGAGCGCGGCCAGGCCCTACATCACGTTGGGGATTTCCTGTCTGTCGGCTCTGGCGCGGCCCGATCACAGTGTGCGTTTGTTTCGCGCCACGGCAGACGATCAGGCGAATGCGGGCCTGCGGCTGCTCAATTCTCTGACCAGGGAGCGTGAGTTCGTAGGCGAGGTGGAGCTGGCCCGTGTACAGATGACCGATAGCTGGATGATATTCTGGCGCTGGGAACGCGCTCAGTTTCATTATCGCAATGCTTTTCTGCTCCGTCTTTCTCGTAAGTATCCCGACCTGTCCGAAGCCGACCTGCTGCAGCCCGAGCTATTGAAAGCAAATACGGCGCTTCTTCTGGGCGTACTCAGCGCAGAGCTACAGACTACCGACGACGCGGATTCTTCGCAGAGGGACTTCGAGCAGATCTTTCGTCCCGGCTCGGCCATAGAATTTCAGCGCAGTTGCCCCCTGATCCTCGCGAACCCGCCCGCCCGGGAGGCGGCCGCCGGCTTTGTGCGTCTTGGTTTTCTGGTCTCCTGCATCGAGGGTCCGCTACGCCAGATGCGCGTTGTACTCCCGGATTCGTCGCCGGAATTGGCCAGGCTTGCCGTTACGGCTCCCGGGCAGCGCTTCCTGGGCCGGGCCGTTTATCGCCGGATTGTGGCCAGAGCGGATCAATTCTGGATCGAGTGGGATACGATAATAGGATTGGAGCCCCTGTAGTTTTGCGACTGCGTCCTATCATGAACGTGTTTCGACTTCATCGCCTGGCGTGCCTGGCCCTGCTGGTGATTGCCGGAGGACTGCCCTGGGGTTCTATGGTGGCGGAGACCACCGGCGGGGAAGTGCGCACGCAGGTTGTGCGTGTTCGCGTGGTAAAAAACGTATTTCAAACGGCCGCACCCTGGGCCACTCCCCGGGTTCAGGAAGAGTTCGGAACCGGCCTTCTGGTGGCCCCCGGTCACGTGCTTACAAGCCTGGAACTGGTGCGCTTCGCCATCAGCGCCGAGGTTTTCCTGCCCGACGGGCCGCGGGTACCGCGGCCGGCAGAGGTGAGCGTGCAGGGAGCCGACTGCGGTCTGGCCCTCCTGAAATTGACCGATTCGGCGACAGAGGAACCGACGGAAACCGCAGGCGAGGAAACCGGGGAACAGGAGGCCGCTCCTGCCGAATCGGTGGATTCGGATACTCTTCAGTACTTTAGCTTTGTCGGGGAAGCAGCGGATGTACGAGCGGTCCGGCCCAATTCGGTGCTCGCAGTCGGGGCGACCGCAAGCGGTCTCGAACAACGCCAGCTGATTCTGACCGCAATCGAACGGGACCTGATTGAAAACAGCGACATCGACCGTCGCTGGCTGCTGCGTTTCCAGGAGTCCGCGGCCGGTCCGCCGGAAACCTTCCGTGGCGGGCCGGTCCTGGTGGATGGCAAACTGGCGGGAATTCTGGCGTCGCGATCCGGGCCCGCTTATGCGATTGAAGTCGGGGTCGTGAAAGCCTTTCTTGCTGACGCCGCCGATCGAGAATACCAGGGCCTCTCCTTTCCGGGCTTTGCCTACGACCCGATTGATGGTGCTGCCATGCGACGTTACCTGGGTCTGGGCCAGACCGGCGAGGGCGTCTACATCCGTCGGGTGGATTTTCGTTCGCCGGCCTGGCAACGTTTGGAAGCCGGGGACATTCTCCTGTCGGTGAACGGCGCCGCGGTTACGCAGGACGCCGCCGTGAATGCAGGCGAAGGGACCAACCTGGACCTGGGGGAATACTTCTCCGGCTTGCGTGGCGAGGTTACGTTAAAGCTCAAGCGTGGAAGCCGCGATCTGGAGATCAAGATTGAGGCTCGTCCTTTTTCCGGCCTGAGCATGGCACGACGTCGATTGGAAGATCGGCGACGGTACTTTCTGACCGCCGGTCTGGTTTTCCAGGAATTGGACTACGACCTGATACACGACACCTCAGCGGGTCGGGATGCTCTTCTGAGGCATCGCTACGAAAACTTCGGTCACGATCGTATTGGTGAGGCAGTGGACCGGGACGTTGTTCTCGTGTCGCGGCTGGAAGACCCGATCAACAACGGGGCCGGTCGTTTTATAAACGCCGTCGTTCATCGCATCAACGGTCGTCGCGTGCGCAACCTGATGGACTTTGCCGTGGAATGGAAGCGGACTCGCGGCGAGTATGTAGTCGTGGAATTTCTGGATCATGCGGCGCCCCTTATTCTGGCGAAACGCGATCTGCCGGTTGCTGACGAGCGTGTGGATCGACGCTATCAGGTGCAGGAGAATGGTCGTGTCCGTTAGAAGGCTGCTGGTAGCGCTACTGGTAGTGCTCTCGCTTCCGGCGCTGTCGAATGGCATATCGGCCGAGCGTCCGGCAGCCAGCCGGGATTCGGACCGGGATAGCCTGATGGAAGTTCGGGTGGCCGCGCGCCTCATTCCAGCCCGGGATCCGTGGCAGCGGGATCATCTGGAACGCGGTAGCAGCGTTGGCCTGTATCTCGGCGACGGTCAAATCCTTTCACTGGATCCGTCCGCGGGTCGGGCGGTCAGCGTCACCGCGCGTACGGGAAGTCAGATGGAGCTTTCGGTGAAGCGGCGCCTGTTTGATTCCGCCCTGGGCCTGGTCGCACTCCAGCTCGACGAAGCCGATGTGGAACGCTGGTCTTCGAGTACCCGTACAACGATCGCGGATTCTTTCGTGTATGGGAACGCGGGCCGTCCTCTGCGTCTGATCAGTCTCAACCGGAATGGCGAGTTTGATAGCTATGCGGTTACCTACGAGGGTGTGGCGACCGCGACGGCGCTCGTGAGCGGTTTCGTGTATCCGGCTTTGCGCTTCTCAGGCTGGGCGCCGGACGTGCGGGCCGGCGACGTGCTTTTTGAAAACCAGAAGGTCATTGGCATTGTGGCCGGGTTTAATGCGGAAACGCGGTCGGGACTTGCGATTCCTGCGAGCCTCCTGCGCGTCTTTCTGGAACGGTCGCGGACCGAGCCCGATTCGTCCGTGAGCCGCATTGAGGTCAGCGAAGCGAATGGCACAGAATCGAGACCGGTCAGGACCATTCTCCGGCATCCCGGCCTGCAGCTCGAAGAATTGAGCACCGTCGCCGTGCGCGACTATTACGGTCTGGCAAGCGATCGCCAGGGCGTGCTGGTGACGGAAGTGCTGCCCTGGAATGGTGCGGACGTCGGAGTGCGACCCGGTGATGTGATCGTCGCCGTCGAAGGTCGACCCGTGCGCCCGGATCTTTCGGTCGCCGATCCGGAGCTCGGTTTGCTCTCTGTTCGCCTCGCCCTTTCCAGTTTGCGTGGAGTGCCCCGGGGTTCCGGATCGATCGCCCTGAGCGTGGTGCGGGGGCGAATTCGGCAGGATGTCCAGTATCGACCGGGGTTGTATTCACCGGATTATCTGACGATACCCGCGCTCAACGCGGAGCAGCCCTACCTGATCGTGGGCGGGCTCGTATTCGTGGAACTGAGCTTTTCGTACGCTACGGCCGTGGGCGCCGATCTGCCGCCGCGCCTGGCCTATTTGCTTGAGCAGGGCGCCGTTACGGAGCGGCCCGAGGGGCGTCGGTACGTGGTGCTCGACCGGGTTCTGCCCCTGGACTACAATCGTGGCGTTGAAGCGCATCACGAACTGGTAGAAGGCTTTGCCGGGGTAGCGGTAATGAATCTGCGTCACCTCCGGGAGCTGATTCTGCGGCGCGTTCAGGCCGGGGAGGATCTGGCGTTCCAGCTTGAGGGAGGTCGCCTGGTTGTCCTGGGCCGCCGCGGTCTGGAAGCCGCTGACGACGAAGTCCGTGCGCGTCACGGCATTCCGTATCTTTCCGCCGGCCTGGACTGATCGACCCGTGCAGGGGGGCGCCCACGCCGTCGTGAACTCTGGCATCCCGATTTCTTGCGTCTAATTTGGTTGTCCGGGCCGGCCCCCCTGGAATGCTTGCTGGTTCATCCATCCCTTCGGGGCACTTCCGGTTGATGACGTTCGCGAATGGCAAAGGCGCAAATCAAGAAGAGCCCGCCGGTCCTCGAAAACAAGAAGGCGCGCTTTCAGTACGAAATCATGGAAACCGTGGAGGCGGGCATCGTCCTCACGGGAACCGAAGTGAAGAGTCTGCGCGAAGGCGGTGGTAATCTGGCCGATTCGTACGCCCTGCCGCGGGGAGGCGAACTTTTCCTGGTAAATTTGCGCATCCAGCCTTATCAAAACGCCGGCGCCTTCAATCATGCCGAAGATCGCACCCGCAAGTTGCTTCTGAAACGCTCTGAAATCGCGCGCTTTGAAAGCCGCATCAAGGAAAAACGCCTGACGATGATTCCACTCAAGCTCTATTTCAACGAGAAAGGGCTGGTGAAGGTCCTGCTCGGTCTGGGGCGTGGCAAAAAGATCGCGGACCGGCGCGAGTCGGAAAAGAAGCGCGAAGCAGACCGCGAAATGGCGCGCGCGCTCAGGAACCATGGCTGATGAGTCGGCGGGAGCTGAGAAGAAAGAAGCGCCTGCCCCGTGTGAGTCTCATGGGCCGTCGTAACGTTGGTAAGTCCACCCTGCTCAACGCCCTGTACGGGCGCCGGCGCGCCATCACCGATGATATTCCCGGGCTTACCCGCGATATTCTGGAAGTGGAAATCAAACGATCTGGTTTGCATTTTATGCTCTCGGACACCCCCGGTCTTGATATTGAGGATCCCGGCCAGCTGGAGCAGGCAGTTCTGGAACGCGCCCGCACGCACCTGAGCCGCGTGGATTTGATTCTGCTTGTGCTTGAGGCTCCCGGCCCGGCGCCGGCCGACCAGGAGTTTCTGGAGATCGTGCGACGTAGCGGTACGCCATTTCTGGTGGTCGTTAACAAAGTCGACGATAGCGCAACCGAGCCCGATTGTCTGGCCGAGTGTTACCGCGGCGGATTTCCGGCGCCCCTGGCCATATCGGCCCGTGGCAGGCGTCATCTGGGCGTGCTGCTCGGTCGCATGGCCGAGGTGCATCCGGCCCTGGGCTCCGTCAAAAGCGAAGAGCCTATCTCGGGGGAGGAGCCAGCCGGGGCGCCCGGTCAACGACGCAAAGAAAAAGACGATTCCAGCGTGGTTTCGGACGCAATTCCCGAGGAAACACGCATTGCGATTGTTGGTCGTCCCAATGCGGGCAAGTCTTCACTCTTTAATCAGATCGTCGATGAGGACGTCGTGCTCGTATCGGATGTGCCCGGCACGACCCGCGACACGGTCGATCTGGTGTTTCGCTTTCAGAATCACGCAATTCGATTAGTCGACACGGCCGGCCTGCGGCGACGCAGCCATCTACGCGACCATCAGATCGATTTTTTCTCCACCACGCGGACCCGTCGGGCGATTCAGGATGCGCGCGTCGTAGTGCATCTCGTGGACGCCCTCCAGGGTATCACCGACCTGGACAAAAAGATCTCGGCCCTCATTCAGGAAGTGCGCCGGCCGGCGGTGATTGGTATTAATAAATGGGACGCAGTCGAAGATAAGACCGAAAAAAGCACACGGGAATTTCTTGATCGCCTGTACTTTCAGTTTCCTCATGCGCGTAACATGCCGGTTGTGTTTCTTTCGGCCCGAACGGGGCAGCGGGTCAACAAGTTGCTCGAGCAATGCCTGATGCTCGATGAGCGTATGCGTCGCCGTATTCCGACCGGCGAATTGAACGACCGCATCGCGGTCTGGTTCCGCAAGCTTCCCGGTCGCGGCCAGGGCCTCCGGATTCTGTACGCCTCGCAGGTGGAGACGGAGCCACCGGTCTTCGTGTTTTTCGTCAACAAGCGGGCTCGCTTCCGGGCCAATCAGACGCAGTTCTTTGAAAACCAAATCCGGGAGGCGTATGACCTGGCGGGAATTCCGATTCGCATCCTGGTGCGTGAGCGAAACGAGGGGGACGATTCTTGAACCCGGACCAGCTCTTGATCGCCGGCCTCGCCTGCGGGGCCTTTGTGTTCGGAGCGGTGCCCTTCGCGTACCTCTTTGCGCTCTGGATTGGGCGGGTGGATATTCGAGAGCAGGGCTCCGGGAATCCGGGCGCATCGAATGCGTTTCGGGTCGCCGGACCGGTACCTGGACTTCTGGCTTTTTTGTTTGATGGGGCGAAAGGCGCTGCCCCCGTTCTGGCCCGGCGCATACTCTTGCCCGAAATGGAAGGCGAGGCCGCCATCTGGCTCGATATCGCATTGGGGGCGCTTGCAATCATCGGTCACGTGTACACGCCCTTTCTTGGATTTCGAGGGGGCAAAGGCGTTGCGACTCTGATTGGCGTCTTTGCCGTGCTCTTCCCGTTGGGGCTCTTGATCGCCGCCGTTGCCTCCTTGATTGCAATGGGTATTTCGCGTTATTTCTCCGTTGGAAGCCTGGTGGGGGTGGTGGCGCTCTCGGTTTCTTATTTCTTTGTCCATGAAGAACCCTTTGCTCCGGCCAATCTTCCGATCCTGTACCTGAGTCTGGCAGGGTTGGTTTTGCTCTTTATCCGGCACCGGGACAATATCCGACGCCTGGTGCGCGGCGAGGAACACAGCTTTCGTCGCCGGGAGTCCGATTGATGGCCTTCATTGAGGATTTTCAGGCAAACGAACGTAAACTCGACTACGAGGAGAAGGTGGTAATCGCCGAAGGCTTTCTCGAACGCTACGATGTTACCGAAGCCCGCAATGTGTATCGCTGGCTCTGGGAAGGGGAATTCGGGGCCGGAAGTCGGACACCGCCACCGAGCCTGGAGCATCTTTCGCAGGATATTCGCGTGGCCCGCATGCATGCCCGCAAGGCCGACTATACGCCTTCCGGGCTTTGCGAGGAAATCGGCCTCGCCCAGCGATTCATCAAAGTGAATCTGGTGCCTTATGCAGACAGCGGTTGTCCCCTCAAGCGACTGGTTTTGCTTGCCGATCGGGGGCGGGAAGCCCGGCCCGATCCGCTGCGTTTCAAGTCGGACTGGGCCTTCATGAAAACGCAGATTGTTCCCGGAATGGAGCTGACCATCGACCGCATGAATCATTTTGAAGAGGAGATTGCGTTTCACATGGCTCCCGAAGTGGAGTACTCCGAAGATCACCTGAAGAAATTCGGCGTGGGCTATCGACTCGTGCCGCGTAGTCTGTTCTTTGCATATTTCCCGGAATATGCGCCCGAAACCGAATCCGACGACTGGTTACCCAATATAAGCGATGACTGATACTGCCGCAAAGACTCTGTCCGTTGTACGCGGCTTTCGTTTCGAACCGGGCCACCCCCCGCGTCTGACGGTTGTCGACCAGAGGGCGTTGCCGCACACACTCAAAGAGATCCCCATCGACGGCGTTGAACGCGCTGTCGATGCCATTCGCGCGCTTCAGGTGCGGGGCGCCCCGGCGATTGCGATTGTTGCTGCCTATGCGTTGCAGCTCGAAATAGAACGCAGTCCAGAAACGGATGCGCGGAAGCTGGCGGAGCTGGCCGGGCGCTACGTGGAGCGCCTGAATTCCAGCCGGCCGACGGCGGTCAATCTGGGCAACGCCATGCAGCAGTTCCGGCTTTTGATCGCACGTTTTCAAAGCGAAGACAGACCGATCGCGTGGCTGCGTGAGTCGATTGCGGCCCTGGCAGGCGAACTGGCCGAAGCCGATGAGGAAATTTGTCAGACTCTGGGTCGTCTGGGAAGCGAGCTTATTCCGCGGGGGGCGCGCATACTCACACACTGCAATACCGGGGCGCTGGCCACCGCTGGAATCGGGACGGCCCTGGCTGCCTTGTTCACCGCTGGTATGCAGGGAAAAGGGATTCGAGTGTATGCCACCGAGACCCGACCGCTCTTGCAGGGCGCCCGACTGACGACCTGGGAGTTGCAGCGGGCCGGCATCGATACCGCCTTGATCACGGACAGTATGGCGGCTCACGTTTTGTCTTCGGGGCGGATTGACCTGGTCATGGTGGGAGCGGACCGAATCGTTGCCAATGGCGACACGGCCAACAAGATCGGGACGCTCGGCATTGCCCTTGCCGCCCATCATTACGGCGTCCCATTTTATGTAGTCGCCCCCTCAACAACCCTGGATTTCGCTCTGGCCAGCGGTGATGCGATCCCGATCGAAGAACGAACCGCCGACGAAGTCCGCGGCTTTGGCGGGCAAGCGGTCTCTCCGCTGGATGTACCGGTCTACAATCCCGCTTTTGATGTGACTCCAGGAGATTTGATTACAGCAATTGTAACGGAAAAGGGTATTCACCGCGGGCCTTACGACTTCAGTCCACGCGGGACTTAAGGCGTTCTCGAAAGTAGGCCTGGTCGTTCCGGGCGGGATCGCGAAGCACGGAGTCCAAAAAGAGCCGCAATGTTTCGCCTATCATGGGACCCGAAAGCCCGAGGTTCATAAGCTCGTGCCCGTCAATTTTGAGATCGGCGATTGTAAGGGGCTCGCGCTCATAAATTTCGATCAGGCGTTTCACCGGCACCTGATTTAGCGGCAAATCACTGGCCCTCTTCAGAAACTCGATCCCGGTGGCCCGGTAGTGCTGCTTCAGGTCTGAAAGAAATCGACGGATGCGGTAGTCAATCAACGGCTGCGAAAGAAACTGTTCCAAACGTTCCTCGGAAACCAATGATCGATAGTCGATGCCGGGAATGAGTTTTATGGGACCCGCGGAATTCCCCGAACGGGCTGCTTCCGTATCAAGTTCCTCCTGAAGCTCACTTGCAAGAGATTTCTGAAAGCTGTAATAGCGACAGTACCACTCCACGTCGCGGGTGTCCTGGTTGGAAAAGCGCAGGCTCTGCGCGACCGTTCTGATCACCCGGGTTTCAAAAAATCCCAGATCGTCCCACCAGCAGGCCATTTTCATCACGGCGGGGTAGTCGGCCATGGCTTCCAGATCGGCGAAGCAGGCAGCGGTGGTCTGGGGCACCAGGCCCACCGCCCGCGGGAAAAAGAGGTAAAGCAGACGACTCTTTTCCAGGTGACGAATCATTGCGCTGACGTGTCTGGCGGCCATGCCCTTCCAGAGTTCATCGGCGAACCGTTCCACAGCCACCAGGCGCGTGCGCCGATGAACTTCGGGATCGGCCAGGGCTTCTTCGGTCCCGGGTTCTATGTCGAAGTCCAGAGTCGCGGCAAAACGGCAGGCCCGAATGGGACGCAGTCCATCCTCGAAAAAGCGGTCCCGGGGACGGCCGATGGTGCGGATCAGGCCCTGGGAAAGGTCCGCCAGGCCCTCGTGCATATCCAGAAGTTCTCTTCGGCCGGGATCGAATGCCAGGGCATTGATCGTGAAATCCCGGCGTTCCAGGTCCTCCGACAGAGTATCTGCGAAGCGCACTTCGTCCGGATGACGGGCGTCACTGTATCCTTTTTCCGCGCGATAGGTCGTTACTTCGAACTGAAAGTCATCTATCAGTACACTGACGGTGCCGTGTTTCAGGCCCGTGGGTACCGTTCGTCGAAAAAGCTTCTGCACCGCTTCGGGACGCGCGTTCGTGGCAAAGTCCACATCACCGGGCGGTCGACCCAGAAGCAGGTCGCGCACAATGCCGCCGACCATGTAGCATTCGAAGCCGGCGCCCACGAAGTTCGAGTGCACCTCGAGCACGGCGGTCCGTAGCTTTTCCTCCATCAGGTCGAGGAGCTTTTCGGGTTCTGTTACAGGTATGGGCATCGTCGGATTTGACGTCTAGACGTACGAGCGGGCAGCACGGACCTGAATCAGTTCACGCGTTTGGCTGTGAATGGCCGTCAACGAGCCACCGTAGACACAACCGGTGTCGATGCCAATCGAGTTCTGTCCCATAATTGGCTCGTGCTGCTCTGCCAGCCCCAACACATAGCGGGAAGGAGTGTGGCCGTAAAAGACGGGCTTCCCGTTCCAGCGATGCTCGTTTCGTAGCCAGTCCTCTCGAATCCAGAGCAGGTCTTCGCGCTGCTGTCGCGCGAGCTGTGTCGAACCGGTTACACGCACGCCGGCATGCACGGCGATGAACTCTTCGTCCTCATAGTGTAGCCGTAGGTCTTCCGTGAAGAAACGCCGGTGAGCCGGCGGGTAGGCTTCGAAGGGATCGGTCGGGGTCAGGCGATACGAAGCCAGAGTCGTGGGCCCCCCATTGACCGGATAGGTCCAGGCAAGGGCTTCCCGGCTGTCCGGCGCCAGGTAGTACGACAGAAGCATTGCCTCGTGGTTGCCCAGCAGGAAAACCGAACGCTCCCTTTCGCGCAACAGACGTTCGATCACGAGCGCGGAATCCGGTCCCCGGTCCACGTAATCACCGATAAAGAGCAGCTTTTCGTCTTCCGGCACCTGGCCCAGCAACTGGTCCAGTTCCGCATGACAGCCGTGTATGTCTCCGATGATCCACATCGCCTGGTTTGCCCATTTGCTTGCCCGGCCAGCTGCAAGATAAGAAAAAAATATTTCCCTGTCGACGGGCCGGGCTAATCTTGTCCCCCATTTCCACGCGAGGGCTCTATGAAGATACATGAATACCAGGCCAAGGCCGTTCTGCGAAAGCACGGAGTCAATGTTCCCGAAGGGACGGTAATTGGTAAGGCCGAGGAAATCGGCCCCGCTTTCGACGCCCTCAAGGCCGGTATCGTCGCCATCAAATCACAGATCCACGCCGGTGGTCGCGGCAAGGGCACGCTATACGACGGCGCCGACCCCAAAAGCGCAAAAAAGGTGCAGGAAGGCGGAGTGAAAATCGCGCGGAATCGGGATGAGGCAACGAAATACGGCGCGGCGATGCTTGGCAACTACCTGCACACAATTCAGACCGGCGACACCGGCAAGAAAGTCCTGAAAGTCTACATGGAAAAGGGCACCGACATCAAAAAAGAGTTCTATCTGAGTATGCTGCTCGATCGCGGCCTCTCCAGGCACATCGTCATGGCTTCTACCGAAGGCGGCATGGAGATTGAAGAAGTCGCCGCGAAAACTCCGGAAAAAATCATCAAGCTGCCCATCGAAGCCGGCATCGGCATGCAACCCTGGCAGGCCCGCCACCTTTTGTTCCGACTGGGCCTCCCGAAGGAAAGTCTGAAGCAGGGCACTAAGTTTCTTATGAGTCTCTGGAAGGCCTACGAGCAGGAAGACGCCAGTATGCTGGAAGTGAACCCGCTCGTGCAGACTGCCTCCGACGAATTGATCGCCCTCGACTGCAAATTGACCTACGACGACAACGCGCTCTACCGGCATCCCGACGTGGCCGAGATGCGTGACATCTCCGAAGAAGACCCGCTTGAAGTCAAAGCTTCCGAATTCAATCTCAATTACATCAAACTCGACGGCAACGTGGGGTGCATGGTCAACGGCGCGGGCCTGGCGATGGCGACAATGGACATCGTAAAGCTGGCTGGAGCCGAGCCGGCCAATTTCCTGGACGTGGGCGGTGGCGCGAACGTGGAGACAGTTTCGAACGGATTTCGCATCATCCTGGGCGACCCGAACGTGAAGGCGATCTTCGTGAATATTTTTGGCGGCATTGTTCAGTGCGACCGTGTGGCCAACGGTATCGTGGAGGCGGCCCGCCTGGTGAATATCTCGGTGCCGCTCATCGTTCGCCTCCAGGGAACCAACGCCGAGATCGCACGCGACATTCTGGCGAAGTCAGGGCTTGAGATCACCGTGGCGACCACTCTGAAGGATGGCGCCGAGAAAGTGGGTGCGGCCATCAAGGCGCTCTAAACCGACCTTACAAAAGAGGAACAGAAAACATGGCAGTTCTTGTAGATGACAATACGCGGTTGGTAGTGCAGGGCATCACCGGCAAAGAAGGGGCTTTTCACACTTCACAGATGATTGAGTACGGCACGAAGGTTGTTGGTGGGGTTACGCCGGGAAAGGGCGGCATGAAGACCGAACACGGCGTTCCGGTTTTTAATACGCTCTGGGAGGCAGTCCATGAGACCGGCGCCAATGCGTGCGTGATTTTTGTGCCGCCGCCCTTCGCTGCCGATGCCATTCTGGAAGCGATTGGGGCCGAGATCCCTCTGGCGATTTGCATTACCGAGGGCATTCCGGCCAACGACATGGCGCGTGTGGCCCCGGTGCTTTTTGCGAGCGCGACGCGTCTGATTGGTCCTAACTGTCCAGGCGTCATCAGCCCCGGCAAATGCAAGATCGGTATTATGCCCGGTTTCATCCACAAGGCCGGTCGAATTGGAGTCGTTTCTCGTTCCGGCACCCTGACCTACGAGGCGGTCAGCCAGCTGACGGATCAGGGATTGGGACAGAGCACCTGCATTGGCATCGGTGGAGACCCGATCATCGGAACCAAGCACAAGGATGCGGTGGAACTCTTAAATGCCGACCCGGACACCGACGGCATTGTGATGATCGGTGAGATCGGCGGTACGGACGAAGAGGATTGCGCCGCTTACATCAAGCAGCACGTGAAGAAACCAGTGGTCGGATTTATTGCGGGTCAAACTGCTCCCCCTGGCAAGCGCATGGGTCACGCCGGCGCCATTATTTCCGGAGGCAAGGGCACCGCGCAGTCCAAGATGGATGCGATGCGTGACGCGGGTATTTCCGTTGTGGCCTCGCCCGCGGAGATCGGCGTTACCATGAAGAAACTCGTGGGCTAGATGCCGGCCTTCGCAGGCATAACAGCAATCGATTGTCACTATCTCATGCCGCGCCTTGCGGCGGCGTACCTGATGGTCGATGGGGATCAGGCCTGCTTTGTTGAGAACAACACAACCCACGCGGTGCCGCGTCTGCTCGCGGCCCTGGAGGAGCAGGGTGTCTCACGTGAGTCGGTGCGCTACGCCATCATCACCCACGTGCACCTGGATCATGCGGGCGGGTCGGCCGCCTTGCTTGCGGCCTGTCCCAATGCCACGCTCCTGTGCCATCCCAAAGCGGCCCGGCACGTAATCGATCCTTCCCGGCTGGTGGAAAGCTCAAAAGCGGTCTATGGGCCCGAGGCCTTCGAAAAACTCTACGGAAGCATTGAGCCGATCGACGCCAGACGTGTACAGACGCTCGTGGACAACGCAAGCGTCGAGTTCGGGAGCCGCACGCTGCGGTTTCTGCACACCCGGGGCCACGCCGACCATCACTTCGTCATTCATGATTCGAAAAGCAATGGGGTCTTTACGGGCGATACTTTTGGCATTGCCTACCCCGATCTTCAATCGGGGGCCCGTCGGTTTTTGTTCGCATCGACCACGCCGACACAGTTTCATCCAGAAGAGGCCCACGCGAGCGTTGAGAAAATCCTGAACACCGGCGCCGATCGGGCCTATTTGACGCACTTCGGTTCGTTCGATGAAATGGCCGACGGCGCCCGGATGTTGCATGCGAGCATCGACGCTCAGGCCGAGATCGCACGGCAGGCGGCCGAAAGCGATGAGACGGCCGAGCAGCTGACACAATTTTGTGAAACGCGTGTACGCAACTACTTTCAAATGGAATTGGAAGAGCGTGGCCTCGCGACAAATGAACGCGCTCAAAAGCTGGTGGACCTGGATGCTTCCATAAACGCGATGGGTCTGGCCCTGTTCGCCGAACGATTGCGTCGCGCCTGATTCGGGCGGCTCGCCCGGGGCCTCTGGCCTTCCGGTCGCCCGTGAAGTTTCTTGATCCGCTGGAAGACAGCGAACTTTATCTGGCGTGATCGACATTCACGTGCATTTCTTTCCCCCGGCGATCTTCCGTGCGATCTGGCGCTATTTCGAACAGGGTTCCCACGGGCTCTGGCCCATCCTGTACCGAGTGCATACGAAAAAGCATGTAGAAATGTTGCGGTCTTTTGGAGTGGAACGATTCACGAGTCTGCTGTACGCTCACAAGGCGGGCCTCGCGGACTCTCTAAACGCCTTTGTGCGGGAATGGTCAGCGAAGGAAGCCGCGTTACTGCCCTTTGGAACGATCTATTGTGGCGACGGCAACGTTGCGGGCAAAGCCCGGACGCTCTTTGAAGACTGGAATTTTTACGGCATCAAACTGCACCCTTTTGTGTCGCACGAGAATCTGGACGACGAGCGTATGTTCGACGCCTATGAAGTCATGGAGGCCCTCGACCGGGTGGTCGTCTGCCATCCGGGTTCGGCGCCAGTCTATGATCAGACCGACGGACCCCGGCGACTACGGCGCATTCTGGAACGATTCCCGCGGCTGAAAGTCGTAGTCGCCCATTGCGGCGCCTTCGAATACGGAGACTATACCGCGCTCGCCCACGAATATGAGGGCGTCTATTTCGACACTGCCATGAACTGCGTGCACACGCACGTGTTCAGGGACAACTGTCCGGGCCCGTCATTTTTCCTGCAGTTTCAGGACCGCATCCTCTTCGGAACGGACTTTCCCAATCTTCCTTATGATTACATGAATCAGGTCGACGCCCTGAAGGCCCTGGAGCTGGGTGAGGAAATCGAACGTAAGATCTTTTCGGAAAACGCGCGCCGTCTGCTGGGTCTCGAACCGGCGGGCGGCGGGGGACAATAGCACATGCAGGGACAAACGAATATCGGGATCTTTGGCGCGGGAAGCATCGGTTGCTACATTGGCGCGCACCTGATGCAGGCTGGATTTACCACACAACTTCTGGGCCGGGAATCGCTTAAGAGGGAAGTGGAGCAACACGGTCTTTCGGCGAGTAACTACAAAGGCGCGAACATTTCTTTGCCACCGGGTCGCGTTCGCATCGAAACGGATGCGCGTGGGCTTTCGGCGGCCGACATCGTTCTTGTAACCGTAAAGTCCGGAGACACGCGTGCTGCGGGCGAGGCCCTGCAATCGAACCTCAAAAAGGGAACCATCGTTGTCAGCTTTCAGAACGGCCTTTCCAACGCGAGCCTGCTTGAGAAACTGCTTCCCGATTGTCAAGTGCTCGGCGGTATGGTGCCCTTCAATGTCATCCGGGAGCCGGGCGCGCGCTTTCATTGCGGCACCAGTGGAAACCTGATGATCGCGGCCGGAGCCGCATCGGAAAGGGTCAGCCGTCTTCTGGGTGACGCCGGTTTGCGCACCGACGTGCGCAGGGACCTGCCCGCAGTCCTGCGTGGGAAGCTGATTTTCAACCTCAACAATGCATTGAACGCTCTTGCGGGGGTTCCGCTACGCGAGGAACTGAGTGACCGCGCCTACCGAAGAATTCTGGCGGCCGCCATGGAAGAAGCACGGGCGGTTTTTCGGGCCGGCAACGAGCCCGTAGCCCGCGTTGGCAAGATGATTCCGTGGCTCGCGCCCAAAGTCCTGCGACTTCCCAACTGGCTTTTTTTTCGCATAGCAGCCAGCATGATCAAGATTGACCCGGAGGCGCGTTCTTCCATGTGGGAGGACCTGGAACGAAAGCGTACGACGGAGATTGATTACCTGAACGGTGAGATACTGAGTCGCGCGGCGCCGCTTGGCATGACAGTACCTGTCAACGCTACGATTGTTTCTCTGATCCGCGACGCGGAAAAGCAAAAGACCGGTTCGCCCCGGCTTTCGGCGGCAACGCTGCAACGCGCGATGGGTTCTGCATTCCCGGTGTGATTTCAGGCGCGGGCGCGTCGCTTGAGCATGAAGCGATAATGGCGGTAGAACGGCAGGATCGCTTCCGGGAGCTGGCCTGCGGGCAGGTCCTGCTCTTCGCGGCTCCGAAACAGCGGCATAACTTCGGCCGGAAGGTCTTCTTCTACGCGCCCGGCAATCTGTCGCAGTCGTTTGCAAATCTCGCGGTCAATGACGTCTTCTGAGAGCCGCTCCATTTCGCGGCACAACCAGAACAGGTTTTCGTGGCGGCGAATGAGATCTGGATCGATCGGTCCGTCGGCCAATTCCAGTACTTTCTCGTAAGCCATAGAACCCTGCAGGGAACGGGTCCGGGAACGTTTTGCCAGCGTGAGGGTGCTCATCAGTTATTCCTCGGTCGATCCCGGTCGAGCCGGAGCTTTTTTTTGGTGTTTTTGCCTGCATTTAAGGGTAAGAGGGGGCATGCCAATCCAGCAGATCTACACCGGTAGCCCGCTTCGAAACTTCACGTATTTGCTGCCGGCCGCGGATGGCGGAGCGATTGCCATCGATCCTTACCAGAGCGAGCAACTGATAGGACATCTGAAGCCCGGCCAGAAGATTACACACATCATAAACACCCACGAACACGCCGATCACACCTGCGGCAATGCGGGCCTGGTCGAGCGTTTTGCGCCGCGCGTTCACGCGCACGAAAATGCGCACGGTGTCCCGGGCATGACCGACGACCTGCGCGGCGGAGAGAGCTTCGAGCTTTCGGGTGGACGCCGCCTGGAGGTCCTCTATACGCCGGGTCATACCTTCGCCCATGTGACCCTCGTGATTCGCGAGGGCCCAAGAGCGCTGTCCGTGATAACCGGAGACACCCTGTTTAACGCCGGGGTTGGAAACTGCTACAATGGCGGCGACCCGGGAACTCTCTTCGAAAGCATGCAGGCGGTTTACTATGGCCTACCCGATGACGTGAGAGTCTACCCGGGCCACGATTATCTCCAGAACAATCTCAAGTTCACGCTGCACTACGAAACCCAAAATACCGATGCCCGGGAGCTGCTCGAACGGATCAGTCGACCGGGGTCCCGGCCGGTGATTTCGACCATTGGCCTCGAACGGGCCATCAACATGTTTTTTCGGCTGGAGAACCCGGAGATTCGGGAGCGCCTGCAGCGGGAAGTGCCGGGCTTTCCAGAAAGGCCGGCCGCGCGCCAGGTTTTTCTGGCGCTTCGTTCGCTCCGGGATCGCTGGTAGGTTTTAGGCCGGGCGCGCGGGCAGGGCGTGACTCAAATAAAATGCAAACGCGGTCGATAGCGCTTCGGTGTGTTGCCGGGCAACTTCGGCTGGTTTCTGGTCGCGCAGAATTTCCAGCGTGATGGTCGGAATGCCCCGCTCCCAGCCCGCGTAGGTCCCCAGGCTGCCGGGTGTCGGATAGCCAATGTCGCCCTTCGGAGGCAGGCCGTTGATCGCCCCCATGGCCCGCGCCAGATCTTCGCAGGGTCCGTTAAAGTTCACCATGGCATGTTCGTAGGAATGCAAGGAGACGATCAAGCCCGGCTGGATATCATCGATCAATTTCAGCGTCAGGGCGCTTTCGTTTTCGCTGCCGGCGGCCGGGCCGGGATAGTAGCGTACGTTCGTGAACTCGCCGGTCCAATCACGGGTTGGCAGATTGCGATTCAGATCCACGTTGCGATGGTTCGTGCGGCGGTTGGCCTCACAGCCGTCCGGATTCAAGCGCGGGCATACAAACAGACTGATGTCTGAATCGAGAGTCAGTCGTCCGCCCTGCAATTCCCGTTCGTAATGTTCCGCCAGCAAATAGCCCTCGCTCTCGTCGCCGTGCACGCCGCCGATTAAGAGCACACTCAACTTCGTTCCGTCGCCATAGCGGCTGAGCTGGACGGGCGTATTGCGAACCGTGCGACCACATTCGACGGCCTGACCGGACCGGGGCAGATTCAAAGCTCGTCACCCCCGACGGCGTTCGTTCCAATGCCGTAGTAGGTGAAGCCCTGTCGTTCAATCACGTGCCTTCGGTAGATGTTTCGGCCGTCGAACACAACCGGTTCTTTCAGCCGTTCTTTGATGAGCGCGAAGTCCGGTTCCAGATAGGCGGGCCACTCGGTCAAAATAATTAATGCGTCGCACTCGTTCAGGGCGCCGTACATGTCGGTGTAGGTGATACGGTCCCGGAAATGCTCGCGCGCGGTTTCCGAAGCGATCGGATCACTGGCCTGGATGTTCGCCCCTAACTCCAGCAGGCGATTGACGACCACGATTGAAGGCGCGTCGCGCATGTCGTCGGTGCCGGCCTTAAACGCCAGACCCCAGACCGCAAAGCGCATGCCCTTAAGCTTTTGATCGCCGCCGTAGTGTTTGCTCAAGATATCCAGGATACGCAGCTTTTGCCGATCGTTCGTGTTCTCGACTTCCGAGATCAAAGGCGTATTCTGGCCCTGGTCGGCGGCTATCTGGACCAGCGCGCGCACATCCTTGGGAAAGCAGGAGCCGCCGTAGCCCACGCCCGCATTTAAAAACTTGTGCCCGATGCGCGAATCCGTCGCGAGGCCGCGCCGCACGTCGAGATAGTTGGCGCCCAGTGCGTCGCACAGGTTTGCGATTTCGTTTGCGAACGAAATCTTCATGGCCAGGAATGCATTGCAGGCGTACTTCGCAAGTTCTGCGGACTTCACACTCATCAGCAATATGCGCTCCGTGGGTGACTCTTCCACGAACGGACCGTACAGCTCCTGCATGATGGTGGCCGCACGGCGGGAGCCGGCTCCAATGATCACCCGCTCGGGTTGCATGAAATCACCGATCGCACGTCCTTCTCGCAAAAACTCAGGATTGCTTACGACATCGAACTCATGGGCCGCGTGTCGGGCAACGGCTTCGGTGACGGTCTCGGCCGTGCCCACCGGAACCGTGCTCTTGTTGACGATTACTTTGTAGGAGTTCATGGCGCGCCCGATCGCTTCGGCGACGCCCAGCACGCCGCGCAGGTCGGGACGACCATCGCCGCCATCGGGGGTGCCCACGGCGATAAAGCAGATGCTGGAATCGTGAACGGCTTCTTCCAGATTCGTGGTAAACAGCAGGCGTCCGCGTTCGTGGTTGCGCACCACCATTTCTGCCAGTCCCGGCTCGTAGATGGGCATCTGGCCCTGTTTCAGCCGCGCGATTTTTTTTTCGTCAATGTCGACGCAGTGAACCCGGTTGCCGTACTCAGCAAAACAGGTGCCGGCGACCAGACCCACGTAGCCGGTGCCGACCACGGTTAGTTTCATGGGCCCAGTCTCGGGGTCGAAGCCCCGTTGTCGATTTCAATTCCCGTCCGAAGACGCAAGCAGAGCGCGCAACTCGTCCGAACCAGGGCCTGTTGGCTCCAGTCGCAGGGCTTCCTGGATGTGGGCCGCGCCACTTGCGCGATTTCCCAGATAACGAAAGAGTACAATACCCAGTTCTCGATGGGCGAGGGCGTTTTGGGGCTGGCGTCGCAAAAGCTCCTCGTAGACCCGCGCCGCATTTCCGTACTGACGTTCGGTTCGGTAAGAACGCGCGAGATTTACGTACGCTTCCGAACGATTCGGTTCGACCCGAATCGCCTGGCGATATCGTTCGCGTGCCTGTTCGGTTTGTCCCTGCTGTTCGTGAAGCCGCGCGGAGTTGAACGTCAGATCGTAATCGTCAGGCTCTGCCTGGCGAGCCTGCTCAAGGGAGCGGGTGGCGCGCGCACTTTCTCCCGAGGCTGCCAGCACCGCCGCAAGCTCGATGGCCGCGTTGCGATGATCAGGAGCCAGTTGCAGGGCCCTTTCCAGATGTGCCCGGGCCTCTTCGTTTTGCCCGCGCCGCCGGGCCAGGCGGCCCAGCTCGTAATGAACGGCCGCATCGTCGGGTTTCAGGGCCCGCGCCCGTTCCAGGCTTGCGCGCGCGCTGGCGTCGGCGCCCAGGGCCTGCCGGCAAAGGGCCAGATTGAAATGGGCCGAAAAGAGCCGGGCATCGGCCGCCAGGGCCGCTTCGTAGGACTGTGCGGCGGCGGCGTGATCGCCCCGGGACTGGAGAATTTCCCCGCGCTGATAGTTCAGTTCAGCATCACGCGGGTGGGCTGCAAGCGCCGCCTCAAGAACGCGCAACGCTTCGCTGGCCTGGTTGTCTTTTTTCAGAACGATGGCGAGGTTGAGCGCTGCCTGCCGGTGTCCTGGTTCCCGATTCAACAGCTCGCGGTACGCGCGGGCGGCGGCGTTTTGATCCCCGCTCTGCTCCAGACTGACCGCCAGATTGAAACGCGCTTCCGCGGAATCGGGTGCGCGATTGACCGCGTCCAGAAAACGCGCCGCCGCCTGACGGTAGTCGTGGTTTCGAAAATGGATCTGGCCCAGATACAGATAGGGCCGATCGTAAGCCGGTTCGTAACGGATGGCGTTCTGGTAAGCCTGGATCGCCCGGGTCTCGTCGCCGGCTTTTTCGAGGGCCCGCCCGCAGTAGTAGTGCGCGCGTCCGTCCTGGGGATCGATTTGCAGGGCCTGCTCGAAGCTGGACAGGGCCTCCCGGTAGTTGCCGGCCATATACTGCGCCACGCCGGCCCGTTTCAGAGCATCAGCATCCCGGCCGGTTGAAGGCCGATCGAGATCAATGGTGCGGGTCACTGCTTCGCCGCTCTGGTCGGTCATGGTGACGACCACCTGGCCGTCTGCATCGTTTTGGTCGTTGCGTACGAGCCTTTCGCGACTGGCCTGATAGCGCTCCTGCAGTTGGGCATTGTTTCGATCGTA
>JACKOY010000028.1 GCA_024233935.1 Spirochaetales bacterium | reverse complement strand
CAGGTCGAAGTACTCTTCGGCCCGGATTTGCACCCCGCCTATGCGTGTGTGGCAAAAGGAGCCGCCCTCCATTCCGTAAGCGATCGTCACAAAGTCCTCAAATACGGTGGCGCTTGCCCGACTTTCAACCGAATGACGCGAAGTTGTTTCCAGCCCCCGTTTCCTCGTGCCGCGCCGCTTGCGGTACGCATACTCAAAGCCCTCAATCTGCACTTCCTGGCTCTCAAGTTGTTGCCATTCATCAAAATCGCTCAAGAAAGACGGGTCGATCGCTTCCAGTAGACCGTAAAATAGAAGCTGGAACCGTGCGTCGTTGATGCTGGCGACAGGTACTTCAAGACGCGGCATACTCTCAGGCCAGAGGTTGAACGGCTTTTGTCAACTGGTTCTGGCTTGCAGAATGACCCGTGTCTGGAAGTGCTCAGGCGACGACGAGGTTACGCAGTTGCGCGCCCAGAAAGATCAAACCCGGGACGAGCCCTGCGATCGAGATTCCCGCAGCGGCCCGGTTCTGGTCGATTGCGCTGAGTCGGCGCAGGCCGAACAAATACAGGCAGACGATAGCGGCCGTGGTCAAAAAGCCGAACCAACTGAGGAGAATCGCCAGGATGCTCAAACAGGCCAGCAGCACGGCAGTCAGGACGTATGCTGCGGGGCTGCCCTTTGCCGGAGTCAGGAGGTCTGCGCCCGGCGCTCCAGGACTGCGCAGGCCGCGGAAGCCGAATACCGCGACCACGGTCCAACACAATGTCGCCAACAGCACGCTCCATTCCAGAAACAAGAATGAATAGTACAGCTCAAGTCGAAAGGGTATTTCGACTCCATCCAGCTGCCGCTTGAGCTGCAACAGGCAAGGCGTCACAGCGGCCGTCAGTCCGGGTATGGCCCCCGCCCCGCAAGCGGCCGCCAGCAAAATTCGCGCGCGTATGGCCACGCTTGTTAGAGTATGCCTGGAACGTACGGTGCGAAAGATTTTCGGGCTCGTTGTGCTGTGCGATAGATTGCGAGAAGCTTTCAGGTTGGGCCGGGGCCCGGACACCCGGCGTCTACCTGTTCTCTTCCCGGGCGCGCAGTATCTCCGACAGGACGCGCACATCCCACTGATCGATCTCTCGACTGGTCGACTTGCTCTTGATCAGCGATCGAAGTCCCAGGTAAGGAATGAGGGTATTGCCGAGACGGACCGACTCAATATCGTCTTTCGCGGACTCAAAGTCGACCGATCACGCGCTGATGCTCACGTCGATTTCGATGTCATCCGCGACCTTTAGTACGACATGCTCAAGGATATCCTCCGGAGGAATCTTGCCGGAGACGTCGGGAAAAAGCTCAGAAAGGGCTTCGACGGCCCGGGACACGTTATCTTTCGTATTTCGAATCAAAAGACCAATGTCTTCGGTCGCGCGGACGTGGCCGTGAAGCGCGCCGGCCCGGGCGCCAACAACGACGTAATCGGCCTTTGTTCGGTCATTGGTCTCCCGGGTGCGTGGGGAGCGATCAATTTGCGGGCCAGAATCACGAAGCTGTGCTTTGTTGGTCTCGAAAATTTGATCTCGACGAGGTCGTTCCCGGCTGCGAACGAGGCGTGCGCTGACACGCATGCAGCCGTTCTTTGCTGCGCTCCAGAAGAGGACGAACTGTGATTATCGACTGGCTATTGATTGTTTCCGGTTTGGGCCTCCTCGTGCTGGGGGGTGAGGGCCTGGTGCGCGGGGCCACCGGCATCGCGCTCCTTGCGAGGATTTCGCCGGCAGTGGTGGGTCTGACAGTCGTCGCGGCGGGCACCAGCATGCCGGAAATGGTGGTTTCTTTGCAGGCCGCGCTATCGGGCAGCGCCGGAATCGCGGTTGGCAATGTCGTTGGCTCAAACATTTTCAATATTGGCGCCATTTTGGGACTTACGGCGCTGCTCTTGCCCCTTTCTATTCAAGGCAACACCGTGCGACTGGAGTGGCCGGTCATGATGCTCGCAAGCTTCCAGTTGCATTTGCTTTCCCGGGACGGAACCATTGATCGTCTGGAGGGCGGGTTCTTTCTGACAGCGATAGTCGTATTCACAGCCTATGCAGTCTGGATCAGCCGGCACAACACGAAGCCCGAGGAGACCGAGGAATTCTCCGAGGTCAGCGACGCTTCGTTTGGGAAGAGTGGCGCCACTGCCCTGATGCTGAACTTGCTCGCGATTCTGATTGGTGTAGGGCTCCTCGCTTCGGGTTCCACTCTTCTCGTCCGCGGTGCGGTGGCCGTGGCCTCTGAGTTGGGAATTTCGGATACGGTGATTGGACTCACGATCGTTGCTGCCGGGACCAGCACTCCTGAGCTCATCACTTCGCTCGTGGCGGCCTACCGCGGAAAGGCGGACATCGCCGTTACGAACATCATCGGGTCCAATATCTTTAATGTGCTGGGAATCCTCGGTGTGACCGCGCTCGTGCTTCCGCTACCGGTTCCTCTCCAGATTGTCGAGGCGGATAATTGGTGGATGCTCGCCGCCTCGGCATTGCTCTTTCCTTTGATGTGGTCGGGCATGCGTATCAATCGCATCGAAGGCGCACTCCTGCTTACAGGTTACATCGTCTACGTCATTGTTCTGATCCTCGGGGTGCAGTGATGCATTCCGTAGATCGCGTGAGCTGAAGCGGAAGTCTGAGTCAGCTCTGCCCGTTCGCCCTGCAAGAGGGGTCCGGAAGGAAAAAGAAACAATCAGGAACGCAATTCAGCGTCCTGGTTCTGTGTCGGCTTGCTCAACGATGCGGAGAATTTCGGGACCGAACTTCTCGATCTTCGATGCCCCGAAACCCTTCACGCGCGCAAGCTCATCAATCGAACGTGGCCTTTCGCTGGCAATGCGCGTGATGACCGCGTTCTGCAGGACCATGAACCTCTTCCACTTGAGCCGGCGGGCCTCCCGGTCCCGAAACAGACGCAGCTTTCGCAGCAAGTCGGAATGGGGACCGGTCGCTGCCTTGCGTTTCGGTGTGCTGGGGCCTGCGGCACGCTTTTCACGGGTGGGCGGCTCCGAAGCCAGATAAATTTTGGGATACTTGGTTCCACTCACGCCGATGGTCTTTTTCTCGATGCCCTGCTCAAAAAACCGAACGATGGCTTCTTCGGGCACATGCCCCAGAATACCGTAGTGCGATGAGTTGTTCAGTCGATAGCCCAGAATGCTGCGGCTTTTGCTCCCACGCAGAACTCCGGCCAGTACCCGTTTGCCGAACTTTCCCGGGAATTCGCGCAAAACGCCCAGCAGGCTCTGGATCTCCTGATCCGAGAATTCGTAGGTGGCCCGGGCTGTCTTGATCGCCTGGGCGGCGCTCTCTTTGCTCAGGAATTGCTCCCGACCGGAGTGTTCTCCAATATTGCAACGGTCGCATTGTCCGCAGGCTTCTATAGTTTCCCCGAAGTAGCCGCACAAAAAACGCTGTCGGCAATCTTCTTGATATCCGTACGATTCCAGTTGCGCCAGAAGAGTGCCCGAGCCGCCGCCCGATCCACCGGAGCTCTGGATAAAATTCTGGGTCACGAAGTCCGCCTTGCTGAAAAAAAGCGCGCAACCAGCCGGTCGCCCATCTCTACCGGCCCGTCCGGACTCCTGGTAGTAGGCTTCGATGGAAGAGGGGATTTGATAGTGAACGACCAGGCGTACGTCCGGTTGGTCCATGCCCATGCCAAAGGCATTCGTGGCTACGAGCACGTTGACCTTTCCCGAGGAGTATGCTTCCTGAGTCTTCGCCCGACTGGCACCCGAACGACCGGCATGATATCTCCCCACGCGGTAACCTCTGAATTTCAGAAACTCAAAGACGGTATCGACCTTGCTTCGTGTGGCGCAGTACACAATGGAGCGACCGGCGTGTCCTTCTCTCAGGTTGCCTCGTTCCAACAGGTGAAGCAGTCGTGCCTGCTTGTCTGCGTCGGTAGAAGCATATTCGATGGAATACGCAAGGTTCGGACGATAGAAACTTTGCTGCACGAGTCGGAAATTCTTGAGATCCAGGGACCGGGCGATGTCCTTCTTCACTCGTTCGGTAGCGGTGGCCGTCAAAGCAACAATCGGAACCGCCTGATCCGTTAACTTCGTGCGCAGTTTGTGAAGTTCCCGGTATTCGGGACGGAAGTCGTGGCCCCACTGCGAAATGCAGTGAGCTTCGTCGATGGCGATGGCGCGAACCGGCATGCGTGGGAGCAGCGAAAGAAACTCGCCTGAAACGGCCCGCTCCGGGGAAACGTACAGCAGCCGCAGTTTCCTGGTGACCGCGCGACTGATCACGCGCCGCTGCTCGAGTTCGTCCTGGGTGGAGTTGCAGTATTCGGCGGCAACACCGAGGGACTGCAGCGCGGCCGTCTGGTCCGCCATGAGTGCAATCAGCGGTGAAATAACGATCGTCAGGCCATTTTCGTCCAGCGTAGCCGGTAGCTGGTAGATGAGAGACTTTCCGCCCCCGGTCGGCATGACGACCACGCAGTCGGCGCCCTCCCCGAGGGCGCTGATCGCCTCCCATTGGCCCGGGCGAAATTCATCGAGTCCGAAGAGCGTCTGGAGCTGGCGGCGGCTCGCTTCCAGGCCCGCGTCCCTGGCTTCCACGATCGGCATTATGTCCTATGCTATACTATACGCATAAAGGGTAAACAAATTTAACGCTGGGGGATTCCCTGCCTGCGCAACGGCCCGCCCGGGATGCTGCTCAAGGAAACCTGGTGCGCGATATTGCCCGGATTTCATAGTGATCCTCACGCTCGGCGCGTGCGGGGCGCCTGGTAGCGCCATGGCCACAGTGCAGTTTCGGGGTCAGACAGATCCGGAGCGCCGGCCCGAGTTTGTGCAGATCGTGTTGCCCGCCGCGTACGGTCTGGCGGATACCCGGTTCGAAAGCTTCGGGCATATCAGGCAGACGACCGAGTAGGTCGCCGCGAAGTTCATAGCTCAAGGAACCGCCCGCAGCAGGCACCGGCTCCGCGACTTGATTCTCATGGCCCTAAAGGCCGGGGTCTCCGAACGCCGCGTCCATGCGGAAAGCCGACGCGAGATTCCTGCCGACCAGGCGCTCTGCTGATTTCGCTCGACTGCCGGCGGTCGTTTCCCATTCTCAGGTATGGACGAAGCGCCGCCACTGGCCCTGATTCTGGTGGCTGCACCGCTCTTCTTTGTGTGCATGTGGTGCGGCGTTCTTCTTCTGCTTTCGTTTGTGGGCGGCTGGCACTTCCTGGCCGGGCATTTTGCTGCTACGGGCCAGCCTCCTTCAGACATCCAGCACATGCTGGGTGGAATGATCGGCCTTGTATCGTATCGCGGAGTGCTCAGTGTCTCGGCGAGTCCGCGGGGGCTCTATCTGGCGACGTTTGTTCTGTTTCGTCCCGGGCATCCGGCGCTTCTGATCCCGCGGCATGTGATTTCCGATATACAAGATTCTTTTGGGCTTCTCGTGAAGTTGAAGAAGTTCAAAGTGCAAAAAGATGGTCGCAGCGTGACGATTCGTCTGCCGGCTCCGATTGTGGATAAGCTCGATAACGCCGGTGGCGGAACCGGTCGGTAGCGGATTTTGTTTCGGTCTGCGGTTTTTGTGCAGCGGGCGCCCATGTTTTCATTGATCTTTATGCGGATCGGTCTGTAGCTGTGGGGTTGTGATTGAAGTCGCTTCCGACGTCTGGATTGTCGATGGCGGGCCGGTGAACTTCTACGGGTTTCCCTATCCTACGCGATCGGTCGTCGTGCGCCTTCCCAATCGCCAGCTGTGGATCTGGTCGCCGGTGGTGCTCCATGAATCCCTGCGCCATGAAGTAGATGCTCTGGGCGACGTGGCTCACCTGGTAAGCCCGAACAAACTGCACCATTTGTTTCTGGGCGACTGGCACGAAACGTATCCGGAAGCTCGCCTGTGGGGACCGCTTTCGACCATCCAGAAACGCAAAGACCTGAATTTCGAGCCGCCGCTCACAGATTTTGCGCCCGTCGCCTGGTCCGACCAGATCGAACAGTTCTGGCTGTGCGGTTCTCCGCTGCTGGATGAGATTGTATTTTTCCACCGCCCCTCAAAGACCGCGATCTTTGCGGACTCCTGCCAGACTCTCACCGAGACCTTTCTACATACACACTGGAGCCGATGGAAGCGTACGATCGCCCGCCTCTGGAAGATTACTGATGGTTTTGCGCCACTGGAGTGGCGCCTGAGCTGGATCAGACGCCGCGCCGATCGCGAGCGGCTTCATCGACTGCTCGCACTACAACCTCAAAGAGTTATCGTAGCCCACGGAGACTGGCAGTCGAGCGATGGCGTCGCCTTTATTGAAAAGTCGTTTCGCTGGTTGTTGTAAGGGTCCGGGCTGTCTGCAGTTTCGGGCGGGATTGTGTTTGCAACCTGCCAGACAATCCACCGACGCAAAGGCGAGGCCCATGAGCAGGGTCTCCCTCCACGAGTCAGCGATTCACGGTATCGTTCTAATCCAGGAGCTGCGACCAGGGTTCGGGGATCTGAAGAAATGGCCATCAGTGTAATTCCCGGTCCATTTCAGTTCGGTAAGAGCGCGCCGCACGTTAGAAATCCTTGCGGGTTCATCCGACACCTGGCACTTTATGCCATGGCACGTATTTACATTGAGGTCGAGATTGCTTCCCATGCGGAACCCATTTTTGATCGGCTTCAGAATCATGCGGACTACCAGCGTTTCCGTTCGATCGATGCCTCGCGACTCCTGGAGGAAGGCCGCGAGAACAAGAACGGCGTCGGAGCTCTGCGCGAATTGCGGGCTGGCCCGATTGTATTTCGAGAAGAAATAACACACTATGAACCCCCGCTGCGCCTGGACTATCTGATTCGAGAATGCAACGCACCCATCCGACACGAATACGGCAGCATTCGCCTCACCAGCGTCGGCCCTCACCGGACCCTCGTAACATGGGAAAGCAGATTTGAGCTGGATGTGCCGCTCCTGGGAGCGGTCTTTGCGCCGTTCGCGGCCTGGACCGGAGAGCGCGCCTTCCGCGGGATCCTCGAAGAAATCAAGGCCGAACTGCAAGAGATTCGTACGCCGGTATAGCCGGTTAACCCTGATCGGCTTCGGCCTGCGCTTCCAGCGCAAGACGCTCCGCTTTCTGCCGGGACAGGAATGCCAGGACGTTTCGATTAAGTGCAAAGGAATAGATGAACGCAAGCAAGATCGCGCAGAACGGAATGGTGAATAGGAACAGGCTCCCGGCGCGCCAGGGATGCGCAGGGTCGCCATGCGAGTCTTCGCGAAGCGAAGACCGAAGCAAACGCGGAGCCCGAAGCAGCCCGACGGTGCGTAGCACCGGGGCGCCCCTCTTAACCTTGCGTTTCCAGCAGGAACTCTTTCCACTCTTGCAGACTGAGTTGGCCGGCCCGTGGAGGTTCCTGACCAACGGTCGCATAAAAGTCTTTGCTATGCGGTTTGTGATCTGGCAACGCAGCTCCAATTGTCTTCATGCCAGCGAAAGGCGCATCTCGCGGCCACAGGCGCTCCTGGAACGCCAGCATGCGAAATTCGTAACTTGTCCGTATCCAGATCTGCGCCGTGCGAAGACAGCGATAGACGCGGACCGAATGCATGGGTATTGTGGGCCCCCTAATATCTTCTGCGCTTTCGAAAAACTCGGAACCTGACAGCGAAACAATCAGACAGTTCTGGTACAGGTCAATGCTTCCCCGATTGTGTTCTTTCTGCATCCAGTACAACATCCGTGGAAACGCGACGGGAGACGCATGCTCGAACACAAACTCCAGAACGTCGCGGGCGGCCTGCATGATTTCCGGGTAGCCGCGCCGGTATCTCTCGAACTCAGTCAGGGCGCCCATCGTTTTGTCTCGCCGGTCATCCGGCTTGCTCGAATTGGACCGGGCCCAGAACGCGCACGCGATCGCCCACCGAAAGGCTCTTTGTCTCCTGGCCGTCGGGGATCAGAACGTTTACGGTTAGATAGTAGAGGCTGCCATACTCCGGAATACGACTGCCGGCAGGCAAAGTGGCGGCCCGGCTCTGGATCATGGACTTGATGAAGCTCTTATCGGTTTCGCCCGTGAAGGGATCACGGGGCGGCACGTTGCAGCGGGCGCGCGGACTGATGCCGATCATTTCAACCTCACCGATTTGAAAGCGCACGCCGCTTCCGGGTTCGCTGCATAGCTCCTCTTCCCCAAAAGCGGGTATCCCCTCGATTTCCAGGTTTGCGCGAAACCGGAGGCGCAGGTCTTCCAGGGTTTTGCCGGGCATGTCCGGCAAGAACGACTCCAGTGAGGCGCTACTCAGAACAGTTACGCTGCTTGCATCGGGCATGTCCATCAGTTCGCCTCGATCGCTATAGGCCAGGCGCACGTTCATTTCGAAAAAATCTGAAAGATATTGTTCGACGGCGATTTGATCTTCGTGCCAGTGGAAGCCGTGCCTTTCTGGTTGCCCGCGCCGGGAGAACCAAACCCTTTTGTTGTCCAGATCGTAGTCGGCCTGCAATTGATTGACGCGTCCGGTACGCTTGCCGTTTACATAGCGCCCGTCGTCGGCTACGATTGCCATGGATCGGTCGTACAGCAGCGATCGCGAACCGACCCGGGCCCGCGTGAGGTCTACGGGATCCAGGGACTTGATGGGATAAATACGAATCCTGGACAGCGTGCCATTAAGCATATTCAGATCTCGTACTCGGCGAGCGTCGTCACCGAACTCACCGAGGAAACCAGAAAACGTTCGCGGACCTTCTTATACTCCGGATCGGCAAAGAAGGCTTCCTTCGCGGCTGCGTCCGGAAAACGCAGCAGAAACACGCGATTGATCGGTTGCGCAGTGTCCGCTTTCAAGACCTCGCTCACGCGAAAGTCATAGCGAAATGCGCCACCATAACGCGCAAGAATCGGAAGCATACCGTCACGATACGCCTGATAGCCGCTCTCGTCGGTCACCTGGATTCCTGCTGCTCGCTCGAACGCCATGGAGATGGGACGCCCGGGAAAGCCGTGGGTTTCGCACCGCTCCGCAATTCCGCGCCGGCGCACTTTCGTTCGGCGGCCTTGACGCTTCCCCGGGCGGCCGCACGCCCCCCTCGCGCCGGCGAAACGCGAGGCTATCGACCGCCGTCGTCAAAGGTTGGGACCTCGTTTGTGTATACGCGAAAATTCAGAAAAAGACTGGTAGCCTTCATTGGGCCAAAGCCATCGTCGAATGGCGATGGAGGCCCACATGATTCAGGCATATGCAGCAATGGAGGCCGGCGGTCAGCTCAAACCTTTCGAGTACGATCCAGGTCCTCTAAAGTCCGACGAAGTCGAGATCGCGGTCGAGTATTGCGGCATCTGCCACTCGGACCTCTCGATGCTTCACAATGAATGGGGCAACGCAAAGTATCCGCTGGTGCCGGGCCACGAGGCGGTCGGAAAGATCGTTGCGACTGGTGACGCCGTTGCCCGGCTCAAGCCCGGCGATCGTGTGGGCCTGGGGTGGTTTGCCGCGTCATGTTTGCATTGCAGATCGTGTCTTGAAGGTGACCACAATCTCTGTACGGACAACCCGGCCCAAACCATTGTGGGACGGCACGGCGCTTTTGCAAATCGGGTTCGCTGTCAGGAACTATGGGCGGTTCCCGTGCCCGACACACTTGACGCGGCAAAAGTGGGGCCGTTGTTCTGTGGCGGGCTTACGGTATTCAACCCGATCCTGCAGTTCGACGTGAAACCCACGCACAGCGTTGGCGTAATCGGTGTCGGGGGACTGGGCCACCTGGCCTTGCAGTTCCTGAAGGCCTGGGGTTGTCACGTGACTGCCTTTTCTTCGAGCGGATCAAAGTTCGAAGAAGCCCGCAAATTGGGCGCGCACTCTGTCGTGAATTCGACCGACTCGCGAGCGCTGAAGCGCGCGGCCGGAACTCTGGACTTCTTGTTGGTCACCGCCAATGTGCCCCTGGATTGGAATGCCTATCTGGCATGCCTCAAGCCGCGCGGCCGCATGCACTTCGTCGGGGCGGTCCTGGAACCCATTCCGGTGCCCGCCTTCGCCCTGATCGGTTCGCAAAAATCTGTTTCCGGTTCACCGCTCGGTAGCCCCAGAACGGCGGTCCGCATGCTGGAGTTCTGTGCACTTCACAATATCGCCCCGGTAACGGAGACTTTTCCCATCGAGCAGGTCAACGAGGCCCTTGCACATCTGGAAGCCGGAAAGGGGCGTCATCGCGTGGTGCTCGAAGTCGGGGGTTAGCAGCCGAACTCAAGGCGTGCGTCGCGCGTGCACTGGTGCGACCGAACATCGACCCCGGTCCCGGTGTGCTACAACGAGCTTCGCCCGGGATGGATCTTTGCGCCCGCGAACTTCCAGCCTCAGGCGCTGTCCAGAAGGCGCTCCCCTTTCTGGGACGCAAGTTTGCGGGCGGCGCGCAGGGCGGCGCTCATGGTTGTGATTTGCGGATTCACCGAGAGTCCGGTCGGAATCCAGCAGGCGTCCATGACGAATATATTGCGATGGCCGTAGAGCTCAAAGTCGGGATTGATCGCACCGCGGGCCGAATTGTCAGCAGCCTGAATGGAACCGTGGGGATGCGCAGAGAAAACACCAAAGGTATTTGTAGCCGTGCTCTTTGACAGGATCCAGTCAAAGTTGCTTTCGGGAGTTACCGGGAGCGGCTCTTCCATATCGAAGAAGGGAAAGATCAGTTCTTTTGCACCGGCGGCGGCCTGCACTTCCGCCAGCATTTTCAATCCGCGAAGCATGTTGCGCGCGTCGGTGGGCGTCATCGTATACTCGATCTTGCGTTTTCCGCCGGACCAGGACACGCGCCCGGCCGTTTCACCGTCCGCGCCGTCGCGCACCAGGCAGATACCGGCGCTCAGTTTCCGGTAATCCCGCAGTTCTTCGATCGCTCGATCCCCGAGTAGCGGCATGGCGGCGGCGGTCAGACTCGGTCTTAGCGGCGAGACCTCCAGCCAGAATCCGTAGCCGGTGCCCTCCTGGTTGTGCCCGTCCTCAATCATGATCGACTGGGGTGGACCGTGCCACATATCCACTTCGTAGTCAAAGCGGGCCAGGATCTGCGAGGTAGGATGAACCTTGAGATTTCGTCCGACCCAGTCGTTGCCCAGGCCACTGCGCTGCAAGAGGGCCGGGCCTTCCAGGGCTCCGGCGCTGACCACAACCACCGGAGCATGAATGCGCATTTCCTGAATCACGCCGGGTGGCGTTTCTGCAAAGGGGTCCGGCGTAAACACTGCGTGTACCGTCTTTACATCTCCGTCCTCAATGCTTTCGGCCCGCATGTTGGGAGCGACGATAGCGCCCGCCTGAACTGCGTCGGGAATCCAGGTCAGAAAGGTCGATTGCTTCGCGTTGATGGGGCAACCCAGACCGCACCGGCCAAGCCCCACGCACTTGCCCGCGTTGTTGTTGCGCAGGCGGTGGGGATGCAGACCCAGGCGTCGACCGCCCTCAAGCAGTATGCGGTTATTGCGATTCACCAGGTGGTCGGGAACCAGACGTACACCAAGGCGCTGATGGACTTCTTCGACAAACTCGCCGCTTGCTTCGTCGCGTCCGTATCCAGAAAGCCCAAAACGATCGCGCCATTCGTTCGTAACGTAATCCGGGGGATAAAGCGAGGTCTGCCAGTTGACGGTGGTGGAACCACCGAGCGTGCGCCCCTGAAGAATGCTCAAAGTCTGGTTTTCGCTGAGCACCCAGCCGGCGTCGCGATACAGACGAACCTGCATGGCAAATTCGTCGTTGTTGAATTGACCGATGAAGTGCGAACCCTCTTCGATCAAGACCACCTTCCAGCCCGCCCGGGAGAGTTCGGCGGCGGCCACTGCGCCTCCCGCGCCCGAGCCAATAATGCAAACGTCCGCTTCCAGTTCCCAGAGGTCTCCGATGCCTTGCTCAGCGCGCAGTCTTCGATGTGTATCGGGGGTATAGATCATTGTGATCCTCTTCGGATTCGAGTTAGCATTGGCTGTTAGACCGGTGCAACATATCGATACGGAACAAATCCATCATCGATCTTATAACCGGTCATGGCGACGTACTCTTTGCTCGACGACATTAGAAAGAAGCAGGTCTGCTTCATGATGTTAAACAGGCCCCGCTTCATTACGGAGTCCGAGTCGCGCCAGCCCAGCAGGCGCAGGCGCCGATCTGCGGGTTCCAGAGAGACGAGAGTTGTGAAGCTTGCGTCGAGCAGCAAGGCCGCGAGCCACGAGGAGGGCACCCCGGCAAGCTCGTGCACGTTTTCTTTCACATCAATCGGTGAGGGGTGACCGTAAATATAATCGTCCGTGGCCTTTCCCAGGTCCAGGTCGAAAGGCAGCTCACCCAAAAACACTTCGCCCAGGGCGTTCATGTTGTGGTATTCCTGCTCGCTGATGCCGCGCAATTCCGGCAAGGGCCCCCCGGCTCGACATCTTAAGGTGCTACCGCCGCCCACGACGATTGAGGAGGCCGCAAACAACTGCAGACTGCGTCGCAGAAACGTGCCTCGATTCATCGTGATTGCCCGGTGGTCTAATTCGAGTTCGGACATGCATTGCTCCTGAAGGTCCAGTCTAGTCGAGTGCGAGGAGTCAGTGAGTTGACAACGTTTGCTATTTGCAAGCGATCAGCACATGCCGGGCCTTCGTCTGCCATTCTAAACCCTGGACCGCGCTCAAATGTCAACGATGGAGTTCTGTTTTTTTGCGTCCGAATCTGCGGGCTGTGACGCGGGCACGTTCGAAAAAAGGCTTTCTGTGCGGGCCGCGTCTGTCTTTTCGTCTGTATGAACTGGAAACGACGGGTTTTGTACGGGCTCGGAGCCGGAATCCTGGCCCTGATCGGGACGTGCGGCATCGGTTACGTGGCAACGGCCGGAGAATACACCGTGCCCGCTACGGTGGAATCAGACCCGGCCCTTGAATCCGTGGAATTGAATGGCACACTCCTGCACGTGCGGGTGCTCGGTCCGGCCACGTCCCCGGTCATCGTCATTCTGCCCGGCGGGCCCGGGAACGATTTTATTTATCTCAGCGATCTGGAAGCCCTGCAGGATCGCTATCGACTGGTTTTTTATGATCAACGCGGCGCGGGGCTCTCGGCCCGGGTGCCCTCGGAACAGCTCACACTGGAAACGTACCTCGCGGACTTGATGGCGGTGCTCGATCACTACTCCCCCGGGCGACCGGCTATTCTGCTCGGCCATTCCTGGGGCGCTATGCTCGCCACCGCCTTTACGGCACAGCATCCCGAACGCGTTTCTAATTTGGTGCTGGCGGAACCTGGCTTTTTGACTCCTGAGCTGAGCCGGGTGTATCTTGAGCGAACGAACAACATGATGCCCGCTCTAAGCTGGGCAACTTTCCGGGCACTGGGCCGCGCCTTCTATACATATCTTCACGTTTCGGGTCCGGACAATGACGCGGCTGTGGATGCAGCCATGCTGTCTCTGGCTTCCGCGCCGATGCCAGAAAGCCCGATCGCCGGTTATTATTGTAACCGGGACATGCACACCGCCCGGTTGCAAACAAAACGATTTGGAGCGCGGGCGAATATGCAACTGATGGGCAGTGAGCTGAGCGACGGTGGGATGAGTCGGGATCTGAGCGCGGGCATTGAGAATTTTCGTGGGAATACGCTCCTACTGACCGGAGACTGCAACACGATCGTCGGTCCGGACATTCAGGAGCGCCACGCCGCGCTGTTTCCGAGAGTCAGGCTCGTTGTGATTGAAGGCGCCGGCCACACGATGCTCGGAGAAAAGCCGGAAGAGAGCCTTGCAGCGATTCGCGCTTTTCTCGCGCAGTAGCGCAAGAGATCTCGAAGACCCGACACGCTGCGCATCATGACGACGCCCAACGGCTATTTCGATGCTGCGGTGGAGCCCGATCGTTATTGTGGCAGCGTTTGCACAAACTGACGGATCGACTTGAAGTACAGATCCGCTTGTCGCAACACATCGTTATGGCCGACGCCCGGCAGGAGCGCCAGCGTGCTGTTGGAGGCGGCTCTGTGGTTGTCGCGCGCATGACTGGCCGGGATCAACTGATCGAGTTCTCCGTGCAGAATCAAGACCGGTATGTTTGTTCCCGAAAGGCGCCGATCATTGGAAAAAATCCGGCGCAGCTCCTCCGCATGCGGTCCGGGATCCACGCCCAGAAGCGAAAGCAAAGGCACGATGTCGGCAAACCCACTTTCCAGAATGAGCCCGGCGTAGGCGGCCGGATTGTCGGTCGCAATGAGAGTTGCCGGATGGCTGCCGAGCGATCGGCCAAAAACCAAAGGCCGTGGAGCGGCGGGCTGCCGATCTGCGATCAAGCCCAGGAAGTATGCTGAAACTGCTTTGCTATCTTCATGATAGGTGCGAAATCCGGGTGAGCCGTCGCTCCATCCGTAACCGCGATAGTCGACTACAAAAAGATTCAACCCGATGGAGCGAAATGCCGGGGCGATATCGTCATAGTCGGGCACCGTCTCGCCATTGCCGTGAAATGCGAGCACCGTGCGAAAGGCGGGATCAAAAAAGTGCAGCCGCGCGCCCAGAGAAACACCAGTTGCCACTTCGATGCGATGATCGTCGGCGAAGGCCGGGGGCGCAGAATGCGATGCCCGGGGAAAAAAGACGCGTTCCTGAAACTCGGGTCTGTCGATTACCTGCCACATATCTCCGCCAACGTCTGGAACCGGTGCACAAGCGACCAGCAGGGATAGAAAAAAGGAAAAGTGAACTCTTCCGGGTCTGAAATGCACTGCGGTCGCTCCCACTTTCCAGTCGGCTTTGTCGGCATTTGCGCACAAACACTTTTCAAATCGATTGAAAACCAGGGGCGATCGGTGCCAGCTGACAAATGGGCCAGCCTCTCGTTCGATATATTGCCAAACGCGGAGAGGAGCCCCGCTGGGGCGTGGTCTTCGGTGACGCGGTGCGACCGCTCACCACGCGCGCCGCAACAATGTCCGAACTGCTGGCGAGTGGTTCTCGTTTTAACCCGGGCCGCGGCGCAGGATTGCCTTTGAAGCGCGTACAAATCCTTTCCCCCGTCACGCCCCCCTGTCAGATTGTATGTCAGGGCAAAAACTACGACGACCATATTCGTGAAACCGGCTCCGATCCCGCGCAGAAGTCTTTCAATTTGTTCTTTCAGAAGGCAACGTCGTCGCTGGCCCCGCCGGTTGGTGACCTGCAACGTCCCTCTGGAGTCAAACTGCTGGATTATGAAATCGAGCTTGGTCTGGTCATTGGACGCGCCATCCGCGGTCCTCTAAAACTGGAGAAGCAGGACCTTGCGCGTTACATTGCCGGCCTTGTGATTGGAAATGATATCTCAGCCCGCGACATTCAGGTCCCGCAGGGCCAATGGTTCAAGGGCAAGAGCTTCCGGGGTTTCTGTCCGGTGGGCCCGGTCTTTTATCATACGACCGCCGGCGATCTTGACCGGCTGGCTGAACTGCGTCTCGAACTGCGCGTAAACGATTCGGTGCGCCAGCAGGCCCTGGCCGGCCAGATGATCTTCGCGCCGCACGAAACGTTGAGCGAACTTTCCACAATCATGGATCTGGAGCCGGGCGATTTAATTCTGACCGGCACGCCTGCCGGAGTTTCCATGCAGGTCAAACAGGGACTGAAAACCCGGCTGGCTCAGGCCTTCCTGCCGCCCTCCAAACTCTGGCCGGCGTTTGTAAAAATGCAACTCGAGAGACCCTATCTGAACGATGGCGATCAAATTACGGCCAGCATTCGCACCGACGATGGCGCGATCGACCTGGGTATGCAGGAGTTAACCGTCAAAGCCGCGGCGTCCGGCTGAACCGTGCATTTCCGTGCGTGCCCGAATGCTGCGCGCCAGGGTGCTTTGATCCGCGTATTCGATTGCGGCCCCGGTCGGAATTCCGTGCGAGATACGCGTCACGCGTACTCCTTCCGGGACAATGCGATCCATGATGTAACTCGCCGTCGCATCCCCCTCCAGTGTCGGGTTGGTTGCGATGAACAATTCTACAATCGGTGTTTGTCCCAGATGTCCGGAGACCAGACGTCGCGAGAGTTCTCCTAATCTCAAATCCTCGGGCCCAATGCCATCAAGGGGAGAGAGCGCCCCCAGCAACACGTGATACACCCCGCGAAACTCGCGCGTGCGTTCGATCGCAAAAACGTCTCCCGGATCTTCGACCACACATACTGCCGATCGGTCGCGGTTGGTGTCCTCGCAAATCTCGCAGACGTCCGCCTCACACAGCCCGCCGCATTCGGAACAGAAACGCATACGGCGTCGTAAATCCACAAGGGCTTCGGCCAGTTCCTGCACGCTACGTTCGTCACTGCGGAGTAGCTGAAAAGCGATGCGCGTCGCGCTCCGGTTGCCAATCCCGGGCAAGGTGGAAATGAGAGCGATAGCGTTTTCGAGAGCCGGGAACACGATTTTTGCCTGCCGATGGGTCCGGGTCAACTAAAGGCCGAACAGCTGTTCCATTCCAGGAATATTTACGCCGGCCATATTGCGCAGTTCGTGGGCTGCGGATTCCCGCGCCCGTCGAGACGCATCGTTCAGGGCCGAGATGATCAATTCTTCAAGCATGTCCTTTTCCTCCGGGCGCAAAAGGCCCGGATCAATCTCAATGTTTTGGACCTGACCTTCGCCATTCACCGTTACGCGTACCATGCCCGCACCGGCCTCTCCGGTGATGCGCAGGCGACCCAGCCGCTCGCGCATTTGTTCCATTTGTCCGCGCAGGGCGCCCATGTTCTTGAAGACATCGCCAAAGTTAAATTCGCTCACTTGTTCGACCTCAAGTTGGGCGCTTCGGAAGGGTCAACCACCGTGCCCAGAAACTGCTTCTGTACTTCCTGCTCCGGGGAATAGTCCGAACCGCCATGAATGGCGGCGCTCAGGTGATTCAGCTGTCGGAGTACACCCGAGAGCGAAGGGCGTTGCAACCGCTCACGCAGCGCCAGAAGTTCAATCTCGATCAACATGCGGGTCTCGTACGAATTCCGCAGACGTAAGGCAAGCGAACGCGAAAGCAGAGAATAAAGCGAATCAAAGATCGCCGTGAGGCGCGCGCTGTCTTCGGGGCCGAAACGCTCTTTCAGGGCTTTCACGTCGGTGCCCGGGATCCCCAAAAATTCAGGATCGCTGATGCCCTGCTGTACGTGGATCAGCGTGCGCATGAAGTCCAGGTACTCCCAGATGAAACGCCCCAGGTCGCCACCGGAAGAGAAGATCTCGTGCACAGGCTCAAGCAGTTCTGTGCTTTCCGAATCTCCGGAAAGCAGGGCCCGGGTCAGCCGTTCGAACAACTCCAGCGGGAAGGCGCCGATCAGTTCTTTGACGCGCTCCACGTCGAGGGGACCGTTGCAGTAGGTAATGGCCTGCTCCAGAAAGGAAAGACTGTCCCGCACCGAACCGTCACCTCGCCTGGCAATCCAGAATAAGGCCTCGTCGGCGGCCTCGACGTTTTCGCGTTTGCAGAGCGTGCGCAAATGATCCTGTACGACACGCAGAGGCACTTTGCGAAAATTGAAAACCTGGCAACGCGACAGAATGGTTTCCGGTATTTTGTTCAGTTCGGTGGTTGCCAGAATGAACATCGCATGTTCAGGAGGTTCTTCGAGAGTCTTGAGCAGGGCGTTAAAGGATTCGGAAGTCAACATGTGCACTTCATCGATGATGTACACCTTCTTCTTCGCGTTCATCGGCTGAAACTTCACATTCTCGCGCAGTTCTCTAACGTGATTGATGCCGCGATGCGAGGCCGCGTCAATTTCCATTACATCGAGAGAATTGCCGGTTAAGATCGACACGCAGGACTCGCAGGCGTCGCAGGGCTCTTCCCCGAGTGGCTTTGCGCAGTTGACTCGTTTTGCGACAATTCGCGCGATCGTCGTTTTGCCGACACCCCGGGGACCAAAAAAGAGATACGCCGATCCGACACGATCGCCGGAGATCGCATTTGCCAGAGCACGTACAGCGGTCTGTTGCTCGACGACTTCGCCGAACTTTTGCGGGCGGTACTTACGGGCAAGAACCAGATGGCCGATGTTTGCGGCGACGCTCATGGACGCGGGCAAAGTGGTACGTTGTAAGCTCCCGGTCAATGGAGATAATGACCGGGCGCGGCCCAAAAAGCCGTTGCCGGGCCCGGGCCGCTCCAGAGCCTGAGCCGATGCAAACCCTGCTGATAGTCGGGCTGGGAAACCCCGGTGCGCGCTACGTGCGCACACGCCACAACGCCGGCTTTATGGTTCTGGAGCAATTGGCCCGCAAAAGCGGGATCGATAGCGCTCGCACCCGATGGCAGGCGCGCGTCGCGGAGCATGAAGTTGAGCCCGGCCGTGTCCGCGTGGTGTACCTGACTCCGCAGACATTCATGAACCTTTCGGGGGATTCCGTGAAACCGGCTATGCGTGAATACCGCGTTGCCGTGGATCACATGCTGGTCGTGCACGATGAAATCGAACTTCCATTTTCAGAGATGCGTTTTAAGCTCGGGGGTGGCCACAAGGGACACAATGGTTTGCGGGACATCATCGACAAAATCGGCAGCCGGGAATTTCATCGCTTGCGTTTTGGTGTCGGTCGGCCGGATCACGATGACGTTGCCGGACATTTGCTCTCACCTTTCCGGCCGGAAGAAGAATCGGCGTTACCCGGGCTTGTTGAGCAGGCGGCGGACATGGCTGCCCGGTGGACCACCGAGCGGGTGGAACAGCTCAGCGGACAACCCGGTAAACCTGCATGAGAGCCAGTTGGGTTTCCACACGGTTCTCTCTTCGAACCCGGCCAATGCGCAGCTCTCCCTCGCGTCGCACGCGCAATAGTTCGTTTTCGGTCCGCGTAAGCTGAGCGCGATTCGCCGTGCTCGGCTGGATGCGGTGGCGCAACCGCTGTCGATCCCGACGCTCTTCCAACTGACGCGCTTTGCGTCCGTAGCTGATCTCGAGCTTGTATTCCTCTTTCTTGAATACCGAATGCAGGCCGCTGAGCAGTGCCCGGCCGCGCTCGGCGGCAAAGGACCTCACGGCATTCGCCGCCTGCCTGTACGGCAGACTCAAATCATCGATCGATAGCGCTGCCTCAGGAATGCGGCAATCAGCCGGTTGCGGACGCTGGATCCCTTCCGGACCGTGCACGGTGACGCTGCCGTCGTCCATCACGCGAGCTGCCAGCAATTCGCTGCGATTCAGGCCGCCAAGGTACTCGCATAAGAACACAAAATGCAGGCCCGGCTCCAGTGGGCCGCCGGCGGCAACCTCCACCAGCGCGTGCCGGTATTCGTGGTTCAGAAGGAAAGAAAGTGCTTCATCGACCAATCCGTGGCCGATCGCCAGAAACTCCCAGTTCTCATTCTCCAGGGCGCCCTCGGAACGAAACGTCGCGGGCTTCCGTTTGCCGTCGGGATGCTCAACGATGTAGTCACTCGTGCGCGGCGCTCCGACGAAGAGCGGACCGTCTGACTTCGCGGGCTGGCGCAATCGATATCCGCTTTCGGCCAGACGCAGATATTGCAGGGTCAGCGCTTCGATTTGCTCGTTGTCAACCGAACGGCCCTCGCGTGTGTGTTGATAGTAGTCGTCGAGATTGAAGTCCATGAGTCGCGGCGTCACCAGGTCTCCGAGCTTCTGGTAGCCACTTTCTGAAATTCGCATGCGGGACTCCAGTTCCTGGTCCAGGTCGGCACTGCTTTTCCTGCCGGAAACAAACTGCATCAGACTTTGCTCAAAGTCCTGTTCGTCCTCGAGCGCGCCCAACAAAGTATCCGGTGGGCCTATGGCCTCGGCGAAGAGCTTGATCTTGTGCTCCAGAACTTCGAGAACTCTTTCGGCCACTGTGTCCCGGGTTGCAAAGTTGAAGATGTAGACATCGTGTTCCTGACCAAAGCGATGAACGCGTCCAATGCGCTGCTCGATTTTCAGTGGCGACCAGGGCAGGTCATAGTTAAACAACACGTTTGCGAATTGAAGATTCCGCCCTTCGCCGCCTGCTTCGGTGCAGATCAAGATCTCAGTCTGTTCTTTGAACTCCTGAATGGCGTCCTCCTTGGCGCGCATACTCAGGGAACCGTGAAAGCTGGTTACCGTGAAGTGCTGTCCCAGGTGCTGCGCCAGGTAGTCCTGCGTCGTCCGAAATTGCGTGAAAATAATAAACTTGCGGGTTCCGCTCTTGCGTAATTTCTGCAGAGTCTCAAGCAATTTTCCCAGCTTTCGATCGCCGGTAACGCTACGGCCCAACCGAATTAAAAAGTTCAGAGTCAGGATTTCGCGTCGCAGGTCTT
This sequence comes from Spirochaetales bacterium, assembly GCA_024233935.1. Lineage (GTDB taxonomy): Bacteria > Spirochaetota > Leptospiria > Leptospirales > Leptonemataceae > JACKOY01. The sequence continues at coordinate 26,703 of JACKOY010000028.1, read as the reverse complement.
TCAGGGTCTGCCGCGCTTCGGCCGTGAGTCGTTCCAGATACTCCTCGGGTTCTTCGCTTTCTCCCAGGTCTTCCAAAAAATCCTCGTCCGCATCGGAACGCCCGGCGCCTGTCAGCAAGCGACCGGCGCCGAAGGCCTTCTGCTCCAGATCGGCCTTCCGTCGTTCGAGAGCCTTCAGGAGCGCTGCCGTTGAGGAATCGAGCAGTTTCTGAAACACGATCATGATGAAACTCACAGCCCGATTCTTTTCCCGAAGAGCCAGATTGTATTCTCGCCGAACGTATTCCGTAGTCTCATCGTACAGGACCCGCTCTTCCGGGCTGAGCTCGAAGCGGATGGTGCGGGCGAACCGTTTGGTGAATCCGCCGACATCCACTTTACGGCGTCGCAACATTACGCGCCCGACGCGTGTGCGTAGATCGGCCATGCGCTGGCCATCTACCTCTTCACCGGCGGGCAGACAGTAGTCCTGTAGAAAACAGGCGTGCGGGCCCAGAAGATCGGGGTCCACCAAACGGATCAGGTAGTAGAGCTCTTCGAGTTTGCCCCGAAACGGCGTGGCCGACAAAAGCAGCAGAGCATCGCAACGCCCGGCGATGTTCTCGGCAAAGGCATAGGCGCGGGTCACTTTGGAATAGTCACGTCGCAACCGATGAGCTTCGTCGAACACCACCAGATCCCAGCGAGTCTTCAGCACCTCGTCGGCATAGCGCTCGTTCTTGATGAAATCAATCGAGGTAATGACGCGCATGCTCCTTCCCCAGCGGGCCGCGCTCTGGAAGAAGTTGGACCGGTTGAGTATCTGGAAGCGCTCGTTGAATTTGCTTTGCATTTCCTGCTGCCACTGAATGGCCAGCGGTGCCGGGACAACCACGAGCACACGACGGTACTCTCGTCGCAGAATCAGCTCCTTCATGATCAAACCGGCCTCGATCGTCTTGCCGAGCCCCACCTCATCAGCCAGGAGAAAACGGGGTCGCAAAGCACTGACCACCCGGTGCGTGGCCTCAAGCTGGTGGGGCAACAAGCGTGTGCGCGAGTTGGAGAGCGAACTCAGTTTGTCGTAAAGGTGCGTGAGCTGGATGCGCCTCGCCTCCAGGGCTGCCATGGCCAGCTCAATTTCTCTGGTGCTTGTGGGCCGGAAAAGACCCTCCAGGTCCTCCGGTCCGCCGGTGTGCGGACTCTCTCCGCGGGAGGGCCCGGATAGCGGCAGGAGCGCCTGCACGGCCTCGCGATAGCTGCCCCCCACCGGCTCCATGACTCATCCCCAGAGCATGGGCGACCGGCCGCCCTGGCAAGTATATTATGTCGCATAGGGGGGGAGGCCGCCGGCGCATGTGCTTGCAAGGCGACTGGAGTGCGTCAGATGTGTTGTATGCGAGCCGGTTTTCGAATGCGGGCGCTTCTGCTTTTGGCCCTTTCGGTGGCATGCCAGGCCGCCTTTCGCAATGCCGAATCCATCGCCGTGGATCCGCATTGGGTCGATAGCTCCGGAGCGACCGATTCCGGAGCCATTGACGCGAACAGCCGCGCCATCGAATTCTTACGTTCCCGGGAAACGGAAGCGGGTCTGTTGAAACTGCAGGAAGCGGTGGAGCTCGATCCCGGTTTCGCGCCGGCCGCCCTTAATCTGGCGCACCTGTACGTCTTATTGGAAGAAACCGCTTCGGCGCGGGAGGTTTACGGGCAGTTCATTGCGGCCACGGCGTCGGATGACGTTCTGTTTCAGATTGGACAGGATCTCGAAGAGCAACGTCGCACAGAGGAGGCCCGGACTTTCTTCGAGGGTTGCGTGGCGGCCGGTCGCCTCTCGCCGGAAAGCAGCCTGTGGCTGGGGGCCGAGGCACTCCGTCAGCAAGAGTACGCGCGCGCCGCCCGCTTCTACGATCTGGCTTTTGCGGCGGCGCCCGAAGATGTGCGCGGGATCTTCGGCCTGGCCCTGTTGCGGTTCATGGCCCGGGATTGGCAGGCGGCGTTGCCGCTTTTGCAAGACGCCCGGCAGGCCGGTTCCGAAGAGCCATCGTTGCCTTATCTGCTTGCCCGCACCCACTACGAATTGGGGAACGTACGCCAGACGGTGGAAATCGCCCGGAGCGCAGCGCAGGCTTACGACATCGAACTCGTTCAGTTGCACGGACGCGCCCTTCTCGTACTCGACTATCGTGCCGATCTATCGCCCCTGCTTGAAGGCGTGCCCGACAGAGATCGAGAGACGCTCCTGCGCAGTTGGTACGGCGAGGAGGACCTGCGTGACAACCCCGAACTATACCTCGAATTCCAGCAGATGTTCTGATCGATTCATCCGCGAAAATATGCTTGCCAGCCGCCGACCGGAGCGACTCTTCTTGAGCACCCAATTCGCCATGCCCAAATCCACCGCAACCATTCTGATTCCCTGTCTGCTCCTGGCGCTTACATGTTCGGAAGAACGACAGGATGTTCCCGAAGATGTGAGGCTTGCTCCTATTACGGCGCCGACCCGTGCTTATTGGCCGACCACGGCATGGCGAACCGCTTCCCCGGAAAGCCAGGGCATCGATCCCGACTTTCTTGCCAGAGCAGATGAGTACGCCTTTCAGCGCACCGGCAATGAGGAAGACCGGGCCGGGATCCGTACCGATGGGGTTGTCATTGTCCGCAACGGTTACATCGTCTATGAGCGATATGCACGGGACTACACCGCCGAAACTCCACATCTGACCTGGTCGGTCAGCAAGAGTTTCGTAAATGCACTATTCGGTATCGCAAGCGAGCAGGGGCTGCTGGATATTGATGAGCCGGCCGCAAAGTACTTTCCAGCGCTCGACAAACCCGATCGCCGGAGTATGACCATCAGAAATATCTTGAACATGAGTTCCGGAATCTCCTGGAGCGAGGGCTACGAAGCCAGCCCGCTCAAGAGTTCCGTGATCGCAATGCTGTATACGCGTGGTCGTGGCGACATGGCAAACTTCACAGCCGGTCAGAGCATGCGCGCACAACCCGGCACCTACGTCTATTACTCGAGCGGAGACAGTAACCTGCTCATGGGCATTCTGAAAAATGCAGTTCCAGCTGGTTCCTACGATAGTTATGCCTGGGATCATCTGTTCGATGTGATTGGCATGAAGGGCGTCACCTGGGAGCGAGATGGTTCCGGCACATTTGTGGGCTCATCGTATATCTACGCAACGCATCGTGATCTGGCGCGGTTTGGCTTTCTGTATCTCAACGACGGAAATTGGGACGGGCGGCGCCTGTTCCCGCTGGGATGGGTTGACTTTACCCGGACGGCGGCCCCCGGCTACCGGGAGACGCCGGCCTATCCCGGAATCGAAGAAGATAACTATACGGCGCACTGGTACTGCAATACCGGCGTTCCCGGGGCGGGTATTCCGCCAGCCTGGCCCGACGCGCCCCGCGACACTTTCGCGGCCCAGGGTCACTGGGGACAATACCTGTTTGTAATACCTTCAATGGATCTTGTGATTGTCAGGATGGGAGACGATCGGGATCATTCTTTCGATGTGAATACGTTTCTGAACCTGGTCGCAGAGAGCGTCATTCTATGAAACTTCGGGTGACGATGACGATTTTGGGCATTGCGGGGCTTTTGTGCGGACTCTGGTTCGCGGCAAACTTTCAACACGTTCGCGCATTCTTTGAGATTATCTCATCGTACTACGCAAAGGAATTTTGCTCGTGCTATTATGTTGTGGGCCGGACGGAAGAGCAGTGCCACGATTACGCGCGCCAGTACGTTCCCATCAGCGACTTCGAGAACGATCCAGAAACCAAAACAGTAACCGTGACCGGGCTCTGGCATACTAACCGGGCCCATTACGTTGACCAGCGTTTCGGTTGCGCGCTGGAACCGCTGGACTAAACCAAAGCATCCCACAAATCTGGAGCGGCATGTGCGGTCGTTTTGCTCTGAGCATTTCTCCGATTGAACTGGCCCGGCAACTGGGCCTGCCTTTTGAGCCTGACCTCCAGCCGCGCTTTAATATTGCGCCGGGACAGGATGTTGCCGCAGTAAGGGAAACCGAAGGTCGGGAGCGAACTTTCTCGATGCTGCGTTGGGGGCTGGTTCCCTTCTGGGCCAGGGATCCAGCGATCGGGAATCGTATGATCAATGCGCGTTCAGAGACAGCCGCGGAAAAACCAGCCTTTAAGGAGGCTCTGCGGCGCCGGCGTTGCCTGATTCCCGCGTCAGGCTTTTTTGAATGGAAGACTACCGGTCGGTCAAAGCAGCCTTTTTACATTAAACCCCGGGATGGCTTTTTCACCTTTGCGGGCCTCTGGGAGCGCTGGCAAAGCAAGGACGATGGCCGCGAACTGCTGAGTTGCACGATTCTCACAACCAGGCCGAATCGTCTGGTGGCGTCCCTTCACGATCGCATGCCGGTCATCATTCCACGGGAGCGGCATGCCGATTGGTTTTCCCGCGACGTCTCTCAACTCGACGAGCTATTCGAACCACTTTCGGAACAAGGGCTAACGGCGTATGCAGTTGATCGTGCCGTAAACAACGTGCGAAATGAGTCGCCGTCGCTCATTGAGCCAGAACACGACCTTTTTGGCGGTGCAGACTGATGCAGTCTTCCTGGAAGCCGGCGCGCGGCGTTCCTGTCGCCCGGACCCGCCGTGGCGGAAGGCGCTGGCGCTTGCGACATATCCTGATCGGTCTTCTGGCGCTGCTTTTGCTGTCCCTGTTTGCGCGGTATTGGTGGCGCGAGATGCGCTGGCGCTGGATTGTTGTGCACCACACGGCTTCCGATATCGGCAACATGGAGTACTATCGCCGGCTGCACATGGAAGAGCGGGGCTGGTCCGATATTGCTTACCACTTTATTATCAACAATGGAACTCACAACACGGCTGTCGGGCAGGTGGAAGAGAGCAATCTGTGGCACGACCGGAGTGGAAATTTTTCGACCCGCAACTGGTACGTGAACACTTTCGGAATCGCCATCGTTCTGGTTGGTAACTTTGAAGAGCACGATGTGCCGCCCGTACAAAAAGAAGCCCTTGTGAAATTGATTGCCGTGCTCGCCGATCGCTATAACATTCCGGTCGAGCGCATAATAGGTCACCGGGAAATGCAGAATACGCGCTGCCCGGGGCGCCATTTGAACATGGCCGAAATCAGACTTCTGGTATACGATCAGCTGCGTCAGGAGTGAGCTGCGTTGTCCGGGGGATCGACGCTTACGAGAAGCGCCGTCATGTCGTCATCCGCCGCCCGCCCGGCTCGAAACGATTCGATTTCACCAAAGATGTCCTGCAGGCTCCGAAAATCCGGGGACCGAAAGACCCTTTTCAGGCGACTCAGGCCGAACATCTCGCCGGTCGGGTTTCGCTCTTCGCATATACCATCTGTAGAAAGCAGAAGGCTGTCCCCTGGTTCCAGGCGCATGGTCGTGGTTTCGAGTTCCAGTTCCGAGAAGTAGCCGAGCACACGGCCATGAATCATGTGCTCGATCACTTCCTGGCCTCCGGCTTTTCGACTCAGGGCCGGAGGAAAATGACCGGCCGAGCTGAAATGAAATTCCAGACTCTTAAGCGTCAGCACGCCGTATATCGCCGTCACGAAACGACCCGTGATGCGCGATTCCAGAGCGTTGTTCAGGTATTGCAGCACCTCGTTCGGCTGACGTTGCAGATTGGCGGGAAGGGCGTCCAGACTCATCTTGATCATCGCTGTGATCAAGGCCGACGCGATGCCGTGACCGGATACGTCGCTCAAGAATATGCTGATGTGCCCTTCATCAATCTTGCGCACGTCGTAAAAGTCGCCACCGATCGCTTCCATTGGTTTATACATGCCGCTGATGCGAACCGGCGCGCATTCCGGGAACTGTCGGGTGATCAGGTTTTTTTGAATCTGGCGCGCTGCCGATAAATCCTGAAGCATGATGCGGTGCTTCTCCTGGTCTCTGAAAGCCTGCTGACTGCGGGCGTACACCGCGCGCAGAAATGCGATCTGAACCAGGACTCCGCCCACCCAGCTGATCGGGAACGCAATGCGCACAAGAGGCGCCAGTATCGTGTCGTAGACTCCGCAAAATGCCCAGAGGACGCAGCTGAAGTAGATCGCGTTCATGTACGCCTTCCAGGCACGGTTCATGCGCCCGAACAGCCAGAGAATACCCAGCGCGTAACCGATAATGCCGAACAAACCGAACAGAAATACGCTGTAGAGCCAGCTGTATTCGAAGTGATGATGCGCCATCGAAGCGAAAGCCACGTCTCGAAGCACAAGAACATCCTGAAAGATCAAAAAGGCAGCGGCCCAGAAGAAAGAATAAACCCATACGGCGAGCGGAACCAGTCGACCGGACCGCCGCAGATACGCGTAGACAAAATCCAGGAAAGCGGGCGCCAGTAGCATGCCGGCCGCGTTGTTCAATGCAATGGCGGAGCGCAACCCGGACATGTCGCGTATGCCATTCTCAATGGCGCCGCTCAGACAAAAAAGACAATTGACCAATGCCAGAGTCGCGAAGCGACTCCAGAGCGTGCGCTCGCCTTCTGCCTTACCCATAAACAGGCAGGCAAAGAAGATCGCCAGGGATGCGCCAGAAGCGCCGGCGTAGCAGTACGAAGCAAAAGGCGCGCCAGGGCTCACGAGTGCGGTTTTTCGCACGAAGGGCGGGCTCTGTCAGCTGTTTTGCGAACTGATGGGAAAAAAACCGAATTACTGACAGTCGGAATTGATAGTATTTACATAAACGGGAGCGAGGTCGGCTGCGGCATCTACGCCGGCAAAACGATGGCGGCCCGGATAGTCCGCGGCCACGCGATCGTTCCAGTCCTGCAGGTAGATCCTCGACAGCGGCAAGAAGGACCAATGCCACCGTTCCTCCTGATATCCTCCACTACGTCCGCTTGTGTACGGTTGGCAGAAGCCGAAAGCAGGCGCGTTTTCGACCAACCATTCGTAAATCTCCAGCCCGGGACCCCGCCTGTAGTAATCGTTTTGCAATAGATTGATGTCGAAATCCGTGCCCCAGTGGTGGCGGGAGGTGCCGGGCATAGAAGAATACTCCAGGATCTTCAGGGCTCGCTGTCGGGGATCCGGCACGCTCTGGTTGAGGCGTTGACCTTCGACCGGGCGCTGTCCACTCCACTTGCCGTCCCAGATCGACTGTTGTGCGGCAAAGTTCCGCGTACCGCTCACCAACCACAGGTCTACATCCGGATGGTCGCTGTGAAAGGCCGCAATCAACCGGGTGAGCGCTTCGGCGGCCTCGGCCCGAAGATAGATCGTACGGCCCATGGTTCGGATTCCCAGCTCGGAAACGTTGACGAATGAAGGATGTCGGGCAGGCTCAAAGTCACCCAGCAGGTAATCGCTGATCGGTGTAGGGCCGTAGAGCTGGTCCGGCTCACTGTGGTTCTCGTCACAGTCCAGAAGGACGAGCACGGCCAAAAAAAGATGCGCTACGAGCAACCTCCGTCTGCGACCCGATCGAACCACGGAGCTGCTTTTTATTTGAGAATCAGAAACGCCAGGCATAGAACAGATCGACCCGATCATGGCTGCTGGTCGGCAGATTGGAAACGGGCCCCGGTTCGGTCGACTCGTAAAACATAGCCATTCCGAAACCACTCTGGCCGCTTGCACCTTCCGGCGTGCCTGCGGAAACGGCCTCAATTTCCTTCTCCAGAAAGAACGCGTGCACGAGCTGGATGACGTAAACGCCGGCCACCAGGTACGAAGCCCCCTGTAATCGGTTGCTGGCATTCTCATAAGTCAACGAGCGAGAAGAGGTCTCCAGATATACGTAGGGCAGTATTCCGGTCCCGACTCCCGGCGCGAACGGCAAGAGAAAGCTGGTGTCCGTGAAGCTTCTGTAAGAACTGCGTGCATCAATGGCCACATTACGAAGCGCGACAGCGTTCAGGCTGGCCAGGGCAAAGGCACTTCCATACAGCAAGCCCGCCGTGGTCTGGCCGGCGTACACCTGCCCCCAGCCTGGAACGGCCAGGGAGCGCAGGAAGGGTCCCCACCGGTCGTAAGCGGGCGGCGGAGTGGGTTCGGGTTCCAGGACTTCTGGTTGCGGCTCGGGTTCGGGTTGCGGCGTTGGTTGTGGTTGCTGAGCGCGCCGGTAGGCTTCTTCAGCGGCCCGTGCGCTGGCCAGATACGCTTCCCGGTCTCCACGCGCCTGAAGCAGCCTGGCCTCGCGCTCGCGGGCTTCCCGCTCCTCCTCGGCCCGGGCGCGATTCTCTCGTTCGGCCTCCTCGGCCTCCCGTTCCGCTATCACCGCGGCGGCGATGGTTGCATCGTATACAATGCGCTGGATGAGCACTTTCGGAATAGACCGCGTGCCGGTTTCGGTCCGAATCACGACTCGGTCACGGTCCTGAGAGAGGATGGAACCCTGAAGAATCGATCCATCCCGCATGGTCAGGAGTTCGGCCTGTACGGGGACCGCGAGCAAGGGGAAGAGCAGAATGGCAATAGAACGCCTCATGGGGATTCAGGGCCTCCTATATACTGTAACAAAGATTGCACGTGTTTTGCCTTTGAAAACCGGTCCTGACCGATTGCGGCCCCAGTCTACGGGCCCGGCCGGCCGACCGAAAGAAAAAAAAGCGGTCCCGGGGAGGACGCCCTGCCTATAGAATCGGACGAAACGGCGCCCGGCGGGTTCTCTATTCTTTGATCTGCGACAAAATCTGCCCGCGCTCCGCCCGCGGCTGCTGATCTCGACCACGCTTCTGGTTTCGGGAAAACCGCCATGCTCCCGCCGGGGCCATGAGAATGAGAACCGATTGCGATACGGACCTCAGCTGCAAAATGGTTTGGACAAATCGACCGTTGGCCATCCAACTGGACTTGCGACGCAGTGCGCATCGCAAGTGAGGTCATCAGTGAAATCCATTTTTTACAGTCTTTTGAGCGTCACGGCGGTCCTTTTCCTGGCTTTTGGCACGTATTGTGGCCAGCGCCCGGAGGAAGAATCGGCCGAACCGGAATCTATTGCAGGGGGCATGAGTGCCGAAGCGCAGCACGGCCAGGAACTGTTTGTGGCCAACGGCTGCCAGACCTGTCACGGTGAACGCGGTCACGGTGATGGTCCTGCTGGACAGGCGCTTCAACCGCCACCGCGGAACTTCCAGAGCGTTGCAGACTACAAGCAGGGCAGTACTGTGGATGATATCACCAACACCTTGCTGACCGGCGTTCCCGGAACTCCCATGGCGGCCTACGCCCACCTGAGCGAAGCGGATCGACGCGCGATCGCTCAGTATGTAGTTTACCTTCAGACCAACGGCTGAGGGCCCTGAACCTGCTTCGACATGTTGACGCCGGAGCAGGTTCAGGACTTGCTGCACAGTTTTGCCCCGCCCTGGGGTGTGCGGTACGCATTGCCCGGTACCAGCACGACGCCGGGCGCACCGAATATCCCCGCATTCTTGCAGCTTTGTGATCTCGAAACAAGCGGACCGGGACAGCTGGACTTTATTTTCGCTGACGGTGCTTCGCTCAGGGGCAACCCCCGCCGACTTGCGGAGATCGCGGGAAAACTTTCCTCGGGTGGAGCGCTGGTCGTAGATCAATTGGATCGTGCGTCCCTGCGAGCGCTCGAAAGTGGCGCGGCGTTGTCTGTAAGTTATCGGGGCTCGCCTTCTGAGCATCCGCAGGCCCGTGTTCGTAATCTACCCCGGGACTGGAGCCTTACGTGTCTCAGAGCACGCCACCGTCGGACGGCCGATGCAGATGTGGTGCTCAGCGTGCTCATCCAGGAGCAAACTGTTCCCGGGGGTCAGCTTCAGGGAATTGAACGCTGGTTTGAGTGGTCTTTACAGAACGAACTGCGTGGTCGTCTGGAACTCCTGTTCCTGGAGCATCCTCCGGTGGGGGGGCCCGCTCCTTTTCCCGAAATCGTGAGTCGTGTACCCGTGTGGCGACCGGTGCAGGCAGGCGAACGCGTAGAGGCGGCGCTGGCCTGCATGCGAGGCCGGTTTCTTCTGGAGGACCGCTCGCGGGGTACCATACCGTGCGATGAAGGTTTTGCGATGCTCTCGTGCGTGCCGGCCGAACTCGTTCGGGGCCTGGCCGTGCCCTCGGAATGGAACGGCCGGCGTCGGGGCGGAAGAAGACCCTGGCTCTGGGCTCTTTGGAGTCCCGCTTGTCTGCCCGCCTGGGGCCGCCTGAACGCTGAGCAGGTCTCGCCCGACCTTGATTGGACCTGGCTTCGGCGGGAACTGGTCCGCGGTCATGCCAGCGTGGTGGAAACGTCCGTGCGCGCGGCCCCCGCCGCCGGCCGCCTGCGCGGCCCCGGGCCGCTAAACCGCATGCGCCTGGCCCTGCTTCCCTGGTTATGGCACGCGGTCCTCAGTCTGCCCTGCCTGGGCGTTCTGTATGGCGTCCTGGCCTTCGCCTTCTCCGGTCCCGGCCGGCTGGCATGGGGCGCCTTCACCGGTTCAGCCTTGCTGGTCACGTTCGCAGGAGTGGCCTTGCTTCCGATTCTGCTGCGGGCGGAAAGACGCGCCCTGATACGATGGGTGTATCGCCGACCGGTCACATGGTTCCGTTACCTTCTGGCAGCCTTCCCGCGTTATCTGGCTGCTCTGGCGCTTGCGGTGGCCTGCCGCTGGGGCCTTTCGAATGTGGCGATGATCGCCTGTCTGCTTGTGTTTTTGGGCGCCAGCGAGTGGAACCGGCGTCTGCTGCGCTCGGGCCCTTGAGTCTTTTTTCGGTTCGGGACTGTTATTTTGCCCTCCGATTCGTCGATTATAGAGTATGCGCTCAGGTCTGACAAAAACATCCCTTGCTTCGCTACTCCTGCTGACTGCCTTCCTGGCCGGCAGCGTGGTGCTCGCCCAGAATCCGCCCTCGGAATGTGCTGAAGGCGAAATCGGATTCATGCCGGTCGACAAGGACCACGAGAAGTGCATCAACTTTCGCACCACCTGGTACTATCCGGTGGAGCATTCCAGTGGCTGGGTGCTGCACGTGCGCGAAGTGAATTCGCGGGCCGGATCGCATATCTGGAACGGCGGGCAATACCTGCTCAGCCGGGAAGAGTGGGAACGCCTGCGGGGGGCCCTGGCCGGTCAGGGACTGGCCGCACGCTGCCTGCCACCCAACTGGCGGCAGTTCCCGGAAGACCGCCTTACGCCGCGAAGCGAATTCTGCGCGCCGTAGTTTCAACGGATCAACGCGCCTTTGCGCCCCGCCTCTGCAGGCCTGGCCCGAGTTCCGAAACCAGCACACCGGTTATGATCAGCACCATTCCAGGAACGGCCAGGCCGCCCACATCCTCCTGAAGCAGGAGCACCGACATCAGAGTCGCAAAAACCGGCTCCATGGTGAAAACCACGGCGGCCCGGGCCGGCGTCGTTCCGGGCTGAAAGCGCATTTGTAACGCGAGCACTACATTGACCCCCAGGGGCGCCAGGTACAGCAAGGCGAGGCCCAGAGCTACCTCCGGTTGAAAGCGCACATCTTCCATCAGGAATGACGAAGAGGCGCCCAGAACGCCCACCACAAAGGTCTGCACGAAAAGGATCGGCGTGTGTTCACCCGGCAGATCCAGATGGTCGATGGCCAGAATGTAGACGCTGAAAAGGAACGCGCAGCCGAGCGTGATCCAGTCGCCGCGATTCCAGCTGAGTCCGACGCTGGCTCCGGAAAACAAGTACATTCCAAAAAGCACGATGCAAACGCCGGCGAGCGTCGCCGGTCGCGCCCGCCGACGAAAGAGAACACGTTCCAGCACCGGCGTGAAGGCGACCAGCAACTGCGTTATGAACGCGGATCGGGATACGCTGGTGTAGGCCTGCCCAATTGTCTGCATGCCGAAAGAGCTGTAGAGCAGGGCGCCGAGAATCAGTCCGCGGGTCATCGCGGCCCTGCTCATTTTCACGATGGCCCTGAGGTCCAGCGCGAGGGCCAGCATGGCCGCCAGCCCGAACCGGGCCGAAATGAGCGCCATGGGACTTGCGTAAGCAAGAGCGATGTCCGTCGCGAGGAAGGTGCCACCCCAGATCAGCGTACAGACCAACAGCATGGCCTCGGACTTGAGACTGATTCTCAGTTTAGGCACAGGAGGCGCGGTCATGACAACTCCCTGACATTCGTCAGCGCGTTTTGCAGTGTAATACCAGGTGATAAGATGCGCGCAAGCGGCTCCGGAGCGGGCCGGTCCTGGCGCCTTGAAAAGACGTGAAACAGATCGGCGCTATCATTCTTAGCTTCGAGGAGTCGGGGCAACTTGGCAACCTGAGTCCGTGGAAGGGCATAGACGGCGCGCACCTTCTGCGCGAACTGCGTGAAGATGTACCTGTTCACGGGCTCGTATTTCTTTCCACCTGCAATCGTGTGGAACTGATTTATAGCGCGCCGGACGATCGTCATGCGGCCCTTGAATGTGCCGCCCGCCGCGTCTTACCGGACTTGCCGCGCGGTGTGCAGCCCAGATCTCTGCGCGGCCCGGCGGCTGTGCGCCATCTCCTGCAACTGGCTGCCGGCCTTGAGTCCATGGTCCTGGGTGAGACGGAAATTCGTGCCCAACTGAAGGCCGCCTTTGAAGAAGCTCCTGCACTGGATCGACGTCTGCGGCTGGTGTTCCAGAGTGTGCTTCGCGAGTCGCGTGAAATTCGCCAGTCTATTTCTTTGAGCCGTTTGCCCCTTTCCGTGGCCAGCCTCGCGACGAGGCGCCTCTGTGATATGCTGGGCCTCGAAAGAAAAGGTGAGTCGGCGGCTCGAATCGCCATCATTGGTTCCGGACCCATGAGTCAGCAGGCCGCCCGTTATCTGAGCAAATTCCCGGTAGAACTGGTTCTCATCAACCGAACGCTTTCCAAAGTTGCGTCCCTGGCCGATGTCTGCGGAGCACGCGTCGTGCGCTTTACCGATTTTCTGGAACGTCCGCGGGAGCTTGGCAGGCTGGATGCTGTAATCAGTGCGACCTCGGCGCCCGAACCTTTTATTACACCGGAATTATTGGAAGACATTGGTCTTCCCGGGGTCGTTGTCGATATGGCCGTGCCGGGCGACGTCTCGCCCGACTGCATGAGCCTGCCGGGTGTCCGTTTCGTGACTATGGAATCGATGCGCGAAGAACTCACGCGAAATCAGCGACGTCGCGAAGAAGCCTGCGCGGAAGCGCGCGAAAAAATTGATGAGGCAGCCTTTCGCGTAAACGCAGATTTAATCGCCACGCTCTCGGGTCCGGTCATGGCCCGCTTGCAGCGTGAGGTGCGTGATCAGTCGCGTCGGCGTCTGACGGAGCTTTTGGATGGACGGCTTCGCCACCTCAGTTCCCGTGATCGTCGCATGCTCTACACCTGGGCAATCCAGGCCAATCGCGATCTGAACCGCCTTCACCGGCGCGGCCTGGAGGCCGTTCTCAAGCATTATTACGCCGATCTGGCGGTTGAATCCCGGATTGAGTCCGCCGGTTCGTGAAGATCCGCATCGGTAGCAGGGGGTCGGACCTTGCCCTCGCTCAATCCCGTTGGGTCGCGGCGCAGCTGGAGGCGCTTCCGCAAAAGCCGACCGTCGAAATCGAAATCATCAAAACACGGGGTGATGTGAACCTGGATCGCCCGCTCGCTTCGTTCGCCGGTGAACCAGACGCAAAGGGGCTATTTACCAAAGAGCTGGAACAAGCCCTGCTCGAAGGGCGCATCGACCTGGCGATCCACTCTTTCAAGGATCTACCAACCGAGAATCCCGCGGGCCTCACGCTTGCCTGCACACCGCCGCGCGAAGATCCGGAAGACATTCTGCTGTTCAGGAAGTCGTCGCGTGGCCGTGATCACTTGCCCTTCGTCTCCGCAGGATCACGCATTGGCACATCGTCTATTCGCCGGCAGGAATTGGTTCGCCATCATTGGCCCGACATCAAGATCACTGACATTCGGGGCAACGTTCCGACCCGCCTGGCACGACTGTTCGACTCGGATCCGGATCGCCGCGTGGAGGCCCTGCTTCTGGCCGCAGCCGGAATGAAACGCCTTCGGGCAGCGGGAGCTTTTGCGGATGCGCTCTGGTCAGACCGCCTGGCCGAACTCGAAGTGCACCCGCTTGAAGCCGCCGTTTTTCCGCCGGCTCCCGCCCAGGGCGCACTGGCGTTACAGTGCCGGGCGGATGACGGGGTCTTGATTGAATGTCTGATGGGTCTGCACTCCGACCCTGATTTCGCTCGTGTACAATCTGAGCGTCACGTCCTGCGGGTTCTGGAAGGTGGATGCCATGTCCCGCTCGGATGCCACTGCGTTCCCTCAGTGCGCGAAAGCTTCTCCATACATGTGTTTCATGCCCGGTCCGGCAAGGTGCGGCGGCTCTTCACACGCCACGCGCATACAGCCGAGGCGTTGGGAAAGGCCGTCGGCCAGGAGTTGCTGGGGCAGCTACCGATTATCGTCACGGGCAAGTCGGAGCGAGTTGCGGAGATCCGCGCCCTGGCCCCGGAGCGCGTGATTGCCTGTGCCACAATAGAAACGGAGGCCTTGCCGATTCCCGCTGAGGATCTGAAAAACCTGGCGGATCTGTTGGAGACCAATCCCATTCTTGCGGCTTTCAGCGCCACGGGGGTGCGCGCCTTTTTTGAACTGGCGCGCCAGAACGTCTCAATACACGAATCGCTCTCGCGCGTCCGGTGGGCTGTGGTCGGGTCGCGGACCGAGGCAGCGTTGTTGGACCAACTGCCCCGGGCCCCGGTCGCATTTCGCAGCCCCGACGGCACGGCCGGCGGACTGGCCGCTGTGATCCAGAGTCAGCCGGACGACCCGAAGGTAATCGCCCTCGCTGCAGAGCGGACCCGGCCCGACTTTTACACGAAGCTGGGCCCCGCAATCCGGTTGAAGCTCAATTTGTATCGTACGAAGCCAATTGAGTCGCTCGACAAAGCCAACCTGCCGCCGGCCGCCCTGGTGATTCTGGGCAGCCCGTCTTCCGTGGATGGATTCCAGGCGCATTGTCAGGCTGCGGGTCGCAGTCTGTCGGAGCCCCAGCTGCTGCTTTGCGCCATTGGGCCCACGACAGCGGACTATCTTCGATCCCTGGACCTGGAACCATATGCCATTGCTCCGGAGCCAGACTACGAAGCCTTTGTGCGCGAACTGTCGCACAAGGACTGAAAGCAAAATGACCTTTACCGAGTGATCGGTCGCGCAAAAGTCGCATGGTCGTTCCCCACGGCGACGTAATCGTTATGAAAGAGCAGACTTCCGTAGAACTTTTTGAGCGTGCCCGGCGGGTTATTCCGGGCGGTGTAAACAGTCCGGTTCGGGCCTTTCGCTCGGTGGGGGGAACGCCCCTTTTTATGACTCACGGCGAGGGTTGCCGGATTCGTGACGCCGACGCAAATGAGTACATCGATTTTGTAAACTCCTGGGGCCCTCTGATCCTTGGCCACCGCCCACCGCGGGTCGTTGCTGCGTTGCAGGCTCAGATCGCTCACGCGCTGACCTTCGGCACACCTTGCGAACAAGAAGTCATGCTCGCCGAATACGCCATTGAGCGCATTCGGCCGAGCGTACCGAGCGTAGAATGCATGCGCTTCGTGAGTTCGGGCACTGAGGCCGTGATGAGCGCACTCCGCCTGGCACGCGGGCACACCGGACGCTCAAAGATCGTTAAGTTCGAGGGTTGCTATCACGGCCATGTGGACAGCTTGCTTGTCAAAGCAGGCTCCGGACTTGCAACCGCCGGCGTACCGGACAGCGCGGGCGTGCCCCACTCGTTCACTGCGGATACGATTGTCCTGCCACTGGATGATGATGCGGCCTTGCTGGATTGCTTCGCCCGGGAGGGAGCGCAGATCGCGGCCGTGATCGTCGAACCCGTGCCTGCAAACAATGGCCTTTTGATTCAGCGTCCGGAATTTCTGGAATTGCTGGCGCGTCTGTGTCGCGAAAACTCCAGCCTATTGATCCTGGATGAAGTCATTTCAGGTTTTCGCGTCGGCTTTGCGGGGGCAAGCGGCCACTATCGCCTGCAACCAGATCTCGTGACCTACGGCAAGATCATTGGTGGCGGTCTGCCGGTTGGCGCCTTCGCCGGGCGCAAAATCATTTTCGAGAGCCTGGCCCCCGACGGCCCGGTTTACCAGGCAGGCACGCTCAGTGGCAATCCAATGGCAATGACAGCCGGACTCGCTCAGTTACAACTGCTTGATCCGGAGGTATACCGGCGGCTTGAAGAGCTCGGATCCTATCTGCAGGAACAGTTCGATCGACTGAAGACGGGGTGGGGCATGGTCCGACTGCATTCCATATTCTGGCTTTTCCAGGGTGACCATGCACCCCGGCGGGCCGATCAGATATCGCGCGAGTCGATGGCGGTCTACGCCCGGTTGCACCGGCATGCCCTTGCAAGCGGCATTCATCTGGCGCCATCTGGATATGAAGTGGGTTTTCTTTCTGCGCCTATGTCAACCGTCGAGGTAGATTGCCTGATTGAATGCCTGGCGCGCTTTTTTGAGAAAGAGCGGTCGAGTCAGCGATGATGCGGGACCGTCGCTTGTTTCTCACTCGCGCCTTTGGCGTCGGCGTATTGCTGCTCGTCGTGGCGCAACTGCTCTGGTGGCTGATTTTCTTTATGCGCAAGCACGAGGAACTCGTTTCCACGCGGGACCTCTATGACCAACTCCTGGTGGCCGTGGCCAACGAGAAGGTCGGTATAGTAGAACGAGCCCGCGGCCTGCTTGTTCGGTCTGATTCCGGCTATCGGGTCGATCCGGCTCTTAGGGCTGCGCGCGAGGCAGACCACCGACGCAATCTTGTGATGCTGGCTTCAGAAACCACTTTCGTGGTCGTTATTATTCTGTATGGCACGGTACGTGTTCTGCGCGCGATCAGGCGTGAGGCCCGGTTGAATGAGGAGCGCCATACTTTCATCGACTCTGTTACTCACGAGCTGAAGACGCCTCTCGCTTCGCTGCTTCTGGCCGTGCAGACACTGCGAAAAAGAAGGCTCGATTATGAAGGACAACAGGCGATTCTGGGCGAGGCGGAGTCCGACATTCGGCGTCTGGAACTGGAAATCAATAATGTTCTTCTGAGCGGTCGCCTGCGGCGCGGTAGCCGTCGAGACCCGGGCGCTGTCAGCAACGCCAGTCAAATACTGGGGCGTTCTTTAGCCAGCAATCAGGTGTGGATGGAAAAGCTGGAGGCGCACTTCACATCGCTATTGCCCGATGATCTGGACCTGCAGATCGACGAAGAGTCTCTTGAGATCATTCTGAATAACCTGATTCAGAATGCGCTCCACTACGCAAACGAACGCCCGACCATTGAGCTGCGAACCGAACAAACTCGCAATCACCAGGTGCTGTTGTTCTCAGATGGTGGCCCCGGTATTCCGAAAGGCGAGCAAGAGCGAGTGTTTGAACCGTTCTACCGGGTTAAGAACGGGTCCCGACCTGTGCGCGGGACCGGCATGGGACTGTACATTGTCCGTGCGTTGATGGAGGCGGCGGGCGGCAGGGCGCGAATAAAGAGCGACCATGTTGGACCGGGCACCTGCATAGAGCTTCTTTTTCGGAGATGATGAAGTGTCCCGCATTCTATTGGTAGAAGACGAAGATCACTTGCGACGCGGCATCAAGATGAATCTTGAAGCAGAAGGCTACCAGGTTGCGGACTTCCCGAGCGCTGACAGTGCCTGGAGAGAATTTGACGTCGAAACTTCCAGGGTGGATCTCGGAATTCTGGATGTCATGATGCCGGGCCAAATGGACGGCTACGAGCTCTGCCGGCGCCTGCGTCAAAAAGCAAACTTCCCGGTGATCTTCCTTTCGGCCCGTGACGCGCTGGAGGACAAGCTGACAGGGTTCGAATCCGGGGCCGCCGACTATCTGACGAAGCCTTTTGAACTCGAGGAATTGCTGGCCCGCGTGGCCGCGCGGCTACGGGAACGGCGTGCGCGTGAGATAGTGAATATTGGGAACTATCGTGTCGATCTGACCGCCGGCACCGTTACGGGCCCGGGCCTTACCGAAACACTGCGCTTGAACGAACGTGAGAACCGCATTCTGACTCTGCTTGCAGAAAAGAGGGGCACTCCCGTCAGCCGGGACGAAATTCTGGATCGGGCCTGGGGAGTCGGAGAGTTCCCGAGCAATCGCAGCGTCGACAACCACATTGTACGCTTTCGAAAGATTTTCGAGTCGGAGCCAAATCAGCCGCGCTGGTTTATTACGCGCCATGGAGTCGGATATGAACTCGCCCCGGAAGAATGACATTCCGATCCTTTTGCGCGCGTACGCACGCGAAGTCACCGACCGTGTTCCGGTATGGTACATGCGTCAGGCCGGGCGCTATTTGCCTGAGTACAACGAAATTCGGTCCGACTTGAGTTTCATGGAACTGGTGCAGAACGTGGACCAGGCGACCGCCGTGAGCCTGCAGCCCCTTCGTCGGTTTGGTCTGGATGGTGTGATTTTCTTTTCGGACATTCTGACGCCGCTCCATGCTGCCGGAATTGACCTCCACTTCGAGGAAAAGCGCGGTCCGGTTATCACGACGATCGTAGAAAAGGCGTCCGATCTGGATCGCCTGCGAGATTTCTTGCCCGACCGCGACTGCCCCTACGTGGGAGAGATACAGAAACGCATTCGGCAAACGCTGGGGACCGGGAGCGAACGCGCGGCCCTTTTGGGCTTTGCCGGGGCGCCCTTCACCCTTGCCAGCTATCTCTGGGAAGGCGGTACGAGTCGACGTTTTGAACGTACAAAGCAGATTTTGTTTGGCGAACCCGACTTTGCTCACGCCGTTCTGGAAAGACTTGTCGAAATTACCGTCGCTTACCTGGACTTTCAGTTGCGCTCGGGCGCTGAGGCCGTTCAGATCTTTGACAGCTGGGCGGGCATTTTGCGCCCCGAGCATTACGAAGAGTTCGCAGGACGCTATACGGGCCAGATCATCGAGCAATTGCGCCGGCGTCACCCGAACCCTGTGATTCTTTTTGTTGGCAACTCGGCGCACCTCCTGGGAGAGATGGTGGCTCAGAGCCCCCAGGTGATTAGCCTGGACTGGCGGGTCACTCCGACCGAAGCCGCCCGAATGATCCCGACGCAAATTGCCATTCAGGGGAATCTGGATCCCCTGGTCCTCTACGGCGCACCGGAGCGGGTCACCCGTGAGACGCTTCGCATTCTGGAAGCCTGGGGCAAAAGACCGGGCTATGTGTTTAACCTGGGCCACGGCATCCATCCGTCTACGCCCATCGAGAATGTGACGGCGATGCTGGAAGCCGTGCGTGCGTTCCGCCCGAGCTAGATCACACCCAGATCGGCGGTCAGGCCGCCATCCACAACCAGGATCGTGCCGTTTGCAGCCTGGTTGGATTCGTCGGCGAGAAAGCAAACTGCAGAAGCGATCTCTTCGACTTTCAAAATGCGGCCCATTGGCGTGCGGCGCAGGATTCGGCGCCGATAACCCTTCACCGGTTCCTCTTCCTCCTTCAGGCGTGCATCCACGAACCCCGGACAAACCGCGCTGATCGCAATGCCGGCCCGGCCCCACTCGGCTGCCAGCGAGCGTGTCAGGCCAATTAGAGCGTGCATGGAGGCGGAGTAGGGGGCCGAGCGGGCACTGCCCTGCAGACCCTTTACGGAAGCTACACTTACGATGCGACCGAAGTGCCGTTCCCGCATGCCTGGCAGCATGAGCTGGGCCAGGAGGTACAGACTTTTCAGGTTCACTGTAAATATTTCGTCCCAGGCCTGTTCCTCCACCTGGTCCAGAGTGACAAATTCATTTCGCATGGAAGCGGCGTGAATGAGGATCCCGGGAAAGCCGAGCGCCGCACAGATGGCGTGGAACGTGTCTGCGATTTCCGGAGCTCGCATGAGATCGCACCCGAAGAATTGAATCTGGCCTTCGACTCTTTCGCGAGTAATCTCAAGCACGAGCTCCTGGGCCGCGTTCGCATCCCGATCCACAATGGCGAGATTGTGCCCCAACTCCGCGAGCCGCCGGCAAATCGGAGCGCCGATGCCGCCGGCCCCACCGGTCACGATGGCTGTCTTTCGGATGTCCATGTAACGGCCTGTAGGACCAATGAAGGTGCGTATCAGTGGAACCGGCCGGCAAAACAGGGCAATCGGATTTTTCTGCGTTCAGCCGGAGTAGCGCAGGATTTCGTCAAAATCCTCTTCGGATTCGACGTCGTCCTCAAAAGACTCCGGCGTACCCATGCCCCGCGGTCCTTCCGCCGGAACAACCGTAAAGCGAACCATATCGACGGCGTTGGACTGGTGGGCGATCTTCAAGAGGTAGCGCCCCGGGGGTAGCTGCTCATAATACTGCCGGATATAACTGCAACAACCATCTTCTATTAGCGTGACGCGCCGCAGGTCGACAAGCACGGGATCGGGAGTCAGATTGTCCTCGTATAGGGCGGCCAGAAACTGATCGTCCTCAAAGCGGCCATCCGTGATCTGGTACACCCACCAGATCGTTTCATAGTCGAAGAAATACAGCTGATCGCGGGCGATGCGGAATTCGGTCTCTACGAGCCAGGTCCGCTCCGGCTCTTCGATCCCGCGGTCATCGGTGCCCTTCCAGGCGAAATTGCCTTTCACATAGGGATCGCAGCCAATCAGACAAACGCAAAGTCCCAGCATTACGGACATGCGCATTCCACGGGGCCCCATACTCTCGATATCGTTACAGAAGCATGGAAACTGAAGAAGGATTTATGAAGCCTAGATCTGATTCGTGCGCACTATCTGCAAGATGATCTCGGCTTCCCAGCGGGCCACGGAAAACATACGCGAGATCACGTAGACGCGCATCGGATCGGTATCGTACTCGTCGACGATGTTCCAGACTATGATCGAGAGCGAGCCCGGCATGGAAACGCCCTGTTCCAGCCGCCGCTTGATGGCTTCAGCATCTTCGTTGGGGAAGAACTTCTGATAGGACCTCTGCACCAGGCGTGCCATTGCCAGATTGTCCCGGCCGGCAAAGGACCGCAGCGCGTTGTCAATTCGTACCCGTCGGTCATTGCCCAGGTCGCTTCCCAGTTCGCTGTTGAGTCGCCGGGTCAGTCGCGCCAGATAATCGGAAGGATAACTTGTGGGTCTGCGGAGGTTCGTGTTGCGTCTGGTCTGTGTCCTTTCCGTGCGCGCGGTGGGAACGACGCGTTCTGTACGTTCCTGCTCGCGTCGCGTTGCGGTGCGGCTGTTCTGGATCGCCAGGTTGACGTCAGCACCATCCAGGTTTGCATTCAGACGGCTCATGACCGTGCTTCGTTCGACGGCCTGCATGGTGACCAACGCATCGACTGCCTGTTCGCGCAGTTCGGCGTTCTCACTATCCTGATAAAACTCCCGTAGAATCGTCAGTCTCTCTTCGGTTGCGGGCCGGGTTCCCAGATATTCCAGTGCCAGCTTGACGACCGGGTCCGGCTCTGTGTCCGCGTTTCTGACAATCTCTTCAAACACGGCGGTGGTTGCTGTAACCATGCTTTCGGATTCAAATGCGCTTGCGGTTTTCAGGGCGGCGAGGCGCACCTCGGGCGATTCGCGCCGCTTTCCAAGTGCGAGGATGTACTCGTTCAGGTCGGGCCGGTCAAAACTGGCCAGCATCGCCAGACAAACGTCGATGAAACGTGGCTCCTCAAGGGTGCGCTTCACCAGAGGAATCGCATTCTCCATGCGGCCCTCATCGAAGTACCGTACCAGGTTTTCAGTGACAAGTTCGGGTTCCGCCGTTGCCGCAGCAATGATCGCATCGGGAATACGCTCATCCTCACGCCCGCGTAGCTCTGCGACGATCAGGCCCTTTTCCTGGACTGGAACCGTGCTGGCCGGCTTCGAGAGCAGCGTAAGCAGAGCGGTCGTGGAGCCTGGCTCGGGTGCTGCCGCGACTGTCGAAATGGCGAGTTCCCGATCCGAAGGCCGAACGCGCTCGAAACCGGCTACAATCTGCTCTATCGCCCGGTTGCCCTCGCCCCGTCGGATTGCGGGCGCCTGCTCCTGCATCCATTCCCGTTCCGGGAAGCTGCTACAGGCGACGCCGGCCAGCAGTAGCAGGGCAGTCACAGAGAATACAGATCGGGTTTTCATGATATCACTTATGTTTATCGGTCCCCGGAGGGCTTTTCTTCGATGATTCTTGCTCTGTCGGTAATGTCCTTTTCGCCCACGGACCGACCTTCGCGGTAGCTGCGTCGGGCTTCTTCGACGCGTCCGGCCAGACGCAGGCCGCGCACCAGCGTCAGGACGACGTAGACCACGAGGGCAAAAAAGAAGACAACTGTCAGTAACTTGACCATAGGGGATGCTTCACCTCCCCGCCTCAGCGGTCAAGCGACCGGGACCCGCCCGGGGCCCCGGTCGGTCCGCCGCTACTGCTGATTGAATACCAGGCGACGATTCAAAATCACATCCACCCTGGTCACCATGCCGTCCTCGACCGTGAGCTCCTTGTCATCCAGCGGCAGGCTCTCCAGAAAGGAGGCCTTGATGTAGTAATCGCGACCAGGGGTCAGATTCAGGAACCAGAAGGATCCATCCTGTTGAGAAGCCATGCGGTGCACCTGGTTTGTCTGACGCACGATCGGCATCCAGATCACCTGCCCCGCCATTGGCTGCTCCAGATTCTGGAAGAAGACTTTGCCCTGGATGGAACCATAACCGGAAAGCGAGGCCACTACGAACAGTCGATTGGCCGTGCAGTTCTTATAAGGAACGTTTCGTACATCGTAGCGCTGCACACCGAGGCGATCGTGAATGACCGGATACCCGTCCGCCATGATTTCGACTTCGTGAACTCCGGTCGGAATATTGGAGACGACGATCAGGGCCACTTCATTGGCGTAGCTGGCGCCACGATAACTCGATCGGCCGAGCGGGATTCGCTCTCCAGAAACTGCGAATAAAGCCTGCTCGTTCAGCCATCGAACTTGCGTTGGATACTCTTCCCCCGAAAAGGTCACTTTGATGCGGCGATCTTCGTTTCCGCGTCGGTCCCGTTGAATCAGCTGGTGCGGATCCATTGGAGTGGGACCGGCCGCGACCTTACGCAGGATTGTCGTGAGAATGTAAGCCGATCCGGTCTGACTGTGAACAACGACCTCCGGTTCCTGAGGTCCAACCGGATCGGGCGGCTGCACAGGATCTACAACCACGTCGCCCGGACCAGGTTCGGGCTCCGGTTGTGGTTGCGGCTCCGGTTGCGGTTGGGGTTGCGGAGGCGTCGGGATCTCGCGGCCCGATATCATAATGCCCGATGCGTTGCCGCTGATCTGCGGATGCTGGCTGTGATTGAAGGAGCGTGCGGTTTGAATCACCCGGTCTTTCGCCCATTCGAAAGCCTCGTAAACAGTTACCGTTCCATCCCGGTTCAGGTCACCATTCGATGGGACCACCGCCTGCGCGAAGAAGTAGGTAAAGACTCCGTGGTTTATATTGCCGCGCACCTCAATAGATGTCTCGTTCGCGTCGCTCGAAGCTACTATGGCCTTGTTCTGGAAATAGACGCGATCGTTTCCGTTTTCGAGCACGCGTCCGGGCTGATCGTCATCAACGGGGATATCGCCGGTGCCACGGGTCGTACGGTTACCTTTCCCCGCAATGCCGCCCGAATAACAGCAGTCGAAAATCCACACGAGCTTCGGAGTTCTGATGCGGCTTACCCACTCGTTCAGTTCGCGGTCCGTAACGTGCGGTCGATCGAACATCACAACGACATTCGTGATTCCGTTCGGTGCGCTTTGGTCGCGCTGGTACGTTCCATGACCCGAGAAATACAAGACGACCGTGTCGCTGCTGGTGGCTGTTTCCGCCAGTTTGCCCAGCTCGCGTTCGAGGTTGGCCCGGGTTACTTGCTGACCCAGAAGCACGGTGGCCATATCGAAACCGCCGTTGTTGCGTAACGCGGCCTGAATGTGGGTCGCGTCGGCCTCGCACAATTCCAGGGGCGGAATGCCGGCAGAGTTGTTCGTGTAGTTGGACCCGATGAAGAGGCCCAAACGTCGCGCCGATAACGGGCCGGTCGCGACCGTAAAGGCCAGTACGATAAGCATGAGTGTGATTCCACTTCGTGAGCGGAAAGCGCGCAGTCTGAATGACATGACTGTCTCCTGATCGGGAAAGATAGCTTCGTCGTGTTCGACGTGCCGGGATTACAAATGTTCGGGGGTTTTTGTCCACAGATTTTCGCGTGATTCGGCTTCCTGGCGGAATCGGGCGAGTTCACGCTCAACATTGGACTCGAGGATTTCTTTGCCCAGGGTCGCCTGCAGGGAACGCAGCTCCCGGTAGATGGCATCGTTGATGGCCCGGCACTCCTTTTGAAGCCCGGGATCACTCGAAAGCTGTTCCGTGGGAATTCCAGCGCCCGGCTGCAGGGCTATGGCTTCTTCGTAAAGTCCGGCGCGCAGGAGACGCAACTGACGGTGGAGTCGGCGCCGGAGTAATCGGAGTCCGCTGGCCGACCGGCCCACAACGAGCGCTATCCTTGAATGGAAAAGCTGGCGCCCTGGCTGCGTAGCTCGGTGGCTGCGGCCTGGGGCCGCCCGGCTTCTTTTTGCGACACTTCTTCCCAGGCGCTCCGGAGATCCCCCAGCAGTTTCAGGACCTCGTCCACGGTGGCTACATCCTTGGCGATGTTCGCCTCCAGCAGCCGCTTTTTGAGGTACGCGTAGATATTAAACAGATTCTCCGCTATCTCGCCGCCTTCTTCCATATTCAGCGAAAGCATGAGTTCCGTGATTATGTCCTGGGCCTTTATGATATTGGTGTTAACGACGTCATAGCTGCGGGGATCCATATTCTCGACGGCCAGTCGCAAGAATCGGATGGCGCCATCGTACAGCATGATGATCAGCTTACCCTGATTGGCGGTGCTTATTTCTGTATTCTTGTAGGCATCGAACTGCTTGTGATTGGTGGCTGCCATCATTGGTCTCCGTGGTAGCCCTATCGGCGGAAGGGGGGGGCCCCTTTATCAATTACGGTCGTTCGGCGCGCATCTGGCGAGGCAAAAATCAGGGTTCCAGGAGGCCTGCGTATAGCAGAGCCAGCAGCAGGATTCCCATCGAGATGCGATACAACACAAATGCCAGGGTTGTGTGAGAGCGCAAAAACTGGAGCAATCCGGCTACGGTGCCGTAGCCGACCAGAGCCGCAACCAGAGTACCCGTCGCCAGCCCCCCCAGGCCCGCGCCTTCCAGCTGAGAATATTCCTTGATGAGTTCGTAGACGCCGGATAGCGCGATGGCCGGAATCGAAAGCAAGAAGGAGAAGCGCATGGCCGCATAGCGGTCAAAGCCGAGCATCAGTCCGGCTGTGAGCGTAGTGCCGGACCGGGACGCCCCCGGCACCAGAGCAAAAGCCTGGCCCACTCCGATCAGCAAGGCGTCCTTCCAGTTGAGCTCCTCAATGGCACGGTCCTTTTTCGAGAAAACATCGGCCAGCCACAGGATGATCGCAAGGCCGATCAGGCTGGAGGCGATCACGTAGAGCGAACGGAAGGGCCCTTCGATAAAATCGCTCAACAGGAGACCTGCCACCGAAACCGGCACGGTGCCAATGACCAAATACCAGGCCATGCGGGCGCGCGGGTCGGAAAAGGGCCGGCCGCTGAAAATTCCGGAGAGCGTTGCCTGTATAAAGCCGGCGAGATCCTTTCGGAAATACACAACCAGGCTCATAAGCGTTCCAAGCTGGATGACGGCTGAGTAGGCCGCGCCCGGATCCGGCATGGAGTAGTAAGGGGAGATCAGGGCCGGAACCAGCCGCAGGTGCGCTGTGCTCGATATGGGAATGAACTCGGTTAGGCCCTGAATGAGTCCGAGCAACATGGCCTGCGGCAAGTCGATCATGGGGCAAGGCGCCAGTGGCCTGGTGCCAGTCCAGCAAAAAGAAAGACAGCGCCATCGATCGTTCGCCCTCTTGTGCATCCGATATTAGGGAACATGTCGCTTCGACTACCCCGCCTCGCCGTGTTTGCTGCGCTGGGCTTTTCGAGCCTGGTCCTCGCTCTCCCGGACAGTTTTCTGGCCGCCCTGAGAAGCGGGCTGGACTGCGCCCGGCTGGACGAGTTGTGTCGCGGTCTTGAACGCTTCGGCAGTGCGAGCCCCCCGGGCCCCGGTTCGAGACTGGCAGCGGGAAACCTGTATCGGCTCGGCAGGGCGGCAGCGCTTCTGGACCAGGGCCTGCTCGTCCTGCGCATTGAATCCGGTACGGATGGACCTCTGGTGGGCGCGGCCCGGGTCTCAGCCGGGGAAGCGCTCGCGGCCGATATTCGTCGTGATCCGCGTGGGCAGGCTGTACGGTCCGCAGTCCTTGCTCGTTTGCCGGACAGTCTGCTTGCTCCCGCGGTGCTGCTGGACGGAGCCCTCGTTTTTTCCCTGCACGATACAGAAAGACCCGGCCAGGTGCGGCTGCGCGAGGATGGCCCGAATCTTCTGCTCCTGAATCTGACTGCCGGTGATCGCCCGGCCGTTGAATTCGCCATCCTCACGATAGTAGAAGACCGATAGCAGAAAACCGCGCAACAAAACGGAGTCGGGCGACCTTTTAGGGGTATGGTACCAACTCGATCCTGGAAAGCGCGCTGTACGGAGCCGCGCAGACCGCTTTGCAGTTTTTTGATTCCGCTGCGACTCGAACCCTTTTTCCAGCAACGGTTGCAGCAGTTCGGTGGGCTGGCGGCCTACCTGAACTATCTTTTGCTGCACGCCGCCCGGCTCCACGATCTGGAATGTATTCCGAACGTGGAGCGCGTTACCCGCAAATACCAGGA
>JACKOY010000027.1 GCA_024233935.1 Spirochaetales bacterium | reverse complement strand
TGCAGCGTTTTCATGAACGGAGACGCCATGGGTAAATCCATGCAGGGCGCCGGAGGAGCGCTGGTTCTGGGAACTGTATTCAAATCCGTTGTAACCAGAACGCAGATACATGCGGCGGCAGCGGACAAACATCCCGAACTCTGGCTGAAGGATTGTTACAGGGAGTTACAGGCGGTTTTCGCCGCCTTCGATGGGTCCATGATGGCTTCCGCCATGCTCGGGATCGTGGACCATGCGACGGCCACGGTCTTCTACATTAATGCAGAACACCCGGCCCCGGTACTGCTGCGGGACGGCAGGGCCGATTTTGTATCGGGAGAGAGGCAGTTGCGCAAGCTCGGCATGCTGTTGTTTTCGGGCACCACTCCACCGGTCTTTGTGAACGTGCTGCGATTGCGGTCCGACGACATCTTGCTGTGTGGTTCGGACGGACGGGACGATCTTGCGATTGGTCTGGACGCAAAGGGGCACCGGGTTATGAACGAAAATGAACGCCTTTTTCTGCGAGCCGTCGAAAGGGGCCGCGGGGAACCCCGCCAGATTGCAAAATACATATCGAGCACCGGAAAGCTGACCGATGACCTTTCGCTCCTGACGGTGCAGGCCTCTGGTCGAATGTTGCGCCCGTCGTCTGTCGGCTTGTCGGACGAGGCGGTGCGCCTTGCCCGGGAGGGCGAATTTTCCCGCGCGGCTGGCCTATTGCGATCGTCTTTGAAGGCGGCCCATCCCGGCGACCCCGCGCTGGGCTACCTGGCAAAACTGGAGTTGCGGGCGGGAAATGCAGCGCGTGCAATCGCAATTCTGGAAAGTTATTGCGCAGCCCGACCGGAAGATACCCGGGCCCTGGCCCGACTCATGCGTGCCTATCGGCGCCTCAAGAATCACGCCGCCGCGATCGAAGCCGGAGAGCGGGTCCTGCTGAGAGGACGGACGGATTCGCGCTTCAAGATCAGCCTCGCAGATTCCTGCCGCATACACGGATCAATCGACCGCTGCCTGGGGCTACTCCGCGAAGTGCTCGCAGAAGAACCGGGCAATCCAGGCGCCATGCAACTTCGCTCCCTTCTCGACGAAACCGGCCAGGCGCGATGACCAAAAAAACCCGCCGACCCCATGGCCGGCGGGCTATTTCAGCCAGAGAGGGCCCGATTAGAGGCCGTGCACCCTGGCGTGTCGGCCCACTCGACCAACCAGATCTTCGTATCCCGCCTCGGAAACTTCGCTCTGATAGAGAGTCCGGCCGGCAGCTTCGATTTCGAAGAGCCGCGCGTTTTCGTTCTGGTACTCGTTGACGTCAACCGGCACCAGATTTCCGTTCAGTTCGGTATAAAAGCGGCCCGGTTGCTCCCGCAACAGAACGATATTGCGCGCCTTGCGACCATCATTGGCCAGCACGTCAATGCGCAGCTGCTCTCCGTACCGACTGTACGTGAACACCGCGGTTACACCATCTTCTGTGACCTGTCGACGAAATTGGCCGTTTGCATCGTAGTTAAAGGCCACCGGATTGCTTCCGGTCCAGAATTCGATTGAGTTAAGCACAACGACGTCGGCCAGGATCGTCAAACTGTACAGCTGCAGGATGGCAGCGACCAGAAACACGATCCAGCGAATCCATTTGTTGCCAATGCTTGAGACAAAGCCGTCAAACTTACGCGTCAGCACGAAGCCACCGTGGCATTGGGCAAGTCCAATATAACCTGTAACTGCGATGAGACTGGCAGCAATCATTCGTTTCATGAAAGACTCCGGTAGAAATGGTTACGTTTTGTGGCAGGGGGTGGCAGCGTCTCAATCACTTTTTGCTCTGGACCGCCGCATACGCGTCACAAGTTCACGCAGATGGTCAATGACCTCTCCGTTGTCGGGCTCAATCTCCAGGGCTTTCATGAGCGCACGGTGAGCGCGTCGAAAGTCCCCATCGGCGGCGAAGTACACCCCCAGGGAATCCAGATACGGCGCGTATTCGGGTTTGCTTTTGAGGGCCCGGGAAAGCACCCGCAGCGCTTCCTCGCGCTCTTCCTTGCTTTCGGCGTGCAACGCGAGCAGATAGCCCAGGCCATTCAGGCTGTTCAGGTTGTCGGGATCCATATCCAGAATGGCTCGGTGTTCCTGAATCGCCTGTCGCACCCGGCCGGTCTTTTCAAAGACGAACGCACGCATGGCGCGCAGTTTCGTGTCGGTCGGATAGAGTTCAATGCGCCGGTCCAGCAGGGGCTCCGCGCGTTCGTAGTCGGCGGTTTCTACCAACAACAGGGCCTGAAGCGCATATACTGCCCCGATCTCGACGTAATCAGGGTAACTCCGGACGAGTTCGTCGATGCTTTCGAGCGCCGGCGCGAAGTTGCCCAGGCAATAGTAGGCCACCGCCAATTCATGGCATTCAGCCGGGCCGCCAAAGCCATCGGCCCGTAGCTGTTTGAGCGTCAGGATGCGCTCTAGGATTCGGTGCTCGCGCTCAGAGTCCTGTGAAACCATCGACGTAGCTCCGTTATGTGAGTGGTATAGGTGCTCAAAGGCGTGATGGAAACGCGACCCTCGAGTATGGCCTCAAAATCTGAATGGTCTTCCCGGCGGTGTCCCATTTCCGACTCCAGCAAAGAAACAATCCATTCGTCATGCCGTACAGATCGCGTCTGGTACCGGTCATGGTACGTGCGACGGCCCTGATACGTGTAACGTTCCGCCGGGAAATCGGCGTCGATCGCGACGTCGGCAGATTCCTGCGGATAGTTAACGTTGTACACGATGCCTTTGGAAAGATCGGCCGCATGCCGATCGATCCAGTTGGCCACCCAACGGGCCGGGCGTTCCAGATCGGCGGTCTTTTTTAGTTCGTCACGCACCGGAGAGCTCACGGCGATTGCGAGCACGTCGTGCAACGCGGCCTGGCGAGCCGCGGCCACCGTGCCACTGTAGTGCACGTCATCCCCGAGATTCGGGCCATGATTTACGCCCGAAACGACCAGGTCAAAGGCCGGAAATTCTTCAGGCACATGCAGGGCCAGATTTACGCAATCGGCTGGAAAGCCATCCACCGTGTAACTCCGCTCGGCGACCCGTCGCAGGCGTAGATCGCTCCAGATCGAAAGGGCCATAGAAGTGGCGCTGCGTTCCCGATCGGGCGCGACCACCCATAGTTCGTGCTTACCGTCCGCCTCAAGAGCACGCTTCAGGCAGCGCAGTCCGTTCGCTTCGAACCCATCGTCGTTGGAAAGGAGAATGCGCAAAGGCCCGCCGCTAGTTGAGAACCTGCAGGAAGATGGAAGTGGCCGCCACGAGAAGAAGGCCCGGAAAAAAAGCAAGCACGGCCATGGCCCGAACCAGAATGCCGATCGCCCGGCGAGTGCTGAGTTCGTAAAGAAACTGCACGCCGCGCAACAAGATGAACAAAGACCAGCCCGAAAGGACCAGCTCGACGAAGAACATGACGCCGCCCCGGTAGGGCAACAGGCGTACGGGCACCGCGGCCGGCAAAAAGAAGATGAACGGCAGGGCCGCAAAAAGAGCAATCGCCATCATGTCGCCCGCGCGGCCGGTTTTGGAAGGACTCACAAAACCGACCAAAATGTCGATGACACCCCCCAGCAACAGCGAACCGACCAAAAGCAAAAGACCCATGAGGACAGCCAGGGTCGGTATCACGACGCTGAAGGACGAGGCGTACTGTCCGCGCATGTAGTAGGAACCGGTCGCAATGCTGAGAGCCACCAGAGTGATGACGACGGTCTTCTCGGCGGTCAGTTTGCCCCCCCGCTCCAGGTGGGTGGGCAGTTCGGCCGGATACTGGAACGCCAGATAAGCGACGTTCACCAGGTTCATAAGAAACTCGCGCATCAACGCACCAATTCCCGAATCAGGTCGCCCGCAATTCCGGGACCGCCGGTGTACAGATAGAGCACCGGCCCGTGCAACACCTGGGTCCACGCCGTCGTCTCCCGCATGCCGCCGCCCAAAGGAGAGCCGCGCAGGATTTCCTCCCAGAAGTTGGGTTCCGGGCGCAGAATTTCCAGCTCATCCGTGGTCTTGAGCTTTTCATTCTTCAACCAGGCGATGGCGGCCTCGCGTCCTCCCAACCCGGTGATCATGCGCAGATCGCGGGCCTGAGAACCCGAAAAGATCCGGCCCTCGGCCCAATCGTTTACGGTCGATTCCGATACGTCGCGTCCCAAAGAAACGTCGCGAATGAACTGTCGATAGCTGTCGTCGAGAATGCGGTTGTACATCTGACGCTCTTCTTCCGTGAGCTCCCGGAACGGATACGAAGAATCCTTGAAACGTCCGGCATGCAGGGCCTCCACGCGAATTCCGTACTGGTTCAAAAAACCCGAAATGTTTGGCCGCAGCATGATCACACCGATCGAGCCGATGATCGAACCTTCGAAGGCAAAGATACCATCGGCCGCGCTCGCTACGTAATAGCCGCCACTGGCCGCAATGTCCGAGATCGAGGCCAC
The DNA here is from genome assembly GCA_024233935.1 of Spirochaetales bacterium. Classification (GTDB taxonomy): domain Bacteria; phylum Spirochaetota; class Leptospiria; order Leptospirales; family Leptonemataceae; genus JACKOY01. The sequence continues at coordinate 46,946 of JACKOY010000027.1, read as the reverse complement.
GACGTTTTTCTGGCGGCGCAGCTCCATCACCGCATCGTAGATCTTCTTGGTGGCGCCCACGGTCCCGCCCGGGCTGTTGATGGAAAGCAGCACGGCCCGCACACCGGGATTGTCCCGACACTGCTGCAGGCGCTCCACAATCAGGTCGGCGCCGGTGGCTCCGCCCGTAGAGCTATAGCCGTCCTGAATCACGCCATCGATCTCGATGAGAGCGATTCCGGAACGTCCCCCGGAGAAGAAGCTGTCGGATGAGGCCGAGAATGGAGAATCGCTGCTGCGACTCGCTATCCCCGCAATACTGAGCAGGGTGGCCAGGACGGCAAATGCCATCGCCAGGGCCACCACGATACGCGATCGGTCCATATTATGTCTTGAAGGCGCCCGGGGCCTCCGGGCCTGTAAAGCGTTTTTGCCCGGACAGAAAATTCGAAAAGGGCCCGAAAAGTCCTCAAAAGAGCGCCCCGCCCGGCCGACCTTCAAAGGGAGTTTTGTGGGCGCGAAGAATTGCTTGCCAGTTCTTCGCGACATAACGAAGCTCGGGCGGCCATTATGGAAATATCGAGCAAAACGATCCTCAATTCAGCCGAGAGCATCCTTCGGGACCGGCGCCAGGAACCCCGAACGCCAGGCGGCACAAGCGGGTCCGGTCGATCCGAAGCGGCGGCCCAGGGCACCGGTATGCAACAGGGCGCCCTGGAGGCCCGGGTGTTGCACCTGCAGTCCAATCTAAACCGCGTGCAGGCCGAGTACTCCCGGGAGCAGGCTCGTATGACCTATCTGCGGGACTTTCCGGACCGCATCAATGCCGATCTGCGTTTTAACGACGAAGCCCTATTTCCCGAAGCGTCCCCGGGCCCCATCCAGCGCGGCGAAGTGGAACGAAACGTGAAGACGGCGATGGAATCGCTGGTTCTCAGCCTGAAAAGCATTCAGGTGGAAATGGAAAACCTCTACGCTCTGAATTTTGAACAGAAGCCCATTCAGCCCGCGGACGCGGCCCGGCTTTTCGAGAACCACGGCCTTAAAGAACTCGATCCTGCGCGCGTTGCCCGGCTGACCCGCTGACGTTCGTGCCGGAATCGGCGTTTTTTCAATAGCCACACGGCGCCTGCCCTGCCCACCTATCGCGAGACAAGCGTGGGCCCTTTACCGAACCAGGCTGAGATAACCGACCGCGTACACGCCCTGCGCACGCGTCTGCAGGAGTTGGGTCGCCCGGATGTGCGCATCATCGGGGTGACCAAGACCCACGGCCCGGAGGCGATCCGGGCCCTGTTGGAAGCGGGCATAAGCGATATCGCCGAAAATCGCCAGAACGAGGCGCGCGACAAATTCCCGCTCGTTGACCTGAACCATCCGACACCGGTCCCGACGCCCATCTATCACCACATAGGTCCGTTGCAATCGGGTGCGGCGCGACAGATCCCGGGCCTATTTCATTACGTCCATGGCGCAAGCTCGGAAAAAGCCATTCGGGTGCTGGCTGCGGCGGCGGATCGCTATTTGGCAACTGTCCGCAACCAGACGGGCCAGCCGCCTCCCCCGCTGCACTACCTGATTCAGGTGCGCCTGACCGATGAAGAAAGCAAACTGGGGGGCATGGAAGTCGATCAGTTGTGTGCCCTTGCGCCGCATTTTCCCGAATCGGAAGGCCTCAAATGCGCCGGACTCATGGCCATGGGGCCCGAAAGCGGCGCACCGGACGAAGCGCGTCGGGTGTTTCGGCGTTTGCGCGAGCTGCGCGACGACTTACTGCCCGGAAAAGAGCTCAGCATGGGCATGTCCCAGGACTGGGAAGTCGCTGTTTCCGAGGGTGCAACCATGATACGGGTCGGTTCGATTCTGCTGGGTCCCCGGGCCGGTGCGCCCTGGAAGCCAGTCGGAAGGACGCCGCCGAAAAATATAGATTGAAGCGATAGTTTCCCTACAGACAACATTCATATATACCCCATGGCCCTTGATAGTTCCACGCCCATTCAGCAGAAAAAAGTCCCGGCCGGAACCGTGCTTTTCGAAGCTGATCGTCCGGCCGGGCTGCTCTGCCTGCTGCACGATGGGCAGGTAGGTGCGTTCAACAAAGTCGCACTGAACGGCAAACGCAGGCGCCTTTTTACGCTGGGAAAGAACAGCACCCCCGGCTTTGGGGCGCTCCTGCTGGGGCAGAGCTACGACGCGCAGTACGTAACGACGGCGGACACGGTCATCAGCGCCTTTCCCGCCAATGGCCCCTTTCCCAAACTGATCCTGGGCAAACTCAACGTCGGAGTCATGGCTGTACGCTCGCTCGCCCAGGAAGTGCTCCAGAGCCAGCAGACCCTGAACAAGTACTCCGGATTTCTGGCGCGGGTGCTGGCAATGACGGATAATCTGGCCATCGCCTACCACAAGTGCAACCCCCAGCAGTTTGAAACCAAAGGGGAAGCGGCCGGCGATCTGATTGACCCGGTCATCAGCGCGGCGCGGGTCGCTGTATCGGAGTTCCAGCAAAGCGGCGGGCATCCACCCGATCCCATCACCGAAGTCTGGTTGCAGACCGACCACAGCGGCCTCTTGAAGAAGAACTACGAATTTGAAAGTCAGTTTGACCTGAGCGAGTTCAATTTTCTGCGACGCATTCTGGCGCTACCGGCGAACATACAGGGAGCCATGTTCAAGGCCGATCTGGCGATTCTGGAAGGCCTCGGCCGCAGACTTGCCCACATTCAGGAGAACAATGTTCAGGAGTTGTACCAACTCCAGGACAGCCTGGACGCAGCTCTGGAAAACCTATACCACGGAGACTATTGCTACGCAGAGAAGTTCTTTTTGCTTTCGGATCTTCTGGATTCCGGTTTCACCAGCGTGCCGATCGCCGAGTTTTCCGCCATTCTGAAGTTCCTCCGAGACAGCTCACAATCGGTTCTGGGCACCTACCGGCAGTTGCAGGGCGTGGACTATCCGGATGTCTCGCCGGCTCTCAAAAAGATCGAAACCTTTCTCAAAACCAATTCGGAAGTGAAGCAGGTCGAGAAACAAAAAGAGACGGTCAGCGTCGTCGGCGCCGATGCCTCGAAAATTCGAGACGAACTCAGCGGCGCTCCCGGCAAAATCATGGGCTTCCTGCAAATGCCGGCCGATGAGACCAAGAAGCTTCTTGAGAACCTGAAAAAGCTGCGGGCCGAAAAAAACCCCCTCGATTCCGGCGGCGATCCGCGCAAGTTGCGTCGCGCCATCGCCACAACTTACTGGAAAGCCTACGAGGCGGCCTACTACCGCTATACGGAATCAAAGGGCAACGTTCCGCAGATGATCAAGCTCATGTTGCGGTACGGATTCTTCGACGACGAGATGCTGGATGACGAGCACCTGGCTTATCTCTACACAAACGAAGATAACACGCGCGCCAGCTATCCGATCATCCGGGCTACCGAGTGGATTGACATGGTGCGGGCTAAGGAAGTGCCGCCATCGGTTGACGAAATGGGACAGACCTATTTCGAAAAAATGAAAATGGACCACAAAGATCTGGGGTGGAAGCGCGAGAGCGACATGCCGGACGACATCAACACGCCCGAACGACGTGTGCACTATGAGATCTTGAACTTCCTTGAGGTCAACACCCGTCTGACTTCCGGCTCACCGACGACTGCTTTTCCGATACTGACCCGCTACGCCATCACAACCCCCCTGGACAAAGCCTTTGTTTCCTTCGAGAGTCTTTCGAGCGCCATCGACGAGGTTCTTAAGGTCGATTTCTCTGCCTTTCACCGGGAAGTAATCCTGAACGACGAGGAGAAAGGTATCCTCAAGGAATTCGTTCAAAAGCAGGTTATCCCGCACTTTATTCTGGTGCCCTCGATCGGAACCAAAGTCATGATGTGGCAGGATGTATCCGGAAGAAGCAAAAGCTCCCCTGGTCGTATTTCAGTCCCGACCTTTGCCACTGCCGACCTCTACACGCTGCTTCTGGAGGCCGTCGCCGCATTCCGGTGGGAGCTGACCAAAACGATCATGGGCGCCGATTGGAACAACGTGGCCAACTCGTCCATCACCTCGGATTACACAGACTACGTTCAGTTCTTCAAAAAGAACCGTGAACTGTCCCCGGAGCTCAAGGAGAAACTGGCAGCCGAATTCAAGCGCTTCCGAAACGACCGCGATCGTTTTACGAACGACTATATAAACTGGATCAAGTACGAATCTCAGGGAGTCCTGAAGCTCAACAAGGTTGTGCGAAATATCCTGTACAAGCACGTGCCCTTTGCAAAAGACCTTCGTGATAATCTGTCGGCCCAGCCGGCCTACGCTGACATTCACAATCGCTTCAAGAACATCCGAAACCGAAAACTCAAAGAACTGGAAGTCAAGTACCGCAAGTACGGCGACGACATTCCGTCGGATTTAAAAGACAATCTGGATTTCTACGGCGTCTGAACCGCATGTACGCCGGCCGGATACTGCGGAGCCCCGCGGCGCGCCGACCGGATCAGCCGACTAACGCGATTGCAGTTGGAGGGCCTGCAGCCGCCGACGCACCCGTGATTTCATGGCAGATTCATTGGGCAAAAGCCGCAGGGCGGCCTCGTATTCTGCAGTCGCCGGTCCGGGTTCGTTTCCCAATTCCAGCAATTGTCCTGCATTGAAACGAGCGACCGGCGATTGCGGGTTCAGCGCGATTGAGCGCAGGAGGTGTTGTTTCGCCTTCGCGTACTCCGGGCTTTCGGCCGGCCGCGGCTGAGAACGGGCAATCTGCATATAAAGCAGTCCCAGGTTGTGATGGGTTCGGGAATGCTCGGGATTGATGGCGAGTGCCGCCTCGTAGTGCCGAACGGCTTCGGTTGCCCTTCCCCGCTCGCCCAGGATGTTCGCCAGATTGTAATGCGGCGAATGAAAGTTCGCATCGCAGGCTATTGCCCGTCGGTAGAGCTGCTCGGCTTTCCCGGGTTCTCCGGAATCCAGTTCAATGTTGCCCAGGTTGTTCAGGGCACGGCTGTGGCACGGATTTACGCGAATGGCGGATGTGTAGGCCTCGGAAGCTTCCTGGCGCCGGTTCATCTTGTGAAACAAAAAGCCAATGCGAAAAAGAATGCGGTCATTGTTCGGAGAGAGCCGCCGCGCCCGGTCCAACGTGCGCAGGGCGCGCATATCATCTTGCTCGAGGGCCTGGTTGTAAAGAGTTTCGGCACTCTCGGCCCAGGCCAGGCCAGATGTCAGGAGCAGTGCAAGGGATAGAATCCATGCGCGGGAAAAATGCTTCGAGTTCACCTATCTATGATCGGCCAGGTTGTGAGATGCTTGAGCCTCAAGCAGGGCGCCAAACGTCCTCTGCTCCTTGTGGCGCAGTCCATGCTGCGCCGCATAACTCAAACCAACTCTGGGGGAGGAGGCCTCCTTTTAAGGACTCGCCGGACCCGCGAAGCGCAGCACCGGGCTGCTTTGCCCGGTCGCCAGCCAGTCCGCTTAGAAGTCTTCGACAAAGTACGGTTTTGTGTATTCCCGCACAATCTCAATGATCAGCCGGCCCCAGGCCTTGGGATCTTCGGTCGTGATCTGGACCTGTTTGATCTTCGGAAAGTATGGATGTGGTTTGTGCTGGGTGTGGGTTAGTTCGATAGCGCGGATATAATGATCCACCCGTCTCGCCCGTACGAAGTTGATCTTCTCCATTTCCAGGCGATCCGCCGGGATGAAGCCGATGATGATCAACTTGGGAAAAAGGGCCTTTTTCAAGAGGTTCAAAAAATCCGTGAAACTGTCCACACGGTCAATGAAGCCCTCGTAGGCGCCGCCGCCTATGTTCATGATTTGAGTCACGATGTCCATGCTGAGCGAGATGCCCTCGGGGCTGGACATATCTGAAATGATTACGATCCCTTCGTCCGGCTGAAAAGTCTTAAAGACATGATTTCCGGGAAAGTGGCGGCGCAAGAGCTTTGCGCGCGAAATGTCGATCTCGCTGCTCTTCTGCAGAATGGGCCCCTGTCCCGGTACGCCCACAACGTCCCGGGACAGGACGTAGCGCTTCTTCAACGCCGATTGGTTCATCATGCGAAAGGCTTTGATTTTTTCCTCGAGTTCGTCGAGGGTACAGACGCCGATACGCAGCGGGTTTTCTTTCTTACGTTCTTCTTCGCTGCCCGGTTCCATTGTTTGTGTGCCTTCGGCCCCCACCAGGGGGCGCAACTGTTCGGCATTACTTCAGAAATAGGAATACCGTGAGCAACAGGTTCCAGGCGAACAACAGAAAAAAAACCGGATAAAACCATCGAATCTGATTGACCAGGCGCTCGGTCCGGCGCTCCAATCGCGCTTGCTCCCGTTCCAGCTCGGCAAGCGCCGGCCGGCTGTGAAACTCGGTCCACTTTTCGACAAAAAGCGGGAACAGGTCAGCCAGAACAGCGCCTACGGTCTTGATGATTTCGCCGGTCTCAGTCTCACGTTTCGCCATAGGGGAGAAAATTCCTGCTCCTGCCAGATTGAAAGCATATTTCCGATTCGGACCGCTTCTGGTGCTACTCGGCCTCGCGCCCCTGACCTGCTATTCCGTCGAGTTCCACCCCGATCCCGACTACCCGAACCGCCGCCGGGGCGACGTCGAGACCGTGGAATTGCGGCGGACAGCGCCTTCCAGGCCGTACGAGCGGTTGGGCGAATTGGTCGTGCGCGATAGCGCCGCGGACCTGAATGATGAAAACTTCCGCGGCTTTCTGGAACGGGAAATACGCGAGCGGGGGGCGGAAGGCGGATGGATCGAACGTCGGCGTCCCGGGCAAACAACTTTCGAAACCCGGACCCAGACATCACCCTATTCGCAGTACTCGCCCACCGGCCAGCTCGAGATGGCAACCACAATCCTGACCGTCGTACTTTACAATTACCTGCCCGAAGAAGAAGAGAACCCATGAGCGCTTTGAAGACCAGACCGGATATTCGAGTCGAGGCAAATGGGGCCTGGATGTATCGCGACCAGACCATCAACAACCCTGGTATTCTCAACTATTTCAAGGCGGAACTGCGCCGTGACGAAGACGGCTACTACATTGAGAACCGTTTTGGAGAAAGGCGCGAGCACGGCTATCTGGAAGCTGTACATGGATTGCCGGTCCAGGCGGTTGCCATCGAGCCGTACATGAGCCCCGCGCAGGAGATGCGGCTATGGGTCCGTCTGGACTATGGCGCCGAACTGGACCTGCCCGGCTCGGCGTTGCTCATTCTGGGCGAGGACTGCCTGGCAGTGATGATGGAGAACCGCGGCTTTCCGGCCCGGCTGTCCGGTGGCGCGATGGCTTCCCTGGTCACCTACCTGCACACCGATGGTGAAGAGCACTACTATTTGGTCATGCCGCATCAGAAAGGGCGCAACAAGCTGGCTTTGAGCCGCGCACCCATCGAACGCTATTTGCAAAAGGATGCCCCGGACATTCAGGCGGCCAGCGCGCCGCCGGGGGCCTGAGCGACGAGCCAAACGACGTCGAAGCGAGTTTGAAGGGACTAGATCTCTTCTTCGCTTTTGGTGGAGCCGAGCAGTTCGTCCGGAATGTCTTCGATTGTATCGCCGATCTGAACGGCCAGACGACCGCCGATTCTTCCGGGCCGGCACTTGAATTTCTTCCGATCACCGACGGTTACGGTCATGTCCGATTTGATATGCGTCTGCCCCAGCTTCACAACATCGCCCGGGGTGAGGTTCAGGATCTGCTGCAACGGCAACTCCACATCGCCAACGTCGGCCCGGAGCTCAATTAGAACCTGATCCAGGCGTTCCTGAATGATGGGTCGGTTTTCATCGGCCCCGCCGCGGCGAATGGAGCTGTACCAGTACTGGGCCGAGAGCTTGGAGATGATCGGTTCGATCGTAATGTAAGGAATACACAGGTTCGTCATGCCCTCGACGTCGCCGACTTTTGTCTCCAGTGTGATCAATACCACCATGTCGTTGGGCGGCACAATCTGTGCAAACTGCGGATTGGTTTCGATAGCGCCCAGTCGGGGACGAAGGTCGATTACCGTTGACCAGGCTTCCCGCAGGTTACCCAGAATGCGCACAATAATGCCTTCCATTACGGAAAGTTCGATGTCGGAAAGTTCGCGTGTGATCTTGGTGGGCTCGCCAAGGCCCCCGAAGAGACGATCAATGATTGTGAAGGTAATGCTGGGGTCGATCTCGAGCACAGCCGAACCGCGCAGAGGGTCCATATTAATAACCGCCAGCGTCGTTGGGTTAGGGATAGATCGAATAAATTCCTCGTAGGTAAGCTGATCAACCGATCCCACATGAACGCTGACGAGAGCCCGCAACTGAGCCGAGAGCGCCGTGGTCGTCAGACGGGCAAAAGTCTCGTGCATCATCTGCAGAGTGCGAATCTGGTCCTTCGAGAATTTGTCGGGGCGTCGGAAGTCGTAGATCTTGACTTTCTTCTGTTCACCGACCGCGCTGTAGTCGTCCGGATCGACCTCCCCGGAGGAGATGGCCGAAAGCAGCGCGTCAATTTCGTCCTGGGAGAGTATCTCTGTCATTCGGGGCTGACTCCAGTAGCTATCATATATTTTTGTCGGTCGGTTTCGGACTGCAAGCCCAATTTAGCGCACCAGACGCGCCTCCACGTAAACGATCTTCCACATGCCGGGAGAGTCGCTTGAAGGCTCCAGCGTGTAACGGTACTCGTAACGGGCTGTATAACCGCCACCAATGCGTACGGCTTCCACAGTTACGAAATTGCGTCCGTTGGCAATGACCTCACCGGAGCGGTCCCGTTCCGGCTCGGTGGCGGTGATGCGGAAGCGCCGCAGTTCGTCGGCGGGGTTTCCGGTGAGGTAGCGCGCAAAATCGTCCAGAATCACGGGCTGCTCACGCACACTTGCCGTGGCGAATCGCCCCGCAAAGCGATCGTAAGCCGTAATGAACTTACGCAGGTCCAGGTACTTGAGATAGTTGGGCCAGTTGCGTCGCATCTCGGCCGAAAGGAAAAGATAGACCGTTTCTTCCGGGCTGATGACCGGGGCGCCATCGGGACGCAGGGACTGCACCTCAGGGCGCAGGAACGGGTCACTGCGTTCCTGATCAATACGGAGCACCAGGTTGTTCTCGGAGCGCACAAAATACTCAAAGCGCTGGTCCGGATAAAAGTATCCTACCAGGCGGTATTCGCTGCCCGGAGTCAGACGGTAAAAATCATTTAAGAAAATAACCTTTTCGAGAGTCTCCCCCGGATGCAGGATCACTTCCTTTATGGGGTCTCCTTCCTGATCGACAACGGCCCGTTCCCCATGCTCGCGGTTGTTGTAAGAAGCTGCATTGAAGCGCTGGGTTTGTTCGCGGCCCTGACTGTCCAGTAGCATGAACTGGTAAGTCTTTCCAGGCCCGATGTGGGGATAGACGCGAATGACCGAGTAGCCCACGTTTCGAATGCGAAAGCGAATCGGGATGTCCTGGCCCGGACGGTACAGGATACGGTCCGCTTCCAGCTCCACGCGACCGTAGCGACTCCAGTAGTCGACGGTTTGGTCCCCCCGCACGTCCCGAACGGGCTCGGCCTGCGCGGATCCCGGGGCCAATGCAACCAGAAGCCCGAGGACCACGCCCCGGGCGTGTTTTTTGAGCAGCGATGGCATTGCCCTTTGATTATCGGCCCGGAAAGCCGGGGTCCGTTGCAAAAAGCCAATCAGACGGACGCTCCCCTCGTTTTTCTCTTTCACCCGGGGACCGGTGCGAAAGACTCCGGGTCATGCCGGATAAGAGCAAACAGGAATCAACGTACGACGTGGTGGTCGTGGGGAGCGGCCCCGCAGGCGAAGGCGCCGCCATGAAAGCCGCCAAGAGCGGACGGCGCGTGGCGCTGGTGGAAAAGCACGATCGGGTGGGAGGCGGTTGTACGCATTGGGGCACAATCCCGAGCAAAGCCCTCCGGCACAATATTCAGATGCTTGCCGATGTACGGCGCCACCCTCTGTTCCGCAAGCTCGAGAGCGGCATGTCCTTTCACTTTCCGGACCTTTTGACCACCGCGCGGTCGGTCATCGACTCCCAGGTACGCATGCGTCACGACTTTTACGTACGCAACAACGTAGAGCTGATTCACGGCGAGGCCTGCTTTCGTGACCCGCAAAGTCTGGACGTCGCCCTGCCCGGCGGCTCCCGCGCAATTGTAAAGGCAAAACACTTCGTGGTGGCGGTGGGTTCCCGTCCTTATCATCCGCCCGATGTGGACTTCACGCATGCTCGGATCCGGGATTCGGATTCGATACTTGACTTGCCCGAAACCCCGCGCTCGCTGACCATTTACGGCGCGGGCGTCATTGGCTGCGAGTATGCTTCGATTTTTCGCGGCCTGGGAGTGAAGGTAAACCTGATCAATACCCGCGATCGCCTGCTTTCGTTTCTGGACGACGAGATCGTGGACGCCCTCGCCTATCACCTGCGCGAACAGGGAACGCTCATCCGCCACAACGAAGTCTACGAACAGGTGGAGGGCGAGAAAGACGCCGTCGTGCTGCATTTGAAGTCGGGCAAGAAGTTGCGCACGGATTATCTGCTCTGGGCCAACGGGCGGGCCGGCAACTCCGACGGCCTCGGTCTGGCCGAAATCGGTATTGAATTGGATCACCGCGGCAATGTCGTCGTAAACGACCACTTTCAGACCAGCCAGAGTCACATCTACGCCGTAGGCGACATTGTCGGGTTTCCGAGTCTGGCAAGCGCCGCCTATGATCAAGGACGCTTTGCGGCCACTCACCTCTGCGACAACAACGCCGACCTGAGGCTGGCGCGTGATATTCCGACCGGCATCTACACCAGCCCCGAGATCAGCAGCCTGGGGCAGACCGAACGCGAGCTCACCGAAGCGCAGATTCCGTATGAAGTCGGTCACGCCTTTTTCAAGAGCATCGCCCGCGGACAAATTACCGGCCAAACGGTTGGCATGCTGAAGATACTATTTCACCGGGAGAGTCTGGAGCTGCTCGGCATTCACTGCTTCGGATACCAGGCGGCCGAAATCATCCACATCGGCCAGGCTATCATGCGCCAGCGCGGCGATGCCAACACTCTCGAGTACTTCATCAACACCACGTTTAACTATCCGACCATGGCAGAAGCCTACCGGGTGGCGGCCCTGAACGGCCTGAACCGCGTTTTCTAAGAAGATTCAGCAAATCCAGTTGAGTTCTTTCAAGAGCGCCATCGTTCTAAACGGCTCGGACGATGGCGTTGTCCGGCCTTCAGTGCGGCGCTTGACGGCCCACCGAGACCATAGCGCCGGCTGATATTGGCGAAGCGCGGGCGAGCCTGGAAAGCACCCGAGAATCTTGCGGGAACAAAAGGATTGCAATTATGCCTTTTCGTTATACCTGGCATCACTCCTATTTATTTGCATTATGGTCGTCTTCGTGCTACAAAACAAGTCGGAGGCAGAACAATGCAGGCAGAAGCGGTATTTACAAAAGACGCCCAGGATTACGATCAATCGCGGCGAGGGCTCATACCGTGTTTCGAAGATTTCTACGGGGCGGCGATCCAGGCACTGCCCTTCGATCGCGAAGATCCTGTACACTTTCTAGATCTGGGCGCCGGCACGGGCCTCTTAAGCGAGATGGTGCTCGAAAGCTTCCCCGGGAGCACCGTGACCCTGATTGATGCGTCCGACGCCATGCTCGGGCGGGCACGAGAGCGCCTTGTCAACCACGACGGCCGCACACGCTTCGTTACCGCGGACTACCGCGCTTTTGAAGCCGACTCACCCTTCGACGCAATCGTCTCGGCCCTTTCGATTCATCATTTTGCCGGGCGGGCGAAGGCCCGGCTCTTTGCAAGAGCCTGGAATCTGCTCCGGCCGGGCGGCATGTTTGTAAATGCGGACCAGGTTTGCGGCGCCGATGGCGAAACAGAAAATGCCTACCGACGTCATTGGTTCGGCAGCGTGCGCGAACGGGTCAGCGGCGAAGAGCTCCTGCGTTCTCTGGATCGTCTGCAGGCCGATCGCATGAGCACTCTCGAAGAACAGTTGAACTGGCTCCGGGAAGCGGGTTTTGATCGGGTTGCGACCTGGTTTCAAAATTTCAGCTTTGTGGTCTATTCCGGCCGGCGCCCCTAGCGCACGGGCCGGACCCGATCGTTTTCGGACGTTGCAGGGCCGCGGTCTATCGCTGCGGCCTGCACTTCACCGATTCCCCGATCGCCTGGTGAAAGGCATGCGTTTGCAGGCCTGTGCCCTCTGCAAACGGACCTCTGCGGCCCGCAACTCAGTCGGACCCACCATTTTCCAGTTCAATGGCGTACGTGCCCGCAACGTCTGCGATGCGTTCCTGCTCAAGTTGCAGGCCGGCCTGGGAGGCCCGGCGATGGGCTTCTCGAAGCATGGAGCGGGCCAGTTTCGCCAGGCCCGGGTCCTTGCGGCACAGATACGAGGCGTATTCACGAAGGGCCGGAATCAGAGTATTGATGTAGTTGGCCTCGCGGGCAACGGCGATGGCGCGATCGAAGTAGGCCTCCGGGCTCGCTTCGACTCCCGTAAGCTTGCCCAGTTCGTCCAGCAACGGGGCCAGAGCGGCCGGCGGTGTTCCAGCGGCCAGCGCCAGGGCGACCGCCATATGGGTGCGCCCGTTTTCCACGTCGGATCCGCCAAGAGCGTGCACGTTCTTGAAGTGATTGCGGGCGACTTTCAAGCAGCGAGCCCGTTGCCCCAGACGTGCGTAGACGCAGGCCAGGTACGAAAACACGTAACCATAATAACCGCGAGCGCCGATCGCCTTCATTACCCGAAACGATTCTTCGAAGCGCTGCATGGTCGCATCGTAGTCGCGCCGGGCGTAAAAGATCGTCGCTTCACTGAACAGTCCGTAGGCAATCGCAAGCTGTTCGCCGGTTTCGCGCGCAATTTTGAGCGACTGCTCGTGACGCGCAACGGCCTGCTCGAAATCCCCGCGACGCAAAGCCAGAGTGCCCAGGTTCAGAAGTGCCGAGGCGAGCCCGCTTCGGTAGCCAATCTCTTCGTAAAGCGCCGCAACCCGCTCAAAAGACTCACGGGCCTGGTCCAGCTCGCCGCGGTACTGATGCAGTACCGCCAGATCGTACAGCGGATAGGACTCGTGGCGGCGATCCCCCAGGCTTTCGTAGATTTGCAAAGATTCTTCATATAGCCCCAGGGCCTCGTCATATTGGCCGCGATCCCGGGCTACCACGCCCAGGTAGTACAGGTTCAGAGCCCGACCCCCATCGTTTCCCTGACTGCTTTCAATCTCCAGGGCCCGGTTGTGAGCCTCGCGGGCCTCCGGGTACCGACCCTGGCCCCAATAGGTGCGCCCCAGGGCGCGGGTTGCCCGGGCTTCATGGGAAGCACTTGCGGCTTCCCGGCTGTCTTCAATCGCGCGGTTCAAATCAGCAATGGCTGGTTCGTATTCGCCTCGCAGTTGCAGCAACTCGCCCCGCCGGGTCTTTAGAGCCAGTTGGTCTTCACCGGAAGCCGGACTGCCGTCGATTGCAAGGGCCTGATCGATACTGTTCAGCGCGTCTGACCAGCGACCGCGCAATTCATCGAGGGCGCTCTTCCTTTCAAGCACGCCAATGCGATCGTCAGCATCAACGCTGTGCTCCAAAAGCCAATCGTAGAACCGGGCCGCCTGCTCACCGTCGAAGTTTTCATGGGCGTGCCTGGCCGCCAGCCGATAGAATTCACGGGCCGTTTCCACCTGCTCGGCCCTGGAACAATGGTAGGCAATATCAGCCGCGCGATCGGGCTGATTTGCAAACCGAGACCGCAGGTATTCCGCCAGACGGCCGTGCTGCATGCGCAATCGTTCTTTCAATTGCATTTCGTAGGCCGCGTGGCGGACCAGGCTGCTCTGGAACACGTAGCGCTCCTGAGCGCCCGCTTCCCAGAGCCTCTCGCCCTCGCCGGCGTTGAGGCAGGCCTGCAATCCGCTTTGCTCAGGCAATAAGGCCCGGAGCGACTCCATATCGAAATCCATTCCGATGACCGCCGCCGCGAGCAAGGTCTCTTTTACGTCAGCCCGCAAACGATCAATGCGCGCCATAATCAAGGCCTGCACGCCGGCCGGCAGTTCGGCGGCTTCACTTCGGAGGACCAGCCCATCCGGAGATTCTTCCAGAAGCTCGTTATCCGCCAGGTAGGCGACGAACTGTTCCACAAAGAAGGCATTTCCGGCCGTACGGGACGCGATGGAACGAACCAGAGAGCCCCCCGGTTTGGCGCCCAGGCGAACAGTGGCCAGTTCCCGGACACAGTCCAGGTGGAGCCCACCCAGACTGACCGTCGTTTGAACGATATTTTCATCGGCCGGCAGGCCCGGAAGTTGCCCGTCGTCGTCCGGTCGGGCGGTGAGCACCAACAAGAGCGCAAATCCATCCATGCTGCGCGTGAGCGCAAGCAAGGCTTCACGCGAATCCTCGTCCGCCCAATGCAGATCTTCAAACACCAGAATCGTTGGTAAAACGGCGGCTCGCGCCCGAAAGAAAGCCTTAATCGCCGCCATCGTGTTCTCATGTCGGCCCCGCGCGTCCAGTTCCGAGTAGAGCGATCCGTCCCAATAGAAGCCGACCAGCGCCGCCAGGAAGGATGACGTGCGCCGGAGTTCGTGGGCGAGCTCCTCGGGCAACGAGTCCATCCGTAGCAGTCCTTCGAGTTGACGAAGGAATTCCGCTTCGCCGCCTTCGGTTCCGTCCGGTGGTCCCGGCAGCAACGTTTCAAAGTACGATCGAAATGCATTCAGGCTCTTTTTCAGAATTCCATCGGGGTGCAGAAAAACAAAGTGGGCCTGATCTTTGCGAGACTCGTAGAGTTCGTGCAACAGGCGCGATTTTCCGCTGCCCGCATCGCCGTAGACGAAGGCCAGTCCTGCGAAACCCCCGGCCAGCGCGGTGTCTGTCCTTTCCTGAAGAGTAGCAAGTTCCCGGTCACGGCCGAGCAACGCGACTTCTTCAAAATGTTCGAAGCCGGCGCCTTCTCCGGCAGGTAAAACCCGGCGAACGGGAATGGCCGTATCAAAGCCCTTGAAGAGCTGATTGCCCAGGTCCGCGTACGAAAACTGGCGACCGAGACGCATCGCAAAATCGGCCGTCACGCAGGTGGAACCAGGGGCTGCCTGTTGCATGAGCCGCGCCGCCAGGTTAACCGATTCTCCGGCCACGGTATACGTACAGCGCGCCCGCGACCCGATGGTTCCGGCAAAGGCCACCCCCGAATTGAGTCCGATACGAACGCGTTCCCCGAATTCCGCTTCCAGTCGAAGGGCAAAACGTGTCGCCCGGACTTCATCGTCTTCGTGCGCGACCGGGGCCCCAAACAGAACCAGCAAAAGGCCGCCCTTGTCCCCAAAGTCCACCAGGTTGAGCAGGCCTTCAAACTCAGTGATCGACTGCAAACTGTGACTCAAGAGAACGTCGAGCGCTTCCATCGATTCTGGTTCGCCAAAGGAAACGAAGACAGTCGTAACATGTCGAAATTCGCCCACGCTTGTGCTGTCGATTACAACGGCCGGCCAGAACTCCAGAGCCACCTTGCGATCTATCTCCTCCTGATCGGTGCGCGCAAGAAATCCGAGCGCCGCACGACGCCCCCGGTCCTGGGCGGAAAAATCGGGAGGTGGTCTGCGGTACCGGCCCTCTACAACTTCCAGAGCCCCGGAGCCGCCGGGCAGCAAGGCCGCCAGAGACTCGTCGAGAATGATTTCTCCCGGGCCGCAATGGTGCTCTGCGCCCGCGGCCGCGTCAATGGCCGGTCCCCGAAAAAAATACGCCCTTCTACCCGGTTCCCCCATGATCGCCCAGTCTATGCGTCCGTGGGCAAGCCCGACCCGGGCCTGTAGCGTATAATGCCCGAAGCGGGTCTCGCGGGTGGCCTGCCCGGCGAATTGCTTCTGCAATTCAAAACCGACCTCCAGAGCGGTGCCGGCGGTCGCTTCCGGGAAGACCGCCGTAAATGCATCCCCGGCGAAAGTCGTTATCAGTCCACCGTGAGACTGAACTGACTCAATCAGGCCCTCAAACAGATCGTTCAGCAAACTGGAAAGGACTTCCGCCCCCTCCTTCCCGTGCTGCATGAGGTCGACCGTCATGGCGGTAAAGCCGGTCACATCCAGAAAAAGCGCCGGTCCCATAAACTCGCCGGCAAACTCCTCGGCCCTAATTTTTTCTTGAATGAGCTGCGGAAGGAGATTTTTCATGTTATGCCCTGCGTCGCCGCCGGTTGCGATGTTAATGGTTCGGGCCACCGGACGTGTCAAGCGTCCTCTACCTATGGATGACGACAGAACGATTACGGTCCTGGGCAGTGGCCCCTTCGGTCTGATCATCTCGTCTTTGTTGTCCCAAAAGGTCGAACGCGTTCAACTCTGGTACCCGGATGCGCGTGAGGCCGGCCGCCTCAGAAACGAGCGCGTCGGTCGCGTGCTTGATCGTCCTTACAAGTTGCACGAGCATGTCGAGGTCGTATCGGGTTTCGATGTCTTCCGGAAGGGCGCCCAGTGCCTGTTCGTGGTTCTGCCCTCCCGGCAGTTCGAAGACACCCTGGAAAAGGTCTTTGAGCACCTGGACGATGGCCCCGAGCACCTGATCGTCGTCATGACCAAAGGGCTGGTTTCGCGCCCCAGCCGAAAGAAGTATGGCGTCTACACCTTCTCGCGTTTTGTAGAGGAGCTGGCAGTGCGCCAGCATCGCCTGGTTCGCGTGGCGGTTGTGAACGGGCCGAGCCTGCTGGCCGAGATTCACAGCTCGCACTTCACGTTCTTTAACATCGGCTGCGTCGATGCCGACGCGGTGCGTTATCTGCGCGATTTACTGAACAACGAATTTGTGCAGACGGCGGCCAGTCCCGATGTGCCCGGTGTAGAGCTGGGCGGCATCCTGAAAAATCCGGTCGCGATCGCGCTGGGCATGGCCGAAGGCCTGCCGCAATCCGGAAGCAACCTCCAGGGTGTATTACTCAGCCAGGGCTTTCGTGAAATGTTTCGCCTGGCCGTGCGCCTGGGCGCAAAGCCAAACACGCTTCTGGGCGTATCCGGCCTGGCCGATCTGGTGACCACGGCCACGAGCCCCAACAGCCGCAACCGGGCCTATGGTCTGCAGTTTGCGCGTAAGGTCTTCTCCCATCAGGACGATCCGGGGTTTCTGGAACGGGTGGAGTTGCTATTTCGACCCACGCACTTCATAGAACAGGAAGTGCTGGAGTCCCAGCATCTGGTCGAAGGCGCCTTTGCTCTGGCCCCGATTCTTGAAATCGCCGAAGAACTGGAACTGCGCATGCCGCTTTTCCAGACCATCTTCCAAATCCTGAGTCGGAAAAAGAAACCCGACGCCCTGATTCGCCTGTTTGGAAGCCAGCTGGCCGGGCCCGCCGGGGATGGGGATTCGCCCGGAGGTCGGCGGGGGGGGGTTGCGTTTGCGGCCGGGCACAGCTTTCACAAGCTCATCCAGCAACGCATCTTTCACCATGTGATCGGTTCGCGGGGCATGCTCGATCGCGTACAGAAGCAATCTTCGAATATACTGAGCAACCTGAATCGCCGGCTTGAGCGCGCGCGTCGCAAGAAGAACCGCCGCGAAATGGAAGCGATACCCGAGGAGCTGCAATACTGGAAACGTCTGCACGAAGCCGCCCCGGGTCACGCGCGCGCGATCATTGAGGACCTGATCCGATACTACGTCGATGAAATATCGGATAACTACAAACCGGCCATGCGTGGCATGCTGACGCGGACCCTCGCTCCATTACGCTGGATCGTAAGTGGCATGTATCGCGGGGCGGCCATTCCGCATGTCGGTGGCGGAGTGGAAGACCTCAAGCTCCTTGCGAATCGGTACAATATCCTCTACGCCCCGGTGCACCGTTCCCACCTGGATTCGGTTGAGGTGGCCTTTGGTCTGTCGTGGAGGGGGCTGCCCGTGCCGCGTTACGCCGCGGGAATCAATCTCATGACCAGCCCTTTCATGAGCTGGGTGCTGAAGTCTCTGGGGGCCTACGCCGTCGACCGAGAGCGAACGCGCAACATTCTGTATCTCGAGTGTCTTACCCGCTACTCGACCATGATGCTGGAAGTGGGCATCCCGTCTCTGGTCTATCCGGAAGGGACGCGTTCGCGCACCGGGGGCATCGGCGTGATCAAGACCGGGCTGCTTTCGACGGCGGTAGATGCCTACACAAGTTCGGGCAGCGAGATCCTGGTCGTTCCGCTGGCCCTGTCCTACGAAAACGTGCCAGAAGACGACGAATTCACGGACCGCGCAAAATTCACGGGCTTTCGCAAATTCTTGAAAGTGCGGACGAAAGTGTACCTGGACGTCTGCGAACCGATTCGTGTCTCGCGCTTCATCCATGAAGAGGACCCGACCCATGCGATTGCGATCGAGATCACGCGCGCCTGGCAGGAGAATCTGCGCATTCTTCCCAATCAGATCATTGCGCGCCTGCTCGTTGAAAACGATTACGAGATCCAGCGTGATGACCTGGAGGGTCTTATCGATCAGTTCATCGAATCAAATTCCGGCAACTACCTGACCCGCAGCGCCAGTAGAATTGCACGGCGAGGGTTGCGCATCCTCAAGAAACGACGCCTGATTCAGATGAAACGGGGAAAGATTACCGGCACGGAAAGAGGGCCGCTCAATTACTATGCGGCGATGATTCCGCCCTCACCTCACGGAGCCTGAGGATTGGTGGCACAACGCACGTAGGCGCCACCGGACTTACGAAAGGCAAACAGGCTCAGACGCTTCTGCCAGGCGACGGTGTGGTAGTCATGCGTGCAGTCTCCGGCCCGGGGTGCGGCGCCATCGTTCGGAAGGCGACTCCGGTCGCACCAGACACGCGTGTTATCCGCAGTCCACAAGCGCCAGTCGGCCGGAACCAGATTTTCTATGCCCCCGGCAATCAGCAGGTTTGCCTGTCGCGCCGGCGGCAGGTACGGGTTGCCTCCGCCGTGAGTTCCGACGAATATGTCGATGCGATCGTCACGAATATAATTCGGAGAGCCCGTGTCGTTCGCGCAGAAAAAGCCATCGTGGGTGCTCCCGTCTGACATTCGGATTTGCCGGGCAGCAATTTCAGGAATGTAGACCAGCGTACCAATGACGTCGTCTTTGCGACAACCGGCCGGCATGCCCAGCGCCCGGCAAAACGCGGGAAAATTGAGCGCAATAGTGCGGTAGGGATAAACCTTAAAACCAGAGCCCGCGCCGTGACCCCAAATGCCCTCTGGATAGAGATTGAAACGCAAAGCGGTGCCGGAGTAGTGCAGCCGCAGGCCCGATCGGGATATGCCGCTTCCTTCCCACATCACCTGCTCCAGAAAGCTGCGTGAGGCCGTGCCCAGAGTTTGCCCGGACGGACTGAGAATGCGCTCGGCAGGGCCGGGATGAAAGTCCTCAAGAGCCAGATGATAGTACGTGGCCCAGTAATGCCCGAGCGACGAGCCGGTGTTTTCGGCGACGAAACGGGCCGGGTCGGCGTTGCGTCGGGTTTCCGGCGCCAGCGCCGAAAAAGCCAGCGGTGCGTGATCCAGATTCTGCATGGGCGAAGACAGAACCGGGGCGTAGGGTTTGGCAAGCAGGCCGCTCACCGGATAAAAACATCGGCGATCACCGATGCGAACCGGCGTACGGCCACCCGCGTCGGGTCCGTCCCGGTAGACCGCTTCCGCGTGAAAAAGCCGCGCGCTCTCACGCTCCCCTTCGGCGGCGCCAAAACAGGCGCAACCGGACACGGAATTCAGACAACGCACACGGAATATTTCCGGAAGGGGGTTGGTCTGACTTTCCGCGGACCGGGAACAGAACAAAACAGAAAGCAAAAGCACGATGGCGAGGTCGTGCTTGAGAAACAGGAACCGCAATAATTTCAATCCCGCGCAGCTCCAACCGGTTGGCGCAACTCGCCGCGTAGCGTTGCGGCGCTGCTTCCTGTGATCACCACTTCGAAGGTGCGCCCCATGCAGGCCTCTGGCGACTCCCCTTCGGGCACCGGAAAAATAACCACCTTGTTGGAAGCCGTGCGCGACATCAGTTCCAGGGCCGAGCGACGGCTCCTGCCCTCTACCAGCACAGCATAACTCTTTCCAACGAGGTCGGCATTTTTTGCCTGCGATATGCGGGTCTGAACTTCGATGAGACGTTCCAGGCGTTGCAATTTGACGGGTTCGGCTACATCGTCGGGCAGATTCTTTCTGGCATACGTGAGCTCTCGCTCCGAGTATCGAAACATGAAGGCCATGTCATAGCGGGCCTCCTCCACCAATGAAAGCGTCTCCTCAAATTCGGCTTCACTTTCGCCGCAAAAACCAACGATGATGTCCGTGGAAACACCCAGGTCCGGGACCATATTTCGCATTGTGCGGAGGAGCCGCAGATAATCCTCCCGCGTGTAATCGCGTCGCATACGCTCAAGCACGGCGCTGCTACCCGACTGAAGCGGCAGGTGCACGTGCGAACAGAAACGCGGCTCTGCCGCCATAAGTTCCATCAGCTCCTCCGGAAAATCGTGGGGATGCGGAGAAGTAAACCGAATGCGCTCTATTGAAGTTTCGCGCAAAATGCTTCGGATGAGATCCACAAAATAGAGGCCTTCAAACCGGAACGAGTTGACGTTTTGCCCAAGCAGGGTCACCTCCTTGACTCCGGCACTCTCCACCAGGTCATTTACTTCGCTCACGATGCTTTCGACAGAACGACTGCGTTCCCGCCCGCGCGTGTACGGCACCACACAGAAAGAGCAGAAGTTGTCGCAACCGCGCATGATGGTCACAAAGGCCAGGCAGCCCGAGACCACCCGCGGCGCCAGATCGGCGTACGTCTCCGAGCGCGAAAGCTGCGTAATGGATATGCCGGCCTCCGCGCCGCTTCGAATGTTCTGAATCACGCGCGGCAATTCACGATAGTTGTCGGGCCCGAGCATAAAATCGACCGGCAAACCCATCGCAAAAAGATCGTCCCCCAGGTTCTGGGCCATGCAGCCCAAAACACCGATAACCGTGCCTGGATTGCGGCGTTTCAAATGCGCAAGGGCCGACAAACGATTGAAAACTTTTTCGTGGGCCTTTTCGCGAATCGCGCAGGTGTTGAGCAGTATGACGCCGGCCTGTTCCGGCGTGGGCACGGAATCGAAACCCTCTTCTCCCAGAATGGAGCATACGAGTCCGGAATCGTACTCGTTCATCTGACAGCCATAGGTTTCGACGTACAGGCTCAGGGCCGCCGCGGCAGGCTTTTCGGCATGCAGCGGTTTCATGCCGTAACGCCGGCGTCGATCTTCGCCATGGTGCTCTCAATCTGACCCAGGATTTCGTTGGCAATTTCCAGGGTGCGTAGTTCTTCCTGCCCGCCAACAATCGGCTCCTGAGAACCGCGTATGCAGGCAATAAAGTGCTGATGTTCCTGGCGGAGAGGATTGTCGCGATGCACCGCGATCTTTTCTACAAAGGCCTCTTGTTTGTATTTGAGCTCTTCGCGGGTCATCAGATACGCGCTTGAAGCCCTTCGGTGCACGTCGATGTCCTGGGTTGCGAAATCCAGCACGATGAAGGCGTTGGGTTGTGTAATGTTCAGTCTACGAACCTTGGCCTGGGTGGCGCGGCTGGCGACCAGATTGGCAACCGTACCGGATTCAAACTGGAGCGTCGCGACGGCAACGTCCTCCCGCGGACTGAACACGCTGACGCCGCGCGCATGCACCGAGCTGACGTTATCATTGACCAGGTTCAATACGATATCGATGTCATGAATCATGAGATCGAGAACAACGCCCACGTCGTTGATGCGGGGACTGAAGGGCGCCAGGCGGCGTGATTCAATCAAAATGGGCTGATCAACCATCTTGCCGAGTTCCAGCACCGCTCCGTTGAACCGCTCCACGTGGCCGACCTGGAAAATCAGGTTCTTGCTATCGGCCAGTTCCACCAGCTCCCGCGCCTGGGCGACCGTTTCGGTCATGGGCTTCTCAACCAGAACATGCCGGCCGGCCTGTACGGCCTCCAGCGCAATCTTGTGGTGGTGCACGGTGGGAACGGCCACGACCACCGCATCGACTTCGTCCAGCATCTGGCTGTATTCGGTGTAGGGCCGCACACCAAAGCGTTCCGCAATCTCCGTACAACGCGCCCCATCGGCGTCGTAGATACCGAGAACATCGTAGTCGTTCAGCCCAACGGCAACATTTACGTGATACTGGCCCATATGGCCGGTACCGACCAGCCCGACCTTGATTCGTGGATCCATAGTGGTTTGAGCCTTTCTGCGACCGGCTACCTGTAAAGCTATTTGTCGGGCAACCGTTCGCGCCCCGGGGCTCCGGGGTGGCTATATAATGGGCCGCCGGTTCAGCTTTACCGCCAGGATCAGTGGAAGCCGGCCTTAACGCGGGAATAGTCCGAGCCATTGCGAGAATCCGTTCCCAGCTCGCGCTCCAGTTCTTTGACCAGGTCCCGCGCACGTTTGCTTAGATTCCGGGGAGTCTTCAGGTTGATGACGACGTGCTGGTCCCCCTTTCCGTAACCGCCCATGTAGGGCATGCCCTTGCCTTTCAGGCGAAAGATTTGACCGCTCTCGGTTCCGGCCGGGATCTTCATTTTGGCTTTTTTGCCTTCGATTGTGGGCACTTCCACCTCGCCGCCCAGAATCCCGGTCGTGATCGGAATGTTTACCTGAAGTACCAGGTCGTTGCCCTGGCGCTCAAAGAGGTTATGGCGCCGCAGGTGCGTCACGACATACAGGTCGCCCCGGGGGCCCCCCTGGCGTCCCGACTCGCCTTCGCCGGTGACTTTCAAACGGCTGCCCGACTCGACCCCCGGCGGAATCTTGAGATTCAGAGTTCGACGTTTTTCCAGAACACCATCCCCATGACAGGAAGGACAGGCATCGGCGATGATGCTGCCGCGGCCCTGACAGCGAGGACAGGTGGTTGAGATCGAAAAGAAACCCTGGGTGCGGCGTACCTGCCCCACTCCCCCGCAGGTGTCGCAGGTCGTGGGCTGGGTGCCTTTGCGCGCGCCAGAACCGCCACACTCATCGCAGGCCTCCTGTCGCGGTATCTCTATTTTGACTTCCTTGCCCAGCGCCGCATCTTCGAGGGAAATTTCAAGGTTATAGCGCAGATCAGCGCCGCGCGAAACGCCACCGCGCCGACCCCCGCCACCAAAACCGCCGCCGCCCCCGAAGAACTCCGAGAACACGTCACCAAGATCGCCAAAGATATCTGAAAAGTCGGTATAGGCTTTGTAGCCAAAGCCGCCGGGGCCGGCGGCTCCAGCACCTACACCGGCCTTCCCAAAACGATCGTAAGCCTGCCGCTTCTGAGCGTCGGACAGTACTTCGTACGCTTCCGTCGCCTCTTTGAACTTTTCTTCGGCTTCCGGATTCCCACGATTCTTATCGGGGTGGTACTGGATAGCCAGCTTGCGATATGCCTTTTTGATCTCATCCGCCTGGGCGTCGCGTGACACGCCCAGCACTTCATAATAATCGCGATCTGCCATTTCCAGTACCCGTTCCGTTGTTCCGCTGGGATGCGCCTGTCAGCATCCAGGCTCCTTATTTCTTGTCCTCGTCGACCACCGTATAGTCCGCATCGACAACGTTTTCGCCTTCTGATCCGGCTTCCTGATTTCCGTCACCTTCCGGGGCGGCTTGTTCGCCTGGAGCACCAGCGCCGGCTGCCGCATACAGCTTCTGGCCGAGTTCCATGGAGGCGTTGCGAATTTCTTCGCGCGCCGCCTTGATGGCCGCGTCGTCTCCCGATTCCAGGGCTTCGCGTGTGCGCTTGATGACATCTTCCGCTTTGGCCCGATCGGCAGGATCAACCTTGTCGCCGGCATCGCTGAGGCTCTTTTCGAGCTGGTAGGCGAGATTGTCGGCTTCGTTGCGTGCTTCGGCGACCTCGCGCTGTTCGCGGTCCCGGGCCTGGTTTTCCTCCGCGTCACGGACCATCTTCTGTATCTCGTCCTCAGAGAGTCCGCTGGAAGATTCCACACGGATCTTTTGTTCTTTTCCGGTTCCGAGATCTTTTGCCGAAACGTGCACGATACCATTGGCATCGATGTCGAAGGCCACTTCGATCTGCGGCACGCCGCGTGGCGCGGTGGGAATTCCGACCAGATCAAAGCGCGCTAGAGTCCGGTTGTCCTTCGCCATATCCCGCTCTCCCTGCATCACATGCACGGATACTGCGGTCTGGTTGTCTGCCGCGGTCGAGAAAATCTGCGACTTACGCGTCGGGATGGTCGTGTTACGTTCGATCAATCGAGTGAATACACCACCCAGAGTTTCGATTCCGAGAGAAAGCGGCGTAACATCCAGCAGGAGCACGTCGGAGACCTCGCCGGCCAGAACTCCACCCTGAATGGCGGCTCCAACCGCGACGACTTCGTCGGGGTTTACCGATTTGTTAGGCTCCCGGCCGAATATGGACTTCACCAGCTCCTGAACAGCCGGAATGCGCGTTGAGCCACCGACCAGAAGAACTTCATCAACGTCCGAAGCCGAAAGGCCCGCATCTTTGAGTGCGCTCAGGCAGGGCTGGCGCGTACGCTCCACCAGGGTCCTCGAAAGCTGCTCGAACTTTGAGCGCGTAAGGCTCATATTCAAATGCTTGGGGCCGCTTTGATCAGCCGTGACAAACGGTATGTTGATCTGCGCCTGGCTTGTTCCGGAAAGTTCGATCTTGGCTTTCTCGGCCGCTTCCTTAAGACGCTGCAGCGCCATACGATCTTTCGCGATATCAATGCCGCTTTCCTTTTTGAATTCGCTCACAAGCCAGTCGATGATCACATCATCGAAGTCGTCACCACCCAGATGGGTGTCTCCGTTCGTTGATTTCACCTCGAAAACGCCGTCGCCCAGTTCCAGAATGGAAACATCGAACGTGCCGCCGCCAAGGTCGTAGACAGCGATCTTCATGCTCTTGTTCTTGCGATCCAGGCCATAGGCGAGAGCTGCCGCCGTTGGCTCGTTGATGATTCGCTCGACCTGCAGTCCTGCGATCCGGCCGGCGTCTTTGGTCGCCTGCCGCTGCTCATCGTTGAAATACGCCGGAACCGTGATCACGGCCTTGTTGACCGGATGACCAAGGTAATCCTCTGCGGTTTGCTTCATCTTCTGGAGAACGACCGCCGATATTTCGGGCGCGGTAAAGGAACCCTGCTCGGTCTCCACTTTGAGACCATCCGATCCGCTGCGCACCGTCTTGTACGGAACCCGTTCTGCCTCTTTTGTGACTTCCGAAAAGCGGCGTCCCATAAAGCGTTTGATTGAGCGGATCGTATTGGTCGGGTTTGTGATCGCCTGGTTCTTTGCGATCTGGCCGACCAACCGTCCGCCCTCTGTATAGGCAACGATAGACGGAGTTGTGCGGGCGCCTTCTGCATTCTGAATGACGACCGGCTCTCCACCTTCCATGACCGCCACGCACGAGTTGGTCGTGCCGAGGTCGATGCCGATGATTTTTTCTTGTGCCATTTCCTTTCCTCTTTTGCTGCTATTTCGATTTGGCTTCTACTGCTGTGGGCTGGCCGCCGTGGCTTTGCCCACCTTCACCCGCGCCGGGCGGATCACGTGCGAGTTACCCTCGCCGTATTCCAGCACGTAACCTGACTGATATACTTCCAGCACGGTGTCTTTTTCGATATCGTCCCGATTTTCCATGGACAACGCCTCCATTCGATTCGGATCGAACGCTTCGTCCACGGGGTTAATTACCTTAATGTTGTGCTTCTGCAAAATATTGATGAAGCTGTCTCGTATCATCTGCACGCCAACGATGTAGTTCTTCACTTCCTCGCTCACGCTCTCGATGTTCAAGACCTGATCGAAGTTGTCCAGGGCGACAAGCAACTCCCCAACAAAGGAACTGATCGTTTCTTGCCTGGCTCGCTGGCGCTCGATAATGGTTCGTTTGCGGAAGTTGCTGAATTCGGCCCGCTCACGCGTCCACTGGTCGCGCAGCTCTTCGGTCTCGCGCCGCAGACGTGTTAGTTCATCTTCTTCCGGTGCCGACGCAACTTCACCATCCGCTCTCTGCTCCGCATCGGCGCCCGCGTCATTGGACGTTTCACTGCGACTCTGCCGGCCGTTTGCCACGTCGACGCCGGCCGGTCCGCCAGCCTGTGTCTCGGTCTCTTCCACCGGCCTGCGCTCCTGTTCGTTTTCCGGGTTGCCTCCCATAGTTCTCCTCGACCTCAGTTGCTCATACGTGTGATCATGTTCGAAATTAAGCGACGCACGTACTCAATACGACCAATCACCCTGGCATAGTTCATTCGATTAGGACCCACCACTCCAAGGGCGCCGATGTTTTGCTCGCCCATCTTGTAGCTTGCCGAAACAACCGAAAGCCCCTGTAGCCGCTCGTCCCGATCACCTTCGATCAAAACCTCAACTCCGTCGGCGTCGCGAAACTGCGCGAACAAGGTGCGCAGCACGTTCTCCGATTCGAAAAGCTGCCCGGGCCGGGCGTTCGGTCCCGCCCGCTCGCGTTTGATGCGGTTGTATAAGTAGTCCAATCCATGCAGGTAAATCGGTTCGTTGCCGATCGAACCGCCCTCGAAGCTGCGTGCAATCGCAGCCCCCACGACGTGCTCATAATCGCCCGCACGATCGCGCACTGAATCACTGCTTACGCGAAGCAGATCCGGCACAGCGCCGACTTCTGCGCCTTTGCAGCGCTCACTCAACAGCCGGGAGATGTGCCGCAGATAATCAGACGGAATGCGGTTTTCCAGAAAAAGATTACGTGAATAGACGCCACCGGTACGGGTGACCAGAATCAGAAGCACCTCATCGGCGCCCATGTCGATCAGTTCGAGGTGCTTGAGCACGGCCTTTTCTCTTGCCGGTCCCACAACTACTGCCGCCGCCCTGGTAAGACGGCTGAGGATCTGGCTGGTGGCCTGCAGAAGGTCTTCCATTTTGAAGTCACGCTTGAGGTACTGCGCCTGTATGAAGCGCTGCTCGTCATCGCCCACGAAGGAAAGCTGTCCCAGATTGTTGACATAATAACGATACGCTCGTTCAGTCGGGATACGCCCAGCGCTGCGATGGGGAGAAAACAAATACCCTTCGCTCTCCAGACCGGCGAAGATGGAGCGCACGGTTGCAGAACTCACCCCCACGTCGTAGTGTTGCGTAAGGTAGAGGCTGCTGATTGGCGTCGCGTGCCGAATGAATCCATCTACAACCAGCTTCAGTATTTCACCCTCCCGAAGATTTATGGCGCCACCTCCCACCCATCGAAGAGCCCCAGCTCTCCGCCTCGCCCGGACGACCATTTTAGCAGTCCAGTGCCTCGATTGCTAATTCATGCGAAAGAGTAGTCGCCAAAAGGGGGCTCGTCAAGCACAAAAAGGGTGGGATTGCTAATCCGGGGTGGTCAGGCTGCGTTCTACTCGCCGGGCATCATCCAGCTGGCCCAATTCGCGATAGACGATAGCGAGGTTGTAGGCCGCCGGCCCCAGGTGGAGGTCCAGGCGCAGGCTGCGCTCAAAGCAACTGGCGGCCAGCCGGCGTTCGCTCCGAAACCACCGCGCCAGCCCTGCGAAGAACCACCGGGCCGCCCGATCATCCTCCGGGTGTGCGTCCAGAGCCAGGGACTGATCCAAAAGAACCACGGCCTCACCCAGGCGCTGGCGGTAGGCTGCCGGTTCCTCCGGTTGCGCCAGAATCAGAGTTCTGGCCAGCAAGAAGGCGATGCGATCGTTGTAGGGTTGGAGCTCATGCAGGCGCCGGAGCCGGGGCAGGCTTTCCTCCAGACGACCGGCCTCCCATAGCTGCAAAGCCGTCGCTTCCAGTTCCCGAAAGCCGGGTTCGGCCCGAAGCATGTGCGGGACCGCAATCAACAGGACCAGCAATCCGGGTCTCAGCCTTCGCATGGTTACGGCACTGGCTGCAAAGAGAGATAGTTGTACAGGTTGCGGCCATCATCCGGGAAGCGCATGGTCTTTGTTCGCAAGGTCAGACCCCACTGGTCCGCGCTGGACCTGGCAAACCCCAGAATTACTTCCGGGTCCGTGGCACGCAGCATTACCAGAAGCCTGTTGGGCGTCGCGATTACGACCCTTTCCTCAAGGGCCAGGTGTGGGAGCACGGCATCGGCCAGACGATTCAGCTGCACGTGCCAGGCCGTTTCTTCCAGAAGGCCATCCACCAGGATGTGAATGACTGTTACCGTTTCCGTGCCGCCGCCCGAAAGGCGGCGGAGGGTCAAATAGAGTTCGTCCAGGATGTAGGTGTCCTGGCTTTCTTCGTATTCGGCATCGTACCAGAAGTGCATACGGGCCCGAAGCAGAATGGGAGTGAGGTCCCGCAACAGGGCGCGAAGGGTCTCGAGCTTTTTCTGAACGACCGAGGCTTCCTGCTCGGTTCGCGCAAACAGGATCAGATAACCCGCAACCTGAAACTCGGACAGGTTCAGAACGAACATGCTCGCGAAGTCCGCAAGGGCATCCGAACTGAATCGTTTCGTAAAGTGAAAGTCCTGTCGCAAATCTCCGTGCAGGGCAAAAGCCTGGAACGTTACGCCCGGCTGCACATAGCGATCCTTGATACCAACAAAAAGGCTCCGGGTCGTGAGCTCGTCCAGAGCATGGGAAAGCAGACACTGGTACGCCATGCGGCGCTCGTTCAAAAGCAGTACGGCAAGCCCGTCGGCTTCCGTGGCGTTGACAATCTCCTGCACGATTGCGTCAAAATCCGCTGGCTGCAGGTCTGATTTCTGATATAACACATGCAACTTTGCCAGTAGTTCGGGCGCCAGGGGCGGCGGAGCCTCTTCCGTGAGAACCTCCAGGGGCGGGATAGAACTGGCCCGCTCATCGGCTTCCGATTTTGCAGCTTCCGGTTTTGCAGCTTCCGGTTTTGCAGCTTCCGGTTTTGCAGCTTCCGGTTTTGCATCTTCCGGTTTTGCAGCTTCCGGTTTTGCAGCTTCCGGTTTTGCATCTTCCGGTTTTGCATCTTCCGGTTTTGCATCTTCCGGCTTTACAGCTTCCGGCTTACCTTCCTGTTTTGTGGCCTCGTCGAGGGCAACGTGCTCGTACAGGTCTTCGTCACTGATCAGAAAATCACGATCGGGCGTCGCTGCTGTCTTTGCAGGGACAGGCGTCGGCTCAGGCGGCTCGTACGGAGCCGGCGCATCGCTCTCGTCCTCGAACAACTCGGCTTCCAGTTCGGCGACGATATCGTCCAGGACCTCCGGCGCAAACTCGTCGTCTTCCCCTAAAGGCTCCGGCGTGGCGGGCGGGCCAACAACCGGGGCGGAGGGCGCCACGGAGTCGGAACCAAACAAAGTCACGTCATCGAATACGAGGGGGCGATCACTGCCCGGGTCCTGGTCCTGGGGCCCTGGAGTGGCGGGGCGCGCCGCGGAATCCATCGACTCGGCCGGAAGCTCTGCCCTGCGCACGGGGGATTGCTTGGCGCCGGGCGTGGGACGGAGCGGCCTGGACCCGACTTCTGTCCGTCCGGGGGATCCGGTTCGACCGGCCGGTTTTGAAGCGGGCAAGGAGCCGGCAGCCGGCGCACCTTCGGCAGGCAACTCGGCCCGGTTCATACGTTTCGGCGCGTCGCCGGGCCTCAAGCGGGTATGGTCGATCACGCTACGGGTCAGTTCATGCAGCTCGGCAGTAAAGACCGCCTCCCGCGCCGGGGCATTGAGGGACTCGGGGGCGCCCGTTTGCGGCCGGGCGGTTCCGGAGCGGTTGAGGCGCAGGTTCTGGTAACGGGCCGGATCCGGGCGGGTTTCGCCGCCCTCTTCTTCAAAAAAGCCCGGTTCCGGCTTTCTCAGCATGGGAATCGGACGGGCTTGTGCTTTCCTGGGCATTTGATTATTCCTTGTCAGGCGGACGTTTCAGATCCAGACCGGGAGGGGCGATCTCTTGCGCATCATTTACCTTTTTATAGACGGAATCGGTTTCGGCAAGGACGACCCCGACACAAACCCCTTCAGCCGGTATGCTACTTCTTATTTATCGGCTCTGGGAGGGCGCGCGCCAGAGGAAAGCCTGGTCCCGGGCTTTGTAACCCATGAAACGGACGCCAGCCTGGGCCTGCCCGGCCTGCCTCAATCGGCCACGGGTCAAACCAGTTTGTGGACCGGCCTGAATGGCGCCCGCGTCATGGGCCGGCACATGACCGGCTTTCCGGGCCCGACGCTCCGGCGGGTGATCTACGACTGGTCGATCGTCCTGCAATACGCCCGGCGCGGACGGCGTGCGAGCCTCCTGAATGCCTACTCGGAGGCTTACATCCAGCGAATCAGTCACCGTCCCCGTCTGATGAGCGCTTCGACGCATATCCAGGTCGCCGCCGGTCAGGCCCTGAAGCGCCTGGAGGACCTGGAAGCGGGGGACGCGGTGTACATGGACATTACCCACGAAATCATGCATCGGCTTTTTCCGCACCTCCGGGCGCGCTTCCCAATCCGAAGCCCCCGCGAAGTCGGCGCGGATCTGGTACGCATCGCAAAACGCTACGATCTGGTACTGCACGAGTTTTTCATCACGGACAAAGCCGGACACGACATGTCCTGGGAAACGGCCGAATGGGCCATCCGAACCCTGGAGGCGTTTATCGATGGGATTGTTGCGGCTATGGATCCCGAAAACGAGCTGCTGCTGGTCACCTCGGATCATGGCAATCTGGAAGACCTCTCTCGCAAGACACATACGGAAAACCGGGTGCCCACTCTCGCCTTTGGCGCGGGCGCCGATCAACTGCCCGCGAGCGTGCAGAACCTGGCCGATATCCCGGCCTTCATCTATAAAATGGCGGATTTGCCCGTAGCCCTGCCCGACGAAGCGGACTACCTTTCGGAGGAAGCCCGTTCATCGGAGTCGGGGTAGAGGCGATCTTCAGATCTGTATTCAACATCTTCCATAATCGACTGCTCACGAATTTGCGCCATGGTCTCTCTGCGCCACTCAATCGCTTTTTCGGTGTAGCCCCCGGAAGGATAGTCGTCGATGGCTCGCTGAAAAGAACGCGCGGCCGCTTCCAGTTGCCTTCCTTCGAACAGTATGATGCCCTTCTTGATCAAAGCCGCCTGATCCATCTCTGTATTGGAGTTGGCAAGCACCTGATCGTAGCATCGAATTGCATCGCGCGTGCGCCCGGCGCCAGCGTAGCTCTCGGCCAGCCAGTACGTGGCCTTCTCGGTCAAATCATCGTTGCCGCCGCCGTCGATCACTCTTCGGAAGTACGGAATTGCTGCGGTAAACTCGTTGGATCGATAGGAACGAATCCCGCCGTTGTAGGCGTCGCGGCGCACTTCTTCGGCCACACGCTGCCGGGTTTCCGGCTCAAGGTTCGATCGTCCCACCAGGTAGTCATCGTAGTATTCGAATGAAGCCCAGTCGCCGCCCTGGCCCCGGGCCGCGCGTGCCTGGCCCCGACGGGCTTGAAGGTTGGAAGGATAGTATTCCAGCGCGATCGTAAAGTTCTCTTTGGCGCGCCGACCATCTCCGCGACTCAGATAAAACATGCCGTAGGCAGTGTGGATCCGGCTCTTGAGTTCTGGATCGCGTGTGCGGGCCAGGAGCGCCTCAAGCAGCGAACGACCCTCTTCCTCATGGCTGATAAATAGATACAGCTTGCCCAGCGAATAATCAACGCGATCGGCAAGGGCCGGGTCGTGAATCTGTTCGCGACGCAGGTCTTCATAGTATTCCAGCGCCGCTGCCCGATCATCCATTTTCTCCAGCGCAACGCCCAGACCATACCGGGCCAGCTGGTTGATCTCCGGATTGATGTTGCGCGCCAGGACCCGGTTAAAAATGGCCGAAGCGTTCTCCGCCGCTTCCCGTGAATTCTGGCGCAGGTACTCGTCGGCTTCGCGCAGAGATGTGTAGGCCTCCTGCACCTCCGCCGGCGATTCCGGAGACGTGTTCCAGTATTGCGATGCAAGCAACCCCACGCCCCCCAAAAGGAGCAAGAGCCCAAAAAGCAGGATTGTGGATTGTTTCTGTCCCATACGATGTCGTCTCTCGCTTAACGCACACGCTCCACGGCGCGGGAGTACCAGAACCGGGCCCTTTCGGGGTACTCGGTTCGAACAAGATCGTGCACGAAGAATTCCAGCGCGCTTCGATATTGACGAAGATAATAGTAGGAAATGCCCGTATAGAGGAGCGCTTTGGCCCGCACGTTTGGCGCCACACGATTGCTTTCGACGATGTACGGCGCCAACCGGCGAATCGCTTCGCCATAACGCCGACGATGATAGGTGGCTGCCAGAATACGATTGATGGCAGTTAGATCCCCCTCTTCTCCAATTTGCTCACGCCCCCCGTCCTCTTCCGGGTTCTGTTCGGCGATCGTGACGGGTCCGGAGAGATAGTTGCGGCCTTCTACAAGCGGACGGTCCAAATCACCGGCGACGTCGATGATCAGCGCATAGAAGTAGCGCCCGGGCTCCAGACCGGAGTCTATGTAGCTACGGCGATCGGAGGCCAATTCGTCCAGGAAGGTTCCATTGCTCCGCACGGCGTCGAGACTTGCCAGGGGCAACCGGCTCCGATACAGAAGCATGCGAAAGTCCCGGGCCCGCTCCGTGGCAAGCACCGTCCATTTCAGCTCGACCGCAGATGTCGACGCGCTGGCCTCCAACCCCGAAAGCGTGGGTCGTTCCAGGCGGGCAATCTCATCCTGCGTCAGGTCCTGGTTACCCTCGTTCGTGGTATTGGTGTTGTCAGTAGTTGTATTGTCGGTGGTGTCCTGCTCCGGCGCTTCCCGGATCTGAACACCAAAGCCCGTAAAGGAACGGCCCTCCTGGAAGAGGCGCACCTCGCGGCGATTGCTGTCCCGAGGTAGAACGGCGTAGTAGTACATGCCCGGGCGCAGCCCAGGGTCTCTGAAGCTGTTCTCTCCGGGCCGTGCCACCCCCACAAAGCGAGCTCGTTCCAATACCTGAACACTATTGATCGGCCGGTTGTGTCGATACACACGCAGGTCGCTCAGGTCAACCTCCGGATCCACCCAGAGCAACTTTACGGAGTCTCCGCTTTCGAGATACACGGTGAGTGCATCCGGGAGATAGCGCAATTGGTCGTCGCTGAGTTGCGATTCTTCAAACTGGTGGGAAATTACGGTGACATCGGGCCGTAGCAGGACCTGTTCGCGGCCACTGGTGCGGTCGACCGTCATTACAGCATAGTAGACCGTGCGCCCGCGCAGGGGCTCCTCATCAGCAAAGTTGAAGGTCGTGCCCGCCACAACGCCGAGACGGGTCGCCACCCGTAGCGCGGTCGGAGTCGCCAGCGGCTCCACGCTCCGATAGACGTGAAATTGGTAGTCCCCGCTGGCAGCCGGCGGCGCCCAGCTCAACTTGACCGTACCGCCCGAGTTCACGGCAAAGAGCGAACGCACATGAGGAATGCCCGAGGCATCGGTCTCGTTGACAGTGCCCTGGTCCCCGCGGTAAACGATGAACGGTTCCTCGGTGAAATTGGCGCCGCCGCGCAGAAGCATCCGACCGCGGTTTGCAATTTCATATTGTGTGACAATAACGTAGTAGTAAGCGCCGTCTGGTATGTTTCGATCCACGAAACTTGTCTCACGGGGCCCCAGAGGTGGCGAGGCAATGCTATCGGCCTGAAAGACCAGTTCCACTGAATTGATGGGACGTACGAAGCGCCCAACCCATATGGCGGTCGTATTGGCGGGATTGCCTTCCCAGGAAATTCGCGCGGAATACGGGAGTTCCGGGTGTGGCTCCACCTTGATATTCGTGATCAGCGGAAATGCAAGCGCGCCACCCTCGTTTGCCGGCTGTTGAGTCTCCTGATCGGACGTGACGGGCTGCTCGGTTGCGGACTCGTTGTTTGTCTGAGTGTTGCTTGTGGCACGCGGCAACTGATCGATACCGGGAATGTTCTGGCCTGTACCACTTCCCAGGCGTTGGGGTTCCTCTGCTGTCGCCAGGACCGGAATCAAAGCGACAACCAGAGAACAAAGCAGCTTTCGTTTGAAAGGAATTGACATAATCCGAACCTGGCTTACTGGAACTTATCGGAAAGCAGAGACGCAAAATGCAGTGCCCGGCGATCGTGCTTTTTGCTCCTGGTGCCCCTCTTCGAACCATGCCGATTGTCCCGATGCATGTCCGATCAAGGCTGAAAATGACAGACGCTTCAACCACTTTTGGAAGCCCGGCCGTGGCACCTTAGAACATGCGCGGTCGACCATACTACGAGGAGCCGGAATACCACACGTACCTGCTTTCCAGGGACCGGCGCGACCTGTTCCCCCGACATGAGATTTTATCGCAGATCCACTGGCGGGGGGTTAAGAACCTGCTCGATTTTGGAATGGGTAACGGCTATTTCCTGAGCACGTTTTACGAGTTTATCGAAAGTGATTGCGAAATCTGGGGCGCGGAAGCCCAGGAAATCATGATCGACCAGGCGCTGCAGAGGAAGGTGCACGAGGATCTGAAGCGCTTCATCCCGTTTTATATTGAGCGGACCGAACACCCGCTTTTGCCGGATTGGATTCCTGTGATGGATCTGGTGTTCTGCTCCTGTGTGCTTTCCACATTTGCCGACCCGTCCCTGGCCGTTCGGGGAGTCGGTCGCGCCATGAAACCCGACGGAAAGATGATCGTCATCGATTGGGAGAAAATTCCGGCCCCGTCCGGACCGGAGCTGGAACAGAAAGTCTCCAGTGACCGCATGCGTTTTTTCATCGAAGATGCGGGGTACCAGGTTACGCGCACCCTGCGAACCAACCGCCACATCTACGCTTTTGAGATTGAGAAAGGCGATGAGGCGCGCAAGGACACCGACACCGCCTTCCTGTACCTCGACTACTGAGCGGACCGGGCATGCCCCCGATCCCCGGCCAGGGAAATCAGACTCGAAGCGTGAACCGGAACAAGCGAATGCCTGCCCCGGAAGCGATCATGCCCGGGCCAGCAGGCTTCCCTTCACTCCGTGTTCGTCGACGCGATCAATCGTCACCGACACCAGGCAACTTTCGGCCGACATTCCGGCCGGTAGCTCAACGCGCAAAAAATTGTCAGTAAGGCCGTGCCAGACGCCCGGCTGACGCCCGGGTTCGAGCACTGCTTCGCGGGCGGTTCCGATGAAGCGCCGCGCGTAGCGCAGCGCCAGACGTTTCGAAAGCTCCCGCACACGCGCCATACGTTCGCGCACAATCCCGGGCGGCACGCGACCGGGCAATTGGGCGGCCACGGTCTGCCGACGCGGGGAAAAGGGAAAGGCGTGAATACGGGCAAATTCGAGTTGTTCAAGCAATGTCAGCGACGCCTGGAAGTCGGCCTCACTTTCTCCAGGAAAGCCCACAATCAAATCGGTTCCTAAAAAAATATCCGGATTGATTCCTTTTGCCGTTTCGACACGTCGACGAAAGCTCTCCGCGCTGTAGGTCCGCCGCATGCGACGCAGGATTGCAGTCGAACCACTTTGGACCGGAACGTGCAGGAAGCTGCATAACAAAGGGTGCGTCGTCAGCCTGGCCAGAGGCGCATCCACATCACACGGCTCTATGCTCGACAAACGCAACCGGGTGTGCGAAAGTCCGCCCAGCAGTTCTTCCAGCATCGGCACAAAACGCTGTTTCGTCTCCGGATCGCGGTACCAGCCGAGGTTTACACCGGTAAGCACGACCTCCGGCACAGCCTGGCTTTCCAGGACCCGCAGGTGTTCCTGAATAGCAGCATACGCACGACTGATCCCCCGGCCCCGGGCCATCGGAATTTTGCAGTACGAACAGCGGCGATCACACCCGTCCTGGATCTTCAGGTAGGCGCGCGTGTGTCCCTGAGGCAAAACGGCGCCATAGGCGAAGGGCTCTTCAATCCCGGGCCGCATGCGATGGTCGAGCACTGCCTCGAAGGGCATGGCCGTTGCTGTCTTCTGGAAGTGCTGTTCGAGTAGCTCAAAGAGCCGGCTCTTGCGATCGTTACCCACCACGAGGGCCACGCCGGGGAGCTCGCGGAGCAGGTCGGGGTCGGTCTGGGCAAAGCAACCCGTCACGACGATGGAACAATTTGGGTTCTTACGAAGAATCTGTCGGATTGCCTGGCGGTTACGACCGTCCGCCTGATCGGTAACGGTGCAACTATTGACGATGGCCACATCGGGTCCTTCTTCAATCGAGCGCGCCTCGTAACGTCCGCTCTCGACAAACTTCTGAAGAATGCCGTCGCTTTCGTAGCGATTCAGGCGACAACCGAGCGTATGCACGGCCACCGATCGCATGGGTGCGCCAGAGCCAGCCATGAGCCACGATTCCGAATTACGCGAAAAAGGCGACTAAATCTCCCGCGCTTCAACGCGGTTCAGATTTTCACGGGCCTGACCGTTCTGGGGATCGAGGCGAAGGGCGTATTGATAGTACCGGACCGCCTCGCGCCATTGGGAGACCGCCTGGCCCCGTTGTCCTTCCTCAAGAGCGGCATCGCCCAGGCGTTCCAGAGCGAAACCCATGTTTACGTAAAGGCCGACCAGGTCCGCCCGGGGCAGCTGTTCAAGATTCAGAGCGTTCATGAATCGAAAGCGGGCGTTGTCATATCGGGCCTGCCTGAGAAAGATCATTCCATCCAGATAGATCGCATGAAAATTCTGCGCGTCGAGAGCCAGGGCGCGCTCAAGCTGCGCCCGGGCTTCAGTCAACCGGTTGGCCGCGTAGTACGCCGCCGCAAGTTCCAGACGCAGATCCAGATTGTCGCCGGCCTGCCGCAGTCCGGTCTGGGCAATGCGAATGGCCTGATCGGTACGACCCTGACGACGAAAGATGCCGGCCAGCATGGCCCGGGGCTCCGCCCGATTTGGATGGTCCTTCATCGCGTACTGCATGTGGGCAACGGCCGAATCGTAGTCACCAAGGGCCGCATAGTTGGCTGCGGCCAGGAGACGCAGGTGCATGGACGACCGATTGTTGTCAAAGACGCCGCGGATGGTCTGCAAAGACTCCTCGTAGCGCCCGGATCGAAAACTCGAAAGCGCCTGATCGTAACCTTCGGGCGCTTCCGCATCCTGGGCCTGCAGGGCGGGCAACGGCATGGCTATAAGGAGAATCAGTGTAGCTGAGCGAAAGCAACGTTTCATGAAGTGGAATCCTAAATGGCGAGTTCAGGCGGTACGGTGTTTGATTTGGGTCGATACGCGTTCGCGGTCCGGCATGGGCGTATGATGGGCCGGATTTCGGTTTCGATAGCGAACCGGCAGACTCGAACGCATGCCGAGCAAAACGTGTTCAATCTGTTCGCCGCCCACGTACGTCGACGATTTCACGGCCAGTACCGAAAGGCCCACCTGGTCATCGTCCAGAATGGGCTGTAGCGGGAGACCTTTGCCGAAGAAGTAACGCAGCGGCAAGACACACTCGCCCTCGTAGGTTCGGCCACGCGCCTCGAACTGATACGAACAGTCGACCCAGAGGGTCTTGCGGGGCCGCGTACGGCCGTAACGGGGGCTCAGGCGCTGAATTTCGGCGATCGCCTCGGTCGAGCCCGAAAGAAGCGGGTACAACCAACGCCAGCCCCCATAGAGGGCCAGCATGAGAACCGTAACGACGATCGGAACCAGCAGGGCTTCGAGAGAAAGAAATCCTGTTAGCTCCGATTCTATCACCTAACCGACCTGGCCGCTGTTCGCAGGGCTCGGCGAGGATGGTGCGTTCCCGGTGGGCCCGGGTTCGGTCCTGGCCTCGCCCCCACCTACGTCTTTGCCTGGATTTCGCTTTTTGTCCAGCGCTTCTTCTTTCTCCCGCATTTCCCGGGCACGCGCTTCACGGATTTGTTCGTAACCGGGCCAGTATTCCTCGGCGAAAGCGAGCTGCAGGCCGCTATCGGCGTTTTCTTTGGGCTTCGTGGAAACCTTGATGAGGGTCGCTTCCGCGTAAGCTCCTTCCAGCATGCGATTGGCCAGATAGTCCTCGATTTCCCGCTGGAGCGTGCGTCGCAGGGGGCGGGCGCCGTACTTTTCGTCAAAGCCGAGGTCCGCGATCAGGTCTTTGGCACTTTCGTCCATTTCGAAGCGGATCTTCTTCTCCACCATGACCTTGTTCATGCGTTCGGCCATGATGTCGATGATCTGGCGAATGTGACCCCGATCCAGGCTATGGAAGGTGATGATTTCATCAATCCGGTTCAAAAACTCGGGGTTGAAGTGCTTCTTGAGCTCTTCCATGACCGATTCATTGCGGGCTTCCTCACGACGGCCCTGATCCTCCGCAAAGCCCATCTTGCCGCCCTTTTGCATCTGGCGGGCGCCCAGGTTTGAGGTCATGACCACCAGGGTCTCCCGGAAGTCGACCTTACGTCCGTGGGTGTCGGTAAGCGTGCCCTCGTCGAGAATCTGGAGCAGCAGGTTAAACACATCCGGGTGGGCTTTTTCCACTTCGTCGAAAAGAACGACTGAATACGGATTGCGTCGCACGAATTCACTCAACTGGCCGGCATCGTCATAACCCACGTAACCCGGGGGCGATCCGATCAGTTTGGAAACACTGTGCGGCTCCATGTACTCGGACATGTCCAGACGGAAGAGCTTCTTTTCGTCACCGAACAAGAATTCGGCCAGGGCCCGGGCCAGTTCGGTTTTCCCGACCCCGGTAGGACCAAGGAAAATAAAGGAGCCCGAGGGCTTGCGGTTGTCCTTGAAGCCGGTTCGCGACCGTCGAACGGCGCGGCTGACCTGTTGGACTGCCTCGGTCTGACCGACGACGCGTCGGGCAACATCCTCTTCCATACGGAGGAGCTTGGAAGCCTCGCCTTCTTCGATCTTCTCAAGCGGAATCCCGGTCCACAGACTGACCACGGCGTAAATGTCTTCCGGGTCGATCGCGACGCTGTAGTCAGCGATGCGCTCCTGCCATTGGTTAATGCGTTCATCCAGCACTTCGCGCTTGATGTTGATCTCGTCGCGGATCTGGGCGGCCTTTTCGTACTCCTGGGCTTTGACCATGTCGTCTTTACGTTGCACGAGATCCTTGATTTCGTCCTCAAGGGCGGTGATTTCTTCGGGGCGCGAGCTATTTGCCAGACGCGCCCGAGAGCCGGCTTCATCTATGATATCGATGGCCTTATCCGGGAGATAACGATCATTGATGTAGCGTTCTGAGAGGTTCACCGCAAGTTCGAGGGAGTC
Organism: Spirochaetales bacterium; assembly: GCA_024233935.1. Taxonomy (GTDB): domain Bacteria; phylum Spirochaetota; class Leptospiria; order Leptospirales; family Leptonemataceae; genus JACKOY01. The sequence goes on along the minus strand of JACKOY010000027.1, from coordinate 7,874 downwards.
CGAAGAATAATGCACTTTATGGTGCTCTTCGAAGGACTTCTTGAGGCCTTTCAAAATCAGAATTGTATCTTCCACCGAAGGTTCTTTTACGAGAATCGATTGGAAGCGGCGTTCCAGAGCCGAATCCTTCTCTATGTATTTGCGAAACTCGGTGAGCGTGGTCGCGCCAATGCACTGAATCTCACCCCGGGCAAGCGCCGGCTTCAGCATGTTGGCAGCATCGATAGCGCCTTCGGCAGCGCCCGCCCCGATCAGCGTGTGCAACTCATCTATGAACACGATGATATTGCTCGAGTTTTGAATCTCCCGCATAATCTTTTTCAGACGGTCCTCAAACTCACCGCGGTACTTGGTTCCGGCGACCAGGCTTGCCAGATCCAGGGCGATGACCCGCTTGTCGAACAACAGATCAGGGACCTGGTGGTTTACGACCCGATCCGCCAGTCCTTCCACAATGGCTGTTTTGCCAACCCCGGCCTCGCCGATGAGGACCGGATTGTTCTTGGTTTTGCGACAGAGCACCTGAATGAGACGCTGAATCTCCTGATCACGACCGATCACCGGGTCCAGCTTTTTGTCCCGGGCCAGTTGCGTGAGGTCCCGGGCGAATTCGTCCAGGGTCGGAGTGCGCGATTTTTCCGGAGAGCTCTGGCGACCGGTGCCGGCCCCGGAGGTGGCCACGCCCAGAATTCGCAAAATCTCGCCCTTGATGACGGAATAATTCACGCTGAAATTTGCGAGCGCCGCCCCGGCCACGTTGTTGTTGTCCCGCAACAGAGCCAGCAGGATGTGCTCGGTCCCAACGTAGTTGTGCTTCAGGCGTTTTGCTTCTTCTTTGGAATAGTCGATGATTTTCTGATATTTGTCAGGATTGGGTGAAATGTCGATGAGCAGCGTGTTGCCACCCTGCTTGGACCGGCGCTCAACTTCCTTCTTAAGCTCGCCCAGATCAATATTGAGGTTCTTCAATATCTTGATGGCGACCGAGTCCTCCTCGCGGAGCAGTCCGAGCAAGATGTGCTCCGGTCCGATCATGTCGTGGCCCAGGCGCTTCGCTTCTTGCTGCGCGTATTCGTTTATGACTCTCTTGGCTCTTTTCGTAAAATCGAACATCGACAATCTCCGTTAAAATTGGACGAAGCAAATGGGGGCGACAGGTCCAGAATTCGGGCTTTTAGGACCGAACTCAGTAAACAAAAAAAGTAGCCACCCGGGCTTTGTCATCAGGTTTTCCGCGAACCACAAGCACCTGAGGAGTACCGGCCCCTGTTTTCAAGTATCGGACGATTCCACCAGAAGAGAAGACCCGGCCGGCGTCGCCCGAGCACGGTATTCCGCCTGTTCCAGCCGGCGCATCAAAAAAAGGGCCCGCCGGAATTCGGCCCGGGGGTCTTCCCCCGGTCGCCAGTAGCGGTTGGAAATTTGCAGGCGATCGGATCCGGCGCTGCCCTCTCCGTCCGCGCCGCGTAGCTCAAAACCGGCCCGAACCAGGCGGTCCTCCCAGCGCGTTCGAGCGCCGGCGGTCCTCAGACCCGGAAGGTACATCTCAAACGAAAGGCGAATGCCCAGACCGCCGATTCCCGGGCAGGCCGTGAGAAAGCCGTAATCACGATGGTACTGCCAGGCATAGAGGGCGTCAAGCCCCGGAAGTAGAGCCAGAAAGCGCTGCAGGTTTCGATGGCTTTCGTCATCTTCAATGGCGGGAAACAGCCACTCCAGGCGTACATGATCCTCGTCCCCGCAGTAGACTACCGGTCCTTCGGTAGCCGCGGCAATGCCGGCTCGTTTCTCACCCTGACGGCTCAGCTCCACCGGGTGAAACGGGCGGTCCAGAGTGTCTGAGAGCCAGCGGGTCAGCGGGGAACCCGCGGAAAACAAAAACGTCGCGAGGGCAGCCCGGGGAGCATCGCCCAGGCGGTGAAAGAAAGGTACACCGGCAATGTTGCGGGCCACGCGCAGGCGCATGGTCTGAAGAGGGTAGTCCGCCTGGCCCGCGACCGGGTGCTGGGGAGTGTATTGGGAAGTGGTCAAAGCCGGCACCGCCCCGGGATCGGTCGAAAGCATTTCCACAACCTCGTCCGAACGAGCGCGGGCCAGGCGACCTGGACTATAAGCTTTGCCGCCCGCCGAGCGTCCGGGCGGACGACCCTGATATCGTTCCATCAGGGGTTCCAGGTCGGGCGCGAGGGCTTCGTAACAATTCTCGCAGCCCAGAAGGCCGCGACTCAGGAAGGCCTCGAAGGATGTCCCGCACCGGCCGCAACGTCGGGGGTTGGCCGGCTGAGTTCGATGGCAATGCTCACAATAAGCATGCTCCGCCCAGCCCTCCTCTCCGGGTTCCAGAATTCGCACGTGAACGGGGCGGCCGCAGTGCACGCAGAGCATGGCGTCAGTCTACAGACGCGTCAAACGACCGGAAGCAATTTTGTGTCGAATGGGGACGCGCGCCGCGAGTTCCGGATCGTGGGTCACAATGACCAACGTGAAACCCAAATCGCCCTGCAATTGCCAGAGCAGGTCCGCCAGCCGGTCGGAGTTGGCCTTGTCCAGATTGCCGGTGGGCTCGTCCGCCAGAATCAGCTTCTTTCCGCCCACAAGGGCCCGGGCCACGCCGGCGCGGGCCATTTCTCCGCCCGAAACCTGAGAAGGAAAGTGTTGGAGCCGATGCGCAAGTCCGACCATCGCCAGGACGCGTTCGGCTTCGAGAGCAGCGTTGGCGATACTGTTGCGTTGAATCAGAAGCGGCATCATCGCATTTTCGAGGATGGTGAAATCGGGCAGCAGGTAGTGATGCTGAAAAATAAAGCCCAACTCGTGCGCCCGGAACTGTTCTTTCTCCCGCTCGCTCATCGAGGTGACTTCGCGATTGCTGACCATGACCGAGCCGGTCGTCGCCTGATCTACTGTTCCTATGATATTCAAAAGCGTGCTCTTGCCTTCTCCCGAGGCGCCTTCTACCGAAACGATGGTTTTCTCCTGAACGTGCATGGCAAGCCCGCTGAGCACAGTAACGGTCTCCCCTTCCCCGTGGAATTGCTTTGTCAGGTTCTCAATGCGAATCATGTTACTCAGCCCGAATGGTTTCCACCGGATCCAACATGGCCGCGCGTCGGGCCGGGAAGTAACCGGCAAGTCCCGAAAGGATCATGGTCGCGAGCGCCACGCCAAATATGACAGTCAGGTCTGCCTGCACGGGCAGGTGATCAAAATAGTAGATATTACTGGGGATCAAGCTCACAGGCTGGCAGGAACCCAAAAGCCAGTTGCAACTGCTGTTAACGATCTCTTCCATCATGCGAATGATTTCTTCCAGACGATTCGCCACAAAAATGCCGATCGAACCTCCGACCGCCGTCGAAAGAAATCCAATCAGCATGGAGTGCGCCGTAAAGATCACCAGGATCGAAGTCGTGGGGAGTCCCATGGCCCGGAGCATTCCGATGCTGCGGGACTTCGCCCGAACCAAAAGATGGACCGTAACCCAGATGCCGGCCACGCCGGCCAGTATCAGCAGGCTCAGTATAATCAACATCAGTGTCTTTTCGAGTTGCAACGCCGCCAGAAAGTTTCCCTTGTCCTGACGAATGGTCCGCAAATCATAATTGTAGCCAGGTAGAACGTCCCGAATTGCGTCTTCTGTTTGGTCCAGGTCGGAAAGGCTATGCAGCTGAATAATGACCTCCGTGGCGCGGCCCGGAATGCCCAGCACACGCTGGGCCGTACTCAAAGACATGAAAATCAGGTTGAGGTCGAATTCGTAGTAGCCGGTCCGAAAAAAGCCGGCGATGATAAACTCTTCCTGACGTACCTCAATTCCGCGCGCCAGTCGGCCGCCCCGGGGCAAGAACAACCGTATGCGATCGCCCACGTCCCAGCCATAGTAACGCGCCATCTCGCGCCCCACGAGCACGTAGTTGCCGCGGTTGAAGTTTTCCAGCAGTTCCTTGCGAAAGTAAACAATGCGCGGATAGTCACGCAGTTGCCCGGTCGCCAATTCTTCGTCAGTGGCCGGGATGGCCCGCAGAGCCTTGCCCTCAAACTGATTGCGAAATTCGAGCAGGGCGTTCAGAGAAATGCTGGGAAAAATCGATCGTGAAAGGCGTTGCACGGTCGGGTCGAGCTCGGTCCGCTCGACGACGTCCTCGTAATCGCTGAGCGCGCTTCCGTGGATTGGGTTGATGACCATGATGTGGTAACCCGAATTCCAGAGCGAGCTGTGTACCTCTTTCTGGAAGCCGGTAAACACGCACAATACGAGCACCATGATGTAGACCATCAGGGCCATGAAGAAAAAAGACAAACGCGTGCCGAGATTAAAGATAACGGTACGGCCGTGGCCGCGTAGATAGCGCAGCGCGATGAAGATCTCCAGAAAAAAACGCCGCGGTATCATGCCGATGACATCCGGCCGCGCAGTGTCGGAGAGTCAACCAGGATACACCCGTGCGGGGACCGGATGAATTTCCACTGGACAGGTAGCCACTGTGCAAGGATAGAGCGGGTCGTGTCCATCTTCCGATCCCTGACCGGTCTGACGCTGCTGGCGTTCCTGCTCCAGTTGCTTTTCTACCTGGCGGGCCACGTCTCGTTCCGGACCTCCCCCGCCACCCAGGTCTACACCTCGACGGTCCCGCTGTATGATTTTCCCGAGAACATTTCGGGAGGCGGGCGCAATGCTCAGGAAGATGAACCCATGGCGCCGCCCGCAGATGTGGAGCGATCCGGCCAGCTACGGTGGGAAGCCGGCCTGGTCGAAAAGGTGCTGACGGAAAGCCGCCTTCTGAACCTGTTCGAGGATGAGCAGCTCGAAAGCGAGTCACGACCCGACGCCCTTTTGCGCGGCTTGAGCCGCACGCTTACGGCCGATACCACGCGGCTGGTGTTGACCCTTTTCTGGATTGTGCTGATTCTTCTGACTCTGGTCGCCCGTCACGAAAGCCGCTGGTTCTACCGACCGATGGCGGTATTGGTGCTCTCGGGAGCTGTGCTCGTAACGCTCTTCAGCTGGCTCACAATCAGGCGCGCATCCGCCCACGATGATCGGCTGCTCTCAAGCGACGCGTGGATTTTCGGAGCCATTGATCTGGCGTTTATCCTGCTGGGTTCGGCCGCCATCATGCGCCAGATTCTTCCACCGGGTAACAGCGAACCAGCCCCCCGGCCTTTTCTGGATCACATGCGGGGCGACCGGATATTACTCTCTGAACGCGCGCGCCTGTTTCTACGCTCGACCTGGCAGGTGGCTCTGGTGGCGACCACGGGAGTCGTGATCTCCAACCTGGTACTGCTGCCGATCTATTCTCTGCAGGTGAACTTCCCGCGCTTCTTCGGCTTTCTTTTGCTGGCGGGCATATTGGGGCTCTCGTACTTCTATGTTCGGGCTTACATGAACGTAGCCCGCTCCCAGGGGCAGGCCGATGGCATCTCTTCGGGAGTCGCCTTTCTTGGTTTTCGTTTGTTACGCAACACGCTCTTTATTGTATCCATTTTGATTCTCGTGAGCCTGGTCGCGACTCTGGTCGTCGGAATCACGGTTCAAAACACGTCCTTTCTGGAAGCGATGGGCGTTCTGGTCCCACCCGAAAGCCTTCAGAATTGACGAAACGGCGGCAAATGCGTAGGGCCGTCAAGAACGCAGGGCCCCACACGATGGCGTGTCTTCCCGGATTCGGACAGCCCGGAAGTTTCTTGGGCTAGAGGGCCATCTCAATACGCACGGTAGTCTTTTCGAGCCGTGGTTCGGGGTAGATTGTGCAACGATAGTTGATTCCTTCCTGCTTGCAGAGGTCTTCGAGGTAGGAGTTGTAGAGCAAACCGAGGCCGGCGCCCAGCTTGTCCGGATCTCCATCACCGCCGGTATAGAAATCCGAAATGCCAATGCCGTCGACGTTGGTTTTCATTTTGCGAACCAGAGCATCTCGAACATCGTCTTCGATCAGGCCGTAGTTTGAAATGGTGATCTGAACCCGGTAGTGCTGCCCGACCGAGAGACGCTCGGGGTTCATGTTCCAGGAGATGTCCAGATACTGCTTGGTTTTGATGGCGGCCGCGATCACCTTCTTGCGGTTCTCGGCATCGCGCAAAAATTTATCGACCTCCTCCCGCCCGGCCATGCCGGCGCGCACTATCAGGCGTTCGAAGTGCGCTTTCTCGGCGTTCTGAATGAACTCCATGACCAGATGACTCAGGTGCGTGGCCAGGCGTGTGTGTTCCAGATAACGCGCGATCATGCCGGCAAATACGTTTCGCATCTGGTCGCGCATGGACGTCTGAAAAATTACGTAGTACAGGAACCATATACGCCGGTCGATCCACGCCAGAAACTTTGGAAGGCTCATGGCCATGGCCTGCCGGTCCTCATCTTCGATGCCGGACCGGGCCTGGATGCGCGCCTCTACCAATTCCCGTATGTCGCCCTCGATTTTTTCAAAGAGACCGGGGTGCTTCTGAAACAGGGCATTGGCCTGTTCCAGGTTCACGTGTTTGATGTCTACGATGGAGTTTTTGGGGTTCTTGCGATTGAAGTCCCGCACGATCTGGGACTCAAACATCATCTTACCGAGGGAGGGGCTCAGCTTCTTATAGAGAATCGCATAAACGATCAGGTTCGTTGTGCTGATGATCTGGTAGCGCCTGGAAAGCATATCGGGCAGCTGGGTGCAGATCTCTTCGAGCAGGGAGTTCATGACCAGCTTCTGAGCCGTCTTGCCGTTGAAGCGGGGAGCCTCCAGGCCCTCGCGGGGTACGCCTTCGCGATTCAAGACCCGCTGAACGGGCGTGCCTGCTTTCTGAAAAGCCTTGATGCCTTCACCGGTGAGCACCATGCGGGCCGGAAGTTCGATGAAGCGGTCACTGCGTTCTTCCTGATTGCCCGTCATCGCCCTTCCGGGTTTGGACCGTCCCGGAGGGCCGGTCAATAAACTTCTGAGCCCTCATGCTTCGGCCCCAACTGCCGATTCTATTAGTATTGCGCGCCCTTTACGCCTTTGCCATGCAACTTCCCGGACGCCTGATTGCGATTCTGCTTTTCGCCCTGCCGGGTGCGTTCGGCGCGGCCCACGCCCAAAACGCCCCGGCTCCCACGCCCGCCGGCGAGGTGCAGTCCGGAGGCGAAGCGTCAACGACCGAAACCGGCGAACGCAGCGAACTTATGGAACGCGCCATGCAGCACTACTTCGCAAAGCGCTATCATGTGGCCCGGCGCCTCTTTGAACGCGTACTCGAAGCCGAACCGGAAAACCGCGAGGCCTACCTCTACTCCGGCGACATCTACCTGGTACTCGGTGAATACGAACGGGCCGAGGAAAACTACCAGATCGCGCTGGATCTTTCTCCTGAGCCTGCCCGGGAGCTGTTTCGGCTCGGCCAGGTACGCTATCTTTCCGGCCAGGCCGACCAGGCCGCCGACGCGTTTCTCTGGGCTTTGAAGGCCAACCCGGAAATGCGCCTTTGCTACTTCTATCTCGGTTTGATCGAGTATCACCTTCGCCGGGACCGCGAAAAGACCATCTCCTATTGGGAAAAATACCGCGAAGTCTATCCCGATGACCCCCAGGGACCGGCGATCGACCGGGCCCTGGAACTGCTCAGGGATCCCGCGTTTACAATGCCAGGCGACGAACAAGACGAAGAGCCCCAGATTCCGGGGGCCGATGCACCGGTTGTGGAGTACAGACCGGGGGACCCGGAGACCGAAAGAATACACAACGAATCTTTTTCCATAATAGAACGAGACGAACTATGACAGACTATTTCCTGAGAACGCTCCGCCCGCTTGCCGCCCGTCTGGTCACCCACCTGAAGACCCGCAACGGGCGGCTGGATGTGGCCATTGGGGTGCTCTTTGCGGTGCTTGTATGGCGCACCGACGTGCT
>JACKOY010000026.1 GCA_024233935.1 Spirochaetales bacterium | reverse complement strand
CAGGCCAACGCCATTCTGGATATGCGGCTGCAGAAACTCACGTCGCTCGAACAGCAGAAGATCATCGAGGAGCTGAAGGAACTCAAGGCCCGCATCAAAGACTACAAGGAAATCCTCAAGAGCGAAGAGCGTCAGTACAGCATTGTTTCCGACGAACTGGTCGCGGTCGACAAACAGTATCCCGCCAAACGCCGCACGGAAGTCGACCACAGCTCGGTTGATACAACCAACTTCGAGGTCATGGACCTAATTGCCGACGAAGACGTTGTGATCATGCTGTCGGAAGATGGATTTGTAAAGCGCATGCCCCGCGACAGTTTCCGACGCCAGCGACGCGGCGGGCGGGGAATCCGTGGTGCGGCGGCCAAACGTGAAGATCATGTCAAACGCATGTTGGTTGCCTCCACCCACGACACCCTTTTGCTCTTCAGCAACAAAGGCAAAGTCTTCGCCGTGCCGGTGCACGAACTGCCCGAAGCCTCGCGGGAGGCGCGCGGCCGTTCCCTGAAGGCGCTGATCAACCTGGCAAACGAGGAGAACATCAGCGCCCTGGCCGCCACGCGGGAGTACACCGATGATCAGGCCCTGGTGATGGTAACCCGTGACGGTATCCTGAAAAAGTCGGACCTGTCTGCGTTCTCATCGGCCCGAAAAGGCGGGATCATTGCTGTCAACCTTCGAAAGGACGACGAGTTGATTGATGTGCGCCTGGTGGGTCCTAAAGACGACGTCCTGATCGCCAGCCGGCTCGGCAACGCCCTGCGAACAAACATTGGAAAGATGCGCAGCCAGGGACGCAATGCCTCCGGCATCATCGGCATGCGCCTTGAAAAAGACGACAGCATCATCGGTATGGATACTGTGCGCTCGAATACCAGCCTGCTGGTGATCTCCGAGCACGGCTTCGGCAAACGTGTTGCGTTCTCCAACTTTCCGGCGAAAGGACGTGGCGGAAAGGGTATGACCTACATCAAAATCACCGACAAGAACGGACCGGCGGTGAGGGTTTGCGGAGTACGCGACGACGACGATATTGTGGTGATCGCAGACAGTGGTATGACGATTCGCATGGCGGCCGGGGACATTTCACAGATTGGGCGTGCAACCGTAGGCGTACGAGTTGTGAACCTTCAGGATAATGATCGAGTGCGGGACGTGGCGCTCCTTTCCGACGAATGATTTTCTATTGCTTTTTTTAGGCCGGCATTTCAATTCAAGGACGCTATGGAGCGTCTGCTGTACGATCCGGTTCTGGTTCTCAATGCGGGCATGGTTCCGATCGAAATCTGTACGGTTCGTAAGGCCGTTCTGGATCTGTTTCGCGAAATCGCCGTGGCCGTCAGCTCGACCGACAAAGTGCTGCGATCGCCCTCGGTTTCGATTGCGGTTCCACGAATCATATCCCGATTGCGCTACAACAAAGTCCCGCGGCGGGACGTTTCGCTCACCAAATATAATGTAATGCTGCGTGATGACCTTACCTGCGCCTACTGCGAAGAACGCCTGCCGCCCCATGACCTGACCGTTGATCACGTTGTGCCGCGTTCCCGCTGGCGCAGGATGATGGGAGACAATCCGGGCGTTTCATTCAACTCCTGGGAGAATCTGGTAACAGCCTGCAAGCGCTGCAACTTCCGAAAGGGCGATCGTACTCTGGCAGAGCTGGGCTGGAAGCTGCGCAGCAAACCAATTCGACCGGCCTGGATGCCGCAGTTGGTGATTGCCCGGGACCACGCGGAGCAGATGGGCTGGTTGGACTATTGTCAGTTCAACGTGCGTTTGATCGACCGGTTGCCAAACTGACTGTCCCCATTGCGCGCGCGAACTTACTGAAGCGACAAACTGCAGCTGACGATTTCGGGCTCAAAAACCTGGGAAACGTAGAGTCGATTCTCCAAGCTGATGGCCGTCGAAGACGCGCTAATGAGACGTCCATCGTCGGAGAACACACGCTCAACGTTTCCGGTCCGAACGTTCACACGGTACACTTCCGACGGCGACGGATTTTCGGCCGATTCAAGATGATCCAGAAAGGCAAACAGGTCGGGATGGGCCGCTACCAGCAGGTGGTCCTCGTCCTCCCAGATCAGATTGTCCACACCGCTGCCTACGTCGATGAAGTCAATGGGTCCGCCGATGCTACCGGAGAGCGGGTCACGGTCGTAAACGTAAATCCCTTCGTCGATGGTTGCCGCGACATAGAGGCGATTCTCACGCACCTCGACGCCGTTCGCAAGCGAGATTCCGTCCGCAGCCACAATCCAGCGTCCCGTCTCCACATGGAAGCGCACAACATTCGACCAACCGAAAGAAAGTGCGTCCCCGAAAAGGGCAGCAACGCCCTTGTAAAGGTGGTCGTTGCTTACGTAGATCTGGCCATCGGGCAGAGCCACCAGGTCATTGGGACTGATCAGGGCATCGGTCCAGAAGCGATTCACGAAAACCAGTTGTTCACGTTCAACTCGAAATACTTCGATTGAGTGTGTGTTTTTCAGGGCGTGGTTGATAACGTACAGAAGCTGGCCGCCGTTTACCTCGACCAGATCCAATCCGTGAGGATGAAAGGGATAGTCATCCCGTTCAACGAATGGCAGTGCGATCGGAGCAAGGTTGTTGGTCAGGTCCACAGAGTAGATGTGGCCCGGTTCCAGCATCTCACCCATAGGGTCGTGCTGGCGGCGGTCCTGAGAAGACACCAACAAACGCGGATGCCGATTATCGCTGGCATCAAGCACCATATCTTCAGGCCCCGGCAGGCCACCCAGGCGCACACAGTCATCGAGGGCCCGAATTGTAAAACTCGCGCAGCCCAGGTGCGAAAACAACGCCACGGCCAGCGGCGCGAGAAGACCGAAGGCGCGGGCGCGCGGCAGATTACTCACCCCGGTATACTTCACGAATCGGCCCCGACCCGGACTCCGGCCGGGAGGCTTGAAGCGCCCGAAGCGTGCGTCGTTGATCGAAAAACACATATGCAAGAAAAATCCAGAAAAGCCCCAGAATCACACCAATCACAATCAAAAGGTTGTTTAAGCGCCGTTGCTCGCGCTCTACCGCGCGAATGCGCTCCAGATGCGTGATTAGCAGTGTGATGCGATCTACCTCCGGATTCCGGGGACGTGCAACCGCGCGCACCTGGCTCAGGAGGGCGATTGCTTCTTCTGGCGTCAGTTTTGAAATCGCTTCGCGGGCCGCCTGGTCGGGCATAGCAAGCAACTCACGCGCCGCACTGAGGTCGGGTTGCTGGGCGAGGGCGGGCAAAGAGGGAAATGCCATCAGGCCGATGATACAAACACAGAAGATACGCTTCAAATTTTACTCCCGGAAAGGGCTTCCCGCGCACGCCGCAACCATTCCTGGCGCACAGCCAGCCGTAGCATCGCAAGAAACAAGAGATGAAAGGCAAGCACTCCCAGCCAGAAGGTCTGGCCAATGCGCGGCGACATATCGCCGATTACCGGCGTTGGATGCGCAACCGGTTCGGAAATACGAATGACAAACCAACTCAAAACCGAAGCCGCGGCCGCCAGTATGGCCATGAAGGCGCCGTAGGTAGCCCGCCGGGACGGATCGTCAGTCAGATAGCGCACCAGAAAATAACCACACAGAATCAAAAACAACACGAAAAACGATGTCAACCGCTGATCGGCCCAGTTCCAGTAAACGCCGCGGGCCCACTCGGTCGAAGCCCAGAGCATGCCGGAAATGATTACACCGATCGAAAACAACAGGGCCAGCCGCACGTTCGCATGACACCAAACATCGAAGGCCTCGGTGCGCAAAAACAAATACAACAAACCACAAACCGCCGCCAGCAAGGGCGCATACAGCGCGACCCAGGCCACGGGCACGTGCAAATAAAAAATCCGGTGGGCCTGCCCCTGTTCGAGTAGCGGCGCGGGATAGGTCAGGGCAACCAGCACAATCGGAACGACGCCGAAGGCGCCGCCCACAAGTGCGATATCGAGCAGGAAAGACCAGTTCTGTTTTTTAAAATCACTCATCAGCCGTGAGCACGTGATAGAGCATCGAGCCAAGGCTGCAGTACAGGGCCGCGGGCGCAAGCAAAGCAAGCAGGCGCGGCAGGTTCAAAGTGCTTTCAATATTCGTTCCGGGCCCGAGCACCTGGAGAATCCGGGCCGCCGCCATCAAGACCGGAAGAGCAGTCGGCAACATAATCAATGGAATCAAGAGGTCCCGCAGTCGATTGCGCCTGGAGATGTGCCCCAAAAGAACGCCTAGCGCGGAAAGGCTGAGGGCCGATAGGCCCAGCACGAAAAACGTGATCGTGTAACGCTGCCATTCGAACTCCGGCCCACCGCGAAGCAGGGTCCCAAAAAGAGGAATGTATATCAACACCAGAAACAACTGAATCTGCCAGAGTGACAGGACGCGGCCCAGGTAATATCCAGAAGGATCGCAGGGCGCCATCAGCACGGCGCGGAGGGCGCCACCCTCGGACTCACCCTGAGAGCTGCGCGCCGCCAGAATCGTGCTGCCGAAGAACAGCGTAGCAAGCATGACGCCGTTCACGTTGGCCAGAAGGTCAAAGGCCCGCTCATGCATGGCAAAGTGGTATACCGTGCCCATGATGATCGCAAACAGCAGGCTCGAAATCAATCCGACGGGACTGCGCCATTCGAGCAGGCTGCTGTGCCCGTACACCCGACCCAGGGTTCGAAAAAATCCGGGACCCGCCATACAGCGACTCGCACCCGGGCCACAAGGGCGGCAAGCGAAACAGCTATCCGGTCTCCGACAGGGACAACGCGTGGAGCACCAGTTCGCTCTGACGCCCGCGAAGGGCAAGAGAGCCCAGCGGCCTGGCACTCATGCCCGGGGGGAGGCTGAGCCTGCTCAAGAGCTCATCCGAAATCACAACATTCGAACCGGCCTCTTTGCAGGCCTCAACCAGACGGGCGGTCGTATTCATGAGATCGCCCAAATACACAATCTCCTTTCGGAGGTCGCCCATCTCGCCGGCGACCACTTCGCCAATGTGCAGGCCGGCCCGAAATTCCGGCAGGGCGTCAAAACGTTCGCGATAGTTGGACTCTTCTTGTAAAAGCCGCAGTCGAACATCTTTCAGGAAAATGAGCGGCGCAGGCACGCTTTCAATGCGTCTGGCGGGCCAGCTCAAGATGACTTCGTCTCCAACGTACTTGTGCACTTCCCCGCGGCTCGCAAGCACAGCCTCGGTAATGTCATGCAAAAACTGATCAACGAAGGCGAGATAAAGAATATCGCCGATACGCTCGGCGATGCCGGTTGAGCCAACCAGGTCCATAAAGCAGAATACGCGACGCTCGACGCGCGGTTGATGGTAACGGCCTGACAAAAATCGGGCCAGCTCCCGCGCGCCGATGAGATCGATGATCTTTAGGACGAAATTCACGGGCACGACTGCGACAAAGGCCCACAGCAAAGAATCGAACAACCATCGATCCTCCAAAATCGAAGCCGCATCGTCGTAAGTTCCGGTGACAAAGCGACCGATCGTGCGTCCGATGAAAATCAGAACTACATAAGCAACAGAGTTGTAGGCGACCAGGGCCACGAACTGGAAGCGACGCAAGAAACTCTTCAGCAGCCAGCGTTCGAAGAAAAATACGTACGAAGCGACAAGCAGTCCGATCAAGAGGCCGTCCGTTGCTCCATCACGAATCCATTCACGCGCGGCCGCGGTTTGTCCAACCTGGCTGTAGGCGACAAGCACGCCCAGGACGGCCCCCAGAATCGTGAACAGGACGACGTATTGGAGGTTGCGCCAGAAACGGTGAGCCATGGAGCATCCTGGCAAAGACCGACAGGAAAATCAAACAGGTTCGGACTTCTTGCCTTCGGTGACCAGACGACCAATGAAAGAACCCGGGAGCGTTCGGGAAATCGTTGCCGGCCCGGTCGACGTGCCGTATCCATGGTTCATGATGAAAAGGATCTCTGTGGCCGGCCTTGCAGGTCTCCTGCTTCCGCTAATCGCATATTGCGGAGGCCACGAGCAGGATGCACCACACTGGTCGTACGCAGGGGCGGAAGGACCGGAGAGCTGGGCGCAGCTGGACCCCTCGTTCGCCACCTGTGGATCAGGTCAACGCCAATCACCGATTGATGTTTCCAACCCTCAACCGGAAGACCTGGCGAATATCGCCTTCCACTATCAATCGAGTGCGTTGAACATCCTGAACAACGGGCACACGGTTCAGGTGAACTATGACCCGGGTAGCTACATGGAGCTAGACGGGGTGCGCTACGATGTGCTGCAGTTTCACTACCATGCACCGAGCGAGCACGCTATCGACGGTCGGCTGTTTCCGGCCGAATTGCACATTGTGCACCGAAACACCGGGGGTGGCCTCGCCGTGGTCGGGCTTCTGATCACCGAAGGGGCCGAGAATCCTGCCCTGGCGCCTTTTGTCGACAATCTGCCGGAACAAGAAGCGGATGCTCGGAATGCCGGTATTACGGTGAACGCGAGCGATTTTTTGCCGTCGGAGCAAACCACCGTGCGCTACAACGGGTCGCTGACAACACCGCCCTGCTCCGAAGGAGTCCAATGGCTTTTGCTTGCAAGACCCGTAGAGTTGTCGGCGGGCCAGCTTCAAAAACTGCGCTCACTTTTCGGACACAACAATCGTCCGCTGCAACCGCTGAATGGACGTACGCTTATCGAGGATGACACGCCCTGATTCACTTGCCAGAAAGCGGTGCCAGATTCCACAGATGTTTCACGCCACCCGTGCCTTACTCCATTCTGGTAACCGCTTCAAAGTCCTCATCTCGCGGTCTATGTTCCGGCTGAACACCTCCGAGTCGCTCGCAGCTAAGCCAGAGTCGGCGCAAATCGGCGGCGCTGCTTTTGGTCCAGCCGACGCGATGCGTCGGCCGCGCCTCGCGATCACAGTAAAACGCACCCGATTGCAGTTCGCCGGAGGTTGCGCTGAGCCAGACCATGGTATCCGCGCCTTCGGCCGGCGAACGCAGGAGCGGTCCCGTAAACTTATGGAAGCGCGGCAGTGCGTTGCGCACGGCCGGCGTGTCCACCCAGCCGGGGTGCATGGAAAACACGCGCGCCCGGTCTTTCAGGGCGCGGGCCCAGAGTGCGCTCAAAAGTATTTGCTGCCGTTTCGTCCGTGCGTAGGCCCTCACTCCGTCAAACACACCGGTCTCGTATTGAAGATCGTCGATTGCGGCATCACTCAGATAGGCGCCCCCGGAGCTGACGTTAATCACGCGGCTATCTTCGAAACGGGACGATAGCGCGGCCGTGAGTACAAATCCCGCCAGAGTATTGACGGCAAAGGTCATCTCAAGGCCACGCGAATCCAGAACCCGCTCATCGGCCATCAGGCCGGCGTTGTTGATCAAAACGTCGATGCGATCGGTTTCGTTTGTAATTCGCTTCGCGAGGTCCAAAACCGCGTCCGGCTCGCTCAGGTCGCAGGAAAGAAAGCTGGCCGGGGCGCCTTGTTCCCGGGCCAGATCGCAGGTTTCTTCACCCCGACCTTGATCGCGCCCGACCAGAATCAGCCGGGCCTTCAGTCGCGCAAGCGCCAGGGCCGCCGCGCGGCCAATGCCCGAGGTCGCGCCGGTAACGACCACGTTCTTACCGTCCAGGGCGTCGTGCGGTAGTTCTTTGAACCAGCGGCTGCGCATGCTGAAGCCGGCCCGGGTGTAGCTCCCGACCACGCTTCGGTCAAGTATCTGGTCCAGAAACTGCCGCAACATTAAAGGATAGCTTAGCAAACTGTCCGGCCATCGTCGCCTGCTCTAACACATTGCACACATCGATCCGTAGGCCTGCACTTGGCTTGACGTGCGCCCGACAACGTGCGAAAGTCATGGGGTTCGCCCGGAGTCCCGTTTGAGATGCGCTTTCGGAAATACAGTGGCTATGAGATTCTCAGAGCCTGTCTGCTGGGGTTTTTGGTGGCGACATGGGCGACCTGTGAGAATTCCCGGAGTGATCTATTGACCGCAGACGACCATGGTTTCGCGCGCGCCCGGCAACGAATGGTACGCCAGCAAATCGAAGGCCGCGGCGTTCGGGGCGAGCGGGTGCTGGAGGCCATGCGAAGCGTACCCCGCCATCGTTTTGTACCCGAAGCGTACCGCAGCGAGGCCTACCACGATGGACCCCTGCCAATCGGTTACGAGCAAACGATATCGCAGCCGTACATTGTGGCCCTCATGACCGAATTGCTGGGGCTGCAGGGGCACGAGAAGGTCCTCGAGATCGGGACGGGTTGTGGCTATCAGACCGCGGTACTCGCAGAACTGGCGGCCCATATATACAGCATCGAGATCGTTCCGGAACTCTGCGCGCGGGCCCGGGCCGACCTGAGCCAGATGGGTTACTCCAACATCGACATCCGCTGCGGTGACGGCTTCTCCGGTTGGGCCGAGGCGGCGCCCTTCGACGCGATACTGGTGGCGGCGGCGCCGAGCGAGGTGCCACCGCCGCTCCTCGAACAGCTGCGGGTGGGCGGCGTGTTGGTCATCCCGGTCGGCGATCACCAACAGGAGTTGGTGCGCATTCGACGCGTTTCCGATTCAGATTTTCGCCACGAACGAATTCTGCCGGTGCGCTTTGTTCCCATGACGGGCGAAGCCGAACGAACTCATTGAGCCTTCATCAAAAAAGGAGCCAGGCTGTGTCAGGACCTACTATCTTTGCGAAAATCATCGCCGGACAGGCACCGGCCGATATCGTCTACGAGGACGAACACTGCCTGGCCTTTCGGGACGTGAACCCGCAGGCCCCGGTGCACGTGCTTTTGGTTCCGCGCAAGCCTTTGCCGCAGCTGTCAGACGCGACGGAAGCGGACCGCGCGTTGCTGGGGCATCTGATGATGTGTGCCCCCAAAATCGCCGAACAGCTGGGAATCGGCGGGCGCTACCGGCTCGTCATGAACGATGGCGTTGAAGCCGGTCAGACCGTCTTTCATCTGCACCTGCACATCCTCGGCGGCCGCATCTTTCAGTGGCCGCCGGGCTGAGGCAACTGCCCCCGTCCTGAATGCGGGGGCCAACGCCATCGACCGGTTTTACGCGCTGAGGCAACTGCCTCCGCCGCGGAATGCGGGGGCAACGCCATCGACCTGTTTGCGCCCTGAGGCAACTGCCTCCGACACGGAATGCGGGGGCAACGCCATCGACCTGTTTGCGCCCTAAGGCAACTGCCCCGGTCCCGAATGCTGGGGCACGCCATCGACCCGTTTTACGCGCTGAGGCAACTGCCTCGGTCGCGCTGTCGTCCGGCCCGCCGTGCATAACTATACGCATGACGGCGTAATTTTTGATTGCCTGAATAGCACGCCGGTGCAGAATGCTGGCATGGGCGTCGGGCAGGGTTCCGGGAGAGTGCTGGGTGATCTACGGGGCGGCCGAGGATCGGGGCTCAATCCGAGTGGTCGTTACCTGAGTCTGGCCACCGAACAGTTCTTCGATGAAGGGACCGAATGGGAGGCCGACCAGGAGCACCAAAGTGCGCCTCAGACCCGATTTCACCGTGAGAAATCCCGCAGCATTGTTACGCGCAACCAGTCACCCGACGTTGGCTTCGATCGTTCCATCAATCCGTACCGGGGTTGCGAGCACGGCTGTATCTATTGTTATGCAAGACCGTCCCACGCCTACGTCGATCTTTCGCCCGGTCTGGATTTCGAACGCGAAATCTTCATTAAAGAGAACGCGGCCGCGCTGTTGCGCAAAGAGTTTCGGCGCAAGCGCTACAAACCCGAAACCATCGTAATCGGCGCCAATACCGATCCCTACCAACCCATTGAACGTCGCGAACAAAGCACCCGGGCGCTGCTTCAGGTCATGCTGGAGTTTCAGCACCCGGTAGCCTTAATTACCAAGTCGGCACTGATTCTACGCGATCGGGATTTGCTGACCCAGCTGGCCGCCGCAGGTCTCCTTCAGGTAACGGTTTCGGTGACCTCGCTCGATTCGGGGCTCAGCCGACGTCTGGAACCCCGCGCTTCCGGTCCCGCACGGCGCCTCGAGGCCATCCGTGGCCTGAACGAGGCGGGCGTGCCGGTTAGTGTGCTCATGGCCCCCATTATACCAGCCCTGAACGATCCCGAGATCGAACGTGTTCTTGCGGCCGTGGCCAGGGCGGGCGCTCGTTCGGCGGGATTTGTTTTGCTGCGCCTGCCCCACGAAGTGCGCGAACTCTTTCGGGATTGGCTGGAACGCCATTTCCCCCAAAAGGCGGGACGCATCCTGCATCTCATCCGAACGACCCGTTCCGGCAAAGAAAACGACCCACGTTTCGGCTACCGTATGCGCGGCGAAGGCGCCTATGCCGACCTCATCGCGCAGCGCTTTTCGCGGGCGGCGATCGCTCACGGCCTGAACAAGAAAACCGGACCGCTCGAAACAGGATTGTTTCGGGCCGCTGCGGCTTTGCAACCCGATCTCTTTGCGGGCACCGGGGCAGCACGATGAGTCGGACCATCGTCCATGTGGATATGGACGCTTTTTTTGCGGCCATCGAGCAACGTGACAACCAGGAGTTTCAAGGAAAACCGGTCATCGTTGGCGCCGACCCGCGCCGCGGGCGCGGGCGCGGGGTGGTTGCAGCCGCAAGTTACGAAGCGCGATCGTTCGGCATTCATTCGGCGATGCCCATCTCAAAGGCCTGGCGCCTATGCCCGCATGGAGTTTATGTGCGCCCACGCTTTGAGCGCTATACCTTCGTGTCGTCGCAGATCATGGAATTGTTGCGGAGCTATTCGCCGCTTGTTGAGCCGGTGAGCATTGATGAAGCCTACCTGGACGTCACGGGGTGCGAACGTCTGCTCGGTTCTCCTGAAGACATCGGTCGGTCGATTCGAAAGAGCATTTTTGAACAAACCGGGCTGACCGCCAGCGCCGGCATCGCCGATTGCAAATACCTGGCAAAGATCGCGTCGGAAGCCGGCAAACCCAGCGGGCTGACCGTCATCGCCCCGGGGGGCGGAGCTGCGTTCCTTTCTCCATTGCCCCTGCGCAAACTATGGGGCATCGGCCCGCGCATGGCTGCCCGCCTGGAGTCGATTGGTCTCAGGCGCGTGGGCGAACTCGCGGCCCGGGAAGATCACTGGCTTGAACAAAAGTTGGGACCGCGCGGTCCGGAACTCAGGAGGCTGGCGCTTGGGCTGGACGACCGACCCGTCATGCCCGAATGGACCCGCCGTAGCATCAGCGAAGAACGCACCTTCGAAAAGGACATCGACGATCCGGACCGCCTGGAATGGGCCCTGTTGGGTCTGGCGGACGACCTGGGACGACGGATGCGTCACGAAGCCGTAAGCGGACGCACAGTGACTCTCAAAATCCGCCTCACCGGTTTTGAGACGTTTACTCGCTCCTCAACGCTTTCAGAGCATACGAACGGCACTGCAACAATCCACGCCGCGGCTCTGGAGCTCTTTCGCGCCTTCGACAGGCAGGGCAAAGCCGTGCGCCTGTTGGGAATCGGCCTTTCGAACCTGGACAATGGCAGTATGCGGTCTCCGCGGCAGCTCGATCTGTTCTCGTCCGCCGGTAGCGGGGTCCGAGCACGGAACGAAAAATACGATACCGTGCTGGATCAGTTGCGCGATCGCTTCGGCGATTCTGTAGCCCGTGCTTCGCTTCTGAGAATCTAAGGCCAGAGTGGCTCCGGAGCGTTATCTTCTCGCAGAGGAGAGTCCATGAGTCTACCCCCCAAGCCGCGAATAGAACCGGAAGCCGACATCCACAGCTTGCTTGAAGTGCGCTGGAGCCCGCGGGCCTTCACCGATGAAGAAATCTCCCCGCAAACCCTGCGTCCTCTTTTCGAAGCGGCCCGTTGGTCGGCCTCTTGCTTTAACGCGCAACCCTGGAACTTCATCGAAACCCGCCGCGGCGCAGAAGCTTTCGATCGTTTGCTGGATTGCCTCACTCCGAACAATCAATCCTGGGCCAAAAATGCGGCGCTTCTCGTGCTCGCGATTGCACGGCTGAACTTTGAGAACGGAAAACCGAACCGACACGCATACTACGACCTGGGCCAATCCGTCGCACAGCTCACGCTCGAGGCGACCGCTGCCGGTCTGGGGGTACACCAGATGGCGGGCTTCGATGCCGCCCGCGCCCGGGAACGCTTTCAAATCCCGGAAGGTTACGATCCGGTAAGCACCATTGCGATCGGCTTTCCCGGACAACCAGAACGCCTGCCCGACAAGCTTCAGGAACGAGAGCTTGCGCCACGGGAACGCTCGCCGCAGCGCGCCTTTCTGTTCGCGGAGCAGTGGGGAGTAGCGTCTCCCCTCACGGAAGATCCACGACCAAAATCGTAAGGTCGTCTTGCAGGGTTCCGGGACCGAAGCGAGTCAGCTCCTCCTCCAGAACGCCGGTAACGACTTCCGGCGCTTCGCCTCGAGTCTTGCGCAAGAGGCCCACGAGGCGGTCCTCGCCAAACTCGTCACGTTCCGGGTTCTTGTGCTCGGTAAGACCGTCCGTGTACAAAACCAGGCGAGTGCCCGCCGGATAGCGCAGCCGTCGGTCCGCAAAGGCATCGTCTACGCCCACTCCGATGATTCCACCGGTGGGCTCCAGGCGCTGGAGCTTGCCAGCCGGGGTCAACAGCAGGCCCGGAACGTGACCACCACTCGCATAACTCATCGTGCGCCGCAGGCAATCAACCTCTATGAAGATCGCGGTCAGATAATGAGTCCCGGCCATGTTTTCAATATCCCGATTCATGTGTGCCAGCACCTGACCGGGTCGTGTCGAACCAGGATCAAGGCGATCAAGCGCCATTGTACACATGGCCCCCACCAGGGCTGCCGGTACGCCATGCCCGGAAATATCTCCGACAAAAAAATATAACTGATTCTGTCCGCCCGAACCAAGATCGTAGATATCACCCGAAACGGCCGAGCACGGACGATAAGATACGGAGACCCGTGCGGGGTGCGCGTCTGAAACCGGAGCAAACATGGATCGCTGCAATCCCGCAGCGAGTTTCAGCTCAAAGTCGATTTGCTCCTGCTTGCGACGAATCTCTTCGGTTCGGAGCGCGACACGATCTTCCAGTTCATTCGCGTACGCTCGCAACTCCGCGTTTGCCTTTTCCAGGTCCTGCTCCAGCCCCTTTATCCGTTTGAAAATATCAAGCGTGCCGCGCATCAAAAATCCGCCGACTTCAGTGACCTGACTTTCAGCTCGGTGAACGAAAAGATCCGAAGCGTTTCGGCCGGCCTGCTCCGCCTGGGAGTGGAAAAGGGAGACCACATCGGCCTCATTGCCGATGTGGGGCACCGCTGGATGTGGTGCAGCATGGGGATCACGAGCATCGGCTGCGTCGACGTTCCCCGCGGTACTGATGCGACCCGTGAAGATCTGGGCTACATCTTTGAACATGCCGGCTGCCCGATCATATTTCTGGAACACACGAAGGTCTTTGAAACCGTAAAGCCAATCCTTGCAGGTCTGCCGCGCTTGCGCACGGTCGTGCTGTTTCAAAAGGATTCCGCCGTGCAGGCCGGGGAGCTGGAGATCCTTTCCCTCGA
Organism: Spirochaetales bacterium; assembly: GCA_024233935.1. Lineage (GTDB taxonomy): Bacteria > Spirochaetota > Leptospiria > Leptospirales > Leptonemataceae > JACKOY01. The sequence goes on along the minus strand of JACKOY010000026.1, from coordinate 42,149 downwards.
TGAGCTGATGGACCGCGGGCAGCGGTTGCTGGAGCAGGACCGCGCCCTCATTGAGAGCCGGGTGGCGGGGGTGCAGGAAGACGACCTGGCTACGATCATCTACACCTCCGGAACGACGGGAACTCCCAAGGGAGTCATGCTCACGCATCGCAACCTCGCCTGGGAGGCGCGCACAGTGCTCGAGGTGCTTGGTAAAGACGGAAATCCGATCAGCACGCAAGACCGCACGTTGGGCTTCCTGCCGCCCTGGCACATCGGGCAGCGTATTTTCGAAACGATCATGTTTCTGGCCGGCGCCTCAATTTCGTTTACTGCTGTAACCAGCCTCGCCCAGGATCTTCGAAAAATCAAACCGACCCTGATGTTCTCCGTTCCCCGCGTCTGGGAAAGCTTTTACAACAAGATGCTGGAGGGCGTGCGCGACGCCAGCGGCCTGCAGCAACGCATCTTTCATTTTGCCCGGGCGATCGCGCTGAAGTCGTCCTGGCACCGCGCTAACGCTCGCGGTCGTGTCTATCGCCTCTACAGGCCGAGCGCGGTTGGATCTTTCTTTTCGCGCTTGTTCTCCGCGTTCATGGTCGTGTTGCTTGCCCCTTTGCACGCCTTCGCCTACATGATTTTCGGCAAGGTTCGCGCAATCCTCGGCGGGCACATTCGCTTTGCGATTTCCGGCGCCGGAGCGCTACCGGAGCACATCGACCGACTCTTCGCCGCCGTTGGCATACCCATTCTCGAAGCCTACGGTATGACGGAAACGACTGGCGTTTCTACCGCGCGCCTTTTGGGCCAACACGTGATTGGCACGGTTGGCAAGCCCGTAGGCGGCATTGAAGTTCGTCTCGTCGATGAAAAAGGTCAGGCTATCACGGAGCCGGGAGTGAAAGGCGTAGCCCACCATCGCGGGAACAACATCATGCTTGGATACTACCGCGAACCCGAAAAGACCCGGGCGACGATCGACTCCGAAGGCTGGCTCAACTCCGGAGACCTCATGGTCTGGACCGATCGTGGCTTTCTAAAGTTTGCCGGTCGCGCTAAAGATACAATCGTCCTGCTCGGAGGCGAAAACCTTGAGCCGGAACCGATCGAGTTTGCACTACTGCAGAGTCCCTATGTGCATCAGGTGATCGTTGTGGGACAGGATCGCAAGACCCTGGGCGCGTTGATTGTTCCCGATGCGGCACGCGTTGAAGAACATCTGGCCACCCTCGGTGAAGCCGGCAAAGTTTCTGTGAACGACTACAACGAAAACGAATTCGTGCAAAACCTGTTCCGCAAAGAGGTGCGCCAGCGCATCAGCGCCGACAATGGCTTCAAGAATTTTGAACGGGTCACCACCTATCATCTACTCCCGAATGAGTTCAAGGTCGGCGACGAGCTAACCCAAACCATGAAGATGAAAAGAAACGTGGTATTCGATAAATACGCGGCGGAAATCGACCGGATGTATTCCTGAGGTCGGGCTTTTGTCTCGCTCCTCAACCGGCCCGGCTGTCCTCCGCCCGAAGCGCACTTTCTACCCGGGAAGGGTCTTTCTCAATGAGACGCGCGAGTTCGGAGGCGCCCGGCCGGACATAGGCCAGGTAGGCCCACCAGGCCACGGCGCCCACAATCGCCACCTGGTTGCCGGTTTGCCAGTGCGTGATGCCCAGAAATAACGCCGGTCCCTCAATCAAAGACCACTGAAGAAGCTTTCCGGTCTGGTAGGCGCCCACCCAGGCACTCGGGTCGTCGGAAAGCTTCGTGTTCCCGCTCAGACGGCCGCGCACGACCCGCGGCAGAAGAAGCTGACCGGCCAGGACTCCCGTCAGGGCCAACCCCGCGCCAACGTACAGCATGGTATCTGCCGGTGCAGCGTCATGCCGCACCCCGGAAGGCACAAGATAAAAGACGGCAGTGGCGGCCAGAAGGCCACCCAGCAACGCCAGGTGCAGGAATTTCAGAAGTTTCCAGGCCGCCATGCCCTATCCTGTGCCAAAAGCGGCCCGCGTCAAGCTTCCCGCGTCACCTCAGCGCAATTCGTCCAGATAAAGCACAATGCGCTCCAGCTGTTCCACGCTTGTGCCCGGTTGCGGCGACTGTGCGTAGACGTAACCGCTGCCCTCCAGATCGAAGGGGACGCCGTAATAATCGGCGATCAATTCCATAGCATCACGGGCGGACATGCCACGAAAGTCATAGAGATGCGTGCGATCGACCCGGGGCGGGCGAACCGGTAGCGGAGGCAAAGGGCCCGGTTCCACTGCTTCGGTGCGTTCCTCTATGTAAGGCAGAATACCGGCCACGACCCGACCAAAGACCGGTGCGGCGAGCGAGCCGCCGCTATCGTCTCCCTGGGGCTCGTCGAACAGGATCAACGCCCCATACCTCGGGGAGTCCGCGGGAAAGAATCCCATAAACGAAACCACGTATCGGTTCAAGTACCCACGGGCGCTGGATTTCTCTCCGGTGCCGGTCTTGCCGGCGATGGCCATGCCCGGAATGTTTGCGCCGCGACCGGTGCCCCGCAAAACGACACCCCGCATCATGTCCAGTACGCGTCGATTGACCTCGGGCGAAATGGGGCTTTCGGTTCGAATCGGCTGCGTTTCGTTGAGGACCCGTCCGCTACCTGTGAGCACGCGCTCGGCCACCCGTGGACGAACCAAAATGCCCCCGCTCGCAATCGAGGCGCCGGCCCGTAGCAACTGGATCGGTGTTACGCTGAAGCCCTGCCCGATCGGCATGTAGTACGACGTGGATGGCACCCATCGGTTCAGATCCGGAAAGTAACCGGGCTCCTCTCCCGAACCGGGAGGTAGAATCAGCGTTTCCGACCCGAAACCCAGGGCGCTCATATAATGGTACAGGCGTTCGCGGGGGACTCTTTGCATGGCCTTAATGATCCCAACGTTGCAGGAGCGCTCGATAATCTGCGAAAGATTCAGATCCCCGTGGGCAACCACGCGCCCGTGATTGCGACAGCGCACGACGGAGTCCCGAAAATGAATCTCTCCATCGCAGTGAAAAAGCTCGTTGGGACGAACCAGATTCTCCGAAAGCAGAATCGCCGCCATGAACACCTTCACGGTAGAACCCGGTTCGTAGTTCAGACGAATGTTCCAGTTGCCCCTCTGGAAAGCCGTGCTGCGATAGTACTCATTGGGATCGTAGTTGGGCAAACTCACCATCGCCAGAATCTCGCCGGTGGATATGTTCATGATCATGCCGGCCGCACGTTTGCTTCCGGAAGCTTCAAACGCCGCATCCATCTCCCGTTCCAGCCGGTACTGCATGAACGCATCCAACGTGAGCTGCAGAGTTGGCCCCTGAGAAGGAGCGTCGGGATCGGACTGGAGCAACAGTTCGTTGTAGTAGCGCTCCACGCCCTCGAGTGCTTCCGTCTGATCCCGCCCCACGAAGCCCAACAGATTACTCGCAAGCGAATGAGCGGGGTAGTTACGGCGGTGTTCCCGCTCCCGGTAGACACCGGGCAAGTTAAGATCCAGAATCTGATCGGCAGTCAGATTATCCACCTGCCGTTTGATGTATAGCCAGCGTCGATCCTGGTGCTGGTAAATTCGCTCCACGATTCGCGCCGGGTCCATGTCCAACCGATTTCCGAGCAACTGTGCCGTTTGCTCCACATCGTAGATGGCGCCTGGATCGACGGCGATGCTGCTCGCTTCTTCGGTGACGGCCAGCGTGAATCCACGGCGGTCCTGAATCGGGCCACGAAGGACTGGATCGTCCTGGCCGGACGACGCCGGCCCGGTCAGAGCAAAGTAGGCGATGCGAAAGGCAACAACGCAGAATGCCACCGTGAAGACGATCGCGACGACCGTCAGTCGCGCCCGCGACTTCCGCAGGCCGCTGGCATCCGCTCCCTCCCTCATTGACCAAAGATCCTCCCGAGCAGGAAGAATGTGGGAACGAAACCGATGCTTCGAGAGTCGCGCGACATGGAACGATTGTCCCCCATCACAAAGACAGTATGGGCAGGCACAAGACCCTCCGGTCCCGCGCCGAACAAGGCGGAGTACTTCACGTCGGGATCCAGAAGGTTCAGTTCGAGGGGCAGTTCGTAGACGGGCGCCTGAAGTATCGCCGGGCGAGCGTCGGTGTAGGCGTAGTCCGGCAGATAGGGTTCCTCCAGCAGGTTCCCGTTTATGTAAACTCGGCCATTCCTCAACAAATAGTAGTCCCCGGGCAGGCCAACGACACGCTTGATAAAGTAGTCGCTACCGACTCCTGTCACGCCGGGATACCGGAACACCACGACGTCACCGCGCTGAAGCAGGTTCAGGCCAAAGTAGGGAATCTTGCCGGTAGGTGACGGCGCGCCAAAAGGAAAAGCCAGGCCTGGCAGCTGAATGCCCGTACTCAGCTTTTCAATCCAGACCACGTCACCGTCATGGAAAGCAGGCTCCATACTACGGCCGGAAACCTCCACAAGCTCCATCAAACACGCTTTCACATGAAAGGCAAAGAGTACGCACAAAACAAAGACGGACGCCCAGCGCGCCCGAATCGCCAGAGGGGACCCCTCCTCCTTGACGAGTGTCAAAATGCCGAGCGTGCAACCGGCAAGCAGCACCACCCAGGCCAGGGCCAGAAAAACGGGCCCCGCCATTGGCCACAGGGCGCTGCCCGAGAAGAGAACATTGCTGAAGAACCAGCCGGCGTACCAGTACACAATTGCGGCCAGCCCACCCCTGCACCATGAGAAGTACTTTACAGGCGCGGGTCCGGTCGCGACCCTGGTAGGATTAGCCAACCCCACCCCCCTCACCTTTCTCGAGAATTCATGGCGGAAGAAAACATCTTACAGGCGGAGCTAGACAAGCTCGACGTTGCCGGGCTGAAGCGTATAGCGCAGCTGTGGAATATTTCCCCCGGTGGTAAAGACAAAAAAGCCATCATTAAGAAGATAGTCCAGGGCATGCAGGACGACTTTCACCTGAAAGGCGTGCTCGAAAAGCTGAGCGCCACTCAGGTCACGATCTACACCTCGATCCTCAAAAGCAAGGCCACCATTCTGACGCTGGGGGAAATCTCCCGGCGCATATCTCTACCGCCCGTGAACACCGAAATGGAACTCGGAGTTCTCAAGCGCTACTATCTGGTCTATCAGCGCAAGAACCGCGAGCGCCTCACCAATAATCTCGACAAGTACTACTATTATCCGGAAAGCGGTCAGCACGTTGCCCTCGACCTGAACGACAAAGGTCAGAAGTTCAAGCTCAGCCTTCCACGCGTGCTCCAGAGCCGGGGCAATGTGCCAGCCGAATGGAAGAAGGTTCTCGGGGTCAAGAGCGGGGCGAATGGAAGCTTCAATGCGCAGCTCGCATCTGCAGCGGCCGACGAAACAAATCTCGAAAAGCTACTCGGAAGCCTGAACGAGCTCGAACGCGACGTCGTACTGGAATGCTTTCTGCAGGGGGGCATGCTCGAGATCAACCGGTCAAGGGAGATCATCGCCAATCGCCGCGGCAAGTGGGAAGATGTGGTCCGCAAACTAAACGACCTCGGCATCCTGCTCGACGAATACTACATCGATGAAAAGTTCATCCGCGCTCAGGTCATGCCGACCGAAGTTTTTCAGCATCTGCAAACATATCCGCTACTCTCCCGGCCGGCGCGCAGCAAGAAACGCCAGGAACGAGCGGTTTCGAACGATCTCGACTTCTACCTGAACGTAAAGAAGATGGTCGCCTACATAAGCCGCAAGGGTCTCAATCTCGCGAAGTCGGGCAAGATCAAGCAGGTTGACCTCAAAGAAACCGAGAACCGCCTCTTGCGTCCCGATATCGCGCTCTTCATTGAAAAGAGCCAGATCTATCAGATTGAATTGTTGCTTCCGGCGATGCGCCTGCTGGACATAGTGCGCGTCAAACACGACGATGTTGTGTTGCGCAACGACTATGATGGCGTTCTCAGCATGGACAATATGGCCCTCATGGAAAGAGTCCTGGCCGAAATGGCCGAGGCGCGCAATCGCCGGGTGCGCTACGAAGACGTATTTGAGCCTCTGTACGTGCCATTCTTTCAGAAGCCGATTCTTGATGAGTGCGTCGCCATCATCAAGAAGCGCAATGCCGTCGTTTACTTTGTGATTATGGCGGTATTGATTCGCGAAAAACTGCTCAAGCAGAAGGGCTTCCGCATCAAGCAGTTTCAGCAAGCGCTGGCCGATTTGCGCAAGGAAATCACGAGCGCGCTATTCTATCTTCAACTGCTGGGTCTTATCAAAGTCGAATATCCCGATCGCAGTGTCGAACTTTCCGATCTCGGACATCATTTTTTGATGGGGCGCAAGCTCGACCGCAAAGACGAGAAGGGCGGCGTAATCATAAACCCGGACTTGAGCCTTATCGCCATACCGGAAAAGCTTTCTATTGAAGGCCTCACGACCCTGAAGGCCTTTGCCGAACTCAAGACCTTCGATAACGTATACACCTTTCAGATTACCAGGGATTCCTTTCAGGAAGGCCTGCTGCTGAAGTACAAGCCAGAGGACTTCGTCGAACTTCTCAGGCGCACCTCGCGGGGCGAACTCAGTCAGAACCTGATGTTCTCCATTGAGGATTGGTCTCGGTCGCTGCCGCTCGTGACCATTACGGATGAGTGCGTGGTGCTGCAAACGCAGGATCCCAACCATATGGAACTCTTGCTCGGACAGATTGCGGGCAAGAAGATTGTATTGCAGAAAGTGAGCCCTACCACCATCATCATCGACTCCGACAAGATTTACGACTGTATTGCGTACGCTGAGAAACTGAATCTAATTGTGAAACTCATTCGCTGATTATGTGGCGCTCGCCTCTATTGATGGTTGTTACGCTGATGCTCGCGGTGAATTGCTCTCCGAATGAGCGCCGATTGGATTTCGACGATTTCTACCTGCTGGAACAGCCGGCAGGATTACCGCCCCTGTACCCCGAGGGATTCCAGATGCCCGACACGCGCCTGCTTGGCGTCGGGGTTCACGGCCTGGAACGATTCACTTCCTCCCAGGAGAGCATCGCAGTGCTCGAAAGCATGGCCAGCCCTGAAGAGGTCTCCACATACTACACGAGCCTCCTGGATCGCCTGGGCTGGCAAATCATTCAGAGCCAGAACGCGCCTGGCCGGCAGGTATTGATGGCCGAAAGTCGGGCCCACAGGCTGGCGACGATTGTAATCCAGGGAGGAGGCCCGGTTCAAATCAAACTCTACCTCAAGAACGCTGCGCTGCAATAGGCGTTCTGAGCCCGGATCCTCCATTGGACTCCCAGGAATCCGAACCCAAAGCCGACCAGATTCCCAAGGCGCCGCCGAAAGAATTACCGGTCGGCATCCGCACGTTGCACAAGGATCGCATCGTTCCTTACCTGGCAGCGTTGCTCCTGATTGGCGCAAGTCTGCTCGTCTTCTTGGTCTATCGTTCGTATGCCTGGCCTACTTTCTTCGCGCTCCTCGTCTATGTCGGTTTTATTCCAGTAAACAAATACCTGACGCGACTGTGCCGTGGGAACCGCAACCTGGCGGCGCTTTTGACGACTCTGCTCGTCATTCTTGCGATTGTAGCGCCGACCGCGTTGCTCGTGCGCCATTTGATCTCTCAGGTGTACGATCTGGTCATACTTACGCGGGATTCGCTGACCGGCGAGCGGCTGGTGTTTACCCTGCAACGCTTTCCCCTGCTCACGGATTTTCTCACATCCAGTCCATTCTTCTGGGTCGATCTGCACAGCTCCCTCCAGGAGATCGGGTCCGGCTATACGCGTTTTCTTGATACCGATAGCATCGGAAGCTGGGTCGGGGGCGTCTTTGTCATCGTCAAGGGCAGTCTGACCCTAACGCTCGGTTTGCTTTTTAACCTCTTGCTGGGGCTGATCATACTTTTCTTTCTTTTTCGGGACGGGCCGCTCTTTTATGAATTCCTGGAGCAGGCGCTCCCCTTCCCGCAGGAGTTGACGGAGCGATTCGTCACGCGCATGCGGGACCTGATCACGACCGTCCTTCGGGGCAACGTGTTCGTTTCCATTCTCCAGGGAACGGCGGTTGGTCTGGGTCTGACGATTTGTGGTTTCTCGAACGCCGCGGTTTACGGTTTCATCGCCGGGATCTTTTCGCTAATTCCAGTCATCGGCACTGCTTTTGTGTGGTTCCCGGCGATGTTGTATCTCGCGCTCGTTGAGGAAAGCTACGGCCTCGCGCTTTTCATTGCGATTTTCGGATTGTCTGCGTATCTGATTCTTGAAAACATATTTAAGCCCAAACTGATGGACCGGAAGCTGGGCATGCATCCCCTCTTTCTGTTCCTTGCCATACTCGGAGGAATCGCCGAATTTGGTCCCAGCGGCGTCGTGCTCGGTCCGCTTTTTGTTACCCTGTTCATGACCATCTGGAGCATTTACCACATATGGGATTCTCAACCCCACCCGAAACCTCCAGCGTCGACCTGAACGCAGAGAGCCGCGCGCCCTTGCGTTTGAGTGTCACGCAGGTTAACCAAATTGTTCGTGACCGGCTTTTGTCTGAAGAACGCCTGCGCGCCGTATTCGTGGAGGGGGAAGTATCAAATGTCAATTACCACACGAGTGGCCACATTTACTTCAGCCTGAAAGACAACGACTCGACGATTCGGTGCACGTTCTTTCGCGCCAACAACCAGCGCTTCAAGAGCATCCGACTTGCCAACGGCAACAAAATTGTCGTCGCGGGCTCCATATCGCTCTACATGGCGCGCGGCGAATACCAGATTAACGTAGGCCGGGTTATGCTGGCAGGTGAAGGTCAAATTCGCCTGCAAATCGAAGCTCTGAAACAGAAGTTGCATGCCGAGGGTCTCTTTGATGCAACCCGGAAGCGGCTTCCGCCGGCGTTGCCCCTCACCATCGGCGTTGCCACGGCCTCCACCGGGGCCGCAATCAAGGACATCATTCGAACTGCACGTCGAAGATATCCCTCGGTGAACATCCTGCTCGCGCCCTGCCGGGTCCAGGGAGAAGCAGCCGCCCTTTCCATTGTTCAGGCCATTGGCCTGCTCAACGAACCACGTTTCGGGGTCGATGTCATCATCGCCGGCCGCGGAGGAGGCTCCTTTGAAGATCTTCTCGCCTTTAACGACGAGCGTGTTGTGCGCGCTTTTGCGGCCTCCCGTCTGCCAATTGTGTCTGCCGTGGGGCACGATATCGATCATCCCCTCTCGGATCTGGCGGCCGATCTCGCGGCCCCCACACCAGGTTCGGCCGCCGAAGCGGTGGTTCCCGACGTCATCGGACTTCAGGAGATTCTCAGCGAGGCCGGCGCTCGAATGCGCCTGGCCCTGCGCACCCGCCACACTACCGAGCAGGCCCGCCTCAAGCGAGTCTTTCGGAGTCGAGTCTTTGCCAATCCGCTTTCTCTGTTCGAACCACACTGGCAGGGCCTGGATCGATTGATCCGGCAATTGACCCTGGCATCTGCCGGCACGCTCTCGGCGGCAACGCGCACGCTACAGAATCGCGCAGTAATGCTGCCGGTCTTTTTTGAACGGCGGTTACACCGCGCAAAGGCCCGCTTCGGCGCCCAAAACGAGCGGCTACTTGCCCTCAGTCCTTTGGGTGTGCTGGGCCGCGGTTTCGCCGTCGTTCGCGACCAGAACAAGGCAGTCGTCCGCGATGCGGCCTCCGTGAGTGAGAATCAAACCCTGGAAGTGCTGCTGCGCCGTGGTCGTCTGCTCGTGCGCGTCGAGTCTGCTCAGCCCGCAGAGGAGCCGGACATCAATTCGTCGACCGGGAAGTAATTCAGCGTCTCCTTGCGGTCCAGGTCAAGGTCCAGCAGGCAGATAAAGTCACGGGGATTGTCAAAGACAAGCCGCCGTACACTGGTGGCCCGATGTTTGCGGGTCCGCACAATATCCAGGTACCAATAGCCGAACAAATCGCTTCCATATTCGTAGCGAATCTGGGCGCCGGTTCGTGGCCCGGTCCGATTTCTCAGCAGGATCATGACGCATCGGAATCCTGGCACGATTCCAGCGGGAGTACAAGCAAAAAATTTGCGCCCGTCCCTCGTCGACCGGCCGTCACGCTCAGATGAGCTCCGATCTTGTAGGCCTGCTCCAGCGCCGAAGCCAGACCAATGCCCCAGCCCCCTCCACTGCGGCCGATATTTCTGCGCGACAACTCAAAGATGCTGACATCGCTTCCTGGTCCCGGACCGGAGTCTTCAATAGAAAAGGCAAGTGTTTGGCCTTCCCGGGTCACCTCACAGTACAGGTCGGAGCCTTCGGGCGAGAATCGCACCGCGTTGGCCAGTAGATTGTAGAGGATCCGGTGCAGCGCAGCCCCCGCCTCGGACGCGGGGGGATCTTCAGAGGGGAGGACAGAGTGCAGGCGGAGGCGCTTGCGCGCGATCACGGCAGAGTGCAGTTGCATCACGTCCCGCCAGATTTTCAGGGGTCGTTGTCGCGGGGCCGGGTTTACCGCCGTCCCGGTGCTCAGGTGTACGATGTCGTGGGTGAGGCTTTCGAGGAGAATCAACTGACGCCGGGCAGCTTCCAGATCGGACTTCATCTGGCGCAGATGCAGCGCGGAACCCGGACGGCGCTGCAAATAGTTGTCGCACAGAAGGTTCAGTTGTGCAATGGGATGGCGCAAATCGTGTACGATGCGAGCAACACTGTTCGACTGCTGGTTTAGTCGGTCCCTTAATTGATCAAGTTCCCGGTCGACCGCCCGACGTCGCCTTTCCCGCGGTTGTGCGACGCGCTCGGGTTCCAGATCGGGAAACAGAGGTAGATTTTCACCGGCCAGGCTGCGCTGCTTTGATCTCCATTCATGGGATAACCTCTCGGCGTGGGCGGCAAGGCAGGTCAGCGAGGGCTGCCGGTTGACCTCAACGGCCGTCAGGAGAAGCGCGGAACCCTGCGCTTCTGCATCCACTCGCAGGCCCACACACATCCCAAAAACGGGCAAGTGGATCCGGATCCCTCGCAATGCTCGTGCCTGCGTCTCGTTCATGATGCGCGACGCAAATGCCGGCCCGCACAAGGGCTCGCCGGCAACAAGAGCCGGGTTCTCTCCCCGGGCCGCCCACCAGGCGCCGCCCGGTTTTCCCGCTGAGTAATGGTCCAGCAGGCTTCGGAGGTCGGTGGCTATGCTGCCCGACCGGGATAGCGCCGGCTTATTCGCCCAGGGGTCCCGGGCGGTCCGTCTGCCTGGACCGTGCCTCACGTTTCATGATCGGGCCATGATGTGGTCCCGCCTTAGATTCCGGGCTTGCACCGATCGGCACTCTGGTTGCCCAACCACGCAAAAAGAAGCATTTTGTCTGTTATGTCGCTTCCGGGCATCAGGGCGGCTGAAATTCAACTGACCTGGTATTCGTTTCGATTTTCATGGACTTCAGTATGGAACGCCCGACCGAACGTTTCCTGCGCCTTTCGGAAACCTACACCTCCCTGCAGGGGGAGGGCGCGCATACAGGCCTGCCCTGCTTTTTCATAAGAACCGGCGGCTGCGACTTGCGCTGCAGCTGGTGCGATACGCCTCACGCGCTTTCCGGCGGGCAATGGATTGCCCGCGACGCACTTCTGGCGCTGGTGCCTTCCCACGTGCGTCTTATCCAGCTAACGGGTGGTGAACCGCTGCTGCAAAGAACCGCCACCCTGGATCTATGCCGAACGCTGGCCCGGACACCGTTCTTAAAAAAGGTCATCCTCGAGACAGGGGGGCATTTATCCCTGAAAGACGTGCCGGACGAGACTCACATCGTCATGGACATTAAGCTACCTGGCTCCGGCGAATCGCAACATGCCTTCGCCGAAAATTTTCCATTGCTCAAGCAAAGCGACGAGATCAAGTTCGTCGTTGGAGATTTCGAAGACTTTCGGGTGGCGCGACATTACATTGAGCACTACAAATTGGAGCGAACAGCCGGACTGCTCTTTTCGCCTGTATGGGGGCAACTGGAATTGGCCGATCTCGCGGCCTGGCTTTTGCAATCGGGCATTCAGGCGCGGCTTCAGACGCAGCTTCACAAGTATATCTGGGGTCCCGCAGCTATCGGAGTTTGATCGTTCATGGTCGAGATCACAAAACGCTTCGGCTTCGAGGCCGCGCATTTGCTGCCACGAGTGCCCGAAGGCCACAAATGCCGTCGCTTGCACGGACATTCCTTCCGTTTTAAAGTCAGGGTGCGCGGCGAGGTGTCTCCGGAAACTGGCTGGCTTATGGACTTCGGCGAGATCACCGGCATCGTTCAACCACTGGTCACCAACGAGCTGGACCACCGCTACCTGAACGATATCAAAGGCCTCGAAAATCCGACGAGCGAACAGCTGGCGATTTGGTTGTGGTCACGCATTAAACCGCTCCTGCCAGACCTGTGCGAGATTGAAGTTTCCGAGACCTGCACCTCATCTTGTATCTATCGGGGTACCTGAGTGCCCTCTGGTGCTGCCATCGTTCTGCTCAGCGGTGGACTGGACTCCGCCACAGTGCTTTATATGGCGCGTGATCAGGGCTTCTCGTTGCACGCGCTTTCCTTCGACTACCAGCAGCGGCATCGCATTGAGCTGGACCGAGCTGCGCGCCTGGCGGAACACTGCAACGCGAAGCACACGACGGTCAGAATAGATCTGGGCGTTTTCTCTGGCTCCGCGCTTACGGATCCGGCAATCCCGGTTCCCCGGACACACGGACTAGGTGAGGGCATCCCGATCACGTACGTTCCCGCACGAAACATTCTCTTTCTTTCGTATGGTCTGGCGCTCGCGGAGTCGAACGGCGTTCACGACGTTTTCCTTGGGGTGAACGCAACCGACTACTCTGGCTATCCGGATTGCCGCCCGGAGTTTATCCGGGCCTATGAGAGTATGGCGAACCTCGGACTCAAGAGTGCGGTCGAGCGCCAGCCCATGCGCATCCACGCACCTTTGATGCATATGACCAAGGCTTCGATCATTCGGGCCGGCACTGCTCTGGGCGTTGATTACGGGCTGACGTCCAGCTGTTACGATCCCGATTCGACCGGCCGTCCGTGCGGTCAGTGTGATAGCTGTGGTCTTCGCGCCCGCGGCTTCGCCGAGGCCGGACTAATCGACCCCTTGCGCTCAGAGAACAATTGACAGCGAGGTCGCCCCGACCGGGGGTTGGATATGCCCAAGGTGATCGGTGCCATACCGGCGCGCTACGCCTCCACTAGATTCCCAGGTAAGCCCCTCGCGACCATTGGGGATAAGCCCATGGTCCAGTGGGTCTACGAGGCCGCATCCCGTTGCAGCGATTTGGACCTGGTCGTAGTCGCGACCGACGACGAGCGTATCCGCGAGGCAGTAAAGAACTTTGGGGGTGAGGTTTTGCTCACGTCGGACCAGCACGAATCGGGAACGGACCGGCTTACGGAAGTTGCGGAATACTACCCTGACCATGAAATCCTGGTAAACATCCAGGGAGACGAGCCCGGCATCGATCCCGCTCTGATAAGCGGAGTCGTGCAGCTCAAACTAAAGCACCCCGAGTGGTCCGTCACCACCGCGGCGCGGCCCTTCCGTCCCGAAGAGGACCCCCTTGTGCCGGACCGTGTCAAAGTGATTCTGAGCAAATCGGGGCGCGCCCTGTACTTCTCGCGTTCTCTACTGCCGTTCCCGCGAAATAAAATTGAGCATCCCGTCTATCTTCATCTGGGCATTTACGCATACCAGCGCGACTTTCTGCTCAGATTTCATACGCTTCCCACGTCCATCCTTGAACGAACGGAATCGCTTGAGCAACTCAGGCCACTCGAAAACGATTTTCACATCGGCGTGCACCTCGTCGAGGATGCCCTTCCGGCGGTAGACACACCCGAAGACTTGAATCAGATTCGCGGTTTTTTTAAAAAAATGGGTCTCGTTCCCTGAGCCGCCTGCCCGCCGAATTTCTTTGACGTACAAGACGTAGCGCGCCAAACTATGTGTTGAAGTTCTGTGGAGTTACGCTTATGTCCCGTAAAGTGCTGTTGATGATCTGCCTGATTGGCTTCGCCACGACCGTGGGCGCCAGCGTTCGTGAAGAGTTTACCCCCGGCCTTTTTCAGCATTCGATGGAACTCTCCAACATCAATCAGCTGAACCTGGATCGTATTGTTTTTCACAGCTTTAACATGCTCGACAACGACGATCAGTGGATTTCCGGAGCGGACTATCAGCGGGATAACTCGCAGGCCACGCTCCTGGTGATCACCGACGAACGCGTGTACCTGCTGAAGGATGGGTACGAGCCGCCGGAACTTCTGACCGAACGCAAGCGAACCTATTGGAATCGGCAACAGGATTGGGAGCAGGAGACGCGCATGATTCTGTATCTGAGTGAGCGCCAGCGCGAAGTCGAACGCCTGCGTCGCTATCTTGCACCCACCCACCCCAGCATTATCCGTCTACAAAACGACATTATCTCGCACATGCGCCATCATGATCCAATTCTGCGCACCGAATACGGCAATCTGGTGCGGGCCCGTGGTTATCTCGGCCAGCTCGAGCGCCAGTACGGAACGTATTCGGCCGAGTACGCAAGACAGCGCGACCTCATAAAGGAACTCGAGGAAAAGGTGCAGGTGCGAGAGGCGTTGATCCGCAACGTCGTTCGACGCAAATTAACCGAGGACCAGAACCAGGCGGCGGGCACGGCAACACCCGCGGCTGATGCCTCGTCCGGCTCCGAGCCCGAAGAAATGCAACTCTCGGAGCGGCCGCCCCTCTTCAAGGACTACAATTTTTATGTAAACCGCCTCGATGGAGCGCCGGACTACCTCATGATCGCCAACGCGCGGTTGCGCACCGTGAATGTTGAAAATATCGACATGCCGGAAGAAGAGGCGTGGGTTTCCACGAACTTCACCGACTTTTACAAGCGCCTGCGGGACCGACACATACGCCGGTTTGTGAGTCAGTATACAGACCTGCTCTCAGAGCCAGAGCAGTTTAATGCCCGCATTTTTCGAAACCGGGCTATCCTTTCGTATGCACGGGAAGGTGGTGAGAGCCACACAACTGCTCCCGGATCCGCAGAGCAGGGAGACGCCACCGACGCCGCCGCATCGTCCGAAGGTGGCGGGGAAGATGTTCTCTGGTACCGCCGGGTCGATATCATCGCTAACGACGGAACCCACTATACAGCCATCGATGCAGACGGTGACCGAATTACGGAAACCTTCCTGGTCAGCGAGGCGGGTGGCTTTAACTGGGGGCGCCCCGAACTGCCAAACGTGATTGCGATATACAACAATCGCGAGCCCGAGGTGCAGGAACTCATCAAGAGCCTGGTCGAGATCGCCTTTCGTGGCACGGAGGAAAAGTTGACCGAATACACGGGGGACGCTTCACGGAGTGGCGATCTGGAGAGCTGGATCGAAACGGAGGAACAGTTGAGCAGACAATCCTATCCTTCGCCGGCGGAGGAGGCCGAGTCTCTCGGCCAGGAAACCACTCCTGATCATTAGATATCATGTCTGACAAGACAATCCTCATGGATATCGTGAAGCGTATCCGTGAGATCCATCTCGATAAATCCGGTAAGCTGGATCCAATTCCAACTTCCGAAGACATCTACCGCCGCCATCTGTCCAATATCTGCAATTCCGAAAAGCAGTGCATGGACTTCCTGCGAATGCTTGAAGAGGCACATTTCCTTTTCGCGATGACCCTGGTCGAACCCGACGAGGCACTTATGATACCGGGTGTCGAAGGATATATCGTGACGGAACCCGTCGTCCTGCGGAATCTGCGGGCGCGCGCCACCAGTGAGCTGGAGCAATCGTACGAACAACAATTCTACCAACGCAAACAGGCAACGACGATTATTCGGGAGTTGCTCCCGCGGGCGCGCAGTTTCAACAATACCCCCCTCGGTCGTGCCCTGAACATGGCGGTCATGCTACAGCAGTTCGAACATATCCTTGTGAACGAGTTTGAACAGTACACGGACACCTGGAAAAGCCGCAAGCTCATGGAGCTTATGCCGGGCGGCAACCCGGACACCGAGACGCCGTCCCTTAGTGAAGGCGACTTCGATCCCCCTCCGGCAAGTCCCAGGACACCCACTGCTCCCCTGCGAGCAGTGGATACTGATGCCGTTCAGGAAATCCAGCAGATGGATCAAAGCGGACGCTGGGGTGACGCGGTTCAGAAGTTCGGTGTAGAGTTCCTGCTCCGAATCCACTTTCGCAAGTACGAGTTCGACAAGGTTGCATGGCTCATAAAGACCGGGAAGCTGGCGGCCGAGAAGGACCTGCGCTACGTCAGGGACACGCTACGGACCATGGAAAGCCGGGTCGATAGGGATTTCCGCCTTCGGGAGTTTACCAAACCGATGGTGGAACTGAAGCGCGCGGCCCAGATTAAGCTCAATCGCATCCACCAATTACGGAAGTCTGCGGTGACAGATGAGGACGGGACCGTATGAGCCTCCCAATCCAGGACCGATGCAGACGACACGATTCGGCCAGTGCTTCGTAAAGCCGCACACTCTGGTCCAACGCGTCACCCGTCGCATTTCGATCGCCGAAGCGTTCCGTTATTCCGAATATCGTTCGCTGCATTGCGCCGCTGATGATCCGTGACGTGCTCTGAAACTCCCGCAGACGTTCGTCGATCCGATCAAGTTCCTGCAGATTCTGACTCATCCCAGGGCCATTCTGCATGGCGGCGCGGGCCTGCTCTGCCGCGCGCCCGGAAAGCTCCTCAAATGCATCGAAGGCAACCAGTTGCTCGCGCAGATCAGCGAGCAGGGACTCAAGATTCAGTAGCGGTTCTGCCAGAGGCGGCGGGGCCCGCCACGGTTCGGGCTGTTGCGGACCAAGCGCCTCTTTCAGGCTGCTCAGTTTCGTCCCGGCGAGGAACGCGCCCTCGCTTCCGCAGTTGTATAGAGCAATCCCGGAGGCGATATCGGTCGCAAAGCGTCGCTCGAACCAGGAGTGGAATATGGCGAGTTTGTCGTTGGTCGGGAGACGACCGCCGGACCGAGAGGGCAAATATCGAACCGGCAACGCGCTCAGCTGCCGATAGTTGTGCAACTCGTGCCGGAAGGTGCGTTCTTCCCGCAGTAGAATACGCCCCTCAAGTACGGCGCCTCGAGCATGAGCCATCCCGCCGGTGAAGGCAAGGTCCTGGCCCAACAGCACGATCTTCCGGCAGCCCATTTGCACAGCGAGATCGTAGGCGTTCGTCGAGACGGACCCGCCAAAGGCAACCTGCCCCGGAGGCCGCGTCGCGAACTGTTCCAGATATTTCGCGATGGGCACCGGTGATTCGGCCACGAAAACCTTCGCGGCGGGAAAGGAACGGAGCGACAGATAGCAGGTCGTTGGGTCCACCACCAGACACGCGGTGCCGCGATAGGATTCCAGATAGTAGTAGTTCACCGGTTGCGGGTCGACGCTTACAATGATATCGGGATCGATACCTGCCCCGGTGAGAACCGCGACGGCCGTGTCGACTGCTATGACGAGTGCGCGGTCTTGAAGCCCCGCGAGCGCGTCCACGTCCACGGCTAGCGATGGGCCCGCACCACAGACTACGGCCGTGTACCGGGGCGCGCTGCCAAACAGTTCCGCCACCGGCCGCGCGCCGGCCAGTCGCGGAACGTTTCGAAGGACATTATGAGCCCACACGCGATCAAAACGCGAAAGCGTGGCGAGGTTCACGCCTTTGCGATTTAGATAGTGTTCACAGCGGCGAGCGAGCAACTCGTACGCTTCGTTTGCATTGATGGAAGCCCGGTGCAGGGCGAAAACGATATCGGCATTGGCGCGCCCCTGGAAAAGCTTTTCGAGCGTTTCATCGGAAGGCATTTCCGGGACAATCACCAGACGGCCCGAACGGAGATGAGACCGAACGTCAACCTGGGAAAGTGCCGCCTCGAGGACCGCGCCGGCCGGCTCAAGCCAGACGATGGGATTGCGGTACAACTGCAGCGCCTCCACCACGCCGTACCCGAGGCCCGCGCCAAAGAAGACCAGCAACTGTGTGGGTGCATCGACCGGGAGGCCTTCTGCCTGTCGTCGCGCCTCTCGCTGTGGATCGTGCCGGCTATGCAGATAGCGGCCGGAGATCTTTGCGGTAAGAACACCGGACCGCGCCGACTCCAGCTCGACCTCCGGAGACTTAAAGCCGGACGAGATGCCAAGGAGTTCCAGCTGCTCGGCAAGCAGTGCGTCAGAGCTCATCCGGTTCTCTCGAGACGGGCACACAATAGGCACGGTTTCCGTGCCAGCCGACCCTCAACGGTACAGAATAGAGTTCGCTTACCCGGGTGTCCACGAGAACGTCACGAAGGGCGCCCTGACCAATGAGTTGTCCACCCCGCACAAACATCACCTGCGTTGCCGCCGGCGGAATCTCTTCGATACGATGCAGGATCATCAGTGTTGTGACCGGACGACATCTCATGTAGTCTTCAAGCATCGCCTCCACCTCAAGTCGGGACGGGATGTCCAGAGACTCATAGGGTTCGTCCAGTAAGAGTACCGGGGGCTCCGCCATCAGGGTGCGCAGAAGGAGCGTCTTGCGGCGCTCCCCGGAAGACAGACGTGAGTAAGGTCGATCAAGCGGAAAAGAGGTCCCGGTCCGAAGGGTGTGCTCTTCGAACAGAGCGCGGGCCCGGGCGCGCACGGTCGGCGCTGGCTCATCGTACAACGCGAGGGAGTTGTTGGCTCCGGTACAGATCACGTCCAAAGCCGACATCAAGGAGTGGTAGGCTGCGGTCCGCTCCTGGAAAGCGGGCTGAAAGTAGCCAATGTTCTTTCGAAAGGAGCGCAGGTCCACATGGCCGTACTGCTGGCCCAGGACAAATACAACCCCCGCGCTGGGCCAGAGCCGGCCCGCAATGATCGACGCAATGCTGGATTTTCCAGCGCCGTTCGGACCAAGCATAACGCAGCACTCGCCGGTTTCCATTCCCAGGGAGACTCCGGACAGAAGCGTCTGTCCCTCGCGTATAAGACCTACGTCTCGTAGCTCAACGGCAAGCACGTGTCAGGAGCCATTCTTGCCGGCGGCATAAGCGGACTCCAGGGCGCTCAGCCGCTCCCGAAACTGTTCTTCGGTGGCCATGCCGAGCGATTCGAGAAGCTCTGGCTCGCCGCAGTAATAGTCCGCTTCGCCCACTGACGCTCTTTGCAATATGGCGGCGACATGAATGATCTGCACTTCCTGGGAGTACTCCGGGGGAGCGGACAGGGGCCGGTGCTGATAGCGAATGGCAGCTACCAAAGCATCCGGAAAATTCCATTCATCCGCCATGCGCGCCCCAATTTCCGGGTGGGCAATACCCAGAACCGTTTCCTCAATAACACCGGGCGTCCGGACACGCTTTTCAAAGATCTTCTCCAGCTTTTCGACGACTTCAGGCTGAAGTGACATGAGCACAATCTTGCCGAGCTCAAAAAGCAAACCCGCGACGGTGACCAATTCCATGACTCCCGCGCCACGGCCGCTGGCCAGGCGACGCGCAAAAAAACTGACCCGGTTTGAATCCTCCCAGATTTGTTCGAGCTGCTTGATTCTGTAACGGCGGCCTATGGCATCACGCGCACCGCTGACCATGAGCAGATTCCGAATCACATTCAATCCGATGATCTTCACGGCGTCCCGCAGGCCTGGATTCCGGTTGCGACTCATATATCCGGCGGAATTTACCATCTTCAGAATCTGGGCAGTGAGGCCGGGGTCCGTGCCGATGGCGTCCGCGATAGCCGCCACTGAGGCGGTCTCAGACTCACACAGGCTTAGTATGCGGCCGATGTGGTCGGGAAAGGAAGGAAGCTCCTCGATTTCGTGAAGCACACGCGCATAGAAATCAGACTTCAACTCGGGCGGCGTCACCTGAAGCGGAATGCCGATGGTCGTGGTGGTCACTCCGGCCTCAGAGGAAATGTTGAAATTCGCCTCCGCGGGGATCCCCGCATTTTCGAGCAGGCTGAGACATAGAAAGATTCCCAGGCCGGCACCCTCAGAATCGTCCCGAATAGACGAGAAGGCGGCATTGATGTCGGGGTGCTTTTGGAAGCTGGCTCGCCGGGCCTGAATGCGCTCCTCCTCCTGACGGGTCAGCTCGACGTTGTTTATGACATCGAAACGCAACCGCTTCCCGTCCTTTGCAAACCTCAGCTCGATATAGTGCTCTTTGTTTGCAGCAAACTCGGCCTGTCGGTCCTCCCAATGCTGCAGCACCTGTCGCGTGTACTCATCCTTCACGCGTTCGTACTCTGGTCCCTGAATATCGATACCCTGATCCCGAAAAAATATGCGTTTGGCATTGGCCTTGGAGGCATTGGACAAGGCCTCCTTTAGCAGGACCAGGCTGACTTCACTGAGATAGGAAAGATCGAAAGAACCCAGTAGCCGGTACAGAAAACCCGAAATCGCGTTTATGCGGGAGTCGACGACCGCAGGAAGCCGAAGGCTGGCAGGCCCACCCGCCCCGATCTGCGCCAGCAGGTCGCGCTGATCCACGCCTTTCGCATAGGGAAGCACTGGCACTCACAGGACTTCGGCCCCATCGACGGGCAACCGAAAATTCTGTCACACGGGCCGGGTACACTGTGTTCATGAAAAATTCAAAGCACTGGCGCAGGGCGGCCTGGAAGCCGGTCCCCGGTCCCCTGGCCCTGTACGCTCGCCTTAATGGAAACGGTCATTTTGAGATGATGGGACGAATCCGGCAACCCGGGGACGCCACCCTTGCTGCAAAAGTGCTCGAGGATTTCCTGAATCGAGAGCTGGAGCTCCAGAATCTACGAAACCAAACGACCCGGGAGGGTGACGAGAAGGCCCGACCGAAAGCCCGGCCGCAATCTCGCCGCCCCCTGCAGGATGTTCCCGCGCTGGATGCTACAGAGGGTCCGGCCGAGGAGCGTTCCGACCGGGGAGCCGCCTGAGGGAAGTTCCGGTTCGGTGGCTCCGCTGCCCTAGTTGTTCCGCAAACGGATATTGACGCTGTAGACCTTCTTGAAGATCACGGGCTCTATCGCCTCTTCGCCTTCCGGTAGAGTGCCTTCGGCCTGAGCCTGATAAGCGTCCACCCGGTCCGCGTCAAAGACGACGATCGCCACGCGGTTGAAGAATTTGTAGTCCGCACGGAACTTCGAGTAGTGATGCGAGCGGAATATCGTTCGGCGGCGAGAACCTTCGATGGTGTACGTGTGCTTCTCCACGTTGCGGTAGATGTGACTTTCCCGTTCTTCGACCGTGGGCGGTATGAAGTTCGTCAGGTCCTGGGTTCCGTTGGGGGGGGGAGCCTCGTCTCCGAAAAGCGTAAATGCGAGCCCTTCCCGCGGATGGTTGGAAACGTATTCCACATACTTCCAGAGCGGCGGATGAATGTCAGGAATAGGCCTGTCCCCCGCGACAGAGGACCGCATACGTTGAATGACTCGTGTGTACCGGAAATAGTCCGGGTCATCCGGTGTCCAGATGCGTTCGTCCGGAATCGGAGCCGGCGTGATGGCCACATGGTGAACGATGTGGTCCTCTTCGTCGTAATCCCGATGGCGCCAGACCGGATAGGGCACCAGCGCGCGGAGTTCTTCGTCTACGCCGTCAGTCTCCCAGGCTGCAACCACAAAGGCAATGAGGTTGATGTTCTCACTGGTCCGATTGTCAATATAGAATACGACATCCAGAAACTCGCCCGAACCGTTCGGTGCGAAACGACGATCGAAGCTGATGTTGTGGATTTCAATGCGTGGGTCAGTAATCGCTATCGGGCTCGAATTCTGAATGCCCAGCACCTCGTCGGTGACCTGACGTTCCGCGGGAGGGGTCTGTTGACCCTGTCCCGGAGCATCCTGGATTTGCTGACTGCCAATGCCCGCCCACCCCAGGAGGATGAGCATGGTTACCAGGGTCAGTCCGAGGGACCTTCGAATCGAGAAGAACGCCATTCCTGAATACCTCTACTAAGAATTATCGTTGCAAATGGGTGCTCGACTTAATACCCAGATTAGGTTTCCGGGACCCATGAGAACCAGCACTTTCCGTATCATCGGCAGATTATGGCTTCTCCTTGCGCTTTCCCCGGCCTGCGGCTGCGGTCTGTTTCAGAAGCGTGACCTCGCCGCCAGCCTTAACGAGCATATCGAACGGCCCTTCGCCTCCTCGGAGCTGCTCACGGTCCATTTTGCCACCAATCGGGCGGGGAACGGCCGCGAGTGCTCTAACCAATCCTTTGCTGCGCGCGGCTCAAACGAGCTACGGTTCGGACATTGTGAAATCAACGTCCCGAAGGCGCATGGCGTTGGCTCCCTGCCCGAAGGAGACGGACCGTACGCCGACCCGAACCGCTTTTTTAAGATTGGTCGCTATCGCGCGAGCGCCCAAACAAGCTTCGTGTCGGAGATACCCACCTCCGGAGAGGTGCTCCTGTTCGTGCACGGATTCAACGTGCCTTTTGAGGAGGCTATACTCCGAGCGGCGCAGATTGCTTTTGATGCGAAGTTTCAAGGTGAGGTCGTGCTTTTTACCTGGCCGGCCGGCGCCGAGGACGTCGTTGGACAGGTTCTTCTGAATGCGACCTATTTGGCCAATCGGGAAAGCGCACAGGCGAGCCAGGCTGTCTTCAGGCAGTTTCTGGAGGTTCTGCTCGCAGGCGACCGCCGCGTGCACCTCGTCGTCCACTCCATGGGTCACCAGGTAGTGCTTCCGGTGGTGGCCGCTCTGGCCCGGGAAGGGCGGGAGGCCTTTCTGGGAGAAGTTATCTTAAATGCGCCCGACTTTGGAACCAGCGACTTTCTAAGCATTGCGCCTTTCCTGTCGAAATCTGCCAGACGCGTGACTCTGTATTGTTCGCCGGGCGACCGAGCCCTTCTGGCTTCGCAGCAGGTCAATGGCAACCATCGAATCGGGCTGTGTGCCCGCGCGCCCGGCATCGAGGTGATCAATGCCAATGAGATCGACGACGCCATTGCGGGCCTGGGTCATGGGTATTACGCCGGTCGCGCCATTATTACGGAGTACTTCCAGATTCTTCTGGGAATCGAAACCCATCGGCGCCTCTTTATCCGATTGAGCGATCAGGGAGGTGGCGAAGACTACATCCTTCGTCGATAACTCGATCACTTGCTCTGGCGCCGCCTGAATTCATACAACGCAATGCCAAGCGCCACACTGGCATTCAGAGACTCGACCGACTCCGATGTCACAATACGAACCAGTTTCGCGGTAAGGCCAGCCGGCAGACCGGGACCCTCCTCGCCCACAAGCAGCGCCATGTCGGACGGGAATTCAAGTTCGGCAAGGGGCGTGCCTTTGGCTGAAAGAGCGAAGAGCGGAGCGGGGCTCACCAGCTCATGGATCGAGGGCCCCCGCCACAAGCGCAGACGCAGGGCCTGGCCCGCGGAAGCACGTAAGCAGCGCGCATGAAAAGGCCAGGCGCTCTCTGCCAGAAGCACGATTCGCGCCGGCGAAAAGGCAGCCAGCGATCGAAGTGCGGCTCCCAGATTTTCCGGATCCTGGAGCGGGAGAAAGACCGTCAGGCCCGCTCGGTCGGCGGGGTCGTAGGGGCTCAGTTCAGGCGGTCTTATGAGCAGCAACGGGCGATGCGTATTCAAAAAATCGATCTCTCGAAACAAATCGTCCGCGAAGCGCCAGACCGGCGTGGCGGATTCTTCGAGCGACGGGTGGGACTCGGCGCAAATTAGCGCAATTACTTCTGCCGTGTTATCCCGAAGCACTTCACGAACCAGTTTTTCACCGTGAACCAGAGTTTGACCCAGCTTGCGCGCGGGGCGAGCTTGCCGCAGGGATCTCAGCTGCTTGAAACGAGCGTTCTCCGGAGAGCGGATCACGTCATGAACCGCACCTCGTGCCTGAACTGCCGCCGACCGGGCAAATACGACCAGACGCCGCTCATCCCTGGAATGCGGCAGACAATAAGCATGATTGAGCACCAGACGATAGCTACCCGACCGGCTGCCGAGCATCTCCTCAAGCTCAGGCTCGCAGCCAGGACCTTTCATGAAGATCAACAGGCCGCCTTCTCCCAGCAGATGCGCAACGCGATCTGCCGTGCGGGACATGTGCTCGACAGCGCGCGTGATAACGGCACCCACGGTAACGTCGCTCTCACTCCCGATCTTGCCCGTGTGGGCCGTGGCGTTGCCAATCCCAGCATTCTTCAGCGCCCGGGCAACGAAATCCGTGCGCTTGGCCCGACCGTCGGCCAGGATCCAGTTCAGGTCGGGTCGAAAAATGGCCAACGGGATACCCGGAAAGCCGGGACCGGTTCCCAGATCCAGGATATGGGCCGGCATTACGATTCCGTGTTTCTCCAGGATTGTGGCCGGCAGCATCGAATCTACGTAGTGCTTGCGGACCATTCGGTCGAAATTATGGATACGGGTCAGGTTGAGTTCCGCGTTTTCCCGACGGAGCATTGTGTGAAAGGCCCAGAGTTGTTGCAATTGATGATCGGTGAGTTCCAGCCCGCCCTCTTTCAAACGCTCCGCGAGTGCGGCGGGGCCGTAGTGTGGACGTCGGGATTCTCCGGGGGGTCGGGCATTCATGTTTGAGTGGGTTCACTACCAATTTCCGGCCCGGCTGTACTTTGAACGAGACGCCACGCACAAAATCGGCTCTTTCGTAAAGGACATCGGCAGCCGGATACTCATACTTTCCATACAGGACGAGACCGTCAACGCCGACGAGCTGGCAGTCATTAAGACCAGCCTGGAAAAACACACTACCGGGGCGATCCTGTACGACGACATTATGGCCCGGCCGGCCGCCGAGGAGTTGGACACGGCCGCCTACTTCGCCAAGCAGTGTCGGGCCGATGCCGTGCTCGCGTTTGGCTCCCGGGAGACTTTCCAGGCGGCGCGCAGCGTTGCACTCCTCGCCCGCAACGAAGTTTTCGCTTCTGACATCAACGATAGCGCGCTGCCCCTGAAGAATCCACCGCTGCCGGTCATTACGGTCCCCGTGATGCCGTCCATGGGGGAGGAGTGCAGCCCATTATTCAGCGTCCATGATACGGCCCGGCACACGACTTTCTTCGGACACCAGGACAGCCGACTGTTCCCGAGCATGATATTCGTTGATCCCAACGTAGGGGCAGTGCTGAGCGCGAACGAGCTGGCCCGGGCCGGAACCGCAATCCTGACGGCGTCCGTAGAATCAATTTTGTCCCGGCGCTCTAACGAGGTGACCAATTCAATGGCATTGCGCGCTATTGAGCTCATTACGCGCAATCTGGTCACGATTGTAAATGACCCGAACAATCACGCGGCCCGCGCCAGCGTTTCCATGGCATCGATACTGTGCGGCATGGCCCACGCGAATAGTTTGTTTGGTCTGTCTTTCAGCATTGCGACCGCGACCAACAGTCTAACGGGTCTTGATTTCTACACTGCGATGAGCATTCTTTTGCCCCACATCATGGAGTACAACCTGACAACTTCGGCTGGCAAATACGTACAAATAGCCAAGGCGCTGGATGAGGACATCAAAGACATTACCGTTATTGAAGCAGCCATCAAAGCGGTCGAGGGTGTCCGCAAGGTATTTCTGGAGCTGAAGGTTCCGCAACGCCTCTCGGAATTTGAGATTCAGAAGGCCGATCTGCCGGAGATTGCGGAACGGGCCTTCGTCATTCCTTTCACCAAAAATACACCCCGTGAACTGGACCGAAACGAGATCGAAACGATCTTGATCGCGGCCTACTGATCGTTTTCTGGTTGCCACCCCGTGGCGTGGCGCGACCTCTGTCCGCTTATGGCGAATATTCTGTACGATGATTCTTGCGACATGGTTTTCCTCAGCGGCAAGACCGTTGCGGTGCTTGGCTACGGTAGCCAGGGCCACGCCCAGGCCCAGAATATGCGCGACAGTGGCGTGCATGTCATTATCGGACTACGGCCCGACTCCAAATCCGTGACAACCGCCCGCGAAGACGGCTTCGAGGTTTTTGATCCGGGCGAGGCCAGCAAACGGGCCGACGTGATTCAGATTCTTGCACCGGACCAGATTCAGCCAGAAATATACGAGCAGTCGGTGGCGCCCCATCTGACGGCCGGCAAAGCCCTCGTCTTTTCCCACGGTTTCAATATTCATTACGAACTGATACAACCACCGAAGGACGTTGATGTCTATATGGTGGCCCCCAAAGGGCCGGGCCATTTGGTGCGCAGGGTCTACGCCGAAGGTGGCGGTGTGCCGGCTCTGATCGCGGTCCATCAGGACGCGACCGGCAACGCCCGTGACCGCGCTCTGGCACATGCCTCCGCCGTAGGCGCTGGCCGGGCGGGAATCCTTGAGACGAATTTCAAGAATGAGACGGAGACCGACCTTTTCGGGGAGCAGGCTGTTCTGTGCGGGGGCATTTCCAACCTTATCCTGACTGGTTTTGAGACCTTGACCGAAGCCGGCTATGATCCGGACATCGCCTACTTCGAGTGCTTGCATGAAGTGAAACTCATCACCGATCTCATCTACGAAGGTGGGCTGGAGCGCATGCGCTTCTCCATCTCGGACACGGCAGAGTACGGAGACTACGTCAGCGGTCCGCGGGTGATTGATGCGTCCGTGAAGGCCCGCATGAAGCAGGTTCTCGAAGACATCCAAAAGGACCGCGGCGGGAAGTTTGCAAAGAACTGGGTTGCGGAAGCAAAGAATGGCTATCCGGAATTCCTGCGCTTGCGAGAAGCCGGAAAGAAGCATCCGATTGAAGTCGTGGGCAAGAAATTGCGCGGCATGATGAAATTTCTCAAGCAGAAGTAGGTCGCTTCAGCGATTCAGCCAGCACGATTCGCGACGCAGTTCATCCCGGAAGTCGGGGTGCGCGATCGATATCAGCAGCTCGGCTCGTTGCTTCAGGTTTTTGCCGAACAAATTCACGCATCCGTACTCGGTGACGATGTAATGCACGTCTCCGCGGCTCGTGACGACTCCCGCGCCGGGAGTCAGGTGGGTCTTGATGCGGGAGAGCTTGCCACCCTTTGCGGTTGAGGGAAGTGCAATGATGGGAACGCCCCCCGGAGAGCGGGCGGCACCGCGAATGAAGTCCACCTGACCGCCAATCCCGCTATAGATATCGTCCCCGATGGAGTCGGCGCACACCTGGCCGGTCAGATCCACTTCCAGAGCAGAGTTGATGGCCACCATCTTGTTGTTCTGGGCCACAATGTATGGATCATTCACATAGTGGCTGGGCCGAAAGTCAAAGATAGGATTGGCGTCGACGTAGTCGTACAGCTCTTTGGCACCCATCGCGAAACTGGCCACGATCTTTCCCCGATTGAATCCTTTCTGTTGGTTATTGATGATTCCTTTTTCGAGCAGCGGCAGAATCCCATCGGAAAACATTTCGGTGTGAATGCCCAGGTCGCTTTTATCATCCAGACTGGCCAGAACTGCGTTGGGGATGCCACCAATACCCATTTGCAGCGTGGAACCGTTTTCAATGAGCCCGGCCACCAGGACTCCGATTCGTGCTTCCACCTCCGATGGAGGGGCGGCCGGTATCTCCATGAGGTCCTCGTCGGCCTCCACAAACCAGTCGACATCCTGAACGTGAATAAAGCAATCCCCCATCGCGCGCGGCATGCGTCGATTGACCTGAGCGATAACAATGGAAGCCGCCTCAGCGCAAGGTTTGCTGACCGAAGTCTCGATTCCGTACGACATGAATCCGTAGCGATCCGGCGGGCTCAGGTTCAGAAGGGCTACGTCAATAGGCCACTCGCCGCCACGGACCAGCATGGCGATTTCGCTCAAAAAAATCGGGATATAATCGGCCTGCCCGCGTTTCACGGCCTCCCGGACTCCGGGCCCGAGAAACCAGGCGTTGTTTCGGAGCGCCTGGCATCCGGCAAAAGGGTCTTTGCCGAAGACAAGCAAATGATTCAGCTCAATTTCCGAAAGTTCCCGGTCGCGCTCTATGAGCGCCTTCACGAGACTGGAAGGTAGCGCCGCGTTGCCCATCAAGAACACCCGATGGCCGTTCTCGATGTGGCTTACCGCCTGGGCTGCGCTTACGCTACGCTTCGTATAATGTTCCTGCCAATGCACGGTTCATGGCTCCAGAGGGGAGCTTGCGGATCCGGTCGAAGAAACGCCAGTGGTTTTCCGGCTCCGATAGTGCGCACATTCGGGACAGCAGTTTGATATAGATCATGGTGATGCTGCAGGGAGGTAACCGGTCCCGGGTCCTTAATATAGAATAGCGTCAAGAATGAGGGGCCGTACGCCCTGGTATTCGAACACGAGTCTTACATTTCCCCTGGCCAGTTCATCGCGCCAGGCCGGCGCCGTTAGGGAGATGGGAACCCCTTCTGCGGTCAAAAGGCCGGTCAGGCTACCTCGAACCAGGTAGGCCTGCCCCGGAATCAGCTCGCGCAGTTTGCGCTCTGAGCGCCGATCGAAGCGATCCTCGCGGTAGCGAAAGTACGCTTCGTGCCCGTCCAGATCATAAAAGGAGAGGTAATCCCCCCGTGGGCCGGAGTAGCGGAGACGCAATTCGCCCGGCGGGGAAACTCCATTCAGCAGGTCGGCCGCGAGGCCACTCAGCCGCTGATCGCCCTCCTCCAGATCTCCGGGTGAAGCGAGCATCGCGCTCGATAACAGCAAGCCGATCAGGGCAGGGACCAGGGTACCGACAGGGAACGGGCGAAGGCAGCGTGCTATTCGGCCGCCTTCAGCCACCATCGAGTTCCTCAAGAGCTCGAGCCGCGGCGGCTTTGACCGATCGGCT
The DNA here is from genome assembly GCA_024233935.1 of Spirochaetales bacterium. Classification (GTDB taxonomy): domain Bacteria; phylum Spirochaetota; class Leptospiria; order Leptospirales; family Leptonemataceae; genus JACKOY01. The sequence goes on along the minus strand of JACKOY010000026.1, from coordinate 13,476 downwards.
CGGATCATGCTCCGACATGTATTCCAGCATCGGACGCGCGCGGGTCAATCGGGCGTCCACAATCTGTTGTACGGCCCGCAAGCGCACCATTGCGCTATCGTCCCGGGCGGCAGCCAGTATTTCGTCGGCTACGGTTTCGTCGCCGAGCCTGACCAGTGCAGTGATCAGCTGCAGTTTCAGGGGACTCAAGCGGGCACGCTCATTCGCGTCCGGTATGTCCCGAATGTGCCCCAGTTCTTCCTGAAGCGCGGCCACGTCCTCCGTGTTGCCAAGCTTTCCGAGGGAATTTACGGCGTAGGCCCGGGACTGTACGCCGGCTTCTTCGTCGCCCAGGACGGCCCGCAGACGTTCGCGCGCCCCGGATATTCCGGCGCCGCCGTAGTACAGGAGAATGGACAGTTGCAGTTCGGGATGGGTCCGCTCATCATCCATGCGTTCGTCCAGAAAGTCGCTGATTTCGGTGTACTTTAAGTCCATCAAGAGTCGAATGGCCTGAATCAGAACCTGATTGTTCTCCGTGAAGTCCTCGGCGCGTACAAAGTCAGCCACGGCGCCACCGGTTTCCACCTTCTTCAGGACTGACAGGCCTGTGAGCCCTGCCCGAACCACATCGCGGTTGGTATCTGTTAGCGCGCTCAGGAAGACGGGCAACGACTCCGCGTCCTCCAGCTCAGACAGAACCATGAGGCACTTCTGTCTGACGCCGGGATCCAGATCGCCGGACGCGGTTTCCCGCACGAGCGCCACAAAGCGGGGGCGTTCTGGCTCGGGCAGGGCCGATACGCGACCGATCGCGTACTTGCGCTGTTCAGAATTCGCGTAGCGAATTTGAGCCTCCAGCCGATCGAGCGCAGCCGCCCGCGCATCGCCAGCCTCCTCGGCTGCAGCCGGGAAGCGGGAGAAGGAACTCAGGAAGAGAAACGTAAAAACGAGGATGCCGCTACTCGTCGGCGCCCCGCAAGCGATCCAGGTCCGCCTCCAGCTCGTGAACACGTTTCTCGAGGTTGTTGAGCATACGCTGGTTGTCGATGTTCTCTTTGAAGCGCGCGATAAGCTCGGCGACATCCCGACGCAGGTTTTCCTTATTCCAGGGCTTTTCCACATAACGATTCAGTCCCCCGTAGTTTACCGCATGAATGGCGTTGTCTAAACCTGCCTGGCCGGTGAGAAGGATCTTGATCGAGTCCGGCAGGCGCCGGTGCACCTCCTCCAGAAACTCGTCTCCCTTCATACCGGGCATTACCTGGTCCGTAACAACGACTTCGACGATGGCCCCGGAACCCCTGATCTCCTCGATCAGCTGCAGGCCTTCCTCCGCGCTATTGGCGATCTCAATTTCATGAGTATCGCCAAAGCTCTCCTGCAACTGCTCGCGCAGGGTCTCCAGCACGGATGGCTCGTCGTCCACGCAAACGAGATAGCCTTTCTCCATTTATCGAACACTCCTGTACATCGACCCGAGCCATAAAAGCTTGAGCTACACTAGATTCCTTGTAACGCTGCTAATTTTGGAAGAAAATTCTCTCGCCCGGACCAAAATAATGCTAACTTCAATCGATATCGGCGGGCATATTGAGGCCGAGGCTCCATGAGTTACAAATATCTCAAGACTTCACAGATTGTGCCCGGCCAGGGCATGAGCTTCACTCTCTATGAGATCGAAGGGGCGGACGGCATACGCCGCATGCTGACGACCATTCCGGAAGCCGGCAAGATATCTCTTTATCCCAATCCGCCGGTCAAGAAGCTATTCGCGCCGGAAAGATGCGATGCTTCAAGTCGGGACGAGTTCGAGCAGCTCTGGGACCGCGGCGACGCTCCGAAGAAGGGTTAAAAACATGCCCAGAGGCGGGATCGAACCACCGACACGGGGATTTTCAGTCCCCTGCTCTACCGACTGAGCTATCTGGGCGTGTCGTGCATGGCCCGGGGTACTGCGGTTTTTGTCAATCAAGACTGCCCGGCCAGTCCCCCAAATGCTCCCGCACGAGTTCGTCCCACTGCTGCTTGTAAAGAGCAACGCGAGTACAATCCAAACCGAGCTGACTCAGACTGACCATGCGCAAACCTGAAAACCCACAGGGATGAATAAATTGAAAAGTTTTGAGGCTGTTGGTCACATTCAGCGCGAGGCCATCGCTGCTGAATCCGCGTCGCACCTGCAAACCGATTGAAACCAGTTTTCGACCGTCTGGCAGGTACAGGCCAGGTGCATCGGTCGCCGTTTGCGTTTCGAGATTCCAGACTTCTTTAAGAGAGCGCATGGTAACTTCAAGCAGCAGCGGCGCCAGAGAACGCAACGGGATTGCCCTGCGCGTCAAATCAATGTGGGCATAGGTGACCAGTTGCCCCGGCTCGTGGGCCGTGAGATCCCCGCCTCGCCGTACATTCTGAAGTTCAACCCCGATCTGGCGCAGGTGTTCCCGGGAAACCAACAGGCTTCCCGGCCGTGACTGTAGACCAGCCGTTATTGTCGGCGCATGCTCGCAGAACAGCAACACCTCCCGACGACGGGACCGAAGCTTATCTGCCAGAGCGAGGTACTCCTGATAGCGCCATGCCGGGCGCAAGCCGCTGATGTCGACGGTTCGCACGGATTGAGGCTACTGCCCCTGGCCGGTCGATAAAGCGAAAAAACAGGCGGCAATCGCGTTGCATTCTGTATAATTGTCGAAGCACGCGACATACTCGTTGCCGCGCTTCATACAGCCCGAAAAGCAACCGCGTTCCACGGCCGGCATGTAGCTCTGGATTTGAGGCGAGGTGGAGAGCACCTCGACACAGGAGCTGAACCGCTCGCAGATTTGCTGACACGAAGCTTCATCCAGGCCGCCAGCTGGTTGCTCAGTATCTTCCGGACCCAGGTACTTCCAGAAAACAACGGCCACGACGAAACACGCAAAGGCCAGCATGGGACTCCAGTGCAGCAGCTTTTGGGGATAACCGGACATGTTCACAGGTTAGCGGGCTGATACAGCCTCACCGGTTCGAGCAAGATTTCAGGACCATCGGTCACTGCCCGGATGATGTTTCCGATCGGCGGTTCCGGGCTCCACACGGTCCAGGTGGCCGCCTCGACGTAATCGGCGGGGGGTTCGTAGTCCGGGGCGCGGTAGGCGATGACCGAGTTGCCATCGAGATCGCAGCGGTCGGGCGTTCCGGGCACATTGTGAGCAAGCTGTCGATCCGGGAGAATCGCAGCGTACTGATATCCGTCCCAGGGCTCGTGGCTGATCACACACACGCGGCCTGTCAGCTGCGGATTCACTTCATCGGGCAACAGGGGTCGAAAGAGAAGTGGGAGCATCCCAAATTGCAGTACGGTGCTGATGCAAATCCCGCTGGCGGCAATGCGTGTCAGAGCTCCCACGGGAGTCGCAGTTCCCTGCCCGAATGCAAGAGCGGCATGAATCAGCAGACAGGCGAAGCTCCCGCCAATTAGGAGCCACGGACCCTTCAGGACGATCGAGAGAAATAGAAAGGCTGACGAAATGAAAAGGCCAGTCGCCGCCTGCAGCCAGGTCAGCTGACGCCAGGGCGCCCGAGCGGGTGGGATCGTAAGGGCGACCCCGACAACAAGTAAGGGCAGCATGGGCACAACGTAGTAGGCGTCCTTGCGATTCGGCAAGAGGTGCAGCAGGGTCAGGCTCATGACCCAAACGATCATCAGCCAGCCAACCAATCGGCGCCCTGAAGCTACGGGCAATTTGAGCGCCCGTACGAAAGCCAGGACGAAGAGCGGGGTAAACGGCAGTGTGTGCACCAACCAGCCGAGCAGGATTCGCCCCTCCGGTTGGTTGTTCTCGCGGAACTTGGACAGATTCTCCATGACGAAAAAATACTTGAGCCACAGCTCTCCGAGATTGCCTTCCGGCCCGGTGAGCAGGAAGAGTATCCAGAGCAGCGGCAACAACAACGCCACATGGAATATCAAAGCTGCCCGAACGATCCGAGCGATTACAGCCCACGGCTCACGCCGGAAGGATTGACTCGTAAGCAGCACCGCGGCCCAGCAGGTCAAAAGAAATCCGCTATAAACCTGAAAGAGGGGACCCTTGAAGAAAAAGCCGAGCGCGGAAAACAATCCTGCCCAGAGGAGCGGCGCGCTCCTGCGCTGCCTGATGAAACGCGCGAAAAAAAAGCCGACTGCGAGCAGACAGAGCGCCATGGGCTGCTCCATCATCAGCAGGCGGCCGAACTTCATAGTCGCCAGGCATGTCAGATAGAGTAACGCCACCAGAGCGGCGGTAACATCGCGGGCGCCATTCTCCAGTAGCATTACGAAGAGGAGTAGAGCAGTGCCAATGGCCGCAAACAGGGCGGCGAGACGCAGACTGTACAGCTCCGGCCCGAAGAGCGCTTCGAAAACCATCCCGGCCCAGAACAGGAGAGGCGGTTTGTAGTAGTTGGGCAGACCATTCAAGACCGGAAAGAGGAATTCACCACTCGCGTAGCTCTCCCGAACGGTGGCGATGTGCATCACCTCGTCGCCCTGCCGCAGCAGGTCCATGCCTCCAATGCCTGGAAGAAGCAACGTCAGGCCCAGGGAGACCAGAGCTACCGCCAGTGCAGCTGGCCGCAATCCCTGGACAGGCGGCACCTGGTTGCCCTGGCGGGCCGGCGCCTTGTTTGCGCGAGCGGAATTTCCTTCGTCGCGAGTTAGCGGACTGGGGGGCACGGTGGTTTTCATATTTTCAAAAAAGGACTCCTATGATCGACGTGGCCGGCCAGGAGGAGTTACAGATATTCTAGCAGGCCGTTGAAAAAGTCGAATTTTTCCTGGATTTCGTGCGAGGTGCGGCCTATTTACGGCCATGCGCGGAGAAGATTCAGGCCAGAGCCAGCTTTTCAGTTATATTTCGATTGAGGAGCGGATCCCCGAGACGCACCCCTTGCGGGAGATTCGCGAAATGACGGACTTCGTACTTGAGCGAATGTCGCGGAAGTTTGGCCGATTGTATTCCCGCTATGGCCGGCCTTCGATTCCGCCGGAGCAACTCCTGCGGGCGCTTGTTCTACAGATTCTCTTTTCAATCCGCAGTGAGCGCATGTTGATGGAACAGTTAAGCTACAATCTGCTCTTTCGGTGGTTCGTTGGCCTCAATCCCGATGATCCAGTCTGGAACCATTCCGTGTTTTCCAAGAATCGTGACCGATTGCTGCGGGGAGAAATCACGAATCGCTTTTTTCGTGAGATCGTTGCTCTCGCCAGAAACCATGAGTTATTGAGCGATGAGCATTTCAGCGTGGACGGAACCTTGATCGAATCACTCGCAAGCCTGAAGAGTTTCCAGCCGAGGCGTGAACGCAAAGCCAAGAAGCCTCGCGGTCCGCGAAATCCGGACGTTGATTTCCGGGGGCAAAAACGCAAGAACGATACACATGGTTCAACAACAGACCCGGAAGCCCTTTTATACCGCAAGGGCAACGGGAAAGAGGCCCGACTCTACTATACCGGCCACGCTCTGATGGACCATCGGCATGGTCTGCTGGTCGATTGCTGTTTGACCCAGAGTAAGGGAACTGCGGAGCGCGATGCTGCCGCTAAAATGGTCAGAAGGATTCGGGCCCGGACAAAGAAGCGGATCACTCTTGCGGCCGACAAAGCCTATGATACGCGAGCATTCGTATCAAAAATGCGCGCGCTTCGGGTGACACCTCATATAGCGCAGAGAGTAAACGGCAAGATTGATCGCCGCACGACCCGGCATCCGGGCTATGCTCAAAGCCAGAGGATTCGCAAGCGGATCGAAGAATCGTTCGGCTGGCTAAAGACCGTCGGTCTCTGTAGTCGCTCCCGGTTCATCGGACTTCTTAAAACCGAGATGTTTGTAATGCTCTCGGCTAGCGTATACAACATGGTAAGGATCGTCAATCTGCAACAATGTGAGGCAACATAATATGCAAGCACGCGCCAACCGGGTTTACGCGGCCGCTCAAAAAAGACGGCCCGCAGATTCAGGCACCAAATCGCTCAAAAACATACCTTTCGATGATTTTTCAACGGCCTGCTAGGAGCCCGAACCGCTCGGAACCGGCTTCGGGGAGGCGCCAAGCTGCGCGAGCAGGAGGCCGGCCATCGCTTTGGCTTCGAATTCCAATTCTGGCAGACCGATGCAGCCGGGGCAACCGGCCTCGCAGGGGCACTTTTGAACAAGTTCGAGGGCTGCTCCGGAAATGACGGGCAGGTTCTCGAGGATACGGTAGCTCAATTCCAACCCACCCGGGAGGGAATCGTAAAAGTACACAGCGGGTAACTGAAACGTGGCGGTACGCACTTCGGCCCGGGCTCGAAGGTCGCCCGGGTCACACAGAACATAAAGCGGCGCCACTTTGCTGATCGCATGCGCGGCGCCGGCAAGCACAGCGCCCAGAGCCGCAGAGTCAATGCCCAGTTCGTCTTCCTTCTCGGGGGGAACAAGCACCCAGGCGCCCTGGGTATGCATCTCAATTTCGGGCGTATGGATGTCACCCCAGCCAAGGTTCTCATGGGTTTCCAGTTTGATCTTCTTGAACATGACGGCCTTGACGCGTATCATCAGTTCACCCCGGTGCAGTTCGAAACCATGCCGCTCTCCGCGGGGCTCGTCCTCCAACACCGCCAGATCCACCTTATCCTGAGCGTCGGTGTAGTAATCCACGTTGATACGGCGCACACGGGCCTGACGATCCTCCCACAGGAGTTCCTCCACGTAGTATTGCAAACCCTGGTGAATGTAGATCGCGTGTTGATGAACAGTGACCGGGGCCGCAAACAAATCGATCTCTCCAATCACAACCTCGCGACTCTTTTCCGTGATGTCGATAATCGCAAAATTCTCGCGGGCTCCGGTTCTCAGGCTGAATGTATTCGCGGGATACACGTCGCTCATCCAATGGTAGCGATCACCGCTGTGGTTCAGCACGCCTCTACCCGCCAGATACTCCAGGATCTCTTCGGTGGCGCCGTAATTGCCAAACGGCCGCCCTTCCTGGAACGGAAGTTCAAAAGCCGCACACTTCATGTGATCGCTTACAATCAGCAGATTGTCCGGATTCGAAATAGCCTGCTCGGGATTGCTGTTCAGAAAATAATCTGGATGCGTGGCAAGAAATTGGTCCGTCCCATCGGAGGTGGCCATGAGAATCGACAGTGAATTCTGACTGCGGCGGCCAGACCGACCAAATTGCTGGAGCAAGGAGCTAATACTGCCGGGATACCCTACGGTGATCGAAACGTCCAGCATGCCGATATCGATCCCGAGTTCCAGTGCATTTGTGCTGACCACACCCAGGACACGCCCCTCTCGAAGGTCTCGCTCAATGCGCCGCCTTTCATCGGGAAGATAACCTCCGCGATAGCTTCGGATTCGATCGCCCAACTCAGGACAGCGGTCACGCAGGTACGTAAACAGGAGCTCCACGTGAATACGGCTGCGACAGAAAAAGATCGTGCTGATCCGGTTCTTCAGCAAGTAAGAACCCAGGGCCGCGGCTTCCTTAATCGCAGAAGCGCGCACCCCGAGCGCTTGATTTACGACCGGCGGGTTGTAGAAGATGATATCCTTTCGACCCCGGGGCGCGCCATTGCGCGCAACCAGCTGAAAGGTGCGCCCGGTGAGCCGTTCGGCGTGCTCTCCTGGATTCGCTATGGTAGCCGAAGACGCAAGAAACTGCGGCCGACTTCCATAAAACTCACACAAGCGCAGCAGGCGTCGCAGGACATTGGCGACGTGACTGCCGAACACACCCCGATACATGTGCAACTCATCAATGACCACGAAGTCCAGGTTTTCAAAGAGCTTGATCCAGTTTGTATGATGAGGAAGAATCCCCGAATGCAGCATATCGGGATTCGTGATGACAAAGTCACCGGCCTCGCGAATGCGTTGCCTGGTCCCGGCTGGAGTATCGCCATCAAACGTGTAGATTCGGAATCCCGTTCCCATGCGTTCATCGAAACGGTTGATTGCTGCTTGCTGGTCCTGGCTCAGCGCCTTCGTTGGATACAGAAGTAAGGCCCGGCTTTGCGGATTCGTGATCTTGCGCTGAAAAATGGGTAATAGAAAGGTCAGGGTTTTACCTGAAGCCGTGGGTGTGACTACAACGGTATCCTGCCCGGCAAGGGCCGAATCGATTGCCTCCGCCTGATGGCTGTAAAGCTCGCGAATCCCGGAGGCCGCGAGGCTTTCGCGGATACGCCCATCAAGCGCCGGTGGAACGGGCGCCGTCTGTGCCACTGCTTCCGGAAAGGTGTGGGACCCGCTGATGCAGGAAGCGAAATGGGCATCCTGGCCCAGGAAGTCGAGGAACTGGCTGAGATTCATGGCGCGAGCATACTCAAGAGGCGCGCTTAACACCCGTCAAGTATTTTGGCGTAGAAGTCTTCGTTCCAGACGATGCTTCCGATGCAGAAGCTCTTGCTCGGTGTACAGGTAGGGTACCGCACGGGCGGTCGCGGACCGGGATTCGCACAGCATCGTTTCGGTTTCCCTCAGAGCGCCGGCAAAATCCCGAAGTCGGTGCTCCCGAAGCCTGGTGGCAGACATGCGCGCGAACGGGCAGGCATACTCCGCCACCGCGCGCTCGAAGGCCCCGAGGGCTGCTTCGTAGTCGCCCCGCCCCCGAAGCAGGCGTCCCAAAAGAATCAGATCGCGATACCGAAGCTCCCCGGGCGCTTCTTCAAGGCTGACGACCTCGCTCAAGAGCTCCTCGGCCTCTTCGACCCGGCGGTTGCGAAGCAAAATGCGGGCAATGCCGGACCGCAGAGCACGTCGGGACGTATCGCGGCCTTGATAGATGCGAATTGCTTCAAGCAGGAGCAGGGTCAGTCCCTTGAGGTCCTCCAGGTTGTGCTTCAGAACGCGGTCCATTCCACGATCTGCGCCATAGCGAATGAAATCGAAATAGATCTGAGGAATCTCGGCCCCGGGCAGGTCGTTCTCTCTTTTCAGGCCAAGAAACTCTAACTCCAGGTCCTGTTGCCTGCGGGCACCACGGCGCGCGAGCAGACGCCGAAAAACATGCAGCAGATCGAAGTGCACCAGAGGCAACATCTGGCGCCGCCCGTGCATGACGAAGCGATTCCGCAAGAGGGGCATGTCAAAGGACTTGCCGTTGTACGTGACGAGATAGCGAAAACGTTGAAACTGGGCCTCGAGGTAGTCCACGTAGGCCGCCTCTCCGCGCATTTCATGCAAGAGCACCTGTTCGAATACGGCGCCCCGGGGCGTAAACCAGGCCAGTCCGGTCAGAAACGGAATGGTGCCGGGGCCCCGCTGCAAGCCGGTGGTTTCGGTGTCGAGGATGAGCACGTCTTCCGGATGGAGAGCTTCCGGGTTTTGCGCAAGACCAAGCTCAAGAATGCCGGACAACTGCAGGGGCACGTGGTCGGAGAAGGACGCCTCCCCGATCCGAAAATCCGCATGCTCTTCACGACGCGCGTAGACGCCGCGCGCAACGGAGTGCATCGGAAAGCCCGCGAACTCGAGAGGCTGCGGTGCTTCCAGCGTGGAATCTTCGCCCGCCTTTTCGTACAGGGCCAGCCTGGCGGAAAGCTTCTTCAATCAGGAGCGCTCCAGCATTCTTATCTCAACTTCAGCGGCGTCGCGCGCCAGCTTTGCCGGATCGACAATCGGCCGAAATCTTCGCAACCCATGGTTCAGCTCCCAGAGCTTCACGTATTTGAGGAAGTTGTAATATGCACCAAGCACGGCAATGACCAGGCCCGCATAACCATCAAGGAATCCGAGCCGGTACACGTATGTCAGAAAGAACTTGCTGCAGCTTTTAGTGATTGCCCAGGGAATGCTTGAGCGTTTCCCGCGGCGGTGTTTGTCCTGGGCAAGCAGCGTGGAGTAAGCATCGATGCGGGCCAGATGGTCGCTGATATCGCCGTAGCTGTAGTGCTCCAGGTGCCCCGGCAAAGTTGCGACCGGCCCCATGGGCACCACGGTTTCGTGCACGGTGCCACCCTCGAAAGAGGCGAACCCACGGCGAAATAGCCGGATGTTGTAGTCGGGATACCAGCCTGAATGCCGGATCCATCTGCCAAGGTAGTAGCTCATCCTGGCAACACGATAGGCCACCGGGCCATTGGCCTGGACATCGTCTCGTCCCGTCACTTCTTGAATGGCCCGCGCAAGTTCCGGCGTGACCACTTCATCCGCGTCGATCACCAACACCCATTCAAACCGGGCCAGAGAAATGGCGAAATTCTTTTGAATGACGAATCCTTCGAAGGCACGTTTCACAACGCGCGCGCCACGCTCTCTGGCCACAGCGGCAGTTTCGTCTTTGGAACCGCTGTCAACAACGATCAGTTCATCGGCAAACGAAACGCTGTCGAGGCAACGGGGCAATCGATCCTGTTCGTTCAGGGTAATAATGCAAACGGACAGGCCGTCGGGCCTGTCCGTCGTCTGGTCGGTGCGGACGCGGGCTCGCGTTTCAGGACCTGGCATCGCGCTTGCTCACGAAATTTTCCGTGAAGGGAATTTCCAGACGCGTAATCGTACGGTCTTCCTCAATAATAATGCGAAAATAGCCCGGATCGATATTCTCGCCCTTGAGCAAGATGATAATCAGCGCAATGCCAAGGCCGGCACCTTCCGATTCCCCGCTCATGGCCTGGTCCATATAGAACTCAGCAATGTCATTGTAGTTCATCGCGCGCTTGAGCTTTTCTCGCAGTGCAGCCTCCTCCTCACGGGCAATGGATGTATTGTTAATGACTTCCAACGTCATTCCGGTCGAGTCGTGGTTAAAGTCGATGATGACGTAGTAACCCTTTTTCCTGGCCTTCAGCCCGTACTCAAGGGCCATTTCTTCACTGAATATCTTCTTGTACTCTGCGTTGCCGCGCTTGTAATCGTCCGGATCTGAAATATCCAGTCCAAGCTCTTCAAAGAAGATCCGCTTTTGGTTGGCCTTGCAGCCGTTGATGACCAGTTCTTTCAGGATCGTGTAGAGGGTCGTAACCAAAGACGCCTTTTCGTTTTTATCGAGGATACTCTCCACCGCAAACTGAATATGCTTCTCGACCATCGACGTCATACGATGGGTCTTGAGCGTCAGGTATCGGCCCTCGCTCACCTGAACGCCAATGTTGTCGTTGATCTGCTCTAGGGTAGGGGTGGACACGGTCATTCCATATAATCGGCCTGAATAAAGCCTGTCAACACTTGCCCCGCCCCAGTTTGCGGGTCAGGTATCAAACTCCCGTCGCCGAAATAGCCATAGCGCCAGCCCCCCCAGACCAACGATCCAGGCCGTGTTCAGAAGCAACGAGACAAAGCCGCTGGCATTGCCGATGCGTTTGATCCCGGTCTGTTGCAGAAGGGACTCCACGCCCTCAATGTGGTCCAGCCCGACCGTCGCAGCGTGCACGAAATTCACGGAAAATTGGGGCAGGCCGTATCCCAGCACGTAGGCCGGTATAGCCCAGGCCGGGCTTTCAATCGCTGTGTCCGTACTTATCAGAAATCCGGGCACAACGCTGAGCCCGAGCACAACCAGGGACAGGAAGATCGCCGGCAATCGACCGGCGACCAGACTCAAAACCATCAGCATCAAGATGAAAACCGCCAGACCCTGGCACAAGACCGCCATGCCGGGCAGTATGGCAAAAGCCCAGTCTCCCTGGCTAATACGCATCAGAGGATGAAAGCACGCGAGCATGAGAACCATTGCCGCAAGCACCATGCCATAAATCGCGAGAAATTTGCCGGTCAGGTACTCCCAGCGACGAAGGGGGCCACTGAGGAGCAAGACGTGGTGGTTCATATGAAAGTCGTTCATGGCAATGAAGGGCGTAAACAGCGCCGAAAGAAGATAGAGCCACCCGGCCAGGGCGCAGAACGATATCGCAACCAGGCTATCCCGAAGCACCGCTCCGTCACTCTCGGCGGCGCGCTCCTCCATGGCCTGCTCAAAGCGCGCGCGCTCCTGTTCACGCTCCGCCTGAGATAGATCGGCGCGGGCCAGTTGATCCTCGAACTGCGCCCGGATCACGTCCGTTTCACTGTCTTTGACGACGCGCATGCAGGCGCCGCAACCGGCTCCGGTCAGCATTAAGAGCAAGCAGCCCGATAGAAAGATAAAGATCAGGCGCCTCCGCAAAGCCTCGCGAAACGTAAGCCGAAAGACTACGAATATCCGTATGGCGCTCTCTTGAATGATATTCATCGACCGGCCCCCGGTCCCGCATCCGCCACCAGGCGATGAAAAATCTCTTCGAGGCTCTCTCGCCTTCGGCTGTACTGAACAATGCGGGCCCCGGCCTCCACCAGTCGCGCCGGCAGTAAGCGCTCCTGCTCGGCATCGGGGATTGTGGCCTCTACCCGGTTGCCCTGAAACCGGGCACCCGCATCGAGACCCGAAATCATGGAGCGCACCGCATCCGACACCTGCTCCAGCTCAAAAACAACACCGTTGGCGGACGATAGATCTTCACTGCGGCCCTGAGCGACGACACGGCCTCGATTCAAGATGGCCACGCGATCGCAGGTTTTTTCCACTTCCAGCAATTGATGCGAGTTGAAGAAGATCGTGACGCCGCGAGTACGTTCCTCGACCATAATCTGGCGTATTTGCTGTACTCCGATGGGGTCCATACCGGAGGTCGGCTCGTCCAGGAGCAGTGCATCCGGTTTCGCGAGCAGGGCCTGCGCCAGTCCAATGCGCTGGGCCATGCCCTTGGAGTAGGTTTGGGCACGCCGGTCAGCCGCATCGCTCATTTGAACTCGTTCAAGCACGGTCTCGATGCGGCGCTTGAGTTCCGGGCCGGTGATGCGTCGCAGTTGACCATGATAGCTTAAGAATTCGCGGCCGGTCAGAAAACCGGGGATGCTCAATCTTTCGGGCAAGTAGCCAATGCGCGCCCGAGTAGCGGGGTCGTTGCGTGTATCGAAAAGCGCCACCTCTCCCGTCGTCGGGCGGATGAAACCCAATAGAAGCTTAATGAGCGTGGTCTTGCCGGCGCCATTGGGGCCGAGGAATCCAAAGATCTCGCCCGGCTCCACCTGCAGATTCAGATTGTCCAGGGCCACGACGCCGCCGCGGTACTCCTTGCGCACACCCCTGGCGACTATGACGCTGTTCGAGCCCACCATGCACCGAGGCGGCGGCGCTGGGCGTTCGTCCAATCAAATTTCCCGCTTTACCCGGTTTGTGAACGCGCGAGCACGGGGCCTATGAAGCTGATACTGATGCGTCATGCGGAAGCCGAACCCGCCAGCGCCGGCCGGGACAGCGAGCGAGCCCTGACGGCGGAAGGTCAGGATATGGCCAGGCGCATGGGTAAATTGCTCCTGGACACGGGGTGGAAGCTTCGGGAAATCCGACACAGCCCCCTGCTGCGCACTTCTCAAACCGCCCGGTGCGTCAGCGAAAACTTCGTTCCCGAACCGGAAATGATCAGTGAGCAACGGCTGGCGCCCGGTTCCGGGCCGGCTGAGGCGACGGAGATGCTTTCTCAAGCAGATCCAAACGACGTGT
>JACKOY010000025.1 GCA_024233935.1 Spirochaetales bacterium | reverse complement strand
GAGGGCAGCGGTCGCCCCAGTGAAGAAGTCTTCGATATCTTTGCCGAAAAGATCTCGGTCGCTTCTTACGTGGAGACGGATATAGAGAAACAGCCGGCCTCGGTCTCCGTCATTACACGCGGGCAGATTCGTCTGAGCGGCGCACGCACTCTGAACGAAGTGCTCATGATCTACGTGCCCGGTTTCTTTATGGTGGAAGATCAGGACGACGTGATAGCGGCTGTCCGGGGTCTGGCGCCGGACAGCAACTCCAAGATTTTGATGCTCCTGAACGGACAGAACATCAACACGGAATGGTTCTGGGGCCCACCCGATTCCATTCTTCAGGGCATTGACCTGAACTTCATTGAACGCATTGAAGTGATTCGGGGGCCGGGCTCGGTTACACTCGGTCAGGGCGCCCTGCTGGGCGTCATCAACGTAGTGACGCGAGATGGTCGAACGTACAGCGGAACCACGCTTACCGGCGGCCTTGGAGAAAACGAGTTCTCTCAGTTTGTGCTCCAGACCGGACAACGCGGCGAGGTGCTCGAAGAACTGCAGACTTACTTTTATTTTTCGAGCACGGGGTATCGTGGACAACGGTTGCGTTCCCTGGCCTGGACCCGGGAGAAAGACTACGAAGGGGCCGAAGGCAATTTTGAGCTGAGCCGGGGCCTCTATCAGGAAAAAAAACCCACGGACACTCTCGGGGACTCCAATCTGGCCCTCTGACGCTTGCCGAATGGAAACACGCTGGTAAACACAAAGAATGTCGCTACGAGCGGCAATCGCCTCAAGCGCACGGACAATGTAACCTCCCTCGGGGTGATTCAATACCAGGGCTTCGAGTTCACGGGTTTTTATACCGACCAGCAACGCGACAATTACAACTTTTATCGCGATCGCAACGAGATTCAGAATATCATCAAATATGCCGGCGCGGGCTATCGCCACGAATTCGGAGACCGGGCGGCCCTGACCGGGCGGTCTTCGTACGCAATCGATGACGTTGTTCTACATTCCCACGACGGTTTTGTCATGGGCGGGACCCGCGAGTACCGCTACGGCGGCGCATTGATCCTGAATTTGACCGACCTCCCAGCCGACAACCGCCTCGCCATCGGCGTCGAGTTCCGACGCTACGATATGGGCCAGACCGACCGCAACGGAAACAACTTCATCTTAAACCGGGCCGACGACAAGCTGCTGGACGATGTGAATAGAAAGCGGCGTTATGTTTTTCCCGAAAGCATCACGGTCGGTTCCATTTTCGTGGAGGATTCGTACAGTGTGACCCGGCACTGGGATGTGTTCGCCGCCTTTCGTTACGACCAGCATTCTTTTTGGGGTTACAATATTTCTCCCCGTCTGGGCACGATCTTTTCTCCGTTCGATGACTGGCGTTTTCGCCTTTCCTATCAGCAGGGGTTTCGGGGCGCCCCCGGGGTGGCCTTCGCCGGTGGCTTTCAAAAAGATGGCCTGCTCAGGACCGACAATTACCAATTGGTCGCGGCCGCAAATATCCCCACGACCGACCGCTTTGGAAACAGCACCACTTACGGAAACATACCGGAGGCCGAACCGGAGACCATCGACAGCTATGAGCTTGCGGTGAACTGGGAGATTTCCGAGTCCTGGTCCGTGGAGTCCGTATTCTTCTATAATATCATTCGTAACATCGTCGATGTGGGAGTCATCTTTTTGGACCCGGCCCAGGGAACTCTGCCTTACATCGGGACCGACGAACCGGGTGACTGGAACGGGTATTTCTTTTTTCGCAATCTGCCGGGGGAAATTCGAAACGCGGGCAATGAGCTTTCCGTTCGTTATGACAATCGGTACCTGAGCGCCACCCTGAGCCACTCGGTCGTTCGTATTGTGAATGCGTCCCGCATACTCTTCGATGACTTCGGGGGCGGCATGTACCTTTCGGCGGACCGCGACAATCCCCGGCACCGTGCGTATCCAGAAAATGTGAGCCGCGCTAACCTGGCGTTTCACATCGGCGAGAAATGGAACGCCCTGGTGAACTACATGTACTACGCGAACTGGTACACTCCTTTCGGAAATCGAGAGACCGGTCAGCACGTTTTACATGGCGGCCTCTCCTACAGCCCCATCCCGGATCTGGAGATCGCGCTGGTCGCCCGCAACCTTTTGCAATCCGGGGCCGTCTGGCCCATGAACTCCAATGCAGGCGGGCCCGATACTTCGAACGGAACGCCGGCTCTGGAGGAGCGTACGTACTGGGTGACGCTCAGTTACACGTTCTGAACAATCATGGCTCCTTGCACAAAAAACCTGTTCGGAGGCCTTGCCCTGTTGGCGGGCGCGTTCGGGCTTGCGCTTTCGTGCTCCGGCGTTGAGGGCGGGCTTTCCGGTAGCCAGGTGATCGCGCGTAACGACGCGCACAACCGCCTCCTGGAGGCGCGCTTGCTACGCGTTTCTCTCTGTAATCAGAATTCCCTGGACATCGATTCTTTTGCGGCGGTCGCGGTGCAACGACCGCGTAAAGTGCTAGACGGCGCCTACTACGAGCGGACCGACATAGACCGCTGCTATACCTCTATTCTAATCACCCCTTGCGGGCAGGTTCCGCCGGCCTGCGGGCTGACGCCCAAAGAATGGTACTCCGGTCGCCTGTTCCAGGGCGGTTTTTGAACCGGCGTCGCGGGCCTCGTCCGAAAAGCCTTGATCAGATCAGGGCGCCCTTCCAGACTTCGCCGCATGGAGATGCAGTACATAAAGGACATCATGAGTCGCCGGTTGATTACGCTGGCGCCGGACGACCGCGTCCTGGACCACTTGAAAATCTTCGAAGAAAACGGGATCAATCACGTGCCCGTCACTGAAAACCGTGCGGTGGTGGGCATTGTTTCTCGCAAAGACTTCGAAAACTACGTAAACATCACCCGCGTTCTTCAGGCCGGAGGCGACGATCCGGTTCTGGTTCGGGACATCATGACAGCGCCCGTATTCACTTACCACGAGAACATTCACATTGAGGCTGCGGCTCAGGCCATGATCGACAATGTGATCCACGCCATCGTCATCACGAACGAAAAACAAGAGCTGGAGGGCATCGTTACCATCACCGATATACTGAAGTACGTTGCCAATCGGGACCGTTACTCGGGCCTCTGAGCGCGGTCCCCGGCGGCTGCGTATCCATTTCGAGCGCCGGGCCAATGTGGCGTCTATGCCAGGAAGCTGTTCATTTTGATCGTCTCATACGAGAGTATGCGCAGGACTTGCTCAAGCCGGTGTTCCGGTTTCGCGCCCGGTTTGGCTTTTTTGGCTGCCCTGGCCCTGGGTTGCGCCGATTATGGAGCGGACCCGTCGCTCATTTTGGGCCTGACCCAGGGTGGCGCCTCAAACGGACCGGTCGTGCAATCAGGTCTGGCCACCGTGAGTTCCACTCTGGTTCAGGTGAGCCTGGCATCGGCGGTCGATACGTCCAAAGCCTTCGTTGTCTGCACCGAGAGTCTGGCGAGCTCTGCTCCGACTAATTTCAGCACCTGCAAGTTGAGCGGCTCGTCAACCGTCGACATTGAGAGCAATGCCGCCAACAATCAGATCGTAAGCTATTTCGTTGTGCAATCCAGCGGCGTGAATTCCGTGCAGCGGGGCAGCGCCACGCTGAGCGCCGCCACTTCGATATTGAATGTGCCCATCACAAATGTCGACACGACCCGGAGCATCGCGATCGTGACAAGCCGTCTGAACAGCACGACCACTTCGATTGACGAACAGCGCACCATTGCGGGGCGCCTGACCTCTGGAACAAATTTGCGGTTGGGGCGCACCGAAAGTGGAACCGCCGTCGACGTGGAGTGGCAGGTGGTCGAGTGGGGTTCGGTCGCGAGCGTGCAGAGTAATTTTTCGGCTGTCGGCGGCTCGACGGCCAATATCGCGATCACCGCAGTCAATACGGCGCAATCGTTCTTGATGTTTTCTGTTGCGGGTGATACGAGCTCAAACGGAATCGACAACCAGATTTATGTGCGCGGCAGTATTTCCGCATCGAACACAATCACGTTCTCGCGGCAATCCACGCTGAACACCGTAAATATCGCCTGGTACGTGGTAGAACTCTCCGACGGTACGACCGTACAGCGCGGGTCGTCCAGCGCGAACGCCGCTTATACCAACACGCCTCCCATCACGGCCGCCCTCACGACCGTGGACACGGCCCGGAGCATCGCCTTCGGATCGGCCGACATTCTGGATACCGGAAGCGCTACTTCCACTTCAGACCAGGATTCGGCCAATTTCCATTTTGATTTTCAGGACGCTTCGACGATTCGTATGACCCGCCAGTCCGTCGAGGCGCCCCGGCCTGCCAACCTGGAATGGGAAGTCGTGCAGTTCGCCAACTGAGGGGTTCCGGGCGCGTCCATTTGCATGCGGTCCGGGGGTGGTTTTGTGGGAAATTTCCGGAAGTGGTTGTTGTAATAGGTTCTGGAGGGTCGAAATCGCCGAAACCGCGGTTTAAGAAACAGGTTCCAATCGTCCTATAATTGAGCATGGAGCGCCTCCCGATCAGTCTTCCGTTTGCGATAGCGGTTTTCCTGAACTGTGCCGAATACAACACAGACCCCTTGCTGCTGCTGAATCTCGCGGGTGGGGGGAGCAACCCCGTAAGAAGCATCCAGTCCGGAGTGCACTCCATCGCCACGACCAGCGATACGATAGCGATTACGTCGGTCACCTCCGGCCTGGCTTTTGTCTACTGCAGCATGAGTGTGGGCTCCTCCAACGAAAGCTATATGCCCACCTGCCGGCTCAACGGCACGAGCCAGTTGGTCATAGAGTCCAACAGCGGGTCGGCGCAGAGTGTGGCCTGGTACGTCGTTGAGTTTTCCTCCGGCGCTTCGGTCCAGAGTGGTTCGACGAGCATGACCACCGGGGTCACCCAGCTGGATGTGGCGGTCTCCACATTCGATACGAGTCGATCGTTCCCAATTGTGATGTCCCGGATGAGTGGCGCCGTGCAAACGGTGGACGAGCGACGAACAGTCACCGTGCAGATGCTCGACTCAAGCACACTGCGCTTTCAGAGAAACGAGTCCGATCCGGCTCTGACTACAAATATCGAGTGGCAACTTGTGTATTTGCCGGCATGTTCGGTGCAGAGCGGGCAAAGCACAATTCCTGCGGCCAGTTCCAGCCTGGTCGTGCCCATATCGAGTGTGTCGACCGCTCAGGCGTTTTCGATCATATCCAGCCGCGCTGCGGCGGCCAGCAACGGAATCGAAGCGGAGTATGTCGTTCGTGCAGCTCTTTCTTCGAGCAGTATTACGCTCAGTCGGGAATCAACGCTCAATACGGTGGACGTTTCCTGGTCTGTGGTGGAATGCTTCGATGGCACAACCGTGCAGCACGGATCGACGACAGTCAGCGCTGCATACGGCAACTCCCCGCTCCTGACAGGCAGCCTGAGCAGCGCCATCGATCAGTCGCGGTCAATTCCGATTGCGACGAACTCCATCTGGGACTCAACCCCCGATTTGACTTCAGCCGCCGATCAGGATTCGGGCTTTTTTCGGACAAACTTTCAGGACAGCAGCACCGTTCAATTCTTGCGCGGTTCGAATCAGACGCCGAAGGCGGGCACCATCAACTGGCAGGCAATCCAGTTCGTAAACTGAGCCAGACGCGGTGCGTGCGGAAGGCGCCGCGTTGCTCGGTCGTTTCTGAACGATGGCGCGACCTGGCGTGCCCGTCGTCACTCCGGCATGGTCAGGCAGTCAAGCGCTGGAGGTTCGGGCAGGCGCGGACGTGATCTGCCGATGAGTTCCAGCCCCAGGGAAAGCATGGCGCAGGTGAAGCGCTTGCGGTCAAAATCCAGGAAGGCGGAAGGCATGACCGGGACTGCGTGATCGACCCCGCTCGTGCGCACGTAATAACTGCCCGGCAATATTGCGCTTTCGATCGGCACCAGGCCGTCGTTGGGAATGCCCATGTCGTGCATGGCATCCCGGGAGCTTCGCAGCATGAGAAAGGTATTGTTTGCATTTGGTCCCGGCGGGTTTTCGCTCGCAAAACAAAGAACCGGCAGGCTCTTCGTCAGCCGCCCCAACACGTGACGGTTTCGGTTGTAGTACTCGCAGCGGGCCCGGCGGGTCAGGCTCTGGAGCGCCGCCTGGCTTCCTCCGAGGCTTTCCAGGGTATAACGCGAAACTGATCGCAACAGTCGATTTGCAAGCAGGTAGCCGGCGGCCGGGGAACCAAAAAAGGGGCTCTGCACCGCGATCAAAAGCCGCACCCGGTCGAGCAGGTCCCGACGCACCCGGCCACGCTGGCGGTCCAAAAGGCTTTCGACCGCATCAATGCCTCCCTTGCTATGGGCAAATAGAATGACCGGACGCCCATCGCTACGGAGGGCCCGCTCAATGTGCTCCGCGTTTATCTCGGGAACAGCCTCGGACGCCAGCTGCAGGCGTTCGATTGCAGGGGGCTTGTTGAAAGAACTGAGCCACGAAATCTGTTCGTCGAAGTACTGAGCCAGGTGCGTGTGCTGGCGAAGCTCTTTTTGCAGACTCTTCTTGTCGGTAGCCAGAATCACATCGGCGAGAAATCCGGGCAAAAAGAGCAGACGGAAGCGGCGCAGGGCGGGCAGGAGGGTCGACATTTGAGAGTCGAGATCGGAGACTGCCATGAGCTCCCGGTACCTTTTGGTCCGATCGAAGGCCGCGTGGGTGCGGTGGGCGCCAAAAACAACCGGCAGATTGGCGTAGAAATCCCGCGAGAGCCGCGCGCGAATGCGTCTGGCGCGGTCCAGCGCAATGGCGTCTCGAACGAAGTTTATGGGCCTGGTAAACCAATTACCGGGCCTCACGTTTGGCTCCAATCGATAAACAATTTGCGATCGGCCGGCTGGCAGGCGGGGCAGAAAAAGGCATCGTGACCCAGCACTGCCACTCTGCGGATGGGAGCGGCGCAGCGCGGGCAGGGCGCCTTGAGTCGATTGCGCACGCGAACGTGTTGCCGGTACTTGTGTTCCAGACCGGGGTCGGCGGCGCGAACGCTCTCAATGGCGTTTTGCATGGTCGTTTGTATTGCTCTGAAAAGCCGTTCCTGCTCGTGCGCGTTGAGTTTGTGGCAGAAAGTTTTCGGATGGAGCCTGGCCTCAAATAGGATTTCGTCGGCGTAGGCGTTACCGATGGAAGAGAGCAGCGTTTGATCCATTAGAAAGGCACGCACCTGCCTGCGACTCTTTGCAATGAGTTCCAAAAACACTTCTTTGCTGAACCCGGGGCCGATGATGTCAACGCCCTGGTCTTCGAAACGGGGGATGAGTTGCGTTTGTTCCCGAAGGGCCAGGTAGATCTTGCCCATCTTTTTCGAATCATGGTAAGCCAGCCAGCCCGCGTCGAGTTCAAATTCCAGAAGCCGCGATTTGCGAAACTTCGCATCCAGAGAAAAATGACCGGCCAGCATGCAGTTGACGACCATGAGGCCGCGGTCCATCTCAAAGATCAGAAACGGACCCCGGATCTGCACCGAGCGGAAGCATCCGCCAATCAGAAACTCATCGGTACTCATTCCGGTGGCGTTGCGCAGCACGACCGGATCGCGCACCTGTACCGAGCGGATCGCGCGGTCTTTCAGAGCCGGTTCGAGACGCTCACGATAATACACCAGGTCGGGCAATTCGGGCACGCCGCAAGATACCTGCGGCAACCGCCATGCAAAGCGTTTTCAAGCGCCGGCATGGCCTTCCGGGTGTCTGCGTATCAGTGAACCTCGCCCCGCAAGTCCTGAAAATTGGTGATTCGTAGCCCGCTCGCACGGGTTGGAGCATCGCCAGGGGCCCCTTTACGGGGCCCCTTCTGCAAATGCTGAGTTCAGAAGGTTACGCCGACTACCTGGCTGGCCGGGATTGTTACGGCGCCATCGGCGTTTACGACCACGTAGTCCGCTCCGCGCTGGAAGACCACTCCGCGAATGATGCGTCCATCGCGCAGTTCCAGACCCTCGGAAGACTGGCCGTAGAGCTCTTCGATCTTTTGCTGCACTGCGGCCCGGTTTGTCTCGGCCCGTTCACTCAGAATCGCGCGCAACTGGTCGGGTTGGCCAACCACGCTTTCCAGTTCTTCCGGTGGCACGGGGGTTAACTGCTGCACCTCGGCTTGTACCCGTTGCAACTCCCCGGGATCGGCCGGGGCCGGTTGCACCTGGCTTTGCTCAAGTCGCTGCAAATTTTCGGCGGCGACACGGGTTCGCAACTGTTCGTCGATGCGCGCTGCCCGCTCCCGCGCCTCTTCGGGCGTCGCCGGCGCTTCACCGGCTTCGCTGATCTCGGGTATGGCCAGGGCTTCATCCAGGCCCGCCTCGCTCAGGGTCTGATCGCGCTGGGCCGCGGTGAAGGAAAGCTCCTGTCCGGCGCTGACGGTGGTTTCCGAGCGCTCCAGGCTTGTGATGGCGTTGCTGAGCACTTCGCTCGACTCGACCACTTCCGGCGGCAGCTCTTCGGCGCGCCCCAGACTCGGTCGCGTGGCGACGGCTCCGTCGGCCACCGTAACGCGCGTGGACTGATCCTGGCCGACGTTGACTCCGAATTGTGTGCCTCGAACGGCGGCGACAAGAGTCGGCGTGCGCACGGTCAGCTGTTCGTCGGCGGCCAGCTGCTCGGAAGCAAACACGGCGCTACCCCGGTCGATGCGGGATTGATAGGTGGTGGCCTGTTGGTTTTGTCGGGCTTCCAGAACGAATTCGCTGTTCTGGTTTACTCGAATGGTCACTCCCCTCGGCTGTCGGAGCTGCAGGTCACAAAAGGAACGGGCACCGACGACCAGGCGCGTGCCGCCGCTGAGCACCTGACCGCGTTCCACGGGCTGGCCGTCGGCGCTGACATCGCCAATGACGGCGATAGCCACATAGCTCGCTTCGACGGCCTGGGAAACGGGCCGCTCCTCTTCGCAGCCTGCTGTCGCAAGCAACAGCAGCACAGACAGGGGAGCGGGTATGAGAAACTTCACGATAGATTGCATAATATTTACCTTTTACTGCGGTTAGATGAACGCGGGGCGGACGTGCTGTCCACTTTAATTGGCCGCCTATCGCGTCCGGGACCGTGCGTCGGACAGCCCCAGGTCTTTGAGTCGGACGCGCAGAGCCCGCATAAAGTTCTCGCCGGGGTCGATTTTTTCGGTCCTGTAGCCGGGCTCCCGCTCGCGAAACAGGGACGAAGTGCGCAGCTGATTGTGCTCGTGGTGGCCTATCAGGGTCTCAATCTGCGGAAACCGGCGCTTCAGATCGCGGACCAGGGCAGCATTGGCCGCAAGTTGGCCGGCGGTGAGGGGACTTTCGGGCCCGCCAACGTTTTCGATGCCGATGGCCAGGTGGTTCAGACCGATGCAGTGGCGG
Source organism: Spirochaetales bacterium (assembly GCA_024233935.1). Lineage (GTDB taxonomy): Bacteria > Spirochaetota > Leptospiria > Leptospirales > Leptonemataceae > JACKOY01. Next base: position 53,410 of record JACKOY010000025.1, on the reverse strand, counting down.
GCCAGAATCGTCTCCGGCATGAGGCGATAGATGCTGCCGTCCCGGTCGATCAGGAAATGGGCCGAGACATTCACCGCTCCAGCCTGATACAGAAGCCAGCGCTCGCGGGGGGCCCGTTCTTCGTCAAAGATGCGAAAGGCGCTTTCCAGGTCCGCGGTTCCGGTCCAGTGAATTACGACCATGCGCGGTTCGATGGTTATCGCCTGGGCCTCGGGATCGATGTGCCTTTGAATATAAAGCAGCGTCATTCGCTCTCGTTCGGCCGAAAAAGAAATTGGCCGCTCGATGATGACGGGACCGGCCGGATTTGGACCGCTCGCGCAGAACAGCGCTGCCGGCAATAGCAGCCCCGCTATCGTGCTACTTGGAACGAAGGGCCGTGATGCCATTCCAGTTCTTCGGAGCGCCGCGCGCGACCAATTGCTCGCATCGCTTCAAGTAGAGTTCGGCGGTCTTGTCTTCGGGATGCTCGCCCTGCATACTTTCAAATAACTGGCGCGCCTCACCGAATGCTCCGGCCGCGTAGTAACGGCGGGCTTCCCCCAGACGCTCGTACCCCGCGCTTTTCCAACTTAGTTCCGCTTCCGGAAGGCCGTCCAAAATTTCAATGACCCGAACCGGTTTGCGCTTTCCCTTAACGACCACGCGGTCCAGGACGCGAATGCGGTAGCTCGTTTTGTCGGCAACCCCATCGAAGGTTTCTTCGCTGACGATCAAAGTCGCCCCGTACATCTTCGTCAGGCCTTCCATACGAGAAGCCAGGTTGACAGTATCGCTGATGACGGTTCCTTCCATGCGGTTTTTTTCTCCGATTGTTCCGGCCATTACCTGGCCGGTATGAAGGCCAATGCCAATCTGAATTTCTGGTTCTCCGCGGGTCGCGCGCTCGGCATTGAACACGCGCAACTCAGCCTGCATGGAAACGGCCGCTGCGATTCCCTGATCGGGAGTGGGAAATAGCGCCATAATCGCATCGCCAATGTATTTATCGATGAAGCCCTGGTGACGCTGCACGATTGGGCCCATGCGCTCCAGGTAGCTGTTGATGAACTGGAAGTTCTGTCCCGGGGACATCTTCTCGGAGAGCGTCGTGAACGAGCGTATGTCCGAGAAAAGCACGGTGAGCTCTTTTTCAATATTGTCCCCCAGGCGAACGCTGACGATGCTGTCTTTGCCGATCAGTCCCAGAAATTCGGTCGGCACGAAACGCGAAGAAGCCGCAAGCAATTCCGTTTGGGCCTGTTTTGCCCGACGCTCTTCCTCAAGGGCATGTTCCAGGTTGGAATACAGGCGCGCGTTTTCGATGGAAGCCGCGATTTGAGACGAAAGCATATTCAGCACTTCGAGCCGGTCCGGCGTGAAGGCGCCGCGAGCGCTGTTGTTCTCCAGATAGACAATGCCGATGAGTTTGCCCTGCAGTTCTACCGGTGCGCACAGCACCGAACGCGGACGCTGCTCGCGCACATATTCGTCATTCTGGTAGCTCTCTTCCTGAGTGGCGTCGTTTACAACCAGATGCGATCCGGTACGCATTACGTAATTCACGATCGAAAGCGCCACGTTCGGGCTGGTCTCCAGAGCCTCATTCTGAAGCACTTCGATTCGCTCGTCGCGCACGGCGCCGCGGGCCTGAATGAACCAGCGTCCCTCGCTTTCGAGAATCAGCGCCCCGCGCTGGGCGCCGGCGTTTTCCATCACAATGCGCAACAGGCGTTCCAGGAGGGCGGGCAGCTGAATCTCACGGGAGATCGCCTGGCTGGCTTTGATGATGGAAGCCATGTCCAGATTGCCGCTGTTGGAAGTCGTGGTCCGGGATTCCCGGCCCGCGGTCAAAGCTTCCTCGTGGGGTGTCTCTTCGTTCTCGGCCAGAGCTGAACGCGCCGCCGAGCGATCCGCGAGACGCAACAGATTCTCATGGCGTAACTCAAGATCGCTGGCCTTGCCGGTGGCGCGGCTTTCTATGTAGGCCTGCTGTGCATCGCGCAGGTACAACGCCGCAAATCTTTCTTTGTTGTGCTCCAGATAGAATCGCGCTGCGCATTCGTTGGCCAGCCCGACCATGAGCGGAAAACCATTCCTGGTCGCACTGGCGACGGCGCGATCATAATAGTCCATGGCACGGCCCGGATCGCCCTTGATGCGCGCAAGCTCCGCTTCGATCAATTCAAGCAGATGCTGGAAGTTTTCCGCGCAATGTTCGGCCCACTTCTTGAAGCGACTGTAAAGGGTTACTATCGTTTCCTCAACCGCTTTGCCCGGTGGCTCCAACTGACTGTGGGCCCCGAGCAAAGACAGCACATGATAGAAGTTGTGCATCGCGACCTGAATCTGTCCGAGCACCGCCCCCACATGCCGGTCTCCTTCGGTCGCGTAGTCCCGGGCCTCGCCGTACTGCCCGAAGAGGGCCGCAAGAATTGTTTTGTAGCAGGAGAGAAAAAACAACCCATGGGCGCTGCCCTCCCTTTCGAATTCCGGTCGACGTTTTGCTTCATCAAAACGTTCGCCCTGCAGTCTTGCCCGGGCCCGGGTTGCTCCCTGCATGTTGTAGATGAACTGCCAGCCCATCTGATTGAGCTGGATGGAAAGCAACTGGCCGGTTTTGTGAATGGCGTTGTTGTACTTTTCAATCTGACGTTCGATTGAAGTCAGTCTGCGGGTCCCCATCCAGAGCGGGATGGCGTTCATCAGCACGATTGCGAGCGATACATACTGCAGATCACCGGTCTCGAGTCCACTGTGGTAGGCCTTCTTCAGGTACTCTTCGGAGTGGGAGATGTGCTCTTTCCAGGGGAGCATCGTGGCCGCGTAAAGATAGTAGATGCGCCCGCGTAGTTCGCGCGCCTCCAGCCGCTCCATCAGATCCAGAGCCAGGCGACCGTAGCGGGCGCCTCCTTCGACATCTCCCATGCTGCCCGAAATCAGCATGCCGTACGCCGCCCAGGCAAAGGCACTCGGGGGTGCGTTCCCCGATTCCAGGGTCGTTTCGATCATCTGGTGCACAATCAACGGGAACAGTTCGCTGGATAGATTGTGCGCGGGCATACAGAGCTGCATCATCAGCCGCATGGCGGCCCGTTTGTGTGTATCTTCCAGGGCTGGCAGTTTGAGTAATTGCTCCGGTTCCCGGTCCCGCAAGCTCCAGCGCAATTTCTGCAGCTGATTCTGAACGCGCGAACGCGACGGATTGCGGGGCAACTTCATGTTCAGGAGCTCCAGCGCCTGAAGTCCCAGATTGATGGCGTCGCCGGCCTTTCCCTGGCCGGTCTTAACGCCGATCTGAATTTCGAAGACCGGCAGTTTCTCCAGTGGATCGCGAGCTTTATTAAGCACCTCCCGGAAGAAACGTTCCGCGCGGGGCAGATCTTCCAGAAGATAGTTTGTTTCCCCGAGTTGTCGGTGCACTCCCAGCCAGAGTTCGTATTCGCTTTCGTAGGCGTCTTCCGGCAAAAGATCGTAGGCAATGCCAAACAGACGCAACGCGGACTCGTAGGCCGTTGCCTGTCGCGCCCGCAGGCCGCCGCGCAAATTCCATCGCGCTGTTTCCAGCCGTTCGGCCCGATCAATCAACAGATCACGGGCCAGGTTCAGATGGTTTACGATTTCCATCAGGCGCTCGTCCTGCTCCGCGAAGGGCAGGTGCTCAATGTACGAACGGGCAATACGCAGATGCACGCGGGCCTGCTCTTCGCCTTCCAGAAGGCCGTAGGCGGCCTGTTGGACGCGATCGTGTACAAAGCGAAACAGAATGCCACGTGCATCCTCGGGCTTCGTGAGGCTCGTCACGTACTTGTAGCTATCGTCCCCCGGAAGTAACAATCCTTCCCGCAAAAGCGGCGCCAGCGCTGCGGTCGCTTCCAGCGGGGGCTGATCCAGGGCCAGTGCGAAGAGCCGCAGATCAAACTCGTTGCCCAGGGCGGCCGCCGTTTTCAGTAGCGCCTGATCGGATTCGGAAAGGCGGCGCAGTCGTTCGGCCATGAGCTGCACGACGTCTTCACCGAGCGAGCGGGCATGCATTGTCGCCACGTCCCAGGTCCAGCGCGCGAGATCGCCGTCGAAGCGAATCAGTTCTTCGTGGTGGAAATCCCGCAGCAATTCGTTGACGAAGTACGGATTTCCATCCGTTCGCCGGAACACAAGTTCGGCCAGGTCGGCGCCCGGGACGCCATGAGCCGCCTCTTCATCGATCGGGCGCGAGCCGTCGCGTTGCGCCGCGCCGGAAAGCCAGGCCTGGACCCGCTCTTCGGGCGCCTGAGGGGCGCGCACGGTGGCGCTTACCAGGCGGTACGTATCGCGCAGGCCGAGGGGACGCAACGCTATGGAGCGGATCTCAACCCCGGCCAGGCGCAGGTCTTCGATGGTCCCCGTCAACGGGTGGGCTTCGTTGACTTCATTGTCACGGAAAGCCCCGATGACCAGCAGGTGCCCTGCATCGGGATCTCCCAGCAGACGCCGCAAGAGAATCAGAGTTGCGCCATCGGCCCATTGCAGGTCGTCCAGAAAAAGCACCAGCGGATGTTGGGGCCCCCCGAAAGCCTGAATAAAAGCCTGGAAGGCCAGGTTGAAGCGATGCTGACTTTCGGTCGGCGCCAGTTCAGGCACCGGCGCCTGTTCGCCCATGAGCATTTCGATTTCGGGTATGACGTCGATCAAAACCTGGGCGTTTGGTCCCAGAGCCTGAATGAGGCGATCCCTCCAGCCACGTACGCGCTCTTCACTCTCTCCCAGTAACTGGCGCACCAAACCGGCGAAGGCCTGAATGAGAGCGTGGTACGGGACGTTGCGTTTGAACTGATCGAATTTACCGCTGATGAATCGTCCGCCTTTGCGGGCGATGGGTTTGTGGATCTCGTGGATCAGTGCCGATTTCCCGACACCGGAATGCCCCTGAATCAAAAGCAGAAGCGCGCGTCCTTCCGATGCCTGGTCGAAAGCTTCGATCAATTGCGTGCGTTCCTTTTCGCGGCCGTACAGCTTCTGCGGAATCTCAAAACGATCGGACACATCCCGCTGCCCGGGAACAAAGGTGGGATCGATGCGGCCATTTGCATCGAGCTGGGCGCGGCAGAATTCTAGATCGTGGGCCAGTCCCAGGCCGCTCTGGTAGCGGTCTTCGGCCGCCTTGCTCATGAGTTTGAGGATGATAGCCTGCACCGCTTCGGGTACCGGGCCTCCCGAAGCCATCTGCCGGGGCGGTTCTGGTTCCCGGGCAATGTGGCTGTGTACAAGTTCCAGCTCTTCGGTGGAAGTGAAGGGCCTGCGGCCGGTCAAAAGTTCGTACAGGGTTGCGCCCAGCGAATACAGATCCGTGCGATAATCGATGGATCGATTCATGCGCCCGGTTTGTTCCGGCGACATGTACGCCAGGGTGCCTTCGAGTCTTCCAGGCGAGGTCGCGGCAGCGGTTTCTTTGGACAGGCGCGAAGAGATGCCGAAGTCAATCAGACGGATCTCCCCGGTTTGGGGGTTCATGACAATGTTTTCGGGTTTGATATCTTTGTGGATAATCCGGCTGCGGTGAACCTGCGCCAGCTTGCGCGCAATGGCCGCGGCGATTTTCAGAAAGCGTGTGAGTTCAAAGGGCTCTTTCTGCGCGAGCCGATCCAGAGATTCGCCCTGGATGTCTGCCATGACAAATGCAAAGCCGTTCGTGTACGGCTCGAGAGCGATAGGCGCGATGGCAACCGACTCCCCGACGTCCCCGGCGATGTCGAACTCGCGGCGTAGTTTGGCGATCTGGCGCGGTTTTGGATGCCGGACCCGCAGTACTTTTACAACGACCGGCAGGCCGTCCGAGCTACGAAGGGCGCGCACGACGACCGAATTGCTGCTCTCGTGGAGCGGCTCGGTTACATTGTATCCGGGAAGAGTCAACATACGCGCTGGGGAGGCGGCCTTCACGCTCAGCGTGGCCCGGAAGTGAAAACACCAGCAATGCTTTTTTGATCGGACGGTAGCCGGCGACCAGACCGGGTAAACTGCTGGAAATGCTATATGAGAAATCCCATGGTCGGGGAGCAAATCGGTTTTGCGGGTATGCCTGTAAGCAGGCCGCCGGCCATTGCCGGTCGGGTCATTCTTTTAAACGAAAACCCCCGGCCGCACGGCCGGGGGCGAATGGAGGAAGGTCTCTATATCTTGCTGAATCAATACTCAAAGAGTGCCCGCAGGAATACCTGGCGGTTGCGCTCTTTGGAGCCAAAGAAGTCGTTGGTGTTCAACGTGTCGCCGCTCGAGAGGCCCAGCTGGCTTGCAAACACGCCCGTGCCGGTGCCCGGAGTGGCGCTTTCGAGAGCGCTCGCCAGAGTGGTCGAGCTACCCGCGGTGATCGGGATGCGCTGATACGGGTTGGTGCGGTACTCACGACCGGTTTTGTCGACCCCGCGCACTTCACTTACACCCAGAGAAACCTGAAAAGATGGGCTCGCGATGTAGGTGATTCCGTAGAGCGTGTTGATGAATCGACCGGAGCCGCTATCGACGCTGTTTTGCAGCCGGTTGTATCCAATGTCGCCAATGGTTGTGTTGGAAAGGTCCGCAACAAGGGCCTGCTCGAACCAGGAGCGGCCATCGGCCGGCGTGATGCGCGTGCTCGACGAGTTACCGGTTACACTGGAGTCGCCTTCCATGTAGCGGCCGAAAAATCCGATCGGTCCGAACTCCACGTGAGCGAAAATGTAGTTCGCCAGACCACGCCGATCTGAATCGAACTTGTTGAAGTTGACCAGCAGATCCTGCGCCAGGGCGCCCGTCGAAGTTGTGCGATAGCCGCCGGCCCGAATCAAATCGTCGGTAATCAGAGAAGAGTTACCCCGTCGATCGACCTTGACAATTGTTCCGCCACCGAGAGTAACCGAGAAGCCATCGGCATTGTACTGCACGTCGGTTTCGACGCCGTACTGATAATCACGTTTCGCGCGCGAATCACCGGAAAAGATCTGGTAGTTCGGATCGACCGATCCACCGAGCGCCGTAGTCGGATCGATTGTGTACAAACGCGTTTCTTCGTCTGTTTCCATTCCATACAGGTTTTGCAGGCGGAACGGAAAGCTGATGGTCCAGATAAAGTCCTTCGCGGAACCTGTGGGACGAATCGACGGCATGCCGTAGAGATCGTAGGCGTACGAGTCGTTGTTCCCGGCCGACAGATTGCTCAGGATGGTGCTGGTGCTGGTGCTGCTGAATGTGCTCGAAACACGTTCGGCGTTGTTGTGGTGGTAACCTTCGCCGTTGCCCAAAAGCAGGTGCAGAGCAAAGTAATCGCTGGAATAGAGAAACGCGAGTCCACGTTCAGTCGAACTGGACATGCCCAGCGCTTCGGTCGCCGCCTGCGCAACATACCGATAACCCCAGAATTTCTGGAGTGAAACACCGGCCTGGCCGTCAACGATCGGGCTGTGCTGCTGACCAAGGCGCAATTCGGCGCCGGAGAACAACGGAATCTGAATGTACGCATACTTCAGGTTTACGTTGTAGTCGTTGTCCTCTGAACAGGTGGTGCCGCAACCGCCGCCCTGCTCCGCTGCGGGAGCAATGTCGGTGGTGATGCGAAAGCCCCAGCCGTCGAAAGTGCCCTCGTCGACTGTGCCCTTAAAGGTGATATAGGCGCGGCCGACAGTGAAGCCCTGGCTTTCGCTGGTCGGACTGCCGGAATCAGGTTCACCGTTTGCTGCGTGATCCACAAATTCGTAGCCGGCGAAGATCGTGCTCTCCAGCTTGAAAGTGGCCGAAGGTATCGAGTCGCCTTCTTCGTAGGTTTCATCTTGCCATTCTGACTCGTAAGCCTGGAGACCGGAGGCGGTCAGCAGCGTCGAAGCGAGCAGAACAATGGAAGTTCTGAGTTTCATGCATTCCCTCATGACTTGAGTTGAGTGATACTGAAAGACCAGAACATGTGCGTTGATTCCGGGCACCATTCCCTTTCCGGCCGATCGCGTGCATAGTCGGGTATTTGCCCGGGAATGACAGGGCTCCGTAACAGAAGTGCAACAGAATCGTCCGGCTTTGTCATAATGGCGCGTTGTCGCCGTCCGGTGTCAAATGCTTGTGGGTTTCGGGCTGAGCTTGTGCGGCCTGGCCCCGGTCTGTCGCAGGTCTGCCGAAAGGCTTGCCTCCCACGGCTTCAAAAAAAAAGTTTCTTCATGAAAGTACGCATGCCGGGTCGCAAGTGGTTTCTGGACGAACAGTATCGTCTGGGCACCTCGCCCACATTTGCCTGGGGTCTTTTGCGTGATCGGGTGGTATACCGCCAGCGGTCTGGAGTGCAACGGATCGAGATCTTTGACAACGAAGCCTTCGGCCGTGTGCTTGCCCTTGATGGACTCATGCAGTTGTCGACTCGTTATGAGCATGTCTATCACGAGATGCTCGTTCACCCGGCCTTACTGAACCTCGAAAAGCCCCGTTCGGCCCTCGTGATCGGGGGCGGCGACGGCGGCGCGCTGCGGGAACTGCTCAAACATCCCCTGGAGCGGGCGGTCATTGTCGAAATCGATCAGGGTGTGATCGATATGTGTCGGGAATATCTGCCTGGCGTGTCGGCGGGCGCTTTTGACGACCCGCGGGTTGAAATTGTCATTGAGGATGCGCGTGGCTACGTGGAGCGACAATCTGCGGAGTTCGATGTGATTGTCTTCGATGCCACCGATGCCTACGGACCGTCCGAGGCGCTGTGGACCACAGAGATGTACCGGGCGATTCAGAAGGCCCTGCGGCGGGGCGGCATCGGAGCTTTTCAGGCCGGCCAGTTCACCGAGCAGTACGGGATTCAGGGTCGGGATGAAATCCGGGCCGTTTTCAAACACACCCAGATTCACAAGGCTTTCGTGGCCTGCTTTCCCTTTGATGAGTGCGCCTTTATTATCGCCTCGGACCAGACGCGCGTGAATCGCTTTGATCTGAAAAAGATCCAACAACGGTTCCGTTCGCGCAAATTGACGTCCGCATACTATGACCCCGATATGCATCTCGGTTCGACCCTCTATCCCCGGGGCTGGCGATGAAGATTGTCATAGCGGGCAACGGACGCATGGGCCGCGCCATCGCCCATCTGCTTGGCCAGGCTTCGAGTACCGTTTCCGCACAGATTGAGCTACGCGGCTTCGACGATTCCCTCGAAGACCTGGACGCCGACCTGCTCGTGGGAGCCCTGCCGGGCGGACTGGGCCGACGCACCCTGGAGGCCGCGATTCGCACGGGCACCGATCTGATCGACCTGACCGATCTGGATCAGGTGAACTACATAAAAGAAAAAGAGCGCATTCAAAGCGCCGGGGTGCGCGTTCTGGCCGGTTGCGGTTTCAGCCCTGGACTGGTGAATTTCATCACCGGTTTTGAACTGGCCCGGGCGCGACAGCCCCTGCAGATTGAGATTCTGGCCGGCAGCCTGTCGGAGGCGCCTCATCATTTTCCCTTTCTGTGGTGTTTTGAAGATCTTGTGAACGAATTCGAAGAAGACACCTTTCAATGGATTGATGGGCGTATTGTGCAGTACCCGCCGCTTTTCGGCTATCGGACCTACGAGTTATTCGGGCAGCCGGTCGAGGACTGTTACTGTGCAAACGGTTTTGAGAATATCTACGAGAATCCCGCGCTTGCGGAGTTGACCTATCGGGTGTTTAACCCGGAGGGCTTCGTGCAGTTTTTTCGTCACCTGAAGGCCCACGGCTTGCTGGACACCAGGAACCTGGAGGTTACGAAGGCGCTTTTGGAGGCGCGCAACCATGCGAATCTAACGGGCGGCCAGGTGCGAATCAAACAGGGCGATGAAGACAGAATATGGCAGATGTCGGTCCGTGCGCAGGCCAATGACGAACTGAACTCCATGCAGAAGCTGACCGGAGCTTTTCTTTGCTCGATTTTTGTAAGCGCCTATATGCAGGGCGGCCTCCCGCCGGGGCTCTGGTTGCCGGAAGACCTGGGCGCAAGGCCCGGTCTTGCCGCTGCAATCTTTGAATTCCTGAGAGGTTCGGGTATCGAACTTAAAACGCCGGACGGTGTACTGACCCGCGGCGCAGTCTGAGGCGCGTCTTTTTGAAACGCGTGCGTCATCCGCGTGTCTAAAGCTCGAATGTTTCTAAACATTGAGCTACAGAGGGCGCGCTTTCCTCTGGCCTACAAGATCGGCATACTGATTGGCGCGGGCATTGCTCTTGCGATTTTTGCGGTGTCGGTCTTCTTTTATCACCAGAGCTATCGCGCGCTGGAAGAACAGTTCGGGCTGACTCTGAAGCACGTGGCCATTACCGCCGCTCTCGGCATAGACGGCGACCAACATCACAGTCTCATGGGGCAGGTCGATGCGAGCAGCCCCGCTTTCCGAAATATTCGTGAGCATCTGGAGCGGGTGCAGCAGGCAAACTACCTGGCTTACGATACGATCTATACGTTTCACTTACATCCTGAAAAGCATCAGCTTGCTTTTGGCGTGATGCTCCACCCGCAACCCTTCGTCGGAGACTTGTACCGGATTCCGGAAGAAAATCGAGCGATTGTTGAGCGGGCGTTTCACGGTGAGCCAGGCTACACGCAACTTTACACCGATGAAAACGGCCGCTGGATATCCGCTTTTGCACCCATTCGCGACCGTGCGGGCCAGGTCGAAGGCCTGCTTGCGGTCGACTTTCGCGTGGATCGTTTTCTGGCGGCGCTGCGCACGGACACGTATCGCATTGTTCTATTCAGCCTGCTGGCACTGGTTCTCGGGCTGGTGCTTGCTTACTTTCTGGCACGGCGCATCGCCGGCCCCATCGAGGACCTGAACAGGGCGGCGCGCAAACTGGCCGACGGAGATTTTGATATAGATCTTCATGAGAATGGCCAGGATGAGATCGGCGAACTGACGCGGTCCTTTAAGGCGATGGCCAACTCGCTCGGTGAACGCCTGATTATGCTGAAGTATATTCCGGAGCACACGCGCACCATGATTGAAAGGCTGATGAAAAGCGAGGTATCGGAAGCGGGAGAACGTCGTGAGGTGGCCATTCTATTTTCGGACATCCGGGGATTTACTGCTTATGCGGCGGTGCGTGAGCCGGAATTGGTGGTCAAGACCCTGAACCGTCTGCTCGGGCTGCAGGCCCGTGCGATCCAGGAATGCGGCGGGCACGTTGATAAATTCGTTGGCGACGAAGTGGTGGCGGTATTCGAGGGTCCCGATCGTGTTCAAAAATGCCTTGAGGCGGCCAATCGCATTCGCTCGGAACTGGTGCGGGAAGAGAGCGTAACACCGGTCACCGATCGACTGGAAGTGGGCATCGGAATCAGTATGGGAAGCGTGATCCTGGGCAACATCGGGGGGGAAGATCGGCGTGATTACACGGTCATCGGCAGCAACGTGAACCTTGCTTCGCGGCTCTGTAACGCGGCGAAGAACAACCGTATATATGTTTCCTCGGACGTGTATCGGGCCTGGACAAAACAGCCCGAAATGGCGGACCGGCTACCGCTGAAGCTACGAGGCCGCGCGCGAATCAAAGGGTTCGCAGAGCCCATGCACGTCTACGAGCTCTGCCGGCCAGCCGCCGAGGTGAATCAGCTGGCTGACGCGGTCTGATCCCGGTCCGGGCGAAACAAAACGATTGAAGTCTGATCCTGGTCCGGGATATGCTGACCTGCTCCTGTTTGGAGAGCGCCATGAAGCCAGGAATCGGCCGTCCCATTGTTTTTTTCGTCATTGTGACGTGCCTGGCGTCCACTCCGCTCGTGGCCCAGAGCGCCCCCGGGCTTCCGGCTGAGTATCTTGCTCTGGAAAGTGGGGACGCAGACGCCGCTCGTCTGGCGCCTCCGGAGGCCTGGCGCGCGTTCCCCGGTGAAAGCCTGGTGCGTGCCGGCAATCTGTCCGCCTTCTGGCTGCGCCTTCCGGTGGTTTCGTCCGCCCGCTCGCCGGCCCTGCTGATCGAAACTCCGGGCGCCACCCACAGTGTCTACGCGCTGGTCCGGGGAGAACTGCGTCCCGTATTCCAAAGCAACGCGGATCCTTTTCTCGCTTCGAACTTCTATTACGATCTGATCGCCCTGCCACCGCAGAACTCCGGCTTCGTTTACATTTACCTGACGGTGACAAATGCAAAACTGTTCTTCTTTCGCGGCGTGGCGAGCGGTGAGGAGATTGAGCTTCTACAGGGCTTGCTGCGTCAGCGCATGGATCGCCTGATATTTGGTTTCGTGTTCGTGCTCACGGGCCTTCTTTTTCTTTTGCTTTCGGTGCTGCGCGAAGGAGAGCGACAGGCTATCGTGGCCTTCAATCTGTTCGCCGTGTTTTTGGGATTGTTTTCCATCAGCGGCTCGGAAGTGGGTCGTTCGGTCTTTGATGGCGCCTGGTTGTGGAGCCGATTGAGTGTCTTTTCCCTGATGCTGGCTCTGATCTCGCTCACAGTCTTTACCGAGGCCGTCGTTCGGACCGCCTGGAAAGCCGCGCTCACCTGGCTCTGGCGTCTGCAGTTGGTCTTTGGTCTGGTATTTTTCGTGGCGACGCTTGTTTCGCCCGGCGAATCGGACTGGTTTCTTCTGAGCCAGGGAATCCTGACCGGCCTCAGTCTCATCTTACTCATGGTGTTTTCCATTCAGCACGCGCTGCATGGTAGCGTGGGCGCACGCATCTATTGTGGGGCCTTTGTAGTATTCGGTTTGACCGGCCTGCACGACTTAATTGGAGGCTACCAGAACCAACTGGTGTGGTCCCATTATCTGTATCCGTACGGCATGGCGGTGTTTGTTCTGGGCATGGGCTCCGTGCTTGAACGGCGTTTCGCGAATGCGCGCCGTATGCTCGTAGAATACAGCCACGAGCTTTCCGATGGGTCGCGACGTCTGGAACACGTGAACTCGGCTTATCGCCGCTTTGTTCCGGACGAATTTCTGCGTTATCTGGGAAAACCAAGCATCACCGATGTGCGGCTGGGCGACAACGTCGAAATGGACCTGGCGATTGTTGTCACTGATATTCACGCCTTCACCGCGCTCTCGGAGAGCATGACTCCCGCTCAAAATTTTGACTTCATCAACTCGTATCTGGATCGTCTGGGGCCGGTGATCCGTCGCAATCACGGGTTCATTGCGAAGTACATGGGAGATGGCATAATGGCTTTGTTTCCGCGCAAAACCCAGGATGCGGTACGCTGCGCCATCGAAATTCAAGAGACCCTGTACGAATACAACGCCCGACGAACAGAACAGGGTCGCGATCCGGTGCAGACCGGCATCGGTGTGCACACCGGCACCGTGCGCCTGGGCATCATCGGCGAAGCCGAGCGTGTGCAGGGGGACGTCATCGCCGACGCCGCCAACACGGCCGCGCGCATGGAAGGCCTGACACGCATTTACGGGGCATCGATTGTGATCAGCGAGCAATCGCTCTTTGATCTGGAAGATCCCAACGCCTTCAGCTATCGAATTCTGGACCGGGTGGCGGTGAAAGGTCGTCAGGAACCGGTAACCGTGATCGAGATGTTGCTCGCCGAAATGGACGGTAGCGCCGGGCTGAAAATGATGACCCGCCCCGATTTTGAGAAAGGCCTTTCCGCGTATCTTGCCCGCGATTTTGAATCCGCGAAGCTCTTTTTCCAGAAAGTCGTGGCCGAAAATCCCCAGGATCTTGCGGCGCGTATGTACCTGCACCGCTCGGGGCATTACGCGCGGCATGGCGCCCCTCCGGATTGGGAGGCGGTCATTCATTTGGACCGCAAGCATTGAAGCCCGGTCAGAATCTTTTTGGCTTTATTACTTTCCTGGCGCCTGGAGTTCTGTCCGGAATGCCGTGTTGGTCCCTGCGGTTTTGATTCTAATGCGCATTCAGTGGAGATATCCGACAAGTTTGTGCCTGGCCTTCGCGCTCTGGCCGGCACAGATTGGCGCGCAACAGATTTCGCGCGGTCTTGGCGAGTGGCGCACACTTACAACGCCACATTTTCAGATCCATTTTACCGGCGAGCGTGAGGATTTTGCCCTTCGGGTCGGCACGATTGCGGAGCGCGTGCATGCCCAACTGGAACCGCTGTATCAATCGGGCGCAGAAGAAACCCACGTGGCTCTGATTTTCGAAACCGATACGGTAAACGCCTTCGCAACTCCTTACGGTCTCGATCAGATTGTGCTTTTTATGGATTCACCGCGGGCGGGAGAGTTTGCGCGCTACGATCTGTGGGTTGAGCTGTTGTTTACCCACGAGTACACGCACATTCTTTCCCTGCGCATCTGGGATCGCGATCATCCGACGCTGACATCGCTACGGGTGCTTCTGGGAGTGCCCCCCAACCTGATTTCTCCGGGCGGAATGATTGAGGGCACGGCGGTCTGGCAGGAAAGCCAGGACGGGCTCGGTCGGCTGGAGGACCCGCTGACACACATGGTGGTGCGCACCATGGTGCTTTCGGAAAGTTATCCTTCGCCGGCCGAAGTGTTGAACGGATCTCATCGCTGGCCGGGTTACACCATGGCGTATCTTTTTGGCGGTCGTTTCGTAAACACGCTGACCGAACTGGCCGGTGAAGATGCGATCTACGACTACTGGTTTGCCGATGCGGCGCCCATGATCCCCGACACGCGCCTGCCGCCGGCGCAAAACGTACTGCGACTCTACGCCGCGATGCGTCAGGCCGATGAGCAGCATTTTGGAACCCAGCTCGAGCAGTTGCGAGAGCAGGGCGTCACGCCCTTTGAGCGGCTCACAGACGACGGCTATGTAAAACGATTTCTGATTCATGATGGCGAGCGGCTTTTCTTTTTTGCGGACCCGGCGGCGCACTGGCCTGGACTCTACAGCCTGGGCGATGACGGCGTCGTGCAGGGCGAACGCCGCCAGCTCTCTTCGGGCGGCATTGCCCGGGCGGGGGGCCGCGAAATCTATAGCGAAGACTATTTGATGTTCGCCGACTTTGGCCTGCGCCATGAACTCTACGATGCGGACGCACTTCTCTTCGAACGCCTGACCCCCGGGCGGCATGTCAGCTTTCCTTCTCTTAATGCCAGCGGGGATCGCATCGTATTTGTGGAGCGGGACGATCGGTTTCGTTATCTGGTGGTGGCCGACCTGACCGACGGAGGGCTCGCGAATGAGCGCCGATTGATCCGTGTTCCGTTTACCGGCATGCTGCAGTACACCGCCATGACCCGCGACGGACGGCGTGTGGTTGCTCTGGTGAGGCGCACGGAGACCGGCCGGGGCCGTTTTGTGTTGTGCGAGCTCGGTCCGGAGCCCGCCTGTCGCACCCTGCTTGCGGGGCCCGGCGTGCGGGCGCAACCGCGCTTCAGTCGCGATGAACAGGCGATTCTGTTTTCTTCCGACGTGGACGGCATCTACAATCTGTACGCACTCAGCCTCGCCGATTCGAGCGTGCAACGGCTGACGCGCACGTTGACCGGTCTTTTTTATCCGGCGCCGGCTTCGGATTTTTTGTATGCGATTGGTTATTTCGAGAACGGCTACGACATCGTTCGTTTGCGTTACGAGGATCTACTGGGAGAGAGCGTGCAGCTCTTTGAGGCGCCTTCCGAAGAGCCCGCCGAAGAAAGCGAGGAAACTCCTGACAACGAATGGCTCTTACCGGCCCAGCCCGACCCGGAAGATAGCTATTTCATAGAGACCGAGGACACAGATACGCTATTGCCGGGCGACCAGGAGTTGCCCGAAGGTTGGGCGTTCTCGGATTATTCCGGCGCCTTCGCCATCCGTCCGTTCTTTCTGGGGCTGATCGGTCCGGTGACGGTTTTGAATGTCGGCGTCGCCGGGCGCGACCCATTGAATCGGCATAATTTTCTTTTTGCGATTGGGCCTTCGGTTCCTAAAGCGGTTGCGGCCGGCTACTACGACTACACCCGTTTTCCGATCGGACTCGGTCTGGTCTACGCGACGAACTACTTTAAGACCGACCGGGCGCCGGGCTGCCTTTCGGATGAAGATCCGCTACGTTTCACCTGTGACGATAAGTATACTTTCTTCGAGCAGGCCGGCGCCTATTTGCGTTTCATAAACCCCGGTCGCTACGTCTCGACTCAGGGTTTGTTGGGTTATTCTCACCAGAAAATTCGCAACGCCCGGCGGTTGCGCTCGGTGGAATACGATGCCCGCGATCTGAACCTGAGTGGCCCCTCCCTGGTGTTTCTTGCCGGCGCCACCGAGTACTTTTCGCGTTCCATAAGCCCCGAGAAGGGCTTTCGATTCAGTTTCAGCACGGATTACTACACGTCGCCCGAAAGCAAAGACCGACTTACGATTAACGGTGATCATGCGGTGGAGTACGGCGTGGCCGAGGGCGGCCTGGCCTTGTACCTGCCTTCTTTCTGGGACTACCACGTGAACTACTTGAGCGCCTACGGGTACGGAAGTTATGGACCGGATCGGGAATTGCAGAAAGTGCGATTGCACCGCTTTGTGCGCGGCCAGGACTATGCCAGAGCGCCATCGGACCACAGCGCGTTTGTCTTCACGTACGAATACCGGTTGCCCCTGCTCAACTACTCAGACTCGATCATTGACCGAATCACCGGATTTACGCTGCGTGATATCGGCCTTGGTGTGTTCTACGATTACGGAACGGTCTTTGATCGGGTGATGTACCGCGAAGGCTTTGCCGGAGCCTACGGCGCGAGCATGCTTTTTGACCTGAATGTTGCCTACCTGGCCTTGCCCCAGATGCGTCTCAGCGTCGCGCGCGGGACCGGACCGGCCGGCGAACTGCAGTTTACGTTCGCTTTCAGCGCGGAATTCAGCCCTGAGGTGGTCCAGGACCGCAGCCACAGTTCGCCCATTACGACGCCCTACCGACGATCTCTTCCGGGGCGCGAAAGTTCGCCCGGCTATTTCCGCGATCGGGCAGCCGGCGGCATTCTGGAGTGAGCGCCGGCTTTCGGTGCGCGCACATGCTGAGCGCGCGGTATCGTATCCTGGTTTCAGTCTTCGGCCATTAGATTGTTTCCCGGAGAACCCGGCAGGTCGGGCCCGGTTTAGTTGCTCCTGAACCCCGGCGGGCGGTTATCCCAGAAGTTCGCGCACAGCTTCGATTACATGGCGCACGTTTCGCATCTTGAGCGCGCTGTAGATCGGCAGGGAACAAATACGCTGAAAAATTTCTTCGGCATTCGGGAACTGCTGTGCAGACAAACCGTACGCATCGCGATAGTACGTGAGCCGGTGAATCGGAATGAAATGCAGGCTGACGGCGATTCCGCGGCGATACATTTCGTCGACGAACTCGTCACGGCTGAGACGGGCGCCGGGTCCCAGTTCAATCGTGTACAGATGAAACGCCGATTCGTGCGGCGTGCGGGGAGTTAGGCGCACACCCTGCAGGCGGGCGAAAGCGCGATCGTAGGCGGCGTGAATCAGTTTGCGCTTCTCCAGAGTTTCGGCTGTGCGCTTCAGCTGGACGCGACCAATAGCGGCGCAGGGATCCATCATGTTGTACTTGAAGCCCTGGTCTACGACATCGTACTGCCAGCGTTGCCTTCCATAGGTCTGGCCCCGAATGCCGTGCAGTCGCATGCGCCGCACTCGATCGGCAAACTCGCTGTCATCGGTCGTGAGCATGCCGCCTTCACCGGTGGTGAGGTTCTTCGTGGCATAGAAGCTGAACGCTGTGGCGTCCGAATGTGTTCCCAGGATGCGCCCGGCGTAGTAAGTCGGAAATGCATGGGCAGCGTCCTCAAGCAGTTTCAGTTTGTGCCGCTTTGCAATTTCACTCAACTGATCCAGGTCGCAGGGTCGCCCGCCATAGTGTACGGGAATGATTGCACGAACGGTCTTTTTACTCGCGCGGTGGACCGGGTGAGCCCCGGAAGTATCGCACTGCTCCTTGAGAAAACGTTCGACCGTTTCGCCATCGAGCAGATAGTCCGCGCGGTTGACGTCGAGCACAATCGGCAGGGCCCCGGAATAGGTAATGACTTCGGCGCTGGCCACAAAGGTCAGGTCGGGCACAAGCACTGCATCATCGGCACCAATGTCCCAGGCCGCCAGCGCGAGATGCAGGGCTGCCGTGCAGGAGTTCACGGCAATCGCCTCCCGGGCGCCGGTCAGCGTCGCAAATTCACTTTCAAAGGCTTTGACCTCGGGGCCCGAGGTCAGCCAGCCGGAGCGCAGACTGCGGGTCATTGCGCGCGCTTCGGCGGAACCGACATCGGGCAGGGCAAAAGGCAGAAGCTTTTCCGCAATGGTTTCCGCCGGCGCTTTCGGGGTCTCGGCCATGGGCCAGCCTGGTATGGCGGCCGGCTTTCGTCCAGGCCGATTGGGTCAGGCGTGTCATTCTCCGGAACGCTACCGGGCGGATTCCATGCGGCGCAGGATGGGTGGATCTTGATCAAACACGCTGATGCCCGGTCGAAGCTGGCGATAGGCCGCCGGTTGAAACTCCAGACGAAGCACGGTCTCGGTTCCCATCTGGCGGCCAAGAGCATTCAGAGTGTGCGGCCCGGCGTCGCCGACCAGGGCGTTGTTTCTGGCATCCCGCAAATAGCCCTGCGCATCCAGGCGCACAGCCGTGGCGGCCAGAGTGCCATAGCCCAGATTCAAGAAGGGCCGCAGCTCGGCCACGGAGAGGGCGCCGGTCTTACCGTCGAATTCATCGATAAAGGTCCGCGGTAGCGGACGATCCACGGCGCTGATCAAAGCGTTGGAAGGCGCCGGCGAGCTCAATTCGCTGGCCGAACGAAACGGCTGAAACTCGGGATTGATGTAGTCGCCCCGAATCAAAAGCAACACGTTCGAAAAGACCAGCGTTGTCGTAACAATCGCCAGAGTTTGTTCCAGACGGCCGCCTTCACTTGCTTTGGTCGCCTGCCACTCGGTGGCCAGCATTTGGGCGATCAGGATGTAGAGCGCAAACGCGCTTTCGGTCAGGTAGCGACCGCGGTAGCTTTCGCCGCCGTTGTGAAAGTACAGGCTGAAGAGCACAAAATTGGCTCCAAAGACAACCAGAAATACGAACTCCGGTTGGGCAGGATTAAAAAGGCTGCGCCAGTTTCGAATTGCGAGCACGAAGAATACCAGAAGCAGGGGTAGTCCGCCGGGCGCGTGTTCCTGGTTTAGAGTGTTTGCCAGATCGAGCGTTATGAGCAGAACCTTGCGCAGAGAGTGTCCCAGGGTTCCATAGGTCGGGAAACACCCGTGACCCGGCCCGAAGCCGAGCGCCTGGCAACCCTGTCCGAAGTACTCGGCGGTAAAGAAGATACTCTCAGACCCGAACTGAGCCGCGTACAGCCGGCCTGAAAGCAAGGCCAACGCCAGTCCGACCAGGAGCGCACCCGCACGGAATGCAATCCGGCTCCGGCTATGCTTCGCTTTTGCTCCAAGGATCAGGCGCAGGGTGTCCGCCAGAATCAGCGCCGCGGTCGTTGGCAATATTGTCTGGGGCCGTATAAAAAACGCGACCGGGACCAGCAGGGCGATGGCGGCCGGAAGAAACAACCGGGCATGACCGGCGGCGCCTTCGAGTCGTTGCCAGAGAATCAAGAGCGCGAGGATAGAGCTCAGGCTGAGTGGATGCGCCATGTAGGTGTTCGAAAGCAAGATCAGCACCGGACAACTTACAAAAAGGACGATCGCAATCACCCGAAACGATCGTCTTTCATTGAGGCGCCGCACCAGCAGAGTAAACAAGAAGAGATTCAGCATGCAGACCAGAGCGTTTGCAAAGGGCTTCAGCCCGACCAGGCTGCTGAGTGCCAGCACCGCCGACCAACCATGGAAGTGGGCGCTGAAGAACGAATGATCCCGAAAAATCAGATACGGAAGATGCAGAACGGACCGAACCCCGACCCCGGCGATCTCCTCCGGCCAGAGTACGGTGCCGCGTAAGGCTCCTGATTCAAAGATCAGGGCCTGCACGTGGTAGGCGATCTCATCCTCCAGGCGCGGCAAGGCGGGACCAAACAAAAGAAGCGCAACTCCAATGCCCATCGCATAGACCAGGCACACGTGTCTGAAGCGCGGCACGCGACCGAAGTCGGGCAAAAGAAAGTACAGGCCGGCCGAGAAGAAGAGCAGCGCCATCGGTTTTGTGATGCCGTAGAGCAGCGCGGCGCGCAGCAGGCCGGACCAATCCATCGCACCGGCCAGATCAATCTGAAACACCGGGAAGTTAAGCGCCACACAAGCCAGTACAAAGGCGCCCACGACGGCCAGGGTGCGCGCTCGCAAACGCAAGCCGAAACGCGAAAGAAGAAACAACCAGAGCGGCGCACTGAGTGGCTCGTAGATCAGAAAACGAAAGAGCGGATCGATTCCGTACGCGGCCCTGGGCGCAAGCACGCTGGCCTTGATCACGAAGTTGTTGTAAGCCACATTCGGCAGGCACAGAAGAAAGACGGTCAGATTCCAGAAAATCAAGACGACCAGAAAAACCCGGTCGCGCAGCCCCGGTGCGGCCCGGTCGGAAAGATAGACAGCGCCATCGTTCATGAGTTTGCTTTAGAGCCCCAGAAGCTCAATGCCAACGTGGGCCAGCCCCAGAAACACCAGGAAGCCCATCACGTCTGTGCAGGTCGTTACCACAATGCCGGACCCGATCGCGGGGTCGATCTTGAGTGAACGCAACAAAATCGGCACCAGAGTTCCGGCCGTCGCCGCCACGATCAAGTTTACGACCAGGGCGCCAAAGATGATGAAGCCCAACACCCATTCGCCGGTCAGGACAAAGACAGCGAACCCCGTCAAAATTCCAATACTGACGCCGTTGATGATTCCAATCGTAATTTCTGTTAGAAGCGTTCTGCCCCGGTTTGCCTCGGTGAGTTCTCCCAGCGCGATGTTGCGTATGACCAGCGCCATGGTCTGGGTGGCCGCATTGCCGCCCATGCCGGCCACGATCGGCATGAGCGCGGCCAGCACGACCGTGTTTGCGATGGTCGCCTCAAACTGCTTGATGACGCCGGCGGCCACGAAGGCCGTGACGAGGTTGACTACCAGCCAGACCACACGTTGCAGGGACTTCTTATAAAGCGGCGTGGTCAGGGTCTCTTCGCCGCTGACCCCGCCCATGCGCAGAATGTCTTCGCTGGCCTCTTCCTCGACAACTTCGAGGATGTCATCGACGGTAATGCGACCGAGCATCACGCCGCGTCCGTCCACAACCGGTGCGGTGATGAAGTCGTACCGCGTGAAGAACTTGGCCACTTCCTCCCGGTCGGTGTAGACCGGAATCGGCAGCAGTTCTTGCTCCATGATGCGCTTCACCCGGGTCTGGGGGCGCGAAAGAATCAAACGTTTCAAAGAGACGTGGCCCTTGTAGCGGCCGGCCTCGTCGAGCACGTAGACTTTGTGAATGTCGTCGGCCACCCGGGAGAATTTGCGAATCGTAGAAATCGCCTGCTTGACGGTGTGGTTTTCTTCGACCGCGACAAACTCTTTGGCCATGATCGCTCCGGCGGTGTTTTCCGGATAGCTGAGCAGTTCGGTGATCCGCGATCGACCTTCGTGCGGTATGCGCGAGAGTATTTTGGAGATGCGTTCGAGTTTGAGATCGGCCAGAACGTCTGCCGCCCGGTCTGACTGCAGGTTCTGAACAATCGTCGCGATTTCTTTGGGACGCAGAAGTTCCGACAGGTACTTCAGACGTAGTTCGTCCTGCATCTCGTAGAGCACTTCGCCGCGGGTATCGGGCGCGAGCTGCTTGAAGGTGAACAGGCCGCGTTCCACCTCGTCGAAGCCTTCGAGGAAGTCGGCAATATCCGAAGGGCGCACTTCGCGCATGAAGGCCTGGAGTTCCTGGTGCCGGCGCTGCTCCAGCAATTCTTCCAGGTGCTCCTTCCAGCCGGAGCCTTCCGGGTCCAGGGGGATGGACTCCGGCACCGGCTCCTGGGTCTGTGCCTCGGCGTCGGCCATGAGTCAAGGCGGCCCCTGTATAATCATTGTCAATTCATTGGTGTCTGGTTTCGTCCCCTCAATGCAAAGCTGGCCCATTTTCCTGATCCCTGCCGTCTATTTCGCCCTGCTGGGATTCATCACCTACGTGCTGGCGCGGCGCGAACAGGCCGACGACGAGTACTTTCTGGCGGGCCGTCGGGTGGGCCCGGTCATGTCCCTGGTTTCCGTTGTCGCTACCGAAACCAGCGTGGCCACCGTGATCCTGTTTCCGCCGGCCGGTCTGAAGAGCGGCTTTGCCCTGGTCTGGCTTTGCCTGGGTTACATCGCCGGGCGGTCGCTGGTGGGTTTTGTCATACTTCCAATTCTATATTCGAAACATCGCCTTTCGATTTATGCTACCATGGCGGGCGATCACACCCGGGCGACGCGTTTCCTGAGTGGCTTTTATCTGCTTGCGAAAGTGATCTCGAGCGGCGTTCGATTCTTTCTGGCGGGAGTTGCTCTGGATGCGCTCTTCCGACACGTAGGCCTCGGAGTGCCGGGCTGGATCGTGATCATGGCTTTGTTTGCGGGCGCCTACAGTCTGACGGGCGGCCTGCGGGCGGTGATTCTGACCGACCAGATCCAGGGTTTTGTAATTCTCCTGATGGGTTTTGCTCTGGCTCTGATCGCTTTTTTGAGCCTGCCCGACGGTGGTGCGGCCTTTGGTGCAGAGGTCCTTGATTCCAGCGCCTGGCTGAGGCGCAACGAAAGCGCCTGGTCGAGTAATCTATTCAGCCCGGTCCTCTTTCTGGGCGGGCTCGTGCTCTCGATAGGCAGTCACGGCGCCGATCAGGACCTGCTCCAGCGCGTGCTTGCCACGCGCACGCTTTCGGTTGCCCGACGCTCCCTCATACTCTCCGGGTTGGGGGCCACGCTTGTGATCATGACCTATCTTGGGGTCGGTTTTCTTTTGCGCCATGCGAGCCCGGGATTGCCGGAAGGCACCGAAGCGCCTCTCGTGGAGTACATCGTCTTACTCGACTGGCCCTGGCTTACAGGATCTTTTGCGGTGCTCCTGTTTGCTGCGGCGATGTCGACGATTGATAGCGCGATGCATTCCACCGGCGCGGTCTGGAAGTCGGTGTTGAACCCCGCCGTGTCCGGGCGTGTCTATTCGGCGCTTTCCCTTTTTTGTCTGACGGGCTTTGCACTCTTTTCCATAATGCTGCAAAGCTCTTCGGAAGGCAGTTTCATCAAATTGGCTCTGGGCTCCATGAGCTACGTAAACGGTGGTTTGATCGCGATCACGCTGCTCTTTGTGCTCGGGCGGGGTCGCGGAGTAAGCGAGCTTTCGATTCTGGCGGCGCTTTTTGGCGGTTACTTTACCACGGTCGTGCTCAATCAGTTGGGCGATCCGGCGCGCATGACCCTGAATGCGATTATGGCAATCATTCCGGGGCTGGTGCTATTTCAATCTTTGCGTTTGCATCGTTGGGCGAAGGTTCGCCTGTGGGTCGCTTCGGGGGCCTCGCTCTTGGCCTTTTTGGTCCTCGAGCTTCTGCTGCGTTTGCTTCTGGATTGGTGCTCTCTTCCTGGATTGCTCGATCTGGAACCGGCCAGCTGGCCACTCGTCACCGTGCTTTCGGCGTCCGCCGCGCTTTTGTCGGGACACCTGCCCTTGCTGTTTGGTCGCAGTGTTTACAGCGAGATTGTTTCGGGGTCAGCCCGATAGCGTTGCTCACAGTTCCGCAAGCGCAGCTGGTTTTTCGCGCGCATCAATCAAAGAGAAAATCGAGCACGGCGTCTGTGTCCGAAAGGTCGTCGAAAAAAGCGTCGGGATTTTCGCGCTTCAGCTTTTCGGGGGAATCGAAACCTGTGGCGACCGCGAGACTGCGCGCGCCGATCGGTCGACCGCAGCGCACATCGTTTTCGGTATCGCCGATGATCACCAGCGCGGAACCCTGGAGTTCGCCCAGGCCCGTGTGTGTGCGGGCGCGATCCAGGGCTACGGGTGGCAGGTCTTCCCGGTGTCGTCCATCTTCACCAAAGGCCCCGATGCCGAAACGTTCGAATAGAGAAAACAATCCGAGTTTGATGCGTGCGCCCTGCTGAATGTTACCGGTCAAAAGCCCAATCAAGCAATCCCGGCGCGCGGCCAGGGCGTCGAGCAAAGGCACCACGCCCGGTAGCAGGCGAATACCGACTCCCGGAATGTAGCTTGCGCCCAGCAGTTGTTCGTACTCCTGAAATATTTGCGGCGTGATTTTCTGCACGGCCTCGGTTCCCATCACCGGGTCCAGACATTCATGCAAGAACTGCAGATCGGTCTTGCCCTGAATCGCATTGTTTTCGTTGAAAGGTGTGCGCGCAACGCGACGCATCGCTTCCAGCATGGCGGCCTTGCCTTCTCCGTTGCCGCGCAGGATGGTGCCGTCTATGTCAAAAAGAATTACGCGCACAACCCACGTTTGGCCGCTTCCGAAGGGACGGCAAGCCGCTTCTGTCGCTAAACGGTTTTGCTGAAACGCTGACCGCCGGCGCGCAGAGCCTCAAGGTGGGCGTCAAAGGTCATGCAGATGTTTCGAATGGCGAAGCGGCCCCGGGCGGTTACCTGAAGGCCGTTCGCGTCGCGCATCACGAGGCCATCCTGTTCGAAACCTGCGAGGGCGGCCAGCTCCCCGGCGAAATGGCTTTCAAAATCAATTCCGAAGCGGCTCTCCACGTCTCGTTTGTTCAGCGAGAAGTGACACATAAGTTCCATGATGACGTGGCGGCGCAGACGATCGTCGGCGCTGAGTCGATAACCACGGTCAATGGGCAAGCGGCCTTCACGAAGCGCGGCCCCGTAGGAAACGAGTTCGCGTTTGTTCTGGGCAAACGAATCGCCCAGGTTGCCAATGGAAGTGACACCGAGCCCAAGCAGAGAGCACTCACCGTGGGTTGTGTAGCCCTGGAAATTACGATGCAACTGGTGCGCTGCCTGAGCCCGCGCGAGCTCGTCTTCGGGCAGGGCAAAGTGATCCATACCGATGTGCAGATAACCGGACTCGAGAAGCAAATCCACAGCCATTTTCAGAATGCGGAGGCGGTCGTCGGTTGAGGGCAAACTTTCGGTCTTGATGCGACGCTGGTGTTTCTTGAGATCTGGCAAGTGGGCAAAGTGAAAGAGCGAGATGCGGTCCGGTCGTAGATCCATGACCGCACGCATGGTGTTTTTGAAGCCGTCTACGGTCTGCTCCGGCAGGCCGTAGATCAGGTCGAAGTTCACGCTCCGATACCCCTGTTCGCGCAGGCTCTGCACCAGCCCTGCTACCATTTCGACCGATTGGGTTCGGTGGATCGCGCGTTGTACGTGCGGGTCGAAATCCTGAACGCCGATCGAGGCACGATTAAAACCAACTTCCGTGAGGGCCGCGATATGTTCGGCTGTCGTTTCGCGCGGGTCCAGTTCTACGCCCCATTCGGCGCCCGCCGCCTGATCAAAGTGATCCAATATGGAACGCCCCAGGCTTTCAATTTGTTCGGGCGCAAGAAACGTGGGAGTGCCGCCGCCCCAGTGCAACTGACGTACGGGGCCCCGGGCGTGGGGAGCCAGTAGCTCGATCTCTCGTTTCAGAAGTTCCAGGTACGGTTCCGAACGCTTGCGGTTGGCCGTATAAATCACGTTGCAGGCACAGTAAAGGCAGACGTGCCGGCAGAAGGGAATATGAAAGTACAAGGAAAGCGGGTCCTGGGCGTGTGCCCGTAGATCGGAGATGTAATCGTCGGCGGTGTAGGCCGCCGTCATGACCGGCGCCGTGGGATAGCTTGTGTAACGTGGCCCGGGCCGGCTCAAACGCGCCAGAAGGTCAATCGGGATGGCACTTGCTTCGATTTCGGTCGGCATCTCAGGGGAGTGTTGCACTTTCCGGCCACGCTTCCATGATCCAGGTCATCTGTCCTTCGGCGCCCGGTACTCGGGCCAGCTTTTCTTCATGGCCTGGGCCACCGTAGTACGTTTGAGGTCGGCGAGCAATTCCCGTCGGGCTTTTTTCCAGGTGCCGTGAATCGGGCAGGGGTTGGTGTCCGAGCACTCCGCCAGACCCAGGATGCAACTGGTCTCCACCCGATCGCCATCGACACATTCCATAAGTTCCTTCAGCGTGAGTTTGGCGGGGGGCACCGCCAGAGCGAAGCCGCCTCCCGGGCCGGTGGTGGAACGCAGGTAGCCCTCCTTAACGAGACCCTGGAGTATTTTACCCAGATAGGTGCGCGAGACCGAAGTGCGCTCGGCAATTTCTTTGACGCCAAAGTACTCCCGGTCCGGCTGGGAAGCCATGTAGACGATCGAACGCAAGGCATAGTCCAGGGCTTTTGAAATCATGCGTGTCCACCCACCCGCTTTTCCGGAAAGAGCCGGGCAGTCTTCATCTTACCGAGCACAAGCGCAACTCCTCCGGAAACCCGCAATCAGAACTTATACGTCATCATCACATACGCAAAGTGCGCCGCCGGATCAAAGGGCCGGCTGTAAAGGGCATTGAAGCTGGCTGGATCGTCGATCACGCCGTCCAAAAGGTCGCGCCGGACCAGCTCCGCATAGGTGGCCTGGACGACCAGATCGTCATTCAGGGCGGCCCGCGCTGCGTCTCCGGCATAGATCAGACTGTATCCCACACTCCAGGCAATGCCACCGGCCGTGAGGCTGTAGGCGACATCGTATTCCCGAAAGAGGTGTTTGCGCAGGAGACCGACGCCGAGGGAGTTCAGGGAGCCCGTACTGTTGTAGGTGCTCGCATAACGTGCGTTGCTATTGGACTCGGTCGTCCGTACGGTGGCCCCGGAACTGCCGCCGCCGGTGACTTTGTACCAGGCGTCCTGGGAGCGGTGTTTATCGACCTCCCAGTAAGCCAGGTCGAGTTTTCCGTAGTCCTTGAAGTCGAGCGAGAGATTTACAGAACGCCCGATCATGTTCTGCCAGCTTACCTGATCGGCCTGACCATAAAACTTGTGGTTGGTATGAAACAGATTGTTAAAGGTCGATACAGTCGCATCGGTTCGATTGGGATCGCCGCTGCCAACATCGAATTCCACGCCCACCCGAATCATATCGAGAAAACGTACGCCGGCCGCCGCTGCAAACGCGAACGCGTCGTAGATT
Organism: Spirochaetales bacterium; assembly: GCA_024233935.1. Taxonomy (GTDB): domain Bacteria; phylum Spirochaetota; class Leptospiria; order Leptospirales; family Leptonemataceae; genus JACKOY01. The sequence continues at coordinate 26,495 of JACKOY010000025.1, read as the reverse complement.
TGTTTTTCCGTGTAGAAGCGACAGCCCTGGGTGGTGACGCCGGCGCTGGTGGTTGTTGCGTAGACGTCGCAAGGATTGTAGACACTGGTGTAGAGCGGTGAGGGCAAAGGAGCGATGATGTTCGCCTGATCCCATCCCGCGGCGACCCGGCGGCCGCTTTCGCCGGTCTGCCAGGCATATTCCAGGGTCCAATCAAACATACCGGGCGCGCGTCCGCCTTCAGCGGTGCGATTCGTGAGCCGCGCGCCGATTGTATGCAGATTGTCTCGCTGCCGGCTTCGATCGGACGAGTCGATGACCGGAACAAACAGGTTTCTTGCCGCGACGGTGGGGTCAACCGGCGGGGTGCTCGAGCGCTGCCATTTCAGGTAACGCCCCAGATAGTAGACATCGGCCTGGAATTGTTCGGCTACGTGAAGCGTATTATAGAAGCCAACGAAGTACGCATCGTCGATATCGCCGCGACTGCTGCCGACCGAACTGGAGTTCCCGGCTGAGTCGGAGTCTTCTTCCGCCAGTACGCTGCCCCAGAGGTTGCTTTCCAGAAATTCCGAACGATAGCGTAACCGTACACTATCGAAACTGCGGCCCACATTGGTCCAGTCCAGACTTCCGACCAGTCGCTCGTCTCCAAAGGCCAGAACCTGCCGGCCCACAATGAGGTCGAGCGGTCCGAGCAGGCGGTCGGCCCCAATCCAGGCCTCGCGAATGTCCGTGGATTGATTCGTGGAGTCATTGGCGGTATTGAGGCCGGTGTCGGAGCCCGTTTCGCCGCCCCAGACCCGGCTATCCTGGATGACCACGCGCGCCCGGAGTTGCTCACTGAACTTATATTCGACGCCGACCTGGATCTTCTGGCCGACAAACTCGCTGTCGTCGTTGTTGCTCTGGCAAATGCCGGAGGTGCAGGTCACACCATCGCGATTGAAGTCATAATTGGACCGCATCTCCGGTCGAAAGCGCACCAGGCCGAACACGTCAAAGCCTTCGAGGGCATCAAGCAATCGTTCCATGCGCTGGGTGAGTTCCGGGGCGGGCGTTTCCGGGGCTTCCGGAGTATCCTGAGCCTGCAACGGACGGCCCCAGACGCAGACAGCCATCAGCCCGGCGACGAAAAACTGGAAATTACGATGAAGTTTCATGGCCCACTCCTGACAATAGCGGATAACAGAGTATGAAATATCTAATAACGCGAGTCAAACGAAAAAGTGCCCGAAAGCCGCTCGGGTCTGAAAAAGTGATTGATTAAAGATACCAGAGTCTGATATTGTTTAATTTGGAGGCAGGACCATGGAACATATATCAGGAAATCGTCTTTTGACGGCTCTTTCGGTGGCCATAGTGGCGCTTGCGGTTGCATCGTGCGAGAAGCCAACCATCGAGGCGGAGCTGGCCTTTGCGCCCAATGTGCCCCCGCCCGTAGACCGTGGGCCGGCCCACGTCATCGTGAATCTGGAGACCAGCGAGGTGGTGGGGCGGCTGGCCGACGGGGTCGAGTACACATTCTGGACTTTTGGCGGGCAAGTGCCGGGGCCCATGATTCGGGTGCGGGAAGGGGACGAGGTGGAGTTTCACCTGAGCAACCATCCCGACAGCAGGATGCCGCACAATATCGATCTGCACGCCGTGACCGGCCCGGGCGGCGGCGCGGTGTCTTCTTTTACGGCGCCGGGACATACATCGGTCTTTTCTTTCAAGACCCTGAATCCGGGGCTGTATATCTATCACTGTGCTACGGCGCCGGTGGGTATGCACATTGCCAACGGCATGTATGGCCTGATTCTGGTGGAACCGGCCGGCGGATTGGACCGGGTCGATCGTGAGTATTACATCGTGCAGAGTGAATTCTACACCCGGGACCGTTTTGGCCGCCAGGGTCTACAACCCTTTGACATGGAAAAGGCGCTCGATGAAGAGCCCGAGTATGTTGTATTTAATGGCTCGGTCGGAAGTCTGGCCGACGATCGCGCGATTACCGCGCGGGTCGGCGAGCGGGTGCGCCTCTTTGTAGGCAATGGCGGGCCGAACCTGGTCAGTTCTTTTCACGTTATTGGAGAGATCTTTGACACAGTATATCAGGAGGGCGGCACAGACGGGAATCAGCACAATGTGCAAACGACTCTCGTTCCAGCTGGCGGTTCGGCTATCGTCGAGTTCGATGTTGATGTACCGGGAACCTTTCTGCTCGTGGATCATTCGATCTTCAGAACGTTTAACAAGGGCGCTCTGGGTATGCTGAAAGTGGAAGGCGAGGAAGACCTTGTCATCTATTCCGGCAAGCAGGAAGATCAGATCTATCTGCCCGAAGGTGGAGCTGTGCAGAGCCTGGAAGAAACGGCCCAGACTCCCGGAGCTCGCACATTCGAAGAGCGCATGCAGGCCGGCGCGGCGGTGTACGCGGCCAACTGCGCTGCTTGCCACCAGACCCAGGGACAGGGTATCGAAAATGCCTTTCCGCCCCTGGCTGCTTCGGATTTCCTGATGGCAGACAAGAATCGCGCTATCGACGCGGTTGTGCATGGTCTGACCGGAGAAATCACGGTGAATGGCAAGACCTATAACGGTGTCATGCCGGCGCTCGGTCTTTCGGATGAAGAGATCGCAAACGTCTTGACCTTCGTGAGAAATTCCTGGGGCAATCAAGGCGGCCCGGTAACTCCGGCCGAAGTCAGGGCGCGACGCCGGTAAGCCCGGAGGTCAAGAATGATGAGGGAAGCCCAACAAGCCCAGGAACGCCGATGGTTGGCGGTAAGCATGTTGCTGGCCGTGGCGGCCTTCGCTGTGGCGCCCTCATTTGCCCAGCAGCCGGACGGAATGGTACGCATTCCGTCCGGCACGTTTGTTCCGTTTCTCGAAGGCCCCTCGGCTCCACCGCGGCCGGTTCCGGCGTTTCAGATGGATCGCAACGCGGTTACCGTGGGCGCCTTCCGGAATTTTCTGGCTGAGAATGAACGCTGGCAACGGGGTCAGGTGCCGGCGGTGTTTGCAGATCAGCGCTATTTGCAATCCCTTGATTCCGCCGATGCCAATGCGCCTGCTGTTCACGTTTCCTGGTTTGCGGCCCGGGCCTATTGCGAGTGGGTCGGCAAGCGCCTGCCCACACTCGATGAATGGGAGCGGGCGGCGGCCGCGCGCGACGTTTTGTATCCCAACGAGTCCGAAGCGGCGTTTGCAACGCGTATCCTGCAATGGTACGCGTCCCCCAACCCGGCTCGCCTTCCGGCGGTTCGCAGCACATATCTGAATCGGCTGGGACTCTACGACATGCATGGCCTTATCTGGGAGTGGGTTCTCGATTTTAATCAGTCAACCGTGACCGGTGATTCCCGTGGAGATAGTGAGCTCGAACGAAATCTGTTTTGCGGGGGGGCTTCGTCCCAATCGCGTGATCCTTCAGATTATGCGGCCTTTATGCGTTACGCGTATCGTAGCAGTCTGCGGGCCGCTTCGACGGCGCCGAACCTCGGATTTCGTTGCGCGAGGGACCTATGACCGTGCCTGGACCCAGAACGTATCGGATTCTGATGGCTGCTCTGCTGCTCGCTTTGAGCGCTTGCGATGTCGGCGAACGTAATTATGATAGCAGTGGTCCCCTGCCAGGAGAGTCGCTCTACCATCTGGACGCAACGTTTCTCGATCAGAATGGCCTTCCACACCAACTGGTGGAGTTTCGCGGCCGGCCGGTTGTATTTGCGATGATCTATACGCGTTGCCCGCAGGTTTGCCCGCGTATTGTGGCGGACATGCAACGTGTTCAGGGCGCCCTGCCGGCCAACGCGAAGCCGCATTTTGTGGCGGTGAGCATTGATCCGGAGTATGATCGTCCCGACGAGCTGGCCGCCTTCGCGGGCCGGCACGACATCGAAGGGGACTGGACACTGCTCACCGGAGAATCTGCGCGTGTGCGGGAACTCGCGGCCGTTCTTGGCTATCAGTACCGCCAGACTCCGGACTCTGAGTATGTGCATACGAGCAAAGTGATTGTTCTGGACGCCAACGGAGTGCCCCGTATGGAACACGTGGGTCTGATCACTCAGGCCGACGATTTCGTGGAAGAGTACGAAGAGCTTTTCTGAGACACGCTTGCGGATGCTGCACTATCTGCGAAACAGTCCCTATCTGTTTTTCTTTCCGATCGGGATCTTCGGCGCGGCTCTGGGCGGGGCTCTCTGGCTGGAGCAGCCTCCGGTATTGGCCCTGCTCTGGCACAAAGAGCTGATGATCAGCGGCTTTTTGCTTCCGATTGCGACCGGCTTTCTGCTAACGAACTTGCATCGCTTCTTGCATCGCGGTGGGCAGCCTCCCGGCATCGCTATCGTTCTGGGGTTTCTTGTTTGGGTGCTCGGCCTTTTTGGGGCCTTCCTCTTTCAAGCCCGTCTGATCTTTCTCGCGCTGAACGCCGGGCTGATATCAGGTCTGATTGCTTACGCGTTCAGTCGCGGTCTGCTCGTCGCTCTCCCCCGGTTGCGGATCGCCCCCTTTTTGATCGCCGGCCTGCTGCTGGGGCTTTCCGGCAGTCTTATGCGTCTGTTCGTGGCCCTGGGTCTGGTCCCGTCGTTCTGGGAGGGGTTGGGTGTGCAGTGCTTTCACCACGGTTTCTTCTGGCTGTTGATTTGCGGTTTTGGTCAGGCGATGTTTCCCATGCTTACCCTCTCTACGATGCGCCCGGACCGACTGCGCGTCTGGAGGCAGCGCTTGCAGGCCTCGGCTCGCACTGCGCCATTGGTTGCTTTCGGGCTCGCGGCCAGTTTTGTTTCTGCACACGATTCGCTGCTTCCTTTCGCTCTCGGACTGCGTGCGGTTTTGCTTTTGTTTGTGGCCTGGAATGGCTGGATGCTTTTTGATCGAAGCGGCCGGCGCGGCGTTGTGACTTTTTTTCTAAAAGCGTCGCTTTTGACGGCAGTGTTCGGTCATTTTATCCTGCCGTTCTTTCCGGAATATTTTGTGCATTTGAGTCATATCGGGCTCCTTGCCGGATTTGGATTGGTGACCATGGTCGTGGTCGGGCGCGTCTATTTGAGTCGGGTCGGCGCCGTTGCTGCAGAGCTTCGCGCTTTCTGGTTTGCGGGTGCGTTCAGCGTGCTGCACCTGGCGCTCTGGACCCGCGTGACCGCCTTTCTGCTCCGTTCGTACTGGATCCACATCCAGATCGCCGCTTTGCTCTGGCTTTTCGGATTGGGTCTCTGGTGTGCCGGCCTGTTCTGGACGCTGGTCCGGGCAAGGCAGGGCCCGCGAAGTCCAGGGGATTCGTCGAAGCGGTCGGGCCAGGTGCGGTCGGTCAGTTCGGTCTAGGCTGCTCGGGAGCGCCTTTTTGCGCGTTTTCCCCCAGCCGGTGCGTTCTTGTGCAAACGGCCCACCCGATAGAGCGCTTGGCGCTCTAGGTTCACCCACTCGCGGTGCTCTACGCGCCTCCAGGGGAGCAGAGTTCCGTCCCTATCCTGGTCCGCGGGTGTTTCTGCCAGCTCAAGTTGAATCATTATGATCACGAGCATGCAGATCGAAACACCCGAAGCGTGGGCCAAACACTTGACCCACGCCCACTCGTGCCCCACCGCCCGAAAATGCCGCTTTTGCAAATCCTGCCCCTGACTCTGGTAACGGGTGGTAATGCGTTGGGGCAGGGTCAGGGCGACCTGGCGCGCCTTCATCCCATGCCGTCGCAGGAGCAGGCCAAGAAGGCCTCGTAGTCCGCCGTGGAGTTGCATCAAAGTCAGTACGTCCGATTCCAGGCGGGCCGGAATCAGCAAGCTTGCTCTGGCTTCAGAAGGTTCCGAAGTCTTTCGTTTCCATGTATTCATACATGGAAGGGGTCGCCGATTCCCGATTCGTTGCGCAGAAAATTGGGTGAAACTTACGGGGAATCCGTTAGGTGTTCGATGCGAACCTGGACTTCGCGCGCCCGTTCCGGCTGATCGCTGATTTCGTAGTGAACACGCAACTGTTCCAGCAGGCGCACCTTTTCCTCAAGATCCGAGGTGGCCGCAATCCGGCGTTCCAGTTCCCGGGCACGCTGTTCCGACGCCGGGCTGTCTGCGTTGCCCGGAGAATCGTCATTTGCGAAGTCCTCCGCCTCGTCGCTCAGCTGAAAATTCCGCTGACGGGCGCCTTCCACAGTCCCGGTTTCACGTTCCTGCCGTTCGGCCCCATTTGCTGCCGGGGCCACGGGCCGCTCTTCTGGAGAGGAGGGGGCCTCAAGCATGGCCGATTCCGGCCCCATCTTAAAGCCGTAGGAGTCGGTCATGACGGCTTCCTGCCGGAGCAGGATCGGCGTTGCCACAACAAAGGCCAATACAGCCACCGCGCCCCAGCGTAACGGCGCCAGATCGCCTCTCAGGAATCGTTCCTTGAGGAAACGGACGATTCTTTCCCGGCGCAATGCACCGAGGATCGGTTCGGATTGGTTACGGCTCCGGTCGATAGCAGCAATTTCGTTGCGCAGGCGGGTTACAAAGGCATCGGGTTCCGGAAAGCGTGCATCCACCTGGCGCGCAACTTCGCGCAGACCGGCAAACAGATTGCGATCCAGGTGCCGGTGGCGGCGAGCCGATTCGCGCTCCTCCTCCGAGAGCAGGGATTCGGCTTCCCGGTCCAGTTCCAGGTCGGGGTCCTCAATGTAGTCGCGCGAGCTGTGTTTGTGTGTGCTCATGTTCGAATCCTGACCACTTATCAAAAAGAGAAGTATTCCTCGCCGCGGCCGTTCCGAATAATGGATCGCTTCAGGAGCTCTCGCGCTTTGAATAGTCGGCTTTTGACTGTTCCGATGTTGACCTGAATAAGGTCGGCTATCTCCTCGTAAGACATTTCGTCGTAGTATCTGTTGACGAGTATCTCGCGGTACTTGTCATCGAGTTCGTTTATTTTTGCAATTAGATAGCCCGCATCATCCGAAAGTTCGAGATTTTTTTCCACGTTGATGCGATCGTCCATAATCACGGTCTGCCCGGGATCAACTGGATCGCTGGGATTACTTTTTCGGGATCGCAGAAAATCCCGGCACTTGTTTACAACGATTCGATAGAGCCAGGTGTAGATTCCGCTTTCGCCCCGGAACCGGGGCAGGGCGCGGTAAGCCGTGACCAGGGCATCCTGGAGCACATCTTCTGCGTCTTCCGGCTCCCCAACGATCGAGCACGCCTTCCGGAAGAGCCGGATGCGATATTCGCCCACCAGATCCATGTAGGCGTCGGCGTCGCCCTTCTGGATGCGGTCAATTAAGGCCCGCTCCCGATCTCTTTGTTCAGCCTTTTCCATCCGTTTCCGGGGAACGCCGGCAGTCAGGGAGAGCCGGGCGCCTCTTTCGTTTCCGAAGCAATGCGACGTTCGCTCATCGTCAGGATCAGGAGGCAAATCCCAACCACGATCAGGCTGTCAGCCAGGTTGAAGGTCGGCCAGCTCCGCCAGGCCAGCCAATTGAGTCCGAAGACGTCCCGCATGCTATCCCAGCCAAACCAGATGCATTCCACAAAATCGACCACGCCGCCCACATGGCCCGGCCGGGGAGTCAGGCCCAGCACCCACTCCCGGCTCGCCAGGCTCTTGAGAAACATCTTGTCGATCAGGTTGCCAAGCGCCCCGGAAAACACGAACAACCAGGCCAACGAATGTCCTACGTCGTAGTTGTGCCAGCGGTAAGCCAACAGGAGCAAGGTCGCGATAAGGGTCAGAAAAAAACCGACCACCGGGGCTGACGGCCCGGCGCCGAAAACGAAGCGGTCGTTGAACACCAGGCGGAGCTTGATCCAATCCCCGTCGGGCCCCAGTACATCAATGCGTGGTCGCCCGTCCAGAAGCGCGTCGCTTTCCACCGGATTTGTGATCAAGCGGTGTTGCTCGGGCGAAAGGTGGAAGTTCAGGCTTTCCGTGACCAGTTTCTTGGAAATGAGGTCGGCGCTGACCAGGCTCAGAAAGAGGGCCAACCAAACCGGAGGGAAAGCGCGCAGGAAAGGGACCGGGAAGGTAAACAGGCGACTCAGAATCGTCATAGGGGCGTTGGCTCAGGACAACGGACCCGCATTGCCCTCTTGTGTCAAGCCACGCCCCTGGCGAAATGGCCCGAATCCGGAGAACTGGTTGTCCGCGACGCCCACCCTGCTTTTTCTGGAGGGAGCGCTCCGCATGAAAGAGACCCGAAATCTGCCCGTCACCGTGCCAACGACCCTTCAGGAACTGGAAGAGCTGGTCGCGCGGTACCCAAACCTCCCGGCCGAAGCAATTGTGAAGCAGGATCTGTTGCGTCTGGGCATGGCGTTCGACGCGGCATCCCTCGGGGGCGCTTCCTTTAAGGAAAAGGATTACTTTATCTTCACCTTCGACCATGTCCCGCTGGGCGAGCAGGACGAGCAGATTCGCTTTCGGATCCCCGAAGAGATCCGCTTACGGGGCGGTCATTTCGAGCTGGCTCCAACGGTCGTTTCGGTCCGCGTGAATCCGGGCTCTCCGTACCGGGTGAAAGCAACCGAACGTGGTCCGGCTGTATTCCTCGGCGATGTCGAGCTGGGTGAGGTCGAGTTTCCGCCTGTGCCGGCCTTCTATGCGCACCGGACTTCGGCCGGCAAGAGCCCGGGTGAAATCGCGCCGGTTATCGAGTGGGGCTATTTGATCTACCTCACGGTGTTTCGCAACTGCCAGTATTTTGGAAAAGAGGAAGAGTGCGCTTTCTGTGATATCAACCACAACTACCGCCAGCAAAAGGCCCAGGGGCGTCCTTACACCGGCGTCAAATCACTTGAGGAAATACTCGAGGTGCTGGCCTGGATCGATCAGGAAGACACGACCGCGCAGGTTTACACAATCACCGGTGGTTCGGTCGTCAAGGACCTGCGCGGGAAGAAAGAAACCGACTTCTACTTCGACTACGCGCGCGGTATTGAGGAAAAATTTCCTGGCCGCTGGATGGGCAAGATTGTTACCCAGGCCTGGGAACCCGACGAGCTCGTGCGGTTTCGTGACGCGGGCATCCGCATTTACCATCCCAACTACGAAGTCTGGGATGAGCGCTTGTTCGATCTTCTATGTCCCGGCAAGGCCCGATTCGTGGGACGGGAAACCTGGATGCGCCGCATCGTTCAGGCCGCCGAAATATTTGGGCCATCCTGCGTGATTCCAAACTTCGTTGGCGGTGTGGAGCTCTCGAAACCGTATGGGTTTTCGACCATCGACGAGGCCATCCGGTCCACGAGAGAGGGTCTCGATTTCTTCATGAGTCACGGCGTTGTGCCGCGCTTCACGACCTGGTGTCCGGAGCCCTTCACGACCCTGACAACCATCGCGCCTCAGGAGCATCCGCCGCTGGAATACTTCTGTGAACTGCTCTCGGTCTGGAAAGCGACCTTCGAAAAGTACAGTCTGCCGGTCCCTCCCGGTTATGGAGAACCAGGCCCGGGTCGCGCCGTATTTTCGGTCAGCGCCTTTATGGACGTGGTGGGCTATGAAGGCCGCGCGTCCCAGCGCGACTGAAGCGGCGGACTATTTCGTAACGGCGATTCCTTTGCGCGCGCCGTGGTGACAAGACGCCATCCGGCCTCCAGGACCGCTTCGACCGACTTGAACTCCAGAACCCGCCCGTCTTCGGAGAGCAGATGGAAGAGGAACTCGGACTCCGGGCGAAAACGGCAGGCCGCGAAGTTCGACGCGGGGTCCCGCAGGATCAATGCCGGCATTGTCCAGTGGGGCGCGTTTTCCAGGCAGAGCCGCGTGGCCGTGGTCAGGTCGAGCAGGTCCGGGTCTTCGGATGGCACCCTCCTATCGTGCGCCGGCTTCGGTCCTTTGTCCATAGGGCAGTTTGCCCTATGGGACTGCTCTTACCCCTCGCCCTTGCCACCACCGACCGTAGGCCGGGTCCGCACGATAGCGTCGCCGGCGCAGGCCCGGACGGCCCGAAGGCCTGACCATAGTCGTCGCTACGGGATCGCCGCGGCGTCGGCGCTCTCTTGCTTCACTTCTTCCAGAAATTGGATGCTTTCCGAAAGGATGCGTTCTTTGTCCGTGCGCACGTACTGACTCAACAGAATGTGATGACCGTCTTCGATCGCCACCGCCCGGTTCAGCGCATTGGATGTCGTGAGCCGCCCGAGCTGGCTGAAGCGCTCCAGCATTGCCTGGACATTCACGGTCTGGTCCTGGTGGTCTTCGTCGCGATAGTAGTAGAACATCAGGACCGGAGAGCTAATGCGTCCGAAGGTTGTGTCGTTGACGATGTAGCGCCGCAGGTTGGAAAGTGGGAGCGTCGCCCGCAATTTCTGTTGAGTTAGCCAGTAATCGTTGTATCCGGGTCGCAAACGATCTTCCGGATCTTCTCGCCAGCTCGCATCGCGAATTTCGCCAAGCGCGAGTTCCGCGAGCGGCATGGCCCCCGGGATGTAGAAGAGAACGGCCGCAGGAGTGCGAAACTCGTAGAGCGGCGAAGCAACGATCAGCGCGGCGACCCGGTCGGGGTAACGCGAAGCCAGATGCGTCCCGAGAAGCGCGCCGGTGCTGGAACCCACCACAACAATGCGTTCTCCCAGTTTCGGCATCATGGCCAGGGCAAGTTCGGCCGAGTCCAGATAATCCTCAAAAGTCACACTTGCGTGATCGTCCATGTTGGTGCCGTGGCCCGGTAGCCGCATGTAGTACGTGTTCGCCTGAAAGTGAGCGGCGATTCGATCCACGGTGTACTCCATTTCGCCGCGGCTGGCCCCAAATCCGTGAATGGCGAGAATTGCGAAAGGAGTGGGGCCGGGAGAAAAACGGACCAAACGCTCCTCGTTGTTGGGACGGGCCTGGTGCGCCTCACTTTCGGCCAGGCGGGCGGCATAAAACTGTTCGAAGGAAGCGGGCAACCCATCGGTAGCCGGTGGCGTATATGAGAGCGGCTCGTAGACGAGCAGGAACAGCGCCAGCACGGCCCCAATTCCGAGAGCAGGTATCTTCAATTTTTGCAGCATAGGCGCCTTTCTTAAACCTTGTTTTCAACCGGGACAATCCACCTCTACGAACCCGGCGGAGGGGGAGCAAGACCTTTTGGGCTTTCCGGCTGTCGTCCATACAACCCGGCACGCCCTCGTTTTCCATGGCGACTCACGGTCCTGTTTGTCGGGTCAGGCCGCGTAAATTGTCTTTGATACAGGGGGCCCGCCTGTTTTTCTTCCATATATGACTCAGCTGTCTCAGCTTCAGCGGCCCCGCGCCTTTGGCCGTCGCCCGGAAACGATTGATCGTGAGCGCCTGATTCCGCTCCTGCAACTGGTCGAGAAGCCGGGCCGTTATTCCGGCGGCGAGTTCGGCATCGCCAACAAGGACCCCGACCGGGCGCGCGTACGGGTGGCACTTTCCTATCCCGACACCTACGAACTGGGCATGAGCAATCAGGGTCTAAAGATTCTCTACGATGTTGTGAATCGAAGAGACGAGTTTTTGGCCGATCGCGTCTTTTTGCCCTGGCCCGACATGGAACGTGCGCTTCTCGATGCCGGGCTTCCGCTCTACAGTCTGGATCATTACCTGACCCTGCGTTCGTTCGATTTGTGGGGCTTCAACACGGCGCACGAGCTGCACTTTACAAATCTCTGCCTGGCTCTGGATCGGGCCGGTATCGCTATCCTGCGAACCGAACGAGACGAACAGGACCCCATCATCATCACCGGTGGCACCGCGGTCTCGAACCCATTCCCGCTCTTTGACTTTATGGACGGCATCTTCATGGGCGATGGCGAAGATGCTTTGATCGAAATCTGCGAGATCATTGATCGGGCAAAAACTCAGGGCCACAGCCGCGCTGAAATCCTTGATGAACTGGCTGGCGTTCAGGGCCTGGTCTTGCCCCATCTCTACAATATCAACGATGCGTCACCCGCTGAGTATCCGATCTACTCCGGGCCCGCCATTCAGAAACGTGATTATCGTGGCGACGCCTTCGCTGCCCTGGAGCACGTCATCGTGCCGGGCATTGAGATTGTGCAGGACCGGGTCGTGGTTGAAGTCAACCGCGGTTGTGGCCAGGGCTGTCGTTTCTGCCACGCAGGATTCTGGAAGCGGCCGGTCCGGCATACCGAGATCGACACTCTGGTGCGGGTTGCCGGAGAAATGCTCAAGCGCACCGGAAACGATTCGGTTTCGCTACACAGCCTTTCGATCGCCGACTACCCCTGGCTCGAAGAGCTGGTGGTTCAAATGGCGCAGACCTACGCCGGCAACGGCATCTCGCTTTCGTTGCCGAGCCTGCGTGTACAGGTGAAGACCATACCCGTGCTCGAGATGACTTCGAAAATTCGTCGGAGCAATGTGACCTTTGCCCTCGAAGCCGGCAGCGAGTTGATGCGCGAACGCATTCGAAAGAAATCTTCGGAAGAAAACCTGCACTATTTGATTCGCGAAGTCTACAGCCGCGGCTGGGACCTGGTGAAGGTGTACTTTATGCTCGGTCTGCCCGACCGCGAAGGGCGGGAGGTCGATGATCTCATCCGCGCCCTGAACGCCCTGGGCGATCTGGCGACGGAGTGCGGTCCCCGCAAACAGGTCAACGTAACCGTTTCACTTTTTGTTCCCAAGCCCTTTACGACGTTTCAATGGGAACGTCAGGCATCGCCCGAATATTTTCGGGACGCTCTGGCCCGCATTCGATCCGGACTCAAGACCAAACGGGTGCATTTGCGCGGGCCCGATCCCTGGATGGCCTATGCCGAGGGTCTGCTTTCGCGGGCCGATCATCGGGTGGGGCGCTTGATTCTCGAAGCCTATCGCAGGGGTGCTCGTTTCGATTCCTGGGATGACCAGTTCCGGCAGGACATCTGGGAATCGATTCTGTCGGAGATTCCCGAGGAAACCCGGGCGCTCTGGATGGACGAGCGGCCGGGAGGCAGTCGCACACCCTGGCACGAAGTCATCGCCGGGAAAGGCGCTTCACCGGAGTTGCTGCATAAGGATTTTCAGAAATTTGAGAATGTGACCGAGGAAAACATGAATCCTCCGCATCCTCAGGCTCTGAAGTCCTCCGATTTTCCGCCGGAGTTGCTGCAGCCCATCACGATCCCGGACCACAAGTTTGAAAAACAATGTGTGCTGGTGCTTCACTTCGCAAAGCGCGGTCCGTTTGTCTACGTCAGCCATCTGGAGACGGCCACCGCGATGCGTAAGGCCTGTCGGCGCGCAGCTTTGCCCATGACCTTTTCGAGGGGCTTTAACAAACACGAGCGTTTTCACTTTCAAAACTCACTGCCGGTCTACTTTCACTCCGACCGTGAAACCATGAGCGTCGAACTGTATGCAAAGCCGGACCTACCCGTGCTCGAAGCAGAACTCCGCCGCAACATGCCGCCGGGGCTGGATCTGCTGGAGCTGGAAATCACGGAACGCGTTCCCCCGACTCCCCGTCCGGAGGAACGGCGTGACCGCTATGGCCTGGAGTTCCGTGATCCGGACGAGGCGTTGCGTGTGTATCGGGCTCTGGCGGAAGCCCCGGCCACGCTATCGTTCGAAAAACGAGACCGCAAAAAGAAACGCGTGCGCAAGCTTCACGCGCGCCAGAGCGCCATGCGCACCGTGGAACGCCGCCTGGCAGGGGCGATAGCGGGGCTTTCGCATTCCGGCCACACGGTCGAGTTCGACCTCGACTCCCCCGAAACCGGTGCGATTTCCATTACTGATCTGTTGATTCGTTTTCTGGAGCTGCCGGTTTCGGCCTGGAACGTAGAGTTGCGCGTCGTACGCCGGGGTTTTGCCGCGCGGGTCTTAAATCGGGCCGGTTAGCGCCTGCGTCTGTCGGGCAAGGCTGCACATAATACACGGCCACGGATTCGGGTACCACGGACTTCCAAACCCCGCCTTCCCTGTGCACCGGGAGTTCCCGGCACGCAGACTGGATTTGAAGAACAGCTGATAAAAAGCGGGCGGGGCAGTGCCCCGCCCGGAAACTCAGGCCGCCTTTTTGTCTTCGTCTTTGCGCGGCGACGAGTCAAAGCGGACCCGTTGGGCGATGACTTTGATCTGGCTACGGGAGTGGCCGTCATTGTCTTTCCAGCGGTCCTGGCGAATATCGCCGGTCACGGTTACGCGGCTGCCTTTCTTGAGATAGCGGCCACAGTTCTCGGCCAGCTTGTTCCAGCATTCGACCGGAACGTAGCTCACGAACTCCTTGCCGTCCCCCGTGTTCGCGGCGCCGTACTCGTGGTTCAAAGCCACCCGAAAGTTGGTTACCGTACGGTCCTGACCGATCTGTTTGGTTTCCGGATCGGCGGTCAGATTTCCGTCCAGCACTGCGATCGAAAGATTGTTCATATCTCTCTCCTGTTCGTTTTGAAAGAAGAGGTCGCCATTCTTTGGTTTGTTGCGTAAAAAATATCAGATGGAGGTTCATTTTTGCCCGAGTTTCTTTGCCTACCAGGAGCCCGAGGCGCCGCCCCCGCCGAACTTTCCGCCCCCGCCACGGAAGGAGGACCGGGAGCTGGACGAACTGGACCGCGATCGACTGCTCGACGATGCCGAACTGGACCGCGATCGACTGCTTGAGGATGACGAACCGGAACGCGAGCTGGAACGACTGGAACTTCGACTTCGAAACGAGAACGACGGCCGGCTTTTGGGACCGCCGGAACTGCTCCGAAATGGACGTTTGGAGTGACCCGACGCGCTTCGGGTGCTCAGGCTCGACCAGCGTCCGGGCGCACTCAGAAAAAAGAACGCACCCGCGGCGAGCAGACTTCCCAGCACCAGCCACACTACGTTGACAAACTCAAGGGAGGTTCCCAGGGCCAATTCCTGGAACACGAAACCCGCCGCCGCGACAAGAGTTCCCTTTTTGCGGTCGTACATCTTGCGAACGGAAAAAGCCACTCCGAAGATCAACGCAAACAGAAACAGCCGCGTGAAACGCAGGTAGGACGGCTCGGCGTAGATGAGGCTACAAAACGTGAAGTCAAAATAGAAGCGGTCAAAAAATCCGTACCCGGGGGATTCGTAGCCCGTCTGGTCTCGACCGGTGTCAAAGGCTTCGGTCTCAGCTTCCGCGAGCAACCGCCCTTCGATTTCATCAACGGCTTCAAGGATTCCGGCCGCAAACCGCCCTTCGCGAAAGTGCGGACCAATCACGTCGGCGATAATACGCCGGGCCGTTGCGTCCGGAATCACGCCTTCCAGGCCGTAACCCACCTCCAGTCGCATGCGACGATCGCCGGCGCTGACAACGAGGAGCAGGCCATTGTCCTGGTCGCCAGAACCGGGTTGCCAGGTTTCGGCGACGCGAAGAGCAAAGCTTTCGATCGGTTCGCCATCGGTGTCAGGCACGATCAGAACCACCATCTGGGCCCCGGTGGACTGCTCAAAGGCGATCAGGTGTTGTTGCACCTGCTGCTTGTCTTCGCCTAAAAGTCCGGCCAGATCGACGACGTAATCGGCGGCGGGAACGGGCCTTTCGGCAAAGAGTCCGCCCGATCCGGCCAGGCACAGGAGGGTGAGAATCGGAGCAGCAATCCAGGGGCGATGGCGCATCGTCCCAATATGGCGCGTCGCTTCGTCCTGTCCAGTGCGGTCCCCTATGAATTGCTTGAAGTCCGTTTTGGGTGCGCAAGCATGGTCCATGCGAGTTATCGAGGGAAAGAGCGAGATCAATGTGTTGCTCGTCGAAGACGACCTCGACTATCGGGCTCTGGTGCTGGCTCTACTACCAAAGCCGCCCGTTCACGTCTATCCGGCGGAGACTCCCCAGGTGGCCTATGAACTTTTTGAACGGCACCGGCCGGACCTGGTCTTGATGGACATTGGCCTGGCTTATCCGGGTGGAATTGTCGCAACGGACGAAATCCGGAAACGTGCACGGGCCTTAAAACACGAAGTCGTCATCATTATGAGCACCGGAAGTTCGCGCATGGAAGATGTCAAGCGGGCCCTGCATTTCGGGGCAGACGACTATATGGTAAAGCCCATCAGTCGGGGTGTGCTCTACGAAAAGATCCACGCGCACTTCCCGGCAGTACCCGTGCCGCGGCGTTCGTAATTGGTGCGGTCAGCCGGGCATGTTTTTCAGGGCCGAAGCAGTCCGTTTGCCAGATCAAAATTCTTTCGGGCGGCAGCCAGCCTGCAGCATGCCCAGTAGAGCTCCGCAAGATTGATCGCACCGGGTTTGCTTTTCGCGCGTCTTCGTTTCCCTGCGCGGCTCGATCCAGAAGATCTCGCGCCAGCGAGCCGCCTCCTGGATCCGGGCTCATGAGACGAACGGCCGTGTGCCTGGCTTAGCGGGGAGCCGGCATTTTGAGCGTCTTTCTCAGGCGCACGCGGTTTCCGGTTTTGTTGTACTCGACTTCGTCGAAAAGCCGAAGGGTCATACGAATGCCGCGCCCGTGCAGAAGATCGGAGTGGCTGTCGGCTTCCGTCTCACGGGCGCGCGCCAGCATGCCGGCGTGGTCAAAGCCAGCGCCTTCGTCGGCAATCACGAACTCGACCATGCGATCGTCGATGCGGTGCTCCACGCGCACGCGCCGATTGCGATATCGGGCGTCTCGCTGACGGGAGAGGAGCAGTTGCGGTAGCTCGCCTTTCTCGGTGGCCGCGCTCTTTTCTTCGAAGCTGATCGCCAGATTGCCGTGCTCAATGGCATTCACAAGCATCTCGCGCACACCGAAGCGCACTCCCGTCAGTTCGTCGGCAGGCAGGCGCCCGACAAGATTGGCCGTGATGCGCCGGCTCAAAAGGTCGGCGGTTACGATGTTGTTGTTGATCGCGTAGGTCTGATGATCGCTCTCGCAGAAGCCGGCCAGCCGGTCTTCAGGTGCGCTGGTGGCCCGTCCCAGAATTAGTTGCGAATCCTCAAGCTCCACTTTTTCCAGGTGCACGTCAAGTTCATAGGATTGGTCGTAGCGTGTGCGAAACTCGGCCCGAAACTCAATGGCTCGATTCCCGGTGCGCAGTTCCTCGAGCTTTTGACTGAACAGTTCGCGGCTCAGAAAACTACGACCCTCCTCGCCGTCGTACAGGAATTCAGCCAGAGGCCGCCCCTGTAGTTCCGCAGGTCTATAGCCCAGTCGTTCCAGAACTGCGCGGTTTATTGTAACAAAGCGGCCTTCATGATTCAGAGAAAAAATGATTTCGTTAGAGCCTTCCACAAGTCGTCTGTATTTCTTTTCCGAATCGGCCAATTCACTCGCCAGCCGCTCCGAAGTCTTGAAGGCGTGCGCGAAACGACGCGAGAGAAGAAACGATTGTGAAAACAAAAACGCAAAAAGCCCTGCGCCGACCAACGGAACGCTGTCGATCAGACCCAGCTCGTCCAGAATGTCGTTTGCTACGGTCAGAACCAGCGCAAGCAAGCCCAAAAGAAAGATGAGCGCACCGTCTCGTCCGTGCAGCAGGGAGCGCGCTATGACATAGATAAAATACAGACTCGCTCCGGCAATAGCGATCTCTATGTAAGGCAGCCAGTAGGTGTAATAACGCGCCGTAAAAAGCAGCACACCGATGGCCAGGACGAGCGCGAAGGCCTGGACGATTCGCAGCGCTGAGCGGTGCAGTTCTTCCGGATATAGCGCCCGCATGTACATTCCAAAAAACAGCGGCGTCAGAATCACCGACAGAAAGTCCAGCTTTACGCCCATTTCCCACGGGATCGTTGGCCAGAAGAGCGTGAGCAGATGTTGTCCATTCGCCAGTGTCAAAACTGCAATCAGCAGCGTAACAATTGCGAAATACAATGGGGAACCCTCGTTTCGGCGCAATAGCCAGAGTCCGAGATGGTAAAGCCCCATGATGGTCAGGGCGCCAACGAGAAATATCTCGAACGCGACGCGCGAATCGCGCCAGACCTGAAGTTCATTCAGGGGCCCTATCCAGATATGGTTCCAGATCCCGCCCTTGCGATGTTCATGGTTGGAGAACTCCAGATCCAGATGCAGGCGCACAGCCCCCGGCAGTGGCACTACCCGGGTCCGATATTGCGGCACGGACTCCTGGGAGCGAATGGCCGGCTCTCCGACCTGTGAAACCAACAGGTCGTTCACATACAGTCGATAGGCTGTTCCAATGCGGGGCAAGGCGAGCCCCAGGGGCCCTGGGTTTTCGGGCAATTCAATGTCCAGACTGTAAACGCCCGCGCTGTGGTTGCCGGGGTCTATGAATGACGGTACCGGCATTGTTTGCAGCTCATCGCCCGCGGCCCCTCGGTCCAGGCCGGAGCGGAATCGCCATTCACCGTCGAGGCTCACGCGCGGTTCCTGGTCCGGCTGCCAGGCGCGCAGATCCAGAACGCCATCGTTTGCTTTCGACTCCGGGTTGTGCACGCAGCCGCTCAGGATCAGCAAACACGCGCCGAGAATCCAGTTTCGACCATCGTTCACGGCGGTAGCAGGCTCCGGAACTGCGCTCTCGTGCAACCCTTGTTTTTCAGGTTCGCGTTCGGGATCGAGCGCCCTTCTGCGCCTGCCCTTTCAGAAACTGCTCCAGTTGTCCGAAGTCCAGTGGCCGGGCGAAAAAATATCCCTGATAAGAGTGGCAATCGAGCCGATCCAGAAACTCAATTTGCTCTTCGGTTTCCACACCTTCCACAATTACCTTCAATCCCAGGTTACTCGCAAACGCGACCAGGGCCTGGATCAGTCGGCCATGTCGCTCCAGATCCTGAACGAATGAACGGTCCACTTTTATGGCGTCGATCGGGAAGGCGCGCAGATAGGTAATCGCCGTATGGCCTGTCCCGAAGTCATCGACATGGAATCGGATGCCGCTCTCGCAAAGCTGTTCCATGGCATTGCGGGCGGTCGGATCCTCTTCAAGAATCTCTCTTTCGATCAATTCCAGAGTCAAATTCCGGGGACTCATCTCCGTGTCGTGCAACAGATCAAGGACCATACGCACAAAGCCGGGCGCCGTCAGTTGCCGGGGTGTGATGTTCACCGAGAGCGAAAGGTCAGGGTGACCCTCCTGGTGCAGTCGCACAGCCGCTTTGCAGGCCTCGCGCAGAACCCATTCACCAATTTCGATAATGAGGCCGCGTTGTTCTGCAACCTCGATAAACTCGCCCGGCAGAATCAATCCACGGACTGGATGCTGCCATCGAATAAGGGCCTCAATGCCTTCGATCTGTCCACTTCGGCGATTGATCTGAGGCTGGAAGTGGAGCCGAAACTCGTGGGCGTCGATTGCCTGCATGAGTTCGCGCTCGAGACGCAACAGGCCGGTCGTGCGCGTGTTCATCTCATGGTCATAGAGCTCCAAACGACGGCGATGTTGTCGAGAGCGGCTGAGCGCAGTTTCGCAATGGCTCAGAAGCTCGCTCGCAGAATCCCCGTCCATGGGACAAAAAGTCAAGCCCGCGTTGAAACTGACCGGAACTTCCTCGCCATTGAGCAGGAAGGGTTGCAACCGGAATATGTCCATGAGGCCTTCGGTAAAGAATACCGCCTGGCCGCTCGAATGAATGCCCGAAAGAAATAAGGCAAACTTGTCGCCGGTAAGTCGCGAGAGCGTGTAGGCCGGTAGCATGAAGCTCTGCATCCGTGTCGCGATCTGCCTCAGGAGTTCATCGCCCACATCAAAGGAGAAGGTCTCATTGATCTGTCGAAAACCGTTGATGTCGATCGCAAGCACGGCAATGAGTTCCTCGCCGCTGGCCGTTCGTTCACGGCGCCGTACGATAGCCTGTTCCAGACGATCCAGAAAAAGCGAGCGATTCGGCAATCCGGTAAGGCTGTCATACAAGCGACTCTTTTCCCTTTCGCGCTCCATGGTCCGGCGCTCGGTAATGTCGTTGAAGACGACCTGCAAAGCGGGTTTGCCAAAATAGTCAAGTTTCACTGCCGTCACTTCGACTTCAAAGGAAGTGCCGTCCAGACGTAGAAAGCGTTCGTCTTCGAGGGGCACATTGGTGCCCGCCGGACTGGCCTTAAGCTTCTCCCAATGCCGCAGGACCCGATCGCGGTCTGCCGGTGCGATGTGTTCAATGAGCGGTACCCGGTTGAGCTCGGCCACTTCGCGTGCCCCCAGAAGCTCCAGGCCGCGCGGATTAATATAAAGTATCTCGTAAAAGTCGTGAACAATGTGGGCCAGCGGCATCAAATTGATAAGACTCAAGAATAACTGATCGGCTGTCTGAAGTGCGGCCCGGGCGTGGCTTCGGATCAGATGTGAATCATAGAAGATCTGTTTCAGGTGTCGAACAACGGGCGCGAAATCCCCGGCGGTGAGGTCGGTGCGGCGCGAAACAAACATGATCAGGCCAATGCGACGGGAAACAAACGAATGCCGGATTTGTTCATAAGGGTCTGTGTCCCGGACCTCAACCGTATAAAACATGCGCGCGCCGTTGAGCCAGCGCATCAGCCTTGCCAGACGCTTCAGCTTGCCTCCACACAGAAAAACAAACAGGCGTTTCATCCAGAGGTTGTTGCTGCGATTCTCAAGGTCCAGACTGTGGATGACATAGCGGTCCATCAGATCTGGGTCCGTCACGCGGTACGGCAGTTGATCCCGGGTGTAAAAGCAATGATAGGCCATGGACCCTTCGAGGTCCCCGCGAAACTCAGTGAGGCGTCGACGACCGGCCATACGTAAGGCTGCGAGCTCTTCGAAAACGTTCTTAACCGCGACTGAAACGTGGCGATAATGGTACCGGTTCCCGCCATGGTCGACCAGGCGTCCTTCGTGATCTGGCTCGTAGATGCCAAAAAAAACGGAACGTAGCTTCAGTCGGCGAAAGCGCAGCATTGCCAATTGGCAGGCCTCGTACAGGGACTCGTAGCTGGACTCGACCTGGGTCAGATGCAGACGCCATTGCAGTCGAAAGCGAGTCCACACGCCCGGGCGCCTGAATCGGTCTTCTGGATCGCTTTCGGTGCTCGCGTTCATTTGTGAAAGAATTCGATCACTCCCTTCCATTGATCGGGCGCGGGCTCGCCCATGAGACGTTTACTGATTTTATAGTACATACGGGCAACCCGATCGGCATTGTAGATCCCAAGGGCGCTGCGAAATTCTCGATGCGCCGCGGCGAAGTCCGCCGCGCGATAGAATTCAATCCCGCGCCGCAGAATGTCTCCGGTTCGGATCTTCAGGTCGATCGTCTGTTCGTCGTCCGTGTCAAAAAACTCATAAAGCACAACCGGCTCAGTCTTGCCCTTTACGACAATGCTTCCGACTTCGCGCGATCTGTATTTGCCTGCATCCGACAAATCCTGGTAGACAATTTCGGAGATGAGGATGCCCACCCGAAAGTAAGACGTGAGGCTCTCGATGCGGGAGGCGACGTTCACGGTATTGCCGATTACAGTTGTGTCTATTCGGTTAGAGCTGCCTATAGTTCCCAGTATCAGCGCGCCGGTGTGGATGCCGATGCCAATATCGATTGACCGGTAGTTCTGGCGTTCGCGCTGGACATTGTACTCCCGCACGCCCTGACGCATCTGAATCGCAGCGTTTACGGCCCGGTCGGAGGTGCTTCCAGCTGTCCGCCCACTGCGCTTTTCTGCGGCGTCAGAAAAGAGCGCCATCACGGCGTCGCCGATGAACTTGTCAACGTAGCCCTCGTGCTCCTGAATGATTGGTTCCATGCGCTTCAGGTATGAGTTGAGAAAGCGAAAGTTATCTTCAGGGCTCATCGCTTCCGAAAGCGACGTAAAAGAACGTATGTCGCTGAAGAGTACGCTCATGAGCCGCATCACGTTGTCACCGACCTCAAGATCGGTAGCCGATTTGCGATCGAGCTCTTCGAGTATCTGGGTCGGAACAAAGCGATAGAAGGCCGTGTTCATTTCGCGCAGGTCGTCGGTCAGATTCTCAAGATCGGTCTCGACGCGCGCCACTCGCCGGGCAATCGAAACGACGAGAAAAATTACGAAACCGAAAAAACCTTCCTGGAAAAGACGCAGATCGTACCAGAGAGTCGCAGTTCCGACAATGTCCCAAACGGCGGTGATGAGGCCGATCAAAATCGCAATGCCCATGGGGAGCGCGCCAGGATAGCGCCGAAATATAAACAGACCGGTGATGGCGAGCACAAGCACGATCTGAAAGGCCATTGAACTCTGCCAGACGTAGAGCAGGGTGCGCAGCCAGGGATACGGGCTGAATAACGAGGCGAGAGCGAGAGAGCTGTTGAAGGCGATCGCGACCTTGTTGAACCAGTTCAGCGGATGGCCCGATTCGAAGTAACCATGCAAGAACAAAAGAAACGCCGGTATTAGTAGAAAAAGACTGGAGTACTCAATGCGCGTGAGAATCGAGGTGTCCAGGCCGTCAAACAGCACAAAGACGCGATTGGTCCGTAGAAAAAGATAGATGCCGACCAGAACGGCAAAAACTCCAAACTGAAGATTGAATCGGATCTTCGGTCGCCAGATGAACAGAATCAGATGATATAGTCCGAAAAAGACATAAACGGAAATAAAAGTCAGGTCGAGATATTCGGTAAAGTCGGCGTTCAATCTGTCCAGACGATCGATATAGTATCCGTCGCGGAGATAAAAGCCGATCTTGTCGTTCGGCACAAAATCAACCGGAGAGCGGTCACCGGCCAGATGAAAGGTCAGCGCATTGGGGCCTGCATTCAGGAGCCTTTCGGGCAGGGGTAGAATCATGCCCCGAAGAGTACGTTGCTCCTGAATCCGGTCATGCTGGGGCGCAAAGTGCATCTCGGATCTTAAGAGCGTTCCGTTCAGGTAAATCTCCCAGTTTTCGCCGATCACCGCCAGTCGCAAAGCCAGTGGTTGAGCCAGGTCCTCGTCCCGGAGCGTGAATTCCGTACGCGCCGTAAACTGCTGGATGGAAGCCCCGACAGAATCGTGGAAGATCTTCGCCAGCACGATAGGAAAACCGTCCGGCCAGCGGGCTCCCGGAATCGCCTGCCCCGGTTCCAGGGTGGCGTAGGCGGGGTCGAAGCCTGTTGCGGTCTGCCAGGCGAAGGCGCCCAGGTCCTGTCGCGAAAATTGTCGGCCCTCTTCCGGGCCAGGACCGCAGCCGTAGCTGAACCAGAAGAGCATCGCGCAGACCGCGAATGCAGGAAGGGAGCGCGACATCGCCCGTAGTGCTCCACGGTAGCCAGCCGGAATCAAGCATTTTGTCGGGCCGGCTTTCGCGTGCGAAAAAAATGCGCAACAAATCGCAGATCGGAGACCCACGGTTCTTATGCAGGCATTCGAAACGTTTTCAGAGGAACAACGAAAAGTAATCCAGGCGAGCGGTGCGATTCAGCGCGTTGTCGCGGCGGCCGGCTCCGGAAAGACCCGTACGGTAATTGGATTTGTGTCCAATCGATTGCGAGAACGCCCCGGGGCACGTGTGCTGATGTTGAGCTTCAGCCGAAAGGCAGTGGCCGAGCTACGCTCTCGCCTGCCCGAACAGGCGAAAGTGGAGGTTTCCACGTTTCATTCATTTTGCTACCGCCATCTGGCCCGTCTGGATCCGCGATTTCGCTCGAAAGGGCCGCCGGGAATACTTCAGAAGGCCCGTCGCGTTCGTTTTCTGTGCGAAGAGCTGGCGCGCCTGCCCGAGATTGGCGGTATCCCCTATGAGCTTTTGATTGAGAATCGGGGACTGTGCGAAGAGCTTGTCCCGGGCCTCCCGGCGCTGCTGGACCGACGGCTTGCTCGTTTCAAGAAGTCGAATGGACTGGTCGAATTCGAAGACCTGATCGGTCGAATGGTCCGGGGTCTCGCGCATGGCAGACCGTATCTGGACCGACTCCGGGAGAGTTACGATCTGATTCTCGTGGACGAATTCCAGGACACAGACCCACGCCAGCTGGAATTCCTGCGCCTTATGCGAAGCCCGGAGATGCTGGTGGTGGGAGATGACTATCAGGCCATCTACGGATTTCGGGGCGCGACCGTGGAACCGTTCCTCAAGTTCCCGAAACACTTTCCCGACACACGCACCTTTCAGTTGCGACAGAACTATCGTAGCCTGAGTCCGATTGTGCGTGCCGGCCTGCGCGTAATTCGGCAGAGTTCAAAACAGATCAAGAAGCGAGTTGTGGCCGTTCGATCCGAAGGCGATGCACCGCCGGTCTTTTCCCTGGCGCTCGGGCCCAACCAGGAGTCAGAGCTGGCGCGGGATCTGAAAAAAACGAATGTGACTGTTCTGGTGCGAACCAACGCACGCCGAAGGCATTGGGTTCGCTCCGGTTTTCCGTCGACCTCAGTGCTTACAATTCACTCGGCCAAGGGCCTTGAGTTTCCGGTTGTGATTCTGGATCTGCTGGATGGCTGGTCGCAATGCGTCCCGATGGATCAGCGCCGGAGCCGCCGTTTTCGGCCGCCCGACGAGGAGGTGCGTGTGCTGTATGTTGGGACTTCCCGGGCACGCGATTTGTTGATCGTTGTGCATGGGGCGAGAGAGCAAGAGACGGTTGAAGGCCTGTACTTTGAACGTACTCTGGCGGGTATCTGCCGGCCAACGAGCCCCGGGCAATTGACGCGTCGACTGGAGCCTGTGTTTCGGGACGCTGCCTGATTCGGGCACTCGGAAGCGGGGCATAGGCCGGCGGGGTCCCGACTGATATGAAGTTACCGGGCGATTGCTTTTGCAGGGAGGCCTCTGAATTGGCTCGCCTGCCGGCAGGGCGCAGATTACACTGCTCCATGGTTTCCTTTCTTCGGCGAGGGACAGCAGTTGGACTTCTTGTTGCGGTATCCTCTTGTGGGGTTTTTTCGAGCGACTGCGCTCTGACCGATGGTGCGTGCGATCCGCTGATCGGCTACCTATCCACGCAACGCTGGCCGTATTGCTTTGAGACGACCAATGTTCCCTATCCGCTTTTTTTGAGCGGGACTGAATCCGTGATCGCGGGCCAGGCCTCCGCTTTTGATAACCTCGATGGAGTCGGCACTGCGGCCCGCTTCCAGGCCCCGCGCGGGCTCGCGACCGATTGTGTTTCTCTGTTTGCTTTCGACCAGTTCAATCACAATGTGCGCCGAATCGATCTGGCAACGAACACGGTTACGACTCTAGCCGGCAGTACAAGTTCTCCGACCGGCACGTCCGGCTCAGCCGATGGGGTTGGCACGGCGGCATCCTTTGCGAGTCCCCGGGGCGGTGCGGCGACCGAAAGATATGTGTATGTGGCCGACACGGGCAATCACACCATCCGTCAGATCGATAAAGAGAATGGCAATACGATCACGATTGCGGGGTCTGCGGGTAGCGGTGCCTATGTAGACGGCCCGGGCTCAAGCGCCCGATTCAATTTTCCGGCAAGCATTGCGGTGGTCGGACAAAATCTTTACATAGCCGATCAGAACAATTTCGCGGTTCGGCGACTGAGCCTGAAAGACCTCAGTGTGATCACGTTTGCGGGCGGCACTCAGGGCACAACCGATGGCGTGGGCACTTCCGCTCAACTGGACGGCATTGTGGCCGGTATCGCAACCGACGGAACGAATCTATATCTGCCGGACTCCGCGAATCATATTATTCGCCGCATCAACCTCGCCACAGCCCAGGTTACCACCATCGCGGGCCAGGTGGGCGTAACCGGTACGACCGACGCGGTCGGCACCGCGGCTCTGTTCAATAGCCCACGCGGCGCCGTCTCGGACGGACTGACACTGTACGTGGCGGATCGTAACAACTCATCCATACGCACCATCAACCTCACGACCCTGGCGGTCGGAACCTTGATCAGCGGCCTGGCAACGGCTCCCGAGGGCGATCCGGCAGTTACGCTCAACCGGCTCTACTATGGTGGATACACCCTTGCCACCATCAACGTGGTGCAATAACGCCAACGGTCGCGGCCGCATGTTTTGCGAGCATTCCGTGACAAGTGTTGACAGGACCATCGCCTGCAAAGGGTCTGTTCGCCAATGAAACAAAAACACTTCATCGATTCCCACAAAGGCGCGACCGGCCTGTTCGTAATTGCGCTCATGTTTTACTACGATCGCTGGGAAAACACAACCGCCTGGGTCTACCTGGCAGTGCATGGAAGTTACGGCCTGTTCTGGATCACCAAAAGCCGTCTGTTCGGGGACAAGTCCTGGGAAAAGCCCACTGGAATTCTTTATGGCCTGGTCATCTGGTTTGGCCTCACGCTTTATTGGATCGCGCCCTGGCTGATTATTCGCTACGATGTCGCGACCCCACCGTGGTATTTGGGTCTGTGTGTCT
This sequence comes from Spirochaetales bacterium, assembly GCA_024233935.1. Classification (GTDB taxonomy): domain Bacteria; phylum Spirochaetota; class Leptospiria; order Leptospirales; family Leptonemataceae; genus JACKOY01. Next base: position 434 of record JACKOY010000025.1, on the reverse strand, counting down.
TTGTCTATGCGTTGGGCGTGTTCTATCATTTTGCCTCGGACATGCAGAAACACGTCAGCCTGGCCTTGCGCCCCGGCTTGATTCAATCTGGATTGTGGGCGCGCTGTCGTAACCCGAACTACTTCGGCGAATTTTTGATCTACGGTAGTTTTGTGCTCCTGCCGCTTCTTAATCAAGACGGCTGGACCCCGTTTGGTTGGGTGCCCGCCATTGTACTCGGGATCTTTTTGTGCGGCGTCTGGATTCCGAACATGCTGCGCAAGGACAAAAGCCTTTCTCGCTATCCGGAGTTTGCCGAATACAAGCGACGGTCCGGTATGTTTATTCCGTATTTGCTGTAATTCAGGTCCGCGTGCGTGGCGGTGTTTGCACATCCGTCAGGCCGACAGAGGCCGACAGATCTCGGGGACGGTGTTCCGACATCGTGAGGCCGA
>JACKOY010000024.1 GCA_024233935.1 Spirochaetales bacterium | reverse complement strand
GAATAGTAGCGCAGGTGATTCGGGACGAATTCTCCGTAGGAATCGCTGATGTGGAACTCGGCCAGCCGTTCTTGTTCCCGGCGGGTCATGCGGGTCATGAGTGTGATGGCCCCGTTTCGCCGTCGGAGCTGGCTCCAGTTTTCTTCGGTCAGGTCGTCGGCAAACTCCTCGAACGGTCGGCCCATCACGCCAGAAAAGCGCCGCACATAAGCCACGGCGGTATCCCGGTCCGGAAAACGTGTGGGGTAGATCACATAGTCGATGAAGCGGATGTTATCGACCAGGGGCGTTGCGCCCGGTGCGTAGTTGCGATCGTACATCAAGCCGCGGGGCGCGACTGTGAATTCCTGGCGGTTCACGAACTTACGCGCCAGCACCATATTATCGAAACCCTGAACCAGCTGGAGATTGCCGAGCTGGAAGCAGAGCACCAGGGCCACGCTGAAGATCAGCCCCGTAAAAATATAGATGCGCTGGTGAAATCTCTTCTCCAGGCGATACTCGAACAGGGACCGACTCATGGAACCTCCCCGGGCTGGATGCGATACACCCAGCTTAAAAGCGCAAACCAGATGGGCGCCAGCACTGCCGTGTAGAGCGCCGGCACAACGATGGCGTGGGATCGATTGAATTCCAGGAATATACCCGCCATCGTCCAGGCCAGAAAACGAACGACGATGCCCGTCCCCAGGACCAACACAAACAAAGGAGCCAGGCGGTAGCGGTCGAAGATCCGGTTCATTTTGCCCAGTATGAAGCCCGCCAGACTGTATATGGACGCGTGTACTCCAATGACCGACACATAGTTCCCGCCTTCGCTGATGCGCCAGAGCGTGCCGTCCATCAACAGGCCTGCGAAAAATCCGACCCAGATGCCGACCAGCTCGCCCCGATAAAGCGCAAAGAAGATCAGAAAGATCAAAAGAAAGTCGGGGTGCACGACCCCGGTGTCGAGAAAGTCAAAGTTCAGTTTGAGTAACTGGATCTCGGTCAAGAAGTAAGAGACCATCATACCGAGCGTGACCACGCTGATCTCAAGAAACATCAGGGTTGCGCTCCGGGCAGGTTTTCGTTGATGATGCGACGACGATCGTCGGTTTGAGTCTGGCCGGGTTCGGTGCGTTGCTGGTTTTCCGGCGTCTGCTCCGGCCGCGTTTCGGTCGTTCGTGTGGGGCTATTTCGTCGAGGCGGCTCGGGCCTGCGCAACGCCTCCGGGTACTGGGGTGGCCCGAATTCGGTTTCCAGGTGTTCGTCGAAGCGGGCCTGGCGATTCCATTGATCGCGCCACGCTGCCGGTCGTTTCATGACCACCATTACGGCATCCAGATTGGACAGGGGCGCAAAGGGTCGCACATAGGCCGTGCGAAAATCTTCCAGTCGCCCGCCTTCTTCCACCACCAGCCCCACGGGAATGCCGGGCGGAAAGATGCCGCCTTCTCCGCTGGTATAGATCGCATTGCCCCGTTCCAGCTCGCCGCTGGCCGGCGAGAGCACCGCCCGGCCGGGCTCGAAATTGGAGGTAAGAAACGTAAGCAGGGCCTGGGTTGGCCGCCCGGAGTTGCCGCTCAGGATCGCCCACTCACCGGAGTCCCGGACGCGCACCCCCATGCGGAATTCGGGATGGGTCAGGGGTTGCACAATGGACGAGTTGGTATCGACGGCCACGACAATGCCGACCACGCAACGAATCAGATGCTGGTCCGTGTCGTGGGATCGGGCGAGTACGGGCATGAGCGGTTCCACGCCATCGGCCGCACCGCGGCCAATGATGATGCGTGGACTGATGGAGTTCAGCCGCACACCGAGCACCTGGGCTCGCATGACCGGGTAGTCCACGGGGGGCGGAAAATCCAGAGCCTGGCGCAATTGCTCGTTTTCCAGGCGCAACAGATCAAATTTATCTTTTTCGAGCCGGTATTCTTCGAGTCGCCTTTGGGCGGCGTCCAGCTGCTCTTTTACGCGCCGGTACTCATCGATTTCGACCCAGAGCGTACCCGTCAGTCGCAGGCCGGAATTCAGCGCCCCGCTGACACGATCGGCCATCTTCCCGAAGTAGGCCATGCCCTGGGCAAAGGGATTGCTCTGCCACAGAATACACAGCAGTGAGAAGGACAGAGTGAACCCCAAACTGAAGGTGTTCTTATTTCGCCAGAGGATTTCCCAGAGCATGACAGGCGCCGACCCCGTCGGGTTCTACCTCATAGATCGATAGAAAGCGAGAATGACACAAGCTGGATTGAAGGGGTTCCATGACCAGTCCGGCGAGCCGGGCGTCGGCTTCAACCAAAAACGCTGCGCGGCTTACTTAATCCCGGAACGAATGTACTTGAGCTCGTCCAGATACTTCCCGGTGCCCAGGACCACGCAGGTCAGCGGGTTCTCGGCCCGAAATACGGGCACGCCGGTTTCCTTGCTCAGGAACTTGTCCAGTCCCTTCAGGAGGCAACCGCCACCGGTCATCACAATGCCGCGCTCCACGATGTCCGCAGCCAGTTCAGGCGGTGTGCGTTCCAGGCTGCTCTTGACCGCTTCCAGGATGGCCTCAATGGGCTCCTTCAGGGCTTTCCGGATTTCGTTTGAATCGATCTCCAGGGTGCGGGGCAGGCCGCTGATCGCGTCCCGGCCACGTAGTTCCATGACTTCGGTCTTCTTTTCGGGATAGGCGTTGCCGATGGTGAGTTTCACGTCTTCGGCCATGCGCTCGCCGATCACCAGGTTGTACTGGGTGCGCAAATAACGTATGATGGCCTCGTCGAATTCATCGCCACCGATGCGAATGGAATCGGCAATGACCATGCCCCCCAGGGAGATCACAGCGATTTCGGTCGTGCCACCGCCGATGTCCACAATCATGGTTCCGGCTGGTTCGTGGATGGGCACATTGGCGCCGATCGCGGCTGCCAGCGCTTCCTCAATGAGATAGATTTCCCGGGCGCCGGCCTGCTCGGCAGATTCGCGCACGGCCCGCTTTTCCACTTCGGTGATGCCCGAAGGCACGCCAATGACCATGCGCGGTTTCACCAGGGTGGTGCGCTTGTGCACTTTCTGGATGAAGTAACGGATCATCTTTTCGACGGTCTCAAAGTCCGCGATCACTCCGTCTTTCATGGGCCGAATGGCCACGATGTCCCCGGGAGTCCGGCCGAGCATTCGCTTCGCTTCGTGGCCGACCGCCAGCACTTTGCCCGTCGATGACTGGACCGCCACTACGGATGGCTCCGATAGCACGATGCCCATGCCTTTTACATGCACAAGAGTATTCGCCGTGCCAAGGTCGATACCCATGTCGTTTGAGAAGAGTCCGTAGAGCTTATCGAGGAACATTCGGATAGGGGTTCAGGAAGGCCGGAATTCACCTTCTTATGTGCGGTTAGAGTGTTCTACCCAAATCGTAGGGGTGGTAGTCGTGTCAAGCAAAGCCGGAGTTTCGCGCTTTTTCGCGAGGATGGACGGGACTATTCCGGTTCTCCGGGAGTGACGGTTCGCAGGCGATTTCGCACGAAGTCATCGGTTTGCTCGCTCATTTCGTACGCTTCCCGGAAGAAGTAGGCGGCCGCGTCCGGGCTGCGTTGAATCAGAAAAATCTCCCCCTCCATGCGCGTCGCTTCCACCCGCAGGTGCCGTGGTTGAGTCTGATCGAATTTCAGGCGTCGCGCCAGGTTCAGGCTCTGCAGATAGTTGCGGCTGGCGTAATAACCGTGGCATAAAATCAGAGTTCGGAGGCCGGGCGAAAGGGCCAGGCGGGGCACTTGCTCTTCGTCCGCCTCCGTGGCCTGCTCCGTAGGCGGCAGGGCCGCTTCCAGTTCGCCGGCACGGCCGGACAGAGCCAGCAGGGCCAGGATGATCCAATCCTGATGAGGTCGAAGGAAAGGCCGCACCGGGCCGGCTTGAATGCGTGCGACGCGATTCATTAATTGCGGGTCCGTTCGACCGGTGAAGAACAGGTCGCCATAGGCGATGGCCAGGTTGGCCTCGGCTGCGGCGGCCAGGTCCGGATCCAGAGCCAGGGCTTTGCGCATGCGGACCGAGATGCGCTTGCCCAATTGCACCAGGGATTTTTCCGGAAGGTCGACGGCGCGGGCCGGAGGCAGGAAACCGCGGCCGGTCAGTTGCCAGAGGGTGTTGCCGGAAAGATCGAGCCGCAGTAAGAACTCGTAAAACGCCAGCAGCCCCTGCAGATATTGCACGTCTGCAACGGCCGGGTTCGTGCGTTCGGCTATGTCGACCATGCGGCCGATTTCGTCCAGAGAGACCAGCAGCTGGCGCGGCGATCGGGCGCCTCCGTTCATCTCTTCTTCGAAGCGCTCGATACGTCGTTCGGCCCGGAGGATCGCATCCCCGGACATGCCATAGTACAGCAGGGGCCCGTACAGGTAGGCTGGAATCGCTGCGATAATCAGAAGGGACAGACCACCCAGCCAGAAGATCCAGCCCCGGCGGGTCTTGGGTTTCGAGGGTTCGTAGGCGTACATCGGGATCGGGGATCTTCGATCCTATGCGGTCCGGGTGCGTGCGTGTTTCTTAATGAAGCTCTTAACGCTCCGGGCTTCTCTGGTTATAAAAACCGGGACCGGTCTATCCGGCAGGACCGGCACCAACGCGACGCCGCTCTCCTGAAAAACGATCTGGTCCAGATCTCCGGCAGAGTAAGAATAACTGGCATTGCCACAGTGAATTCGGAAGTTGCTTCGTTCCAGAATCATTGTACCACTGCCCACGCGACGCATTTCGGAAAAAAACCGCACAGGCAATTCTCCAAACCTCCCCACCTGGTGAGGAATGCGACGGCCATGGTCCTGATAGAGCACGCCCGTGACAATCAATTGTTCCTCGGGCTGCAGTTCGGCGCCCTCGGTTCGCGCCGCAACCTTCAGGGTCTCGGCGAGCAGATCCGTGTCTATGCGTGTCAGGCTTTCCGTTTCTGGTGGGCGCTGGCTCGCCGGCTCCGGGACCGGGGTCGTATTCGGCACCCGCACACTTCCGGTCGCCGGTAGCGGCTCAGTGGGCGCGGCGGCGCTCAGACGTGCCTGCCGATCCCGCAACATCTGGCCAACGACGTACGCCAGACAGAGAACGCCGGCCACGATCAGGGCGATTGCGATGAGGAACAGCATACCTCCTTCATTATCATGCCATCGGACCAATTGCTGAACGATTTTTTCGGTTGGCCCGGATTAGCCCTCCGGACAGCTTACCGTGGTGAATAGCCTACTTGATCAGATCAAACGCATCGGAGCAGCCGCGATTATCATCGTTCTGATCGCGATGATGGGTCTTATGTTTTCGAGCCAGCCGCTCTCAGAAATCACGGCGCTTATATCGGGCGTGGGCGGCATCGGGTCCTTTGGGGGGCAGGAGATATCTTCCGGTGTGGCCGCCCAGTACTACGAGCGTTGCCGGGAGTACGGCCGGCAGGAAGAAGTCCGGGCGGCCCAGTTGCGTTCGGCCCTGGGAGACGTGGCGGACGACCCTGAATTCCTGCGAAACTTTGCACCCCGCTTCGACATGCAAAATTGCATGGAGCGCAGCCTCAAAGAGGTCTATTTCTGGGGCACGGTAGGGGAGCGGCTGAAGGTGGGGCCCTCGACCCAGGCGATTGAAGCCGAAGTGCTGGAGCAGGCCGAGGAGGCGTATCGAAACCAGACCGTGCTCATCGAAGAGGATCGGCGTACGGTTCAGAGCTTCTATCGCACCATCATGTCTTATGCGCCCATGGACGTCCGCGTGCTCGAGGCGAGGGCCCAGGAGGCTGCCGGTCTTCTTTCGCAGCCGGTGCGGGTCTCATCGGCGTTGGTTCAGGCCGAGCTTTCTGCCCGGCAGACGGGCCTGGAGTTGCGCCTCCTGCGTTTCAGCAATGGTCAGATTCTCGCCAACCTCAAGACCCGCATCGAACTGACGGAAGACCAGATTCGACGCACCTTCGATGAAGAACAACGCCAGGTGCCGGAGGAGAGTCGCCGTCCGTACGAAGAGGAGCGGCCGTTTGTGGTCGAACGCATCAAAACCGAACTTGCACGCGCGGACCTGGATCGTTTGCGGGCCGAGTTCGAGGACGAATCCTTTGTGCCGGACCTGGAGCGCCTGGCCGACCTCACGGGGGTTGCTCCCGAAACGGTCCCGAATCTGACCCTGCCGGACCTGCCCAATGCCGATCTCGGCGGTGGAAGGCGGGCGAATCTGGCCCTTCCCGGGGTCTTCCGATTTCTGGCCGACGCGGGCCCTGGAGCGACCGGAGGACCCTTTACGGATGAAGAATACACTGTGTTTCTTCAGGTTGTGAAGGTCGAGCTCCCACCGGTGGAGGCCCACGATGCAGAGGAGCAGGCTTCGACGCGCGAGGAACTGGGGCAGGAGCTTACGGACCTCCTGATCGCGCTCATTCGTCAGGAAGAGCTTCTTCGCGGTGAGTTTCAACTTACGGCGACTTTCGCCAACGAGTAGAAACCTTGAAAGCCGAGGTCGTGAATCCATTTCTGTCGGCCACGGCGCTGGTGTTCAGGGACGTGCTCGGCGCCCAACTCGTTCGGGGCCGTACGCAGCTTCGGGACCGGCCCAGCCCGGGTCTCGAAATCGCGGTCTTCATAGAGCTGAAGGGTCCGAAAGAAGGTCTTGTGGTCTATTCCATGAATCTTGAGTCGGCGCTCAAGATCACCCGTCGCCTCCTTCCGGGCAAAGACCGGGATACGCTGCTTGAGGAATATCGGGACGTGATGGGCGAACTGGCGAACATGATTACGGGCAACGCCATCCAGGCCTTCATGAAAAGCGGGCAGGTCCTGGATCTGGGCGTGCCGGTGGTTTTTGACGTGCGAACGCGCGAAACCCGGGTGGCCGCCATGCCGACGCTGCAATTGAACCTGTATTCGCGTTACGGGCTCCTGGAAACCAACATTGCCCTCGGCGGCGAAACGGCTTCTTGAATTTTTTCGAATGCTACTTCAGAGGGTTGCCGAAGAGTATATTGTCATTCGTGTAACTCCTCTGTTGTGTGGGCTCTGCTTCGGTAGGGCCCACACAATCTTTTTTAAGCTCTTTCCTGCTGAACGCTTTCGAAGATAAAGTTTTCCAGCACCTTGAAGTCTCCAGGCCCCGCCTTAAAGAATTCCACGCCCAGCTTGAACCCGTCCCGGCTCGGGAAGTAGCGCGTGATCTCACCCGACATGGTAAGCAGGTTGTGCTTTATCTGGATCAGCATCTTGATTCGGTCGTGGTACGTAAGATAATCGAAAATCACGCGATCGTTGATTTCGAAAAGCAGCCCGCTCAGGCTGATGTTGGCGATGCGAGTATACGTGTGCTTGAAGTACGTACGGGCAAGGACCGACTTGCTCATGGCATGACTCAGGAGCTTTGCCAGAAGGTCCACGCGGAAGGCCTGGTCTGCATCGATGTGCCTTCGGTCGAACACGGTCGTGTATACGTATATGTGGCCGATAACGCGATCGAAGATCATGATCGGCGCACAGACATAGTTGGCCAGAAAGTCTCGCATGTCGGCTTGCTGCAGGTGTTCGAAAAATTGCGCCGCATCTTCCTCCGAGCTTTCCTTCAACCGATGATGATATTCCTTCGAGAAGTTAATCATTCCGTGGGGCATGCGGGGCTGGAAATAGGAGTCCAGTTTGCTGACCGAGGATAAAAAAATCGTTTTGCGTTGTTCACTGACCGTGTTTTCGATCAGGCTTCGCCTTTCGCCTTTCTGGTAGAGCTTGATCTCGTAATCCGGACTGATCTTACGAACTTCCTCAACCAGCACCCGATGGACCAGGTGCAGGTCCGGATCGTCTTCCCGAAGTTCCCTTTCGATGGCGCCGAATCGAGATTGAATGATCTGCCCAACACCTCTTCGGCCCATGAGCGGTTGATACAGGATGATAAAGCGCATGAACATGTCATCCAGCGGCAGTCGCGGGTTCTTGCGGCGTGTGGCGGACTGGATGGAAGTCGGGATGCGAATCGTCAGCCGATCGCCCTCGATGTCTACGATCGCGACCTCGAACTGGTAGAGCACATTCACGATCTCAAATTTTATGCGGCAACGCCGGATCATCTCGGGCTGAAAACCGGGCACCTCCAATTCGGCCAGGTTTTCCTCATATACACGCACCACCCGGCCCCGGTAGACCTCCAGGCCATAGTTGAGGAGCACCATGCGCTGCTCGCCGCGCAGGAAATAGAAAAGGTGGCGGGTCTGGTTTATGTCTGAACCGAGAATCGTGTCCTCGGTGTAGTCTTCGTGGGAGGACTTCAGGATCTGCTGGATCGCCCTGATCAGCGTCTCCTCCGCTGCTACGCGGCTTTCTTGGTCCTGGTCCATCGGTGCCCGGGGGCGGGGGAGCCCCTATCGGTAAGTATCGAAGCGCCGGGGGGTGTATTTGAGTTGTGACGGGTCAGTTATGCTATTGAACGCTCTTTTCAAGATCGTCGGAGATCTCGAAGAGCAGGTCCAGCTTGGACAGCTTCAGCAGAGTCAGGAGGGATCGGGACAGGTTGCAGAGGATCAGCTGGCCGCCATAGGCCTTGACGTCTTTCATAAAGGCGACCAGGGCACCCAGGGCTGAACTATCGAAGTATTCGGTTTGCTTCAGGTCCAGTATGATGCGTCCGGGTTTGTCCCGGAGATAGCTAGAGAGCCCCTCACGAAATTTTCGAGCCACGACCATGTCTACCCGGGGCTCTTCAATATGCAGAATGAGTGTGTTCTCCCGGGTTTCGGGCGAGATCATGCCACGTCTTAGACCACGCTGACCTCCCAGGGTCAAATAAATTTTACGCCCCGCTTGTTGCCTTCTTTGCGGCCGCCTGTTTTTTGCTGGCGGAGCCGGGGCTACACGTGGCAGCCTCGAAATGGTCCCGGCACGGGGCCGGGGAAGGATTCAGCGATGCCAGAAAACGAACTACCGCAAGAGCCGGCCGCACGAGCAGTCCGGGAGCGTATCCTGGACTGGGCCGGGCCGGGATTCCCCCTCGAGGTTCGCGACTCGGCCGCCCGGGTTTACAATGATTTCATTCGCGAACGTGCCGGCGAAGAGGTCGATGCGTTTGTTCACGAGCTCCGGTTTGGAACCGGAGGCCTGCGGGGTGTGATCGGTTTTGGCCCCGGTCGCATGAATCTCTGGACCGTTGGCCGGACGACCCAGGGGCTCTGCAACTATCTCAAGAAAAAGTTCAAGCGGCCGACGATCGTGATCGCCCATGACTCGCGTCGCATGAGCCCGGAATTCGCGGCCACCGCGGCCGGCATCGCGGCCGGGATGGGCCTGAAAGCGCATCTGTTCAGCGGCGTTGCCCCTACGCCCGTTCTGTCGTACGCGATTCGAAAGCTACGCGCCTCGGGCGGCATTGTGATTACGGCCAGCCACAACCCACCCGAGTACAACGGCTACAAGGTCTATATGGACGATGGTTCGCAACTCGTCGGCGATGCGCAGATCCAGGTGGAGGCCGAGATAGAAAAAGTGCGCGAGTGGTGGTCGATCCCCTTTGTAGATGAAAAGTCCGAGACCTATCGCAAGAATGTGAAGCGCATTGGTTCAGACCTGAAGACTTCCTATTACGGTGAGTTCAAGGACACCCCTTTCGTGTCGCCGGCGCGCAAGCAGAAGAAGGATCTAAAAATCGTCTACTCTCCATTGCACGGAACCGGAGGGCCCTGGCTTCCGGGTCTCCTTCGAAAGTATGGTTTTCAGGTCGATGTCGTCTCGGAGCAGGAGCAACCGGACGGCGAATTTCCCACCGTGAAGTTTCCGAATCCGGAAGAGCGGGAGGCCCTGAAGCTGGCCGAAGAGCGGGCGCGCTCCACGGACGCGGACCTGTTTCTGGCGACCGATCCGGATGCGGATCGTCTGGGGGGCGGGTTCAAAACCGGCCCCGGGCAATACGAACTCCTGAACGGCAATCAGATTGGAAGCATCATGTGCGCCTACCTGGTGGAGAAGATCGCGGCAGGCTCGCAGAAAGGCGGTACGCGCTGGCATGTATTCAAGACCATCGTAACCACGGACCTTCAGCGCGAAATCGCGCACAAGAACGGAATTGCAATTCACGAAGTGCTGACAGGCTTCAAATATATAGCCGAGCAGATGCGGCTGTTGGAGCAAGGCGATCGGTCGGCGGGTTTCCAGAAAGGGAAAGACCGCTACTTGTTCGGCGGCGAAGAATCCTACGGCTATCTTCCGGTGGATTTCGTGCGGGACAAGGACTCGCTCGCCTCAGCCCTGCTTCTGTGCGAGATAGTGGCCGAAGTCGGAGACATTGTGGCCTACCTCAATCAGATCTACTTGAAGTACGGACTTTTTCTTGAGGACCTGAAGTCGGTGACGCTCAAGGGTAGCCAGGGCCAGGCGCGCATGCAGGAGATTTTGAATCGGCTACGGGAGGAGAATCTTGTGGGCTGGTCTTTGGGGTCGCGTCGCGTTTCAGGCGTTCTGGATTTTCAGGCCCAGACCAGGGACGGCCAGCGATCTCCGGCGCATTTTCGAGGGTTGCCAGAATCAAATGTTCTGCAGTTGCTGCTGGAACCTGAGGGTAAGCTGACGATTCGTCCGTCAGGAACGGAACCGAAGGTGAAACTCTATGCGAGTCTGCGCCATCCGGTTCAACCGACCAGTCTCGAGGAATTGACCCAGGCCCGCAGCGAACTGGAGAATGAGCTGGCTTCGGTTTCCGGTCACTTCATCGCCCGAACCGGCCTGGCCGGATAAGAACCGGGCGAAAAGGATTTTCGCCACCGCATACCTGCGCTTTCGTGGTCATGGGGCGGTCGACAGTTTGTCGCAGCCGCCCGGGGAAAAACCATGTCTGAGGATTTCTTTCGCTCCTGGCCGCTCAACGAAATTCAGGAAAAGACCGAGCGCTACATGCTCAACCTGTTCAATCGTGCGCCCATTGCGTTTCGCTTTGGGCAGGGCGAATTCCTGTACGATACCGAAGGCAAACGATATATCGACTTTCTGTGCGGGATCGCCGTCACATCACTTGGCCATGGAGAAGCTGATCTGGTAGAAGCGATTCGCGATCAGGCGGAGCGCATCATCCATTCTTCGAATCTGTTTTATTCCCAGGAGCAGGCCCAGCTGGCCGAAGTGCTGGTCGAGCATAGCTTTCCGGGAAAGGTATTTTTTACCAACTCAGGCACAGAAGCCACCGAGGCCGCGTTCAAACTTGCGCGCAGCTACGGTCAACAGGCCCGGGAAGGCGCCACACGAATCATTTCGTTTGAGGGTAGCTTTCACGGGCGTTCGACAGCCGGCATGTGCTTAACGGCCCAGGAGAAAATCCACTCCGGCTTCGGGCCGCTCTTGAGCGATTGCGTCTATCTGCCTCCCAACGACGCGGATCTGCTTGAAAAAGAACTTCAGGACCATGGCGGCAACACCTGCGCCATTTTTCTGGAACTGATCCAGGGCGAGAGCGGCATTCGTCCCATGAACAAGGACTTCGTGAAGGCCGCCCGGGAATTGTGCGACGAGCACGAGGTGCTTCTTGTGTTCGATGAGATTCAGACCGGAATTGGACGCACGGGCAAGTTGTTCTGCTTTGAGAACTACGGCATCACCCCGGACGTGATGACCCTGGCCAAGGGATTGGGCAGTGGCTTTCCAATAGGCGCGATGGTCGTGGCCGAAAAGTTTGCGCCCTATCTTGCGAAGGGACAGCACGGCTCGACTTTCAGTGGCGGGCATCTGGCGGCCCTGATTGCTTACGAGACGATTCGCATCATTATGACCCGTGAGATTCTGAGCAACGTGAACGCGCTTTCGGATTTTCTGTTTCAAAGGCTGCGTGCTCTGGCTGCCACGCAACCCATGATTCGCGAAATTCGCGGCATGGGCCTGCACATTGGTGTGGAGTTCGATCGGGCCTGCGCGGAGATTGTGAGCCGTTGCCGGGAGGCGGGCCTTTTGTTGAACTGCACCTCGGGCAATACTGTGCGCATTATGCCGCCTCTGAATTGCAGCCTGGAAACCGCGGCAAAGGGCATGGATATTTTTGAGGCTGTGGTCAGGGCGGACGATCAAGCGTAGATGCGTGTCCATCACTACGAAAGCATCCCCGAATTTGAAGAGATCGGACCCGAGATTTTCCGGGTGCAAATTCCGCAGCCCTTTTACGCGCCCAACAATGTCTATCTGATTCGTTCCGGTGAGCCGGCGCTGATCGACTCGGGCTACGTGCAAAACCTGGGTTTGTTGCAACGCGCTCTGCGTCGGTTGGGACTTTCCTTGAGCGCTATCGAGCATATCTTTTATACCCACGAGCACATTGATCATATCAGCGGCGCGCTTGTGATGCGTTCGTATTCGAAAGCAAGGCTCTACGGGATGCGCGGAATGGCCGAAGCAACCGGGAACTACGTACGGCTGATAGGCGACCTGCAGCGGGCGATGGACCGGTTGATCTACAAAGCCCACCACAAAAGGGAAGTGCGGGACCACGAATTGGAGCGCGCGCGCAAGGGCTGGGGAGATTTCTTGAAGTCTGTCGAAAGCGAGCGCAAAGTCGATCCGGTGCTGCGCATGGACGTGGAGCTTGTGGAAGGCGACGTGATTCCCATCGGCAAACGTGAGATCGGATTTTTGCACACGCCCGGACACAATCGCTGGCACCTGGCGCCGTATATCCTGGGAGAATCGATCTATTTCACCGGGGATTTGGTACTACAGAATATTTCGTCGATCTACGCGGAAATCGACGGCAACCTGGAGGACTACCATCATTCTCTGGAACGCCTCCTAAAAATCCCGATCGGGCGGCTGCTTCCCGCCCACGGCCCGGAGCCAGAAGTTCCCCACAAAGCGGTCAAGCTGATTCAGAAGACCCTGTCACTTCTGGAACGCGGCATCATGCGACGTTTGCGGGAGCGTGACTACGATCTGAGCGAACTGGTCACCGAGGCAATCGGTGAGCGCGTCAAAGACGGCGGCCACTATATTACGGCGCTCGCAACCATTCACGCCATGCTTCAGCGTTTGATCGAACGCGACCAGGTGGAAGTGCTCGAAGTGGATCCACCGTATGAGCGTTATCGCTGGAAACCGGAGTGATGTGGGGGCCGACCGCACGGCCCCCACAAGCCCGTGCGCCGCACGAGAACTCGCCGTCCCTGGCTCGTTGTCGTGCGGTGTTAGTTCCGCGACATCGTGTCGCGGCGCGAGTGGGTTCTGTCGTCACATCGAATTTGAGAAAAGAAATCTGGCCGTTGAACTGTCTACAGAAGTGGCACGGGTTCACCCTTTTCCTCTACGTGACCACGCGTCCTTCTCGCAGCATCACGATCGTCTTCGCAGCAGTACCGCACTTTCGAGATGCGGTGTTTGTGGATAACAATCGCAGACGGCAGCTTTGATGGGTTCGTAGGCCGGCGCAATCAGGTCCAGGTCGCTCAACTGGGAAAGGGGATTGCAGGAAATATAAAGCATCAAAGGGGCCGTAGACTTTTCTACGATCTGGCGTGCCAGGCCCGGGCCAATTCCGGCGCGGGGTGGGTCCATGATCGCGAGCGTGACGTCGGTTCTCTCGAAGAGAGATTCGGGCGGTCGGTTCAGGTCGATGGCCGCAAACTCGCACGGGCCACGGAAGTGTCTGAGATTTTCGGGTGCGCGCTCGACCACCGAGGCCACCGAATCGCAGCCGAATATCGCATTGAAGCTTGAAGCGAAGCGCTGCGTGAATATAGAAGACAGCACTCCGGCGCCACAGAAAAGATCGAGCAGTGTGCCCGGAGGCTCTGCGGGCAGATGATCTTTCAGCGCCGCGACGGCAAAATCCAGCAGTCGATCAAAGGCCGCCGGGAATGGCTGAAAGAAACCATCGTACGGAACGAAGAAGTCGGCATCGCCCAGTCGTTCGTCGTAGCCGCCGCGACCTGAGATCACGGCGCCGCCGGGCGTGCACGAAAGATCGGAAGGCCATGTGTTTGTGCACTGGACCAGAGAGCAGGGGCCGCCTTCCAGAGCGGACGCCAGAGCCGCCCGAAACCGCAGGTAATCTGGATCCTCGCGTCGGGTGTCTTCGATTGTAAGGACCAGCACTCCCGAATGGCGCATCGTTGAGAATCGAATCGTGGCGTATTGAACGACTCCCTCTCCGGTCCGGCGATCGAAGGCCACGCCATCGTGCTTCACCAAAAGCCGGCGCAGGGTCTGAAGGATTTCGTTGGCCGCTTCACTTTGAATGGCGCACGACTCAATGTCCACAATGCGGCGAAAGTCGCCCGCCGGGCGCAGGCCCACAGCCTGGCGATCGATGGCAAAATCCATACGATTGCGTCCCCCGCTCACGGTGGGCGCCCCCAGTACCTGGATCGCGCTATCGTTCGGTAACCTGGCCCGCAGGCCTTCCAGAGCCGGGCCGGTCTTGAGTTCCAGCTGGAACTCGTAGTCCAGGTGCTGCCCGCGACAACCGCCGCAATCGCCGTAGTAGTCGCAAAACGGGCTGGCCTGGCGCACTTCCGGTCCGTAGCCTTCGGCCCGTTCGATGTGCTCCACTTTCAGCTTGCGTTTGCGTCCCCGGCGACGTATCTGGAATTGCACCAGATCGCCCGGAAGCGCAAAGGGCACCCCGTAGGCTTTGCCGGAATGGAGAATTTCGCCCTCCAGCCGCTCGTTTATTCGTGTTACCGGTAAAGCCAGAGCTCCCTCCGTAAAATCCGGGGTCACTGGGGACGATCTATTATAGAAGTCCAATGAAAAGCCGCGTCTCATGGCTATGAGGGGCGCGGAGCGTCTGCGCGCGTACCGGACCCGATCGACATCGCAATGGAAGTCTTACTACTACTGCTACTGGGGGGCCTTGCGGCCGGGGTGGGCCTGTGGGCCACCATGGGCGATCGCAAAGGCGAGCGGCCCCCGGGAGAAGGCGGCACCGGGCCGGGTCCGCGTTCGAGCCCCGGTCTCCCCGAGGGTGGCGCCGGCGCCGAAAGCGAAGAGGCCGGCAAGCCGGTCGTGCTCGGAACCAAAGAGGACATCGATCGTCTGCGCGAAACGTTGAAGCGCGCCCCGGATCAGATGCCGGGTCGCACAGTGCCAGCCGAACGCGACGATTCCGGCCGCGTAAGACCAACCCGCCCGTCCGATCGTCCGCTAAAGGTCACCTACAGCTCCGACGAGTTGATCGCGCGCGCCAGCCGTTTCGCGCATCATCGGCGCGCGCTTTCGAATGCGGATACGCTCGTCGAGCGCCAGAAAGCGGAAGAGGCGCTCGAGGTTTACGAACGGGTCAAGAAGCGTGTGCCCGACGAAGAGATCAAGGGCCGCATTGATCAGAACATAGACGACATCAAACGCTGGATGGCCGGGGCCGACCGGGACGAGGAAGCGCTTCAGTTTCCGGAGATCGTCATCCCGCTTACCACCCAGGCAATTGCCCTGGAGAATCTCACCGAAGGCCTGAAGAATATTTCTCAGGGAATCGCCCAACAGCTTCAGGTGGCTTTCCAGGCCGGTGCGATTCCCGGAGGCCCTGTGCCGCCCACCGGCCTCATGCCTCCGGCCGCTCCTGGCCAGGCTCCGCCCACCGGCGAAGGCCCCGCGGCTGCTCCTCCCGCGCCGGGCGCCCCGCCCGGCCCCCCGGGGCCGATCCAGTACGTCGCCGTGCCGCAGGATTTCCGCACCATGCCGGCCATGGGCGAGATCGTTTCGCTCACGATGGGCGATCAGGCGAAGCTCGAACAGGGCGGCATGGATCGGCCGGGGCTGCCGCCCGGCTTTGAACTCGACGAGAATGGTCGGCTCATCACCGACGGCTGGACCGACGAAGATTTCGACCGCGAGTGGGAAAAGTACAAGAACCTTCCGCTCAAGGATCGACGCAGCGGAATTGAACGCCGGCAAAAGATCGATCGTCGGCGCTCCTCGGATCCGAATCGACGCGATCGCCGTTCGG
The DNA here is from genome assembly GCA_024233935.1 of Spirochaetales bacterium. Lineage (GTDB taxonomy): Bacteria > Spirochaetota > Leptospiria > Leptospirales > Leptonemataceae > JACKOY01. The sequence goes on along the minus strand of JACKOY010000024.1, from coordinate 47,363 downwards.
GTGATGACCGCCGTAAGAAAGACCTCTTCAAAGAACGCGATGAATTCTTAAAGAAGCTCCGCAAACACAAAGAACGCAAACGTCAGCTCGAAGACTTCCTCAAGAAGAAAAAGGCCGCCGAGGTCCCCAAGGAACCCATGCTGCGCATTCCGCTCGAAGCGGAAGTGCCGCCGGAACCGGAGCCCGAGAAACCGCCGGAACCGGAACCAGAAAAACCACCCGAGCCCGAAAAGAAGCCCGAACCCGAGCCCGAAAAAGAGCCGGAGCCGGAAGAGGAAAAAGAGAAAGAACCCTCGCGCATGGAGATCCTGCCGCCCGAGCTGAAGCCGGTCGGCATGCCTTCGGCCGAGGAGCCCTGGATTGAACCTCCGCAACCGGTCCAGGCGGAAGCCACGTCTGCTCCGGGCGAAGGCGGCGCACCGGCGCCCTCGGACTTCGCCGAAGGCGAGGGCGAAGGTGTAGAGGCAGCCGACGAAATTCCCGACCTTTCCGAGTCCATCGACGAGGAAAAGAAACCGCCGCCCCAGGAAATCCAGGGTGTGCTTGAACTGCGGCCGCCAGAAGAAGACGACGCGCCGTATCTCACGCTCACCTACGATTTTTCGAAAATCCCGGACTCGTTCAAACTCAGCCAGGATTACCACACCATGGAGTACGTGTACTATAAGTACAAGCCCATGCTGGTCAAGGCCCAGGAATTCACGCGCCGCAAAATGCTCAAGAACGCGCTCAACTACTATCGTGTCATCAAGAGCCAGAACATCCCACCGGAGTTTCGGCGTATGATTAACCGTAACATCAAAGACATCACCGAATACCTCGAGAAGTTTCTCATGCGCCGGAATTAGGGCCCTGGCGGGCGGCAAATGCGGCGGCGTTTCCAGGAGTGTGATGGGTTATGCCAGGTAGCCGTTACCGGGTTTCTTGTAAGTGCGAGCGCAAAGTCGAAAGTTGAATGTGGGCCACCCACCTTTTCTTTGTTTCGTCAAAGAAAAGGTGGGGCCAAAAGAAAGCGACCCTCGCTATGCCGGCTTCCGTGCCGGCAGCGCTCGGGACCTGTTCCGCCGCATCCTGCGGCGGTAGCTCGCATTTCGCATGCGCGGCGCACTTCCGTTAGTCGTCACGTTGGTGCCGCGTTTGTCTCTGATGGTCGTGTCGCGTGGGTTCCGCGCAAAAGCAGGCGTCGGCACGAAATCGGAAACGGGGTCCATTCGGGCGACGTCCACATGCATGTCCGGAAACTGCCCTCGAAGGGATATGCCCAGCAGTACCTGTTCGTTGATCGTCTTGAGCACGTCTTGATCCACAACACGAGTATGGCTGGAGGCCCCTATTTTCTTTCCTATAAAATAGAAATCGCTCACTGCAGGTCCGCCAGTATACTTGCCAGGGCTTAGATGCGCACGCGCCTGCCGTGAAGTAATAGATTTTCACCACTCCCCGCAACCAGTTCGCGCGGCGTGGCGTTTGCCTGGCGGCCAGCGGTTACTGCTCGCCCCGGATTTCGGTCCCAGGCATCTGCTATGCCGCGGCGGATCTTCGCCCGTAGCGCCGACGATCCATCCCGCATCCGGAATTTACTTGATCAATAGTAAGAGTGTGGCACCTTAAGACACCATGCAAGGCGGCCGCGGAATAAAGCGGGTCTTGTGTTTAGTCGGCCTGGCTTTGCTTTTTGTCTGCGCGAATTCGTGCGCGGACTGTACGGCCGAAGGCCGCGAGCGGGCCGATTGTGTGCACGTTCTTTCGCTTGTATTTCTGGCGTGCCTGAACGGGAGCACCTCGGACACGGAGCGAAAAAAATGTGAGTCGAACTTTGTGAGCTATCTGTATGCCTGCTCGGTTGCCTACGATCCGGCCTGCTATGAAGGCGGGCTGCAAATTTCGACGGAATAAGACCGGTGGTTGAAAAACAGATGCGCTGAGCTGTGTGTATCCGTTTGGTTGTACGCGTGCTCATCATTGTGTTGGGCAGCGCCTTAGTAAGTAAGTGCCCGGCCCAAAAGACCGGGACCAACATGAGTTGATTAAGTGATGGGAGCCAGAACCAAAGCAATCGGTGTCGCGGCCTTTTTGGTTGTGTTTTCCCTGCTGGCCGGGGTCGGGTGGATTCTTGCGGCCCCCGTGATTTCGGAAACCGGGGCGGTCACGCAAGACCAAACGATGGCGTCTCCTCAAAACTCCGCCGAGCCGGTGCCGGTTTTAGTGGAACTGTTTACCTCCGAAGGGTGCTCGAGTTGCCCGCCGGCGGATCGGTTGTTGCTATCGTTTTATGCCGACCAACCGGTGCCCGGGGCTCAGGTGATCGTTCTCAGCGAGCATGTGGACTACTGGAATCGCCTGGGCTGGCGGGATCCTTTTTCCTCACCGCAAATCAGCGCGCGCCAGGAAAGCTACGCGCGCCGATTTGGCCTGGGCAGTCAGTACACGCCCCAGATGGTCGTCGACGGCTCGTTCGAATTTGTGGGTTCGAGCCGGACCCGTGCGGTCCAGGCGATTTCCGGGGCGGCGGAGCGCCCCATGCCCAACTCACGCTCGAAATTGTTTCTCAGGCGCGTCAGGCCGACGCCGTACTGGTTACAGTCGATCTGGCTCTGTCCTGCCCGGCCGGTTTTGAAAAGACAAACGCAGAACTTGTGGCCGTGTTGGCCCAGGGTTTTGCCGAGGTGGCCGTGCCGCGGGGCGAAAACGAAGGCCGGCGGCTACGCCATGCGAGCATCGCCCGGGGCTGGCAGGAACTCACGCAGATCCCGGCGTCTGAGTGCAACTACTCCGATCGCCGCTCCCTGCGCTTCCAGAACGCGGCTCCCATTGGCGCCGGAGAGCCCGCCTGGGATCTGGTGGTCTTCGCCCAACAGACCACGGACCGGACCATCATCGCAAGCGGGCGGGCCGAACTGGCGCCCTAGGGCAGGCATTTTCGGGCGGCTCCGAGCCCGTCGGTTTCTGTCCGGGATTTGCCATCCAACCGACTTGACACGGGGCCCGGCTTGCCTGTACTGGCCTTTCCGGCTCGTAGTGGGGCCGGCCGAGACAAACCATGCATGCGTATATAAAACTGGGCGGTCATCAGCACCGGGTGGAAAAAGATCAGGTGCTTTTGTCGGAACTGACCGGCCACGAGGCGGGCAAGGAATTTGCCTGCGACTCGGTGCTTCTGATTTCTGACGGCAAACAGACCCGCATCGGGCAGCCGACCGTAAAAGGCGCGGTCGTGAAGCTCAAGGTGCTGGCAGATCTGCGTTCGCCGAAGGTGCGCGGCTTTAAGTACAAGCGGCGCAAGGGCTATCGTCGGACCTGGGGACATCGTCAGGATCTGCAACGCCTGCAGGTGGTCGAGATCAAGGGTTGATCGGTGATTCGACTCGCGGTGCGGACCGAGTCCGATGACCGGGTCAGTCGAATCGAGCTATCCGGGCACGCCGGTACTGCCGCCCACGGAAACGACATCGTTTGCGCTGCGGTTTCGGTGCTGGTGGAGAACCTGGGGGCCGGCCTGAAGGAGTTGCTTCAGTTGCCGGTGCAGATCAAAGCCGATAAGGGTTATTATAGATTGGACATTACGAAAGAGGCCGACAGCCACGAAGCGCGCGTCTTGATCGCTTCGGCGCTTTTTGGTCTGCAGGTGGTCGCGAGGCAAAACCCCGGCCGGCTCGAAATCATTTCGGAGTAAACGAAAATGGCGCACAAAAAAGGCGGCGGCTCTACAAAAAACGGACGCGATAGCAACTCCCAGCGACTGGGCGTGAAAGTCTATGGCGGTCAGACGGTGCATGCCGGCACCATTATCATTCGTCAGCGCGGGACCCGCATTCGTCCGGGCAACAATGTCGGCGTAGGCCGCGACCACACCCTGTTCGCTCTGGTCAACGGCGTGGTTTCTTTTGAACACATTAACCGCAAGCGCAAGCAGGTCAGCATTTTGCCGGTTGCTGCCGCAACCGCCTGATAGCGTCTGCCGTTCAAAAGCCCACCATTCGCTCTAATTCTCAAATGTCCGGCCCCGCCATTGCACTTCATGGCGGCGCCGGCAACCTCGAACTCTCCAGCGACTCGCGTTTTCAAATCAGCACCGAACTCGATCGGGTCTTGAAGCTTGCCGTCGGGCGTCTCGAGGCCGGCGAAGCGGCGCTGGATGTTGTCGAATTCGTCGTCAGCCTGCTCGAAGAGGTTCCATTGTTGAATGCCGGCATTGGCGGTGCGCTCAACGCCCACGGAGAGATCGAGCTGGACGCTGCCATCATGTGCGGTCGAAGGCAGCTTGCCGGTTCGGCCGGCGCCCTAAGGCGTGTGCGTTCTCCGATCGCTCTGGCGCGCCGCATCCTTGAAGAGTCGCCCCATGTTCTTCTGGTGGCTGAAGGGGCCGAAGCCTTCGCGCAGGAGTGCGGCCTTGACCTGGTCGAACCCGGTTTTTTTGAAACTCCCCAGGCACGCCAGCGCTGGCAAGAAGCGACCCCCTCGGATCACTCCAATACAGTCGGCGCCGTAGCCCGGGACCGCGCCGGGAATCTGGCGGCGGCCACCTCGACCGGTGGAACCACCCGCAAACACACCGGACGCATCGGAGATAGCCCCATCATCGGCGCCGGCACCTATGCCGATCAACACGCCGCGATCTCCTGCACCGGAGACGGAGAATGTTTTCAGCGCGCCGTCAGCGCCTACGACTTTGCCGCCCGATTGAATTACAAAGCAGACTCGCCGGAACTCGCCGCCCACGCCGTGCTCGAAAAAGTCCACACTCTCGGCGGAACTGGCGGACTCATTGCCCTGACAAACAATAGCCGACCGATCGCCCTCTACAATACGAAACACATGGCCCACGCCACCTGGAGTGAAGGCCTGGATTTCAGAATTGCTTTTTAGCGGGGGCGAGGGCGTAGTTTCGTAATCGAAACAGGGACTCGTCACGAACAGGAGCCTGGGTCCGGATGATCTGATTTACAGGCTCACAGACATGCCAGGTGCGGCGCTCAAAGCGAACGCACCTTGAGCGCTTGAGATGAGAGTAACCTATAAACATTATGAAGTGAACCCTCGTGGTTCCCACTACGGGATCATCCAGGCCCTCTTCCTTCTAGTTATTGTTGCTTGGTGTTACGCAATGCTGGCGCATTTTGCGCTCAAGCAGAGCAGAGCGGAACTAGACGATGGAGGTGTTCAGTTTCTTTATGTCACTGTATTCGGTGCGCTGGTGGCGACTTTTCTCATTCTCCCCTTTTCTGTAGGGCCACTTTTGCGCGAACTGTGGCGCAGTCATTACTGGATCGATCTGGAAGAAGATCGCGTTGTTGCGCGCAACCTGTGGAAGCATGTTACGGAAATCCGCTACGAGGACATAGTGCGCATCAAACGTGAGCCGCATGTGCCCTACCTGTGGGCCGTCACCGCTGGCCTGGATTTTCTGACTGCGGACGGGCGCCGCATCCGACTGCACCGCAACATCGAACGCTTCGGGGAATGCGTTCAGGAAATCCAGAAGCGCTGTCCCAATCTGATTGAAGTCGACTACGGCGGTCTGGACAAGAAGCCTGCAATCTGGGATGCGACAAACAAGGCTATGTAACAAGAATCGCGAAACTACACGGAAAGGATCCAATGGCAAAGACGGAAAATTCGGGAAACCGGGATGAAGTCGGGCTTCGCCGGCACGGCGGGTGGCTGAACACAATCCCCACGAACTAGAATGAGCGCGGACCGATTACAGTACGAAGTAAACGATTCCGGCTCTCATTATGGGATTGTCGCCGGATTTGGTGAGCTTTTCCTCGTCGTTGTTGGTTACGCCATGCTTGCCGCCTTGCTCTTCGTGAAATACTCAAGCGGCCTGGATAGTCGCTGGGCCGAGGCCTTTCCAGCCTTTGTCTTCGTGGCAAGCGCCTGCACCATCTACCTGGTACCGTTCTCGCTCTTTCCGGTCCTCCGCGAACTGTGGCGCAGTCATTACTGGATCCATCTGGAAGAAGACCGCGTTCTTGCCCGCAACCTGTGGAAGCATGCTACGGAAATCCGCTACGAAGACATCGTGCGCATCAAACGCGAGCCGCATGTGCCCTATCTGTGGGCCGTCACCGCTGGCCTGGATTTTCTAACGGCTGACGGGCGCCGCATCCGACTGCACCGCCACATCGAACGCTTCGGCGAATGCGTTCAGGAAATCCAGAAGCGTTGCCCCAACCTGGTCGAAGTCGACTACGGAGGACTCGACAAGAAGCCTGCAATCTGGGATGCGACAAACAAGGCTATGTAACAAGAAGCACGAAAACGAAACACCGTGAAATTGCGAGGACCTCTCATGTTGGCCGCAGCTCGCAGCGACACGCAGCGGCGCAAGGACCGCAAAGGAAAAACAGTAGGCGATCCTGGCATAGTGTGGTGGACTGCGGGCAGCAGGACCAGTCGGCATGAGCTGAACCCCTGAATGTGGGAGCCTACAACAGCGTTGAGAAGTGTAATGGGTCCACTCGGTTCTCTTACGGCGTCCTATGGCTTGGTGGAGGGGGCTACGGCCAATACGCATCTGCGCTCCGAAACGGCGTCATGCCGTTGCTGCAAATGGGGCCGGAATGGGCAGCGGCCCTGCAGGCCGGAAGTATGAGCCTCGATGTGAGCGCTGGTCTGGGCTTTGTAGATGTCGATGCGGCCACTGCTGGCTTGTTCTTTTCCTGGGACTTGCACTCAAGCCAACCGGTCAACATGGGGGCGTACAGAGCGGTGGAAAGTCTCCGCGGACTTGATGGCTCAATCAGCGCTGGACTCTCCTGGACGGTCGGCAACGCGCTGCAAACGGCGGAAGACTACGAAAAGGCCCGGGTTCATGCAGTCATGGGAGCACGCGGTCCGGTCACGGCAACCTACGGCACGGTTGAAGGTGGCTACGGTAATGAGGGGCCTGTCCTGCGTGACGGCGAAATTCATAGGGCGACAGGCAGCACGCTGTACCGGGCTGGATTTAGTGCAGGAATTCCAATCGGCGGAACGATTAGCTCTCCCGAGCTGACCAATAGCGATACAGCCGCAGTCGACCTCATGGAGTTGCTTAAGGGGACCGGAGATTGAGGGAAGAGATCGTCGCACTGGTGCCTGCGCTGTTGATCTTTGCGCTCTGCCTCTTATGGGCCTATTTTGTTTGGCGACACGAGCGCCTTCGATTGCTTGCCGTGGCACTTCTTACATTTGGCGCGGCCTTCGTGTCTGGCACTTACCTCTCGAAGTCGCAGGATCAACCACCGGGCGTTATTTTCCTTCTATCCTACGCCACGCCAGCTATGGCCGCCGGCCTTCTCACATTGTTCATTCTACGGTTTGCAGCGCCTGCTCTGCGGTATCTCGCATATGGGGAATTTGGTGCCATTGGACTGCTGTGCCTTGGTTTCTTCTTTGCCAGTGCTCTGAGAGAGGTTCCCACTCACAACGATTCTCTCGGTTGGCACTACGAGACGATCTGGAATTCTCTGATGGGTCGGCTGCTTGTGATGCAGACAATCGGCATAGCTGGCTGCGGCCTGCTCGCATGGCTTTCGAGTGACCATCCGAGGCGGCGCTGGGTGTTCTTGTTTTCCGTGACAATAACCATACTCACTTTCATAAGCGCGGGCTTGCTGATCCGTTCGACTTTTCGCGGTGATTCGACACTTGCCTTTTGGGGTATCGTCGCGGCGGGCACAAAGATAGCCGTCATCGGAATGGGTTTGGGTTGGTGCCAAACTTCCCGCAACTGGACGCAAGTCGTCCTCGTCGGAACAGGACTCTTCTCGGCTTGGCTACTGCTCCTCTGGTTTGTGATGTGATGGACTTGAGTTACAAAAGAAACCTGGTGCCCCTGCTTTCGTCGGCGAATGGAATCGCACCTGAGTTGCAGCGAGCGCTCGATGTCTGGGCCAACTTCGCACCGGATTTGCTGGAAATGGGAATCACAAGTCCGGATCAGATTTCACCGACCATGATGAATCATCTGAGCGGACAACTGACCCGCATGATCCAGGCCGGGCAGCCTATCCGGCACTTCAACGGCGCCGGTTACTCGAATGAGGCGCACCAGGCGGCGGTGGGGCAGAGGGAAGCTGCGCGGGTAGTGCAGGAGGCGCAGACTGCACAGAATGCGGGATATCCGCCGAAGTATCTTTCGCCGGATGCAATTAACGCCGGACGCACACTGGCCAAGGAAATGGAGAATGGATAAGCACGAACTCCAAAGAGACGCTGCCTCTTTACATGAGTTGCTTGAGACCTACTCACAGGTAGATCCATTGGCTGCCCAATGCTTGGAAATGATTCGAGGTCAGCTCGCGGAGGCAATGAAAAAGCGCATCCACAAACCCACACGGGCAGTGTCTCTTCACTACTATTTTTTGGAAGAGGGGCTAGGCAGGCACGCCGGGCTATGGGAAGCCTACGCGCGGTACTCAAATCGTATTGAGGGCCGAGATGTGACTGAAGCTCGTAGGCTGGATGCAGATTTCCGATCGGGAAGTCTCACAAGAGAGAGCTTGTCGCGAGATATTCAGAACCAGCAAGCCAAGCATGGCGGCACTTTTTCCCGTCGCGTCGAAACAATCCAGCGGTTCTTAAAAAGGATAGCTAGAAGTCTTCAATAGACGAGGTGAATGGAGGACGACAATGGCAGACAAGAAAACAAAAGACACTGAACCCCAGAACACAGGAATTTTTCCCGAGTTCTACTGTAACAACTTCACGATCAACTGGTCGCCGTTCGAATTCGATGCAACACGCAGTCCTCTGTACCGCCTAACAGATATGCCGGGCGCAGTATTGAATCCGAACTCTGAGTAGGGAAGCAGCGCCGTGAATAAGGAATATGCAATGAATCCGAACGGCTCCTACCATGCTGTTTTCGTCGTGGTTGCTGAAATACTCTTTTGTGGAGTCTTTCTCGTTGTCCTGCTGTGGCTTCTCGGGTCGAATCAAAATAGCGCGCTGCACGCTCGGCTATCGAAAGGCATACCGGCCTACGCAGGAATAGTTCTTATCTCCTTCATATTGCTGCCCTGTCACACATACCCGCTCGCCCGTAGCTTTTGGAGAAGTCATTATTGGATTACGCTGTCCAACTACGAGGTGGTAGGAAAAAACCTATGGCAACAATCCACACGCGTGCCGCTCGCGAATATCAATCACATACGGCCCGAGCCCAGGGCGCTGTTTCGCTGGAATGTTCCGACGGGTATAGACATCATCTCGGAGGACGGCACGATAATCCGGGTTCATCCACATATCGAACGCTTCGGCGAATGCGTTCAGGAAATCCAGAAGCGTTGCCCCAACCTGGTCGAAGTCGACTACGGTGGACTCGACAAGAAGCCTGCAATCTGGGATGCGGCAAACAAGGCTATGTAACAAGATTCACGATACCGTGAAATTACAAGGACCTTCTCATGAAGGTCTGCTTATATTGACCGCGCGGCCGGCAGGCGTTCGCGATCGTGGGGCCGCGTGTAGTCGATGTCGGGCCCCAGCGGAACAATGCCGGTGGGATTGATGGTGCGATGGCTGTGATAGTAATGGCCTTTGATCTCTGCAAAGTTTACCGTTTGGGCTACGCCCGGAATCTGATAGATCTCGCGTAAATAGTTGGAAAGGTTCGCGTAGTCTTCAATACGGCGGGCGTTGCACTTGAAGTGGCCAAAATAGACCGCGTCGAAGCGCACCAGGGTCGTAAAGAGCCGCACATCGGCCTCCGTAAACGTATCGCCCGCGAGATAGCGCGACTTCGACAGGATATCTTCTACATGGTCCAGGCCTTCAAAGAGCCGGGCGTAGTTCTTTTCGTAGGCGGCCTGGGTGGTTGCAAAGCCGCAGCGGTAGACCCCGTTGTTGATTCTTTCATAGACGTAGGCATTGATCTCGTCGATGGCCGGGCGCAGCGTTTCCGGATAGTAGTCTCCGGCTTTAGCGCCCAGACCGTCGAAGGCGCTGTTCAGCATACGAATGATCTCGGCCGATTCGTTGTTTACGATGGTTTGCTGGCTTCGGTCCCAGAGCACCGGCACGGTCACCCGCCCGCTGTAAGCGGCATCGGCTTTTAGATAGATCTCGTAGAGATAGCGTTTCTGGTAGAGATCGTCGCTGTGCTTGCTATCGTCGCCGAACTCCCAGCCGTTTCCCAGCATGTGCGGATGTACAACAGAAACAGAGATGTGCTCTTCCAGGCCCTTGAGTTTACGAAAGATCAGAGTGCGGTGGGCCCAGGGGCAGGCGAGTGAAACATATACATGATAGCGGGACTCTTCGGCTTTGAAGCCCGCTTTGCCCGCCGGCCCGGCGCTCCCATCGGGAGTGATCCAGTTGCGAAACTGCGATTCGGAGCGTACGAATTCGCCCTTGTTCGAATCCGTGTCATACCATTGATCCTTCCATTCCCCGCGAACCAGCAATCCCATTCACGCAAAATAGTCGGAAGCACGCCGATCGCCGATATTTTTCATAACGTGCGACACGCACGATTTTGTGGCGGCTGTCGCGCGGAGAGATTTCCCGGGGCAGGACCCCACTTTTCGGTGGCCGGGAAAATTTCGATCTGGCTGTGGTTCGCGTTGGCTACGATCATGAACCGAGCACTTTCGGGGGGCCGCTATCGATTCCGCGCCAGCGTCTTTTTAGATTCGGGAATGGCTCAGGTGGACTTCGCATAACGAAGCGCAATGACGCCCGAAGCAAATGTTCTTGTCCCGAGCAAAGCAAGCCTCAGTTTCTCCTGCGGCTTCAGTTTTTCGAATAGCCGCGGTCCCTGTCCGGCAACAACCGGATGAACCACGAAGTGGTACTCGTCAATCAGCCCACAATCGGAAAGCCTGGAGGCAATGCTCAAGCTGCCAACGCAGATGTCCTTCCCGGGTTGCTTCTTGAGCGCAAGCACTTCCTCTACGAGATCTTCGCGAGCGAGCCTTGTGTTTTGTGCTTCAATCTTGTTCAAGGTTGTTGAGAATACAATCTTATCGAGCGAGTCGAACACAGTCGCGAACTCATTGGTTGCCTTTGATTCAGATTGTGTCCGGGCGATTTCGGGCCAGTAGGGCACCATGAGTTGATAGGTGGTCCGGCCGTAGAGAAGAACGCTCGCGTTTTGTAGAAGCGCCGTAAAATACTCATGGACCTCTTCGTCCGCGATCATGTCTGTGTGACTGCAGTACCCGTCCGTCGTAAAATTGAACCCAAAGACTACCTTTCGCATCGCAACTCGTCCCCCGGCGCGACTTTGTCTGCAGGCTGCGGCGAGGCCACCACGATTCGCCTTGTGCCCGATTCCCTGCGGGCGTAGGCTCTTCTCGCACCACTCCGCATTCGTCAAACGAGTGGGTCAAAAACCCGCCCCGTGCACGCATACGCGTGCAGGGAAAAATATTTAACGGGCACCGCAGTTAATGCCTGGCGGCGAAGTGTCCCGTGAAGAGTAAGGACCTCCGCTGGCCATCAAGGGCTGCCCGGGGTCCAGTTTTGCCAGCACTGCATTTCATGGCGATTGTACGTGATCGTTCGAAAGTCATGAGCTTCGGGGGGAACAATGTAACGTGGTTGAGTTTCGAGCGTAAGTAGAGGTTTAGAACCAGGAGCAAGCTCGACTGAGCCGGAGACGTCAAATTCTGGATTCGCCATTCCAAATTGATTGCCAGCATTTGTTCGCCGCTACGCCTATGCAAACCCTGAAACGCGAACCGGAGTGCGCGGTGAGCGAACGCAGTGGCAAATCAGCGTTTGGAGAATTGGGTGCCGCGGCGTGCTTTGTGCAGGCCGTACTTCTTGCGTTCCACCATACGGGGGTCGCGCTTGAGCTGGCCGTCTTTCTTGAGGGGCGCACGCAGGTCTTTGTTCTGTTCTTGAAGTGCGCGGGCAATGCCGAGGCGAACCGCTCCGGCCTGGCCTTTGATGCCGCCGCCCACAACCGAAATCTTCAGGTTGCACTTGCCCTGCATGCCAACCAGGGTCAGACCCTGCATGGCCATGTTGCGCAGGCGCAATACGGGAAAGTATTCGTCAACGTTACGGCCGTTGATTTCGATTTTGCCATCGCCGGGAGTCAGTTTGACCCGTGCGATGGCGGTTTTGCGTCGACCGATGGTAAATGTGCTCTGACTCATGAAGGACCTGATCTATTTGTAAGTGGGATTCCAGACCGCGGGCTTCTGCGCTCGGTGGTCGTGCTCGGAACCCGGAAATAATTTCAAATTGCGGAGTAGCTTGCGGCCCAGCGGACCGCGGGGCAGCATTCTTTTTACGGCCACTTTCATCGCGAAAATCGGATCGCGTTCGAGTTTGTCGGCCAGTGTAGTAGAGCGCAGACCACCCGGATACCCGGAGTGCTGGTGATACAACTTCTGGTAGAGTTTCTTGCCTGAAACCCGGATCTTGCCCGTGTTGATTACGACGACCATATCGCCGATGTCCTGATGCGGTGAATAGTCCGGGCGGTGCTTGCCGCGCAGGCGGTGGGCAATGCGGGTCGCCAGACGGCCCAGGGTTTCCCCCTCGGCATCGACCAGGATCCAGTTTTTCTGGACATCTTCGTTACGGGTAAAGTGCGTTCTCTGAACGGGTAGTGTGTGGCTCATAAAAACGGCCCCCGGAGGGCGTAGGAAGGACAGAAATTCCGGGCTCAGGACCCGGTCAAGGCAAATTGAGCACCAGGCAGGCCGCTAAAAAAATCTCCCCCGGATGCACCATGCCACGCGCTTTCCAGGCTCGCAGAACCATCTTCCGGTCCTCCCGGGCGGTTCTTTAACGGCCGGCCAGGGGCTTCGCCGGGTGCTGGATTTGCTTCAGCAGCTCTTCGCGCCGGCCACGCATCTGCCGGAGTTCTCCCAGCATCTGCAGAAGCTCTCCCTGTAGACTGGCCGGGGGCGCGCTCGTCTGGCCCTCAATCTCAGCCAGACGGGCGGCGATGCGGACCAGCAGTTCTTCGTTACGGGTCTGGTGTTCCTGGAGGCGGGAAAGAAAACGTTTCTGACGCTCCTGGTAGGCCCGCGAGCGTTCCAGAAAGCGCGCGATCTTGAGCAGGCGGGCCCGGTTATAACGCGGGTCGTGGCGAAGCTCCCGCAGGCGTTCCGCCCGGCGGGCCCGTTTCTCGGCCAGGTCCTTTGCCAGGGCCTGGTACTCGCGCTCCAGCTCTTTCAGGGAACTCTGCAGGCGTTTGGCGATGGACTGTAGTTCGTCGGGGGGAATGTTCGTGATCTCCGTGGGCTTCTCTTGTAACGCTGCCTTCCTCACAAAAGCCTCCTGCTGAACTATATCGGCAGGATTTCGGCCTTTCAGGTGCCCAGGAAGCGTCGTTTGGCGTCCAGGTGTTCCTGGTAGGTGCGCGAGAAGTGGTGCGATCCGTCGGGTTTGAGCACGAAGAACAGATAGTCGTTTTCTATCGGCTGGAAGGCAGCTTCGAGCGCGGCGCGGCCCGGGTTGGAGATAGGACCCGGCGGCAGACCGGCGTGCTGATAGGTATTGTACGGCGAGGGTATCCGCAGGTCCCGCTCGTAGAGGCGCGCGCGCGGCCGGTCCAGCAGATACTGGATGGTCGCGCAGGATTCCAGGCGCATGCGTTGGTCCAGACGATTCAAAAACACCCGCGCCATCATGGGGCGCTCTTCCGGTCGGACCGCTTCACGTTCCACAATCGAGGCCAGCACAACCCGGTCCCGAATCTCCCGGGCCGACATGCCTTCCGGAGCAAGTTCAGCGATCACAGCCTGGAAACGCTCCAGCATGCGCACCTGCAGTTGCGCCGCAGAGTAGCCGTCGGGCACCAGATAGGTTTCGGGGAACAGGTAACCCTCGGTGGTTTCGTCCAGAATTCCGAACCGGCGCAGGACATCCGGATCCCGGGCCAGCCGTAGAAACTCTTCACGATTTTCGATCAGTCCTTGTTCGGCCAGATAGTCGCCGATCTGTCGATTGTTCCAGCCTTCCGGGATCGTCAGGCTCTGCATGCGCACCCGTCCTTCGACGAGGATCGTGGCGATTTCGGCCGCGCTCATGCCATCGTTCAATTCGTAGACTCCGGTTTTGATGGCGCCCGCGTTGCCGGTCAGCGTCAAGTACCAGCGGAAGTAAGCCGGATCGGCGAGTACGCCTTCTTCGAAAAGGTCATGCGCCACCCGAATGGCGCCAGAGCCGGCCGGCACTTCGTATACGATTGTATGGCTGCCATCGCCCACGGCGCTTCCGGGGCCGGTGGCCGCAAGCAAGAGGCCGCCCCCGAGCACAATCGCGATCGCTGCGATTACCACTATGCGCAGCCGTGAGGCAGCGCTATCGGACTTGTTTTTCTTCATGACCCCAAAGCTGCGCGTGGCGCAGATACATTCTTAGACGAATAAACCAGGTGATCGTTTCGGAGGCTACTCGTCCCGAAAGACCGGTTTTCGTTTTTCGTCGATGGAGTCGAGCGCTTCTCGAAAGTCCCGCGTGGCGTAATTCTGGGCCTGACTGGCGGACTCATATTCCAGAGCCGCCTCAAGGGTTTCACTCCGGTAAAGCCCGCGCTTCAGCAACCGCACCGCCTGGGGCGCCGCAGTGGCGATCTCGCGCGCCGTGTCGATAGCGCGCGCGGCAATTTCGTCCGGGGAATACAGTGCGTGGCAGAGTCCGCGCCGCAGGCATTCTTCGCCGTTGATGTAACGGCCGGTAAAAAGCAACTCCTGGGCATTGTGCAGGCCGGCTACTTCTTTCACGAGAAAACTGGAGCCCATGCCGGGGTGAATGCCGATGCGCACGAAGTTTAAGGCATACTTGCCGTCCGGCACGAAGTAACGCAGGTCGCAGGCAAGGGCCAACGCCAGAGAAGCGCCCACCGCGTGACCGTTTACTGCCGCAATGGCGGGGAAGGGCATGTCACGAATATCCAGAAACAGCCGGTAGAACGAAGACATGTAGCGCTGGTTTTCTTCCGGATCTTTGTCTGCAAAACTGCGCAAAAGCCCGAAGTCGCCGCCACTCGAAAAAACCCCGTTGCGTCCCGTGATGACCACCGCGCGCACCGGAGGATCTTCCGAGGCCAGGCTGTGTAGCTGATTGTTGAAGGCCATGCCCATTTCCAGGGTCATGGAGTTGCGTGTATGCGGGTTATTTAGATAGAGAACGGCGATCCGCGCCCGCTCTCCAATCGTCTCAAACTCACATTCAATTTGTCTCATGATAACTCAGTCGCTGTGCACGTCCGGGGGTTCGTCCCGCGTGGAATGCAGGTGGCTATCGTCGCTCTCACGCGTCAAAGCGAGTAGCAAAGTCCAGGCGAAAAAAACGGTCACACCGCCCACACAGATTCCCATCACCAGCCAGCCGCCCGGGGTCATGATTGCCCCTCCTGCTTACGCCAGCGTCGCGCCGCGGTCGCGACCAGCATGCTCAGGAAAACTCCCACTACAATTAGAAAGGTCAGCGTATAGAAGGACACATCATCGGTTTGGACCTGCAGCCAGTAGTCGGGAAGTTTTGCGTACATCCAGAATACGAAAATCAAGACCAGGTAAAGCGGGGACACGTAACGCATGATAAAAAGAAATACGCGGGGAACGCGCATGAGAGAGCCCCGTTCTGCCTCGGCCACGCCCTTCTCCGCTCCGATGCCCCAGGCAAAGGCCGTGATGGTCACGGTTGCCAGCAGGTAGATCAGCACATTGCCCACCCAGAAGTCCATCATGTCCAGGGCCTTGAGATTGTGCGAGAAGAACACAACAAACGTCGTTCCCACCAGGGTAATGAAGCCCAGAATGGTAACCGCCGCTCGCCTTCCCAGTCCGAGCCCCTCTTCGAAAAATGCAATCGCCGGTTGCAGCATGGAGATTGAGCTTGTGATGGCCGCAATAAACAAAAGACCAAACCATAAAAAGCCCACCACCTGGCCCAGCGCCATGCGCGCAAATACGTTCGGAAGCGTCATGAACCCCAGCTGAAACGTGCTCCCACCGGCATTCTCCGGCCCCAGAAAAACAAAGGCGGCCGGGATTGTGATGAGCCCTCCCAGAGCTACTTCGGCAAAGAGATTGCCGGCGGCCGAAGTGGTGCCTGAAAGCACAATGTCTTCGTCCTGATGAACATAGCTTGCGTACGTGATGATGATTCCAAAGCCCACCGACAGGGAGAAAAACATCTGACCCGCGGCTTCGAGCCACATTTCGGGATTGGCCAAACTCTCGAGGAAAGTCTTGTCGCCATAGTTGGGGTTCCACATGAATCCCAATCCATTCAGCACGTTTCGTTCCGGAAAAGCGGGGTCGGGCGTGCCGAGGGTGAGCACACGAAACAGAACGCCGAAGGCGCACAAGAACAGCACGGGAATCGCTACGCGTGATATGAGTTCGATGCCCTTGTTCAGTCCGCGGTAGACCACCGCAAAATTCAAAGCGAAGCAAATCAGAAGCATCCAGACCGCCGGTTTGAGCCCCTGGTTGAAGAGCGCGCCATCGCGACCCTGACCGGTGAAAGACTCAAAGAAACTCGCAAACACCGTCGGATCGTTGCCGCCGGGTACGGTTCCCGTGAGATAACCAATCGCATAGTAGAGGCACCAGGCTTCGATATAAACGTAGTACATGTAGATGCCGATCGGGATCATGAGGCCCAACACGCCCAGGTAGGGAGCGGCCCGGTTCTTCCAGAGCGCGAAGAATATGCCGGGGGAGGAGTTGAAGCCCTTGCGACCACCCATGCGCCCCAGAGACCACTCGGCCCAGGCGATCGGCAGACCCAGAAGCAGGAAGGCCACGGCGTACGGGATCATGAAACTGCCGCCCCCGTATTTCGCCGCGAGGCCGGGAAATCTCAAAAAGTTTCCCAGCCCGATGGCGCTGCCCATCACGGCGAAGATTACACCCACCCGGGAACTCCAAATTTGCGGTTTGGCTTTTTGGGTCTGCATGGCAGGGGAAACGGGACTAAGAAGAGCGCTTCCGGGTCCTGGTCAATCAATTATGCCGTAGTGCAAAATGCACCGGCACCGGGAGGCAGCGACCGAAAATCATTATTGTGGCGCCACGTTCCCGTGCATTTGCTGTTTGCTTTCTTCTCATAGTATCCTGCTGCGTATCGAACTGCAGCCAGCCCGCTGTTTCGGCCGAACCGGACCCCGTGCCTTCGCCCGGTGCGGTGCGCAACGACGCTCCACCTCTGCTGGTGACCGAGTTAATGCCGCCGGCCGACGTATCCCGGATGCCCGAGATCGCGCAGGCCTCGTCCCCGCCCGCCGCGGGAGCTTCGGTCTGGGAGAATCCGACCTGGAGCCGGGAAGACCGACCCGTACCCGGGGCGCACACCGTGCGCGCAGATCTGGCGAGCAGCGCGACTGTACAACCGATTGCCCGGGCCAGCGAACCGGGCATTCCTGTGCTTTGTTATCATCACGTTTTCGCAGATGGGGGCGATATGGACGGTTTCAATATTCGTCCCGAACGCTTCGAAGAACAACTGCGTTATCTGAACGAGCAGGGCTACCAGAGTATTCGACAGGAACAACTGATCGCCTACATGCTGGGGCGGACGGTAACCTTGCCCGCAAAACCGATTCTCATTACGTTCGACGACGGATCGCTTTCGAACTACACCGAAGTTGCGCCCCTGCTTGCCCGGTACGACTTCAATGCCGTTTTGTTTTTATATCCGACGATCATCTCTGCCAGCCGGTCGCGCTACATGAACTGGCGCCAGGTCCAGGAGCTTGTTCGCAGCGGTCGTTTCGAAGTGGCATCGCACACGCTCTGGCACCCGATGTTGCCCGCGATGGACCGCCGGGGCATTCGCGACCAGCTGGAACGCTCTAAACGCATACTCGAGGCAAACCTGAACACAACGGTGCGTATGATCGCCTATCCTTTTGGAGTTTATGACCGGCGTGTGATCGAAGAAGCGCGGGCCGTCGGCTACGAACTTGGTTTTACCATTCAGCCCGGCGGCAATCGTTCCGGCGATGAACCGCTGACCATGAATCGATATATGGTTACATCCGGGCACAGCCTGCAGGTATTTGCGTCCAGCCTGCGTTTACAGAGTCCGAACCAACTGCGCATCGAACCTTCCGATGGCGCTTCCGTTCGTGCGGGGCAATCGATTCGACTTACATTGGGGGGCGTGCGGCCCGATAGCGTGCGCCTCAGCGTTGCCGGCCACGCCGTAAGGCTGACCGAAGGGGGTGGCACGTTCAGTGGCGCGATCCCGGCCTTCAGTTCTACGCGCGGATATCTTCCGGTGGTGATCCGTGCGACGGGTGCCGGGGGCGCCCACCTCTACCAGGAGTTTCTTTACCTCGACGGCGCTCGCTTTACTGGCGACTAAAGCCGGCTTCTTATGGCTCACCAGATCTGGAAGCCTTCCAGGTCTGCACCCCAGGGAGCCAAATCGCCGCCGTGGGTGGAAATACTGGCCCGGGTGCCGGCTTGCTGGACGTTCCGGGCGCCGTGAAAAAATAGCAGGCCCGCACTGACCCGTGCCAGCTCCACTTCGCCCGGCGCCAGACGGGGTCCCCGAAAGCGGGGAAAGTGGGTCGGAATAAACTGCGTCGTATAGTCGCCTGACTGAAATTCCGGGTGATCGAGGACCGCCCGCAGGAACTCCAGATTGTTGGCAGGTCCGAACAGGCGCACTTCGCCCAAAAACTTTCGGAGTGATTCAATCGCTGCCGCGCGCCCCTCGGTACTGTGGGCGATGACTTTCGCGATCATGGGATCATAGAAAATAGAAATGACCGAACCGGACTCCACTCCCGAATCGACGCGCACCGTGTCGGGATATTCGAAGCAGTGCAACGGCCCCGTGGCCGGCAGGAATTCGCGTGTCGGATCTTCGGCATACAGACGCACTTCGATGGCATGCCCGGTTTGTCGTAGTGATTCCTGGGAAAAAGAAAGCGCTTTGCCTTCGGCCACGCGGATCTGCTCTTCCACCAGGTCCAGGCCCGTGACGAGCTCCGTGACCGGGTGCTCTACCTGGAGCCGCGTATTCATTTCCAGAAAGTAAAACGAAGCGTCGGCGGCGGAGTAGATGAACTCAACCGTGCCGGCTCCCTCGTAGTGCACAGCCCGTGCCGCTTCCACCGCTGCATGAGCCATCGCCGTTCGGCTGTCTTCCGAGAGGGCCGGGCTGGGACTTTCTTCGATGACTTTTTGATGGCGTCGCTGAACGGAACAATCGCGTTCGAAAAGATGGACAACATTTCCATGGAGGTCGCCAAAGACTTGAATCTCGATGTGGCGCGGGCTGCGAACGAAACGTTCGAGAAAGACGGTATCGTCGCCAAACGCACTCTGCGCCTCGCGTCGCGCCGAGTCGAGCGCGCTTTCAAGCTCCGAGTGCTCTTCCACCAGTCGCATGCCGCGTCCGCCACCGCCAGCGGCCGCCTTCACCAGAAGCGGGTAACCGATGCGCTCCACTTCCTGTTTCAGCCTTGTCGCAGATTGATCCTGGCCGTGATAGCCGGGGACTACCGGCACCCCATGCTGTTCCATCAACTTGCGCGCGGCAATCTTGTCTCCCATCGCCCGCATCGTTTCCGCCCGCGGGCCAACGAATGTGATGCCGGCCGCAAGCAGGCTTTCCGCAAACTTCGCGTTTTCAGAAAGGAATCCATAACCAGGATGGACCGCTCCGGCCCCGGTCTGTTTGCAGGCATCGATGAGGGCATCAATGTTTAAGTAGGAGAGGTGGGGTTCCGCCGGACCAATGCAGACGCTCTGGTCGGCCAATCGCACATGGGGCATTGCCCGGTCGGCCTCTGAAAATACGGCTACGGTCTCTATGCCGAGTCGGCGACATGTACGAATCACACGCACGGCGATTTCGCCGCGATTGGCGATCAGTAATCTGCGAATAGGATCGGGCACGTCTTCTTCCTCAATACACTGCACCACCGTCATCCTGACAGTGAAGGGCTGCAAACACGCGAACTACAAATAGTAGGAAAAACCAATTTTTATTGACAGTTCTCAAAAATCGCGGTCTCTTCAGTCTCTCAGCTTGCACGCAAAGGAGATTCCAGGCATATGAATTGGTCAGACCTCACTCCGAAGCAACAAAGAGATATAGAGAAAGCCTACAAAGCCGGAAAAGAACCCGGCGAGATCGCCCCCCGCTACGGCCTGAAACCCAAACAGATATCCGACCAAGCTTACCGGAAGGACTGGCCGAAGCCCAAAAAGAAGGCAACCAAAAAGGCCGGCAAGAAGAAGGCGGGTAAAAAGAAGGCCCGCTCGAAAAAGAAACGCCGTCGCTGAGGCGCTCTATCGTCGAGTAGTCGTCTTGCTCCCTCAAGGACGCGACCTGGCGCGACGATACCCTTTACAGGGGACTTGCATGAACCATTTGCGCCATCGCTTAGCGCCGCTTTTGCTGGCAGGTATTCTGTGCTCTGCAGCCTGCCGTGGCGCGGCTACGGCCGAAACGCCCCTGGCCGCGATAAATGGCCCCGCCTACCTGGGCGTGCTCTATTTCGATTCCGGGCGCGGAGCCTTTATTGTCACCGTCTTGCCCGATAGCCCGGCCGAGAGGGCCGGGGTGGAGCAGGGTGACACGATTCTCCGCGTAAACGGCCAGTACATTGGAGATGGCCCCGCCCTGCGCCGTCAGATTGATCGCCTGCGCCCCGGAGACCGTATGGAGATCATGGGTCGACGTGCTAATGGCCGTGAGTACACCTTGCATGCTGTGCTGGAGCCCCGCCCCCCCGACACGGACTTCGAAGAGCGCCGCCTTATGGGCTCCCGCCCTTGATCACAATCGGCTTCCGATAGTGAAAGGACGGCGGCACGAGCGCTTTCAGCGGGTGCTGCTCCCGGTACGTTTCCGTAAGGCAGCCGTTTAAAAAGAGCGTCAGGCCATCAATCAGGCCATCACTCATCTCTCGAAAGCGCAGCTCGGTATTGTGCACAATGCCGCCAAACATGTTCATGATGACCACCGCGATCGTTTCCGGATCCAGTCCAGGGATCACATTGCCCTCGCGTTGGTCCTCGCGAACTGCTGCCGCCCATTCTTCGCGCACCAGACTCACATATTCGTGTAACAACGCGAGCAGGTCCTGGTTTGGGAGTCCCTTTTCCTGTAACAGGGCAAGCGGCAGGTAGACATAACGATTCTGCTTTTCCAGCACCAAAAATAGCGAGGTCTTAACTTTACGGACCACCGCCGAGGTTTCCTGGAGCCGATCCTGAAATTCAAGCACGTCAGGATCACCGCGAACCGAATCGCGTATCGCGATAATCAGGTCGGCCAGGCAATCGTCGAGGGAATTCCAGTAGTTATAAAAGGCCCCCCGGGTCAGGTTGGCCCGACGCACAACTTCACAGACACTTGTCCGATGGTATCCCCGGGTCGTGATTTCATGGAGGCAGGCCTCCCGAATTTTTTCAAGGGTGGCCTCGCCTTTTACATACTTGGCGCGGACAAGCTGGGAGCGAAGTTCTGATTTCATATCGTCATGATGCGAACTGTATGCACTCTTCAAGCTATTGTGTGATTGTGCGCCTTACAAGAAAAAAAGGCCACCCATGAACAAAAAGAAGGATCGTCAGCACTATACGGCGCCGGTACGCACAGTTAGCCGGGCGGATTGTGAACAACTGGTTCGCATGGCCCTTGCCGAAGACATGCCAGAAGGCGATCCCACCAGCGAGGCCATCTTTGATCAAGGGGCTCAAGGCAAGGCCCGCGTTGTGGCGCGCGAACCCGGTCTGCTTTGCGGCCTTCCGGTTGTAGGCGTGCTTTTGGACATTCATGCAGAACAGAGCGGTCGGCGTATCGTGCTTCAGGCCATTCCGGACGGTACTTTATTTGAACCCGGTTCAGTTCTGGCCGAACTGTCCGGTTCTTTGCGCGACCTGCTTAGTTTGGAGCGCACACTGCTGAACTTCCTGCAATACCTGAGCGGTATTGCGACCGAGGTCAGCAAGGCGGTGCAACTGGCCGGGGACAGCATTGCCTTACTGGATACGCGAAAAACAATTCCGGGCTATCGTCGACTGGCCAAGTACGCCGTGTACTGTGGCGGTGGCACCAACCATCGCATCAATCTCAGTGAGATGGCCATGATCAAAGACAATCATATTGCGGCTGCGGGCAGCATTGAACAGGCCGTGGCGCTCGTGCGTGGCTACCGGCCGGGCATTCCGCTGGAAGTGGAGGTGGACAACCTCGAGCAGCTGGAGCGTGTCTTGCCTCTCCAGCCTGACGTGGTCTTGCTCGACAACATGGATGCTGCGGGTGTTGCTCAGGCTATGAAACAAATCGGGAAGAGCGCCCGGGGGCACGGGCGATTGCTGGTCGAGGTTTCGGGCGGTTGGACTCCAGAACGACTGATCGAATTGCACGGCCTTGGCGAGATTGGAGTGAGCATGGGAGCACTCACCCACACAACGCGCTTTCTGGATTTGAGTCTCGAAGTCGAACCGGTTTCACCCGGACCGTGAGGGAAGAATCGACCCCCGGTGGTCGCGTCGGACCAGTCCGGGGCCGATGATAAGTGCATGCCCGGAGAAAGCAGCGTCATGAGCGAAGCCAAGAAATTCTATGCGAAGGCCCTGGAGGCGGAACGGGCCGGCGACTATGCTTCCGCTCTCCGGCTGTACCGATCGTCCGCCCGGGCCGATCCGAGTTTTCGTCCGGCTTTCATGAATCTGGGCGCGATGTATTCCCGGGCCCGGCGTCCCGAGACGGCGCTTGGTTTTTTTACGAAAGCTCTGCAGCTCGGCGAGGATGCCGCGGTATTTTTTAATCTGGGCAGCGAAGCTTACAAATTGGAGCGGCTCGAAGAAGCGGAACGTTTTCTCAAGCAGGCGCTCCGACAGGACGTTCGTTTGCTCAAGGCTCACATCCTGCTTGGCTATCTGTACAAAAGGCAGAACAAGAACGACAAGGCCGAGATCTACTATCAGAACGCACTGAAAATTGAGCCCGGGAATCGTATGGCAGTGCTGGGTTATGCCGTGATGCTGAGCGAGACCCATCGGTACGCTGAGGCGCTTGCGGTTGTTGATCGCTCGATATCTTCCGGTCCGGTCGATAACGTGCTTCAGAATTTGCGGGCGGGACTGCTTCTGAAACTGGGACGCGGCGAGGAATCTCTTCAGGCGTATCAGGAGTTGTCGGCAAGCTCTCCGCGTTTTACATCGTTTACCGACCATCTGGATCAGGCGCGCCGCGAAGCCGGAGAAGAGCACGACCGGATTTTTGGCGGCATGGACGATCGCATTCGAGAGCGTGCGAATCGGTTGCGGGAGCGGCTAAAGAAACGGCAGAGCATCATGAAAGGCGGCGAATTGGACGCATCGGCCCATCGAAACGGCATTGAGGGCGCCGAGGACCTTGAGGAAGAACTGAAAGACGATCTGCGCGACATGGTCGACTTGAGTTTGCTCTATCTTTTCAAAGGTGATCGCGATCGGGCTCTGAAGATGCTCTTCCAGGCCCGCAAGTGGAAAGAGGGCGCCGGCGAAGGCCCCGGCTCCGGTCCCGGCAAGCCTCCGGAAAAAGGCTGAGCGTAGCGCGTTGCTAAGCGACCGTTACTCGTAGAGGCCACGCATGTATTCGATCACGGGCATCACGACGGCTTTCCAGGCTTCTTCCACTGCGGCGTCAAAGCCCGGGTCGTGCTGGCGGAGGAGCCCCAGCAAACAGTTCAGCCATTCGTCGTACATGGATGGCGGAATATCGAGTTGGTTCCGGGCATGCCGCCGGGCCATTTCTTCCAGGCGGACGTTCGGCCTGCGCGTTTCGAAGTAATCGAACATGTGATAAAAAGACGCCCGCAATACTTCGCGCTGCCTCTCCATGTCTGTGCCGGCAAATTTGCTTTTGATTTCCGGTGAACGCCCCAGGAAATCGCGGTAGAAGTCATCGAAGAACTCAGGACCGCGAAGACCGAGCACACGAACGAAACTCTTCTGGGCCAGTTGTTTGGGACTCATATCAATTTTCCGACCGCACGGTTACATGGTAGCAGCGTTGATTGCGCTCCCATATCACATACACGGCCCCCTCGGACTGGAGCTCCAGCAGAGTCTCCGCAAGCACGGCGTGGAATTGTCGCCGTAGCGAGCGTCCGAGCAGAAAGCCGAGCCGTAAACGCAGCGGTTCCAGAGCCGGGTCTTCACCGGGAAGGTCCACGAAGAAATCGTCATAAAAGATATCGAAGCTCACGCCGTAGCTGTGGCTGGATACGAGCGAGGCATTGGCGTTCGAACGGCGCAGATTCTCCTGGTAAGCGGCCGGCCGAATGACCGAGGATAGCGCGATCTTGATGGGAGGGTAATCACCATATCGATTTAGGACCTGCTGCAATTTTTCTGTCAGACGATTCAGGCCGCGCGCCGCCCCGGGGGTCAGGTAGCGGTAGCGCGTCGGTACATTGTAGAAATAGTACAGATCTTCCGGACCGTCGATGTTGACCAGTTCTCCGCTGGCCTCCAGTTCCTCAATGCGCGCGTCGCTGGCCGGCGGCTCGACGCCCGTGGCCTGAGCGATCTGCAGATGATCTCCCAGTAGATGCTTTCTCAGTTCCGCTTCGCGGGCGGCCGTGCGAAAATCATCGTAGATCGGGAGCCGGGTATAAAAGCCCGTTTCCACCGAGCCCGCCCGTTCGATTTCGAAAGCCAGCGCAGCTTCCCGGGCCCGGGCTTCGTCGGAAAAGTGGGCGTAAGACAACGCCCCGGCCACAGCCAGCCCCGTAACGAAGGCAAACGCCGAAAGGAACACTGTCTTTTTCATAATCGCGGCTGCAGCTCCCGGCCGCATGGAGATGTGAAGCTCCGTAGCCGGCAACGAAAAACCCGGAACATGGCCCTTGAAAAGAGCGGCCCCTGTCTTAAGGCTTCGCGCCACGCGGCAGGGACCGGTGTTACCCGGAATGCGCTTGCGTCGGAGCTCCAGCCGGTTTCGCTGGTGGCGTAGTTTTCATTTCCTGGACGCCGCGCCGTCGGAAGCGCACATCGACCTCATGGCTGAAACGCGATCGGTTTACCTCGCCTGGAGTGGAGGCAAAGACAGCTCCATCACACTGCGGCTGCTCAAAGAAGATGGTATCGAAGTGCGGGGACTGCTTACTACGCTATCCGGACCCGAGCGGCGCATCAGCATGCACGGCGTTCCGGAAAGCCTGCTCGATGAGCAGGCGGATGCTCTGGGGCTGCCGATTCTCAAAGTGGCCCTGCCCGACAACGCAAGCGACGAAACCTACCGCAAATTCATGACCGAGGCCACGGCCCGCATCCAGAGCGAGGGCGTGGACACGATTGCCTTCGGAGATATCTTTCTGGAAGACCTACGCGAGTGGCGCGAACAGCAACTGGCGGGAGCCGGCATGCAGGCTCTATTCCCGCTTTGGAAGATGCACACCGGCGACCTGGCGATTCGTTTTCTCGAGGAAGGATTCCAGGCCGTTGTGACTTCTTTAGATGCGAGTAAGCTCCCGACCGAGATGCTGGGTCGGTTTTACGATGAGGACTTCTTACACGACCTGCCCGATGGCGTGGACCCCTGCGGCGAGAATGGCGAGTTCCACACCTTTGTTTTTGCAGGACCGGTCTTTGAACGAATGGTGGCTTTCCGATCGGGAGAGGTGCGTCAGGCGACCGCGCCCTTCGTCTATCTGGACGTCTTTCCCAAACACGAGCGCTGATCTGTAAGGCGAACAGGTTCCATAAGGAAGCCTTCGAAGCTACGCTTCGGATTCACTATCGCACCAACGACCGGCACGAAAAGGTTCGCCGGCCGATCAGAAGTTGGCGCCTTCGGCGAGATTTATGCGCAGTCCACCTATTTTCGGCGACCGGCCCGGCTTGTTGACTTCCGGGCGACCCGCGTGCGGGGCGCCGAGGCCCGCGCGTGCACGCCATTGCGCGACGCGCCATTTTTCTTTCCGGGCGCGGACAAACCCAGCATGTGATGCCGGGTCAGCGGTGCGCTGTCGTCGTAGCCGTTGCTGAGCAAAATCTGGTAAAGCTGAATGCCGCCGTAGCGAAAACCGGCGGCCGACGCTTCGAGGTACAGCCGAAACATGCGATAGAAGGACTCGTCGTACATCTTTATGATCGTTTCGCGGTTCTTCTGAAGACGCAGGCACCATTGGTCCAATGTCAACGCGTAGTGAAAGCGCAGGTTTTCGACATCGACTACATGCAAGGGCCGTTCTTTCTTTTCAACCGGGGTAACCATCTCCGCCAGGGAGGGAATATAAGCGCCGGGAAAGATGTACTTCTCCAACCAGGGGTCCATCGGTGTCGGAGCTTCCCGACCGATGGAGTGCACCAGTGCCCGACCGTTCACTTTGGTAACGCGATGAATGATGTCGTAGAGCGTGCCATAGTTCTCCAGTCCCACATGTTCCAGCATGCCGATCGAAACAAAGCGGTCGTAGACGCGACCATCCTGGCCAATTGTGCGGTAGTCGTCGTGGATATACTCCACGCGGTCCGGACCAAGGCCGGCCTTACGGGCGCGCTCGCGGGCGAATTCGATCTGCTCTTTGGAGATATTGTACGAACGCATACGCACGCCATAATGCTGGGCCGCATACAGGGCGAAACCGCCCCAACCGCAGCCCGCTTCGACGACTTCCTGGCCGGGCTCCAGCCGGAGTTTCCGGCACACCAGGTCGAGTTTGTTGCGCTGGGCCTGTTCGATTGTGTTGTCCGGCCGCTCAAAGTAGGCGCAGGTATATTGTTTGTGGTCCCGATCCAGCCAGAGGGAGTAGAACTCGTTGCCCAGATCGTAGTGGGCGGCGATGTTTTTGCGAGATCCCTGAAGTGTGTTGCGACGACGCAGATAGCCCCAGAGAAATTCCAATTGGGCGCGTAGCGTGGGCTTCAGATGGGCCGACCGCGCAACAAACCCGAAATGCACCGCAGCTTGAAAATCCCCGGTAATTTCGATCTCGCCCCGCATGTAGGCCTCGCCAAAGCCGATCGCCGGATTGACCAGCATTTCGGAGAGCGCATCTTCGGTCTTGAAGTGCACTTCAAAGACGGGGTCCGAGCCGCTTCGCACTTCACTCCCGTCCGGGAAAAGCAGGCGGTAGGATTCTTTGAAAGGAACTTGTTCCAGGATTTTGCGTGCTTGGGCGATCATGGAAATCTCCTCCCCGCGAAGCGGGGCAATATCTGGATATTATTACAAAGCCGCTACGGGAAAGCAGGCTTTAATGCAAACCCCGCGTACGCGTTACGCGGGGTCCAGTCACTTTTAGGAATTCAGTGCAGGCTGACGGGGTGTCAAGGCGCGCACCAGATCGTGTCCCGCTTCTTCCAGTCGCAACAGAACATTGCGTACTTCCTGAACATTCAGTCGCCGGAGCACCGAGAGTACTTTCTGATCGACGCCGTTATTGATCACCTTGAGTAGCGCAGCCAGCTCGCCGGTCTGCAGTCGTCTAACAGTGTTCGGTCGCAGATAGTCACGGGCTGCGGCACGCAGCCGATCGTTCTCTCGGCCCTGCTCGATGATGCGGGCGGGCGGCATGCCCAGTTCCGTGATCAGCCCCAGCTTGTGGAAAATCCAGAGGCCATAGTACGTGATGTCGTATTCGTACCAATAGAAACCGGCCTTTGCGCCACCGGCAAAGGCATGGTGGTTGTTATGCCAGCCCTCTCCCAGCGTGACAATGGCCAGAAGCCAGTTGTTGCGGCTGGTATCGGTTGTGTCGAAGCGACGTTTCCCAAAAACGTGCGAGAGCGAGTTGATGGTGAACGTACCGTGCCACAAAAATACGGTCGAGATGCCGAGTCCCCAGACAAGCCAGGGCAGGCCGCCGATCGCAAACAGCACCACACCCAGGGTTACGGGCGCTACAATGTAGTACTTATCCAGCCAGACCAGTTCCGGAAACTGGCGCAGGTCTTTGGCCGCGGTCTTTTCGTACTCCGAATACTCGGTCAGAAACTTCAGCCCGAAAATCCAGAGCACGTGGGAGTGCCAGAAACCCTGCTGCTTCGGTGAGTGCAGATCTTCGGGTTCGTCGGAATAGCGGTGGTGGTGGCGGTGATGACTGGCCCACCAGATCGGTCCCTGCTGGATGCAGGTAGAACCCCAGAAGCCCATCAGGAACTGCACCAGGCGATTGCGCACCCGGAAGCCGCGATGGCTGAAATAACGATGAAAAAAGCCGGTAATGGCGAACATGCGCGCGAAATACAGCGCCACCGCCAGACCCACCAGAGACCAATCGAACGGCAAAAAGAAAGCCGCGATGGGTGTCAGATGAATCAAAAGAAAGGGTACGTTCTCGACCGTAATGGCGCTGTGGCGGGTTTTCAGGAGTTTGAAGTCCAAAAAGCGCTGCATGCGGCTCTTTTGAGTCACGGGCGCTGCGCCTTCGATTGTAGTTAGGTTTGATTGCATAACCTGCGATTCCCCGATAGAATTTGCTTGTTTTGGTCTCTGAACGCCATCGGGCGGCCCCGGTTGCAAAAAAATCGAGCCGCGTGTCACTCTGTCGGAATAGCTGCATCAACATGCGACACCGGGCCCTGCCGGGCGCCCCGGTCTGCGACCAGCGCCGGCGAGCGGGCTAAAGATAGGACAGGCGCCCTGCGCGGGGCTTTCTGGCCTCTGGATTCGCCCCGGATTCCCGGGCGCCGGATCGCCCTGGGCGCACCGGACGATGGGCGGTCTTGAGCGGCCCGGGTTTGCGAGCGGCTGGATCTGTGTGGAGTGTAGTGCCAGCGCTGCGATGAAATAATCACCAGGCCTGTCGCGCGATATTGTCTAGAAGACCGCAACGCCGTAGAGCGCCCCGAATGTGGTGCCGGCGCTGCCGTTGTACTCCACCTGGTTGGTTCCGAACATGTCGTCCAGCCGGTAGACGAGGTCGGTGGGTGTTCCCATCGCAACATAGATGCGCCCGGACGAATCCAGGGTCACCTGAGCCAATCCGCCGAAGGCCGTGCCCGCCGTACCATCGTACTCGATTTGATTCGTGCCCGCCATGTCGTCGAAGCGGTAGAGCAGGCTATTGCCGGCATCAGTCACATAAATGCGCCCGGAACTATCGACCGCGACACCTTGAAGATTCCCGCTGAACGCTGTACCTGCGGAACCATTGTACTCGACCTGGTTTGCGCCAGCCATGTCATCGAAACGGTACAAGAGGCTGTTCGTTTGATCGGCGACGTAGATACGGCCGGCGCTGTCCGTTGCGACCCCCCTCGGACCGGCAAACGCCGTTCCAGCCGATCCATTGTACTCAAGCTGATTGGCACCCAACATGCTCTCCACTCGGTATAACAGCAGGTTTGTCGTGTCCACCATGTAGATGATGATGGCGCCGGACCCGCCCAGATAGGCACGTCCGTCAATCGCCACACCCGCCGGACCGACAAAGGTTGTTCCAGCCGATCCATTGTATTCAATCTGGTTCGCCCCGACAGGATCATCAAATCGGTAGAGCCGCGCCGTGAAACCGTCCGCCGCGTAAATTTGATTCGGCGCCACATTGCCCAGAAGTCGGATCAGTACCAGATCCAGCGCAGCGTTGCAGGTGATGTCCGTGTCATTGCATTCGTACTGAACGCAGGCGGTGGCCGACGCCAATAGTAGTGCCGCGAGCAGAAAAACGCGCATCAGAATTTGCCGAATGTGCATGACCTGGCGGTCCGCAGTGCATGTAACCAGTTAGACTGACGCGTGAGCTCGGACCGGCGCTCGCGATTATTTTCGCTCCGCAACCTCCTCGTGTAAAGGAAATTCCGCGTGCCTCAGATTGCTCGGGCAATTGGTCGACCGGACGGTCCTTCCCGTGAGTGCCCTGGTCACTCCGGCCCGGTGGATTCAGGGGCGACGCAAACTACGCGTCGGCAGCAGCCGGCCCGGCAATCTCTATGTCTTCGATTTCGAAGGACATGTCCGTGCTCAAAAGAAAACCGGCATGCAGTACGGCGGCGTGGGCAAGCCACCGAAAAAACAAATCGTGGTCGTTATTTGACAGGGAGCAGTCGTAGCCATCCCGCCGTTCTGCCTTTCCGAGCCATCTGCGGCGACTGTCATTTGTAAGAACGTGCAGTGACCTGCCGCCTCCGTCGACGAGTTCGACTCCCGGTCCTCGGAAGGACATACGTTTTCGTCCCGAGGCTCCGAAAACACGTTTGGGCACGGCGCTTTTCAGCGGGAGTGTGAGCGTTCGATCTTCTTCGTCGGCCACGTGATAGGTAATATCATTTTCGCCCAACACCAGCTCGCCGGATTTGACGCCGCTGAAGAGGCTGGCCTGGCTTTGGGTTGCCAGTCGAATGCTTTTGTTGAATTCGCCCGGGCTTATTCGGATTTTCTCCGCGGCGGCTTCGCGGCGCTTTTCGAAAGCGGGGACGACGGCCTCAAGCATCGCCCGGAGTCGCTCAAAGTCACCTGCGTCGAGCCAAATGTCGGGCTTGCTTGGGACCCTTGTTTCAGAGGTGGCCACGGTCCAGTAATCGTTGTCCGTGTGTTCGGCAGTCAGGCGCATGGCCACCGGATTTGATGGGTCGGGTATGACCTCGATCTTGAGGCCCAAAAGTGGCAGGTAACGGCGCGGATAAAACGCCGAGAGAAAACTCTCCCTGCGCGCAAGGTCCAGGACCAGCTCACCATCTTCGTAGTACAGTCGCCCTGGCTTTGCACGGAGGGACCAGATAAACACGGCGCAACCGACGAGCACACTGATTGCGCCAAAAAGAAGAAAGACCGGCACCGGCAATCGAGCGACCCATTCACCGGGCAGCCACACCAGCAGGAAGGTCAAAACCAGCATGCAAAGCGCAACGGCGCCCACCGGAACCATCAGCATGCGGCTGAATCGGCCCTGAACAGTAACCGACCATTCCGCTTCGCTTGCGTGCATAGACCGGCAGCATACCGCACTCGCAAAGACCGCACAACCCCAAAACCCTTTTCCAACGGCGGCTTCGACGATTCGGTCTGCCGGGCCGGAGAATCCATACAAGCCCGCGCCAGGGATTGGAGCGGGGGCGCAGCCCGTCTTCGCAAAGCGAAGACCGAAGCGAACGCGGAGCCGCGCAAAGCCCGACGCCAGCAACGCTGGCGGGGCGCCCCCACCAGAGACGAGACTTAGAGGTACTTCACCGAGCAACCGTAGGCGCTGGTACTCGCGACCGGTGGGCTTTCGCCGGCCATGACCGCGTGCAGTGCCTGGTCCACGTAGTTATCCGCTTCTGCTATGTCGTCCTGATCGGTCGAGGCAATGCTGTCGATGGCGCCCTGATAGACGATCTTGCCCTCAGTGCTGATCACGTACATGTGTGGCGTCGCTTTGGCGCCGTAACTGCGACCGACCGTGCCGTCGGGATCGAGCAGGTAGGCGGTCGGATGCGCGTTGTGGGCCGCCAGGCGACGGTTGATTTCGGCCGGTTCAAAGTTGCCCTGCTTTCCGGGCGCCGAGGAGTTGATCATAAGCCAGGTCACGCCCTGTTCGGTGTAGCGCTCTTGCAACGCCTGCATGTTTCCGGATTCGTAGTGTTTACGTACGTACGGACAATCAAAGTTTACCCATTCGAGCACCACCAATTGGCCGGAAAAATCGGAAAGTGAATGGGTCTGGCCATTGGAATCGGGCAGGGTAAAGGCCGGCGCCGGTTGACCGGCCAGGGCCTGACTGCGGGCTTCCATTTCCGGATCGTGACAGGCCAGGGCGAGCAGGACAAAACAAAGCGAGACGCTGAGCAATTGCGCGGTTTTCGAGGCGAGACGATTCTGGAAACGATGCATGCAGATTTCTCCGTTATGATTCATGGGTGTGGCCATACGGGCCCAAACAAATTCTTTAGCAGAGAATACTCACCCCCACTGCCGATGGCAAGGCGCAATCGGTGCGTGGGCCGCGATCCGGGCCGGGATACAACTTGACCGTTTGCGGCTCGCCGGCCGTCTTCGGTCGATGTCTCCCGATGAGATTGTCAGGCGCTTGCAACCGGTGTTCGAGAACCGTCCGGAGATCGTATTTGTCTTTTTGTTCGGATCGGCCGTGGGGGCGATGGCCCCGCGCGACATTGACATTGCGGTTTACGCCAATGTAGAGCCAACCGAGCGGCTGGATTGGCGGGCGGATTTGCACGGTGAACTCTGCGATGCGCTTGGAACCAACGAGGTGGATCTGGTGCATCTGAACGCCACGGCCAACATCATGCTGCTGGATGAAATCGTGCGCAAGGGACGCGTGATTTTTGAGCGCGACCGAAGCGAGCGCGTCTACTTTGTAGTCGGTGTCTGGCACCGGGCGATTGACTTTAAAGAAAAGCGTAAACTGCTGATGGGCCTGTGATGTCCGAAAAGATGCTGCAGAAAATCGGGCGGCTTCGGGAAACGCTGGAGTTGCTCCGCGGCCTCTCTTCCGACTGTCGCGACAGAATTCGTTCGGACGCCCTCTATCGGGGTGCTCTGCTGCACTATCTGTACGTACTCGCCGATGGCGTTGTTTCGCTGGCCGAAATGCTGATTGGAGAGCGGGGCCTGCGCCCGCCCCAGACCTATCGCGAAGCCATTGTTCGCCTCGGAGAGGCCGGGATTCTGGAACCGGCGTTTGCTTCCGATTTTTCGCGCATTGCAGGCTTCCGTAATTTCGTGGCGCACAACTACGACACGCTGGACGAAGAAATCGTTTGCGGGCTTCTGGAGCGATTGCACGAGGCCGAAGAGTTTATCACCGCCGTGGAAAGTGCATTGTCTGCAGATTGAGTTCCGGCGGTCCGCATTCGCCCTGGATCGTCGCTTCTGAAAAGCGGCCGGGCGTAAGCCGCTTCCGGGACAAAAAAGCGGCGCTATCGTTCGGCAAAGGCCGCATCCAGCTCTGCAAGCACAATCGTTTCGGTGAGTACTTCCGGAAGAAGAATGGGAGCGCGGCCCGGCACATAGAGGGCGTAGACCGGCACTCCGCTGCGTCCCAGTTCGGTCAGGGCCCGGGTGATGCGCGCGTCGCGTTGCGTCCAGTCCGCTTTCAGAAAAGTGATATGGAGTTGGGCGAAGCGTTCGCGTACGGCCGGTTGATTCAAAGCCACCGCCTCGTTTACCTGGCAGCTCAAACACCAGTCGGCCGTAAAATCAACGAACACCGGAACCCCGGAAGCGCGCAGTTCCGACACACGTTCTGGCGACCAGCTTTCTTCGGACGAAACGTTTGGTGCGTGCCCGACAGCGGCCGACGAGTCCGGAATAAAAGCCAGGGCGATGCCCGTCCCCAAAAACAAGAGCGCCACGCCTCGACCGATGAGTCGTGCGCCGCTCGAGACGCCGGGCTTCTGGGTGCGACCGTAGGACCAGACAGCGACCGCGATCGCCAGAGAAGCCGTCCCAAAATAGAAAAGCGTCTGCACTCCCGCAAGCCGGCCTAAAATCCAGAACAGCCAGAGCACGGTAGCCAGAAGAACAAAACCCAGCACCTGTTGCAAAAGTTGCATCCACGGTCCCGGACGCGGCAGGAGCCGGTGCAAAGCCTTTATGTGCGGCAGAACCAGAAAGGGCGCCGCGAGTCCCAGACCGAGGCCGGTAAAAATTGCAAAGCCAATCACCGGCGACTCTGTAAGCCCGAAGCCAAGAGCCGTGCCCATGAAAGGCGCCGTGCAGGGCGTTGCCAGCACCACGGTGAGCATTCCGAGGCCCATCGAACCCAGGGCGCTCGGTTGATTTGAGAACCCGACCCGCAGGCCGCCGGGTTGCGGGATTTCAAAAACTCCGAGCAGGTTCAATGCAAACGCGAAAAGCATCAAAGCCAGAAGAAACACAAAGACCGGACTCTGCAGTTGAAAGCCCCAGCCGATCGCTTCGCCGGTGGCGCGCAAAGCAAACAGCACGGTCGCTACGATCCAGAAAGCACCGATCACGCCGACCGCGAACAAGAGACTTTCGCGCGTGCGGGTTTGGTCTAGGTTTGTTTCCCGGGCGAAGGCCAGCATCTTAAGCGACAACACCGGCAAAACACACGGCATGAGATTGAGCAAAAGGCCGCCCAGAAAGGCCAGGCCCAGCATGGTGAACAGTCGTACCGTGAGTGCATCGGTTGTCGGGCGCCCTTCGATCCACCACGCTTCGGCCGGCGTGTTCGCCCCGGCCCTCGCCAGACGAAGCACGCCGCTCAGATTTTGTAGAGCAGCGTTGCCCACGGGATCGCGGGGCAGGTCGAGCAGAAGCCGGTCCCCGGTGCGCGTCACCGTTTGGGGTTCGGCATGGGCGACGATGCCCTGGTGGGCGGCAAAAAAATAGACTTCGTTTGTGTTCACCGGCAGGCCGGCCGGCAACGGTACCTGCAATTGCAGGCGATTCTCTTCTATAAGATAGGTGCTCACACCGGTCGGTTGCGCCCGGGGCAGGCGGCGGCGCGCCTCTCTGAACCGGGCCGCATGATTCTCCATGCTTTCTTCCCGAACCGGCAGGCGCAGCTCGATGCGGGCCTCGGCCGGCAGGCAGATCTCATCACACTCCAGCCATTCGACGTGTGCTCTGAGGCGCGCTTCTTCGCCGAAGAGCGATGCCGGCCACTCTACCTGCGTGAGAAAATAGGTCGGGCCGGTATGGACGTAGGCCATCAGCGGTCCTTCGGGGTGTTCTTCGGGAATCGGGAACTGCAGATCTCCGACCAGGGAGCCGCCCGGCAGGTCCCACTCCACCGACAGGGGCTGGCCGGAATCGCCGGGGTTGATCCAGTAACTGTGCCAGCCCGGATCGGGAGTGAGCACAATGGCCAGGTCGATGGTCTCGCCGGGCACGATGGCGTCGCGGCCAGCAATCCATTCGACGCGGCTGTGGGCTGACCGGGCGCTCGCTTCGGCACGGACCGGAGCCGGCAACATCCAGGTGGTGAAAGCAAAGCCGGACAGAACGATAGCGCGACCGAAACTCCGGGCGAAAGCTCTTGCAGGCCGACCGACCTTTCGATCCCCTTGCATGGTTGATGGCGTTGGACTGGATTCCACTTTTTTCGTCGGCGCTGGCGCTGATCTACGCCGCGGGCGAGCTGGCCGTAAAACGAAAGACCGAGCGCACCTGGCTCCTCTTTGGTATTTTCGCGGGGCTATCGCTTGTGCTCTTGCACGCCGGCCTTCTGACCAGCGGGCGCATTCGCAGTCTGCCGCACCTGTTTCAGACCAATCTACCGATTACCTTTGCCCTGGGGCCATTCATCTTTCGGTATTTCCTGTTGGTGTTGGGTTCGGCTGTACCCTCGGGCCGGCGTTTCGCTGTGAGCCTGCTGCCGGCCGCGCTCTCGATCCTGATCATGCTGCCGCGGTATCTCCAGAGCGCTTCGCAAAAGTTGCAGCTGATTGAGGCCTTTTACGACTCTCCGCGTCTGCAACTTTTTGGGATGCTGTTTCTCATTGGCGTGGCCCATTTCGCTTTTTACATGGGCCTGGCGGTTCGCAGTGTGCTGTTTGTCTTTCGCTGGGAGAACCTGCGTACGGAACCCACCGTTCGGGTGGTGCTGTTTATCGGCGGGAGCGGCATGCTGATCTGTGCGATTGCGGTCGTTGGCTTTCTTTCGAGTTCCGTGGAACTGCTCACCGTTTCGGTGTATCTCATTTCCGCCATCGTTCCGGCTTTGTATCTTGTTCGGCGTCGGTTTCCGCAGTTCTTCGTGGAGTTCGAAGCCTTTGCGCGCAAAGAAAAGTACCGGCAGTCGCAACTCGGGAACGTGGACATCGCCGACCTGGCTCTGCGGCTGGAGCAGGCCATGCGCGAGGAACACCTCTATCGCGAGGAGGATCTGAGCCTGGCGACTCTGGCGGCCCATGCCGGCGTGACTCCGCACCAGCTTTCGGAGTACTTCAACAAACACCTGGAAAGCAACTTCTCCGGGTACGTGAACCGTCTGCGCATCGAGGAAGCCCGGCGCATCTTAAGCGAAGAGCCCGATCGGACCGTGCTTTCGGTGGCCTACGCGGTCGGATTCAATTCCAAGTCCACATTCAATGCTGCCTTTGCGCGCTTCTCTGGTCAGAGTCCCTCGGCTTTTCGGCGCGCCCAAAGGGCGGGCGCGCGCAGCAAATAAAGCCAGCGCGTCCGGATTTATCAAGCCGGACCGTTTTTTCGGGCCTGGTTTATCAAGCCGGTCGATTGCAGGGCACGCGCCATCGTATAGTCTTGACACTGTGCCGGCCGGGTCGGCAACGAGGTTAGCGTCATGGAAGCTCTACTACCACCTTTCTGTCAGTTCTCCGCCGAGTGCATGGCACGTGTGTTTGTCTACCAGATGATCATGAACACGGTTCGCTACTACCCGATTGCCGCGCTGGTCTTCTTTGTGCTCTGGGTCTGGAAGAAAACCTTCTTCAGTCCGTATCGCATTCAGGAACGAGCAGTGGAGCCGAAGCGCATCTGGTATGAGATCCGCTATTCGTTTTATACGCTCGTAATCTTTGTGGTGCAGGCG
The DNA here is from genome assembly GCA_024233935.1 of Spirochaetales bacterium. GTDB lineage: Bacteria > Spirochaetota > Leptospiria > Leptospirales > Leptonemataceae > JACKOY01. The sequence goes on along the minus strand of JACKOY010000024.1, from coordinate 11,035 downwards.
ACGCTTGTGACAGCGCTTGCCAAGATGGGCTATTCCCGGGCGTACCTGGAGTTTGGAAAGTACGGACCGGGCTACGAGTTATTTGCGTTTGTGCTTCTGATTGTCTGGCACGAGACCTTCTTCTACTGGATGCACCGTTTGATTCATCATCCGCGTCTTTTCAAGTGGATTCACCTGGTGCACCACCGCTCGACAAGTCCGAGTCCGTTTGCGGCCTATAGCTTCCATCCGATTGAGGGTTTTCTGGAAGCGCTGTACGTGAGCGTGTTTATTTTCGTGGTGCCGGTGCATCCGGTGGTGGTGGTTTCTCAGGCTTTTTATGCGATGATCATGAACATCGCCTGGCACAGCGGTTATGAGTTTTTTCCGAGCGGCTGGACCCGTGGTCGTTTCACGCGCTGGATCAACACGTCCACGCACCACAACATGCACCACTCCCACGTGAACTGCAACTACAGCCTGTACCTGAATTTCTGGGATCGCATCTGTGGCACGAACCACCCGCGCTATGACGAATACTTCGAGGCTGTGCGGGCCCGGGCTCGACGGCCGGCTACGGGTGCACCGGGGGCAGAACTGCCCGCCGCCTGAAGTACAAAGTTTTTGTCAGGTGCGGGTCAAAATTTCGCGAGGGCCGTAAACTTTTTCTCACTGGTTTCGATAACGAAATCAGGAGAAGATCATGAATGCGGTGATGCGGTATTGGCTGCGCCATTATGAGGAGTTCTGCCGGGAAACCAGCCTGAACCTTTCCTACACGGTGGGCGCTCCGGGCTCTCTGGCGTTTCGGGTGCGGGCCAATGAAATTCTGCGGGGCGACCACGGTCTAACCCAGTATGTAACGAATTTCACCCGGGGAACGGGCACGGCCCTGGATCGTTTTGTGCGGGACCTCGGTCGGGCCACAGATAGCCAGGCGGCCTGAGCCCGGCGGGGCCGCCTGTTTGGAAGCACCGTGCGATAACGGCGACCACCGAAAGTTTCTAACGGCGCAGTACCCCGGTGCCAGCCGGAAGATTGCAGCGCATTTGATGCGTGCGATAATCGCGGCTTGAAGCAAAGCGCTTCCACAAAAAGCACAATTCTGGTTGCCGCCCAGGTTTACGACCAGCACTGCTCCGGCATGGCTGCGCTGAAACTGCACCACGAAGATCTGGGTGGTTCCGGCGTGCCGCTTGTGATTTTGCATGGTTTGTTTGGTTCGTCCCGCAACTGGTTCAGTGTGGGGCGTGAGCTGCAAAAGAGCGCGCATGTCTACGCCCTGGACCTGCGCAACCATGGCGAGTCTCCGCACGGCGAAACCCATACCCGCGAAGATCTGCGGGGCGATCTCAAGCTCTGGTTTTCCGATCATCTGGCGGAGGAAAAGCCGGTGCTGCTCGGACATTCCATGGGCGGCATGGCGGCCATGGATTTTGCGGTGAGTTATCCCGATCTACTCCGGGCTTTGATTGTCGTGGACATTGCACCGCGACGCTATCCGCCCCAGCACGACTCCGAGTTCGCGGCGCTTTCGGTGGACCCGGCCGGTTACAGCAGTCGCAGTGAGATCGACCAGGCGATGGCGAAGCACGTTGCGGATCGCTCCGTGCGTCAATTTTTACAGACCAATCTGGTTCACAAAGAGGGCGGCGGTTATGAATGGCGCATCAACCTGGCGGCCCTCAAGAAGGCGGCCGGGCAGGGCGGATTGGAAGAACCGACGGCGCACGGTCATTTTTCGGGCCCCGTGCTTGTGATCAGTGGCTCCGAGAGTGACTATGTGACTGCGGACGATCACGCCGCCTTTCGCAACCGCTTCCCGGCCGTAGAGTTCCGTGAGATTTCCGGGGCCGGGCACTGGCTGCATCACACGCATCAGGAGCAGTTTCTGGAACACCTGCGGTCCTTTCTGAAAGACAGCGCGGGAATCTGATGGCCCGGCGGCCCCAAATAAGTCGCGCTATCGTGCTGTGTCCTGTGGCGCCGTCCGATTTACGAGTTTTCTTCTTGTTGCAAGGAAACGTGGCGCAGCAGGTTGGCGGCCCGCCACGTGCGTCCCGGCTTTGCTCGTGGAAATACTCAAAACAAAAAGAGAGCGCGAGCGTCGAATCGGAAAGACTGTCTCGGACCGCACGGCAGCTCAAAAAAAGTGGTGTATGTCTGAAGATGGCATGCTATTTCTTGCACAGCCACGGAGGCCTTATGCTTGCTCATCGCCTTGTTACGATCTGTGTCACTTTAGTTCTTCTGGGCGCTCTTGCCTGCAGCGGCGACAGTCGTCGTCGGGTTCGTCCGGTGTCCACACCCGGGGCCGCCTGCGTGGAAGAATGCCGCCGGGAAAGCTGTCCCGATTATCGAGCCTGTCAGCAGGAATGCGAGAACATGGGCACCAGCCCCACCGCCGCCGCGTGCCAGAACCGCTGCCAGATTCAGCTGAACCACTGCGAAAATTCCTGCGACGCCCGTTGCGCGGCCGAACAACCCGGTTAGGGATTCGCGGGCGCGCCTGCGCGCTCAAGCAGCTGTTCTTCGAGAAATCCGGCGATCAACCGCGCCGCCTCTTCGTGACCCCGGCTGCTGAAGTGCATATCGCGTGACTGTGTAAAATCGTTGTCCGGCGGGAGGTCCTTGCTCCGTCGCTACAACCAATAAAGGGTAAGGGCACGAAGGCATGAGCTTGACAAAACGGAATTACTCCGATTGATCGAAACCGCGCGCGACCCAAAAGTGGATGACGAGGAAGCCATCGACATAGTTCGCACGCTGGAGCGCGAAACCCGCTCACTAAAGGTATGGAATCTCATCTTCAAGACGGAGCATACGCCGGAGGAGGTTCTGCGACTTGCTTACGAAAGCGTAAGCATCATTGCACTTCCGGACGACAGCGGCCAACCCACACTCTAGCCAACGGCGCCGGGGCCAGCAAGCATGGTGTTTTCTGTCGGGGCGATTTCAGAAGAGCTGCGCGAGAATGCCACGAGGGGAACTCGATCGGATTCTTCGGCCAACGCGGCAGGAGTTGTAGATTGCTAATCCCGTACCCGTGATTCAAAGATTGGGGAACGGGGTTGCGCGCTCGTCCATCGCTCGCATAATTAGAGGCGCTCGCTCAGCTGCGAACCCACTCAGCGTGTGGCCATTTCACGGAAGCGGCGGGTGGTGAGAGGGCCGTGGATGACCTACACCACGCGGCGCCTTCCCGTGCCATAAACCAAAAACGCGAACAGACGCTGCCCGCTTCTGGAACCCGCATCCACCGCGCATGGATGCGCGGAAAAACGTCCCCGAGCTCCGCGGAGCAGGAGTGCGGAGCGCAGCGAGGGCGCGGGGTAGCCAGGGGCCCGCGGTGGCCCCTGGCATAACAGCGCACATGTTTTGTTGCGGGGACGCTGGTGCGGGTGCGCGATGGCTACCGACCAATTGAAGAATTACGGAACGGCGACGAAGTCCTCGCATTCAATGAAGAGACGGGTCGGCTGGAATACCGGACGATCACGGAAGTCTTCGTACACACGGTTCACGAACTCTACGAAGTGAGCTACGACGACGGCACGGTCGTAGAAAGCACGTGGAATCACCCGTTCCTGATTGAAGGCCGGGGCTGGGTCGAAGCAAAAGATCTGCACGCTTTCGATCGTTCGCACACGGCAGAGAGCGCGCGTAACGGCTCCGAAAACCGGGCCGCACTTTCACACGGTGTCTCAAGCAAAGCACGGTTCGGCGGACTTGCCGACTTGCGTGTACGCGAAGCTGGAACGGCGCTGATTCGTTCGGTGCGACACGTACGGCGTACAACGCAGGTTTATAACATCCACCTGGATGGGGCGCACACGTATTTCGTAACGAAAGCGGATGTGCTGGTGCATAATTATAGGGTTGAGTCCGGCGACACGCTCAATGCGCTTGCCGCTCGCTTTCAGGTGTCGCGGGCGGACCTGCTCCAGGCAAACCCCTGGCTGGCAGACAACCCGGATCTAATTCGAGCGGGGGAAGTCCTGCTGATTCCGGGTCGTGATGATGCGCTGATTGCGGAGGTTGAAGCCGAAACGGAGCGGCTTTACGAAGAACGTGTTGCGGAGATACAGGCGCGACACCCGTTCAGCAAGGCTCTAATGGACGAAAACGGACGCGTGTTCGGGTTCATTGGCCGTGATGGCGGAAACACGTACCTCTACTCTGTTGATGGGCGGCGCATAATTCTCGATGAGGCTGCCGTCGACCGGCTGGGTTTCGAAACGGCGGCGCTTCTCTCCCTCGGAGGAGCGAGCGCGATCGTGGGTCCACTGGCTGTGGCGCGATTCGTGGGCGGGGCCGTGGCCGTACAGGTTGCGGGTGATGTTGCCGAGAGTCAAGGTGTTGACCGCCGGTACGTAGATGTGGCGCTGATCCTCGCCTTCGGCGCCAGAGCGCTCCTGAGACGGACGGCTGCTGCGCGGGTCGTCGCGGAGAATGCGAGGCGGGCTCCCGTGCTGCCACCCTACGAGGGCGGAAAGACAACAGGCGTTTTCAGAGCATCGGGTTTTGTTGACGAACCCCTAGTCAGCGGCTATTCAGGCCCGGCAGCGCGACAGCCTTTGGGCACACCGGGCATGAATAACAACCTTCGTGCTCACGTTGAAGGGCACACCGCAGCACTGATGCGGCAACGGGGCCTCCAAGAAGGTACGCTCTACATAAACCGAGTGCCCTGTGCGGGGGTGCGCGGCTGCGACGCGATGCTGCCAAGGATGCTGCCACCCGGTGCTCGGCTGCGAGTCATCGGTCCGGATGGCTATGAGAGAGTCTTTGTCGGATTGCCAGACTAGCATGTATTTGATCGAATGGAAAGAGACCAGCGCGCGGGTCCGGGGGCCGTCCGACGTGGAGGCCGAACTGGATAGATTGGACGCGACGTTCAAAAAGCCCACGGCAGTGGTCGTCCACCACCCCTCGGGCAATAGTATGTCGATCGTGCTGGGTCTTTCAGGGCGAAGTATGCTCAATTTTGCCTTTAAAGACCTAGAGCCTCCCTATTTTACGAGCCGTGGCGATGGAGACCCAGACGAGTTGATTTCCTATGATTTTGGAGGAAGTCTGTCGGAGTTACCGGCCTCTTTCTTTATCGACAAGAAATTGGCGCGTGTGGCGATGAGCGAGTTTTTGAAAACAGGCGAGCGCGCCTCGATTGAATGGGCGCTTGACTGATATGCGCCGCGCACGGAACGCAATTCGTTTAGGTTTTTCCAGAAGGCCCGAAACGTTTACCGTTGACCATGGGAAGGCGCGGTTAGTTGCGACCCGCTCAGCCCGTGGCCATTTCACGAAAGCGGCGGTGGTGAGCAGGTCGTCGATCACCTGCAGCACGTAGTCGCGAGCTTTGGCGGGTAGCTGCTGAATTTCTTTGAATAGCTCGAGCACTTTCTTGTCTTCGATGCGAACCCGGGCGGCGCATTTTTCGTTCTTCGCTGCGACCACCAAAAACGCGAACAGACCCGCGTGCCTTCGGACGCACCATTCACCGCGACAGGATGTCGCGAAAAAAGCCCCCGAGCGTCGCGGAGCAGGAGTGCGAAGCGTAGCGAGGGCGCCCGGGTTGCCAGGGGGCGGGCGGTCGCCCCCTCGCGTCTCGATGGCTACCGACCGATTGAACAGATTGCATCTGGAGATACCGTTCTTTCCTCCAACGAACGGACCGGCGAAACGGTAGTCGCCCCCGTCGGGAGCGACGGCTTACTTCGTCGCGACCGTGTTGCGCGCTTAAACGCACTATCTGTCTGCGGAATGCCGCTCCACGAGCAGACGTTCGGTGCCGTCGGCCATAAAGAAGATGGTGCGGACTTCGACATCATCGGTGAGCGGGTGCAAGGGCTCCGGTGAATCGTCCAGAAACGCGTTGGGCGGCGCCGGCATGTAGAACCGCGGCAGACTGAACTGTCGAATCGTCACCGTGGCGTCGCTGGAATTTGTGTAATAAAAATAGAACGCGTCGCGGGTGGTCGCCGAAGGGGCGGCTGGTTGCGGCACGTAAGCCTCGGCCGCTGCGGCCAGCTCCACAGAATGTGGCGCGGGAGTGTCCGTGACATAGGGATACATGACGTGCGCCAGGTCGTCCGTGTGTGCCAGACCGATGCAGTGGCCGATCTCGTGGATCCAGACCGCGCGCTTGCGCGCATACGAAGCCAGGTTCGAGTTCTGATACGACGCCCGGATCACCAGGGTCGTATCCGCAATTTGCCCGGAACCGGAATAAATGCGAAAGCTACAAAATCCGATCACGTTCGTTCCCGGAAAGGGGCAATTCGCGCCCGCCATCCCGGATGGCATTCCGGTCGCCGTGCAGCTATCGTCCGAAACCACCATCCAGTTCGCCGGGGAATAGGCATAACCCGGTTGCATGGAGCGAGTCGCAGCAAACTGTACGTGCGGCAAGCCGATGCGCCAGCTATCCAGCGCTTCATTGACCATCAGAGTCGTCGATGGCCCGGCCGCCGAGTATTGCAGCGCAACCAACAGAAAAAGAGTCGGGTCGATATCATCGCCCTCATCCTGGTTCGCGCACTGCAAAAAAAACGAGGTCGAAATACAAAGACCGATCCAGCAGGGCCCACGCAAACAGATCGGCAAAAGCGACGAAAAGCGAGAAGCGGCCAAACGAACCAACCGTATTGCCTTCATAAGAAACCTCCCCGGTTTCAGGCAAACCAGTGTGTGACGGGCAACCGGTGGCTTTGTTCGGAGGATTTCGAAAAAAATCAGAAATTGCGGGGCGGAAATCGGGTGCAGAAGTGCATTCACGATCTTACGCGCGAAGCGAGTCATGAAACCACGTTGCAAGTCATACGATTGGTAGCGACCGTCCTACAAGCGGGACGGCAGGCAAGCAGGCGGGGAAAACCAACGGGCGCCAGTCAGCAGCGGCTCCACTGTAGGTGGCTCAGGAACGGGAGCCGGAGGAACTGGGCTACCCGCAGAGAACAGCAGCCCGGGCGCCCGATAGACAGTACGCGGTCGGTGCAGGGAATACCTATACACCACTGCATTCAATCAAGCTCGCCACTGGCGGCCGACAAGAGCACCGTCGCAGTTCGTTTTAACCAGGAACTGGTTGACGAGTCGGGGCAGCGCCTGTCCTCTCTTCGACCCGACGTCGGGCGCGGTCCGCGCGGACTAAGCATTAGGCTACCGGCAATGGCACCGAATGCAGAACACGACTGGCAGCGGCTTAGCCGCGAAGAGGCCAGTGCATTGCATCAAAAGCTGAACGTTGTCTCGACGATCGAATTGCTCAATTGCCCGCATAAGCGAGTGGCGGACCTCGCCGCCGAGGAGCTCGCCACTCGCGGGGCGTCCGAGCCGGTGAGCAGTGCTGTTATTCGAGGTAGTTTCACGAAGAAGAAGGCGAAGCTGCGGGCACTCTATGTTTTGCAAGTTCTCGGAGCGAGGGACGCGGAGAGTTTGCGCGTCTACAGGTTGCTGGCTGGGGATCGGGACCCAGATGTCGTCGGCAGCGCGTTATTCGGCATTGTTTTTTCACGAGATAAGGAGGCGTTGCCAGGGTTGCGCGAACTGCTCTCGGGAGAAAGCAAGCCTGCCCTCGAATTCCTGTACAAGCGCGCGATCTGGTCCCTGAGCGCAAATATGCCCCACGAGTTTTCTCCTGATTTTTACGACCTGAATAATGTTTGGGGTCTGCGAAATTATTGAGCAGAGCGGCCGCAAGGCAGGCGACATCTACCAGACCAGCCCAAGACCTGGTTGGCCTGCTGTAGAGAATAATGATTACCCGTGAGGCGCAAACGGAACGAGCAGCTGCTGAGCAAGTGCTTTTACAGGAGGTCGCAACTGCAGCCGACTATTGGATCGACCTGGCAGCTAGTCTCAGCCCGCCGCATTCCTCTGATCGGGCCTGCATTTTTGCGTTGAAAATGCCTGCGATCAATCGTTACCTGTGTAAAATGAGCAATCTTGACTCAAAGACCCTGTCTGAGATTAAGGATATGGATGTACAGTCGCGGCTGGAGGCGGCCGAAGTTCTGTGGGATTCAATCGCTACGGGCGCCGATGAATTGCCGTTGCCAGAGAAGCACAGGCGAATTCTTGATCAACGCGAGCAGTCTTTCGGGGAGAATCCACTCACGCATTCGTGGGCTGAAGTCAAACGAGATATCAGCGACCTGCTCGAACGTTGACCACTCTGCTTTTTTCAGACCTTGCCCGAAGGGACGTTCTTGACGCGATTCGATACTACGACCTGCAGCGACCAAAATTGGGTCTACGCTTCAGTACAGAACTGGGTCGCGCGCTCCGCCACCTTGTGGCTTTCCCGGAGGCATCGCCCGTCATTCACAAATCGTATCGTCGCGCGCTGACGCGGAAATTCCCGTACAGCATCTATTATAGAGTCGACGCGCGGACTATCCTCGTTGTGGCAGTTCTGCATAACCATCGCGACCGCGCTCGTCTTTTGACCGATCGGTAGTCGCCGGACTATCGGGCGCCGAACATTGCGGAGGGCTTTCTGGAGCGTTCACAGCGCGAAACTCCCGGCGGGCAGGATGGATCGCTGATCGATCGGTTTCAGGTTTCGCTGCGGGGAGCACTGAACCTGGCGGTGCAGAAAGACTTAAACACGCGGGCCATTGAAGATCAGCGCGGTGCTTCGGAGGCCTTTGCGGACGTATTGCGGAATTCGTCGCCCGACGTGACCGACGCGGATTTCGAGCAGGCGCTATCGTACCAGCTGGCGCACCTGGAACGTCCGCCGGAAGACCTGGAAGAGTTCAAGACGAACCTGCGTGAGAACATGCAGGCCGCCCGGGAACGTATGCGGTTCAGTTCGGTGGAGGTGCTCGAAAACGGAAGCATTCGCGCCCTGCGAAACGTGGCCACCGGGACGGCGCACCTGAAGGCCGGCGGGGACGGAACCAACTTCGACGACTACATAGTCGATCAGGAGATCCAGGAATTCAGCTTTCACGGGACCGGGGCCGTAAAACTCGGGCAGGCCGGCAACCTGTTCAGCCACGAGTTCGACATTGAGGCGGCCAACGAGCAGTACTACCGCGATCAGGAACGTTTGAACGAAACTGTAAACGAGCAGTACAATCATCTGGTGGCGCGCCTTACGGACGCGAACGATTTTGCAAACGATCGTTACGATCAGTCCCAGGCGGACATTCAGCGGCAGGTCGAGTTCAACCAGATGCTGAAAGACCTGGTGGAGTCGCTGGCCCAGGGCGGCACAGTCGGTTCGTTCTTCGAAGGCAAAATCAAATCGGCGATCGAGGAAGCCTTTGAGCGGGCAACCGGCATCCCGGGCGGATTTCTGACCGGGGTGATGTCCGGCATGAAACCGAACAAGGCCCTGGAGTCCGCCTTTCGACAGAAGATGCTCGGCGATATTGAGCAGGCGATCGGTATCCCTGGTCTCGGCGGATTTCTTGGCGAGCAGCTCGACAAATCCCAGGCCCGGACACAAAAACACAAAGCCATGCGAGGGCTTGGTGGCTTCAATCCCGTGAACATCATGCGGCACACGCATTTCGGGCAAACTGTTTCAAGTTTTGAGATGGTGGGCGTGAACGTAAACCCGTTCAATCCCCTCGGGACGCTTTCGCCTTTTCTGCCCGAGAAGGCTCACCGCGCTGTTGCGCAGGGGCTGGCGAAAGTAGGCCAGTTCTTTGAAACGCAGAGCGAGAAGGTTGGCACGGCTTTCGATGCGGTGGGACCGGCCGGCAAAGTTATGGGCGTGATGACCGGAGTGACGGTAATCGCGGCCGCGGGGAAGGAATACGGACGCTACGTTCAGGGCCAGGCTCACGTTGTGGCGAGAGGAGCAAACAACCTCCGGGACAGCCTGCGAGCCATGGAGGAGGCCGATGATTACGAGACGCTTGAGGTTGCGTTCGCAGAGGGAGCCCGCGTCCGTGAGCAGCGATTGGATAGCTATCGGAAAATGACTGCAGGTGGGTACCTGAAGGAGCTGATGAAGCCGCTCAGCACACTCGTGCAGGCCGTCAGTCAGCCGTCTTCCGAAATGAGCAATGCGGAATACGGTTTTCGGGAAGGGCTTGCGACGGTCACGGCGAAAGCGAGCGGCCTGCCACTCGAGTATCTGAAGACACTCTTCACCGGAGGCTCTCTGGAAGATGCGTTGTGGAGTCAGGCCTACGCCGACATAGAGAACCAGTTTCACATTCCGGGGCTGGGAGACGCTGTTCGCGAGCACGTCGCGCAAGCGGCGGCAAATAAGGCCAAACACCAGGCCGGGCGCGTAAAACCGGAAGATTTCACGTCTTTCGGTCTGACATACGCGTGGCGTACTTCGGAGCACAACAAAACCACCGGCTTGCTTGTAAACGTTGCCGAAACCGTGGCGGGCGCCGTTCTGAACACGGTGGGCAACATTGTTCCCGGTGCGGGTACTGCGATCTGGATGGGCTACAATATCGCTAAACAGGCCTACATGGGCTCGCTTCATGGCGGGACTAAGGGAGCACTGGCGGGATACTTGAGTGGGGCCGTAAGTGCTGTGACCGGTGCCGTGGGCGTATCCGTGAACGGAACTTACGACTTTGAAAACGGCTGGGGCCTGAGCATTGGCGCGAACGTACCCGGAACCGCAGGCGGGGTCGGAGTCGGCGGCTCGATCAACATTCAGGAAGGTCAGGGAGTTACCGGAACCGGAATCAATATTGGTTACGAGGCGGGCCGCGGCTACAGGCCCGGGCTGGGCGTGAACTTCGACGGCCAGGGGAATTTCGCCGGAGCCAATTTCAACGTGCGCCGAACGATCGATTTTGGAGCCGGGCAGGCCGGAGCTTCTGTCGGCATAAATCTGGGCGCCGACGGGCGCTATTCCGGATTCGACGTTTCGGCCGATTTCACGCGCGAAGCTGAGTTCAGAAACCACGTTTCCAGTTATACGATTGGCGGCGGACTTTCATACAACCGGGACGGTTCGTTCTCGATCAACACCAGCCAGTCGAGCTATCTGTTGAATGATGTGTATCACTCGGGACTGGTGGGTGTGGGAACCCAGATGAATGATCAGTTCCTGTTCAATCGGGACGGG
>JACKOY010000023.1 GCA_024233935.1 Spirochaetales bacterium | reverse complement strand
CATCTGGGAGTCGCTCAAGGATTTTACGCGTCTTTGAACCTGGGCCGGACTTTCAATTCCCGTTCGAAAAAACACGAACGCGGCGGCAGAGCCGTGCAGGAGTTTCGTTTGCCCGAAGATGACGTAGAGTCGCCGGCTGGCCCTGGTCAGGGCCACATACATCAAACGCACGTCTTCCGCAAAACCTTCGGCTCTTGCCAGTTCCTCCCGATCCGCGCCAGGAAGTTGCAGGAGGCCATTGCGCAGGGCGCGTCTACTCACAGGATCAATGATTTCCAGAGCCACTCCGCGATCTGCTGGCCGGTGCACAATCAGACTGTCTTCCGGGCGTTCGGGCATGCCGGACCATGGAAAGGGCACAAAGACGAACGGAAACTCGAGGCCCTTACTGAGGTGCTTGGTCAGAATTTGTACCGCCGCTTCGTCGCTTTCCAGACGAATCTGTTCGTTCTCCTGTCCGGCCCGCCGCAGTCCGATCTGCCGGTTTAACCATCGCAGAGCGGCTTCCGGAGTGTGCCGACCCGCAGCGTGAATCAGCTCGGCCATGTGCAACACATTGGTCAGCGTGCGTTCGCCACCGGTCCGGGCTACAAGTCGCTCGCGCAGTCGTTCTTGATTCAGGAAGTGCTCAAACATGCTCATGAAGCCCCGACTGTGCCAGAGTCGCGCCGATTCCTGAAATTGCAGGCGCCGCGCTTCCAGGCGTCCTTCGTTTTGAAAGAGCTCCATGATTTCGGCCGCGTTATAGCCCATGAGTTCGGTTGCCAGGGCCCGGCGCAGCAGATTCAGGTCGGTTCCGCGCTCAATCGCCGAGAGGAGCACCTCCAGGTCCCGGGCCTCCGGCGCTTCAAAGACCGTGCGATCACTGCGCAGCATTGCCGGGATAGAGCGCTCCACCAGGCAGGCCCGCACCAGCTCTGCTTCGCGGTTCGTTCGAACCAAAATGGCGATCTCGCCGGGAGCGGCGTTTTCTTCGCGGCAAAGTCGGACAATCTCCGTTGCCGTTTCGCGGGCCGCCGCTGTACGTAGCTCAGCCGCCGGCCACGCTTTTGCACCCGGCTGATGTTCGAGCAGCCAGATTCGCAGCGGGGCCCCGGCATCGTCGGTCTCGTTGATAGCGGCGACCGCCGGCCGAAAGGGGATCGCATCGGTCAGGAAGGGCGCCGGGCCCGACGTAAAGATGGTGTTGATTGCTTCGACCAGTCCCGGCACCGAACGGAAGTTTTGATCCAGGCTGTAGACATGCTGGGCCTGGCCGCGGGCATCGAGATAGGCATAGACGTCCGCGCCCCGAAAGCGATAGATCGACTGCTTTGGATCTCCTATCAGAAAAAGACTATGCGCCGGGCTGCGGCCGAAAGTCTCGCGGAAGATGGCCCACTGTTGTGGATCCGTGTCCTGAAATTCATCGATCAGCGCCGCCCGGTACTGCCGCCGGATGGCTTCACAGGCAGACCTCCGCGTTTCCACGGCCCGCCGCACATCAAAAAGCAGATCATCGTAGCTGAGCTGGCCCCGTTCTTCTCGTCGCTTGCGCACTTCGGCGGGCCCCTGCACCGACAGATCCGAGAGGATGGCAAGCAGATGTCCCACGAGGCGTTCCCGCACTGCGCGACGGGCCTGGACGTATTGCAGCCAGCCACGCCAGAAAACGGAAACTTCGGAACCACGCGCAAGCAGGGCCTGTTCCAGGTAGGACTCGTCGGTGGACTCGAGCAAAGCAGGGGACCGATCGGCCTCAACTGCCGGCCCTTCGGCACGGGACAAACTTTCTGCAAGGCGCTTGGCACGCCCGGCGATGTCCCGGCTCCGGCCCCCGGCCAGCAACGCCGCGATTTCGCCTTCCAGTTCGGCCGTCGTCGGCATATTGGCAGTTTCAAGCCACGCCAGGGCCTCGCCCCAGTGTTTGAACTCCTCCGGAACTGCCTGGCTGGCGCTCAGGTAGAGGTCTTTGCTGTGTTCGATGCGCCGGCCCGAAAAAGGCAGGGTCGCGTCCGGATGCGAAAGAACATGTTCGAGCAGTTGCACAAAGACACCCGGATGCAGGCCAGCCCGCCCGGCAAAACCGATGACTTCTCCCGGTGCGCCAAACATTGTTCTGCGCCAGGTGTCTGCCGCGATCTCTTCGATAAGGCTCCGGCTATCAACAGATAGTTCGCGATCGAATAGAGCGCCGGATTCAAAGGCCTGGTCTGTGAGTACGCGTTGACAAAACGCGTGAATTGTGTAAATGGCGGCGTCGTCAAAATGTGCCAGCGCAGTCCTGGTACGCGACAGCACGATGGCGGGGTCCCGTCCGGCCAGAAGCGGCGCGAATTCTTCGTAGTGTTCCGGGCCGCCCTCAACTTCCCGAAGAAGCATTCTGAGATCACGTCGCACACGTTCGCGTAGCTCTTCTGTGGCCGCAGTCGTAAACGTAACTACCAGAATTTCCTCGATTGGCGTACCATCCAGAATGTGCCTTAGAAAAAGACGAACCAGAGCGTAGGTCTTTCCCGTGCCCGCCGACGCTTCGACCACACTCACCCCCGGCAGGGGACACCGGTTCACATCGAGAGGTTTCGCCGTCAGGTTCACGCGCGCTTTTCCAGATGCTGCAGGAGTGGATCAAAAATGCGAAGCGCCAATTCCGCGAACTCATCAAGGGCGGCTTCGTCCGCAAAAAAATCACGATGGCGAAATGCGAGCTGGAAGTGGGGCTCCCGGGATTCGCCTCCGTCTTCGCCAAAGCGTCCGTGCCATTGTTCGCGCGCCGCGCGAAGCGCCGCGCTCGGGTCCTGACCATCGCTGAGCGCCCGCGCGTACACGAAGGCGGTGCGCGGCGCAAAATTGAGCAGGCGTTCGTGGCCGCTCTGGTGGAGTTCTTCCAGATCCAGCAGCATGTCCTGTGCCCGTCCGGCCTCGCGCGGGCCGGTGATACGATAGATTTCACGGCGGCCAAAAAGCCAGGCATCGCTATCGTTCTGCCGCAGGGCCGCCCGTACCAAGCGTTCCATCCAGGCCTCAAGCAGGTCACGACCGTTCAGCTGCCCCGCTCGCAAGAACAGGGTTCCGGCTTGAAACAAATCGCAATGCCCGACCCGCAAGACGTGCCTGTGTAACTTCAGTTCCCCGCCCGGCAACTCGCCCGCGAGCGCGCCCATCTCGCGCCGTACACTCGTTAGTAAGCTGGCGGCGGCCGCTTCAATCCGGCGGGCGTCGATCAGGCCGGGATTTCCGTGGGGCAGGTCTTCCAGCAATTCCTCTTCGGTCATGGTCCGCCCGCTCAGTGCGCGCCGGATTGTGCGGTTCAGAGTCTGGTATTCCACCAGACCTCCGGCCTCCAGAGGCTCCACAGTCGATAGAACCGTATCCACTCGCGGCAGGCGCAGGCCCGGGTTGTGGTGGAGCCACGCGCGCGCGGGATTCATAAAGAAACGTGCGAATTCAGAAACCGTAAGCGCACTCGCAAGCCTGCTGTCCGAACCTTCGCAGCGCAGATCGGACGGAACAAAGACCGGCAGATACTGCGCCTCGCTCAAGAGCAGCCCGCGGGCCGCCGTGAAGTTATGCCGGGAGTAGCTGAATAGTGCGCCGCCCGTTTCAAAGTAATCGGGATGAAAGGCCTGCAGGCGATGCCCGGTAATCGTTTTCGAAGGACCGGCGCCGTCGAGTATCTCAGAAATCTCCTGAACCAGAACGGATGGTGGTCGGAGGCGGCCGGTGCGCGCGCTCTGACCGCAATAGCTGATAAAGAGGCGTTCACGGCACGCCAGCACCGTTTCCAGAAACAATAGTCTATCTTCAGAGGGCCGGTGGGGATCGCCGGGTCTGGGAAACTCCAGCATCAGGTCGAAGCCAGGGCGGCGGTCTTTGCCCGGAAACACGCCTTCGTTCATGCCGATCAGGCAAACGATGCGCGCCGGAATGGTGCGCATCGGCAGCAGGGCCGAAAACGTGATGGCGCCTTCGAGGAAGCCGGAGGCGCTGCTGCGTTCTTCGAGCCGCGGCAGGAAAAAGTCGAGAAACACTTCGGAGTCGCACGCCAGTTTTTCCGGGATCCCGGTTTCTTCGATTTCTCGCCCGGCTTCGCGGAGCAGATATTCGAGGCGGGCTGCTTCCACGCCGCGCGCATCGTACAGAAAGTCTTTTGCGGTCTGGCGTACGAGTTCGACCCAATCCAATACCGGCCTTTTAGCCTGCAAAGCGGCGTGCAGGCTCTGCAGCCCGTCCAAAAAGTGTGAAAGCCGGGCCAGCAAGAGCGCTTCCTCATGCGGCAACTCCAGAACAGTCGGCAGTTCGGCGAAAGTGCTGTCGGTCGGCAGGGCCACGCCCAAAAGCAAACGATCGAGTCCCCTTCGCCAGCTGTGTCGGTCTTCGTGCGGCAGGTTAAGAGCGGCGCGATGTTGGGCGTCAAAACCCCAACGGATGCCTGCCTTTTCGACCCAGGAACGAATTAAACTCAGGTCCTCGTTTTCAAACCCGATCCGCTTTTGAACCGGTTCCAGCTCCAGCAGGGCGAGAATCTCATCGGTCGCAACGCGCGTTTCACGAAGGCCAAGCAGCGTCTGAAGCGCGCTGGCGTATTCCTGGGCCGCGGGCGGAGTGCTGTCCGAAACCGAATAATGTAATTCCAGCAGCTTCTCTTCGGGGTTTCCGAACACCGCGTGGATGTACGGCGCGTAGTCAGAAATTCGGGGACAGAGCACAACAATTTCGTGGGGCTTCAGGCCAGGATCGGCGGCGAAGGCGTCATGCAACCAATCAAACAGAACCTGCACTTCTCGATGCGCGCTGTGACAGTTGTGCACGCTTACGCTTCGATCAGCAATTGGACCTTGCCCGGCCTCCTGCGCACCGGTCAATCGGGCCTGCAGGCAATTAAGCGCCGAGGACGGAGGCTCGGTTTGCTTCTGGAAATGCGGCACGAAGTGTGCCTGGTGTTTTCGCAACAATCGCAGGAAGCTCGCGGTGGGCTCGCCCGGGAAAGGTGCGCCGTTCGGTGTGGCCTGTTGGTCCCTGGTGGGCGCACTACCTGTCGCGCTATCGTGCAGTGTCGTTGCGTCGGGCGCAAAGCTAAAGCCCACGATTGGAATAAAGGCTGACAGTTCGGCCAATACCTGCACGTATAATGGAGGCAGATGGCTGATTCCAAAAAAAAGCATTCGCTCCGGAAACTGCCCCGCCTGCATGTGCTCCGCAATCGTTTCCACGAGCGAGCGTCGTCGGCCCGGATAATCAAACTGCCCGAAGCGTTCGAGCAGGGCCCTCCAGAGCAGCGGCTGCCAGCCCGGCTGTGATTCGGTCTCTCCCCGGGTCCACTTTTCAATCCAGTCAAAGCGATAGATCAGGTACCGGTCAAAGAGCGCGGCAATGCGCAGCGCGAGACGATAGCAACGGCGCTCCTGATCCAGGTCGGGGTAGGCCTGCAGATCTTCGAATCCGGGCCGGTCGCGCAGTTCTGGCAACAGGTCGAAGATCATCCAGGCAAGAGAAGCGCGGCCAAACGGAAAACGATCCTGGTTGGGTCTGGCAAGCAGCCGCTTTAAGAGTTGTTCGGGAAACACAAAATCCAGGTTGGCCGCAATGCCCAACCGATCGGCCAGTTCGAGCGAGAGATAGCGTTCCATGGCCTTGCTCTGAATCAGGATCAGTTCCGGCTGGAGCGGCCGACCGTTCGGCTCGGACAGATGCTCTGCCAGAATTTCGACCAGGCTTTCCGACCGGTTGCTGAAGTGCAGCTCTATGCCACTCATGTTGCATCGTGCCCCGCGGGTGTGACACTTCCGGAAAACCCGGGCCTCTGCCCAACCTTTCCTCTCAAAAAAATGCCGGGCCGGGAGGGGCATTTTTCGGTTGAAAGGACCGTTGTTTTTGGGCACACTGGGTTCGTTATGCGGTCTTGCTCTTTTCGGGTTTGCCTTCTGGTGTTGCTCACCCTGGTCTTCACGGCCTGCGGGCGCGTGGTGTATCGAACTGCGTACAACCAGGCCGAATACCTGGCCATGCGCGAGCTGGATTCATACTTTGACCTGAACGATTCTCAGGAGCGCCAGGTGGCCGGCCGTGTGCGCGCCCTGCACCGCTGGCACCGCTATCAGGAATTGCCCCGCTACGCCGCCACTCTGCGCCAACTGCGCGCCCTGGCCGAGGACGGACTGGAGCCGGCGGAGGTGGATTGGCTTTTTCAATCGGGACGTAATTTTCGGGATCGCATTTACTCCCAGGTGCAGCCGCATTCGGTTGAGATCCTCGCGGCTCTCAGCGACGAACAAATCGATCATCTGGCCGGCGCTCTGGCCGAGTCCAACGAGGAGCTTGAAGAGGAACTGGCCCGGGCGCCATCGGAACGCCTGAATGATCGGGCGGAGCGCACCACCGATTTTCTGGACGACTGGACCGGTGGATTGCGCCCCGAACAGCGCCACGAACTGCGGGAGCTTTCAGCCCGGCTACCCGACACGACCGACGCCCGGCTGCAATTGCGTCGGGAACGTCAGGGGCGGCTGATCAGCACCTTGCGGGCCCATGACCGTGACGGTTTGCGTGCGCTGATGCAGGCCTGGCTCCTGCAAGCGGATGCCACGCAACCGGCCTATTACCGCCAGGCAAACGAGGCGTGGCGTGCGCGCGCACGGGATTTTGTTCTGGGTCTGGATGCGCGCCTTACAGCGCAACAGCGGCGCCACTTTCTGGCCCGGCTCGATGAGTTGATCGCGGACCTGGACGAGCTTTCTCACAACATGTGAGCCAGCCTAATTGCCCGCGCCAATCTCACCGACCTTTAAGAAGTTCTCAACCGCCACCACGCCCACTTGCCCCATCGCGATTTCCTCGGCGAGCATGCGCGTACGTTCCTCCGGTACTCTACCCAGGAGGTAGACCGTGCCTTCAAAACTCACAACCTCGATGTTCAGAGAGGGAATATCAGGTTCGCGTACAAACCGCGCTTCAACCCGGTTCTTGATGTCAAAGTCACTGTAGCCCGGCCGCTCCCGAAGCTGCCCGACGCGTATCTGGTTTACGACGCTCCAGACAGCATCCACCTTGCGTGCGTAGGACTCGGCCCGCAAACGGGTCTGGTAATCGAGCACGCGACCGATCAAGAAGACCTCGCCTTCGTCGGTTCGAATGGCAACGTTGAGCGGACTGAGCGCAGAATCGTTCAGGAAGCGTGCGCGTACGCTGGCGGTGATGGTTGCGTCGTCCCACTGCGCCACAAGCCCCTGATTCGTGCGGCACTTCGGAAAAACCTGCAGCAGTAGCAGGCAGCATGCCAGAGCAAAATACATCGACCCATGCCCCATGGTGCGCATGCTACAGCTTAGGCCGGGGCCAATCGCGGCCAATCCCTTTTTCAGTTACGCGGGCGCAGGTGTCCTGGCTCAATTGCGTAGCTGTACCTTTCCTGAGAGAAGTCCAGTTCGATGCGAAAATAGTACAGATCGTCGTCCTGGTCTGCACCGATTATATCGTACTGCACGGGCTGTTGTTCGGCCGGCACCAGCAAGGTGAAGGAATTGCCCGGGCCCAGGATTGTCGATTGATCGAGCATGTCGCAACCGAGCATGCGGGAGTCTGCCGGGGAAACAAAAACGTAGACCATCTGAAAGGCGGTGCTGTTCGTAATTTCCAGCTGCACGTAACGAAAATTTGTCTGGGCGTCGGGAGCGAGGTTCCCGGGCGAAAAAACGACGCTGCCCTGGGTTCCGTCGCAGATTTCGCGACGCACATCGGTGTAAGCCCGACCGTTTTCATCAATCGCCATGAAATCGAAGCTGTTGCAGCGATCCGGATAGTGCGCGTAAAATCCGATCTCAGAACCGTGCGGCAGGGTGCGCGTGGAACCCAGAATATCAGCGCCCCAGTGGTTGCTGTCAGAAGGCGAAAAAAACAGGAAGCGAATGGCAGCGCCAACCTGGTTTTGAATAATAACCTTGTTCACCTGCTGCGAGACCCGCATCTGGCCGCCACTTCCTGTATCCTGGGAGCTGCTACAGGCGCCGACCGTGAGGGCGAGGAAAGTCACAACAAGGGCTTTGACAAAGCGGGCTTTTCGGGTTCGCATAGGGCTCATATAATTAATTTGGCATATTTTTGGGGCAAGAATTTTTTGCTTCGATCGGCAGCCCCCATCCGATGGGGGCTACCGGCTCAATACAGACTGGTCTTTACCCGAAACCGTCGGCGGAATTCGTCGGAGGACAGGTCATGTTCTTCGCGTTCAATTTCGAAGCGCTTGCGTTTGGGAACGTATTCGTCGCTGAGTGGAATCTCAAGGCGCGCGGCGGTCTCGCCGTAGATCGGGTTGCTGTACAGAGTAAAGGCGTGTTTGTCGATCCCGCTTTCGTCGAGGAGCAAGCCCACCATCGTGAGTCCGAGTCCCGCCCCCTCGGACTCATCCGCATGCTCCGTGTAAAAATCAATCAGGGAAGAGAACGATTGCGCGCGGTCGAACTTTTCGCGAATGCGCTGCTCTTCCTGGGGAAGCAGTGGGAAGTTGTTTTTGACCTTAATATTTAGAACGAGCGGGTTCCCGTAGAATGTCGCTGTAACCGGCAGATCGTATTCTTTGAACCGGCTTCGGTAGGCAGCGATCCGCTCTTCGCGTAGTTCGCCCTTAAAAAGGTCCATGCCGCGTCGGTAGTCGGCCTCATTGGCCGCATCGAGGCCTTGTTCCCGAAACAGGACCCGCTTGACATTGGCTTTGGTTCCGTTTAAGATCAGTTCTTTGGCGGCGGTGTAGACAATGTCCAGCAGGTCGGGGCGTCCACGCGCCTCGAGCAGTGCGCGGCAGATTGCGTGCAGCATACCTTCGCCGCGGTCGGTCAGAAAATACGTAACGAGAGAAACGGGACGTGCTTCTTCAACCGCCAGCGCAACGCTACGTTCAATTTCGGTGGTTGTCGGCGTCGAAGCGCCGGTCCGCATGATCTCTTCGTTCTGGGATGTGCGTGCATTCATTATTGGTACTCCGGGCCGACTCACGGCGTCAGATATGGATGGCTTTCAAAGAGCGAGCGCAGGTTGTTCCGGTACGCCCAGAGCAAGAACAGATGGCTCACAAGCATCAAAGCCGGAAGCGCCGTGCCGGGCAGGGTCTGTTCCAGAAACAAATGAAACAGTATGATATTGAGCATGACCGGCGCCAGAATAACCAGCCCCAGGGGCAGCAGCACTCCGCTCAGGACCATAAGACCACCTACGACCTCTGTGATCTTCAGAAGCTGGAACATATATCCGGTCGAAATCAGCGCGCCAAGAAATTCGGTCGCGGTTTCGTTCATGGGCGGGGGATTCACAAACGGCTGCGGCAACAGGCCGTTCAGACCGAAGACCGCAAACGAGCCGCCCAGAATGATGCGTGCGATGACCGAGAGGAGTTTCATGTGCCAACCTTTTTGGAAACAACAGAGTCCTGAAGCGAAATTTGCGCAGAAAAAATGAGAAATATTCGTCGCAGGCGGGCGGCTATTTGGGGCCGCGCATGTACTTGAGCGCAAACTCGGCGAAGTCGTAGGCCTCTCCCTCGGGAGGCAGGGCGCCGTTGCGGGCCGCATGCAGGTGAGCCAGGGAGGTAATGAGCGCCATGTGCGTAAACGCCTGAGGGAAGTTGCCCAGGTGCTCCCCGCTCTCGGGGACCGCTTCTTCGGCGTAGAGGCCCACATCGTTCTCCAGCTTGAGTAAACGCTCCAGGAGCGCCTCGGCCTGGTCCAGCTGGCGACTGTGAATCAGCGCGTCCAGCAACCAGAACGAACACAAAAGAAAGCCGCCCTCGTGGCCGCGCAGCCCGTCCGTGCTCAGGTAGCGGTAGACCAGGCCATCCCGTTCCAGGTCTTTGCGGATGCGCGCTATGGTTTCCAGCACCAGCGGGTGATTGGGCGGAAGCAGGCCCATTGCCGGAACCAGCAGGCAGGACGCGTCGGCGTGTTCCGGACGGTCAACGGCCTGGGGAAACCAACCGTGTCGGGCACAGTCCTGGGTCAGGTATTGAAACAACCGGTCCCGTTCGCGATCCCAGACATCTGTCGGACCTTCCAGATTTCTCTCCCGGGCGATGCGCAGGGCCCGGTCCAGGGCCACCCAGCAGAGCAACTTGGAATGAATGAAATGCCGGGGCTCATCACGAATCTCCCAAATGCCCTGATCCGGTTTTTCCCAGCGTTCGACCACGATATTCGCCAGACCGCGCAGGAATTCCCAGTTGGTGCCGGTAAGGGTGCCGCCCGCCCTGGCGTAGACATACACCGCCTGCAGAATGGAACCGTAAGCGTCGAGTTGCAACTGTTTGACCGCGCCGTTGCCAATGCGCACCGGTTTCGAATCCCGATGGCCTCGCAGATGCGAGAGCTCAATTTCGGGCAGCGAGCGACGTCCATCGATGCCGTACATGATTTGCAGATCCTGGGCGCGGCCCGATGAAGTGCGCCTCAGCCATTGCCGAAACGCATCTGCTTCCGGGCGATAACCGAGCACCAGCATGGATATGAGTGTCAGAGTTGTGTCGCGTATCCATGTGTAGCGATAGTCCCAATTCCGTTCCCCGCCGATTTCTTCGGGAAGAGAGGTGGTAGGAGCCGCGACGACCGCGCCGGTGGGAGCGTAGGTCAGCGCCTTCAACACCAGCGCCGACCGGCGCAAATGACTCTGCATGAGCTCCATCTGCAGGCCCCGTCGACTCCATTCCTGCCAGAAACCAACCGTTTCGGCGTAGCGTCTTTCCAGGTCCGGGCGGGAAGGATGTTCCCCGGGCGCGCGTTCCACGAAAGAATCGCTCCAGGAGACTTCCATGTATTCATCGTCGCCCGCCCGCAACGCGAGCACGGTGTCGCTGCTTTCCTGTCCGGCCTTGAGGGGTACCGTTGCGCTCACCCACAGGGCGTCGGCGCCACCGACGACTTCCATGGTCAGCTCCGAAGTGGATCGCAGGCGCGGGGTGAAGGAACCATACTCGAAACGCGGAGCGAGTGTCACCCGCACCCGCAATTCGCCCGACCTGCAAACCAGCCGACGCAAAATCGAGTTAAAGGTCTTCACGTGGGCCGGCCGATCAGAATCAAAAGCGCCCACCGGCATCAGGTCGTGTAGTTCGAGTATGCCTGTCTGCGTTTCGAATTCAGAAACCAGCACATTGGTTGCTTCAATATAGCTGCGACGAAACTGGAATTCGTCGACCGGGCAAATGCGAAAAAAGCCGCCCCGTTCGGCGTCAAGTACGCGCGCGAACACGGATGGCGAATCAAAGCGCGGGAAACAGGCCCAATCTACGGAACCATCTTTTCCCACGAGCGCCATCGAATGGCAGTCGCCGATGAGTGCATAGTCCTGAATTCGATTCATGAGGGCGCGCAACGGAACGCTTACATTCCCGGGCCGCGCGCCCATTTGAAAAGGAAAAAACTAAAACTCGAATCGCACCGCTGCCGTGGCGCCGTACGATTTCTGGGCAATCACCGCCTCGACACCGATCTTCAAGACAGGCACATTGATTTCAACGCCAACGCGTCCATAATAGATGCGCGCCGGAACCGAGCCGCTTTCTTCCAGAGTCATGCCGAAATAGGTATCGGGCGATATGGCCTGGCTCACGCTGTTGTTAACGATGACCGGACCGTAGCGAAACAGGAACATGCTGACATCTCCGGTGCTGAAAGCGTAGCCCAGACCGGCTGTCAGATTCAGAAAATAAAGCAACTGAACGCCCGTGCGCAGTTCGATGGGATAGGTCTTTGTGTCGTATTCGAGTATCAGCAGATTGGGAGCGTCCCACTCCAGCTTGACGCCTTCGTCCAGGTTGATGTCCACGCTGTTGCTTGCAGTCGTGTATGTGATCTTCTGATAATTCGAAATATAACCCACACCCAGCGAAACGCCCCGGAAGCGCAGCAGCGGACCGCCGAAAATGTCGCGTCCTTCCAGCAGATGGTAGCGCACTTCGGCCGCCTGGGTGCGCACCGTAAAACGCAGGCGGCCATCGACGCCGTACTCGTCGTGTATACGTTCCGTGTGCCGCAGGCCGGAAACGTAAACGTCGACGCGCGTCAGAGAATACCAGGGCGGTCGGGCCGAGCCGTCGGGGTCTGAATAGGGATCGTAGGAGCTTCCGAGCAACCAGCCCAGGTTGACACCCAGGAAGATTCGGGGACCGACCGCAGCGCCAGCCCGGGGCAGATCGTCAAAGCTTCCCACACCGGTGATATTGACGTCCACCTTCTCTTCGGTCTTGTAACCGGCGCCCAAAGAAGCGCCAAAGGTAATCCCGGTCAGGTTCACGGTGCCGATGGCGGGTCCCATGAGATTGGAGACAACGCCAGCTTCGGCCATATCTTTGAAGAGATCCTCGGTGTACTGGTCCTGAAGGTCGTAGTACATCTGGTTGAATTCGGCGGCGGTGATGGGGATCGCGGAGCAGGCAGTTCCAGTACAGGAGATCTGGGCATAAGCGGGCATGGGAACCAGAGCTGCAGCTCCCAGGACCAGACCGGCGCAGGCCCAAAGCAGACCATTCCAGGCGCTTGTTGTATGTCTTTGCATAGGTTCTTCCGGACCTGTTCGTGTCATGACCTTACCATCGACGGCGTGGATCCTTGTCTCGCCCTCTGCCGCTATGAGACGAGGGCAAATATGTATCCACATCACCTGTATCAAAGCAACAACTTAAACCTGTGTTTTTTCCAGTATTTTCAAGGGGCGCGGCCCTGAATCTCAATCTGACCCACTCCGGCCTCCCGTAATGCATCCAGCACGCGCATCACATCCCCAAAACTGGCCCGGCGGTCGCTACGAACTCGAACCGGACCCGAATCCGGGGTCAATCGGGGATGGGCTCTCAAATCGGCGGCATTCACGACGGACCCCTCAAAAAGCACGGTGCCGCCGGCGTCGATTTCGATTGTCAGGACCTGTTCGGTGGAAGCGGTTTCCGGGCTTTGCAGGGCCGGCAGATCCAGGTGCAGGCTCCGCTCGTCGCGGTTCAGGGCCACCATCACAAACATCAACAGGATGAAGACCATGTCGACCAGCGGCGCAAGGGGCAGGCTGGCGGGGGCGATGAAGCCCGGTTCTTCGGCCGGGCGGGTCGGTTCCGGGCCGCTCATTCCGAGCTGATCTCTCCTGCTTCGGCATGACCGGCCTGTCGCCGGGCCTGTTCGTAGCGGTCCCGAAACCAGTAGTGCAGGAGCAAAGCCGGCAGGGCCAGACATAGGCCAACGATGGTCGTGGAGATGGCTTCATGAATGCCGTTTGCCATCAGTTCGATGGGAGAACCGCTTTCGCTTCCCAACCGGCCGAAGGCAGTGTGAATGCCGACGACTGTACCGAGCAGTCCGGCCAGGGTGCTCATATTGGCCAGATAGGAAAGCCACTGGATGGAACGGCGCAGGCCTTCGGTCTGCTTGACGAATGCGGGCAGGGTGGTCGTGTTGCGGGCAGTTGACCGGCGCCATGTTTGAAACTGGTAGGCGCAGTACAGCATCAGAGCAACGATGACAATCGAGATGACGCCCAGGAGAATCATCACCGGACCGCCACTCCAGAAAAATGCGATCATAGATGACCCTGGGACGCGTCGATCTGCGGCCAATCAAATAAACGTCTGCATGCGCACTTTTGGGAGCGTGCTTTCGTGATGTCCTGGTGGACACGTCTCAAGTTCACCATTGCTTTCACGGTGTACGGATTTATCTTTTACGTCTTCTTGTACTACGGGCTCTCATCTTATAATCCAGAGCTGGTTCGAATTCCCGATCGCCTGGATGGGGACTTCGTCTCCATTGCCACGGGCGCATTTCTGTTGGTGATCGTACTGGCCTACGCCGGCGCTCATTCTATTGTGCGTATGCCCCGCGCACCCCGTCGGCCGCCCCGTCCCCGCCTGCGGCCCGAATCTGCGCCACCGCCTCGTGCCCGTCGGCGCACCCTGAAGCGGCGCCCCCGAATCCGGGATGCACAACGTCCCTCGCGGCCCGGACCCAAACGACCGCCCCGCGGGCCCGGGCGCCGCCCGGAACCCCGATGAACACGCGGCTCCTCTTTGAGGGATCAACGGCGAGCCCCGAAGATACCGAAGATCTGGCCGGTCGACTCTACCGGGAATTTCTGGCGGGTCGGTCGCAGGTCATGCTCCTTCTGGATGGCGAGCTGGGGGCCGGCAAAACCTGCTTTGTGCGCGGACTGGCAGAACCCCTGGGCATCAACGAAACCGTAAACAGTCCTACGTTCAACTTGTTGAATGAGTACCATGGCCGGAGCGGGGAACTCTGGCACTACGATCTGTACCGTCTCGGGTCCGAGCGGGAACTTGAGGAGCTGGATTTTCCTGAACGCTGGTCAGGCCGGTTGGCCCCGTCCGGATGCGCTATCGTGCATGCTGTGGAATGGTGGCAACGCGCCGGCGGCTACTTAAAGGATATGCCGGCCTTTCGTCTGGAGTTGCTCCTGCCGGAAACACATTCAGAAGAAAGGCTTGTGAGGTTTTACAGCAATGCGTGAGGGCAGCACGCTTCTGTTTGATTGCACGAATCGCTGGCTTCTGGTGGGGCTGGTTCGATCGGGAAGGGAGTTCTTTTCAAGTGAGTCGGCGCCGCGGGATGCCTTTCAACGCCTTGCGCCCATGATCCAGAACGTGCTCGAAGAAGCGGGCCTGCAAAAACCGGACCGCATTGTGTGCACGGTTGGTCCGGGTTCCTTTACCGGCATTCGAGTCGGGGTCACCGCCGGTCGCTCGCTGGCGCAGTTGTGGAAAGTGCCGGTTCTGGGCATCGAATCGTTGCGTTTCTATTGTTACGAAGTATTCAAACAAACGTCAGGGAAATCCGGACCTCTTGGCGTTATGGTCGATGGCAAACAAAAGCGCGTCTACGCGACCAGCGCCCCGAATATTTCAGAACTCGTGGAAGCGGTGGCGCTCAAGCAGTACGATATCGCACCGGACGAACTACAGAACCGCGAGCGGAACACACGCTTTTTTGCGGATGACCCCGACACCGTGTTGCAATACGCTGGTCCTGGAAGTACTTTGCGGCTCGAAGCACTACCGACGCCGCGTCTGGCCACATTGTTCGAACTGGCGCAGCTTGTTTCGAAGACGCGCCCCGCCGGTCCCTGGCAGGAACTCAGACCGCTTTATCTGCGCGCCGACTCGGCCACGGTGCGTTTCCCCGGAGGTTTTAAGTAAATATTATGAGTGATTCTCTTGCGCCCGCCCTGTTGCGTTTTCTGGACCGAAATGCCGGACAGAAGGTCACCTTTAAGGATATTCAGAAAGCGGTATCGGGGGTGGGCGGCGAAGCTCGCGCCGGGGGGCGGCAGAGCCGTCGTCGCCGCAAGCCGGTTCAGCGCACCGTCGCCCGACAATGGATCGATGAGATACTGGCCGAGCTCAGTCGCCTGGGGGCGGTGGACGTGACCGCGCGGGGTGTGCAAATAGCCGATCCCTTTCTTTTGCGCGGTCGCGCCTCCCTGAGCCCGCGCGGTCTTGTATTCGTAGCGGTTCGCGGCGCCGATCCGGACGCGCGTGAGATCTTTGTGGCGCCCCGCGATAGCCGTGGCGCGCTTCCGGGAGACGAAGTTCTCGTTCGCCTGAACGATCGCACGCGGGAACGCTTCGAAGGCCGCGTGGTTTCGATTGCCCGCCGAAGCCGCGAACACTACCGAATGCGGCTGCTCGGCGACCCCCAACGTCGCGCCGTGCTCGGCCAGATCCTGGACGTGTCTGCGGCGATGACGGCGACCCTGGATGTATCGCGCATTCCGGCCGATTCCATTCAGCGTTTTCGCGAAGGCAAGATCGTGATTGTAACTCTGGAAGGGGAAACGACCCGCCAGATGGGCATGGCCGTGCACCAGGCGCGCTTCGTGCGCTTCGAGGACGACGGCGACCTGGACCCCGACTTTGCCCGCATCCTGATGAAATACGATCTGGAACTCGATTATCCGGTGGATGCAAAGAATGCCGGGGAGCCGACTCCGAAAAATGTGCGCAATTGGAAACGAAGAGCAGACCTGCGCGATCTGTATACCGTAACCATCGACGGCGCCGACTCCAAAGACTTTGACGATGCCATCAGCCTGGGCGAAGAGAAAGGCGGAAACGTGACTCTGTATGTGCATGTCGCCGACGTGAGCCATTATGTGGAAATGGGCAGCGCTCTCGACGAAGAGGCCCGGGCGCGCAGCACATCGTACTATCTTTCGAACCGGGTGGTGCCCATGCTTCCGCCCGAACTTTCCGAGAACCTCTGTTCGCTTGTCGCGGGGCGCGACCGGCTGGCCTTCACCGCCAAAATGGAGATCGCACTTCGCGACGGCCAGATCAAGAAAAGCGAATTCATGCGGTCGGTAATACGCGTGGACAAACGCCTTACCTACACCGGCGCCGAAGACATGCTACGGGCAGCCGAAAAGAGTCCGCCCAAAAACAACCCCGCCAAACTGGTCAGTGACCTGTGGGATCTTGCGCAAAAGCAGAAACGCACGCGCATGGAGCGTGGCCGCATTGATCTGGACATCCCGGAAGCAACCATTCGTTCGAACGACAAGAACGAGATTGAAGAGATTACATACCGGGAACGATTGCGCTCGAACATGCTCATCGAAGAGTGTATGTTGAGCGCCAACACCGCCGTCGCGAAGTTTTTGAGGGAACACCGCGCCCGGGCGCTCTACCGGGTTCACGAGCCGATGGATGAGCGAAAGCTCGAGAATCTCAACGTATTCTTTCAGGCTTACAACATTCCATTCGAACTCAAGGACTCGTCCTACCGTTCGATTGGTAAGGCCACGGAAATGGTCCGGGGTCACGTGGGCGCCGACGGACTGGAACGCATTTTTAATCTCTCGCTTCTGCGTTCGTTCATGCAGGCCAGCTATCGGGCTGACCCCCTCGGTCACTGGGGCCTGGGTTTCTCGGACTACTGTCACTTTACCTCTCCTATACGTCGCTATCCGGACCTCGTGGTGCACCGGGCTCTGGGCGCCATTCTGGAGCGCGCGAAGCAACCGTATTCCGAGGACGAGACGGACGAGCTTGCCATTCATACGAGTGAACGCGAACGGATTGCCATGGAGGCCGAGCGGGACATCTCGCGCCTGAAGGTGCTTCGGTACATTGAGCAAAAAAAGATGAAGCGGTTCCGCGGCTTCATCACGGGCTTCAAGTTTGATCGCGTATTTCTGGAATTGGATAACCTGCCGGCAGAGGCTATTGTGCAGGTGCAACATCTGACCGACGAACGCGAACTTCTGATGCCGGACCGGTTTTCCGCCTTCATCAAGAAGCTGGGTCGCCCGGCCGTCCAGGGAGAAGAGTGGAATCTGGAGCTGGAGCGCATCGACCCCGAGGAAATGCGTCTCTACTGCCGGCCGGTCTTCGCCCGAAGTTGAAGACCGCCAAAAAAGCGGTTTGCAACCAGGCGCCTGTACATTTTTGCTGATGCCCCATGGCCGAGCCCGCGAAGGTACTGATCGTCGAGGATGATCCCGACGAACAGGCGTTGATGGAGCGTTACATTACCAGCTTCGGCTACAACGTCCAGACCGCGCCCGACGGTGATGTCGCTCTGGAACGGGTCAAAGACTGGGAACCGGATCTGGTGCTTCTGGACCTGCACCTGCCAAACGTGCCCGGCATGATTGTGTTGCGTGAGATTCGGGAGAATCCGGCGCTTACGGACCTGCCGATTCTGGTCATTTCCGGGGATGAATCGGAGGAGACGGCAATCGTCTGCCTTTCCAGTGGCGCCAACGAGTTTATTCACAAGCCCGTTCGCATGTCCGAACTGACGGTCAAAGTTCAGAACGCGCTGGAATTGCAGGACTACAAGCTCCGGCTGAAGGATCTGAACCGCAAGCTGGAGCGCGAGAAAAGCCTGCTTACACGTTATTTTGCGAAAGACCTGGTCGAAAAGCTTCTGAACGAAGAGATCTCGGCCGACCTGGGCGGCACAAACCTGCCCGCAACAATCATGTTTGTGGACATGCGCGACTCGACCGCGATCGCGGAACGTATGGCGCCGGAGGACTTTGCCGCCTTTTTGAGCACCGTTCTTTCAAACCTGATGGAGATTATTTTCGATTGCCGCGGCTCCGTAAACAAGCTCACCGGCGACGGCGTTCTGGCAACGTTTGGTTGTCCGGTTCCAACGGACGATGATGCTTTTCACGCGGCCCGTTGCGCCCTGCGCATTCGTGATTTTGTGCAGGAGCAGAATCAGAAAGCGCCGCCGACTCCTGATATTCCGCTGCGTATGGGGATTGGCATTGCCAGCGGTATTGTTTTTGCCGGCAATGTCGGTTCGAGTCGACGCATGGAATACACAGTGCTTGGCGACCCGGTGAACCTCGCCAGCCGCTTAGAAGGGCTCACCAAACGCGTGGAGGGTGGAGACATCATGCTCGATGGGGCCACGAAGCGCCTGGTGGAAGGGCGCGTGAAGCTCAGGGAAGCCGGCATCGCAACGGTGCGCGGAAAAGAACAGGAAGTGGAACTCTACGTGCTGACCGACCTGGCCTGATGTCGGGCGCCTGGCCGCAATCGTTTGTGCGGCAGTCGACCCGGGCACTCAGGCGCTGAGAGCTTCTGATTCGGACTCGTAAATGTCAAAAAGCGATGTCAGTTCGATGACATCAAAGATGCGACGGACAGAGGGCTTGATGGCGCAGAGCTTTAAGCTGCCCTCCCGCGCGTTGAGTTTGCGGAGAGTCGCGATGCAGGCCCGGAAGCCGGAGGAACTCATATACTCGACTTTTTCCATGTTGAGCACGATGAACTTATTGCCCTCGTCGATCAACTTGCCGAGCTCCTCTTCAACCTCGTTTGCCACGGAAACGTCCAGGCGTCCTTCGAGGTAGACCACCAGACTTTCTCCAACCTTCTTGGTGTTGAGCAACGCTCTTCTCCTGAGACAGCTATGCGAAGCCGGCCGCCCGGTCGCCACGCCGATTCAAGATTCCGGCTGTTGGCAAAGTGTCAATCATTTATGGGTAGCGAAGCCGGCAACCGGGCAAAGCGTGCCCAATGTCCGGGGGTGGCGATATTCCCATTGACGCCTGGTTTGTGCACGGGGAAGGGCCGACATGCCCTCCCGGACCGGACTGATGATCGTGGATGCCCACGCGATGGCCTACCGGGCGTACTATGCTCTCCAGGGGCAAAACCTGACCCATGCTCTGAGCGGGCAGCCGATTGCCGCCATTTTTGGCTTTTTTCGTATGTTTTTTAAGCTTTTAAACGATTACAGTCCGGCCGGGATCGCGGTCGTCTGGGATCCTCCGGGCGGGCACAGCTTTCGGAACGATGCCTACGTGGAGTACAAGGCAAATCGTAAGCCGATGCCGGACGAGTTGCGCAGTCAAATTGAAGAAATCAAAGCTCTGCTTCGGCAGGCGGGTTTTGCACACATCGAAGTGGCGGGCTACGAGGCCGATGACGTGATGGGCGCCCTGGCCCGGCGTTTTGGATCGCGGAGTCCTGTGCTTCTGATTACCGGCGATAAAGACTGCTATCAACTGCTGTCCGGAAAAGTACGCATGTTGCGGGGCTCGCGCGGAGTCACCGAGTTTACCGAAATAGGCCCGGCCTGGGTCAAAGAGGAACTCGGAGTTACGGTCAAACAGATCCCGGATTATATGGGTCTGGTTGGAGATTCCACGGACAACATTCCGGGCGCCCGGGGCGTCGGACCCAAGAGTGCCGCCAAACTGCTCGAAGAATTCAAGACCATCAAGGGCCTCTACAAGAATATCGACAAGGTAACCCCGGCCGGGTTGCGTAAGAAGCTGGTCGAGAGTCGCGAGAATGTAGAGCTTTCCCGGGACCTGGCGACCATTCGAACCGAAATCCCCGAAGTGGACGAAATGCCGGACGAGACCTTTGTGACGCCCGACTACCTGGCGCCGGCGGTTCTCCAGGTCTTTCGCAAAGAAGGATACAATCAGATCTATGCCGACCTGCTGAAAGCCCGGGGCGATGCGCCGGAAACTGCAGCTGCTCCCAAAGCCGATCGCAACTACCGATTGGTTTCTGACGTGGCTGGTCTGGAAAAAATGGAGACCGAACTGCGCGGCGCGTTGAAAAAATCGCCCGTGCTTTCGGTCGATACGGAGACCGATCACGTAGAACCGGTGCGGGCGCGTCTGGTCGGCATTTCGCTTTGTGCGCGCGCGGGCCACGCCTTCTATATTCCCGTTCTGCCCGAAAACGCCGGCCCTCCGGAAGCGCGGCTACGCGAGTCTCTTCAAAGTGTGCT
The DNA here is from genome assembly GCA_024233935.1 of Spirochaetales bacterium. Lineage (GTDB taxonomy): Bacteria > Spirochaetota > Leptospiria > Leptospirales > Leptonemataceae > JACKOY01. The sequence continues at coordinate 45,423 of JACKOY010000023.1, read as the reverse complement.
GGGTATCAAAGGGCTGCGGTTGATTGGCCAGAATCTGAAATACGATATCATTGTGTTAGAGCGCTGGGGGCTTTCGTTGCCGGCGCCGTCCTTTGACACCATGATTGGCTCGTATCTGCTGAATCCAAATACGCGCCGGCACAGCCTGGATGACCAGGCCCTCGATTTGCTGGGCATCGAAAAAATCAAGTACGCAAGTCTCGTGGGCACCGGAAAAAAGCAGGTCACCATGGCCGATCTTTCGGCCGAGCAGGTGTCCGACTACGCCTGCGAAGACGCCGACGTGACGTACCAGATTTTCGAGTTACTTGAGAAACGCATCGCCGAAGCCGACCTGGTTCGTGTTAACGAAGAGATTGAGCTACGGCTGATACCCGTGTTGGTTGCCATGGAACGGGCCGGGGTGGCCATAGACGCGGCCTACTTTCGCGGTCTGTCCTCGGATTATGAAAAACGCCTCGCCAAACTGGAGAAGCAGATCTTTGAGGCCGTCGGACACAGCTTCAACATCAGCTCGACCCGCGAATTACAGACCGTGCTTTTCGAAGAATTGAAGCTGCCCCACGGCAAACGAACCAAGACCGGTTATTCCACCGACCAGAAGGTGCTCGAAGAGCTGCGTTCGGAGCACACGATGGTGAACGACTTACTCGAGCATCGCAAATACTCGAAGCTTAAGTCGACCTATGTGGATACGCTTCCGGAACTTGTGAACGAAGAAACGGGTCGCATTCACACCAGCTTCAATCAAACCATTGCGGCGACCGGCCGCTTGTCCTCGGTCGATCCCAATTTGCAGAATATACCCATTCGCGAAGAAACCGGTCGCGCCATTCGACGCGGGTTTATTGCCGCTTCCGGCAACCGCCTGCTTTCGCTGGACTACTCTCAGATTGAACTTCGCATCATGGCCCATTATTCCGAAGACAGTGCATTAACCGAAACCTTCGTTCGGGACGATCTGGACATTCACGCGCGCACGGCTTCGTCGATTTTTGCGGTTCCGGAAGGGGAAGTTACGGCCGACATGCGTTCGCGCGCCAAGGCCGTGAATTTCTCGATCATCTATGGTGTGACCGAGTTCGGCCTGGCCCGCAATCTGGGTATTGACCGCCCAGAAGCCAGGCACTATATCGATCAATTTTTTGCGCGCTATCCGGGCGTTCGCAGGTACATGGACAATACCATAGAATTCGCCCGCGAAAACGGCTTTGTACGTACGCTCTCGGGTCGCATCCGGCAAATACCCGATATTAAATCCTCCAATCGATTCCGACGCGAAGGCGCCGAACGTACGGCGATCAACACACCCATCCAGGGTACCAGCGCCGACATCATCAAGCTGGCGATGATTAAGATCGGCGATGAATTCACGAAGCGCAAACTCCGTTCGCAGCTGATTCTACAGGTGCACGATGAATTGTTGTTTGATGTGCAGGCCCCCGAAGAGGCGGCCGTGGTCGAAATCGCCGTGCGCTGCATGGAAGACGCCTTGCCGCTGAGCGTTCCTCTGCGGGTCGAATATCGCTTTGGCCAGAACTGGGACGAAGCCCACTAGAAGCGCCTTCGCGTGCCGGGCGTTGCCGCTGAACCTGCTCTGCGATTGAGCGAGGATTGTGCGGGAATTGGGGCAGGACTCGCCAGGTTCCGCCGAGCGAGACAAGCGAATCGCGCCCTGGATCAGCGCGTCCGGGCATTTTCCGGTCGCGCTATCGTACGTTTGCTTTTTGGTGATTTGCAGCTCCAGCCTCGTCGATGCGTGCGCATTTGTGCGCCGCGCATTCCAATTGTGGTTGTAGTCAGAAGTGGTCCGCCTAATCTCAAGTCCATATGCGCGCAATTTCGCGGAGGATAGCGGGGCTTTTGTTTGTCATGGGTTGCGTTTCCTGCATACCCATCTGGGAGCGGGTGACCGGCTCGGACCTCTCCGAAATTCGGGCGCGTGGCACGTTGCAGGTGGTGACGGCCTACAGCGCCAACAGTTACTTCATCTATCGCGGCCAACCGATGGGATTTGAGTACGAGTTGCTGAAGCGACTCGCTGACGATATCGGCGTTCAGCTGGAGATCATCGTCACCACCGACATGGACAACATCACCTACATGCTCAACAGCGGGCGCGGTGATCTGGTGGCGGCCAACATTGCAGTTACCAAACAAAGATCCGAAGAAGTGCGTTTTACAGAATACCTGATGCTCACGCGGCAGGTGCTTGTGCAGCGGTCCCCCGGCTACGTGCCCGCGGCCCTGGCGGAGGACCTGGAGCGTTCCCAATCCGTGCATTTTGTGCGCGATCCGATCGAGTTGATTGGCGAACGGGTGCACGTGCGTCGCGGTTCTGTCTTCTATCAGCGCCTGCACAACCTTGAGGAGGAAGTCGGCGGTGAAATAAAAATCGCAACCGTTCCAGGCGATGTGGTCACCGAAGAGCTGATTCGCATGGTGAACTCCGGAGAGATCGACTATACTGTTGCGGATGAGCCCACGGCTCTGATCAACCGGGCCTACTACACGGGACTCGATGTCTCGGTCCCGATCAGTTTTTCGCAGCGCATCGCCTGGATTACGCACCGCAACGCACCTGAATTTCTGGAATTTGTGAACGATTGGATTCGCCGCATCAGGCAGGACGGCACTCTGGCGACAATCCATCGGCGTTATTACGAAGACCCGCGCGGCTTTGTGCAGCGGGTGGAAAGTGAGTACTATTCGGCGACCGGTTCGCGCCTTTCGACGTACGATGAACATATCAAGACGGCCGCCGGGGAGATCGACTGGGACTGGTTGCTGCTGGCATCCCTGATGTATCAGGAGTCACGCTTCAATCCGAACGCGAGATCCTGGGCGGGCGCGACGGGGCTTATGCAGCTTATGCCCGCCACCGGCAGATCAATGGGCGCCACAAATCTGAACGATCCGGTTCAGAACATCCGGGCCGGAAGTCGTTATCTGGCCCAATTGGAAGAAAACTGGGCCGCCATTGAACCGCGCGAAGAGCGCCTGAAATTTGTGCTGGCTTCGTACAATGCCGGCCCGGGCCACGTGGCCGATGCACGCCTGCTGGCAGAGCACTTTGGAAAAAACCCGAATATCTGGGACGGCAACGTGGCCGACTACATGCTGCGCCTTTCGAACCCGGAGTATTACAACGACTACGGCGTGCAGTACGGCTACTGCCGGGGCGAAGAACCCTTCAATTATGTTCGCGAGATTCTTGAACGTTACGAGCAATATCGCGAACTGATTCGAGAAGAAGGTGAGGAATCCGGGCAGGTGTAGAATCTGAATCGAAGGGCAGCGACCACGGTCCCTGCGTTGCGTTGAGCCGGCTGGAGTTCTGAGGATCCGCAGGGGCCGCGTTCCCGGCGCAACTCTACGAACGTGCTGTTCCCGGTCGGCCTTTGCGCGACGCGGTCGCTTCGGACTGCTCGGCTTCCGGAATAAAGAGCCCTTTCTTTTTGGCGTAGGCCTTGCCCCGATAGTAGTCATACAGCAGCACATAACTGATGATGGTTATGGACATGGTGTAGATGATCCAGATTGAGCCCGGGACCAAAACGGCGATCAGAATCAGCACCCAAAAACCCGGCAGGTCAAACTGCAGCGCCACAAAAAGGGGCACAAGTCCGACGAGCACAAAGGAGACAAAGAACAAGGTCAGCACAAGTGAGTGCGTAGTGTGAGTGCTGGTCAGAAAAAAAGAACCTTTGACCGAATCCTTTAGCCCGGTGCCTTCTTCAACTGCAAATAGAGGTGCAAACATCAGTCGCACCAGAAGCCAGGCAAAAAGCAAAAGACCCAGGAAAACCCGGATGCGAAAAATCCAATCGTCTTCGATGTCCCGAAACGCGACCTTAAACAGGATCACGTACGCGCTGTAGTACAAGAGGCAAAGCAACAGGACGCGCAGGTAGCCCCGATTTCCACCGAACAGCAACCCGAGATCGGCTTCTTCTTTTCGAAGCAGCTTCTGGTAGAATTGCAAAAGCCCGCTTACAATATATGCAGTGACCGGAACAGTGAAGAAGGTCAGCAAAATATTCTGAAACTCCCGATCATAAGTGATTTCGAGCACCGGAAGAATGGCCAGAAAGTGAACCGAAGCCAGAATCAGGCAGGCGAGGGCGTTTACGACCAAAAGCGGCGCCATAAACTCGCGTGAGATTTTCGTGCTGGCCGAAAGAAAACTTCCGATCATGCGCGGTGCAAAGCGTAAGGTCTGTAGTTTTGCCAGCATGATTTCAACGTATCCGGGCCAGTTCACGACTCAAAACTTCGCCGAGCCATCGATAACCGGACTCGTTGAAGTGGATTCGATCGAGTCTGCCATCCGGCAGGCTGGATTGAAACTCATTTTTGAGTTCGGGCAACTGTCTTGAAGACATTTCGCGCCACAGATCCACGTAATGTACGTTTGCATAGTCCTCTACGAGATACTGTAGAAGCTGGTTATAGTAGGGAAAGATGCTGTTTGCCTTCCAGCTGAGGACCGGTGGCACGGAGAGAATGTAGATATGCAGGTCCGGTCGGTCGGCGCGCAGGTCTTCGATCACCCGGGCGGTGTCCCGGAGGATAGCGGGGATGCAGCGTCCCATCAGAAGGTCGTTTCCGCCGATCGACAGGATCACCGCCCGTGGCCGGAGGGTCAGAAGATCGCTTCGGGCCCGGGTTTTGAGCAGAGCGGCGGTCTCCCCGGCGATGCCCCGATTGGCGACCTGAAAGTCCGGCAAAAAGCGTTGCAGGCGATCGGGCGTGAACAGGTGGGCGATGGAATCACCGGCAATCACTGCGAAAACCGGTTCCGAGCGACGGTCCTGTTCTGCAAGCGTCGATCGATAGGCTTCGTAGTTGGCCGTATAGTGTTCCGGAAGTTGCGGTTCCCGACATACGAAGTTGTGTCCAAAATAATCGGTGCCCATCGCCGGGCCGCGCGTATCAATGCTCAGACAACCGGGGACGGTCAGAGCCAGAAGGACAACGATCGTAAGTTGCCGGCGCATGTCAGGCCCGGATTACGCCCGGTCGTGTGATTCGACTGCGGCGGCCGCGCACGTTTCTTTCTTCGCGTCTCTTGCGGCGACGCCTCCGCACGCGACGCACAATGCGCGCAAATATATTCCGTGAACCCCTTTCGCGTCCGTATCGATTGAGCCAGTCGAGCACCAGCGGGAACACATCGTCTACTGCATAGTCACCCAGTGCCAGGCCGGTGTGGCAATAGTCGACCTTACAGCCCTGCTCTGTGCCCAATAACTTGTAATCTTTTCTTTTGCTGGAAGCCTGTTCGTAGGCGAAGCGCACGCTTTCCGGAACGGCAATGTGATCGCGCGTCCCGGCCAGGAATAGGGCCGGCGCCCGTATGTTGGCCAGGCTATCCCGATAGTTCTCCGAGCCGTCGCGGGTGGTTTCCTCGCCGGTATTCATCCAATCGATGAACTGCCGCGCAAGGCCGTGGGAAATGTTCTCGATGCCGTTTTTCATGAGGCGCCGGATGGTTGCCGGGCTGATATTGTTTCGGTTATAAACCAATTCCTCAATCGGGGTGTTCAGTCGTCCGGTCAGAGGCGAAATGGCCTGAGCGCTGAATTTCAGATCCATCAGCTCGTTCATCCATGGATAACGTCGGATCTTGCCCCAGATGCTGCTCTTCGCAAAATCGATGCGGCCCGGACCGCCGAGGGAAACGAAAGCCGCAATGTCCTCGTGGCCCGGAAGTTCGCGGCCCATGAAGCCCATCGCAATCATGGCGCCCATACTGTGCCCAACCCAGTTGATTTTCGGCGCGCCGGTTAATTCACGGGCCTTGGCAATCACCGCGGGCACGTCATTTTCGACAATGTCATCGAAGCAGAAGTCCTGATACCCGAACCGCGAAGCGTGATACGATTTGCCTACTCCACGCAGGCTGAGCACAAAAACCGCAAAGCCGTTTTGCTTTAAGAAGTACGCCAGGCTGTGGGTCTCGTCCATGTCCACGCCGTACTTGTTCACAGCGATCCCGTGGGAAAGAATCACCGGATAGGCGCCTGGTTGTGGATAGGGCGGCCGGTGAAAGTGCATCGCAATGTTCCAGCCGTCGGTCGTGTGCGCATAAAACAACTGATCGGCGATGTCCTGGGCCCGGTAGAGACGATCCCAGATCAGCAAGAAGACCGGATAAAACAGGACCAGCACGAGTAACAGAAGCGCGAATAGAATCGCCGCGCTTCCGGCGGCAAAGGCCACCAGAACCAACAACAGGACCGAGGTCAGAATGAAGAACGGATTCTTCCTTTTTTTGGAGGCGCGCAACTGGCAGCATTCAGCGCTGTCGCGCCACGGCCGTCAAGTCTTTGGGCTGTCGGCCGAATGATTTGACAGGCAGGCGCTTCCCGCGGAACTTCGAGATCGTGGATCCCCGGCAAACGCTCCCTTCGGAAGAGGTGCCCCGCAAGAGCTTTAGGGGAACTTTTTTTCGCCTGCATTACCCGACCGATTGGGAATGCGAAATCATTGAAAATGTGCCTTCGTTCTTCGACCCCGATGCCGGCTGGGCCCTGCAAATTGCAGCCACCCGCAGCGCTTCCGGAGACTGCGATCTGCGCTCCGAATTGAGGACCTACCTCGAGAACAACTCGATTGAGTTCATGGAGGAACGCGTGGTTGCCTTTGAAACGGAAAGCGGCCTGAGTGCTCTGGCCTGCGAGTTCACCCGGGAAAACCGCTTCTGGATGATCCAGTTTCTGGGGAGCAAGGACCGCATGGTCATAATGATCTTCAATGCCGACGAAGTGCCCGATCCCGATCTGGCGATTGACATTTCACGGGCGGTGGGTTCACTTGAGTTTTTCTGAGCGCGTCTGTCGCATAGCGGTGCTCGCGTCCGGCCGTGGGAGCAACTTTCGGGCCGTGCTCGAAGCCCGGGCCGCCGGGCAGATTCAAAATTCTGAATGTATCGCACTGTTTGCCGATCGCAAAGATACCGGCGCGGCCCGGCTGGCCAGAGAGCACTCGATTGACGTTGTCGAACTGGACTTTGCTTCGTATTCGAACCGCGCAGAGTACGATCAAGTTTTACACACGCGACTGCAGGAATACGCGCCCGACCTGGTACTGGCCCTGGGGTACATGCGCATTCTCGATCGTGAACTGGTGCGTTCTCTTGCGGGAAAGTTGATCAATATCCATCCGGCCCTCTTGCCGGCCTTCCCCGGCATGCATGCGCAACGCCAGGCGGTGGAGTACGGCGTCCGGGTTGCGGGGGCGACGGTACATTTCGTGGACGAAGGAGTCGATACCGGTCCGATCATTCTCCAGAAAGCCATTGAGATCAATCCCTTTGACGATCTGGTCCGCGTTGAGCAGGCCATCCTTCGACTGGAACACCGGTTGATTGTCGAAGCGACGGACCTCTATTGCTCGGGGCGTCTTCAGATTGACGGCAGACGCGTGCGAATTTTACCGTCTTTGCAACAATCCTGAATTTTATGGAGTCCTTCCGGGCGGAACCATGATTGAAGTCAAACGCGCCTTACTTTCCGTTTCCGACAAAACCGATCTTGTGCCTTTCGCGAAGCGTTTGCAGGCGAAGAACGTTGAGATTCTGAGTACCGGGGGCACGTTGCGGGCCCTGACGGAATCCGGCGTGCGTGCCCGGGCCATCGAAGAGTTTACCGGATTTCCGGAAATCATGGACGGTCGAGTGAAGACCCTGCATCCGAAAATCCACGGTGGGCTGCTTGCGCTTCGCGATCGACCCGAGCACGTCGAAGCGATGCGTGCAAACGATATCGAGGGCATCGACTTATTGGTCGTGAATCTGTATCCCTTTGCAGCCACAATCGCAAAGCCAGGCGTGAGTTTCGAAGACGCAATCGAGAATATAGACATCGGTGGGCCGGCCATGCTGCGCGCCGCGGCCAAGAACTATGGCTTTACGGCGGTGGTCTGCGATCCGGCCGACTATGATCTGATTGCACGCACACTCGAAGGGGAAGGGGGGCTGTCTTCGGAATTGTGCCTGGAACTTTCTCGAAAGGTCTTTAACCATACCGCCGCTTACGACGCGATGATTGCAACTTATCTGAACGATCGCGCCGGCATCAAGCTACCCGACCAGCTCACGCTTACGTACCGTAAAGTGCAGGATCTGCGTTACGGAGAAAACCCGCACCAGAGCGCTGCCTTCTATCGTAGCCGTCTGGATCTTGAAAAAGAAGCGCTCTCGGGCCGGTCCGCGATTTCCCAGCTGCAGGGCAAAGAGCTTTCATTTAACAACCTGCTGGATGCGGGGGCGGCTCTGCGCACGGTTCATAGCCTGCCGCGCGACGGGGCCGTGATCATCAAACACCTGAACCCGTGCGGCGTGGCGGTGGTTCGCGACGAAAGCCCGCAGGCCCTGGACGATGCCTTTCGGCGGGCCCGGGCCTGTGATCCCGTAAGCGCCTTCGGGGGCATCATTGCTGTGCGCAGCGAACTTGACGAAAGAACGGCGCGCAGCATCGCCGAGAATTTCGCGGAAGTGATTGTGGCCCCATCGTTCAGCGCCGGCGCACTTGCAGTCTTTGCCGAAAAGAAAAACCTGCGTCTGTTGCGCGTGCCGGACCCGGAAGCATTCTTAAAAGACGTGCACGAAATCCGGGCCGTTCCAGGCGGAGTGCTGTATCAACAGTTTGACGCCAGTGTCGCCGATCGTTCTACCTGGCAGTATCCCACGCGCCTGAAGCCCGATGAAGAAACCCTGCAGGCCCTCGATTTTGCCTGGCGCGTTTGCAAATGCGTTAAGTCAAACGCCATCGTTTTCGCCTCCGGCGACGCCACCCTGGGCATTGGGGCCGGGCAGATGAGCCGCATCGATTCGGTGGAGATTGCGGCTTCTAAAGCGAAGAAGGCCGGACTGGAGCTCAAAGGCAGCGTGGCCGCGTCGGACGCGTTTTTTCCGTTTCGCGACGGACTCGATGCAATCGCGGCGGCCGGGGCGCGGGCCGTCATTCAACCCGGCGGTTCGGTGCGGGACGAAGAAGTGATTGCGGCCGCCGACGAACAGGGCATTGCGATGGTGTTTACCGGCATGCGTCACTTTTTGCATTGAGCCAAAGTTGCTTGTAGGAAGCGCCGGCCCGCGACCCATGGGTCCCATGCCCGAACGCTTCCCGAATCTGCATGTAGTCGACCACCCCCTGGTGCAGCACAAGCTGACCGGCATGCGACGCAAAGAGTCTTCGCGGGCGGAATTCCGACGCCTGCTGCGCGAAATCGGCATGCTGATGACTTACGAAGCGACGCGCAACTGGCCTCTGGGCAGCATAACCATCCAGACCCCGGTGGCCGAGATGCAGGCCCCGTGTCTGGTTCAGGAAGAAGTGGCGATCATACCCGTGTTGCGGGCGGGCCTGGGAATGGCCGAGGGCGTGATGGAGATTCTGCCCACCGCACGCATGGGTCATATCGGCGTGTATCGCGATCCCAAAACCAAAGCACCGGTCGAGTATCTTGTGAAGCTGCCCCCGGCGCGCGGCCAGCACTTCTTACTGGTCGATCCGATGCTGGCAACGGGTGGTTCGGCGGCGCATGCGGTGGACATCGTGCTCGGACACGGCGCGGAGCCCAAAAGCATTGTCTTTATGGCGCTGGTCGCCGCGCCGGAAGGCCTGGCCGTTTTTTTTGAACGACACCCGAATATTCCGGTCTTCGTGGCTTCGCTCGACCTGCACCTGGACGAACGCGCTTACATTGTGCCGGGCCTCGGGGACGCGGGCGATCGCATTTACGGTACGTAGCAGGCGCCGGCGGACAGCCCCTGACGCTTCGGCTGCAGAACCCGCCCGATAGTTAAAGCGACTGAGGAGCACAAGCGCGCCGTCCGGGCGACAAAGAAATAGATAACTGCGGCTGAGTTCCCTCCCAAAAGATTCAAACAAGCGGTGAGCCCCGATCGCGCATTTGGGTGGCGTGTTTGAAGCCGTGGCGTTCCACCTGCGCTTTGAACTCCACCCCTTCGGGAGTATGACGCGTGATGCCGTCGAAAAGTGTTGCCAGCATCTGAGTGCTTTCGAGACCCATGTTTGCGTACGCCTGATTGATCATGAGTTTGTGCATCATCAACTGATTGCGCGGTATCGAAGCCATACGGGCCACAAGCGAGTCCACCGTTTCGTCCAGTTCCCGTTCCGGCACGGCCTTGTACGCCAGTCCGATGCGCTCGGCTTCTTCGCCGCCAATCACATCTCCGGTCAGGAGCATGCGTTTCGCCAGTTGCGCCCCGAGACGATAGACCCACATGCCGGTTGTCGGACAACCCCAGACCCGCGCCGGCGGATAGCCGATCCGCGCATGCCGACCCATAATCAAAATATCGGCGCACAGGGCGATGTCGCTGCCTCCGGCGACCGCGAAGCCATGCACTTTGCAAATCACAGGTTTGTAGCTGCGCCAGAGACTCATGAAGCACTGCGTGTTGCGATTCATCATCTGATAGTCGAGCATCGGATCCCAGGGCATGGACTGCGAGCCGGTGGTCGGTCGCGGTGTTTCCGCGTAGAGTTTCAGATCGTAGCCGCCGCAAAAAGAACGACCACTGCCCGCAAGTACGATCACGTGCACGTCATCGTCGGTGTTGGCCAGTTGAACCGCGCGTTCAATTTCGAGCGGCATTTCGTCATTGATCGCATTCAGACTTTCCGGCCGGTTGAGTGTAATGCGTGCGACCCGCCTTTCGGGCTCGACAGAATACAGAACAGATGTAAATCCAGTTGGCTCATTCATGGTGTAACCCCCGCCACGAGTCTTGGGTCGGCCGAAATCAGGTAAACGAGAATATGACTGCGCATATCGGTGATTCTTCGGGCGACCTGCGTGACGTGGCGGCAACTTCGGTCTTGATCGCGGCCCTGCGTGCCCGCGAAGCCGGGCAGGAGCAACCCCTCTACCGTGACGAGCCCGTGTCCCACTTCCTGGACCCGAAGAGCGTTGCCATGGCCACAAACGCTCTCGATCGCCTGCCGGAAGCGGCGGAGATGGTAGCGTTGCGTACACATTTTTTTGACCTGGCCTTCGAGGCAAGTTTGCGTTCGGGCATCAGACAATTCGTCTTGTTGGGGAGCGGCCTCGATACGCGGGCAATTCGTTTTGCCGACCCGGAACGGAGATTTTACGAACTTGATCGCGAAAGCGTACTCACACACAAAAAGCGCATTCTCAAAGCGGCGCGCTACGACCTGTCGCACATCGCCTTTCTTGCCGGGGACTACACCGATGGTCGTCTGAAAGCGGTTCTGACTGCGGCGGGTCTGATCTCCGACCGGCCGGTGCATTTTCACTGGGAGGGAAACTCGGTCTATGTGCCGGAATTGGCGTTTCGCAGGGTGCTGCACGAGCTGTCGGATTTCGAACCCGGGAGCCGCGTCAGCCTGGACTACATGACGCGCGCCGTCATCGCCGGTCGCACGGGACATGCCGGCATCGACGGCTACATGCGCGCGCTGGGAGAATCAGGTGCGCCGTGGGTGACCGGCTTCGACTCTCCGGAAGACATCACCTCCGGGTTGCCCTTGCAGACGCTGGAGCATGCGCAGGTTTCGGATCTGCAGGAGCGTTATCGAGGTTATCGCGAGGCCGGTTTCGCGCTACTGGACTTCTATCGTCTGCTTGTTTTGGAGAAACGATGATATCTTTCGCGCGTGTTCGCGGCAATGGCCACTATTATCTTGACGGCACCAAATACGTCCCGGCTCAAGAATATCTCAGCATCGAAGAATGGATGGACGCGCCGTATCCGGCACCAATGTACGCGCCCCGTGAAAGTACCGAACGAGACGAAGCCGACGATGCCTGATTCGAAGTCGAGCGGCGGTGGTCATCAGGAAGACTATCCGCTTTCGGCCGTGCCCGAGGACGATCGGCGGGGCGCGGCCTCGCTCTACGTTGTGCTTTTGGGTTTCACATTCTTTACCGCGACCATGTGGAGCGGGGGTGAAGTCGGACGCGCGTTTCGGTTTTTTCCGGATCTTTTGATCATTATCCTGGCCGGCAACGTGCTGCTTGGCGCCTACGTTGCCGTGCTCGCGCACATTTCTGCACGCACCGGTCTGAACACGGTTTTGCTTTCCCGTTTCGCATTTGGCGAACGTGGCAGTGGATTGGTCGATCTCTTGCTGGGTTTGACCCAGGTGGGCTGGTATGCCTGGGGCACGGGCACCGTCGCGACGGTGCTTCTACGCTTAATTGGCCTTGATGAGCCCTGGCTTCTGTATTTGTTCATGATTGTTTTTGGCGCGGGCTTTTGTTGGACGGCTTACATCGGCTATCGCGGCCTCGAGATCCTTTCGATTATTGCGGTTCCTTTGATGCTCGTCTTGATTTTCTGGAGTATGTTTCGTGCCTGGATCGATGTCGACGGTCTGGCTGGATTGACCGCGATCGAACCGGGCGCTTCTATGAGTGTTTCCAACGCGATTACGATTGTGTTTGGTACATTTGCCAGCGGCGGCACGCAGGTCACGAACTGGACCCGCTTCGCGCGCACTTCGCGTACCGCGGTTCTGGCGGCGCTGTCTGCTTTTTTGCTGGGCAATGGGCTGATGGTGTTCGTCGGTGCACTCGGCGCGCTGGTCTATGACCGGGCCGATCTGGTCGAAGTGCTCGTGGCCCAGGGCCTGCTTTTGCCGGGGGTGGCGATGCTGTTCTTGAATATCTGGACCACCCAGGACAACACGATCTATAATTTCTCGGTTGCAGGCAGCAATCTTTTGCGGACCGGCCATCGTCGCCTGGTGACTCTGGGCGGCGCGGCCCTGGGCACCGTGCTCGCCGTCCTTGGCATGTATGACTTTCTGGTGCCGTTTTTGCTGTTGCTCGGCGTCTTGATTCCGCCGGTGGGAGCGGTGATTGTGGCCGATGCCTGGATCAACCGTCGACTGCAACTTCCGGCGCTTGCCGGGGCCTCCCTGCCGGCGCTTTCTGTTCCAGGACTCGTCGCCTATGCCGCCGGTTGTCTTGCCGCGCTTCTTTCGCAATATTACGCTTGGGGCCTGCCGCCGCTATTCGGAGTGGGCGTTGCTCTTTTTCTGCATGTGCTTTTAAGTCGGGCGGTAGCAAAGCCCGCCTGATCGCTCTTCGGTTTTTGCGCCTGCCCGGGTTTCGTGAAAAAGGAGCCCTGCGCGAGCACCAGCCCGGCTCTGCTTTACAATGTCAAACCAGTCGCGATTCTGGTCACGGGCGAAGGGTCGTTCCTGGAGAGACGCGACATTAATCAACAGCCGTATATCATGACGCGAAGACGTAGGATAGTGTACTGGGCCATACTCATTGCTCTGGTGCTGTTTGTCGTCCGCGTCGTTGATCTGGCCGCGGGCTTGTTTCTGCCGGACGACACCCGGTTCTCGCTCCTGCCGCCGTCATCAACGTGGCGAGACCACCGCGGCTCATGGGATTATGTCATCCGCACCAATCGTTTAGGGCTCCGTGGTCCGGAAATCACTTCGGAAGCCGAGCAAGGCCCGGTCTATTTCCTGGGAGACTCGTTCACGTTCGGCCTCGGCGTGGCAGAAGAGCAGACTTTTGTTGGCCAGATCAGGCGTAGCATTTCCGAAACGACTGTTGTTAATGGCGGCATTGTCGACTATGGACCCCGACAGGCACTCGCTCAATTACGTGCCCTCGGTCCTGCGATCAATCCACGAATCGTTGTGTATTGCCTGTATACTAACGATGTCTATGATGCAGGTCCAACCTATCCGTACACACGGGCCCTGCAGGGCGCTCGAAAGAAGTTGTTTATCGACCTCGCCTTCTACGTTGCACCCAATCTCTCTCAGGCAATCTTCCGGGCGTGGTATGCTTATCGTTTCGAAGATGTGCTGGCTCCGCAGAACGACGCCCTGTCCGAAGAGAACGCGTCGGACGTTGCTGACCCCTTTGTGATGTCCGATACTGAACTGCTACAGACGATTCGATCGTACGCTATGGCGAATGATGTCCCTCCAGATCGCTTCGCCTCCTGGCTCGACAGATTGGGGCCCGGGCTTCTCCATCAGGTTGCAATCGGTCAGGTAAGCTTCGTGCATTTGGGCATTGGCCTCTTAATTCCCGACTACTATAGTCAGGCTCTGGACCTGGGCCCAGTGGGCCGACCAAAATTTGAGCGCTTATGCCTGTACGTTCAGAGTATGCGGGCGGAATCGGAAAGACTGGGAGCCCGTTTCATTCTCGTCTACCTTCCGTCTGAGCTGCAATTCGATGAGGAAAAGCAAGTACTCAACGCGCGTTTCGGGCATGTAGTGCGCAGAGAGTGGTTGACTTCGGAGACAGCCCTGCAACGGTCCCTGGCGCTCTTTGCCAGGCAAGAGAGCATTCCCTTTTATGATTTAACCTCGCAGTTCCGTGTTGCTGCCACGCGTCCCGGCCCCAGGCTGGTCTTTGACGAAGACCTGCACTATTCCGCGGCCGGCCACTCCCTGGTGGCTGCCACGTTGATCCCGATTGTTCGCGCCGCCGTACAATGAATAGAAGTCCAGTTCACAAGCATGCGAGCCTGCTTGCGTGTTGCGCTTTGCTGGCGGCGCCCTTTTTGGTTTTTCTCGACGTCACTCTGGGAAACGCGCAGTTCTACGGCGATTCCACCCTGCAGGACTTTCCGCTGCGTTTCTATTTGGGGCGCTGGCTTTCGCAGGGTTATGTGCCTTTGTGGGCAGCGGAGCTCAATTTCGGTCACCCCTTTCTCGCGGAAATTCACACGGGTGTACTCTACCCCCCGAACTGGTTCTTCTCGCTCATTGCCTATCATTGCGGGCTGCGATGGTGGCAGATCGATGGCCTGTTACATGTCGCGCTGAGCGGACTTTTGTTCTTCGCCTATTTGCGTGCGGAAGGGCATTCGGTGACTGCCGGCCTGTTGGCGTCCCTGTGCTTCGCGTTTAGTGCTCCCTTTATGGTTCACATCGGGCATAATTCCTATCTGCACTCTTTATCCTGGACCGGGTTGATCCTGTATGGTTTTTCCCGGATGAGTCGGAAACCCGGCGCCGGGTCAGCTCTGGCCCTGTCCTCTGGTCTACTCATGTCCTGGTATGCCGGTTCTCCGCCCGTGCTTTTTATGCACCTGGTATTGGGCTTTGCCTGCGGCTTACGTTTGTTCCTTACCCCTGGCAGCCGCCGACGCATGCTTGCCAATCCACGCTTCATGCTGCGCGCGGGGGCGGTCCTTCTGCTCTCTTTTGTTCTTCCGGCCTTGTTTCTTTATGCCCAGGTGGCGCCCCTGGCAGACCTGTCGGGTCGACACGACTGGGACCGGATCATGTACTTCGGGTTTCACAGCAAGCTTCGCAGTTTCTGGCACCTCTTGTGGAGCCAGTGGTTTGAATACGCTCCTGACCCCGGGCATGCCGAGTTTGCGGGCAGTATCGGACCGGCCGGATTTTTGCTGGCCCTGATTTCTGTCGGCGTCGGCCTGCGAGGCCGGTTCACGGGGCCGGTGATCTTCTGGAGCCTTCTGATTGCTGTCGGCCTGATCTTCAGCCACGCGCTCAATCCGGTTTACGAATTTGTGTTTGATCACGTGCCCGGCTTCGGCAACTTCCGGGCGCCAGGGCGCTACATACTGTTCGTGACGGTTGGTCTGGCAAGCCTGGCAGCGGTGGGCCTGGATGCGGTAAAACAGGGTTTGCTTCGCTCGCGGAGGGTAGCCGTACTTTTTGCGCTGGTGCTGCTTTTGGGGACGCTGGCGCCGTTTTACAAGAACTCCGAGCACATGCCGCCGGGGAACGAATCTTTTTTTCTTTTCTTTCCCGACTTGCTCGCTGTTTGCGTTTCGGCCGGCCTGATTCTCGTTCTCGTTAGCGTATGTAGAACGCCCGGTTCAGACAGGCCGGCCTATTTGCTCTTCGCGGCGTTGCTCGTTTGGTGCCTGGCCGTGAACGCTTTTTTTCAACTCAGAATTGTTGCGGAAGCTCCACCCACTTTCGCAACCGGGAACGCCGATGTGCATTGTCAGTCAGGCTGGAGTCGTTGCCTGCCGGTCACGGGTATCGCGGCCTGGGATAGCAATCGGGCGTTGCTCGGCTCTGTCTGGCAGGGCACAGGCTATCTGACCCTGGAGACGGCGCGGCAGTACGAGTTCAAGGTCAGCCTTTTCGGAGATCGGTTCGCATCAGAGGACACTCTGCAACTCACAGCGCAGCAAATCGCGGCCGCTTCACTGATGTCTGCTCCGCGGGCATACTTTACGAACTGCCCGGTCATAGTAGCAGAGCCGCCAGAGATATTGGAGGCACTCCAGGATCGAGCAGAACACGGTCGCTGTCCTCTGTATCTGGAAGGGGATGCTCGGGCCGAGCACAACATTGTGCCCGGGACGGCAGGCTGCGTCTGCCAACCGCTGCAGGTGTCCATGCCGGCCGGCCCGAACCAGATGCAAGTTCGGATCGGGCCTGATCACCCGGCGGGATACATCTACGTATCGCAAACCTACTTTCCTGGCTGGCGGGCGGAAGTCGACGGCCGCCGGGCTACGGTTCGTCGGGCAAACTACCTGTTTCTGGCTGTGCCCACCCCGGCGAAGGCAACGCGCTTGCGGCTCGAACGTAGGCCCCATTTCACCGACCCGACGCGTCTTTTCGGATCCCGATAGCCGGGAGCGATCGTTGCTCAATCGTCGCCGATGTCTTCGTTCCAGAGTTCGGGCTTTTGCTCGATGAATTGCTGCATCATGGCGCGGCATTCTTCGAGATCGAGATCAATGACCTGAACGCCATGTTCTTCCATGAAGGCGCGGGCGCCGGGAAAGGTGCGCGATTCACCGACGATGACGCGCGGTATTTTGAATTGAACAATGGTGCCGGCGCACATGTAGCACGGCATGAGCGTTGAATAGATGGTGCAGTTCTTGTAGCTCGATCGACGGCCGACATTTCGCAGACAGTCCATCTCGGCGTGCAGGATGGCATCGTTTTCCTGAACGCGCTTGTTGTGGCCGCTTCCCAGAACCCGGTTGCCTTCTACCAGGGCCGATCCAATCGGGATTCCACCTTGTGCCAGACCGGTGCGCGCCTCATCGATCGCCAGGCGCATGAAAGGGTCCAGGTCTTCTTTCACGTTCCGCCCGTCGGGCTGACGCCCAGCATTTCTCCGACGCGCACCTGGACCGGATCGTTGGGATCGGGACTTTCCAGCGGCCCACGCGCGGGCAGGTCCACGGGCATCTCCACATCCACCGGTGCGCGCGCCTGGTAGAGCGCCTGGCCGTCCGGACCCTTGACGACCCCATTCGTAATGCGCAATTCAATGCCCCCCGAGAGTTCTTCCACATGCGAAAGAAAAGCATGCGCCGGCATATCGGGCCCGATCACGGTGACATTCGGCGCCGGCGCGAGCGCCGCGGCCAGGGTGACTGCAAAGGCCGATGCTTCTTTGCCCAGTATGACAAAAATCCGCCCTTCATGCAGCACTTCATTGTCAGCATCGAAAACCCGTTCGTTTCCATTTCGCAGCGCAAGCGAACCCAGCCGGGTGCCGCGACGGAAAAGATCTGCAACCGCAAAGCAGCCTTCGTAGGTGCCGTGATAGTGCTTGCGCAGGTCCAGCACGATAGCTTCGCGTTGTCCCAGGCGACCCAGCAGACCCCGGAGCTGACCCGGAGTGTCGGCGGCTGCGTTACGAAGCATAATGTATTCGGCGTTTCCGCCACCCGCCAGTTGCCAGCTGGCGTTGATGATGCCCCGGAAGTTTACCGCGCCGCGTTCCAGCACAAAGCTGGCGCCATCGGCGTAGTCCAGCCGCACCTCGCTTTCCGGTGTTCCGACAATGCGCCCGACAACTTCTTCCACATCGCGGCCGCGAATCTCCGTGCCGTCGACCCGCGCCAGTTCGCGCCCGGGTTCAATTTCGGCCCGGTAGGCGGCGGAACCTTCCAGCACATCCACAATCAAAAATCGACCGTCGTCCTGTCGGTGTAAGACCATGCCCACGCCGGCGCTATTGGATTCCCGGTCCTGAAAGCGTCGGCTTTCGGTTCGTACAAAGGTATTCTCGCCGCCCGGTAGCGCGTCCAGGTAGGCATTGAGGGAGTCATAGACCAATTCGCGCTGTTCGGACGCTTCGACCTGATTCAGATGTGTGATCAGAGCGTCCCGGGCCTGTTCGGCGCTTTCCGGCTGCAGCGTCAGCCGCGCTGCCTGCAATGCCGCGGCATACAGGGGGAGTAGATCCACGGTTTCGCCGGACGTCGCGGCCTGGCCATCAGCTTGAAAGTAGTACTCGCTCGTAACAATCCGGTCCAGGCCCACAAAGAGTTCGGCCGGATCGACCGGCGGCAACTCCGGGCCGGAGCAGGAGACCCAGATCAGAAGTGCGAGCAAGCCTGGAAATGCGCGTGTTGTAATGGCTCGTTGTGTCATGTTTTGGTTCCTGGGCTGGCCTAACGCGAAGTATTTCCTTCGCAGGTATCATCGCATATGTAGAAAGCGGACTGACAGTTCAAGAAAAGAAGCGTAAAAGTACCGGGCGATCCGCCCGGGCTGGTGGCAAAAAGAGCCGCGGTCAAAAGACAGGCTTCATGCTTCTGGTCGCAGTCCCGGCGGCAGGAGGCAATCTCGAAGGGATTGGCGCAGAGACTCAGGCCCAGCACGATGGCCAGGGCGAGCAGCAGGCGGGTCAGCCTCATGGGGTTTCTACCGCCGCGCTCTTCTTTCGGTCCAGTGCATAGCGTTCCCACCAGACCGGATTGCGGGCCCGCTGCTGCAGATAGGCGTCCACCAGCACCAGGTTCACCACCGATTCTACGATCGGGACCGCGCGCGGCAGGACGCAGGGATCGTGCCGTCCCCGGGCCTGCAATTCCACTTCAGCGCCGTATTCGTCGGCCGTGGTCTGGGTTTGGAAGATAGTGGCGGTGGGTTTGAAGGCGACCCGCATCGTGATGGGCATGCCGTTGGTGATGCCGCCCTGGATACCACCGGACCTGTTCGAGCGGGTCTTAAGATCGGGCACGTTTTCGAAGGGGACCGGCGGCGGTTCCCGGCTTGCGGACGGTTGGCCTTCGTTGTAGAACAGATCGTTGTGCTCGGAGCCCCGGCCGCGGGTGCCCTGAAAGCCGCTGCCGGACTCAAAACCCTTGCAGGCCGGAATGCTCAAACACGCCTTCGCCAGTTCCGCTTCCAGTTTGTCAAAGACCGGCTCGCCCAGTCCCGGCGGTACGTTTCGCACGATGAGGCCCACCGTTCCGCCCACGCTGTCTCCGGCCTTTTTGACCTGTTCGACCAGCGCTATCATACGGTCGCTCTTCTGTGGGTCGGGACAGCGCACCAGGGATTGATCCACAACGCTCCGATCGATGGGCGGGTTTTCAAAAACAGACGCTTCGATTTCTCCAATGGAGTCGACCCAGCCGACCGTTTCCATGCCCAATTCGTTTTTCAAAATCTGTTCGGCAACCGAGCCGGCAATCACACGACCGATCGTTTCACGCACAGAAGCGCGGCCGCCTCCGTGGGGTGTGCGATGGCCGTACTTGATGTGATAGGTATAGTCCGCGTGCGAAGGACGATACACCTGCGAAAAACCATCGTAGTCCTTTGAACGCGAGTCCGTGTTGCGCACCAGTACGGCAATCGGCGTGCCCAGGCTGCGCTCTTCGTATACTCCGGACAATACTTCGAGTAGGTCGGGTTCTTTGCGCTGAGTGGTTAGATGACTCTGCCCCGGTCTCCGTCGCGCGAGCTGAGCCTGGACTGCTTCCCAGTCAATCCGCATGCCGGCCGGGCAGCCATCAATGACCACGCCGACCCCCGGGCCATGCGATTCTCCAAAGGTTGTAATGCGAAACAGAACGCCGGACTGGGATGACACCCTTCCTTGTTGGCACGGACCGGGAGGGGGTCAAACAACATTTGAGCGCAACTCAGCGCGGCAATTGTTCGGCGTCGGCGTCCATCATCAGGGTTGTAATCGTGGCCGCGCGTTCCGCCGGCATGAGGGTCAACAGGTAGGGAACAATCGAGGCGCGGCCGGCAATCCGGGCTTCCTCTTCCATTTGTCGGAAGACCGCGACCAGGTCGGAGTTACTCCAGCCGGCGGCGATGCTGACGGCGGCCTGGGGCGGCATTGAGGTCAGTCGATTGGCCATGTTGGCGATCATGCGCTCCCGATCGGCATGGATCTGCCGGGATTCCTCGAACTGCTGGCGCTCTTCTACGAGCGCCTGCTTCTCTTGCTCAAAGGCTTCGCGTTCCGCTTCCAGTTCCGCGCGACCGCGTTCCAACTCCAGGCGCGCTTCTTCCAGGGCCAGGCGTTCCTCTTCAATGCGCTGCCGCTCTTTCTCGAGCTGTTCCCATTCCAGTTCGCCCGGACTGTCTGCGTCGTCGGCCACGATCGGCGCTTCCTCCGAAAGCCCTGGTATGTAGTTCTCCAGATTGATCACACCCCAGGAATCCAGCAGGTACGCGAACACACCCATCGCAAACAGGATGACTGCGGTCAGGTAGAAGATCTTTATTTTGTCGGAGAAGTTGCCCATAATTCGCCGCCTGCCGGGCTAGCGCGTTGTATCGAAGCGCGAACCGGCCTCTCGCCATTTTTCCGTGATGCGTTCCAGATCCTGGATGCGTCGCGACAGATCGTCGAGGCTCAGCTCGAATTCCTGCACGCCGCGACGCGCTGTATAGGTCTCCGTGGCGTGGTCGGCTTCGTTTGCTCCCGCCAGTCTTTCGAGAAAGCCGCGAAAGAAACTCCGGTCTTCCGGTGATTCATTTTCAGTGCGACTGCTTGCCGAGTCCCATTCGTTCGAGGTAGTCGGCGACCGGGTCTCGTTCTCGCTCGCTTCGACTCTCGGCCTCCTCGAGAACATCATCCGCAGATTCTCGATCCCGCTCCGTATGCTTTGCGCGTTCAGGTCCACTCTCATCTTTTAACCCTGCCCAGAATCCTCTGGTCCTCTGGTGTCGATTGACCTCTTCAATTTCCTTGCGTTCCCATTTGCGCATTTCCCGATCGTAGTCGGCTTTCTTTTTCTCTTTTAGTAACTCAACGATGCGGCGCTGGCGCCGCGCTTCCATGACTTTTTCTTTTTCGCGTTCGAGATCTGGCCGCATTTCTTCGAGCTTCCGGCTGGCCTGCTTTGATTCTTCGGTCAGGCGTTCCAGATACCGGTCGTAGACGACATGCAGGTCGATCTGAAACTCATCCCGATAGCGACGTTCGAAGTCATTCATTTCGGTCTGCAACAGGGTTTTCGCCTGATCGCGATTGCGCTCCTGTTCGTTGACACGCACGAGTATGCGGGCCAGTTCACCAAGCGCGCGCTCCTCATGCATGCGGCGCAACCTCAGCAAACCTTCGAGTCTGAATCGAAACTTTTTAATAGAGCGGCTCCTCTTCCGTAGTGCGCATGAGGGCGTTTAATTGCTCGATTGTATCTTCCATGTTCCCCCCGTCCCGGATATCCTGACGCAGCAGCGCATCAATACGTTGTTTTTTCTCCAGGTATTCGTCCACTTCAGGATTGCTTCCGCGGGCATAAGCGCCCAGATTGATCAATTCCTCGTTTTCACGGTAGCCGGCCAGAACGCTGCGCAGACGCACCGCATCCTCCCGATGGCGCTGTCCTACAACCCGGTCCATCACGCGAGAAATTGATTCCGTGATTTCGATCGCCGGATAGTGCCCGCGTTGGGCAAGCCTTCGGGAGAGCACAATGTGTCCGTCCAGCACCCCGCGGGCGTTGTCGGCCACCGGGTCGGTCAGGTCGTCCGCTTCGACGAGCACTGTATAGAAACCCGTGATGCTGCCGCCGGCGCGCGTCCCGGCCCGTTCCACCAGCCGACTCAGCCGATACCAGACGCCGGGCGGATATCCCCCCGGTCCGATTTGTTCACCGGAGGAGATGCCGATTTCGCGCAGCGCCATACAATATCGTGTAAGCGAGTCCATGTAAAGGTTTACGCGCAAACCCTGATCTCGAAAGTATTCGGCGACACTGGTGGCGAAGCCGGCGCAGTAGACCTTTTCGAGCGCGCTGCGGTCGCTGGTGGCGGCAAACACGACGCTCCGGTTGAGGCCCTCCTCGCCGAGGTCTTGCTCAATGAATTCGCGTACTTCGCGTCCGCGTTCACCCACCAGGCAGATCACATTTACATCGGCACGGGTGTAGCGAGCGATCATACCGAGCAGGGTCGACTTGCCGACTCCGGTGCCCGCGAAAATGCCCACCCGTTGCCCGCTACCGATGCTCAGCATGGCGTCGATGGCGCGCACACCGGTTTCCATGACCCGCTCAATTGGGGGGCGCTCGGTCGGCAGCGGTGGGTCATGGTCGACCAGCCTTTGTTCGGCCGCCAGCAGCGGTGGCTTGTTATCGAGGGGCCGCCCGAGGCCGTCTACGATGCGGCCCAGTAATTCCTCGGTCACCGGGATGGCCAGCCGGCGCCCCTGGGCCAGCACCCTGGCGTTGGGGGCAATCCCCGAAGTGGGCCCGAGGGGCATGAGCACCAGGTTGTGGCCCTGGAAACCCACCACTTCGCAGCCGAGCAGGTCGTCGCTGCCCTGAATTTCCACGCGGCAGAGGTCGCCTACTCCCGCATCGGGCGGCCCTTCGCTGATGAGCGACATGCCGGTAACCTGAAGGACCCGGCCCATGGGGCGCATGGGGTCCATGCGCTCCATGAGCTGCTTGTACTTCTTGAGAACATCGCCCCCGGCGCCGTGCTGTTTCACTCTCTGATCACTGTTACCTGGTATTGTCTCACCTAACGGCCAATCGGGCGCCGTGCCTGAGCGGAAGGGGAGCTTTACCGGGGCATCCTGGACCGGCCACAGAAGACGTACAAGTCTTTTTCCTTATGTCTCCTTACGGTGGGCTCGCCTTGCTTTGCACTTGCGCCCTAGGGCTTACTACCGGTATGTTCCGGGCAGAATGGGGCAGGCAACCGAACTACGGGGCGTGGCGGCCGCACCCGGCGTCGCCATCGGTCAGATCGTGGTGCTCGACTCGGTGCGGGGCGCCATTCCGCGTCGCGCTATTTCCCCCGCTGAGGTGCCCGACGAACTGGAGCGGCTTGACCGGGCCATTGAGGCCAGCCGGGAGCAGGTCCAGCGCTTGCTCCAGGATTCGGGTCTGAGTGACGATCTGCGTTCGATTTTTGAAGCCCAGATGTTGATCCTCGAAGATCCGATGCTGATCGACGAGACCCGTGAGAAGGTGCGCACGCGCTCCGTGAATGTGGAACAGGCGCTCGCGGACGAAATTGAAATCTTAAAAAACTTCTTACTGCAATCCCCCGGGACGATCTTTCGCGAGCGCGCCAGCGACCTTGAAGACATGGGCAATCGTTTGCTTTCGAACTTGCTGGAAGTGCCCGAAGGAGACATTCGCATTCCGGAGTTGCTCAAACTGGATTCACGCCATATTCTCGTGGCATCGGACCTGAGCCCGTCTTTGATGTTGCATTTGCCGGCCATTGGCGGCCTTGCCCTGGAAGAGGGAGGCGTGACCGGGCACATGGCGATTCTTGCGCGCAGCCGCGGATTGCCGGCCGTTGTTCAGGTAGAGGGCCTGCTCGCCGTTGCCCGCGACGGCATGGAAGCGTTGATCGACGCCGAGAGTGGCCTGGTCGCATTGGGGCAACTTTCCCGGGCCCACCGAAAAGCTCACGCCCGCTATCTCCAGGAATGCGCTGATGACGCAAACCGTCGTATTCATTCGCCGGTGAAACTTGCCAGAGGCGACAATGCCGTTGAACTCTGGGTAAATCTTTCGGACCTGGCGGAGCTGGACGATCCACGCATTCCCGGGGCCAGCGGTGTCGGTCTGTTTCGCACCGAGTTCCTGTATCTAAAAGACCAGCAGCTCCTGGCCAGCCTGCCGGCTCAAACCGACGCCTACGATCGTGTACTTTCCAGGCTTGGTTCGCAACCGGTTACGTTTCGACTCCTGGATGCCGGCGACGACAAGCCACTGCCCGCCATGGGTGGACTCAAGGAACGCCATCAACGCGGAGTACGGTTGCTCCTCGCCAATCCGGAATTGCTGCGCGTTCAGTTTCGGGCTCTGCTTTTGGGGACCCGCAACGCGGGCGTTGCGCCGGAAAACGCCCGGCTGATGATTCCCATGGTGAGTCGTCTCGAAGAGGTGCATGCCGTGCGCGCGCTTTTGTGCGAGGCTGCCGAAGGGTTGGATGGAATCGAATGGGATCGCCATCCTCTGGGAGTTATGCTCGAAACACCGGCCGCACTTTTGATGTGCGATGTGCTTTCGGTGCATGTTGACTTTTTCAGCATTGGTTCGAACGACCTGGCCCAATCCTGTATGGGACTGAACCGCGAATTCGAGTCCAGTGCGGACGAGTTGTTCTATCAGCCGGCGCTCTATCGACTGATTCATCAGGGATTGAAGCTCGCTCGCCGGCCGGTTTCGCTTTGCGGAAACCTGGCCGGCCGACCGGAGTTGATCGGTCTTCTGGTGGGGCTGGGCCTGACCCAGCTGAGTGTTCCGCCGACCGATCTGTTTCGCTGCGCGGACGTCATCAAACGCCTGTCGGTCAAGCAGGTCCAGGCCCTGGCCGAAAGGGCGCTCGGCGCGTCCACGGCCGAAGAACTGAGATCTATTTTGAAAGTGCGCGACGTGGCCCCGGTCTGAATGCAAAGACTCTTTGAGGAACTTGCTCCCCTGTATGCCGATCTGGAAGGCCGGCGGGAGGGCATTCAGGAGCAGTGCCAGGCCCTCTTGAATCTGGCGCGCGAGCATGGTCCGGTGGAGAACATTCTCGATCTGGGTTGCGGAACCGGCGAACACCTGGCTGCGCTATCAGGCCTGGTTGATCCGAAGCGCCTTCTGGGAGTCGATATCGCTCCGGCAATGATTCGGGTGGCCCGGGAGCGTTATCCGGGAATTCGCTTTGAGCCGGGCGATATGCGGGCCCTGGGGCTGATTGAGCGTTTTGATTTGATCATCAGTCTGTTCGGTTGCCTGAACTATTTGCATTCGGATGAGGAATTGCTGGCAGCGCTCACCGGCGCGCGAGAGCGACTCAAGCCCGGCGGGCGGCTGCTGTTTGAGGTCTGGCACCGTCGACCGTATGCGGGCCTGGACTATTCGTACGAATCGCCGCCCCGCCTGGTCCAGAGCCAGGGCCTGGCCGTGGAGCGGCGCAGGCAGGTGCGGCGCATCTCCCGGGATCGAAACGATTTCATCGATATTGATTTTACGTACCGGCTTGAACCGGAAGGCCGTTTTGTGCGTGACCGCCACCGTTTTCGGGTCTTCGACCGCGGTGAATTTGAAAAGCTTGCAGGGGAGGCCGGCCTTGTCCTGCTTGAGCTACGTTCTCGTTTTGAAAAGCCCGGATTCGAGGAGCTCTCCGGTCGTATGATTGTTCTTCTCGTGACCCGGGAGTGAAGGTCGCTTTCACCAACACTGGCATTCAGGATGACCGAAGGCCCATGCGCATAATTTGCAGCCCGCATACGACGAGCACAAATGTGGGCAGATACCAGGAACCGCTGTAATCAAGGGCGTTGCCCTTCCAGCTAACGCTGAAGGGCTTGAGTGCGATGCCGATGCCGGCGAGACAAACCAGGAAACCAAAGGCCAGAAGTAGAATTCGGTTTGTTCCAGGCCGGTCTTTCACTCGCGCTCCCGCTTTAGCTCCGAATGCCGGCCGTACCGCCGGATTCGGTGAGTCCACGAATATCGTTCGGCAGCGGGGACGTAATTTCTATGATCGCCTTGCCGTTCATTGGATGAAGAAAGCGCAATCGTTTGCTGTGAAGAGCGGTTCGTTGCATGCGAAGACAGTTGCGGTCGGCTTCGGTTTCTTCGTCGTGGATGAACCGCAGGTACATGTTCTCGTCCGGTCCATAGAGTCGATCACCGACCACCGGAAACCCCAAAGAACAGAGCGTTGCGCGAATCTGATGCATGCGGCCGGTATGCAGGCGGGCGCGCACGAGACTCAGGTCGTCGTGAAGACTCTCCCGGAAGAACTCCGTGCGGCAGGACTTTGAATCTACGAATGCCCTGCTTCGAAACTCCTGCTTCTTTCGAACGATGGCGCCGTCTTTTTTCCCGATGAAGCCAGTTGCATCCATGTAATCGGGGAACTGTCCGAACACCAGCACCTGGTATTCTTTTTCGATTTGTCCGGCTTTGAGGAGCGTCTGAAAGGCTCGAGCGCTACCGGCATTTGTGGCGACAATCATAAGTCCGCTGGTCTCCCGGTCCAAGCGATTCACGAAGCCGGCGTGGAATTGGGGACCGTAGTCGTTTCGGAGCAGGTTCAACAACGTGTTCTGATTGTAGACGCCGGAGGGGTGCACCGGCAGGTTGGGCGGTTTGTCGATCACAAGAAAGCCGGTATCCCGGTGCACAATTTGGTAGTCGCGCCGGACCTCCGGTTCGGGGCCCACATCAAACTGAAATTCAATCAGGTCGCCGGTTTGCACGCTACGCGACGGGCGCACGTTTCTGGCGTTCAAAAGCACGGTTCCGGCACGGATGCGCTCCTGCCAGGTGGCGCGCGCCACCCACGGGTAGGTTTCGCTCAGCAATCGATCCAGGCGCTGGCCGGTCCTGGACGGTTCCACCGAGAGCTGCTGGGTTTTACGCACCATGCAATGTCGCGAATGATGCATCGGGGCCGGATCGTCCGCAATTTTTTGCGCAACAAATGCCAAACCGGCGACCCCTTCCCGTTAAAGGAGGGTTCACATCATGGAAAAAATGACCGGCGCCGGCTGGCGGGAACTACAAACACAACTGGAGGATTTCTTTGAGATTGTGCGCATGCTCTTAAAATACGACGAGCAGACCGGACGGGCTTCGCGCCTGGAGCCCCACCTGCACTTGTTGCGAAAGGCCGTCAGTCAGGCGCCGCAAAGCGAGGTGCGGGTGTTCTTGAGAGATCTGGGCGGCTGGGTCTACCACGTGGTCGTCGAGTGGCGTTGCCCGATAGTCCAGATGACCACCACCTGGGTGCACGAGGACGGCATTCGTCGGGAGCGCGAAGAACTTTTCGAGAACACGGAGCACCCCGTACACGGCATTGTTTGCGTAACCGACCTTTTTGAGCGGGCCTGCGAGATTGACCTCAGCGGTAGCGGTAACGTGGCCAGCTCCACGCTGGAGTTGATACACGAGAGCAGCGCTGAAGTGGCGGAATCGCGAGCGCAATAGTCTGCCCCGGCGAGCCGGGCCAAAAACAAAAAGGCCGTCAGGTTTCCCCGACGGCCTCGCAAATCGGATGAAGGGGCGAATTACATCGCCATCTTGTATCCCATTTTGAATTGGGTTCCACTCAGGTTGATCGGGTAGGCTGCGTTTTGCGCAAGTGCGTTTCCACCACCTTGAGATTGGGTGTAAGCAACGCCCTGGTCGCCCGCAACGATCGTTTCGATTTCGAAGAAGAACGCGTCTCCGGATTCAAAACGGGTTTCAACACCGATCAGAGCGTTGTAACCAAAACCATGCACGCGGAATTTGGCGCGTTCATACAGCGCCGAGCCACCTTTGGTGGTGCCGTCGCTGCCAACTACCGAGGTAAGACCTTCAGCACGACCCGCGATGTAGAGCGGAATTTCACCCACGTTGGAACCTTCCAGCGTCCAACCACCCCAGGAGTAGTTCAGACCCAGACCGCCGTAGACTGCACCGGTTTCGCCAATGCCGACTTTTACGCCGTAATAGAACGGAATGGTCCAGTTGTAGTAGTCGAAGCGAACATCGTACCACTTGATCTCGCGCAGAATGTAAGAACGCTGATGGCCGCCGGTCAGACGGTCAACGTACTGGAGGCCGACACGCCAGAAGGTACCGTCACCTTCGCTTTCCCAGAAGACTTCGAGAACCAGGCCGTGCATCGCTCCGCCCGGCTCAGATGTAATGAGCATGGCGCTGTTTTTCTCAAGGGCAATCAACTTGTTGTCCGGAATGATCGCTTCCTGGGCGTTACCCGGCTGTTCCAGGCGGCAATCAGCCTGACTGGCAGCCGTGTTACAACCCCCGAGGCGTTGCACACCGGTCAGTGCCGGTTGACCTACCCGCGAATCCAGACCGTCAACGGTGATGGTTCCACCGAGTGAGGCCAGGTTCGGTCGCAGACCAAAACCAAATCCAAGGTAGGAGCCTTCCGCATGGACGCTACTTGCGGCCATCATGAGCGCGGCAGACGCCAGAATTCCTGTAAATTTTCTCATAAAAGAGCCTTCCTCCGTAAATTTCTTCAGGCTTTAGAGTGTTGCTTGTTTCTGTCTTTAATAGAGACCACCCCGCAACCGGAGTCGCGAGGACGCACTGTTTTACGCGGGCAATTTCGCGACCGTCAATAAAAAAAAATGAACAGGCTGATTTTGCCTGAAAAATTGCGGAGCAAGGCTGTTGCCGTTCGTTGTGCGCTGCAGGGCGCGCCGCACAATGAACGACGCTTCGCGTGGCTTGTTTGATCCGGACCGATCGTTGGCGCAGCAAAACTACAAGAACTGCTTGTAGCGGATCTATTGCGCCAGGTCGAGGGCTGCGTTGGCCAGGCGATCGGCGTGTTTGTTCCGGTCGCGTGGCACATGCTCGATCGACCAGGTCGGAATGCGAAGGAGAAGTGAACGGACTTCTTCATATAAGGGCCGCAGGCGCTCGTTGCGCACCCGGTACTTGCCCAGGATCTGTTTTACGATCAGCTCCGAGTCCATGCGCACCCGCAGTCGATCGGCCTTGAGTTCCACCGCACGCTCCAGGCCACGGATCAGGGCCCGGTATTCGGCCTCGTTGTTCGTCGCGCGACCGATGGCTTCGGATACCTCGGCAACGACCGCTTCGCTTTTCTCCTGGAGAATCACCGCGCCGATTGAGGCCGGGCCCGGGTTTCCGCGGGCGGCTCCATCGCAGTACAGTATGAGCGCGTCTTCGGACATTATGGGCGCACACCGTGGTCGGGGCGGCCTGCCGGCAAGGGTTTTCGCGTCCCGGGCTCGCAATCGCATAGCCCGGGCGAATTCGCGGAAGGAGAAGCTCCCGGCTCCTTTGCGCGGCACTGCTGGTTTGCTTTCGCTTGCCTCTGGCGGACCGGAAGCGCAAACGACGATGATGCGCGCCTACGAACTCGCCCGCTGGGGCCTGGAACATTTGAACGCGAAAGAACTTCCCGATCCGCCCGAACCTGAAGGATGCGATGTTGTTGTGCGCGTGCGAGCTGTTTCTCTCAATTATCGCGATACGCTTGTTTGCGCCGGCAGTTACAACCCCAAATATCCGCTGCCGCTCGTGCCCTGCTCGGACGGAGCCGGGGACGTAATCGCCATCGGTCCAGATGTGAAGCGATTTCGGATTGGCGATCGTGTGATGCCGATCTTTTCACAATCCTGGCTCGACGGCGATCCCGATGAACAAACCTTGCGTTCCAGTCTGGGCGGTCCTCTGCACGGAACGCTCCGCGAAATCATGACCGTTCCGGAGCAGGCTCTCGTGCGCGTGCCCGATTCGCTGGGCTATGCGGAAGCAGCGACTTTGCCCTGTGCTGCCCTTACGGCCTGGAGTGCCCTCGTAACCTACGGCCTCTCGACGCTTGCCGGTGCGAGTGTTCTGGTGCTCGGCACGGGCGGTGTCTCCATATTCGCGCTGCAGATCGCGAAAGCCGGGGGCGCGCAGGTGATCGTCACATCGGGCGATCACGAAAAACTTGAACGAGTCAAAAAGATGGGCGCCGACCATGTGATCCACTACCGGGAACAGCCGGAGTGGCATCGAACGGTGCGTGAACTTACGAGTGGGCGGGGAGTGGATCTGGTCATTGAGGTCGGCGGGGCCGGATCGCTCGAACGATCCATCAAGTCCGTGCGACCAGGCGGCGTTGTCAGTTTAATAGGAATTCTGGGAGGCAAGGCAGGCGCTATCGACCTGACACCGGTGCTGATGCGCAACGTGCGCATACAGGGCATCCTGGTCGGACATCGGGCCGGCTTTGAAGCCATGTGTCGCGCGATCGAACAAAATAAGATCAGGCCCGTCATTGATCAGAGCTATGCTTTTGAAGAGGCTCCTACGGCCATCGAAGAGTTGAGCCGGGGTGCTCACTTCGGAAAACTCGTGATCGAATTGCCCTGAAAGCGAACGAGCCGCGAAACCTGCGCCTCAGCCGAAGCGCTGCGCCGCCCGGAGTCGGGCCTTCTGCTTTTCCACCTCACGATCTTTCGGTGGCGCGTTTGTTTCCAGTGCATCGATCAACTTGCGCGCCGTGGCGCCGATCTCCTCCACTGCACGCTCAAATGCCAATTCGTTTGCACGCGAAGGCCGCGTGAAGCCGCTCAGTTTCCGAACGAACTGCAGGGCTGCCGCCTGAATCTCCTCATCCGTTGCCGGTGGAGAGAAGTTGAACAGCGTTTTGATGTTCCGACACATGACTCAGATCAATCCTCCGGGAACCGCCCCTTTCAAGGACAATTTGTCGCCCTGGACCGTCGGAACTCCGTCGTTGTTTTTGGGGAACGACCCGCCGGAACTCCGTCGATGTTTTTGGGGAATGATCCGTCGGAACTCCGTCGTTGTTTTTGGGGAATGATCCGTCGGAACTCCGTCGTTGTTTTTGGGGAATGATCCGTCGGAACTACGTCGTTGTTTTTGGGGAATGATCCGTCGGAACTACGTCGGCGCGCCCGGATAATAGGTGGCCACCGGCTCTTTTTTGCCGCGGACGGGCAGGGGTTGAGCGGCGAGCCATATGTAGCGGTCCCCCGTCGCCTCGCGCGTGGCGTTGCTTACCAGGAGTGGCTGGCCGATCTCCTTCGTCAAAGATTCGATCCGGGAGGCCAGATTGACCGTGTCTCCGATTACTGTGTACTCCTTGCGGATGGGGGGACCCACGTCGCCGAGCACAGCCGGACCGGTGTGCACTCCGATGCCAATTTCGAGGGCGAATTCTCCCCGCGCCGTTCGTTCCTGGTTCAAGACCGCCAGCCTCTTCAGCATTGCCCGACCGCATTCAACCGCCTCGACGGCATGATCGGGGCTTGCCAGCGGGGCGCCGAAATACGCGAGGATACCATCGCCCATGAACTTGTCCAGGGTGCCGCCGTTTTCGAAAATGGTTTGCACCATAACCGAAAGGTATTCGTCCAGCAGATTTACGACCGAACGTGCGTCCAGATGACTTGAGAGCGAGGTAAACCCGCGGATGTCCGAGAAAAGCACGCTGATCTCGCGTTCGTCGACTTCTTCGCGTTCTTCGGCGCGCAAGATCCGGTCCGCTACAGCCGGTGAAAAGTACCGGCCGAGCACGTTTCGCCGCGTTCTCTCTTCCGCATAACTCTGCGCGATATTCAGCACCCGACGGGAGATTACAATCGCAAGGGCCCCCGCAAGCAGCGTCAGAAGGGCGATGGACGGGACCCACTCGAAGTTCTCAAGGCCGCCTTCGTGCATCAAAAACACGCTGAATCCGATCGCCTCGATCGTTGCGAGTAGTGTTGGTCCGATATGGATCCCGGCCGGGGCAGGCAGAATGAAAATCACGAAGATAAGACAGGTAATTACCGCCGCGATTTCAGGATGCGGGTTGGAGTATATCGATTGCATCATCGCCAGGAAGATAAACGGCATGTCGCAAAGCGCCACGGACCAGCGGTTCAGCTTTTGAAAGAGCGCATGCCGACGTGGCAAATACAGGAATGCCGCGGCCAGTATCAGGTAGCCCGTCAGAAACGGAACCGGCTCGGCCCAGTCCACAATTCCGTAGCCATAGCCCAAAACGATCGAGAGGGTGAGCCATCCCGAACTCACGATCAGGCGCACCACCGCCAGTTGCTTCAGATTTCGGTCAGTCTCGGCCTCAATGATGCCGAGTATGCCGGGGTCGATTCGGGGGAAAAGCAGCTGATGGAGTCGCATTCTGACTCAGCCTGGCCCCGCTTTCGGTCTCCTGGTCAACTCAACTTTTAGCCGTCCATCAAGGCTCTAATCTTTCGGAGCTGTCTCACGAGGTTTCCAGGGCCGATGAGGCGCAGGAAACGCTCGGCGGGTCTGTCAGTTGCCACGAATCTCACTTTTCGAACCGTGATCCCTTTTGTAAGGTCGACGCCTTGAAAGAAGGCAACCTTCTTGCCCAGAAACGTCGGAGCTCCGTCGTGCGTGCGGACTTTTTGGTCCTCTTCATCAAGCAGGACCAGAATCACAAACATGTGGGTCATTGTGAGTCCGCAGGCTCCCGCCAGGCAACGAAGTTCTGTCCACAGTTCCCCCGGCACGCGCACGTGCCACCGTTGCAGCGATTGCTTTTCTGCCTGATACTTGCGCGTGACCCGGTCCACTTCGGGCAGACGTCCCCCGGCGCGATAAGCGGCGCTCTTCCCGAGCAGGAAAGCCATATAGGCGATCAGGGGGCCCTGTTTCCGGTAGCGCTTGCGAAGGTAAGGCTGCAGGCGTGCCGGTATCAACAGGGTACAGGGCGGCTTTGCAGGCTCGAATGCTTCAGTCTTCCAGTGCATTGATTTGTTCATGCACAGAAGAGGTCTTGAATCTTTCGTTTGTTGCGTATTTTTTTTGGTCGGCTAAACCACAACGTTTACAAGTTTGCCTTTCACAACGATGACCTTGCGGGGTTCTTTCCCCTGCATCGCGCGTTCCACACCTTCGTTGGTCAGTGCCAGTTGCTTTAGTTGCTCCTCGCCCAACCCGGGTGCGACCCGCGCCTTGCCGCGAACCTTCCCATTCACCTGAAAGACCACTTCGATCTCATCGACGACGACCTTCGAAGGATCGTATTCGGGCCACGGCGCCCGGGTCAGACTTTGGGTCTGGCCGAGTTTTTCCCAGAGTTCTTCGGCAAGATGCGGAGCGAAGGGTGATAACAGCTTTACGAAGGCCTGGGCGCCGGCGCGGCCCAAACGTTTTCGAGAGTAGAATTCGTTCACGAAGATCATCAGTTGGGATATGGCTGTATTAAAACTCAGACGCTCAATATCCTCGGTGACCTTCTTGATTGTTTCATGGATCGTGCGTTCACTGGCCCGCAGGTCTTCCGCAAGTGGCTCCTCGCAAAGCAGGGGGTCGATAGCGTCAGCCTCTTCCCGATCACCCATGTAGAGCCGCCAGGTCCGTGAAAGAAAGCGCACGACACCTTCAATGCCCCGCGAAGACCACGGCTTCTTCTGCTCCAGCGGTCCCATGAACATCTCATAGAGTCTGAAGGAATCTGCGCCGTGCTCTGAGACCACCTGATCGGGATTCACGACGTTGCCGAGCGACTTTGACATTTTGGAACCGTCTTCGCCCAGGATCAGCCCCTGGTGAATCAACTTCTTGAAGGGTTCGTTGGTGCTCACATAGCCCAGATCGAACAGCACCTTATGCCAGAAACGCGCATAAAGCAGGTGCAGCACCGCGTGCTCTGCCCCGCCGATGTACAAATCGACCCCGCCATTACCCATCCAGTACTTTTCCTTCTTGGGATCCGCGAGCGCGGCGGTGTTGGTGGGATCTATGAAGCGCAAGTAGTACCAGCAGCTACCAGCCCATTGCGGCATTGTGTTTGTCTCACGGCGCAGCAAGCGACCATCAGACGATCTGTGCTCTACCCACTCTTTCAAATTCGCGAGGGGGGACTCGCCGGTTTCCGCCGGCTGAAATTCATTCGATGGCGGTAGCACCAGGGGCAGTTCCGATTCATCGAGCGCAACGAAGCGTCCCTCTTCGTCGAAGCTGATTGGAATCGGTTCTCCCCAATAGCGTTGCCGCGAAAACAACCAGTCGCGCAGCCTGTAGTTCGTACGGCGCCGACCGATTTCTTTTTTCTCCAGGTGCGAAATCATTGTTTCGATTGCGTCCGGAGTTTCCAGACCATCAATAACAGCGGAGTTGAAATTTACCCCGTGGCCAACAAAAGCTTCGGTCATCGCGGAGGCGTCCGGAGCCTCGCCCTCTGCCGGTCTGATTACGGGCAATACCGGCAAGTCGAACGCGCGCGCAAAGGCGAAGTCACGTTCGTCATGGGCGGGCACCGCCATAATCGCCCCGGTTCCGTAGCTCATCAGCACGTAGTCGGCGATCCAGATCGGAATCTGTTTTCCGGTCAGCGGATGAATGGCGAAGGCCCCGGTAAAAACGCCCGTCTTCTTTGCCTTTTCCCCCTGAACGGTTCGATCCAGTTCGGATTTCCGTTTGGTTTTCTCAATATAGTCTTCGACCCGCGGCCACTCTTTGCGATCGGAAATCAGCGGCACGAGATTGTGTTCCGGTGCAAGCACCATGTAGCTCACGCCGTACAACGTGTCCGGTCGCGTGGTGAAAACGGTGAGTGTTTGAGATTGTCCCCCGGGAATACCGGCGATTGGAAATATTACCTCGGCGCCGTCGGAGCGCCCGATCCAATTCTTCTGCAGTTCCAGGGTGCCGGCCGGCCAGTCTACATCGCGCAGGTCTTCGAGCAGGCGTTCCGCGTAGGCCGTGATGCGAAGCATCCACTGGCGCATCGGTCGACGTTCTACGGTGTAGCCCTTCTCGACCCACTCGTCCACTTCTTCGTTCGCAAGCACCGTGCCCAGGCCGGCGCACCAGTTGACCGGCGCTTCCGTGACGTAGGCCAGGCGATGGTCGTTTATGAATTGCTCGCGCTCGGCGCCGGCCAGCGATTTCGGCACGGGCAATTCCGTGATGGGTCGCGCACACTTCTGGATAGGATCGTAGAAGGAATTAAAGATCTTCAAAAAAATCCATTGTGTCCATCGATAGTAATCCGGATCGGTTGTGTTGATCTCGCGGGACCAGTCGTAAGAGAAGCCGAGCGATTTGAGTTGCCGGCGGAAGTTCGCGATGTTTTCTCTTGTGGTTTGTTCCGGATGGATGCCGGTTTGCATCGCGTACCGTTCGGCGGGCAGTCCAAATGCATCCCAGCCAATCGGATGCAAAACATTATAGCCCCGCATGCGCCGGTAACGGGCAACGATGTCGGTGGCCGTGTACCCTTCGGGGTGGCCGACATGCAGGCCGGCCCCGGATGGATACGGGAACATGTCCAGCACGTAGAACGACGGTTTGCCCGGGTCTTCGTCTGTCCGGAAAGTCTCGTTTTCTTCCCAGTGCCGCTGCCAGCGCGCTTCGATTCGGGCGAACGGATAACTCATGGCCAACCACGGACGCGCAATCGGGCCTCGTGGCTACCAAATTTAGCCGGATCTTTTTGTTCCGCCCTTCCTGAGAATTCCCGATATTCAGGGCAGGTCTATGCTCCGGCGTCTGCTGATTTCGGTCTTCGTTTTGTTCCTGCCCGTGCTGGCCCGGGCCGACCGGGTGGAACTGATCTACGCCTTCTGGAACTATCGTAACCCAACGCCGACCCGCATGATCCTGGTCGGGGAGATTCAGAACAAGTCCAAAGTCGCCGAGGTGCACGACCAGGCATCGCCGTTTGGATACGATACCCGTCTCGACCAGGTGACCGTCAAAGTCGTCAATCGCGACGGGCTCAAGGTCGGCATGCGGCTTTACGTTATCGACAAAGATCCTTTCCACGCCCGTTATCGGGACGGGCTGGTGGTCGGCGAAATCGAGGTCGTTTCCATACTCTATAATCCGTTCTACGGCTGGGTGCTCACCGGCAAAGGCATCCTGCTCCGGGTGCGCACAGGACACTTCGTGGCGCGCACCCTGGAAACCGAGAACCTTGAGCGGGCTTACATATTGAAGCGTCGGGGGGACCACTACGCGGCCCGCGGCAACTTCGAGCACGCCATTTCCAGTTACAACGAGGCGTTGGTTGCCGACCAGAGCCTGCCCGAAGCGCACGCAGCCATGGGTGCGGTCTATTTGGGCATGGCGATGCGTTCCGGAAACGAACTGCCGATTCGGGCCCTCGACGCGTTTCAGCGCGCCTGGGAAAACCGGGTCAACTTTCGCTTCGACCACGAAGAGTTCGAATTCTATCGCTACTATATAGAAGCCCTGCAACTCGCTTACGATCTGCGGCGAAGCGAAGCCACCCGCGAGGCCAATCTGGTGCAGTACCTCGATCGGGAACTCGAAGTGGGCGAGACAGCCCGTCGAATTGCTGAAACGCCCGAATTGCTCACCCGACTGGCGCGCGCGCACTACTTTCGTATGCTTTACTACGCTCCGCGTCGGAATCCCGCCGAACGGGAAGCCTACCGGACATCGTTCGATGCGACAGCCGATTTGCTCAAAACCGTGCTTGATTCGGAGCACGAAGAGCCGGAACTCTTCCGAATTGCGATTCTCTACTACGGTCGGGTCCGTCTCGAGATGCGGGCGGACACGCCCGAAGAGATTCGCGTGCGCGCAGTGCTGAGTCTGCAACTCGCAAATCTTGTGCGGCTCTACAACGTGTATCATCAGGATCGGGCCCGGGATCCGGAAGTGGACCGCATCATTCGCGGCCTCGGTCAATGACCGGTAAGCTTTTCGACAGCGGAGACCTGATCTACGATGGGCAGGCCCGCACCGGCCTCCTGCGCTTTACGCGCCCTTCAGGGCCCCTGCTGATAAGTACGCCCGTCTTCATGCCGGTGGGTACGCGCGCCACGGTCAAAGCACTCTGGCATCGCGAACTAGAAGAGATGGGCTACGATCTCATCCTCGCAAACACGTACCATCTGTTTCTGCGTCCCGGTCATGAAACCATCGCCGCTCTCGGCGGCCTGCACGATTTTCAGGGGTGGTCTGACCATGCCATCCTCACCGACAGCGGCGGTTATCAGGTATTCAGCCTCGCGGATCGCGTGCGCTTCTTTGATGAAGGCGTCGAATTTCAGAGCCACGTCGATGGGGCCCGACACCTATTTACACCCGAGTTGGTTTTTGACGTCCAGTGTGCGTTTGGATCGGACATCATGATGATGCTCGACGACTGTCCGCCGGCTGACGCCGACCGGGTTCGCCTGCAGGAAGCCCTGCGACGTACTCATCTGTGGTGCGATCGCGTGATCGAGCACCGCCGCCAGCGCATTGAGTCCGGCGCCTTCGATCAGAAACGCCAGAGCCTGTTCGGAATATTTCAGGGAGGCCTGGACCGCGAACTCCGCGAACGTTCCATGGATTACATCGCTGCCCGCCCCTTCGATGGGATTGCCATTGGCGGGTTGAGTGTCGGTGAAAGCAGGCCCGAGTTGCACGCCATGCTCGAATGGTTGGGTTCCCGAATGGACCCCGAGCGGCCACGTTACCTGATGGGCGTCGGCACCGTGCCCGATATTCTCGAGGCGGTCCGCGCTGGAGTGGACATGTTTGACTGCGTCCTGCCAACACGTAACGCCCGCAACGGTCAGTTCTTGACCGGCCTCGGCAAGAGGAACGTCCGCAATGCTCGCTTCGCCCGATCCGACGAGCCGCCCGACCCGGAATGCACTTGCCCGGTCTGTGCCCGTTACAGCCTTGGCTACATCCGACACCTTTTTTCAGTGGGCGAAATGCTCGGGCCCATGCTTGCGACCCATCACAACCTGCACTTTTTTTCGCATTTCATGGAGGCGCTGCGCGCCGCGATCAAGGCAGGCGAGTACGAACCTTTTTATGAGCGCTGGAAAAAAATCCCCTTTTAGGCTTGATTTTTTCTGTTGACAGGGACGATTAATAAAACTGTTGTAAGTGGGCTTACGGGCTATAGTCTGCAACACGGAGGGACCACTCGGTCTGACACAGGCATGGAAATATCCAGAAGAGAGAGCGGCGATATAACCATTCTGGACGTGAACGGTGAGATTGACCTCTACAACGCGCCCGAAATCAAAGAGCTCATCAACAAGCTCATCGAAGAACAAAAGTACAACGTTATCATCAATCTTGATCGTGTGTCGTACATCGATTCGTCCGGAATTGGAGCGCTCATCTCGAGCCTTTCCAACCTCAAGAAATACCAGGGCGGACTGAAGATCACAAACGTGTCGGGCTCGGTGCGAAAGGTTTTTGAACTCACCAAGCTGACGTCATTTTTTGAGATCTACGATTCGGAAGCCGACGCTGTTGCGGCCTTCAAGTAGAGCCTGGTCGTCTCCCCCTGTCCTTTCTCCGTCGCTTTTCTGCTGGGCCCTGAGACTGCCTTTCGGGATCCTGGTAGATTCTTTAGCGAACGTAATCCCCATTTGGCCCGAACTTTCATGAAGGAGAATTCACATGTTTAATGAGCGATCATTTGGCCGGCCCACACTGCAGGTCCTGGCTCTGGCCCTGTTTTTGGCGCCCGGTTTTGTCGCCTGTTCCAAAGCGATCCCGGTTCAGGAACTGAGCGAGGCCCAGCTCCAGCTGGATGCAGCCGCGAACGAAGGCGCTGAGCGATATGCCCCGGAGCAGTATTCTGGCGCCGAGTCGGCCCTGCTGGCGGCCCACCAGAATCTCGCGGACGACAACTACGACAGCGCCCGCGACAATGCCATCCGTTCCAGGGACGTGGCCCTTGAGGCCCGTGCAGTGGCCGCTCCGGCCAATGCAGAAGAACAGAGAGCGCTCGCGCAACAAGGGCTCGAGTCGGCCGACGAAGCCTTTGCCGAGGTGCTCGCGGCCCGCGATTTCGCTGCAGCGCGCGATTTGTATGAAGCCGGGCAGTCGCTTGAAGAGAATGCGGGTCAGACCGCCGGGCAGGCCGATGCCGCTCCGGCCGGTGACGCACGCACCAACCTCCGACTGGCTTCCCTTCAACAGTACGCCGAAGCCGCACGCAAGTATACCGATAGCGCGGCCGCAGCAGCGCGGGCACGCAATCTTGCTCTCGCGCAGAAAGACGACATGCTCGATAGCCTTGATGGCATCCGGGGCGACCTGGAACGCGCCGAAAGTTACGGCGCCGCCGATACCCACGCGGCCGAGTTATCCGCCGCCAATGAAAGCCTGGCCCGGGCCGAAGAACTGATTGAGGACGGGCGCCTGAAGGCGGGCCACGAACAGATGCAGGACGCCCAGGATCGGGCGGAAGCCTTGCTGGCTCAGGTCGAAGGGGATTTTGCCCGTCGTCGCCTTGCGGAAGCCCAGGCGGCAGTCGAGCGGGCGCGCGGCGACTACACCGGTGTGAATACCGAAACCAACCGTCGCGATCCGGAAACCAGCGCTGTGCTGGAGGCTCTGGGTTCTCAGGTCGGCGCGGCCGAAGAGGCCTCGCAATCGGCTGACCGGTATCTCTCCCAGGAACAATACCGGGACTCCATCAATGAATCGGAAGAGGCCATTCGCCTGTCTCAAATCATCTTCGAGCAATCCAACCTCCTTGCAAGCGCCCAACAGCGTGACCTTGACGTTGGTTCCGGCGCGAGCGAAGAGCAGGTGGCGCAGGTGCTCACGGAAGGCTGGCAGGAATATACGGTCAGTCGCGCCACCCCTGCGGAGTGCCTGTGGCGCATCGCGCAAAAGCCGCAATTTTACGGAAACGGTCGCCTGTGGCGCCGAATCTACCAGGCGAACTCAGACCGCATTCGCAACCCGAACCTGATCTATCCCGGCCAGCGTCTGCGCATCCCGCCCCGCCAGGGCTCTACGGATCCAGAGTCGGCGACGGTGAATCCGGAAGAAACCACTCCGGCCACCGAACCCGAGGCGGAGCAAGAACCCCAGGACGAGGGCATGCCGGCGGAAAACGTCGAGTAGGGTCCCGGTTCTGACCTGTGATCAACCCGGTCCGCAACTGCGGTCCGGGTTTTGTTTTGTACGCGCTTTGCGGGCTCCCGCCTTGCCTTGCGACTTATTATAACGCCGGCAATCGGCCTGGTGCTTTCCTGGCCGGGAGCAGCGGCCGTTTGGGAGTTTCTCAGAAGAGAATCAACAGAGTCAACAGGTAGAAACCGAAGATCAATTCGAAGATGGCCCCGATGCGAACCGGGCGCACATGAGTGCGAAAGCCTGTGAGCAGAACGTGGCCGGCCAGCAGAATGAGCGCCAGGCCGGTTACGCCGATAACGGTGCGCACCGCGGGATCCACGCTGTTGTGAAACAGAAGCAGCAGGGCCGGCAACAGGCCCGCAAACGTCATGAAGCCGCCCTGGGCGACCCAGCTCATCACAAACAGGCGCGCTTCGTGTTCCGATACGTTTCGAAAGATTGTCGCGGCACCGCCCACGATCAGCTGATGAAAGAGGCCCCAAAACGCCAGGGACAGCCCCAGAGCGATTCCACCGTATTCTGCGATGAGTCGTGCCGTCATGATCTCTCGAAGCTACTATTCCAGGGCCCGGGGTCGAAGTCAAGTGGGCGTGCCGCTCGAAGGCCGCAACCGATAATTTTTCGGAATCAGGGAGCAGGTTCCGGATCGTAATACCGATGTTGCGCATCCATGCTTTCAAAGAGCGGGGCGACCGTCGGAAAATCAACATCCCGGGAAGTATAGTACATGGCGTGTACTCGGTTCCCACGGAAGCGCAGAATACCACGTTTGCGGTACAGTATACCGTCCCGGGTGTACGAGCCTTCGAAACGGAAGGTCGCCTCTGGATCCTCGGGGTCGGTGTCCTTGCTGTCGTAGACCCAATTCGCGTAGGATAACTCAATGGCGCGGTACCATCCGATGGCGTACAGCCGCCGGCTCTCCGCGTCCTTTTTGATCTTTTCCAGGCCACGATACTCAAAGCTCGCTTCGAGCAATTCGGGCCCCGGGCTTTCGGCCGAAAAGTGAAAGAAGTCGCCCCGCCTCACGGTCCAGCCCATGGGATAGGTCAGGGTTGCGCCGAACTCAGGCAGGTCTTTGCGCGCGAAAGTCACGCGATCGACGATCGAAGTGGAAATGCAGGACAATCCCCAAAGCAGGCCGATTACGGCCAGGCGGCCGCCGGAAGCGAAGCCCGGCGCACTGCGTGGATTTTCCTGGCGAGCTTGCATGGCTACGTTCGTGTCAGGATTTCATAGCCTTCGTCCGTCACGAGGCAGGTGTGCTCAAATTGAGCTGAGAGCGAACCGTCCCGGGTCCGGACAGTCCAGCCGTCCTCCTTACTGAAGACGACCTCGTAGGAGCCCTGGTTCACCATCGGCTCGACCGTGAAGGTCATACCGGCTCGCATTCGGTCCCGGACATGCCTCTGGCGGTAATGGGGCACGCTGGGCTCCTCGTGGAAAACCCGGCCAATGCCGTGCCCGGTGAGGTCCCGAACGATTCCGTAGCCCAGGGGAGTCAGGTAGGCGTCGATAGCGGCGCCGACATCGGACACTCTGGCTTCGGGCGAAATAGCATCGATTCCGATATACATCGCCCGTTCCGTGTCCGCGATGAGGCGCTCCGCTTCCGCCGTGATGGGGCCGACCGTAAACATGCGCGAAGTGTCGCCATGAAAACCGTCCAGAATCACCGTCACGTCGATGTTCAAAATATCTCCCGGTTTCAGAACCTCGTCCGGGCTCGGGATGCCGTGGCAGACGACATCGTTGATGGACGTGCAGATCGATTTGGGAAAGCCTTTGTAGTTCAGCGGAGCGCTCTGCGCTCCGCGCTTCAGGGTAAAGCGGTGCGCAAAATCGTTCAGTTCCTGGGTGCTGATCCCGGCGGCCACCCTCAGACCGGTTTCCGCCAGGACCTCGGCAGCGAGCCGACCCGCATCCCGCATTTTTTCGATCTCGGTTTTGCTCTTGATGTGAATCATCGCGATATCTGCCATGGACGGGGGGACCGTACCGTCTTTTTCCGCCAGGCGTGATGCGTCTCTCATTATTTCTATTAGGGGGCCGGGAGGCTTGCCCGGCACACTTTCCGGCCGCAATGCCCGAAAAAAAGTACTGGCGGGGAGCGGGGCCCGCGAGTAGCAATACAGGAAAGACGATGGAGGCGCCTGCTGGTCGGCTCGAGATCCGGTGACAGACCGGCGCCCGGACCGAACCCGTAAACCCCGATCGTCACCCCGCATGGACCCGGACTCTCACTCGCCCGACAGACCTATCTCACCGTCTTTTTTCCGGAGCCCGGGCCCGGTTGCGGGTCGAGCCGTGCCTTTCTTTCAGGCGATTGCGCCGCTTCGTGCACGGGCCTGCTGAGTCATGGAACTGCTCACTGATCTACTGGTTGTGTTTGTTTTGATCCTCCTGAACGGATTCTTTTCCGGTTCGGAGATCGCCGTTATTTCTCTCAAGCGGACCCGACTTTCGGCCCTCATTGAGCAAGGGGATCGCCGGGCCCGCGCCATCAAGCGGCTCAAATCCGATCCCGATCGTTTTTTTGCGACCGTGCAAATCGGCGTGACCCTGGTGGGCACTCTGGCCTCGGTCTACGGTGGCGCGCGCATCATCAAGCGCCTGGAACCCTGGCTTTCCTCCATCCATATTCCATTCCTGAACGACTACGTAAGCGAAATCGCCCTGGCCTTGCTCGTGATTGGTATTTCGTATCTGTCTCTGGTCTTTGGAGAACTGGTGCCCAAGTCGATCGCCCTGCGCTACGCTGAACGCGTGGCCCTGATGGTGGCCTTTCCGCTTTCCTGGTTTGGCCGTTTGTTCCGGGCCTTTACGATCCTGCTTACGGTCTCCTCGAATTTGATTCTGCGGCTTCTCAAGGACCACACCAGTTTCAGCGAGACCCGCGTGCAGGAGGAGGAGATTCGCCAGTTACTCCAGGAAGGTGTCAGGGCCGGGACCATCGAATCCAGTGAACACGAAATCATATCAAACGTATTTGAGATCAACGACACGTCTGCCCGGGAAATCATGGAGCCCCGGGTCAATGTGCGCGCCATCAGTCTGGACGCCAGACCGGATGAGTTTCGTCGCCTGGTGGACTGCCCCTTCAATCGGATACCGGTCTATAAGGGCAGCATGGATCACATCGTTGGCATTCTTCACCTGCGCGATTACCTGCGCATGCTGACGCGGCACACGGAATCCGAGGGCATCCAATCCTTGATCCGGCCGGCCTACTTTGTTCCGGAGTCGATGAAGATCGACAAGATCCTGGAGGAAATGCAGAAGCGCCGCACCCAGATGGCGAT
Organism: Spirochaetales bacterium; assembly: GCA_024233935.1. Taxonomy (GTDB): domain Bacteria; phylum Spirochaetota; class Leptospiria; order Leptospirales; family Leptonemataceae; genus JACKOY01. The sequence goes on along the minus strand of JACKOY010000023.1, from coordinate 2,583 downwards.
CGTCGTGGACGAGTACGGCGTCACGGCTGGACTTCTGACCATGGAAGACATCCTTGAAGAGATTGTGGGCGACATTCAGGATGACGTGGGCGAAGAGGCGCGCGATCAAAAGCCAATCCAGGCCACCGAAAACGGAAGTTTTCTGGTTCTGGGCAGTTGCTCCATCGGGGACTTTAACGAGCAATTCGGGGAAGACACCATACCCGAGGCGGATAGCTACAACAGTGTTGCCGGCTTTGTCATTGAACACAGCGGTCGGTTTCCCGAGGTAGGGGAGCGCATTGTCACCCGTGGGTTCTCTTTTGAGCTCGTAAAACGTGTTCGCCAGCAGCTGGTTCAGTTTCGCGTGGAGCCGGCGGCCCTTCCGGCGGCCACGGACGTTCCGGAGCAATAAAGCGGGCCTCCGGGCGCCTCTCAATTTTCCTTGTCCTGTAAACCGCCCTGGTTTTACTGTATGGGGTTCGCATACTTTTATCTTTGGCGCAAACACACACTCAGGAAGCGGAAATGTCGGAACTTGTAATCTCACTTTCGGAAGAAGAAAAACAACTCCAGGAGCTTTGCCGGGACGTTGTGAAGAACGAAGTCATACCGGTACGTGGAGAACTCGATGAGAAAAATGAGTACCCGCGCCAGATCTTCAATAAGTTCAAAGAGGCCGGTCTGTTTTCGGCATTGTTCGAGGAGGAGTACGGTGGCCTGGGTATGGGTCTGATGGCGAGCATCGTACTTTCCGAGGAAATCGCCTATGGTTGCCTGGGAGTCGGCACCGCCTTTCTGGCAACGAAACTCGGCGCACTCCCGATCGAGGTCGGGGGCACCCCGGAACAGAAGAAGAAGTGGCTTCCGGACCTGGCGTCGGGCGATAAGATTTGCGCGTTTGGTCTTACCGAACCCAACGCGGGTTCTGACGTGCCGGCCCTCCGCACCACCGCGGTCAAAAAAGGCAGCAGCTACATTCTCAACGGGACGAAGCAATGGATTTCCGGCGCCGGCCAGGCCAACTTCTATACCGTCTTTGCCATGACCAACAAGGAGCGCGGCACCCGGGGCATCTCCTGCTTCATCGTCGAGAAGGATACTCCGGGTTTCAGCTTCGGCAAAAAAGAAGATAAGCTCGGCATTCGTTGTTCGGAGACCCGCCAGCTGATTTTCGAGGACTGCGAAGTTCCGGCCGAGAACCTGGTCGGCGGCACCGAAAACGTGGGATTTTTACACGGTTTGAAAACACTGAACCTTTCGCGCCCCGCCGTGGCCGCCTCTGCGGTCGGTCTGGGCCAGGCGGCTTTCGATGCGGCCATTCAGTACGCGCGGGAACGCGAGCAGTTTGGCGTGAAGATCGCTTCGTTCCAGGCAATCCAGCACATGCTGGCCGACATGGCCATGCGTGTCGAGGCGGCGCGACTTTTGACCTACAAGGCCACCCGTCTGGCGATCCTGGGTTCTCCGGGCCTTGCCAAAGCGTCTGCAATGGCGAAGTGCTACGCAGCGGACACGGCCATGGCGGTTGCAACCGACGCCGTTCAGATCTTCGGCGGCTACGGTTATACGAAAGAGTATCCGGTTGAGAAGATGTTTCGAGACGCCAAGATCCTGCAGATCTATGAAGGCACGAGCCAGATCCAGCGAAACGAAATCGCGGCCGGGCTCATCAAAGAAACCGCTTCCAAACGATAGCGTAGAAGCGCCGCGGATCGGGGCGCGATGCCCGCCGGTTTCGCAGGAGCCGTCCTGTGCGCGTGGCTCCCTTCAATTAGCTCGAGTGGCCTGGGCGACCTGGTTTCCACCCCGGCATGCTTGGTGGTGGAGACTTCGGGTCAGAAGGGCCACGCTATCGTACTGGTTTTGCCAGGAAGCGGCGCTTAGAGGTCTTCGTAGCTTTGTCCATCCAATGCGGATAGACACTCCCGCGCCAGTTCCAGAAACGGCCCGGAGAGGTGCGGCTTCATGCGCTCAATCGAAACCCGATCTATGCCCGGGAAGAACGCTTCGCTCAGTTCGCCCACCACATCTTCGGCGAACTGTTTGCGGTCGCGAAAGATCTCAACCAGCGTCTGGCCCGCCCGCTTGAGAGTCGGGCTGTGATCTTTTGGATCGTGGCAGAGTTCTGTTAGCCATGCTGCCAGGTCCGCAAGTACAAACTCCTCGCCTTCCTCGCCAGCCGAAGTGGTCTTTTCAAGAAACTGCGAAAACTCTGGTATGCCTGCCCGCAACTCGGAGGCGATATTGCGCTGGTTGCCCATGAACAACCAACTATTCCGGTGGTTTTCCAGGTCTATCGCGTTTTGAATGCGCGAGCCGGGCCGCAAACGGCCTCGGCAGTTTTAGAGAGGGTTCGACCGGTCCCGGCCGATTGTTGCCGGGCGCGCTGCGCGCTACGCCGGGTCGGCGCCGACGTCGTAGGGCTTGACAATCGGCTGGGACAGGTCCAGGCATTCGTTCAGCAATCCCTGGATGTCCTTATCGAGGCGCTTCATCATTTTTTCAACGCCGGATTTCCTGGCGCGCTTGTCTGTGGACCAGTATTCCGACAATTTGAACGGCTTTGCAAAGCGCACGTAGGCCTTCCGCGGCACCGGTGAG
>JACKOY010000022.1 GCA_024233935.1 Spirochaetales bacterium | reverse complement strand
TTTTGGGCAGGCCGAAAAGGCCAGTTGTGCGCCGGGTGTCGATCTCATAGCCACCGGATCCATCTTCACTCAGCGGAAGAATATCGACGACCTTTGTCTCGGGAATCACGGTTGTTCCGAGTTTCTCTGCAAAGTACAGGTAGTTCTTATCCAGGGTATTCTTGGCGCCGAAGCGGCAACCGACCATACAACCGCCGCAGTGGGTGCAGGGCGATCGCTCCGGGCCTTCGCCGCCGAAGTACGGATCCTGACTTTCCTGGGATTCGTTGAAGTACACGCCGACAGGAGTTTCGGTAAAGGTTTCACCGAAACCCATCTCCTGAGCCGTCTCCTGCATCAGCCTGTCGACTTCCCACAATTTTGGGTTCGGAGTGACGCCGAGCATGCGCTCTGCCACCCGATAAAAAGGCAGTAGGGCCTTTTCGCCGCCCAGGGCCCGCACGGTCTCGTTTTCAAAGAACTGCTTCTTAGGGACGTAGAGCGTATTGGCATAAACAAGGCTTCCGCCACCCACACCGGATCCGCTCACAATCATCACGTGATTCAGCAGGTTCAGTCGTTGGATCCCATAACAGAAGATAGAAGGAAACCAGAAGTATTTGAAGATATTCCAGTTGGTTTTGGGAAAGTCCTTCGCGTGCCATCGCTTGCCGGCCTCGAGCACTGCGACTGAGTATCCTTTCTGGGCCAGCCGCATGGCCGAAACGCTGCCGCCGAATCCGGACCCGATGATGATATAATCATAGTCGAAGCCCGGGCCGGAGGGGAGTGGACTTGGTCCCTTCTCGGTCGCGGTCCGCGATGGGCGACGCGGTACCTTGTGCGCGGACGGCTTCTTCTTCTGTGTTTTCTTTTTCTTTTTTGTGGCCCCGGGCATGGGCTAGAATCAGCCGGCAAAGCGCACCCGCAAGCGTATTTGAATGAACCCCCGATACAATGCGACATAATTTGCTACAGAAGCGCAGGCCAGGGCCGATACAAAAAGAGCATGAACGTGCGCCTATCCACCGACCTGCGCGGTCGTAAAGCCGACCTGGCCCGACACCAGGGCAAAGGAGCGGCCGGCTCCCCTGTAGCGCTGGAGGCCCAGAACCGAACTCCGAGCCCCTTTGAGCAAATCCTGAGCGAGGTTTTGCCGGCGGAAGGAGCATCGACCGGTGCGCTTCACCAGTTCTGGCAGGACCTGCCGTCGGCGGAACGAAGCCTGCTGGATCATCCGAGTGAGGAGAACCTGCAAAACTATCGGCGCATCGTGCTCGGCATCGCCCGCGAAACGCTGCGGACCAACACGCGCCTCCGCAAGATCACGCGCCGCAACCGGGCCGGGGAGGAACTGCAACTAACGGTGGTCGAATTCATTGACGACCGTCTGCAACGCATGGCAAACATGATTCACTCCAAACGCAACTCGGCCTTTCAAATGCTAAAAACGGTGGAGGAGATTCGTGGCGTCCTGTTCGATGCCCGCGAATGATTGCTCCCCGCCACGCCCTGCCTGTCCTCTTTGCCTTTGCCCTGAGCGACCTTGCTGCCGGCGGCTGGCAGATTCCCGCCGGTCGCTGGCAACAGGCTGATGATCGCATGCGATTTGACATCGTGGCCGGAAACAAAGCCGTAATCGCCCTCGGCGAGGAGCGGCTGGAGCTCGAGTTCGAGATCGAGCGCTCCGTTCGTCAGGAGTACTGGGCCCGAATCAAAAAGGCGACTCCGGCTACCGAGTCTTCGGTGTTGGCCGCTGCCTTTCGGGAAGGCACTCTGCTGGTCCTCGCCTTCGAGAGCGACAAGATGCACATGTTGATTTTTACCGCCCCCGGCTTCTCGCGGGAAATTCCGTTTCTGAAATATTCCGGGCAGTAACGACTTTTTATACGGCTTCGAAAAGCGAGACGGCAAAGTAGTCGCGATCGTCCGTATAGACGCGTTTCAGGCGGAAGTTATTCCGCTCGGCGAGCATGGCAATGTCGCCTTCGGAATATTTCCAGGAGAACTCCACATGAACCGCCTCCCAGGCGCCAAAATCAAAGTCATGTCCCAGCGCTTCGATGCGAACGGACTGGCGCCTTCTTGAAAGCAGATAGCTCTCCATAGTGCTGCGCCCTGCATCGTAACTCGCGTAGTGTTGAAAGCCATCCAGGTCAAAGTGGCCACCCAGTTCATTATTGATGCGGGAAAGCAGATTGAGATTAAAACGGCGCGTAATCCCGGCAGCATCGTCGTAGGCCCTCTGCAGCACTGCCGGATCCTTCACCAGGTCAAAGCCTACCAGGCACAAATCCCCGGGATTCAGCATCGCCCGCAATCGGCCGAAAAAAGCAGAGGCCTCATCCAGAGAAAAATTCCCGATGCTGGAGCCCAGAAACAGGACCAGATTGCGGCGGTCGGCATGGCAGAGGTACTCAAGACCGTGGTTGTACTCGCAAACCAGGCCGCGCATGGGAATCTTCGGGTAGTCGGCGGACACATCTTCAAGTAAGCCCGCTACGGCGCTCTCCGATATGTCCAGGGGTGTATATTCAAAGTCCCGGCCCTGCTTTTGCAGTTCTTCCAGCAAAATGCGCGTCTTGCGCCCGTCGCCGGCGCCCAGTTCAATCATTCGAAACGGGCGGTCTACCGCGGCCACAATTTCAGGACTGTGTTTCTGCAGTATCTCGCGCTCGCAATCGGTCAGGTAATATTCCGGCATGTCCATGATCTCCTGGAAGATCCGGCTACCGACCGCGTCGTAAAAATGTCGGGAAGGGATGCGCTTCGGATTCGCGCTGAGGCCGTGCAGTACGTCCTGTCTGAAGTCGTTTCGCAGCTTTTCGGGGCTTTGCCTTTCGAGCACGGTCAGCGAATTGGCCATACAGATTTCTCTCTCTATCCAGGGATGCGAGGCATTCCGACGGCGTGTGGACCCATGCCGGTCCTCACCGGTGCCTTAGTATAGAAGGAAGACGCCCCGACAGCCGCTTCGTTACACAAAAAAGCGCCGGGACGGTGTATCTGGCGCGTGGCGCCGGCTACTCGCCGTAAATCGCGTGGGGCAGGTACGTTGCCAGGTCCGGGAAAAAAGCCAGTATCAGGAGCATCAGAACCTGAATGCAAATAAACGGAATCGCTCCCCGGTAAATCTGGCCCGTTCGGATCGAAGGCGGCGCGACGCCACGCAGGTAGAACAGCGCAAATCCGAAGGGCGGAGTCAGAAAGCTGGTCTGAAGATTCAGCGCGATCATCACCCCCAGCCAGATCGGATCCAGGCCCATCGCAAGGAGAATCGGTCCGACAATCGGAACCACAACGAAGGTAATCTCGAAGAAATCCAGAAAAAAGCCCAGGACGAAAACCAAAAGCATAACGAACAAAAACGCGCTCCACTTCCCACCCGGCAGATTCGTCAAAAACTCCTCCACCATCAGGTCGCCGTCGAATCCCCGAAAAACCAGAGAGAATAAACTCGCACCGATCAAGATCAAGAAGACCATGCTGTTTACGCGGGCGGTGTTGCGCATGACGTCGCGAAGCACCTTTAAGTCGAACTGCCCGCGCAGCAGTGCGAGAGCCAGACCGCCCACACAACCGACCGAGGCGGCCTCGGTTGGCGTGGCCACGCCGGCAACGATTGAGCCCAGCACGCCCACGATCAGAAGTATCGGAGGAATCAACGCGCGAAGGGTTTTGCGAAACAGGTCGTGCGCGCTGTAACGGCGGCGCTCTTCGATGGGCATGGCCGGCAAATGCTGCCCGCGAAACAGGGCCAGGCCGCCAACATAGAGAATGTACAGGAGAACCAGAAGACAACCGGGAATCAGAGCGCCCATGAATAGATCGCCCACTGAAACCGATCCGCCCGAAAAGTCGCCCATGTCGCGAAGCGCCTGCTGGTAGGCAGTGCTGATCTGATCGCCGAGAATGATCAGGATGATGCTGGGCGGGATGATCTGACCGAGCGTTCCGGAAGCCGTAATGATTCCGGTGGCAATCTCCGGTTGATAGCGGTACTTCAGCATAGCCGGCAAAGAGATCAAACCCATCGTTACGACCGTGGCACCGACAATGCCCGTCGAAGCGGCCAGAAGCGCGCCCACCAGAAATACCGAAATCGCGAGGCCGCCGCGCATGCCGCCACATAGAAGCGCCATCGTTTCGAGCAGTTCTTCCGCGATCCGAGACCGCTCCAAAACAACGCCCATAAAGATAAAAAGCGGAATCGCAATCAGGGTGTCCTGACTCATCACGTTTCCGAACAGGCGTTGGGGCAAAGCACCGAACAAAGAAAGATCAAAAACCCCGAACAGAGCGCCCACCAATGCAAACAGCAGCGCCGAACCGCCCAGACTCAAGGCCACCGGATAACCCGATAGAAGGACGCCGACGGCAAAAACAAACAGCAATAGGGCGAATATTTCAGTCATGAGTAGAACTCGTATCGTCTTCGGCCAGGCGGCTCATTTCACCCTTCAAAAACAGGTACGATCGCGCGGCCTGGGAAAAGCCCTGAAGCAACAGAAGCAACGGCATCAGAATCAGTATTGCTTTGAATAAAAAGAGAATGGGCAAACCACCCGGCTGCGGCGAGCCTTCGAGGGTCCCGAAGGAATCGAACACATACGGCAGACCTTTGATCAAAATCAGCAAGCACACGGGCAAAAGCAGAAAGATCGCCCCGATGATGTCGACGCGGGCCTTGCGCTCTTCACTCCAGTCCCGGTAGAAGATATCGACCCGCACGTGACCGCCGGCGAGAAGCGTGTAGCCGGCCGCAAGCATCAGCAGGCTACCGTGCATGTACAGCACGGTCTCCTGAAGCCAGATCCAGCCCAGCCCAAATACATAACGCAGCACGACGGTTGCAAACGTGGCCAGGGTCATGCCAACAATCAACCACGCACTGACCTGCCCTACTGTTCGGTTCAGTGCGTCAGCAAATTGAACGGCCTGCTTGAGACGATTGATCACTGCCCCGTACCGGCCGAACGTGCCATGGAGAAGGCCTGCTCCCCGATGCGAGCCCACTCCATGGACCCGGCGCGAAAGGCAACGTAACTTTCGTAAATGCGCTTCGATAAATCATTTTGGGTTCCGATTTGCGCCACGACTTCCTCGCTGAGCTGGGCGATCTTACGAAGCACTTCGTCCGGAAAGCGTCGCAACTGCACGCCGTGTTGGTTCACGAGCTGCTTGAGCGCCAGGTTATTGCGGGCGGTGAACTCTGCGGTCATCTCAGCGTAGTCGGCTTTGCAGGCCGCCTGCACGACTTCTTGTAGATCCTCGGGCAGACCCTCAAAGGCCTGTTTGTTTACGATCAGTTCCAGAGCGGTGCCCGGTTCATGCCAGCCGGGCCAGTAGTAAAATCGCGCGGCTTTGTAGAAGCCAAACGCCAGGTCGTTGTACGGACCGACCCACTCGGTTGCATCGATCGCGCCCGATTGTAAAGCCTGAAAGATTTCGCCGCCGGGAATGCTCTGCACTGTGGCGCCCATGCGCGTCATAACCTCTCCGCCCAGGCCCGGCATGCGAATCACGAGACCCTGAAAATCAGTCAGAGAACGAATCTCCCGGTTGAACCATCCGCCCATCTGGACACCGGTGTTCCCGCACGCGAAAGCACGCAGGTTGAAAGGCGCGTACAATTCATCCCAGAGTTCCTGAGCGCCGCCGAACCAGAGCCAGGCACTCATCTCGGTGGCGTTCAGGCCAAAGGGCACCGCGGAGAAAAACTGCGCGGCCTCGGCCTTGCCTTTCCAGTAGTACGAAGCGCCATGGCCGAGTTCGGCGGTGCCATTGGACACGGTATCAAAACACTCAAATGGCGGAACCAGTTCGCCCGCCGCATACACCCGAACGCGCAGTCTCCCGCCCGAAGCCCGCTCTATACGTTCCGCCAGGCGGTTGGCGCCCGTTCCGAGACCCGGAAAGTTCTTGGGCCAGGTTGTAACCATTTTCCATTCGAAGGACTCGTTTCCAGCGCCGGTTCCGGATCGACCGGCCGGACCACACTCCAGCAGACTTCCGGCAGCGCTTGCCCCCAGCGCCGCAAGGCCCATGCCCCGCAGAAAACGCCCACGGTCGATTTGATCTTCTGGTTTCTTCTTCATAAGGATTCCGGCCCAGTACGAAGCGGGCGGGCAATTTTTCCAGTACTACTTCTGTGCGGCTTTGGTTGACCGGTCAGTGGGCCGCCGCGTGCTGGTAGGCAATCATGACGGTGTCCGCGGTAATCGACACGCACTGCCACCTGGATCTGGTGGCCGGCAAAGGCATTGCCACACCGGACGCACTCCAGGCTGCCCGCGACAACGGCCTGGAGGGCATTGTGCAAATCGCGACTGACCTGGAGTCGGCACAATTCCACCGGAGCCTGGCTGAGGATGCGCCGGGCGGTTCCCCGAGATTGTACTGGACCGTCGGTCTACATCCCGAGTCGGCTGATCGTTTTGACGGCGCTTACGCCGCGAAGCTCCGGGATGTTGTGCAATCAAACCGGGACAATCCGGACCTGGTAGCAATCGGCGAAACCGGGCTGGACTACTTTCATACGACCGAGCACGAGGCCAAACAGAAAGAGAGCTTCGCGTTCCATCTGGACCTGGCCCGTCGCGAAGGCCTGCCGATCGTGCTGCACACCCGCGACGACCGGACCTACACGCCCGAAAAAACCCGCAGTGTGAGCGATGCGCTCGCGATGTTGCGCGAGCATGGCGACGGAGTGCGGGGCGTGTTGCACTGCTTTACGTATACCGAAAAAGAAGCCTTGCCCTTCGTGGAGCTGGGTTGGTTTGTTTCGTATAGTGGGGTGTTAACCTTTAAGAATGCGGAGTTCGTGCAACAGGGCGCCAGCCGACTCCCGCTGGAGTGCCTGATGGTGGAAACCGATGCACCCTATCTGGCGCCGAATCCACATCGCGGCAAAACCAACCAACCGGCCCACGTCGTGCATACTCTGGATTTTCTGGCAACGCTGAGGAAGGATACTTGCGGCGAGGACCCTGAGTTCGTCCGCAAGACAGTCCTGGAAAACTCGCGGCGCTTTCTTGCTTTACGCAACTCACATTGAGCTGGAACCCATATGCTGGATCTCAAACGCATTGAAGAAAACCCCGGAGAACTGACCGCGATGCTGAAGCGGCGCCACGCCGACAGCATCGACATCGGCGCTCTGCTCGAAATCATCGAGCAACGCAAGACCACCCAGCAGGAGCTCGACAGCGCGCGCTCCGAACGTAACCAGGCCAGCAAGGCAATCGGCGGCTTGATCGCGGAAGGCAAGCAAGAAGAAGCGGAGCGTCGCAAAGCACAGGTACGCAGCCTGGGAGACCACATCGCCGAACTGGAAACACGTTACGAATCGCTTACGGCACGCGTGCAGGAAAGTGTCCTGGATCTGCCCAACTGGATCGACCCGGAGGTTCCGACCGGAAAAGACGCCGAAGACAATCAAGTATTGAGAGTGGAAGGCAAAAGGCCTTCGTTTGACTTCAAGCCTCTGCCGCACTTCGAAATCGGGGAGAAGCTGGGAATCCTGGATTTTGAAGGGGGAGTGCGCCTGGCCGGTTCGCGCTTTTACAGCTATCGGGGTCTTGCGGCCCGACTCGAACGCGCCATCATCAACTTCATGCTGGACCTGCACACAACCCATTCCGGCTACGAAGAGGTCTTTGTGCCGATGCTGATTGCGGATGAAGGCATGTACACTACTGGCCAGTTTCCCAAGTTCCGCGGCGAGTACTACAGCCTGGATCGTGACGGCCTGAGTCTGATTCCGACGGCGGAGGTCCCCCTGGTCAACCTGTATCGTGATCAGATAGTGCCTGAAGAAGACCTGCCGATCGCGGTGACCGCCGCCACCAGTTGTTTTCGACGGGAAGCGGGAGCAGCCGGAAAGGACACACGGGGGCTCGTCCGTGTGCACCAGTTTCAAAAAGTTGAACTGGTCCGCCTGGTGCATCCTGAGAAATCCGCGGACGCCCACGAAGCCATGTTGGGTCATGCCGAAGATGTTCTCCGCCGCCTGGGTTTGCACTATCGCGTTGTGCTTCTTTGTAGCGGCGATATGGGCGCAACAGCTGTACGCACCTACGACATCGAAGTATGGATGCCGGGGCTCGATCGGTGGCTGGAGATCTCTTCGGTTTCCAATTGTGAAGAATACCAGGCCCGGCGGGGAAAGATCCGCTTCAAAGGCAAACAAAGCAAGGACCGGCCGGCCTTCGTGCACACGCTCAATGGATCGGGTGTGGCTGCCGGACGCTGCATGATCGCCATTATGGAAAACTTCCAGCGCGCGGACGGAACCTTTGATGTTCCCGCAGCCCTCCGCCCGTACCTCGAAGCCAACATCTAAATCGGTTAGTCTTCCGGGTTCATTCTGACCTGCGGCCGAAGTGCAGGTAGAAATACACGCAGTTCAAAGAGGTCAGCTTCCAGCTTTGCCGCCGCCGTGCCGCCGTGGTTTTCAATGACCCGCCGTACAAGCGCAAGTCCGAGGCCGCTTCCAGGACTGTCGGGGGACCGAAAAAACGGTTCAAACCACTGTTCGGGATCTCCGGACCGGTGTTCGCGACAGTGATTCAAAAAATCGAGGCGGATCAGATCGCCTTTCACGTCAAGACGCACCCGGGCTCGAGACCCGGGAGCGGCGTAGCGGGCCTGATTTTCCAGAATCGCGCCGAAGGCCAGACGCAACTCGGCCCCACTGCCTGCCACGACGGCGTCTTCTTTGAGCGCACACTCCAGCACGATTTGCTGCTCTGCAAACAGGGGACGATTGCTTTCGATTATGGATGCCAGTAGCGGCCCGAGTTCAATCGCCTCCTGTCGGGTAAGCTGCTGCGCGTCGATCCGGGCCAGAAGAAGAATGCGGCCGATCAGCTCATCCATTTCGCGGATTTCAGAGCGCGCCCGATCCAGCTGCAACCTTCGCTCCCGGTCCGATCGCGCTTCCTCCGCCAGCCCGAACGCGAGCTGGAGTCGCGCCAGGGGTGTGCGCAAAGCATGCGAAAGATTGGCGGCCATTTCCCGGAGTTCTCGAACCATGGCTTCGACGCGTTCGGCCATTTCGTTCATGGCCTCGCTGAGCTCGCGCACCTCGTCACCCCCCGAAAGTGGAACTCGATGTGAAAGCTCGCCGGCCGCGATGCGCAAGGCGGACTCGCGCAGGCGGCGCAATGGATTCGTCAACATACGGGAAATCGGAAGCATCAACAAGGCAAAGGCAAGCCCGAGGCCGACCGCAAACAGCAAGAACCCTCCGCCGATAGGCCCGTGGCGTTCCGGAATACGAATCTCGAGCCGCGCCGGACCCGACTCCAGATCGATATTGATGCGGCCTGCAAATCCGCCTGGTGTTCTTGCGATCCATACGCCGGGATGCACCTCACGGAGAGGTCGGTGCAGTTCTTCAAAAGTCTCGTTGTCCCTTGTGCGGGCCAGCTCGAGGCCGCTTTCCCGATTGACCAGCCGCAGCCGGGCATCGTAGGCAAGGCCGACGACCTCGACCGCATGCTGGAGAGCCGCGGGGTCCGGGCCAGCTGCGCTTAGCAGCTCACGCATCAAACCGGCCTGCCCCCGGGCCAGTCTTTCGATACGACCGGACTCGTCTTCACGGGCCAGAAGGTGCGCGGCCGTAAACAACGCCGCCTCCACCACCAGCAGGGTCCCGCAAAAAAGAGCAAATATCTTCAGGTAGAGACGCGACATCAATCGGCGCTCGTAAACATGTAGCCGCGGCCCCGCACCGTGCGAATGCGATCGCGATAGCCCGGGAAATCCGACAGCACGTTGCGCAAGCGGCTGATGTGAACATCGATCGTGCGCTCAAAACCCATATAATCCCGACCGCGGGTTTGGTTCATAATCTCGTCGCGACTGAAAACCCGGTCCGGTTCGGCCAGCAAGACCGCCAGCAGCTCACTTTCCGCTCCGGAGAGTTCACGCACTTCAGAACCAACGGTCAGCCTTTGGTTGCGTTGGTCCAGTTCCAGCTCACCCACACGGATGCGAACGGGGCCGGCCGGCGCGACCGGCTCGGAATGACGCGTCCGCCGCAAAATGGCCTTGAGCCGGGCCAGAAGTTCGCGGGGCTCGAAGGGCTTTGCCAGGTAATCGTCGGCACCGAGCTCCAGGCCCAGCACCCGATCGATGGGCTCACCGCGCGCAGTCAGCATGATCACCGGCACGTCCGAACGGGCCCGTATTTCTTTTAGCACTTCGAAACCGTCCCCGCCAGGCAACATGATGTCCAGAATCACCAGGTTCGCCTGGTATTCCTGCAGTGCGCTTAGAATCCCATTGCCGTCCGCCAAACAGTGTACGCGAAAGCCGTGGTTACTCAAGAATTCGGAAAGCAACTCGCGTAGCTTGCGGTCATCATCGACCAGAAGAATGTTTGTGTCCATCGCTGTCGGCCTGCATGGAGACCGGGGCCTGTAAATTTTACTGTTCCGGTTTACAGGGATTTACAAACCGAAACAGAGTTTTTCCTCCGCTTGATGCAAAGACCCGGCGGATAGTGCTACACTCGGCCCACACACTTTCGGAGGCAAACATGAAAGTAAAACGAATTCTGGCCTATACAACCGCTCTAATCGCTCTGGGCGCCCTGGCGGCCGGGTGTCACCGACACCACGGGCCGCCCATGTCGGAGAGCCAGGTCGATCGTATGCTGGAGCACATCGACGATCGCTTTGATGATCTGGAACCCACTGCGGCTCAACGCCAGCAGTACCAGGAGGTTCGGCGGCAGATCGAGACCGATATGCGAAACGGCCTCACGCAGAGACGAACGCTGATGGAATCGGTCAGACGGGATCTGGCCGCGAACAATCCGGACGTGCATGCGATTGCGGAACGGGTAAAAGCCCATATGCAGGAGCGCCAGAGCGCCATGCAGAGCGCACCCGATCGCTTTGTGGCGGTCTACGACATCCTGAACGCAGAGCAGAAGGCGAAGGTCATTGAGGAGCTGCGCGAGCATCTGGAGCGTTTCTAGCAGGCATTGTTTGACGAAGATCGCGGGCCCCGGATTTCTGTCCGGGGTTCGCGGTTCTCATGGCAAAAAAGAGCTTCTACATCACAACCCCGATCTACTACGCCAACGACCGCCCGCACATCGGTCATGCCTACACGACGATCCTGGCGGACGTAATCAATCGCTATCACCTGCTTTTGGGTTATGAGACTTTTTTCCTTACCGGCACAGACGAGCACGGGCAGAAGGTTGAGCAGGCCGCCCGTCAGCGCGGGGTCACGCCGCAGCAGCAGGTGGATGAGTTCCACGTCCGCTTCAAAGAACTGTGGGAACGACTGAATATCCGCTACGATCGTTTTATACGCACGACAGACGAAGATCACAAGGCGTACGTCCAGAAGAGCCTGCAGGAATTGTACGACCGGGGCGAGATCTATCTAAAAGAGTACGCCGGCTGGTACTCCGTTGGGGAAGAACGCTTTTTTTCCGAAGGCGAACTGGTCGATGGCAAGGATCCCGTCAGCGGTAAGCCGGTCGAGTGGATCGCGGAAAAGAACTACTTTTTTAAGATGAGTCAGTATCGGGATCGACTCATTGAGCACATTCAGAAGAACGCAGACTTTATTCAGCCCGAGTTCCGCAAAAACGAAGTGCTTGGATTCCTCCGGCAGCCACTGCACGATCTTTGCATCAGCCGCCCGATAAGCCGATTGAGCTGGGGCATCCCTTTGCCCTTCGACACGGAATTCGTGACCTACGTTTGGTTCGACGCACTCCTGAACTATGAATCGGGCGTGCTCGGAAAACAGTTTTCAAATGGCCGCCCCGCCTGGCCGGCCGATTACCACGTCATCGGCAAGGACATCCTGACAACCCATGCGGTGTACTGGCCGACCATGCTGATGGGATTGGACCGCGAGTTGCCCCGGCACATACTGGCGCACGGCTGGTGGCTGAATCGGGGTGAAAAACAAAGCAAAAGCAAAGGCAATGCGGTCAATCCACTGGACTACGTGGAACGTCACGGCGTCGACAGCGTGCGCTACTTTCTGGTGCGGGATATGGTGCTTGGCCAGGACGCCAGTTTTACAGACGAGTTATTCACAAATCGGGTCAACGCTGAGCTCGCCAATGACCTGGGTAACGCGATTAATCGCATCAGCAAGTTTACCTGGGCGCACTACGAAGGACTACTCCCGGAGCCAGGCGATCCCGGTGAGCCGGAGCAGGAGTTGAAACAACTTGCAAACGCAACCCTGGCCCGGGTGCAAAGCCAGGTCCAGGTACTGAATCTGTCCACCGCCCTCGAAGAGATCGCGAGCCTGGTCCGCGGCGTGAATCGGTATGTCGAGCATCGGGCGCCCTGGAAATTGGCGAAAGATCCGGCCCAAAAAGACGCCATGGGTTCCGTGTTGTACCACGGAGCGGAAGCGCTACGCGTGGCTCTCAGTCTGCTCTGGCCGGTCATGCCCGAAAAATGCAGACAGGGGCTCGCGATGCTGGGCCGTTCCGGGGAACCCGGGCTGCAGGACCTGATCTGGGGCAGTCTGCGTGGTGGAGAACAGCTGGCGCCTGCGGTGGCGCTCTTTCCGCGCATTGACGTAACCGTCAGAGAAGACGGCGCAAAACAGGATGCAGTCTTCCCATTGGATTTGCGCGTCTCTCAAATTAAGAGTGTCAGCGAGCATCCCGAAGCCGAAAGCCTGTATGTGCTTACTGTCGATACCGGCGGTGAATCGCGCACAATCTGCGCCGGCCTCAAGAACACCTACACAGCTACGGACCTGGAGGGGCGCAACGTCGTTGTCGTCGCAAACCTAAAACCCGCAAAGCTGCGGGGCATCATAAGCCAGGGCATGGTGCTTGCAGCCGACGGTCCCGACGATCGGGCGATTTTGATTGATCCGGGTTCCATCCGCGTTGGCGTCACTCTGCAGGCAGGCGATCGGGTTGCGCGACCGAAGGCAAAAGCCAGCACGAAAGACCTGGAGGCCCTAAAACCCGAGGTGCGCAGGGGCCGGGTTGAAAGTGCCTTCGGCCCTTTGCATTCCGGTCAGGTCTTTGTCACCTGCGACGCTCCGGATGGCGCCGCCGTTCATTAAGAACTTTTCAATCCTCGGAACAGGATGGCCTTTGCCCAACGAAAGTTTCTGGCCCTCAGCTCGCAACAGCAGGCAAGGCACCTCGCGCGCATGCTGGCCGGGGCCCTGGACAATGCAACCCTGCTGGATGATTACAACAAAGCTGTGGGGTGGCTGGGTCGGCGGGAACTACGCTGCGAGAAAGCAGTCGCGGCCCGTCTTGGTGAACTCTACGTGCACTGGCAAAGCCGGACCGGACGCGGCCCGGAAAGGCGTGTGCTCCTGCGTCTGGGAATCGAAGGCGATGCAGACATTGCCCGCGCGCCCCCACTGAATTGGGCGGTCTTTCTTCCGGATATTCGGTCGGCACACAACGTGGGCGCTATCGTTCGGACCTGCGATTGCTTCGGTTTCCGCACGGTCTTTAGATGTGGTTATACGCCGGGCCCGGAACAGCCTGGCGTGCAGTCGGCAGCCATGGGGACCCAGGACTGGATTTCCATTGTTTCTGTGGGCGACCTGGAGGACGCGCGAAAACGATTTGGAAGCGGCGACCAGGCACCTGCGGTTGTCGCTCTGGAAACGGGACCCGGCGCAATGCCCCTGGGCGAGGTGCGGTGGCCGCAATCGGGTATCTTGATTTTGGGCAACGAACAGGCGGGTATTTCAGAAAAGCTGAAAGAACAGTCTGACCTGATCGTTTCCATTCCTGTTTACGGCCGCAAGGCTTCTCTGAACGTCGCAAACGCTTTCGCCATTGCGGCCTGGGAAATCCGTCGATCCCGCGACGCCGCTCATTTTGTTGCGTCCACGTGAACGTTCTGGCTCTATATTCGAGAGGCAATCGGCATCCATGAGACACTCCTCTTTTCTGAACCGCGTGCTGAAAAATCGGTACGAAGTGCGCTCTTTGCTGGGTGAGGGTAGCATGGGTCAGGTGTTTCGGGTCTGGGACACGCAGACCCGCGAAGACCGCGCGCTGAAGCTCATCGATACCCGCAATCGTCGCTTCCCGCTCGAGACTGTGCTCCGATTTCGAGCAGAGGCGGACACACTTCAGTCTCTTCGCCACAACGGAATTGTACGCTACGTCGATTTCTTTCATGAGGACGACATCCACTGCCTGGTGATGGAGTATGTCGAGGCGCCGACCCTGGCTGCAATCATCCAGGAGCGGGGACCCATGCCGGCAATGCAGGCCTTTCGCGTTCTGCGGGGACTCGCTGAGTCACTGCACTATCTGCACGATGAAGGACTTGTGCACCACGACCTGAAATCCGCCAACGTGCTCTACCAGGAACACGAGGGCGGACAGCCCCGGGTGATTCTTTTGGACTTTGGTCTATCCCATCTGGCGGGGGCGGGGGAAAACCGGGTCGCCGGTACCCTTGCTTACATGGCCCCGGAACTCACCGGAATGCTGAGCAAATTTATCGATCACCGCGCAGACTTGTATTCCCTGGGCATTATCCTGTACGAAGCGCTTACCGGCCAATTGCCCTTCGACGCGGTTGATCCGGCGCTTCTGATGCACCAGCAGGTAGCCCGGCCGCCCCGGCCACCTCGACAAATGGTCCCCGAGATTCCGGCGGCCCTGGAGGGGCTCGTACTTAAACTTCTGAACAAGGACCCGGAGGACCGATACCGCACGACCGCCGGCCTTGTGCGGGATCTTGATCGTCTGGAGCGTAGCGGTGCGCTACAAGACGAATCAATTGCTTTCACACCGGGTACCGAGGACCATTGGGAAAGTTTTCCGCGTGAGAACCCATTTCTAAATCGCGAGCGCGAACTGCGCATGCTCGAAGAGTTTACAACGCGCGATGAAAAGGCCGACCATCACGTGCTTTTGCTTCATGGCCCGTCCGGCATCGGCAAATCCCGACTGCTCGGGGAAATGCACGACCGACTGCTCTCCGGAGATGGCGTGGTCTGGTTTCATGCCTGTCGCCGGGAGACCACCGATCGACCCTACCACACGCTGGGCGCTCTCATGCAGAACTTCACGCATTTCTTGAAGTCGCTGCCCGTTAAACGGCAGTACGAAGTGCTCACCTATTTCCAGAAGCAATTTGCGGATTCTTTTGCACTGCTTGTTGAGTTGATCCCGGAGCTCGAACGCTGGTTGGAAGAGGAATCCGAAACCGGGACCGGCCGGGGCGCCTGGAAGCCGGAAGACTACCACAAACTCTTCGCCCGCTTCTGTGAGATCATCGCGCGGTACGGGAAAGGCCTCGTGATCTGCATCGACGACCTGCAGCACATGGAGGAGACGTCGGCTCAGGTGGTGTTGGGTCTGAGTCAGGTCGGTTCCGCGCGCATCAGCGTCATCGCGACTATTGAAGAAGACAGCGAAAATACTTCGGCCGCGCTTCTTTCTCGGGTCGGTCCCGAAGTCGCTTTTGAGCATGTCTACGTCGAGGCGCTGGGGGAATCGGTCGTTGCGAGCCTGTTACAGGAGCTATTTTCGAGCAAGCTGGGCGCGTCGACCGAGCTTCTGGAACCGTTGTATGCCGCGTCGGGAGGAAACCCGGGCGCCATACGCGCCATTTTGCAACACCTGATTGATCGAGGACTGGTCTTTTACGAGCAGAATGCCTGGCACACCAGACTGCGAGAAGCTCTGGCCCTGATTCGCGAACGAGCGGCAAGCGGTCCAGACCTGCTGGCATTGCTTCCTCCGGAAGATATTGAAACCCTGCGTTTTGCCGCGGTTTTCCAGCGCGCCTTTACCGTCGAAGCCCTGAGTTTTGTTTCGGGCCAGGAAGTAACCCAACTGCTGCCTTTGCTTGATCGTGCGCTGCGCGAGACTGTGCTCAACGTAGACAACGAAAGACTGTACTCCTTTCGGGATCACAGTCTGCGACGTCAGCTTCGCGACAGCCTTCCGGCGGAAATACGCGTGGAAGCACACCGACGCGTAGCCACATACCTGGAGAACAACGTCCTGCCGGAATCCCCGGCGGCTCGCTACGACATTGGCCATCACCTGGAACAAGCAATGGAGTTCGAGGCAGCATGCCGCATGTACGTGCTCGCCGCGCAGCTTACGGACAACGGGACATTCAGCAATCGCCAGTCCATGATTTATTATGATCTTGCGCGGCGCATGCTGGACCTCGGTGGCACGGGCATGCCGGTAGACGAGCAATTCGAGGTCCGCTTCCAGGCCCTGCAGCACACGCACACCATCAATCCCGGCCAGGCTGACCTGCACAAGCAACTGGAGTCCCTCGAGGCCCTTGTGGGGGATGACACCCTGCGTCGCATTCGAACGCTCGCATCGCGCGCATCTTTGAGCTTCTATTCGGGCGACCGAGCCGAAATGCAGCGTTGCAGTGAGGAGATATTGGCGCTGGCCAAAAGTCCCGACCACGACGAACACATCGTTGGCACGCTGGTATTCCTGGGTTCCGTGCCGAGCGACAAGACATACGAAGAGCGTGTAGACCTGCTCTCAAGGGGCATGTCGATCGCCCTGCGTTTGGGCCGGTCAGATCTTATTGGCGCCTCGGTTGCTGTTTACGCCAACCTGCTGGCCTACCTGTGCCGCTTTCGGGAGGCCGACCGCGCCATCGAGCGTATTGCTGCTCGCTTTGCAAATGCCGCCCAATCCACCCGGGCCGGACCACTGATCCTCTTTCCGCGGGGCATTCTGATGTCCGAGCGGGGCAATTTTGAGGATGTGCTACGCGGCTTCGATGCGGGCGTCGATATCGCTGAATTGAACGTCGGAACGGTCGGCTTGCGCTTCCTGACCGCCCACCGGGCGCGTGCCCTGGGCATCGCGGGAAAAACCCGCGAAGCGCTTGAGCTTTACGACCAGCTACTGGCCGACGATGGCGATCCGGCCACGAAAGGTGAACGCACCGTCGCGCTTCATGGCCGCGTGCTCATGGCCCTGAAAGAAGACGATCCCCAATCCGCCCTGGAATACCTGGAGGCCGCCCACGCGCATTTGAAACTACGACCGGACGCTTACATGAGCGCCACTTTCTATATCCTGGGCGTGCATGCTTACCTGCGCCAGGGCCAGAGCACCCTTGCTGAAAAGGATCTGGAAGCGGCCTCCGAAATAGCGCATCGACTCAAAGCCCCCCTGTTGGATTTTCACCTTGGATTCGCGAAGCGCAAGCTGGAGTGGAGTCGCCGCCGGGATCCGGCGGTTCTCAAAGAAACCGAGGAGCTGCTCGGGCAAATGCTGGCGGCAGACATTACCGGATACTACGAGCTTTACAGGCAGGACTTCAAGAGCTGGCAGCAGACGGGAAGTGACTCTTCTTCAACGACCTTCATCGGTGCCACCGGGGCGAATCGCGAACTTCTGCAACTGATCGAAATCAACCGCAAGATATCTTCGACCCTGGATCTAAACGCGCTTCTGAGCGAAGTGCTGGAAGGCGCGATGCAGATCGCCGGAGCCCAACACGGTTATCTGTTTACCTGCGAGACTGCCGAAGCCGAGGGTCGTCCCGTAACACCGATTCCGGAACTGGTATTGACCCGACAGGCGGGCGGTGGGGCCGTACCCGAAGGCGAGCAACTGTACTCCAGAACGGTGCTGCATACCGTCATCGATAGCCGCTCGGCGATTGTGTCGCGGGATGCACGGCGCGAGCGCCAGTGGAGCGCTTCGGAGAGCGTCTCGGAGCATCGATTGCGTTCGCTGCTTTGCGTACCCATCCTGTTGCATGCTGACATTTTGGGCGTGCTGTATCTGGACAACAACGAAGCCAGCGGCGTCTTCACGCTCCACGATCGAGAGATCGTAGAAAACTTCGCGGTGCAGGTTGCGATCGCTATGAACAACGCCCGGGTCTTTGCGCGCGAACAGCAGGCCCGCAGACAGACCGAAGCAACGCTGAGAACATTTGAGCGTTTCATTCCGCGGCAATTCACGGAACGGTTCGCCGAAGGGAATATCGAACTTCTCGAAACCGGCCTTTCCCGCGAGGAGAGCCTGAGTGTGCTTTTCTCCGATATCCGTCAGTTTACGAGTTTCGCCGAGACCCGCACGCCGGCGGAAACGTTTTTGTTCTTAAACGACTACCTGGATCGTATGGAACGCCCGATCCGCGCGCACCAGGGATTTGTGGATAAGTTCATCGGAGACGCCATCATGGCGATTTTTGACGCCGAACCCGTGGAAGCGGTCCGTGCCGGACTCGATATGCTGGCGGAACTCGAAGAGCTGAATCGATGGCGTCGGGAAAGAAATCTGTCGCAAATTGAATGCGGCATTGGCGTAAACACCGGCCCCGCGATGATCGGAGTCGTTGGTTCGCGCGATCGCATGGACACGACCGTCATGGGCGACTCGGTAAATACGGCCTCGCGAATCGAATCGCTCACGAAACTGTACGGTACACCGCTTCTGATCGGGGAAGATACTTACGAGCGGGTGCGGGAAAACCATGATCTGGCGATGCGTTTGCTCGATCGCGTGCAGGTCAAAGGCCGGGCACGCGGCGTGGGAATCTACGAAGTGTTCAGTGCCGACCCGGCCGGGCTACGGGACCGTAAGGCGTACTTTCGCGAACGTTTTGAACAGGCCTACCAGGCCTACGAAAGCGGCGCCTGGCAGGAAGCCGAACAGTTGTTTGCCGGCTATGCGGCCGATTTTCCCGAAGATCGATGCGTTCTCCCTCTGCTGGAACGCGTGAAACTGTTTCAGACCGTGCCCCCGGCGGACTGGTCCGGTGTCTACCGCATGGAGACAAAATAGGGCCCCAGCAAGTTAGGGCTTGCCATGCGGAGGCGGCCTGAGTCTTTCTTACCGTGCTTTCCTGGCTCAGGCCTGCCAAACACATCACCCGCGAGCCCAACGCGGAGGTGGATGTAAAGTACCCGCGCTTTCGCTGGCAGGTCCTGGAAGCAACCTTCATCGGCTATACGGTCTTTTATCTCACCCGCAATAACCTGGCTCCGATCCGGCCGGAAATGCAGGAGGCCCTGGGGCTCTCGCTTGCAGAAACCGGCGATTTTCTGGCCGCAACCGCCATCTCCTACGGCATCGGTAAGTTCTTCATGGGGGCCTGGTCGGACCGGAGCAACCCGCGTCTTTTCATGCCGCTCGGGCTTCTGCTCACCGCGCTTGTAAACTTCTGCTTCGGGTTCAGTTCCAACTACTGGGTCATGATGACCCTCTGGGCTATGAATGGCCTTTTCCAGGGAATGGGCTGGCCGCCGTGCGGACGATCCCTGGGCCACTGGTTTTCGGAAAACGAGCGCGGAACCATGTTCGCTGTCTGGAATATCGCCCACAACGTGGGCGGCGGATTGGTGGGTGTGCTGGCAGCTGCGGCGGCGGGCAGCTTCGGATGGCAGTATGCGTTTTTCGTGCCCGGTCTGATCGCGATTGTAACGGCGATCTATCTTTTACTTCGGCTGCGGGACACGCCACAGTCGATCGGCCTGCCACCAATCCAGGAATACCGCAACGACTATCCCGCCGGCGGCAAAGAACACGATCACGAACGAGAACTCGGAAGCTACGAACTCTTTGTAGAAAACATTCTCCTGAATCGCAGCCTCTGGATCGTTGCGCTGGCGAACTTCTTTGTCTACATTGCACGCTACTCACCAATCGATCTGGGACCTTCGTATTTGCGGGCGGTGCGCGGAGCCGACGCGATGGATGGCGGTTACTCTACGCTCATTCTGGAATGGGCGGGCATTCCCAGCACGCTTTTGCTCGGATGGGTTTCCGACAAACTGGGCGGTCGACGGGGGTTGGTGAGTTTGCTTTGTATGTTGCCGGTTTTTCTTTCGTTTCTGGGGCTGTGGCTGTTGCCGGCCGGCTATCTCTGGCTTGATCTGACATTGTTCGGCGTGATTGGATTTTTTATCTATCCGCCGGTAATGCTACTCGGTGTGGCGGGGCTTGATCTCACCTCCAAGAAGGCGGTGGGAACGGCGGCCGGCTTTATCGGGCTGTTTGGATATATCGGGCGGACGGTCGAAAGCGCGGTATTCGGACGTTTGGTCGAAGCCGGCGGCTGGGGTGATGCGCTCCTGGCGATGGTCGCCTGTACGGTGGCGGCAATGTTCCTGCTTCTGTTTACGATCAATTTAAGGCCGCGAGCCTAGGATCATGCGATGAGTGAAAGTCCTTACGAGACCACACCCGCGACGACTGCAAGCCGCGCACAGTCGATTCGAAAGCAGTTGGGTACGCTCTTCTTTGCACGGGCGGTCGTGAACGTACTCGGTGCGATTGCGTTTTTGTATCTGATCGTCGAGGCGTTGCGCATTCAGGCGCCCGGTTATCATGCGGCTACTGCGACGTACCTATCCCTGCTGATGTTCGTTCTGTCGATCCCCGTAAGCCTGTTTTTGACAGTCCGGGCGCGCCGAATGAGTGCGAACCATCTGATTTCCTCGAAGAGCGACCCAGGACCACAAGCAACGTGAACAAGAGTCGGTCAGTGACCGGATTTGCCAGACGTCCTGGCTTCTTCTTCGGATTTATTCTTACAGCAGCGATCCCTCCTCTCTGCGTGTTGTGCTCCCGGCCTGCTGCCACCGAGGTCGTACACGCCGATTGGCAGCGTCTTTTGCCGGCAGCGGTGGCCGACGCCTGCATTGATCTGTATGATGAGTCGTCCCATACTTTCCACCGCTACAAGCCCGAGCTGTGCGCCACCGGTGTCCTGCCCGCATCGACTTTTAAGATCTTCAACTCTTTGGTCGCCCTGGATACGGGAGTCGCGCCCGACGAAAACATGCGACTGTTCTGGGACGGAAGAACCCGTTCGATAGCGAGCTGGAATCAGGATCACACCCTGCGAACCGCGTTCAGCAATTCGGTCGTCTGGTATTATCAGGAACTTGCCCGACGCATTGGAGCGACCCGTATGCAGTCGTATCTAAATCGCGCTGGTTATGGCAATGGCGACATTTCGGCCGGCATCGATCAGTTCTGGCTGACCGGTGGATTTCGTATCTCGCCCGATGAACAAATCGAATTCCTGCGTCGCCTCGCCCACAACCACCTGCCTTTCAAAGAGCGCAGCATGAACATTGTGCGTTCGATCATGCTCAATGCTGCGGACGGAGATTTTGAGTTGCGTGCCAAAACCGGCCTGTTGCTCGAAAACGAATCGGCTTACGGTTGGTGGGTGGGCTATCTGCAACGCGGTCACGAGCGGCTTTTTTTTGCGACATTGCTTTTTGCCCACGAGGGCGCCGAAGTAGACCAGACATTCATAGACGCTCGAAAAGACGTTACCCGCGCAGCCTGGCAAAGCCTGGGCTGGAACTAACTCAGACCTCGACGGTCATTGCAATTCCCTGCCCGCCGCCAATGCAGAGTGAGGCCACGCCCCGCCCGCCCCCGCGGGCCTTGAGTTCATGGCAGAGGGTTAAGAGCACGCGCGCACCGGAGGCTCCCAGGGGATGGCCGAGGGCAATCGCGCCGCCGTTTACGTTCAGTTTTTCGACTTCGATGCCCAGCTCTCGAACGACCGCCAGCACCTGGGCCGCGAAGGCTTCGTTGACTTCGATCAGGTCCATATCGCCGAGGGCGTGACCGGCCATGGCGAGAGCCTTCGGGATCGCAAACACCGGTCCGAGCCCCATGTGCTCCGGCACGCAACCGCTCAGACCCCAGCCGGTGATACGGGCGAAACTTTCCAGACCGCGCTTTTTGACAGTGGCGTCGGAAGCGATGACCAGGGCGCCGGCCCCGTCGTTGATTCCAGAGGCATTGCCGGCGGTGACGGTACCCGCCTTATCAAACGCGGGCTTCAGGTCGGGAAGGCGGGCCACGCCATCGGCCCGGATGTACTCGTCGCTTTCGAAACGGACGACACCTTTGCGGTCCTTCAACTCCATCGGTACAATCTCGCTCGCGAAGCGCCCGCTATCACGGGCGGCGGCGGCCCGATTCTGGGAGCGGGCGGCAAAATCGTCCTGGGCGCTGCGCGATATGTTGAACTTCTTTGCCAGGTTCTCTGCGGTTTTGCCCATAGCGCAATCGACGAAGCGATCGGTCAGTCCTTCGAGCAAGACGTCTTCGAGCACAGCACTTCCGAGCCGGTTGCCGAAGCGGGCTCCTTTCGCGACGTAGGGCGCGTTGCTCATGCTTTCGGTTCCACCGGCAAGGGCCAGAGAACAACGCCCGGTGGCAATCGCCAGCGCCGCCTGAAGCACCGCTTCCAGCCCGGAACCGCACAGTCGGTTGACGGTCAAAGCCGGACTCTGCACCGGCACTCCGGCCCTAAGAGCGATGTGACGGGCAAGATAGATCGACTGGCTATCGCACGGCAAAACGTTACCGAAAAAGACTTCTTCGATGTCCCCGGCCTGAAGCCCTGCGCGAAGCATCGCTTCGGTGCTCACCACAACGCCGAGGTCGGTGGGATGCATATCTTTGAGCGCGCCCCCGAAACTGGCGAAGGGTGTGCGCACTCCGGATAGAATGTGAATAGGTTCCATAATTGTGCTCGAAATCGTTCTGGCGCCTGGACGGAAACTGCCTTCGCCCCGCGCCCCCGCAAACAGCCGGCAGAGCGAAGAAGCGTCAACAGGCTTTCCGGACTTGCCGCGGAGGCCACACACGGCTTAGCTGACCCATGAGCGATGTCGACATCCGACGGCCAAAGTCGAAAAATCTGCGCAGCCTGCGCTTTGCGTTTCTGTTTTTGCGGCCGTATCGACTGCGGGTTTTGGTAGCGCTGGTGGCCCTTTTGTTTACGACCGGGGCTTTTCTCGCGGTCGGCGTAGGATTGCGCAGCCTGGTCGACCAGGGCATCGCCACCGGTTCCCCGGAGCTCTTGAATCAATCGGTGCTGGTGTTTGCGGCCATCACCTTGCTTCTGGCCTTTGGAACCTTTGTGCGCCACTACCTGGTAAGCTGGATCGGCGAACGGGTCAGCGCCGATCTACGCAAAGCAGTCTTTGATCGGGTGATTGATCTGGATCCGGTCTTTTTTGAAGAAAATCCACCGGGAGAAATCCAGACCCGCATCACGACCGATACAGCCATTCTGGAAACGGTGTTTGGGTCCTCGCTATCGATCGCGCTTCGGAATTTTCTCATTCTGGGCGGCAGCATTGTGTTCATGTTTTCGATCGATATAAAGCTTTCGCTGGTTGTGCTGGCCTGTGTGCCGGTCGTGATCGTTCCGATTCTTTTGTTCGGACGCCGCCTGCGCGGACTTTCCCGCATTACTCAGGACCGCCTGGCGGAAATGGGTTCGTACGTGGGCGAAGCTCTAAACGGTATCAAGACTTTACAGGCCTTCAATCACCAACCCCACGATCGAAAGATGTTTGCCGAGCGAGTCGAAGCCACGGTCAGCGCTTCCCTTGCCCGCATTCGTCAGCGAAGCGTCTTGATCACCAGCGTGATTATCGCCGCCTTCGGTGCGATCGCATTTCTGCTGTGGGTCGGCGGTCACGATGTGCTGAGCGGTCGCATCACGGGAGGCAAGCTGCTGGGTTTCGGGTTCTACGCCTTTATGGTCGCGACTTCGGTAGCCGCCGTAAGCGACGTGTTCGGCGAACTGGAGCGAGCAGCGGGCGCCACCGAACGGCTGGCGGAACTTTACGAGGCGCGCCCCGCAATTAGTATTGAGAATACCGCCGAATTCAAAACCGAAACACGGCCGGGCAGTCTGGAACTACACCAGGTCTATTTTTCCTATCCCTCCCGGCCGGGTTTGCACGCTTTGCGCGACGTTTCGCTGGTGGTGAGACCGCGCGAAAAACTCGCCCTGGTCGGTCGATCGGGGGCCGGAAAGTCCACGCTCTTTGATTTGCTGTTACGTTTCTACGATCCGGAATCCGGCAGCATCAGCCTCGACGGTTCTGACATTCGCAGCCTGAACCCGGCCGATCTGCGGCGGCAGATCGGAATCGTGCCTCAGGAACCGATTCTCTTTTCCATGAGCGTTCTGGAAAATATCCGCTATGGACGGCCCCTGGCAAGCGACGAGGAGGTCTTCGAAGCCGCCCGGGCCGCCCACGCCGAGGAGTTCATCGAAAAGCTGCCCGACCGTTACGATTGTTTTTTGGGAACCAGCGGGCGCAGGCTCTCCGGTGGGCAACGCCAACGCATCGCTATCGCCCGGGCGATCCTCAAAAACCCACGCGTGCTTCTGCTCGATGAAGCCACCAGCGCCCTCGATGCCGAAAGTGAATCCATCGTCCAACAAGCCCTGACCAGACTCATGCAGGACCGCACCACGATCATCATTGCGCACCGTCTTTCGACGGTGCTACACGCCGATCGCATCGCCTTACTCGAGGAAGGACACCTGCTCGCAACCGGCACCCACGCCGAACTCCTGGAGCGCGATGCCCTCTACCAACGACTGGCCGGCCTGCAATTTCAGGTGTGAAGACCGCGGACCTGAAAACCAGTCCGTCGCGCGAAGCCTGCGCTATGCAGTCCTGGCCTGGGGATGGCGCATCTGCCTTCGAGCCGCTCCGCCTTTTCTTTGAACCGGACCGCTCGAATATGACTCCAGGTCGAATGCCGACGGAAATCAGGAACCACCGTAACGGGTCCACAGCCGCCTAATCTCCGATTCAAGCCGAGAAATCCGAGGGGCCAGGGCCTGGAACGCTGGCGCAACCCTGGCCTTTAGAACTTCGTCTCCCTTACGCCACAGGACCTTGAGAGCTTCAAAGGCGCTGGCTGGCCCGCCCCGAAAAAGACACAAACAAGCAGCAACCGCTGGAGCCCCCAGAACAAGAACCAAACCGATAGAACGGAACAAGGTCCCACCCTCGCCGAATACGAAAAGCATCGGCCCAAATAGCGGTACGACAATCAGGGCGGAACGGAAGGCCAGCAAAGGCCTGGCCCGGATGACGAAGGGCTTCGTTGTGCCCGTTTCGGGCGCTTCGAGAAGGGTCAAAAGAGTCGCGTAGGCCGACAGCACGAAAAGTCCAATAATTACCGGGACGCTGACCGAAATGCGCAGTACAAACAAGAGCGTACAAACGACCGCGACCGGTGAAAGCACCAGCGCGATGACCCGCGTTGGCACAAGAACTGACTCGAAATAGCCGGCGAGGATCATGAATACCAGCAAGGCTGAGAATAGTGCAATCGCGTAGAGGCGCCGCTGGCCGGCGAGCGTCAGCTCCACGTCGCGGCCGAGCACGATTTGATAGTTCTCCGGGAGCGGATAAGACGCAGCCAGAGCAGTAACTTGATTGATCACCGTATCAGGATCCACGTCGCCGAGTCGCAAAGAAAACGAGAGAACACGCTTCTTGTCCAAATGATAGATTTTGACCGGTACCTCGCTGTCTTCCATTGAGGCCAGTTCCAGAGCAGGAACGAACAAATCCTGATTGCCCTTAACCGTAAAAGCCTGTAGCGCTTCGAGCGTGCCTCGAAACGTTTCATTGTAGCGAATTCGAATATCATACTCGCGGGATTCCCCGACGAAGCGGCTCGCGATTCCGCCCTGAATGGCGAAGCGGACCGTTGAGCCGAACGTCTCCGTGCTTATGCCCGCCAGGTCCAGCTTGACGCGATCGACACGCAACAAGCGCTCCGGCCGCGGTGGCTTGTAGTGCAGCACCACCTCGGCAACACCCGGGATTCCCTGCACCTGCGAAACGAAGTCCCGAACTATGCGATCCATCTCGGCCAGATCCTCGCCGAGAACATCGACCGTAACTCCCTTGAGACTCTGCACCTCACCCTCTCCGGAGAAAAAGACAAAAGCGGGCGCCGTTCTACCAATGCGTTGCTTAAAGTCTTCAATTAGTTCTGAATCGGCGGAATAGCCGTCCTGCAGATGTATGCGAAGGCTTGCGCGCGCCGGGTCCACGCGGCTCGTTATTTCCCGAATTGCAGGATGGGATGCCAGTTTCTCCTCGATTTGCCTCGCAACCCCGTCGGTGCCGGAAAAGCTGGTGCCCGAAGGGAATTCAACGCTGGCCTGAAGGCTGTTGTCTTCGAGAGCGCCCAGAGGCTCCTTACGGGCAAAGGAAAATGAAAGGACGCCCAGAAGCAGGACGCCCCCGAAAACGAGAGCCAGACGCTCCGGTCGCTCGCTGAGTCGGCTGCGGAGAAGCTCACCCGCCGAGAGCAGCTGCTCAATGGAACGCTCAATCCACAAGTCGAATCGCGCCTTTGGCATGCGAACTGTTGCGGGCGCGTCGGGCAAGAACGGATAGAGAGTCACAACCAGTAAATACGTCGTCCCGACGGACAGTGTGACCGCAATCGCCATGCCCGCGTACAAGGCCCGCAGGGAAGGCTCCGAGAAAAGCAACGGAATAAACAAAGCCCCAATGATGATAAGGCTGACGAAAATCGAGCGGCTCGAATCAGACTGGCCGCGCTCATGGACGGCCAGCAGGATCAGAGCTGTCAAAGCGTTGGCAACTATCGAACCTCCCACGCTTACCAAATCGTATTCGAAACCCAGGAGGTAGATGGGAAACGCATCGATCAGGAAAGCCCCCACTGGCAATACAAGAAAAAAAGCCGGCAGGTACAAACTACCGGATAAGCGCCAGAGCAGGAAGGCAGCCAGGAGCATACCCGCTGATGCAGCAATGAAGAGGGCCAGGAATGCCCTCCGAATACTCTGACCGAGATCGTAGACGATGGAATACGTCCAGTTCTGCCTCGGAAATCCCCTGAGGCGTTCCGCCAGGTCCGAAGAAAGTGCGAGAACGTCTGCATGTGAGGATTTGTTCACGTAGATGCTCACACGATCTTTGCCATTGAACCTGGAAGCCGTCTCCTGGTCCCGCAGTTCAAAATTTACCTCGGCGATATCGCGTAACTGATAGAGGTGGCCTGTGTCGGATCGCATTGATAGTTGCCGCATTTGATCAAGGCTACGAAAACGCCCGCGCGTAATCAGCGGAACATCACCGCCATTATCGCGCAGTCGACCAATCGAGCTATTCACGTTGTGATTACGCAGGCGAGCCAGCACTTCCGTAAGTGATACGCCAAAACGTTCCAGCTTCTCCTTGTCCGCAGCTACCAAAATCTCCCGATCCTGACCACCAGCCACCTGCACGTCGCTCACGTCAGGTTGACCCTGGAATAATCGCTTGATGTCCCGGTCAGCGATCTGACGCAGTTGGGCCAGGTCATACACATCGCTGTCAAGAACGACGATCATTACCGGACGCTTATCAGGATCGTATCGATTTATGATCGGCTTGTGGGCATCCCGGGGGAAGCGAGACGCTACGATGTCGACCCTCTCCCGAATTTCCAGCGCCCTGAGATCAAGATCCACATCGGGAGAGAACTGCACCTCGATCGTGGCTTTCCCTTCCTCCGAAGTTGAGTTCAGCTGCTCAATACCCCCGACAGTCGATATTACCTCCTCGATCGGTCGCGTAATAAGCTGCTCGATCTTCTCGGGCCCCACTCCGCTGTAGTCCACCGTTATGCTTATGCCCGGAAACGACTGATCGGGCATTAAGCCAACCGGGACACGCGGCAACGAAAGCGAGCCCAAAAGCATTAGAGCGCCCCAGAACATCAAGAGAGCGATCGGCCGCTCGTGTGCAAATCGGGTCGGATTCATGCCTTCTTCTCGCGTCGCCGCACCAGATAGAAAAGCGTCGGAATAACGAAGAGTGATAGAAAAACAGATGTGGCCAGTCCGCTGATCACGGCAATGGCCATCGGCGACTGAAACTCTGTGCCTTCTCCAAGCTCCATAGCAACTGGCACAAGGGCCAGTAGAGTGGTGCAATTGTTTAACAGAATCGGGCGAAGCACGATTTTTCCACTTTCAACGACGGCGCTTGCCAGATCAAAGCCCTCCCTTTCCAGGAGCTCCAGGTATTCATGAAAAAGGCCGGCATTGTCGACAACGATGCCGACAAGCAAGATCATGCCTGTTATGGCGCTCACGTTTATGCTCTTGCCGGTAAGAAGCAACGCGGGAAGTATACCGATTGCAATCAGGGGAATTGTAAACATCATAAGTAGCGCATGCAGGAGGGACTCAAACTTGGCGGCGAGCAGCATATATATCAAGACCACCGCCAGAATGAAAGCTAACCCGAGTTCCCGAAAGGATTCTTCGATATTCTCGCGCTCGCCGCCGAATTGAACACGATAGCCCGGTTCGATACTCAGGTCTTCAAGTCGAAGGTCAATTTCATCGAAAACATCCGAAAGGCTTACGTCTTCGACTCCAGCCGTGACCCGATTTATACGTGTATTGTGCGACCGCAGTATGCTTGTATAACCCGGTTCCTGTACGAGCTGGGTAAGTTGCTCAAGGCTCATGTAGTTGTCGTCTTCGCCTCGAAAGCGCAATGTTTCCAGGCTCGCAAGAGTTGGTGGCCTCGAACCGGCCGCCCGCAAGCGTATGTCGATTTCGTCATCCCCAACGCGATAATGGCTGACCACAGAACCTTCCACAGCTATCTGAAGATCCCGCGCCAAATCGGAGTTTTGGATTTGGGCCGCCGCCATTCGGTCCTCCTCATAGTAGAGGTGATATTCCGGTGGCTGCTCATCCATTGTTGTGCGAACGTCCACGACTCCGGGGATGCCTTCGATTAGGCCTGAAATCTCTTTTCCCATTCGGTCCAGGATCGGTAATTCGTCTCCGGATATTTCAAGTGTTATGGGTCTTGAATCGGGTGTCAGAATGTCGCTGAGTACATCACCGCTCAGCCGGTAAGAGACACGCATGTCCGGGCGAAGCCGCACATTGTCCCGCAAATGTTCTGCCAGTTGCTCGGCCGAAACGCTTCTCTCGCTTCCGAGCACGATTCGCACTTCAGCCCGATGCGTCTCGCTATCCGCTCCACGACGGGACAGCACCTGATCGCCATCGTACCCTACCCGGGTCAGCACGTGCTCCGCCGATTCCGCGCGCGATGCGTATTGTTCAATATACTGCACAGAGCGCGACGTGAATTCCAGAGCGGATGATCGGGGCGCGAGCATTTCAACCGTTAGCTCACCAGTATCGACCGCCGGAAGGAACTCCTTGCGGACGAACGGTAAAAGCGCAAAAGCCGCAACAAGCAACGCACCAAGTAGTAGGAAAAAAGGCCCTGGGCGATCCAGAAGACGGAAGAGCCGCTCTTCGTAATGCTTCTGGAGAAACTCCTCCCCTTTTGCGGCAAGCTGAATGACCGTGAGCTTCTGAAGTCGCTCGCGTCCTCCGGTTCGGGTGCGCAATGACGCGAGCATCGGTATGAGTGTTAAAGAAACAAGCAGGCTGGAAAGCAGCGAAAACGTAATCGTCAGTGCCATTTCCTTAAATACAATACCCGCGACGCTCTCAACAAAGACGACCGGAAGGAACACAATTACAGTGGTAAGCACGGCGATCGTGACAGAACCGGCGACCTCGCTGGCGCCTTTCAAGGCAGCCTCGCGGGGCGGCAGTCCGGCCATGGACTGCCGTTCGATTGCCGCCAGAATCACATTGCCGGAATCGAACAGCATGCCGACACCCAATGCCAGCCCACCCAGAGACATGATGTTCAGCGATAGACCCCGGGCATACATCAAGACAATCGTGGACAACAGAGAAATGGGGATCACGGAGACTAAAATCAGCGGGCTGCTGATGTTGCGTAGAATGAGAACAAGAGAAAGGAAAGCCAGACCGGCTCCGATGAGAAGCGAAGTGGAAATATTCGACATGGCCTGATCAATGAACCGCGACTCGTCATACACTACATGTAGTTCTATTTCTCGCCCGAAACGCTCCCGGAGGTGTTGTATCTGCGAGCGCACGTCGACGGCTACGCGGACCGTGTTTTTGCCGGCCTCTTTGCGAAGCGACGCAATGACACATTCTTCTCCGTTATAGCGCGCGAGGCCTCGCCGTTCGCGATACCCATCTCTGATGGTCGCCAATCGGGAAAGCATGACCGGCGCTCCGCCTTCGCTGGTGGCAACCACTGTCTGCCCGATCTCGGAGAGACTACCGTATTCACCGAGCGTTCGGATCAAGACATCTCTGGAGCCAACCGTAATATGACCAGCCGGCAAGTTCATGTTGGATGACCGGATACGCTCCGATATGAACGGCAAGCTCAGACCGTGGCTTACCATCAGCTGCGGATCGACATCAATCTGGATCTCCTTCTGATAGCCTCCGGCCAGCTCGACCAGAGCAACGCCATCCACACGCTCGAGGTGAACGCGGACTTCGTTATCGACAAAATGGCGCAAATCCTCAGGATTCGAGAGAGCCCGGGCGAAGAAGACTATTTCGAAAAAGGGGTCCTCTGAAGGATCGAATCGACTGATGATCGGGCGTTCTGCATCCTGTGGCAATGCGTTGCGAATTTGATCAACTCGCTCGCGCAACTCCATGACGGCGAAGTCCACGTTCGTGCCCCATCCAAACTGGGCCGTGATAAACGAGGCGCCTTCGACGCTTTCTGACGTGACCTTCTGGATTCCACTGACCGTCCCAATGGCCTCACTCAACGGCTTCGTTACAAGAAACTCGATCTCTTCCGGTGCGGCATTCTCGTAAGCCGTGACGATCGTGATACGGGGGAACTCAAGCTGAGGTAGTAGGTTCGTCTCAATTCGTAAGAAGGCAAGAATGCCGATAAGAACAAGGCCGGCATAGAACATGGCCGTGCTGACGGGACGCGATATGGCCAGCCGCTGGATCGTGCGCATCTTAATTACTGGCTTGGGATGGTTGTAGCTCCGGCAGGACAGCGAGACCATCGCGCAGGAGTGCGAATTTCTCGATCGCGATAATATCGCCGGCGTTCAGTCCGGATTTGATTTCGATCATGTCCTCGTAGCGATCTCCCGTCTCCACTTCGACACGGAAAACCGTACCATCGCGAATAAGGAAAGCAAAAGCCTTGCCTTCTTCCTGAGGAAGGATCGCGTCTTCTGGCACGAGAACCGCCTGACGTTCGGGACCCGTTATGATCCGGCCCCGCAAGAACATTCCGGGCTTGAGGCGGTGATCCGGATTTGATATGATGGCTTTGACCTGAACGGTGTGCGATCTCTCTTCAATGACAGGTTTAATCAGACGCAACTCCGCTGCAAAAGTCTCGTCCCCGAATACATCCACGTCACAATGCACGGACATCCCTGGCTCGAGGTGGATGGCGTCGGTTTCCGGAATATCCATCACGGCATAGACCTGGTCAATATTCACGAGAATCAGAACTGGATCACCTGCCTGAGTAGAGGCTCCGCCCAGCACCTCTTCTCCGGCGGTACGGTTTCGCTCGGCGATGACCCCGTCCATAGGTGCGCGAACGGTCGCCTCTTCGAGCAATCTGGCGGTCGACTGCATGTCGGCACGCGCCTGGGATACTCCAGAAGCCGCCGCCTCCATTTCAGCCTTCTCAACGCGGGTGTTCAGGTCCACCAGCAACTGAAATCGAGCACGGGCATTGGCGGGGACGGAAAGCCCCCGCCCGGTAATATCTTCATCTCTGAAACCTACGTTGGCGATGTTGAGGTCTGTGACGGCATTCAGATAGGCAGCTTCCCGGGAAATCAATTCCGCTCGCGCAGCATTGTAGGCGTCTGCGCTCAGGCCACCCTCGCGGTAGAGAACCTGCTGGCCTTCAAATCGAATCCGCGCACGGTCGAGCTGGGCCTTGAGCTGTTGTGCTTCCACGCGGCGCTGTTCAATCTCGTTCCACCGAATTTCCACTCCACGCCGGGCGTTCTCGTAGCGCTCGCGCGCCAGGCGATGCTGAGCTTCCGCGCTCTGCACTGCCGCTCGCTCGCGGGCTAACTGCAACTCAAGTGGCAGGCGTTCCAGCTGAAATAGGGGCTGCCCCCTTCGCACGGGCTCGCCTTCATCGACGTACATGCGCTCTATCCGCCCGCTGTTCTTTGAGACTATGTTTGCTTGCTCCAGCGCTTCTATCCTGCCGGACGCAGATATACTCGGCTCTATAGTTTGCGTTCGCACTTCAATTGCAGCAACAGTGACTGCGTCGCCCTGCTCAATACGCATCTGGTCGCTGCTCAAACCCACGCGGCCCGCCACAAACTCCGCAGGTGCGAAAACAACCCGCAAGGCTGGAGCAAGGCGTCCGACCCAGACCACCGGAACGATGCGGTACGCGACATAAAGCACGGAATACAGTGCCAGCAAGGTCAGGAAAGCAAGGGACAGCCGCTGAGTGCGTGGACTTAAACGAGCAAAAGCCGCTCGCAGTGCGCCGAGGAGTGAAGCGGCGACACGGGTGAGAATTGATAAAGCTCCGCGCACGGTTTACTATCGGCAGACGGCCCCCTCGCTGTCAACGGTCATCATCCATTTCCTTAAATATCGCCCAGCGCGGTGTGTGGATTGCCTCACAGGAAACCGAAAACTTCAAGCATGAGGCCTCGACGGTGCTGTTTTATAGTCTGACGAAATCCCGGGACCTGGGTCGGCATGTACGGGCCGCCGTGAATGCCGGCGGCCATCAGGAGATGATTCCGGTTCAGTCAGTAGCCGAACTCGAAGACTTTCTGAAACTGCATGAACGATCTGGCGCCGGTTGGTGCGCAATCCTCGCTGCCGAAGTTGGTGACAGGAAAGAAATCGAAGACATCCGGAACTGTTGCGAGAGAGTACGAGCACCCGGCCCGATTGCCAGCGTCCTCATGATCGCGCAGGATCTGGCCGACATGGCTTTCACGTCTTGCAATGAGCCTGGACAGGACTTCATTACACTGCCACTGGTCGAAGCGGAATTGTCTCAGAGATTGCGGCAGGCTGAAGAGTGGACCCGCCTCAGCCTGGAAATCATGCGCCTCAACCGGGATCTGACGAAAAGCCTTCGCGCCGGAGTCGGCCTAAAGGTGCCCGGCCCTCCCGCCATTGGAACCGATCTCGAATTTAGATCCTTCCTGGATTCCGAATGGAAACGATGCCTGCGCTATGATTGGCCAATCTCCATCGTGCTGGCACGCATCGATCGTCTGGACGAGTTCGCGAGAAAGCGCTCGCCTGGCGCCGTGGAGCGGCTCGTCGCCGATCTGGCCGGAAAGATCCAGGAAGCGGTGCACCGGCCGGGCGACCTATTTGCCACGCTTGACCACTTTACGCTCCCCACTTTCGGGGCCGTTCTTTCAGAGACGAATGCCAGTGGGGCCCGCCACGTGGGCCAACGCATTCTTCGCCGCGTCGATAGTGCAAAGATCGATTTGGGCGGCGGCCTATTTCGGAGGCAGCGGCTCAGTATTAGTGTAGGTGTCGCCACGGTGCGTCCCCTGCAAACGTACAGGCCCTTGCAACGCTCGCCAAAGATGCCGCAGATTGATGCGACCCAGAAGATCCTCGTGGAAATGGCCGAGTCGGCTCTGGGAAAAGCAATAGAGCAAGGCGGGCACAGGGTTGTTTGTCTTCCAGAGCCGGACGAGGATTCCTGATCGAGTATCACGACCACGACGACCGTCCCCCCGGTCTGTGACGCAATCCTATCGTTGGAAATTGCGACGTGAGAATTCGTCGGCGATTCGCTCGGCCACTTCCCGCAGGAATGAGGCCTCCTTCAGTGACTCCTCCGTAACAGTGAAACTGATCGCACCTACGCGTGTGCCACTTGCGCCATAGATATCCAGAAAGATCAGCGAACTCTCTTCGGTCTCCAGCAGAAGACCCGTGTCGGTCGCACCCACTGCTCCCTGGAGAAAAAAGTCGAAGGCCACTGTTTCGTGGAGCTTCTGAATTTCCGACGGCCGCAAAAGTCGCTCGGTCGGGTCATCGGGCCGCGAAGCGTATGCAATTTCACCGGCTACATAACGCAAACGCTCCGGGAGCAGGTCACGCGTTTCATCTTGCATGCCGCTGCTGTTATTTGTGCGGGCCCGCGTCTGGCTATTGGGCTGGCTTTCGGAGTTACGCCTCTCTTGAAGCAAACGCTCCTGCTCCCGAATTGCTTCTTGAGCGGCGGCGACTGGATCTGGACGCAAGACCGAACGATCAGCCTCGATCACGCGGTAGTTACGTTGCATCAGCTCGAAACTCAGCATATCTGCAAAATTCGCCGTCGCGTGAGGTGTAAAGCGATCGTGCCGGTCCTCAATGAAGCCGAACGCAATGGTGGCGCGCTCCCGGCCGGAAGCCGTAGCTATACGCACATCACCCCGCGGTCCAAAAAGGGAGCACTGCATGAGCAAAGGGCCCAGGACCAGTACCCCGAAGGTAGTTCGTCTTCTAGTCATTTTCGACTCCAATGGTAAAGTCATCTGTAAAGTTAATCCCGGCAGCGGTCCGCGCAGTTGTATCGACTTCCAGAGTATAGAGGGGAAAATCAGCGATCGCCGTATCGGGTTGCATGTTAAAATCGTTGCCCCCCCAGGTTGTTGCGGTTCCGCAGGCGGCCTCGATTTCTGCAAAGGCAACCGTCACGACACGGCAACCAAAAGGGCTGAGGGTCTGGCAGTCCGACCATGCCCAGGAGGCTTTCCGAATGGTCGCCAGAGAAGCGGGCGGTGACTGCCGGGTCAGGCTGATTGCGTTGATGGTTACGCCCGTATCCATGTAGTTACTGAAGACGATACGGAAATTGTCGGTCGTAACGTCGCCGCAGACGTCACCGCCGCGAAACTCATAGTTCGTAGGCGAAAGCAGGGGCAAGGATGAATCCCACCAGCAACTGCCGGCAGTATGGTCACCACCTGAGGCGCTACCGGTGCCGGGCCATGTAGTGGAGCAGCCCTGGCTTTCAAGCCCCACCGCCTGAACGTAAGGTACTTCTCCCCCGGCCACCTGAAAAGTTGAAGTGAATGGTGATTCCAGATCCTGGCCGGTGGTGTCTTCGCAGTCCTGGCTGAGGGTTATCACGTAGCTGCCTGGCGTCAGGTCGTTTGTGGGATCAAAATGGAGCACGGAACCGCCCGCGGCGAATACACCGATTGCGCTTGGACTGAGGGCAAAGGCGTCCGTACAACGCGGACCGTTAATCGGACGGTTAAAAGTCAGAATTACGTTGGTCGTATCGGCGACGCCGATCTGCCCCGGGAAAGGAGCCGCCCCGACGACCGAAAGCAGGTTTCTCTCGCCGAGATGAGGCAGCAGTGTTCCCAGTTCGTCTTCAACCTCGGAGCAGACGACAAGGGCCACGGGAAGCGCAAGCAGCAGGAAGCGTATCTGTAAAAGGGGTCTGTTCATTCCAATTCTATCCTGTCGATCAAGTACTCGTCATCCGTGGCCGGGTCCGGGCGGCGGTCCGGATCTGTCAGATCCCGGCGAAGAGTGTCGATATCTTCGGAGGGTGTTTCGTTGCGAATTTGGTCCAGGTCTTCATCCAGCAAGTGAGACAGGATGATGTTACCGTTTCCACGTTGGTGTCTTACGAGATCAAGCTCCCCGATTTCGAGCGCGCCGCTGAATTCCAGCGTATAGGCGGCGATCATGTAATTCGTAACCGCGGCCACGAGATCTTGTTGAGCCCGGACGAGTTCTATCTCCGCCTCAACGATCTCCTGCCTTCGTACTTCGCCTACCTGGTAGCGTTGCTCCAGGACATGAAAGCTTGCATAGTTGAAGTACACGCGCCCATTGCCAATTCGAATGGACTCCCAGGCCTCTCTCAGGGTATCGTACTGCCGCTGGATTTCGATCGCCAGTCCGTTCCGCAGCTGATTGTGCTGATCGACCGCCTCGGCCAGTCCAAGGCGGCTTTCGAGCAAGCGACGGTCGTACCCTAAATCGTCAAAAAATTGGAGGTCTGTTCCGGTGGTCCCGGTGCGGCTTGATCCGTCATTCGTAATGTCGAGGCCGGAATTGGTATTAGAAGTCGTGCTGCCGATCGGAAAAGTAATTGTGAAGCCCGCCCCCCAACTCCGTTCGCGAACCGGGAAATTCTCTCCCGAGCGAGCTACGTAGCCGTTCACGGTTACGCGGGGCAGCCATGCATCTTCTTCGATCTCCTTTTCTTTGGACAATCGACGAATCGTGGCCAGCGAGCGCGCCACTTCCGGCCTTTCCCCCAGCGCGGTTGTAATGAGCTTCTCAATATCCACGACCGGGGGACGCAGATAATAGTCACGCAGGAGGTTGCCTTCGAGTTCCAGCTCGGCGGAATAGTCCAGATTCAGAGTCTGTTTGAGGGAACTCAGCGCCTGCAGGTATTGGTTGCGCGCTTCCCGTAACCGCAGCTCAACCTCACGCACACGCGCCGCAACGCTGTAGACATCGACGCGAGTGGCAAAACCCAGGTCTTCTTCCAGCCTCGTCTGGCGTAGCTGTAGGTTGGCCCGCTCCAAGGACTTCTGATTCAGAAGAATGACACCCCGGGCTGCCAGCGCCTGAAGATAAGCACGCTGAATCTCAAGCCGCAATTCATTGTATGTGATGCGAAAATCCTCGCGCGCAAGCAGGCCATCAATCCGGGCCAGATCCACGCCCAGGTCGCGACGCCCGCCGTCATAGATGACCTGTTCAATTGTCAGACGGACTTCGTTGCTCAAAGAATCCTGGGCGCCCATATTAACATTTCGCGTGCGATTGATTGATGCTCCTACACTCGGCAAATACTCTCGCCAGCGTTCCGTGATCAGAGCGCGGATCGCGGAGTTGCGGTAGTTAAGGGATTTGAGCGCAAAGCTGTTTGCCACACCCATGCGAATTGCCGTTTCCATATCGAGGCGAATCGGGGCCGTTGAGGAAGGCTGCGCCCGCATACCGGGACCGAAGCAGATAAGCAGTACGAGGACGACGGCGTCGCGCTTCCTTCCAGAGATCATACGAGATATGGGGCGCCGGTCACAGACACGCGCCCCAGTGTAACTATCGGATCGCTTCGCGCAGTCTTGTCGGAAAAATTTAAGATCTGGCCGGGAAGCGTGCAGCGCAGGCGAGCGGCCCCGACAGAGCACAGAACGCCGATATCGGGAGATCCGTGCGCGGGAGATGGGATTCAGCAGCCGTAGATCATTGTGGTTCACCAACGGTCGACGAGCCGTGCCCGTCGATCGAATCAACCAGGCGATCGCTATCCCAGGCACCCGAGGCCTCAACATTCCCTTCGGAAGAGAGCAAAAGACCGATGCCGTGACGCAGGCCGGCACGAAGCTGACCAATATATCTGCGTCCGTCGGGATAATTCACGATGCCCGCTCCGTTTTCGACTCTTCCGCTAACGTAATCGCCTCGCAGTTCTCGTCCGTTCGGAAGCCTGATTGTACCGGAACCATGCGGCTGCCCGGCCAGCCAGTCACCAGAATAACGTGTGCCGTCCGGATAGTACAGAGTCCCACGCCCCTGCCGTTCATTGGCAACAAACTCGCCCTCGTAGCGGGAATCATCCGGGTAACGAGCGACACCAGAACCTTCCCGATATCCGTAGCGCCAGGTCCCTTCATACCTGCCAACCTGCGGGCTTTCCAGCGTCCCCTGCCCATGGCGCTGCCCGGAGGCAAACTGACCCTGATAACGTGTACCATCGGGGTAGAACATGACACCGGTGCCGCCATCGCAGTCGCCGGAAGCACACCGGCCACCGTCGCTGTTATGCAAGTAGAGATAGAAGGCGACGAGCACCAAAACCAAAAGGCCGATCCCTGCGCCTGCCCGGAGTGCTCTATTCTTCCAAAAATTCCCCATGCACCTTTCACTACGGCTGAGCTACGCGACGTCAAGTCGCCTTTGCGGCGAGCCGTGCTGCTCCCCTTGCGTCACGTGTCGATTTGTCCGTGCTTAAAGGCCGCCGAGGTTTCGGGTGTCATATACGAAGGGCCGACAGGCGCGACCGTCAGCTTCTTCACAACCAGAACGTAGATTGAAAATGCTCAAGAAGTACGTCGTTGCGCGCTCGCCAGCAGTAATCGTGCCCTGGATCAGCAGCTGGCTGCGGCCGTCAGGCGTGAGTTGGACAGGCTCAATCCGGTCAATCATGGTCGAATCAAGATAGGCGCCATTAATCAGAGGACTTCTCTCGATCAGTTCACAGGAACCACCCACCTGTTTCAGGAAGGCAATGCCAAGGGTGGTCCGGACTTCACCCTCGATTTCGCGCGGCCACCCGAAGACTACAACGGTGGTCGGATCCGGGTCGGCTGTCATTGCAAGCCGGCCTTGCCAGTAGACGCGCAGGTGGGGGTTCAGGCAATTCGCAATCTCAGGGGGCACAGGCTGCATCTCAAGACGCACACTGTTCTCTGTCTGCTGCTCATACATTTCCTGTACACGGTCTGCGGCTTCCGCCGGGAGCTCGGTCGGGCCTCCAAGATCTAAAGTCTCGCTCACCGTTTCAAGGGAATAGGCTAGCGGCAGTACTCCCCCCTGCTCATCCTCGTCGATCACGAGGATGGAACGTCCATCGAGAACCAGAGGTTGGGCCATCTCAAAGCTCGTCGGCTGCAGTCGGTGGACGGGCGAATAATACGTCCAGAAGCCCAGCAAAGCATCCCTTGCTTCCGTGCTCCAGGGCGGGTCCGTGCGTTGCGATTCCCTGCAATTGCCCGCGAAGGCCAGAAGACCAGCCAGAGCAAGAACGACGATCGGGGTGCTCTTAACGGAAACTTCGGGCAAGGTCATCCTTCTCGTCTCGCAGGTCCTGTATCCGCTGCCTTTGTGTATTCCGCTGATCCACGAGCGCTTGCGTCCCGCCGCGCTGCTCGCGGAGCCGATTATCCAGGGAGGCGGTGCCTCCGTCGTAGAGCACGCTGCTACCGGTATTCAGTTGGCTCTTAAGGACTACCACCCGACCGCCGTCCGGCGT
Organism: Spirochaetales bacterium; assembly: GCA_024233935.1. Taxonomy (GTDB): domain Bacteria; phylum Spirochaetota; class Leptospiria; order Leptospirales; family Leptonemataceae; genus JACKOY01. The sequence continues at coordinate 29,833 of JACKOY010000022.1, read as the reverse complement.
TGCGATGGTTATTGTTGTTGCGGTTTGGCCTGAGATCGCACCGTAAAGGTACGTTCCGTCTGCCCGGACGATGGTGTCGAGGCGCTGGGATTGAATCAGCTGGATATCCTCCGTAAGCGCACGTTCTTCTGTCTGTCGCTCTGATATCTGACGATCCAGACGTTCGACCTGGGCTTGCTGAGTGGCAACCTGGCCCGCAATCTGGTGGTAGCGTGTGAGGCGCCGGGCCATATTGCAGGCGTCGGCGTGGGAGTTCCTCTCGGCACAAAACTGATCCATACGAGCGACCGCTTCGTCCGGGCGGTAGAATTTGACGCCGCCGCTTCCAGCGGTCGTAGCGCTGAGCAAACGAAAGTAGGTCACCGCTTCTAATCCTGGCCGCGATGTGGCCTCACATTCGCTTCCATAGGCCGTGAATCCAGCCTCGCCAGTGCTTGCGCTCCGCATGGCACTGGCCGCTCCAGCCGGACAGTAGGTTTTATATACCTCGTACCTTGAGTGTTCCGTGGTCGCCCGGTCGTCTGGTTTCCAGGTGGCATTAACCTCCCGGCTGAGCAAATCCAGGGCCGCCTGGTAGCGGTAGATCTCGTGAGCGCCATAGTCCGTGTTTGGCATATCCCAACGGTGATCTCCTTCCTCGCGGAAAGCCCAATCACGGTCGCGCACCTCGGGCTCTGATTGGTCAGATTCCTGCCCACTATCATCCTTCTCACCCCCACTCACGACTCCATTTTCGTCGGTGGTGGTGTTTGCGGTTTGGGTTGATTGCTCCGTGTTTTCGTTCGGTTCATCGCCCGACGAGAAATCGGGCAGGGCGGCCGCCACCTGATCGCCCAACTGGTCGATTGATTCGCCGACGTCGGTTGCTGAATCGGCTATGCCCTGGATGTTTTCCGCTGTCTCATTGATGCCGGCCAGAGCGCCTTCGATGTCGGTCGGGTTGTCGGCGATATCGTTTGCGGCCTGCTCAATGGCGTTCACACGGTCCTGAATGTCATTGGCCGCGTTCTGAATGTTCTCGGCCGTTTGCTGAATCTCCGCCGCCCCCTGTTGCACCTGGTTGACCTGGTTTTGCAGATCCTCGTAGGCGTCCAGTGCTGGCCCCGGGATGTCCAGACCCAGGTCCGGCAAATTCGGCAGCGGGTTCAGCAGATCCTGAGAGAACGGATCAAAGTTCCGCATGTTGTTTACCAGGTTCTGAAAAGAAGCGTACACCTGTTGGGCCTGAGTTACAATCGGTGACGTGCAATTCTGGCCATCTACGTCGCAGGTGACCATTGAGTTGCCAACCGTTCCGGAAACTCCGGTCCGCGTGTCGTAGCCAAGATTGTTGAAGTTCAAGCCCTCGAAGTTTGTACTGATCGGACTGATGCCAGCATACATGCCGCCCGGTCCGTAGCCGGCATACATGTGTTCGTTCTGGATTCCCCCGGTGAAGCCGTCGGGACCATAACCGAGGTTCATGCCGTACGGACCTGTCACGTTGCCGGTCAGACCATTCTGGAAGTCATAACCGAGGCTCTCCAGATTCAGCTGCGATAAGATCTCGTTGTCCGGTAGCTGTGGCAGGTATCCGTTTTCGCCCAGCATGCCAAGGATGCCCGCAAGGTTGGCCCCGCCCGAAAAACCACCCGTCTCGCTCCAGTTGATATTCGCATACTCAGAATTGAGCCCTACGGTCAGGCCCTGGCCGAATTGATAGCCAATGTTCGCGCCCCCGCTATCACCTTGAATGCCGGCCTGAGCACCCCAGGTCGTAGGACCGTGCACGTTCCAGTTGATTCCCAGCGAGGCCGCATAGGAAGGACCGAAACCGCCTCCGCCGGAATAGCCAAGGGTGAGGCCGCCACCGGTTACGCCGTACTCTTCGTTGAAGTTGATGCTCGCACCGGCCACACCGCCGCCGCCAATCGGAATACCGGCGCCGATGGAACCACCGAAACCATTCTCATCGAAACCGAGATCCATTTGAACGGCACCCTGGCTGAGTCCCGTAACAGCGCCGGAAAGCGCACCGGCCACAGCACCTTTAGTGCCGCTTTCGAGAGAACCCAGGTAGGCTTGCTTGGCCGCATAGTAGGCGGTCATGACCATTGTCATGATGGCGGCGGAAACAGCCTGCCCCACTCCCGGGACGAGATTCACGACGACCGCAGCAGCCACTTCTGCGATGGTCGTCACCGTCTTCAGTTGTGGATCGTATTCTGCATTGCGCCACACGTAAGTCAGCGCGCCGCCCGCCCCCATCGTAAGGACCGTAGCAGCAGTGTCTTCGGGCTTCCAGCGGGCCGCTTCGTGTTTCTTGCGGTCCATCATACGTTCTTCAAACCAGTTACGGAACGCGTCGCCGAAGCCAGGAATGCCGAACTGCTGTTCGACATTGGCGTAGAATTGATTTTCGACGGCGTCCTCGAAACTCACACCCGGCGTCAGCATGGAGTGCGCGAAATCGAACGGAATCTGAAAGGACTCAGACGCGAAGTTTGCGAGGCTGGTGCGGAAACGCTCTTCGGCCGCGGTCGGCACGCGCTGCGGTTTCGTGAAAGCATTCTCCAAAACCGCGCCAAGCGGCGTTTGCCCGAATAGTTTTCCGATGCGGAGCCGCTGGAAGTCGCGCGCCCTCTGCTCTGTCGCCTGGCGCGCCGCTGCCGTATTCTCGCGCCGGGCCTGGCTGCCGCTGATATCTCCCCGGCGCAACGCTTCCTGCTGCGCCATGTATTCGTCGTACGACATATGGCCGTACTGCTGGTAGGCGTCGCCCATCTCCTCCGCAAGTTTCATGGCCTCAGGCGCAATACCCGCGGCAAGAACTGCTCCGAAAGGATCCAGGGTAAGGACCGATGGCAGGACGGACGCACCAGCGGCCAGGAGCTTCCCGAGCGCGCCGTCCAGACCGGGAATGCCTCCCAGCAGTCCTCCACCGGGGCCGAACATGTTCATGGGCACGCTACGGAGCGGTTTGTATACCGTCTGGTCCACGAATTTGAATAAATCTCCGCCGCCGGCTCGATAGCGCGCGTGTTCGCGAGAGCGCTCCTGGGCTTTGCCGATCCACTCACGCAGGTAAGCGCCCGCGCCATCCAGCTGGAACTGCTTGTCTACTTCCTGGTAGAATACGTCCTCGGCGTATGCCTGCGCGGCTTCGTGGGGTTTCGCGCCGCGCAAAAGTCTGACCAACCAGCCCGCCGGCAGCCCGGTGCTTTCTTCGATCGACGCAGCAATCAGGTTATGAGCCTCTTCTTCCATGAAGCCGGCAAAGGCGTCGTTAAAGGACATGCCGCCCGACATAGACTGAAAGAGAGTCATGACCAGACGGTTCATGGTGCGAGCGTTTTCGGCCTGGTGAGCTGCATCCGCGTGCCAGGATCGCTCCATGGTGGCCATAATCTGATTGGCCCGCCCCATTTGGTTGGATATATCTTCGAACTGCGCTTCCAGGTCGTCGCTGAAGGTCTCCGCGCTGGCCTGGAACTGACTCATTACGTCGCCGTAGTCCCAGTCTTCGTAGAGATCCCCGGCGTTCGGAAGCACGATGCTTGGCGGTGGAGCAAAAGAGACGACCTGTTCCATATCGACTGAAGAATAGTCGTCATAGTTCTCGGCGTTTCCACCCGCATTCAGCTGGGCAGAGCCCGACGAAATCTGCCGGCGCAGGATTACACGCCCCTGCTCGTCGGTTGTAACGCTGAAACCGGCGTCCGTGTGGTTTGGGAGGTCGTCTTTCAGGACCTGCGAACGCTGGTCCTGAAGCGCTTCGATTTGGGCCTGCAGTTCCACGTAGCGGGTACTGCCTTCCGCCAGATCCTCAAGTTCTTCATAGAGGGGGCGTAGCTGCTCGTCGATGTCTTTAGCTGCCTGGGGAAGATTCCGCATCTGGTGCAGGATTCCGTTTTGATCACTCAGCCCTCCTGCCAGTTGCGCGATGGTGCGCGTGCGAATGGCTTCGGAGCGTTCCTGCAGAGAGTTCACGACGGCCACATTGAACTGCCCCTTCAGTGACGTGGCAAAGTCCTGAGCAACATTGCTTATGAGTCCGGCATCCGGTGTAGACTGGCGGGCGGCCGAAAAGAACGATGCGTCCAACTGCGGGAGGTCCAGGGAAACGTCTTCCTGCGTAAGACCGGTTCCGTTCTCCCGACGCTGAACCCGGGAATCGCGAAGGGCGGCGATCGCATTGTCGATGCGGGCGTCTGGCCGAAAGGTATCGCCTGCGGCAGCCGCACTTCGGCTCTCATTGAAGGCAGCGCGAATGTTCCGCCACTGACGGCTATCGTTGCGAAAGCGCTCGTTGGTTTGCTCGAGCCATTGATTCTGCTTTGCAAGTAAATCGCTCGTGGCCTGGTCGAGCGCGGCCTGTCCCTGAGCCTGAGCAGCCGCCGCCTGACCCTGCCAGGTGGCATAACTGGCTTCGTAAGCAGCAACTTGCTGCTCCCAGTTCTGAATCGCCGGCAAAATCTCGTTCTGCCATTTCAGAATGACCGGGTCCATACTGTCGCGATAACCGGCCCAGGTGTCGCGATTCGTTTTCGCGTTGGCATCGTAAAGCTTGTAGCTGGCCGTCACGCGTAGATTCTGTTCCTGACGCCATTCACTGACGATCAATGGAATCCCTGCCCAGCCACCCAGGCCGACACCTTCAAACTGCGTCGCCTGAATGCCGACAGAGCTATAACAACCGCCCGCCCAGTTCAACCCGATCTGTAGCGGGTAGATCTGGTAGTGCGCCCCAGAAGAAGAGCCACATACATCCACCCCGGAAACGTCTATCACGGTGCGACGGTCATTTCCGCGAAGCAGTGCGTTAAGCGGCGCACCGTTGCCGCCCATATGCGCTACAGCAGCGCCGACGTAGTTGTTCGTGTCGTTCAGCATCTGGTCCCGGTGCGCGAGGCTGCCGGGGTACTCATAAGTCGAGTAACTCATTTGCGTTTCGATCCGGTCTTCCCAGATTGCCCGGGTGTCATCTGCCAGTTGCCGCTGCGTCTGCGTATACGTTGTAAGTTGCTGAGCGAGGGTCGAAAGAGGCGTTCCGTTCTGGAGACCGGTTCGCAAATCGTTAATCAGAGTTTGCAATTCCTGGCCGGAGGCGTTCAGAGTGTTCTGATCTACTGTGCAATTGTAGTCGGCGTCGCAGTTTTCAGCGTAGAACATGCCGGAGGTGGTCAAGAACTGATCAAGCGAATCGACTGCGGTCGTAATCCCATCACGCACGTTCTGTTCGTAGGCCTTTATCTGCACCAATTGGGCCTGAAACTCCGCATCGGTCTGCGCAATGGAAGCCAGCAGGCTCTGGTAGTCGCCATTCAGCTGAGCGAGCCCAATCTGGAATTGCTGCATGCCCGCTTCTACATCGTTTCCAAAATCTTGCAGCCAGCTGGCCTCAAGATGATTGAGGTTCTTCTCAGCCTGGACAAAATCCTGGCCGGGAGTGTTGTTCGCCAGAAAACCCTGCCCCTGGGCAACATTGTGAGCGGCATTCTCTTCAAGCTCGGCAGTTCCGGCATTGCTCGCTGAGGCCATGAAGTTTGTGCGACGGGCCTGGATGGCAAGGTCTGCCGCCAATTCCCACTGCTGGAACGCGTCGCGTTTCTGCACGTCCAGTGAGCTGCGCACGTAATCCTGGTACTCCGCGACGGAGTTAAACGCGTCAGATTGCGCTACGGCCTGGACATGCGAGTCTATCTGGGCATCGACCGTCACTTCCCAATTGGCGGCGAGCACAGCCTTTTGACTGGCCACGTACTGTTCCCAGGCGGCTTGATTGGGCGAAGCCTGGTCAGCCTGATCGATTGCGTTATCGAGTTCGGTCTGGTTGAAACCTGGCGTATTGAGGCCGGGGATATTTGCGGGCTGCGCCAGGAGCTGCCCGACCGGAAGTAGCCAGGCCAGCATTGTAACCACCAGGAAGGCGCTGACGAAACGCAGGGGCGCCGCGTACATCGGCACTGGCCGGCGGTGTTTGCGCATCCAACGCGGGGTTCGGGCGGGTGGCGCTCCTGGATCGGCGAAATAGCAGCTACCCGGATTGTCTTGTGTATGCATGGCTCTTCTCACTCGTTCGCGGTATGCCGGGGAACCGGCGAAGGCCCAGGTTTTGCGTACAAAATTGCATGTTTTTTATATTTTTTGAGGTCGGGCACTCCGCGACGCGTCGATTTTCCGTTTTCGGGGCTGAATTCGCAACGTTTTTTAGTATTTAGGCCCCCCGCTTTGAAATGTCTTGCAGTCTATGAATGGTGCCATAGACACTCCCCAGTCGGTTGGGAAGGGTAATGAGAGTCATTATGTCACATTCAATGCGAACGGGTTTCACCCCGATTATTCTACTGTGCGTGACAATCGGCGTAGCGGTTCCTGCAACGGCCCAGGACGCAGGCGTGGATGCATTGAATCAGCGAGGAATTCGATACTACAGCCAGGGCAATTTCGTGGCGGCGCTGGACCAATTCCAGCAGGCCGCTCGGCGCAGCCCCGAGAATCCGGAATACGCGAATAACGTCGGCATGTGCTACCTGCAGATGCAAAGAGGCAGAGAGGCGATAGCCATGTTCGAGCGCGCTATTGAACTACGCACGGAAGCTCCCCTCTATCACTACAACCTCGGCCTCGCTCAATTGCAGGCAGGAAATCGAACCGCGGCGGTCCAGAGTTTTCTCCACGCCACGCGGCTCGAACCGGGATTCTTTGACGCCTGGGCGCAGCTCGGCACTCTCTATCTTGGCAGCGGGGAGTTGGACCAGGCCGAAACTGCCTTCCAGCGTGCCCTTGCCGCCCAGCCGAACCATGAGATCGAAAACCACCTGGGAGTGGTCTACCTGCAACGACAGGACTACGCCCGGGCCCGCGAACACTTCGAAGCCTCTATCCGGCTGAACGCAAACTACCATCTCCCGCATTACAACCTGGGTGTCGTCAAACAGCGACAGGGTGATCCCGCAGGCGCTGAGCAAAGCTATCAACGGGCGATCGAATTGAAGCCCGACTACTTTTTCGCCTACTACAATATTGCGCTGGTCCAACTGGCCCAGGACAAGGTGGACGCGGCGCGTGAAAACCTGGAGACCTTTCTGCGTGTGTCGCCGGCGGATCTGACGCGCCCGCGAGAAGACGCTCGCAATCGCCTGTCGGAATTGGGAGAATAGGTGGCTCCCTTGTTCGGGGTACTTAAATCATCTGGTCGGCGCGCCCTGGTGGGTTGTCTTGTTTTTATCACCGCGGCGTGTTCTGAACCCGACGCGGAGGCGCTGGCGAGATATGAGAATGCGCTGCAGCTCTTCAATCGGCAGAACTACAACGCCGCTCGCCCGATCCTTGAAGGGGTCCTCGACGAATACCCCGGCTTCATAAACGCCAGGGTAATGCTGGGGAAGATCTACTATTATAACAACGACCACGCCAGCGCCGAGCGATTCTTCGAAGAAGCCTACAGTGAGGACCCGTACAACCTGAATACACTGCTGTGGCTGTCAAAAACGCAGCGCCTCATCGAAGGCAAGCAGGACGAAGCACTAGAAAATATTAACGAAGTGGTTCGCCGCGATAGCGGAAATATAGAAGCCTGGTATATCAAGGGATTGCTGCATCAGGACCGGGGCGAAAATGATCAGGCGATGGCGGCGTTCAGCGCCGGGGCGGCCTATGGTCAGAAGCTGGCTTTAATCCACATGCGGCTGGCCGAAATCTACGCGCGTGCCCGGCTCCAGGAAGACGCAAGTACGCAAATGCTCATTGCCAACGCGCTTGCCCGCTCCCCGGAACTACAAGAACGTGTGCTCGCGGAAGGCCAGCGCATGGGCATCATGTTCGGTAGCGAGAATCAAACTGAATCGGGAAGCGAGCGCGAGCAGGTCGACCCGGGAGGACCATGAGCGAACTCTGGCTGAATATCCGGAATGCAATCCTGAAGGCGCTACGGCCGCAAGGGCAGTTCGTTGTCGGAAACCTGCCCGAACTGCCGCTGATGTTTTTACAGGCCGGAATACTGATGGGTCTCTGTACACTGGCGGTCTATCTGACTGCGATTCTTGGTCCGTCCGATCCGCCCGGCGCCGCCGCGGTTCTTTACAATGAGGGCCCATCGCAGCGCCTGTTTTTTCCCATCTATTGGGCCGGCTACTTTATCATTTTTTCGGCGTTTCGATTTCTGGCGCTTATGCTGCTCGGAGGCAACGATCGTACATACAGCGCGACGCTGACGATTTCCGTCTATGCGGGATTGCCATTCATGGTTGTGGGTGCCGTGCTCATTATGATCAACAATGTGATTCCGTACAGCCTGCATGCACCTGATGGAATCGCCCTGGTTGTGCGGGTCCTGCTGCACAGTCTCGTCCTTTTGGTTGGCCTTGGCATTGAGTGTCGAGCCTGTGTAATCGGATTCCAGGAACGTTTCGGGCAGACGAAAAGACGAGCGGTCCTGACCTGGATCACACCCACGCTTGCGCTGATCCTGGTGGCGCTTCTGATCCTGTTGACATTCGCTTCGCTGGGTCCAGCAACGGGCGTTCCCGCGGCCGGTGGCGGAAGTTAAACGGTAAGCAGGAAGAGAAAGATAGCCGTCAGTACGCCGAAGACCAGCAGATAGGGGGCTATCCAGGTCAAGACCGCACGACCATTGTTCTGGTCATAAAGTATTCGAAATCCGGTCCAACAGATCGCGCCTTCCCAGAGCCACAGAGCGAAGAGCGTTGCCAGAATCGCGATGATGCGGGCAGCAAACGCTCCCTGGCTATGGTGGGGAACATCCAGCGGAAACGCGTAGGAAAAGAGACCAATGCACAGTATTCCAACGATCATCGGCCCCACCGAAAGCACGGTGATCGTCATGGCGTCCCGGAGTGATCTGTGACCTTCGCCCAGAAGGCGAGTTATCCCGTGTCGGATCAGCCCAAAGAGTACCAGCAAAAATGCCCAATTTACGGCGAAGAGCAAGTTGTTGCTGGCGGACGGCTCCGGCGTCATCGGCACCTGTAGTTCCCCCGCGATGAGTTCACGTTCTTCGTTACTGAGCCCGATTTCGGGCCCGCTCAACATGGCGGCGATCGTCAGAAGCAGAGCGACCGTGATCAGAAGAACAGTAACCGACAGGGCGGCCCTGCGTGACGATTGTTCCGAATCGTAGCCCTGAAAAAAGGAACGCGGCCCCAAAGCGGCAGAAAGTTGGTCTTTTAAACTGGATAGAAACATGAGCATGCTCGAATGAGCCGGGTCGCGCGAGAACACAAGCAAAAATACAGGCACCCACGCCGAACTCCTGGAGCGCGATGCCCTCTACCAACGACTGGCCGGCCTGCAATTTCAGGTGTGAAGACCGGGTTTCAAGCGATTGCGGTCGGTTCGGCACGATGCAAGCGTAATACGTGCGGGTCAAAAGAGCGACAGCTGCGTCGGATGAAGGAAGCCATCAAAGCTGAGGCCCAGTTCTCCGAGCAGAGTGTCGGCGATGGGTTTGAGCTGGTGCTCAATGTAATAGTTATAGTCGATGTCGGTCGGTTCGAGTTCTACCGGAATGGGACCCCGCAGGGTCATAAAATAGCGCACTTCGTTGCCTGGATTTTCGAGCAGACGCGCGGCGCGCACGTGCTGTGGGACATTCTTTGTGTAAGCCTCGAGCTCTTTACGCAGGCGTTTGCGATACACAAGCGCGTCTCCGTCAAATTCGCCGGCACGCAGGCGGACCAGGAGGTCCTTGATCCACTCTTCGACGTCTTCTTCCGCGAATACACGCCGGTAGAGTTCTTTCTGAAAATCTTTGGCAAGCGCCGTCCAATCCGAACGCACCGTCTCCATACCCACAAAGTGCAGGCTTTCGCCGGCCTCGGTTCTGAGCAGGCCGGCGTAGCGTTTTTTTGCGGCGCCACCGCCTCGGGCTGGCGGCAGAAAGAAGCGCGTAAAATGCTTTTCGTACTCAAGCGTTAGAAACGACTCCAGATCAAATTCCCGGTGCAGACGCTCGCGCCAGTATTCGTTTAGATCTGCGGCCATCTCGTTACCGCGCCGGGAAACGTCGGCGGCGGCGCTCCCGGGCATCGCCACGAAAAGCGAATCGGTGTCACCGTAAAGAACCGTGTGACCGCCCTCTTCGAGATGCTTGCGGCTTTCGATCAAAAGCCACTGACCGGTTCCCGTAATCGCCGAAGGCAAATCCGGATGGTAGTGCCGGCAGCCCGGAGAACCCATCACACCATAAAAGCTGTTCATCAGAATCTTGATCGCCATGGATAGATGCGGGTCGTTGGCTTTCTTTGCCTGGCCGCGTTTCTCCAGCAATTCGCCAATGAATTCCGGCAGGATATGCTCCGTGCGCGAAAAGCTCTGCCCGGTTGGAGTTTGCACGGGATTGGTGGCAGACATGAGCCGCGAATAGGGATCGATCTTAAATGTGCGAATGATCGACGGGTACAGACTGCGAAAATCCAGCACGATGACGTCTCTGTAAAGTCCCCCCCGTGGTTCCATGACATAGCCACCGATTGCCGGGTTGCCGTAAACCACGTCGTCCAGGTCGGGCGCTGCGAAGCCCTTGCGGTGCAGGCGCGGCAAAAAGAAAAAATCAAAGGCAGCCGAAGACCGACCGATGCGATCCAGCAACATGCCCGAAATCGCGCTTCTTCGCAACAGGAGCGGGACCAGGCCGGTCGCCCGAAAGATCTCTGTGACCAGTACACAGTCCTCCAGATTGTAGCGCGCGAGTTCCGCAATGTCCTCCCGGTACAGTCGTTCGATCTCGGCAATTTTTTCGCGCTTCTCCTTCGTGCTGATGCGCTTGCCACGACCCAACAGATCCTGGGAAACGGCTTCGAGCGAAAAATCCTCGAAGTTGTAGAACGCCGCGCGTAAGGCCTGGGGACCATCCACCACCACGCGACCCGGAACCACGGCGTAATCGGCCATGCCGGTACGCCGCACAATGCGCGTTTTGCGGCCCGTACGCGAAAGCGTCAGGCTTACGCCCAACTGCTCGGCCTTGCGTAACAGATAGTTCAAATCGAAGTTTACGACGTTCCAGCCCACCAGCAGATCCGGGTCCAGGCGTTGCACCTGGTCTAAAAAGGCGCGCAACAGGGCCGCCTCTCCCGGGCAGTACTGGATGGCGAAGTCAACGCTATCGTTCCTGGCGTCAGCCCTGCCGTTTACAAGCACCAGCCTTTCTTCTTTTGTTCCGTGGCCACCGGTATAGTGCAGGGCGATCGAATACAGCAGGTCGTGGCTGACGCCGGTTTCAATGTCAAAAGAGAGTAGAGTTGGCCCACTCGTACTTGAGGCCGATTCCAAACGCGGGTTTTCAAACACCAGACGTTCTTGTTCGATGCGGGGCTCGCCGTGAATGCGAACGCCGCCGGCCAAAAAACGTTCCATGAGATAGCGCTCAAAGGGATTCACGTCCGATTCGTAGGTGCGCCAGCCGCCACGTCGCAGGGCCTCGCGCCCATCCCGCAACGCCCGCTGATCGCGAAAATACAGCGCCTCCAGAGGATCACCGGCTTGATTCTTGAGTTCGACGTTCTTACGGCGCACAAGACCGTTGAGCGCCGGAAGCTCGTCGTTCGATGCCGGGACAAAAAACACCGGCGGGGCGTTTGTGATGCGGACCTCTGCCGCCCGGCCATCTTCCAGGCGCACAAAAAAGCGCAACCAGTGCTCGCCGCCCGTATCGTCGGCGGTGGCCGTGATCAAAACACCGGTCAGGTCTGCGCTCAAGACGGCGTCTCGCCTCGCAAGGGCAAGCGCGCGTAGAGCGCACCAAAGATCCAGCCCTGCAGATATTCCTGGCGCTGCAGCTCGTGCCAGCCGCTCTTTTCAAAACACGTTCCATAGTCGGGAAGTTGGTCCGCATCGATTCCACACGTGACACGAAAAAATCCGTACAGCATACGCACGATGGCGTCCGCGGGCAGAGCCGCGAGGCCCCGACACTGAGAGAAATCGCTTGCGTACCAGAGCGCATTAGGCGTGCACACGCGCGAGACGCGCTCTACGATGGCTCGCACTTGGGAATTTTCAAAGCAATCCAAAAGGAAATGGGTCAGCACCAGATCAAAAGCAAAAGAACCGTCGAATTTCAGTTCGCGAATGTCGGCGTGCACATATTCGATCTTCGCGCCCGTTTCGATGGCGGCGCAGCGTCGGTGGGCCCGTTCCAGCATCGCTTCGGAAATGTCCACCAGGCAGACGCGCTCGGGCTTACCGCGAGCCAGAAGATCGGCCACACCGCGCCCACTCCCATCTCCGATGGCGAGCACCGAGCGTGGCGCCGGGATGTGCTTCAGTAACTCGCTGCGGGCCATGCGCAGGTACGAAGCGAGCGGTAAAGTTCCCAGGTCGTAGAGCGGCGCCAAACGATCAAAGCCCCGTTCCGCAGACAGGTGCGCGCGCATCACACGAAGGTCCCCCGGATCAACTCCAGAGCCACCGGCAGGCCGCACATCAAGAAGGCGCCGTCGGCCAGGGCGCGACGTAAAGTGAGCGAACCAGGTCTTGTGGTCTCGCCGGGATCCCGGGCAATCCAGGCCGGCAAACCAACAAGCAAGACAAGAATCAGAAGCGACAGAAGGTCCGACACCGAGGTCAACGCGACTCCCGAAGATGCGGCAACGAACGGAGCTAGAAGTGCCAGCGCCATAAGCACCCGCCGGGATGTGACCGGGCCCCAGCGCTGCGCCAGACAATTCGGAGCCTCCCGGGCATCGACCTCGTAGTCGAGCAGGGAACACAATAAGAGATTTGCAAAGACCGCCGCACCGAAAAGCCCGAAGGCGACCCACACAGTGACGGTTGGTTTTCCGCTGAGAAGCGGCGCAAGCCAGATGCCGCCGGTGAAAAGCGCCGCGACCGCAAGCTCTTTTGGATACCAGAGAAAGCCCGTCTTTTGACACAAAACTAGGTGCAGCCCGGCAAGCACTCCCAGGCCGAGGCCTCCGAGGAGCACCGGCACGGGCAGGAGCAAGAGGGCCGTGGTCGATCCAACGAACGAGACGCAGATCCAGACCACGGTAATCGCACCCTCATAGCGCAGATGAATGCGATGGCGCGAAAGGCGGCTGCTTGCGCCGTTTCGCCGGGCGTCCAGCCAGTGGTCCGCGGTGTAGATACACCAGACCGCCAGCCCCAGAATCACGGCCCAGGCCGACGCCAGGGTCGAACCCGTCAGGCGGGCCGCAAACAGTCCTGCCAGAACACAGACCGCCACCACGTCCAGACTCAGATCCGAAAGCGTGCGCAGAATTTCAGACCCGGTCCGCAACAGCGAAGCGGTCGATATTGATTTTGAGATGTCCGCAGTCAAAGCCATGACAGAGTTCATCGCCAACGAGGAACTTTACGAACGATTCCTTGCGGGAAGCGTCCTGGAAGCGAGGGATTTTCTGTGGATTGGAACCGCGGATCTTAAAGATCTGCACGTGCGGCGGGGCCGTTCCTATGTGCCTTTCTTGCGGGTTCTTTCGGAACTGGTCAAGAAGGGAGTCGAGGTGCGCCTTCTGCACGCAAAGGAACCGGGGCCCCGCTTTCGGGCCCATTTTGACGACTTCCCGGCACTTTTTGAGGGCGATCGTTTCGATCGTCGATTGTGTCCCCGGGTGCACTTTAAGTGCATCGTGATCGATGGCCTGGAAGCATATATTGGCTCTGCCAATATGACCGGCGCGGGAGCCGGTGTGCGCTCGGGCAATCGACGCAACTTTGAGGCCGGTGTGGCCACCCGGGACCCCGGCCTTATCGATCCCATGATGGAGCTCTTTGACCGGGTATTTCGAGGAGCCGCATGCGAAAGCTGCCGTATGCGCGACGTCTGTCCCGACCCGATTGCCTGAGGCCTGCAGATTTTCGTTTCGGGCGGGTGCTCCAACACTGCGATTTTCGGGAGTGGCTGACCCTGCGCGCCAGGTATTTTTTCGGCACCAGAATCAATTCGTTTCGTACGCGCCGGGAATTGGACGAATGACGCGGGCTTGCGATATATGCTTCTCTACGACGATTCGCGCCAGGTTGAGCCAGAGCCCACAGCGATCCAGAATGGCGCTGTCGGCGGTCGCGATGAGCGTGCTTGCCCGTGCAAGCCGCGCATCCACGTGCTCTTCGAGTTCGACGCTCCAGCAACATTTCGTTTCGATTCTTTCCAGCTGTGTTTTCAGCCGCCCGCTGTTCGAAACCGGGCGATCCAAAAGCCAGCAAACCGAAGCCGCGCCCAACGAATCGAGGGTTTGCGCCATCAGTCGGGCTGCAGTCGGTGTCTCGGCGACGCTTCGAAAGCTGCCGTGCATGCTGGCAAGATCACGGTAGGTCGTATCGAAACATTCGAGAATGAGACCGCCGGCCAGCGCAGCCTCGACCGTGGTCAGAACATTGTAGCCGTCCAGCACGACCTCTTTGCCCGAAATCGAATCCGGGGAAATGCACCTTTGCGCCCGGCTACGCCTTTCTTCTCTGGAACAGCATACGCGCCCCAGAGCCGTACGCTGTCTGGAACGGAGCTGGTAGCGATCACCGACCAGCGTGAGGGCGGCTTCGCGGGAGTAGCCGCGCGAAAGCAACCACAGCAGGTCCGCGGCCGCGGTCTGCAAGCGCGGTAAACTCTCCGGGCCGAACAACTGCACGTCCTGCGGGTGCGGACCACGATGTTTGCGTCGATCGGGCACGCCTGAGTATGCCACGCAGGTCCCGTGTGTCAATACGCCGCGGCATTTTGGCTTGCCCGAACTGCTGCCGGTGGCCATCTTCTGTTTATGTCACGCTTGCTTATCGCCTTCATTCTGCCGCTAACAACGATCGTAGCACCGCTGTCGGCCCAGACGCAGCTGCACGTGGGTGACCGGTTGCCGGAAATTGTGCTCGAAGACCAACACGGTCAGGAGCAACGAATCGGGCATGAGCGCATGATCATCTTTGTGCGCAGCATGGACGCTTCGAAAATCGTGCACGAGGTGCTGACGGAGCGCAACGGAGACGAGTGGCTGGCGGCAAATAACGCACGGTTCGTGGCCGACATTCATCGCATGCCGGGAATTATCTCGCAGTTTATTGCGAAACCACGCATGAGGGATTACAACTACACGATTCTTCTGATCGAAGACGAGGGTGTGGGCGATGTCTTTCCCGCTGGCGAGAACGATATCCTCGTCCTGCGGGCGGGCGAAGACGCCCACATCACACATATCGATACGGCCACAACGGCGGCCGGGCTGGTGGAACTACTCAGGACCGATCCGTAAGGGCCAGCACTCCCGGAAGCGCCTTGCCTTCCAGAAATTCCAGGGAAGCGCCGCCCCCGGTAGATACATGCGAGACACGGTCTGCAAGGTTGGCCTGCTCGATTGCGGCTGCTGAATCTCCGCCACCGATGATCGTGGTCGCGCCTTTGGCAGTAGCATCCGCCAGAGCCTGAGCGATCGCAAATGTTCCGCCCGCCAGCGATTCAATCTCGAACACACCCATTGGACCGTTCCATACGATCGTACCGGCATCCATCAGGGTGTCCCAGTAGCGTTCCACGGTGTTGGGACCGATGTCCAGAGCCATGGCATCGGGAGGAATGTGATCAAAGATGACCGTATGCAGGCTTCCGACAGTACGTTCCTTGAAATCGAAATGATCCGAAACCAGGAAGTCCATCGGCAGTTCGATCTTCTGGCCGCCCACCCAGAGTATGTCGTACGCCAGATCCACTTTGTCTTCCTCGATCAGTGATTTGCCGATTTCATAGCCCTGGGCTTTCATGAAAGTATAGGTCATGCCGCCCCCGATCAGCAGCTTGTCCACGCGGGGCAACATGTTCTCGATCATATCGATCTTTCCGGAGACTTTGGCGCCGCCAATAATGCCCACAAAGGGTCGCTTGGGCTCCGCAATGGCGGCGCCCAAAAAGTTCAGCTCCTTTTGCATAAGGAAACCTGCGGCCGCCTGTTTGACGTGATGCGTGATCCCTTCCGTGGAAGCGTGGGCCCGGTGCGCCGTGCCGAAGGCGTCGTTCACATAGATCTCGATTCCGCGGGCCAATTCGGCGGCAAAGTTCGGATCGTTAGCCTCTTCCTCCGCGTGAAAACGCAGGTTCTCCAACAGCAGCACATCGCCGGCCTGCAGGGCCTTGATTCGGCTTTGAACTTCTTCGCCGATACAGGCCGAAACAAAACCAACCGGAATCTCAAGTAGTTCGGTCAGCCGCGCGGCAACCGGGGCCAGGCTGAACTCGGGCGAAACCTTGCCTCTGGGTCGGCCAAGGTGAGACATGAGCACGGTCCGCGCGCGATGATCCATCAGGTAACGAATCGTGCGCAGGCTTTCACGAATGCGCTTGTCGTTTTCGACCTGGCCATCGCGCAGGGGTACATTGAAGTCCACCCGCACGATGACTGTGCGACCGTCCAGATCGACGTCTTCGATCGAGAGCTTATTGTACTTCATGAGCGACTTACGCGATCGTCAAAAATGACCGACCGCGATCCGGTCCGAACTATCCGCTGACGGGCGCGGTTTTCTCCATGTGCAGAATCAGGTCGATGACTTTGCTGGAGTAGCCCCACTCGTTGTCATACCAGCTGACGAGCTTCACGAATTTGTCGTTCAGGGCAATGCCCGCGTCGGCGTCAAAAATCGAAGTTCTTGCGTCGCCTTGAAAGTCGGTGGAAACCACGGCATCTTCAGTATAACCAAGGATGCCTTTCATGCTGCCTTCCGAAGCCTCTTTCATTTTGGCTTTGATTGCGTCGTACGTGGCCGGCTTCTCGAGACGCACCGTAAGGTCCACGACCGACACATCCGCGGTCGGCACACGGAAGGACATGCCGGTGAGTTTGCCGTTGAGCTCCGGAATCACCTTACCGACTGCTTTGGCCGCGCCGGTCGAAGAGGGAATAATATTCTGATAGGCGCCCCGCCCACCACGCCAGTCCTTTTTGGACGGTGCATCGACGGTCTTCTGAGTGGCCGTGACCGCATGCACCGTAGTCATGAGGCCTTCGGCGATGCCCCAGTTGTCGTGCACGACCTTCGCTATAGGCGCAAGACAGTTAGTGGTGCAACTGGCATTTGAGACGACCGTTTGATCAGCCGTAAAGCGATCCTGATTCACGCCCATCACGTACATCGGTGCGTCCGGGGAGGGAGCCGAAATCAACACGCGTTTTGCGCCCGCCTCGAGGTGCTTTTTGGCCTGCTCGGTCTTCGTAAAGAGGCCCGTAGACTCAACAACGTAGTCCGCTTTGACGGCCCCCCAATTCAGTTTGGCGGGGTCGGGTTCGCTGGTGACGCGGATGGTTTTTCCCTGAACCAGCAGGTTGCCGTCTTTCACCGACACATCGCCCGCGAATTGCCCGTGGGTAGAGTCATACTTGAGCATGTAGGCCATGTACTCCGGGTCGATGAGATCGTTGACGCCAACGAATTCAACATCACTACGGGACAGTCCGGCGCGAAATACCAGCCGACCGATGCGGCCAAATCCATTGATACCGATACGTATTGCCATCTTCTGAACTCCTTGCTTTGTGGGCCCGGCTGTAGTTATGTCGTGCAAAGGGCCCGGCCGGCGCGAACCTTCGTCCGGCGCGGTTCAAATGAAGGACTACGGAGCCGGTGTCAACTCAATGGACTCAGTTTACAGTATGATTTTTGTCGGATTTCCCACATGACGCAATCCGCGCTGACGCTTTTTTTGCCGGCGGCCCTTTTTGCTGTGGGCGCAATTGTGGCCCGAAAGTACCGCAACGAGTGGTACTTCTGGACCAAGCCGTTGCCGGTCGCGTGGATTCTGGTCTGGTTTTTCCTGCACCTGGATCAACGGGCGGGGTCCGAGTCGGCCTGGATTCTGACCGGTCTCGTGCTGGGCTTAATCGGCGACATACTGTTGCTCTGGAAGCGTTCGTTTCTGCCGGGCTTTGTCGCGTTTATCGGTGGGCATGTGGCCTATGTTGTTGCCTTCGCCCATTCGGCCTGGTCCCTGCCTTTGCAGTTTGCGCTTCTGGCCTTTGTTCCGGCTGCGATCTACCTGGTGCTGGCGGTTCCCCGCCTTCGCAAACGCTCCGCCCTGCCGGTCGTTGTTTCCTATATGATTTTTGAGAACGCAATGTTCCTTTTTGCCCTGAATCGGGATTGGGACATCGGTGTATTCTTTGCTTCCCTGGGTGCGTTTCTGTTCTGCCTTTCGGACGGTTTTTGGGGCTGGAACCGATTCGTGCGCGAGTTAGAAAACCCCGGCCTTTTCATTTTGGGAACATACTATCCAGCGCAGGCGTTAATTGCCTGGGGCGTGATTTATTTCTGAAGCGACGGTCGGTCGTCAAGAATCAGGCGCCCGGGTCCCAAATCAGAGGCACGAGCCCCGCCAGGGGGGACCAGTCCGGAAACTGTTCGAGCAGCGGCGCGGAAAACCGACGCCCGACGAACTCCCGGATATCCTGGTCTTCCGGCTCTGCCGCGCGAAACCCGTGAGCGATCAAGGCCGGGTGTGCCTCCTGGGGGCCCTTCAAGTAGACTATCGCACGCACATCACCCAGCCGCACTTCGGGGCGCGTCAGCGTACGAGCGACCAGCGTCTCCTCGCGCTGTTGTTCCATACCAGGCTCAACGGCAAGGTCAAAAAGGAACACCAGGTCGTCCAGACGCATCCCGTGAATCACTCCCGTGACCCGTGCGCGCTCCTCACATACGAGCGCAAAGCCGAGGCCCAGCATCGTGACGTAGCGGTAGTAGGTCAGTCCTTCTTCCTGACGCGCCCTTTGTCGCAGAGAAAAAATCGCCTCCAGTTCTTCGCTGTCTCGCGCTGCGCGACGTATGACCGGACGATTCTGGTTCTTGCGCATGCCAAGCCCTGAAGCGCCCACCAGAACGGCGAAACCCTGAATGAAAAAGAGTTTCAGAAGATCCCCGTACCCGTGCTCGGCGCCAAAAGCCGGCGGCGAAACGTGACGGGCCATACCGAGCGCCAGACCACCCAGCAGGCACGTCGGAATCAGACTCACCAGAAGATCTCGTGGCCGCAGCCCCGGCCAGGGCACGGCCAACAGAGTGAGAAAAAATGAGAGCACGAAAATCAACGCGGAGTGTGCCGGACCGTGCAATTCCGGCACCCGGGCAGGCAAAAACATCGCGGTCGCCTGGATAAGCGAAACCAGAATCGCATACGCAAGACGAAAGAATGCTGTTTTCAGAATGCCACCGAGTTACGGCCAGATGATCTTGATTCCGAACCAACGGTAAAGATAGGCGCAGTACAAAACTCCGAGCACGAGGAACAAAACCACATACAGGCCTATGCGGCCCAGATAGCGGCCCGACTTGCGGACCACCCAGTCGACGATCCTGCGCGAGGCCTTGTCCAAAAAGCCAAACAAAGGGACGAAAAGAACCACAACTGCGACCATGCCAACGATTGTTGCCTGATAGGGCTGGAGCGTGGTCGTCTGCGCGAGAAGGAAGTCTTCGACCAGGCTGATCACGAGATAGGCAATCAACATGGTCGTGGCCAGAATCGTGTACCGCATTATATGGCGCATGGACCTTTCAGGCACGCGCGCCAGTGCCTGGTCAAGAGCAAAAACCCTCAGGGACCGATGTCGATTATGTTGTGCAGCAATATGTTGTGATTCGCGTCCAGGTGAAAGTAGGCCTCAATATCGCGCCCGGCCAGTACGCGCGGCAACCAGTAGCGGTCGTCCGGCCACATCTGGTCATAATCGATGGCTGAGGCCTTTATCCAGCGTGGACGCATCTCGTCCGTTTCGCGGGGCTGACCGATCAGGTTTTGCCCCGTGAATACCGTGACATCCATCAGGTCCTGGCGGCCTTCAAAACTGAACAAGAGGCGACCCCGGGCGCGCAGGTCGTCGCAGTCAATGCCCGCCTCTTCAAGCAGCTCCCGTCTGGCGGCCTGGGGCACTGATTCGCCGGCTTCGATCTTGCCACCAAAACCATTCCAGTACCCCGCTCCGAAACCCCTCTTCTTTTCCCCGAGCAATACATCCTGCCCGTCGCGTCGCAATACGAACACGAGTGTCAGGCGTAGCCGGGGCGCCGCCAGAGCATAAATGGGGCCCAGCTCATCGTCGGGACCAAATAGTCCGGCTCGCCCTTCAGAAATCGTTTTGGCCACGAGTGCCGCGAGAACGGCGTCAAGAAAGTCCATGTAGTGCTTGCGCACACGATGACCGGTCAACAAACGCAGGTCCAGACTCGCGCTCGCATGCAAAGCTAGCCCGCGGCTTGCGGCTGTGGGAAATGCCTCTACAATTTGGGCGGTCGGAAAGGCTTTTTTCAGAAGAGACCAGAGCCGCGCTCCGTTTTCCATCCAGGGCTGCCGTTGCCCTTCCTCGGGTGGCGTCCAGAGCACGCGAAAGCCGGCGCTGCGGACCTCACGTTCCGCAGCGCGGGTCTCGATGCGGCGTCTCGTGGACTTCGGCGGAGCATCAATCGCGATAATCTGTGGCGAAGCGGCGTGCTTGCTCAGGTATTCGACAACCGCCGGGGCCTCTTTTGATTGAAACAATCCATCCGGCGATGGGCCCGGGCCGGAGATAAGGGCCACGTGAAAGCCCTTCGCGGGTCCACCGACGTCGATCCCAATGAACAAGAAATCAGCGCGCCTTGCCCTGGCTCGCCACCGAAGATATAGCCTTTTCGATTTCGGCGGCGTCGCCCAGGTAATAATGCTTGATGGCCTTCAAATTTTGGTCCAGTTCGTACACCAGCGGCACGCCGGTTGGAATATTCAGTTCGACAATCTCTTCGTCCGAAATGTTATCGAGATGTTTGACCAGGGCGCGCAGGCTATTGCCGTGGGCGGCGATCAATACGCTCTTTCCCTTTTTGACCTCGGGTACTATCGCGTTGTTCCAGTACGGAACGAAGCGGGCCACTGTGTCCTTCAGGCATTCGGTCTCGGGTAGTTCGGCGGCAGAGAGACCGGCGTAACGCTTCTCATGTTTGGGATGCCGTTCGTCGTCTTCGGTCAAAGCGGGCGGCGGCGTATCATAGCTACGGCGCCAGATCAACACCTGGTCTTCGCCGTACTTTTTTGCGGTCTCGGCTTTGTTCAGTCCCTGCAGGCTTCCGTAATGGCGTTCGTTGAGACGCCAATCCCGGATCACGGGTATCCACATGAGATCCATCTGCTCAAGCACAATCCACAGCGTCTTGATGGCGCGTTTGAGAACCGAAGTAAAGGCCACGTCAAAGGCATAACCTTCGGCCTGAAGCAGCTCTGCCGCGCGGCCCGCCTCGGCCATGCCCTGCTCCGTGAGACCGACATCGGTCCAGCCGGTGAAGCGGTTTTCCTGATTCCAGGCGCTCTGTCCGTGTCGTAATAAAACCAGCTTGTGCATGTGTTTGTTCCCCGGGGCTTTCTATGGAAGACCCCATGCGCTATTCCCATCAAGCACTTTTGAGTCCGACCCTGGCGCAGAAGTGAGTGCGCCTTCAGGATTTCCCATCGTGGCCAGGGCGTGTTCGCAGGCGGGTCTGACGGCGGCAACGCGAAACACGCCAATCATAATGACAGGGGGTGGCGCCGGGCAAGCGCAAGGGGCCGACCGCCCACGCCATCGTACAAATAAAAAAGGCCGCAGCAAACGCCGCGGCCTTCTCAAGTCTCCCGGAGCTATTTCTTACATGCCCTGGGATTCTTCGCGCGCCCAGGCTTCGAATGCTTCCTGTCCACCCGGCCAACGCATGTAACCGACACACTTGCACTGTTCCCAGTTCTGCGGGCCGTCTGCTTCGGCACAGGTACCCATCTCCGGGTCTACCGCGCAACAGTCGTAGATACCGATACCGGCACCCACGCGACCGCGGTTTTGCTGAATGATGGCCTGTCCGGTTGACTGACCGTCAGAAACACCGGCCGCCTGCTCCAGGTAGGTGCCGAGGAATTTTGTCAGCGCGTCCGCCAGAACCTGGTCTTTTGCGGCCTGCTTACAGGTCGATTGCATCTGGGTGAGGCGACCAGAACGAATGGCGCGGTCGGAAGCCGCCGCAACCTGAATCATGTAAAGGTACTGACGCTCCTCGGGCTCAGCGTCCGCACAGTATTGAGCGGGACTCAGACCACGCAGTGCCGCGTCCTGGTTCGGCGCGCAGGACCAGCCTTCATAGACCCAGCCCTCAGTGCCTACAGTGGTGGCGTCTCGCCGATCCTCGTAGCCGCTGCAACCCGCGATTGTGAGGCCCAAAATCGCCGCTGTGGCAAGCAGTATAAGCTTCTTCATTGCAATCTCCTTTGTATATTGCGATCGAGATGATCCAGAATTCAGGCGTATGAGTCGCCTGCACAACGAATGCTTTTGGACTACAGGCGTCTCATCCATTCGTCAATCCATAAATCCGTAAGTTAGGCGCCTTTTGGTGCGGGCGAGTTCGCTTTTTTTCCATCAAAGACGCTGGTCCGACGACCGGCTTCGATCCCCGAGGGCCCCTCCGGACCGGGAAACAAAGCGTCACTCCGGTCAGAATAAGAGCCCGTGCCCCGTCAAAACGGACCGGAGAACCGCCATCTGATCTGCCTTCAGCTCTGCAACGGCCGAAAGTAGCGAATATCGTACAGGTCGCCCCGACGCTCGGCCCGTTCTTTCCACACCGCTTCCAGTTTGAGCCCCACGTGCAGGTCCGCCTCGGCAATCTCTTCTATTAAGTGGTAAATGTGTGTGTTGGCGCCTTCGATTTTGATGTAACCGTACGTGTAGGGCGGCTTCATGGGCTGACCGGGAAACTCCATGTAAACCGTGGTGAAGCTTTCCAGTACGCCCCGATTTGGCAGTTCGATCCATTCGTCGGCGGGCTCGAATGCCACCGCGTCGTACGACTTTGGAGGCAACTGAACGCTTCCGCTTTTCGCGCAACGTGTAGCGTAGAATTTTGCCTCATACTTCAGACCCGAATAGAACTTCGCCAGTCCCGCGCCATAGGTCCAGCGGTAGGGCAGGCTGACCGTACCGGGTACGCGGTTGATCAACTCCAGATTGCCGGCGTACTCCTCGATGATCTTGATTTTCTGAATTTTGCCGGTGGCAGTGCGCGGAAGGTCGTGAACGATCTCGATAATGCGCGGCCGCTTGAAGTCGGCGATCTTCTGGCGCAGGTAGGCCTTGATGTCCTTGTCGCTCATGCTCGAACCTGGCCGGGGCACGATGAACGCGGCCACCTCTTCGCCGTACTTCTTGTCCGGTATGCCGACCACCGCCGCGTCCATGACGCCTTCGTGTTCGTAGAGCACTTCCTCTATCTCTTTGGGATAGATGTTCTCCCCGCCGCGGATGATCATTTCCTTCTTGCGGCCGACGATGAAATAATAGCCATCCTGATCGCGATAACCTTGATCGCCGGTTCGCAACCAACCGTTCACAATCGTTTCGCCGGTGGCCGCCTCGTTATTCCAGTAGCCACTCATCACGTTTGGTCCGCGGATGACAATCTCCCCCACCTCCCCGTCAGGCAACTCGTTCCCGTCGTCGTCCCAGATCGCCATCTGTTGGCCCGCGATAGGAATGCCAATCGAGCCGATCTTTCGCACGCCGTTCAGCGGATTCAGGGAGCTGACGCACGTACCTTCTGAAAGGCCGTACCCTTCGATGATTTTTGCGCCGAATTTTTCTTCGAATTTCTGGAACACATCCACGGGCATGGGCGCCGCGCCGCAAATGCAGGCCTTCATGAAATCCAGGCTTTCACCCTCGGCCTCTTTCATCTCGTTCAGGTAATTGTAAATTGTGGGCACGCCACTGAACGTTGTGCAGCGATATTTCTTCAGCGTTCGGATAAAGATACGTGGCTTGAACATCTCCTCGAGCACAACCGTGGCGCCGGCCTGCATGGTGGCCATCATAGAGGCGATCTGCGCGTTCACGTGAAAGAGGGGCATGATGCAAAGTGAGACGTCTTCTTTCTGAAGATCAATGTACCGTGGCGCTACGTAGCTGTTGTACATGACGTTCGCATGGGTCAACACCACGCCCTTGGGATGTCCGGTCGTTCCCGAGGTATAGATCATGGCGGCCTTGTCTCCGGGACCGACCGTGCTGGCGTAGTTCGGATCGCCGGATTGCATGAGGTCGCGAAGCAAGAGAGATCCGTCAGCGCGGTGTGCCGGCGGCAATTCCGTGCCCGTCAGAAGCAGTGTGCTCACATGCCCCAAACGATCCCAGACCGGGTCGAGCAACTTGCGATAGTGGGCCGTCGTGCAGAGTATTCGGGCCTCAGAATCGTTGATGATATATTCCAGCTCATCGGCTTTCAGAAGCGTATTGAGCGTAACGGCCGCAAGCCCCGCCTTCATAGCGCCGAAGTAAGCAAAAAGAAATTCGTCCGAGTTCGGAATGAGTATAGCAACGTGGTCGCCCTTCGCAGCCTTCAGCGAAGCGAACGCCGAAGCGGCACGATTGGTAAGCTCCTGAAACTCGCGGTACGAGTACTCGCGGTCCTGAAAAACAAGGTAGGTCTTGTCCGGGGAAATCCGGGCGCGTTCCGCCATCAGCTCCGGTACGGTTGCAAATGGGCACTCGACGTCTTTGGTATCAATCGTGGTTCCGGTTACTGTGTCACTCATGTAGTCCTCGCAAATTGTTACGCCGATCGTTTACAGCTCAGCCGGCTCGTAGTAGTCCAGGTCTCGAATACTTCCCGTGGGCTCTTCCCGAAAACGCGCCTTGAGTTTGTCGCCGGGCTTTAGTTGTTTCAGTGTCTCCTCGTCTGCAACGACCAGATGAATGAGTTCGGAATCCACTCCCGGGTAGCTGATGGCGGCCAGCATATAAGGCGGCTCAATGCCTTCCGGCGCGTTCCAGGGCAACTGATAGACAATCGTACCGGCCTTGAGTTGCGGTGTGCCGGTCACGGGGACAAAACGATCCATCTTGATCATGCCATAGGGAGACCAGGATTGGGGCGGAAGAAATACCTTTGAAGTTTTCGTGCAGCGAACCGCAACCAACTCCTGGTCGTCCCGCAACCTGGTCAAAAACCGGCCGACCGTCGTGCCGGGGTTCCATTTGTAATCAACCGTGATATCGCCTTCGAGGACGCGAACCTGTTCTTCAGTGCTCATGCTTTTATTCTCCTTAACTCAGACAACCGAGGCGCGCGATTTCTGTCGTGCGAACGAGTCCTGAATGTCCTGGTCTTTGCTCAAGATCATAACTGTGTGAAACTGGATTGCCCCGCCCCAACCGTGGGCCAGGCCGACCTGAACGTCGGGCACCTGGCGATCGCCGGCACGTTCCATTATCTGAAGTGCAACTTCAGCCTGACGGATCATGGCCGAGGCGCCAATCGAGTTGTTGGAAAGTACGCCGCCGCTGGGGTTCACAGGCAGTTTGCCATTCATGGCGATGGCCCCGGAGTCGACCAGCTCGCAGCCCTTTCCGTCCGGCGCCAGGCCCAGGCCTTCGTACCACATGAGATGCTGACTGGTGAACGCATCGTAGAGTTCCACTACATCCAATTGCTCCAGGGGGTCGGTGATGCCCAGCTGCTCGTAACACCGACGGGAAGCCTCCTTCAGGGCCACGGCGTCGCTCCAATCTCTTTGGGGATAGTTGACTCCGTCGGAGATCGTGGACACAGCCTGGACCCAGGCTTTAGGACGCTCCGAGCTGGCGCAGATGCGTTCGTTCTGCAGAATCATCGCGCAGGCGGCGTCGCTGGTGGGACATGAGTCGAGCAATCGAAACGGGGTCGATAGCCAGGCCATGTTCAGCATCATGTCTTCGCTGATTTGAGGGAGCTTGAGCTGAGCGTTCGGGTTGTTGAGCGCATTTTTGCGCATCAGCGTTCCGATTTTTGCGAAGTGCTCATCTTTTACGTGGGGAAATTTGTTCTGGTAAATCCGGGTTTGATTGGCGACTGCTGAAGGCGCGCCCGCCGCAAAGTCGCGACCCATGGTCGGTGAGTACACCAGCGAAAGGCCGCGCTGCACGGAGGACTCGCTCAGTTTGTTGCCGGCCACGACGAGCACCGTGTCGTAGAGGCCCGAAGCGGCCATATAGTAGCCGGCGATGCCGGTCGATGCACCGACGGTCCCGCCGGTCTGAATGCGATAGTGCGGCTTAAACGTGCCGAAAGTGAACTCGCAGGCCCAGAGTTCCGGCTCCCCCACTCCCTCGAAGAATTCCGGGCCGCTGCCGTAAATTACACAGTCCACGGCTTCCGGGGCAATCTCGGCGTCTTCGCATGCCAGAAGGCAGGCCTCGTGCATCATTTCCGGGAAGTTCACGTCCCGTCGCTTGAGGCGGGTGCGGGTCTGTCCAATGCCGGTAATAGCGACTTTGCTTTTCATCTAGTTCTCCAGGACGTAAACGATATTGGCCTGCATGGCGAGTCCGGCCTGCGAATGCACCAGGGCACGTTTCACGTTGTTCAACTGTCCGTCACCGGCACGCTCAACCAGTTGAAGGTACGCTTCCATAATTCGCGCCAGTCCCGTTGCATACACGACGTGGCTGCAGAGTGCGCCCCCGGAAGCATTTACGGGAAGGGTTCCGTCGCGTTCGGTGTGCCCGGATTGAATCCACTGCCTGGCGCCCCCGGGGGGACACAAACCCAGCGCTTCATAGAGCATCAGTTCCTGGTGGGCGAAAACCTCGTGCAGCTCCACGAAGTCGATGGCTTCCACGGAAACACCGGCCATCTTCAGGGCGGCCCGGGCTGCGTGCCCGGCGCTTTCCACCTGCCCGAGTTTCCGAAAGGTCGGATAATACACATCGCTGGAAAGACCAACGCCGGTCAGGTAGGCAGCGTTCAGGCCGCGTTCTTTAATAAACTCCTGAGAAGCAAGCAGGAGCACCACACATCCGTCCCCGGCGCGGGCAGCCGTCAGGTCGCGAATTGGAGTTGCGATAGCCGGGGACGACAGAATCTGATCGGTGGTGAATTCACCGGCTTCCCCGGGAATGGCGCGTTCGTTTGTGCGCGCGTTTCGACGATTCTTGGCCGCGACGAGCGCAAAGTCCTCTTCCGTGGCGCCGGACTCGGCCTGAAAGTAGGCGGCCTGCAGGGCGCCCGCGGAGAAGCCATCGAGCCCGACCGGGCGCAGATAAAAAGGGTCCGCCGACATTCCGCTGAAGGCGCTGTAATTGCACTGACTGCCCTTGGACTGGGCGATCACCATTGCCGTACGGAATTTACCGCTCAGCAGTTTCGCAATCGCGTAGTGAACAGCCCAGGCGCCGTCTCGTTCTACTTTGGACTCGTCTTTTAAGAGCGAACCGGCTGGTTCCACTGTATAGACATGCTGGATAGCAATTCCGTCCATGACATCGTCTCCGGCCTGAACGACCGTATCGATGTCTTCCAGACTCAGGCCGGAATTCTCCAGTGCTTCACGCACGGTGAAGAATACCGTATCGTCATTTGCCCAGGATTGGTTTTCCCGCTCCAGACGGCTCGCGTGTCCGATTATGCCGACCCTCATAGCTGCGACCTCCAATATTGACATAAATGTCAATGATTGACATGTCAGTCAATCAAAAAACCGGTCGGGGCCGCGAGCTGCCGGCAGCGCATTGGAAGCCCGCAAGCCCTTCAGAAAAACATGCACGATGCGGGCAAAAGTGCACGGAATGTTGAGCAGGCTGTGATTCCGCTCCAGAAAAGTCTGCGAGCGGATTCTCCCGGAAGGGCCTGCGGCAGCCGGCCTTCGGGAAGTACGTAATACTGCGATTTTCGCTTTTTAAGAATTGCGTTGTTTGTAACAATCAATCTGCCAGGCCGGGCCGTCTCATAGCGAGAAGCAGGTGCATTCCCCGTGTCCGGTCGCCCCAGTATAGATCGTGTCGTCCCCTATTTCCAGCCCATTGTGGCCCTGGATGATCAGAACATCCATGGCTATGAGGTGCTCGGCCGGCTGCGCCCCGAGGGTGAAGGAAGCGTTACATCCCTGGGTCAGTTTTTCCACGACGCCAAACTCGAACTTTCCTACGTGCATGAGATCGATCGGCACGTCCAGGAGCAGGCCATTCGGCGCCTACAACAGGCCGATCCGCGAGTCCGGCTTTTTCTCAATGTAATGCCACGATTGCTCGCGGACCTGTGCGCCCGGAGTCGCTTCGCGTACGAGAGTTTTCACATTGTGCAACTCGTCGAGCGCTACTCGATTGATCCCCGTCGGATCGTCATCGAAATCACAGAAGATGAATTTCGCGGGGAGCATGGCGAACTTGTGGGTATTGTGCAGGCGCTACGGCAGTTCGGCTTTCGAATTGCGGTCGATGACCTGGGCGCCGGCATGAGCGGCCTGGCGCGCCTGGCCTACCTTCAGCCGGACATCATCAAGGTGGACCTGCATCTGCTGCAGAAGAGTCTGACCGATGACGCCTTTCGGCGTCTTTTGGTCGCCATCGGCTTTGTGGCGCAGCGCCTGGGCGCCGAGTTGCTGTTCGAGGGCGTCGAAGTGGAAGAGGAGCTGAGCGCTGCCCTCAAGATGGGCGGTCGCTATCTGCAGGGTTTCTATTTCAGTCCGGCCGTGCCGGACTTCATCCCTCCGGAAACGTACCAGGCCAACCTGAAAAACACTCTCCAGGACTATACGCGCTTTCGGGTCGCGGAAATGATCCAGTCCTACCTGAGACGCGATGGGATCTTTTTGCCCCTGCAACAGGCTGGCGCCACTTTCTCGAATGTTGAATTTGAACAGGCGGACGCTGCCATGCGCGAGTACCTACCGCGGGTGCCGGACCAGGTGCGGTCTGCGGCGCTTTTCGATTTTGAGGGCAACCAGATCAGCAGCAATTTCGTACGCGCGGCCGGTGAGTGGGAAATCAACCC
The DNA here is from genome assembly GCA_024233935.1 of Spirochaetales bacterium. GTDB lineage: Bacteria > Spirochaetota > Leptospiria > Leptospirales > Leptonemataceae > JACKOY01. The sequence continues at coordinate 1,093 of JACKOY010000022.1, read as the reverse complement.
GGTGGCCATCGGGAATATCAGCTGGCGAAACATTTTTCAACAGACCGTTGCAAACTATTTGTTCCACAAGCAAACCTATCTGATTTCAGACCCGGTACAAAAGGGCCAGCAGGACTATCCCTTTGTGCAGGCGCTGCTCGTTGTGGCGGACAATCGTATTGTCTTTCTGGAAATGGACTGGATCGACTGATAGCGACAAATTCTAATTGCCCCCAGGGCCCCGACCACGACTCTGGGAAATCCCGCAATCGACTCACCGCTTGAATTTCTGACGCATGGCCAAGAAAAAGAAGGCTTCCTCCAAAAAGAAAACCAGGTCGACCGCCAGCAAGAGCAAGCCGGCGACGCCCACCGCAGCCAGAACTGGAAGCGGAGCAAAGACGGCGACCCCGGCCGCCATCAAGACGATCGTACGCACGGATATCCAGGCTGCTCTGGCGCGGGGCCAGCGAGTCGTTGCCGTAGACATCGACGATCAGATGAAAGAAGCCTACCTCGATTATGCGATGAGCGTAATCGTTGGCCGGGCCCTGCCCGACGTTCGGGACGGCCTCAAGCCCGTGCATCGCCGCATCCTGTACGCCATGCACGACCGGGCCTGGCGACACGATCGGGCCTTTGTGAAATCGGCCAAGATTGTCGGCGAGGTCATTGGCAATTTCCATCCCCACGGTGACACCGCCGTCTACGACACGCTGGTTCGAATGGCCCAGGATTTCGTGATGTGCGTACCATTGATCGAAGGCCAGGGCAACTTTGGCTCGGTCGATGGGGACCCGCCGGCGGCTTACCGATATACGGAAGCCCGCCTGGCGCGTATTTCCGATGAGTTGCTGCGCGACATCGACAAGGACACGGTAGACTTTTCTCCGAATTTCGATGCCACGAAGAACGAGCCCCGGGTCCTGCCGGCGGCCTTCCCGAACCTGCTGATCAACGGCGCGAGCGGTATTGCGGTGGGCATGGCCACAAACATTCCGCCGCACAATCCGGGCGAAGTCATACGGGCGACCCTGGCATTGATCAAAAACCCGAAGCTGCCGCTTTCAAAGTTACTGGAATACATACCGGCCCCGGACTTTCCAACCGGAGG
>JACKOY010000021.1 GCA_024233935.1 Spirochaetales bacterium | reverse complement strand
TTTGCGCCTCCGCGTGAGGCAGCTTTTGCAGGGGCCGACCCGGCCACGGGTCGCCTGAAGATCGGCCGCCAGTTCTCACGCAGAGCCTCTGCGTGAGCGATCAGCAACAGGCAAAACCCGAATCACTCTCTGCAATCATCGAATCCACGCCGGCCCCGGAACCGAGGTCCACGGCGGTCAGGCCCTCCAGGTTTTCGCGGTCTTCAGGGATGGGGCTACCGCAACCATAGAACCGCTGCAGAGCCGGGCCGGGGATGAGTCGGACAACCTCCTGGTGCTCGAGCATGGTGTTTACGTCGCAGCAGGCATTGGTTTGCAAGGTCGGTGGTTTTTGTAATCTGACGGCCGTAGAAGTCCCGCAACAGATCCCTGAGTCCGCTCGCGGCCCCTGATTGTTTTTCCTGTAACGGCGGTGACATCAAAATCCTCGGTTTGAACTATGAAGAGACGCCCGGCGGCCCCGGAAGTTTCAGGACCGCGGCGCTTCCGGTCGAATAATCACTTGAAGTGTGGGCTCGGGCTGTAGTAGGCTGGCGGGGCGCACAACTTTTGCGCGTGTCCGGCCGGTTCCGGAAAACAGAGCCCGCAGTGCGGGCGCAATCTCTCTGAAGTCTATGGCACAGCTAAAAGAACGCACTCAGGGGCGCCCTGATTTTCACAATACACCCACCGTAGATATGGTTGGCGCCGACGAGCGGGCCGCGCGCTTTCGAACGCGCAGCATCAAGAAACAAAGCAAAGTGGCCGGTCTCAAGCTGGCCCTGAACATGATCGACCTGACCACCCTCGAAGGCAGCGATTCACCGGGCAAGGTGCGCCAGCTTTGCCACAAGGCCAAACACCCGCACGATAGCCTTGCCGGTCTTCCGACGGTCGCGGCGGTTTGCGTCTACCCCAGTTTTGCGCGCATTGCGAAGCGGGAGCTCGAAGGCAGTGGCGTCAAAGTCGCCTGCGTGGCGACGGCCTTTCCCAGCGGTCATTCCGATGAAGCCCTGAAAATAAACGAAGTCAAGTACGCCGTCGCCGAGGGCGCCGACGAAGTGGACATGGTCATCAACCGTGGCCGATTCCATGCCGGAGACTACAACTACGTCTTTGACGAGGTCGCCGCTGTCAAAGAGGCCTGCGGTCACGCCCGCCTCAAAGTCATCCTGGAAACCGGTGAACTGGTTACGTACGACAAAGTGCGGCGTGCCAGCGAAATCGCCATGCATGCCGGAGCTGATTTTATAAAGACCTCAACCGGCAAGATCAGTCCGGCGGCCACAATGCCGGTAACTCTGGTGATGTTGGAGGCGATTCGTGATTTTTATTATGACACCGGCAAGATGATCGGCATGAAGCCCGCCGGAGGCATTTCAACGGCGAAGCAATCGTTGCACTACCTGGTCATGTTGCGCGAGGTGCTCGGCCAGGCCTGGATGAACAATACCTGGTTTCGCTTCGGCGCCAGTCGTCTGGCAAACGACATTTTGCTACAACTCTCCAAAGAAGCCACCGGCAACTACTACTCTCTGGATTACATTTCAAAGGACTAATCTCCCATGGCCACGAAAGCACCGAAAGCAAAGGCGCCCGGGAGCGCACTCACCTTCGACACCGATTGGTCGTACGCGCCCGCTCCGGAAAGCACCGACCACGCGAGCGTCCGTGAACGTTACGATCTTTTCATCGGGGGCCGTTTTGTGCCGCCGGCGAAGGGCAAGTACTTCCCTTCCATCAATCCCGCGACCGAAAAGAAGATCGCCGAATTTGCGGAAGCCGACGCCGACGACGTGGACCGGGCAGTCCGGGCAGCGCGCAGCGCCTACGATCGCGTTTGGTCGAAGATGTCCGGCCGCGACCGTGGCAAGTACGTATACCGAATCGCGCGTATGATTCAGGAGCGGGCCCGTGAATTTGCGGTGCTCGAATCCCTGGACGGTGGCAAATCGATCCGGGAGTCCCGGGACGTCGACGTGCCCCTGGCGGCCGCGCATTTTTTCTATTGTGCCGGCTGGGCCGACAAACTGGACTACGCCTTTCCCAATCGCAAGGCGCGCCCCGTGGGAGTGGCGGGTCAGATTATCCCCTGGAACTTTCCGCTTCTGATGGCTGCCTGGAAGATCGCTCCTGCGCTGGCCTGTGGAAATACGGTGGTTTTGAAGCCGGCCGAGACGACCCCGCTTACGGCCATGAAGCTGGCCGAGTTGATCGCAGAGTCCGGTCTGCCTGAGGGCGTCGTAAACATTGTGACCGGGGCCGGGGCTACCGGGGCCGCCATCGTAAACCATCCGGGCACCGACAAAATCGCCTTCACCGGTTCTACCGGCGTGGGAAAGATTCTGCAGAAGGCCGTGGCCGGCACAAAGAAGAAACTGACCCTGGAACTGGGGGGTAAGGCCGCCAACATCATCTTCGAAGACGCCCCAATCGACCAGGCCGTCGAAGGCATCATCAACGGAATCTATTTCAATCAGGGCCATGTTTGCTGTGCGGGTTCTCGTCTTTTTGTTCAGGAATCGGTCGCAGATCGCGTGATTCGAAAACTCAAGGACCGTATGGAGACCCTCATCGTCGGTGATCCGCTGGACAAAAACACCGATATAGGAGCAATCAACTCCAAAGAGCAGTTGGGAATCATCAATAAGTACCTGGACATTGGCCAGAGTGAAGGCGCCGAAATGTACCAGAGCAGTTGCAGTATTCCGGGCCGCGGCTATTTCGTGCGGCCGACACTGTTTCTGAACGTTTCCCAATCACACCGGGTTGCCAGCGAAGAGATCTTCGGTCCGGTGCTCGCCGTGCAGACCTTTCGCACCGAGGCGGAAGTGCTCGAAAAGGCGAACAATACGCCCTACGGCCTCAGCGCGGGTGTCTGGACCGACAAGGGTTCGAAGATCTTTAACATGACCCGACGTTTGCGCGCCGGGGTCATCTGGGCCAACACCTACAACAAGTTCGATCCGACTTCGCCCTTTGGCGGTTTCAAGGAGTCCGGCTTCGGAAGGGAAGGAGGGCTGCACGGCATGTATCCGTACGTCAATCTCGACTGATTGCAACGGAACGCTGCAGGAACAAAGTTATGGCAAAACAAAAATCCAAAACAAACCACTCCGCCCAGGGCGCCGGAGCGCACAGCGCCCGGCCGGCGGTCAGTCCGCAACCGTCCTCCTCGAACGGCGCCCATGGCGATCGCGTAGAGGTTCTGAAGACCTACAAACTCTACATTGGCGGCGAGTTTCCGCGTTCGGAGTCGGGTCGTTATTATACACCCGGGCCGGCCGGCAAGGCTCTGGCCAACGTCTGCCTGGGTTCGCGAAAAGATTTCCGGGAGGCCGTGCTCAAAGCCCGTTCCGCTCAGGACAGCTGGGCCGATCGCACGGCTTTCAATCGCAGCCAGATTTTGTATCGCATTGGCGAGATGCTTGAAGGCCGCAAGGCGCAGTTCATAGAAGAGTTGACGGCGCAGGGCTTGAGCGCCGCTTCCGCGCGGGCCGAGGTCTTTGCTGCCATCGATCGTATGATCTATTATGCCGGTTGGTGCGACAAGTACGTGCAGGTAATGAGCTCGGTAAACCCCGTCGCCTCCTCGCACTTTGACTTTTCGATGCCGGAGCCGGTTGGAGTTGTAGTTGCCCTTGCTCCCGAAGAAAGTCCGCTGGCCGGCCTGGTGAGTCTCATCGCTCCGATTATTGCGGGTGGCAACAGCTGCATTGTTCTGGCTTCCGAGCAGCGCCCTTTATCAGCTGTGTCCTTTGCGGAGGTGCTCAATTCTTCGGACTTGCCCGGCGGAGTCGTGAATATTCTGACGGGGCGCCGCTCCGAGTTGCTCAAGCCCATGGCGACGCACATGGACGTCAACGCCATCGTTCACAGCGATGGCGATGCGAACGAACTGAAAACGCTCCAGGAGTTGGCGGCGTTGAACGTAAAACGCATCATCAGTCGTGGTACACCGGACTGGACCAAAGGGGACGCCACCGAAAATCCATACTGGATCATGGACACTCAGGAAATCAAGACCACCTGGCATCCGGTCGAAGGCATTTCGGCCGCGGGCTCAAAGTATTGACAGCCCGCGATTCGAGCTGCGCCCGAAATGGTACTTGCGCGGCGGCTGCAATTCGTACGCACTCTTGCGTGACCATCAACGCAACCCTGTCTAACGCCCCTCGAAGTATCCGTTCGCGAAGCGGCCGGAAACCGTAAGCCCATCTGGATACGTGAGTTTGCCATAACCGTGCGGCTGGCCGCCGCGCCACTCGCCTTCGTAGCGGCGACCGTCCGGCCAGGTCATGGTGCCCTGACCTTCCTGGCGTCCGTTTCGCCACTCGCCTTCGTAGCGGCGGCCGTCGGCCCAGAGCATGATTCCCTGGCCTTCGAGTACGCCATCGACGAAGTCACCCTCGTAAAGAGCGGTGTACCAGGCCATACGTCCACGGCCGTCTTCGCACTGCCCATCCAGGCAGGCCGTTCGGATGGCGGGGCTTTCACAATTCGCAAGCGTCAAAAAAGAAACGATCAACGTCAGCCGACGCAGCACGGCAGGTTACGAGTCCGGTTGCAGAATCAAAAGCGTATCGCCCACAGCCACCAGATCACCGGCCGCGCGCTTGATTTCCAGCACGGTACCGCTGCGCGGTGCCTCAAGGGGGAAGGCTGCTTTGTCGGTGACCAGTTCGCAAAGCTCCTGGCCCGGTTCCACATGCTCCCCGGTTCGAACATTCCAGGTCACAAGCTCAATCTTTTCGGCGTCCCCGATGTCGGGCACGCTCAGGGGCAGTTCTGCAGGGGCCATTTCAGGAACCGTGTGCTGAAGGGGAGCCCGGGCAAACATTTTTTCGACCGCTGTAAGGCTTTTCAAATGCGGTGGTTGTTCCTATTCTGGAAATAGAACCGTTGGTGTACGAAATCGACGGTTGGAGAAGAACAAGAGATGCGTATTACCCAGGACCTCGACGAAATACGGACCAAACTGGCCGTAACCATGATGCCCCACGAGCTCGATCAGGCCATGCCGGTGATCGAAGAGATCCAGCATCTAAAAGAACAGAAGAACGCCGTGGTGCTGGGTCACAACTACATGACCCCCGACGTCTTTCACGGTGTATCGGACTTCGTGGGGGACTCTCTCGGACTGGCGCGTCTGGCCGGCGAAACGACGGCCGACATCATACTGTTTAACGGCGTGCACTTCATGGCCGAGACGGCAAAGATCATCAATCCGAACCGCAAAGTGCTCATCGCCGATCTGGAAGCAGGTTGTTCTCTGGCCGAGAGCATCACCGGCGCCGATGTTCGTGAGCTGAAGAAGAAGTACCCGGGCGTTCCTGTGGTCACTTACGTGAATTGTAGCGCCGAAGTAAAAGCCGAGACGGATGTCTGCTGCACCAGCGCCAACGCCCTTCAGGTAGTCGAGAGTGTCGAAGGCGATACCGTAATTTTTCTTCCGGACGAGTATCTGGCGCGCAACATTCAGCAACAGACGAAAAAGAAGATCATTTCCTGGGAGCAGGGCAAGTGCATCGTGCATGAACTGTATACCGCCGACGATATTGCCGACGCCCGGCGCCATTTTGACGACCTGCTTGTGATTTCGCATCCGGAGTGTGATACGGATGTGACCGGCGCCTCCGATTTTTCCGGCAGCACGTCACAGATGGAAGGTTTCATTGCGAAGAGCGATCGCAAGAACATCATGCTCGTAACCGAATGTAGTATGGGCGACAACCTGCGTTCGCGATTTCCGGACCGGCATTTTATCTCGACCTGCCAGTCCTGCCCGCACATGAAGAAAATCACGCTCGTAAAAGTGCGGGACGCGCTTTTGAAAGAGCAGTTCGAGGTCGATGTGCCGGAACACATCCGGGTACCCGCAAAAAAAGCGGTGGACCGGATGCTGGCGATTGGTTGAGCTTTCCGGGTCGGAGTCGACGCCCCGGATGCAAAAAAACACACGTATACTACCGCTGGTTGTTGGCGGGATTATCTTCGCCGGTTACTACATCTTCAACCAGGCGAGCTATCATTACACGAACTATCTCTGGTTTTCGTCCCATGGGCAGGTCGAAGTCTGGTGGCGCACCTGGACCATGGAAGCCAGCTTCTACGTCGCCGGGGCGACCGCTGCGTTTCTGGTCTATTTTGCCAACTTCTACGTCGCCCTTCTGCGGCTGCGCAGTTACTCGTTTAACCGCGTTTTCCCGCCTGGCGGAGTAAGACTGCTTTTCGTCGGCGGGTCTCTGTTTCTGGCCCTGGTTATCAACGGTTCGCACTTTCAGTCGTTCTGGCAAACCTACGTGCTGGCCGACCACGGCCCTGCGACCGGGCTCACCGATCCAGTTTTTGGCGAAGACGCATCGTTCTACATGTTTCAGCTGGCCTGGTACCAGAGTCTGCTTTCCTGGCTCAAGGCGGTGCTCATACTCGCTTTAATTGCAACCACTCTGGTTTATGCCCTGACCTTGCAGAATGTCAACGTATCGAGCGGTCAGGTGCAGCGTCTCGGTGAGTTCGCCGTGCCGCACCTGGCGTTTCTTCTGGGACTGGTAGCTCTGGCATTTGCGGCCGGCGCCTATCTGAATCGATTCGAATTGGTCTTTAACGGCAGTTCGGGCAAGGTCGCCGGCGCGGCCTATACCGACGTGCATGCCCGGGCGCCCGCGTATCTCGTTTTCTGTGTGGCCGGTGTGCTCGTGAGCATCGTGATCGTGCTCAGCGGTTTTCTACGTCGATTGCGGCCGCCGCTGATTGCGTCCGGCGTTTGGGTCGCCCTCTACGTGCTGATGGCCGGCATTTATCCAGGTATCGTGCGACTGATTCAGGTGAATCCCAATGAGTTTTCGGCCGAACGGGAATACATTGAGCACAGCATTCATTTTACAAGGTATGCCTACGGCCTGGACGAGATCAACCGTCGGCGCTTCGAAGTGCAGCCACAATTGAGCCTGCAGACCTTGCGTCAGAATCAGTTGATCGTAGACAACATCCGCCTCTGGGATTACCGGCCGGTGCGGGAGACCTTCAGCCAGCTTCAGGAAATCCGGCCGTACTATGAATTTGCCGACGTGGACGTGGATCGTTATACGATCGGCGGGCACATGCGCCAGGTAATGATCGCAGCCCGGGAATTGGACAAACAGGATCTGGCGGAGCGTTCGCCGACCTGGGAAAGCCGGCATCTGCAGTACACCCACGGGTTCGGTATCGTAATGTCCCCGACCAACCGGGTGACCGCCGAAGGTTTGCCCGAATTGTGGATCAAAGATTTTCCGCCGACCGTCTTTCAGGACTCCGTCAGCGAAGTTTCGCGCGCGGGCATCTATTATGGCGAGCTGAACAACGACTACGTGTGCGTGGACACGTATCTAAAAGAGATCGACTATCCTCTGGACGACAATTTCGCCGAGACGGCTTATTCGGGTGAGGGCGGCATCGAACTCGGCAGCGGCCTGCACAAGCTGCTGATCGCCTGGCAGTTCGATACATGGAAACTTCTGATCTCGGAATACATCAAACCGGAATCACGCATTCTATTCCGGCGCAATATTCATGACGCCGTGCGTCGTATGGCTCCCTTTCTGGAATATGACGACGATCCGTACATTGTGCTTGGGGACGATGGTCGGTTGTACTGGATTCTGGATGCTTACACAAGTTCGGACCGTTTTCCGTACAGTGCGCATCTCGCCGGCGATTTGCTCCGTAGCCTGCCCCTGGAGCGAAGAACGTTTCATGAGTGGATCGGCGCCAACTACATGCGCAACTCGGTCAAGGTTGTCATTGATGCTTACGACGGTCGTCTGCAGTACTATGCCTTTGATGAAGAAGACCCGATTCTCGCGGCTTACCGTTCGTTCTTTCCGGATCTCTTTCGACCCATAAGCGAAATGCCATCGTTTTTGCGGGAGCACCTGCGCTATCCCGAAAACCTCTTTTCCGTGCAGGCGGCCGTCTACACGGACTATCACATGGATGATCCGCTGGCGTTGTACAATCTGGAAGATCGCTGGCAGATTGCGACCGAGATCTACAGCGAAACGCCCCAGCGTGTAGAACCGTACTACACCGTAATCAAACTGCCCGATCGGGATCGCGAAGAGTACATCCTGATGTTGCCCTTCATTCCGAACAACAAGCAGAACATGGTGGCCTGGATGGCGGCCCGCTGTGATTACGGACCGGACGGTGCAGATTACGGCGAGATGCTGCTGTTCGACTTTCCGCGCACCAGGCAGATCTACGGGCCCATCCAGATCGAGTCGCGCATTGACCAGAACCCCGATATCTCAAAGGATCTCAGCCTGTGGAATCAGCAGGGTTCGCGTGTCATTCGCGGCAACCTGCTTGTGATTCCGATTGCGGACACCCTGCTTTATATTGAACCGATCTATCTACAAAGTACCGAGTCGCCTTTCCCCGAGTTGCGTCGGGTTGTGGCCGCGGACGGCATTTCGGTCGTCATGGGCGAAAACCTGGACGATGCCCTGTACGCTCTGGCCGGAAATCGAGCAGCGGCGATCACGGGAACCGACGGGCAGCCCGACCGGGCGGCTACCGACACCCAGCGACTCGGCCAGGCCCGCTCCCATCTACGGCAGGCCCGCGAGGCGGCGGCCCGGGGGGATTGGGCCGAATACGGTCGTCAGCTGGAAGAACTGGAACGCGCACTGTCCGCCGGTCCTTGAAATCTTCTTATGGATCTCAGGATTGGCAACGGTCTGGACTTTCATCGTTTGAAGACCGATCCGTCGCGGCCCCTGCTTCTGGGGGGCTACGAGATTGCGTCAGAGCTGGCGCTTGAAGGCCATTCCGACGCCGACGTGGTCTTGCATGCGCTGGCAGATGCACTGCTCGGTGCGATCGGGCAGGGCGACATTGGTCAGCACTTTCCGGACTCGGATGAGAGTCTGAAGAATCTGGACTCACGTAAGATCGTGAACTTCGCGCTCGGTCTGGTCCGCGAGCACGGTTTTCGCATCGCAAACATTGATCTGACCCTGGTCGGCGAAAAGCCGCGGGTGGCTGTTCACAGAGACGCCATCCGCGCATCCCTCGCCGGAATTCTTGGCCTGGATGTAACGCGCATTGGCTTTAAGGCTACGACAACCGAGAAGATGGGCGCCCTGGGGCGATCCGAAGGCGTGGCTTGCCTGGCGACCGTGCTTCTGGTCTCGCTTACCCCGGCAGAATAGCAGGAGCAGGGGCCTTTTCTCAAGAATCTCGCCGACCTACGAGAGGGCGGCGTACCTCTTTTCGAATTCGTCATTGGGAATTCGTTCCTGGCCATTGCGTTGTAGCTCGGGCAAAAGCCCATTCACGAAATACATATCGATGTGACCCTTATGCTTCGCCGGAACTGAGCCGCGAAACTCGCAATGAAAAAAGTCCTTCACAAGTTCATATGTTGCTCCGGACACGTTGATGCGTCCCGGAATCCCGGAAGACTCGCACCTGCTCGCAGTGTTGACTGTATCGCTCCAAACGTCATAGGCAAACTTTTTTCCCCGATGACACCCGCCACGATATCGCCGGAATGAATACCAAGTCGTAGCTCCCAGTATGGCAGGCCCTGCTGGCCCTTGATCTCTTTCATCTGCTGCATGAACGCCTGAATCTCGAGCGCGCACAGTACGCAATCGACCGCATGAGTGCGATTGGGGGCAGGGATGCCCCCGGCAAACATGTAACTATCGCCGATCGTTTTCAGTTTTTCGAGTCGGTGGCGATCCATCAGACTGTCAAAGTAGGAAAAGCAGAGATCCAGCTCGTTGACCAGTTCTTTCGGAGAAAGCGTTTCCGCGATTTGCGTGAAGCCCTTGAAGTCTGTGAAGCAGACGGTCGCATCAAAATACCGCGGCTCCGATGCCCCTTCTCTTTAAGTTCCTTTGCCACCTCAAGGGGTAGAATATTCAGGAGCAGCCGCTCCGATTTTTGGTGTTCCCTGGCCAGCTTTTCTTCTGCCCGGAAAGCTCCCCGCATGAACGTGTAGCAAGCCGCCAGCAGCACAAACTGACTGAAGAGAACATCCAGAAGAATATTCTGCGGCGGCAAGAGGTCCGGGTTCTTGCCGAAGTACGGCTGTCCGCCCAACGCGTTCATATGCAACTGATGGAGGGCGAAGGCCAGGATCGGCAAAAGGGATAACCCAAAGCGAAGGTAGGGCCTGCGCGGATTTATCAAAAGAAGCGGCAAGACCATTGCGGTCGGATAGAACAGATAAATGGAAATGCCCGGCAACGCAAATGAAGCCAATATGACGTGGAAGGCACACGCGATACAGCAAACGGCCGGGCCCAGTACTTGAAACCCGTTTCGCAAGAGGAGCCACGAAACCGCGATTTCAGCAAAGAAGAAGGTATGCAGGAAATGAAAAAACGGCATTGCCGCATCGGGTTGAGGGAGCGTCCACCCCAGAGCGCCCGCAAGGAGGGCAAGAGCTTGAACGTTTGCCGTAATTCTGAAAAGGCGCTCTTCTCTTTCCGGAAGAGCGCTTGAGATGTGACGCCCCAGGAGCCAGGAAAATGTAGAAGCAACTGCCTGTATCATGATGCACCCTGATCAGAAGTTCCCCCGGGCCTCGAGTCTGCCGCGTGGTGGACGTGGCCCGGCCCCTGACCGCGGGCAAGCTTTCACGGACTCCATTCTGAAAGCTACTCAAAACGAGGGAACCGACTTGCGGTGCCGGTTGTCGGCATCGACGTGGGGCTTTTCAGCGGAGTCCGGCGTTTCGCCGGAGCGTTCGGGCTTGCTTACAGGTCCAGATTGGCGACCGAAAGGGCGTTGGTCTCGATGAACTCGCGTCGTGGCCCTACGTCATCACCCATGAGAATTGTGAAGGTGCGATCCACATCGAGAAGCTCGGGGCTGCCCTCATGCAGGGGATTGACCTGCAACATAACTCTGCGCTCGGGGTCCATGGTGGTTTCCCAGAGTTGCTCGGGGTTCATCTCACCCAACCCTTTGTAGCGCTGTATGGTCGCCTTATCTTCGCCATGCTTCTTGATGAATCGTTCTTTTTGCTGCTCGGTGAAGGCATACTCGTGCACTTTCCCGGCGCGCAGAAGATAGAGCGGAGGTTGGGCAATATATAGAAAGCCATTGTCCACGACCGGACGCATCTTCTTAAAGAAGAACGTAAGCAGTAGCGTGCGAATGTGCGAACCATCCACATCCGCGTCGGTCATGATGATGATGCGGTGATAGCGCAGGCGGCCCATCTCAAAGCCCTCGGTTCCGAAGCCGACGCCCAGCGCGGTGACCAGGGTCTTTATTTCTTCGTTGTTCAGAATGGCGTCGTCCCGCGCCTTGAGCACGTTTAAGATCTTGCCCTTGAGTGGTAGAATCGCCTGGTAGTTTCGGTTGCGACCCTGCTTGGCCGAGCCGCCGGCAGAATCCCCTTCCACGATGAATATTTCTGATTTGGAAGGGTCTTTTTCGGAACAATCGGCGAGTTTGCCGGGCAGACCGCCGCCCTCCAAAAAGCCCTTGCGTTTGGTGACCATTTCCCGCGCTTTTCGGGCGGCTTCCCGCGCGCGGTGGGAAAGAATACACTTCTCGAGAATCGGTTTGATCTCTCCCGGGTTTTCTTCCAGAAACAAAGACAGCTTGTCGTTTACAATCTGCTGAACCTGGCCTTTGACCTCGGCGTTTACCAGTTTTTCTTTGGTCTGGGAGTTGAACTGCGGCTCGGGAATCTTCACGCTGATCACGCAGACCAGCCCTTCGCGAACATCGTCTCCGGTCAAAGAGCCACCCAACTTCTTTTTGATCGCGTCGTCCTTTTTCAGGTACTCGTTCAGAGTGCGCGTGAGGGCCGTGCGAAAACCCTCCAGATGAGTGCCGCCGAGGGAGTTGTTGATGCCGTTTGTAAAGCAGTACACGAGTTCGGCCTGGGCGCCGGTGTAGGCCATGGCGAATTCGCCGGTCACGCCCTCGCGTTCGCCTTCGAAGTAGATGATGCGTTTGTGAAGCATCTGGCGACGGGCCGCGATGCGCTCGATCAGTTCCTGGATGCCGCCCTGAAAAAGAAATTCTTCCTGCTTGTGGGGCTTCTTGCGCTCGTCCGAAAGGCGCATGATCAAGCCGCGGTTCAAGAAGGCCATTTCTTCGAGGCGCTGGCGGATTACGGAATATTTGAATTCGGTTGTTGTAAAAATCGAACCGTCCGGCTTAAAGCGGATCACGGTTCCGGTGTGTTTGGTTTTGCCTTTCACGGCGACTGGCTTGACCGGCACCCCTTTGCGGTACGCCTGGAAATGAATCTTGCCCTCCTGATGTACCTCCGCTTCCAGCCACTCAGAAAGGGCATTTACGACCGAGACGCCCACGCCGTGCAGACCGCCTGAAATCTTGTAGGCGTCTTTTTCAAATTTACCGCCCGCGTGCAGTTTGGTCATTACGACTTCCAGCGTGCTGACTTTGGCGTCGGGGTGCAGACCCACCGGAATGCCGCGACCGTCGTCCTGGACTTCAATGATGTTGTCGGGCAGGATGCGAACCTGAACAGCTCGGGCGTGTCCGGCCATGTGCTCGTCGACCGAGTTGTCGACGACTTCGTAGACCATCTTGTGCAGACCGGTGGCATCCTGGGTGCCGATATACATGCCCGGTCGCTTGCGCACCGCTTCCAGACCTTCCAGGATCTTAATGGAATGCGTGCCGTAGCTCGAGCTGTCGCCCTTAGCGTTGGGGGTACTTTTTGCCGGCATAAAGAAAGCCTACCTGAGGGGACATAATCTGTAAAGGAAAAGCGGAGCGCTCAGCGGCGATTGCTCCGCTCGAGTTGCTCCGCGTATTCGGTGGTGTAGCGCGCCCAGGGGATCTGATTGAGGCGCGCATCCGGGATCTTTTTCTGGGTACCCTCGCAGATGCCGTAGGTGCCCGCATCGACTTTCTCCAGAGCCTTGTCGATGAGGTTCAGCTTTTCGACGTCCATATCGGACAGGCGGGTCAGGATCTCGTTCGATATCATGCCACCGGCCACATCGACGATGTCACCCTGCTCGTTGTAGACAAAATACTCCTTCTCGACTTCCAGCTCCCGCAGAATGTCAGCACGGGCCTCCAGCAGTCTTTTGCGGTATTTTTCCAGTTTCGCCTTGTCCATGGGTACTCCTTCAAGATTTGGCCGGGCGGTTGGCTGCGCCTCTGGTTCGCACAAGAATAGCGACATCGACCGTTGCCGGCCACCAGACACCGTGCGCGGAACTCCCGGCCCACCGACCGTGGCAGTTTCAGGACCGCCCCCGCCCGATAGCAATCAGCCAAACAACCCGCGCTTATGTCGCTGTAAAGCCCCTTTTGGGCGGAACACCAGGCCGGTTTTTTTTCGCCATTTTGTCATAAAAAAGCTTGCGTTATGGTGCGTCGCACAAAACAGTGGTGCAACGCATAAAGCGAGGTTACAAGATGCTTGAGAAAAATCTGCAGGATATACTGAACGCCGGACTTGGTCTTTTCAAGATGGGCGAAGAAAACTTCCAGTCGGCTCTGAAAGCCGTCGAGAAGACCTTCGAAGATCTGAAAGGCCGTGGCGCTTCTGACAACTCAGAAGCAGCTCAGAAGATCCGTGAGGTTCTGGACAACACTATCAAAGGTGTAAAAGACGTTCAGACCCAGGCGGAGCAGAACTTCAATCGTGTTCTGGCCGAAGCCGAAAAGAACTACAGCCAGGTGCTGGAACAGGTTCGCGGCGTCGTCGGTGAAGAGCGCATCAATGACCTGAACACTCGCCTTGACGAGCTTGCAACATTCATCAAGGAAAAGGCGCAAACAGTTGCCGAACAGGCCAACTCTTTCGCAGCTCAGGTACAGGGCGCAGCAGCTGACGCGGCTGGCAAAGCCAAAAGCACGGCGGCCAACGTATCCAACAAAGTACGTGGGGGACAGGCTCAGGCCTGACCTTTACGCCAACCAGTCCGCTGTAAAAAGCGGCGCTTAAACCCGGGCGGCCTCCGAGCCGCCCTTTTTTTATGCCCGCAGGGGATAGCCGGCGTCGCCCAGGGCTTTGACGACGCGCTCCATGATTCGTTGCGTTTGCTCGCTACCGAGGGTGCCTTTCTCCGAGCCGCACGTGACCCGATAGCTGACGGACTTTTTGCCAGGCGGAATAGGATCCCCGGCGTAGATTGTGAGCAGTTCCATGCGGCGCAGCTCTTCGATCTTCAAGCCGTGCGCGATCTGAACCGGACCTTCGGTCCCCGCATCATCACTGAGCAGCAGCGAAAGCTCAAAGTAGGAGTCCGGAAAAATGGAAGGCGGCTGGTAGTCGCTGGAACGGCGGTGCTTTTCGGCGGCCGTAAAGCACGCCTCGAAGTGCAGGTCGGCCAGCAGGCAGTCCCGTTTCAGTTCGACATGCTTGAGGGCCAGCGGGTGCGCAAGACCAATGGCCCCGAGTAAAACTCCGTCGGGGGCCAGCAGTTCCAGATGGCAACCCGGGTGAAAGAACACAGACTGCTTTGGGGGTCGCTTCCATTCGAAAGGACCCAAAAGCGGCACCAGGATCTGTTCGAGGCGTGCGCGGAAATCCAGAAAAAGATCGAGCAGCGACGCGTCCTTACTTACGGCGTGTATCCTCGGCTGCAGCGTCGCTATCGCCAGGTGATTTTCCTCGAGGACCGGCGTTTCGAGGCTCTGCATCAACGTGGTTGTCAGGCCCTTCGCATAGGCCCGGCCCACATGGTAGGTGCGTCCCAGCTCAAAAAGGGAAACGATATCGAAGCGGTCCTGGTTCAGAGCGGCCTGCCGCAATAAACCCGGCAGGAGCGCCCCGCGCATCTGCGGGCGGTCCTGAAAGACCGGGTTTTTCAGCGCGACGCCGGCCACGCCCGCCAGTTCGTTATCCGCTTCCGGAACAAAACTGTAGCCATACGTTTCCGTAAATCCCGCCGAAGCGAGGCTTCGTTTGAGGCGATTGCGCAGATCGGTTTCCCGGTTGATGGGGATCGAGTCCGCTGCCACGAGGGGCGCCCTGGGTTCGATGTTGTCGTACCCATACATGCGTCCCAGTTCTTCGACAATGTCTTCCGGGATGCTGACATCGTGGCGGCTACGAAAGGTGGGCGCCCGGAGCTTAAAGACCACCGCGTCGCCAGAGCCGCTCCTGGCGACCTCGAAGTTCAAGCGACCCAGTATGTCGCTCACTTCGGCCGCACCGATCTCAAAGCCCAGTCGGGAACGCAGGAAGGCCAGCGACACCGAGATGGCGTTCTTCTTCGGCCCCCGGGGGCTCGAGCCGGTGACCTTGCCGAGACGCGTTTCGGGGCAGCTTTCCCTGATCAAGGCGGCCAGACGTTCTAGGGCCGGTTTGGCCTTTGCCGGGTCCTGGCCTTTTTCAAAGCGAATCGCGGAATCCGTGCGAAGCCCCGTGGCCGACAGCGTACGCCGGATGTGTTCGCGCGCAAACGTGGCCGACTCCAGAAAAAGACCGGTCGTACTTTCGCGTACGCCGGAACTCTGGCCACCCATGACGCCACCGAGCGCCAGCACCGGGCCGCTCCGATCCCCGTCGCGGATCAGGATTGCCGCTTCGGGCAACTCCCGGTCTACGCCATCGAGCGTCGTGTAGCGTCTGAGGCGATGAGGGCCCTGGTTTTTGCACACACTGATCGTGTCTTTCGAAAGCACTTCCAAATCAAAGGTGTGATTCGGCTGCCCGATCTCAAACATCAAATAGTTGGAAGCGTCGACAACATTGTTAATGGGTCTCTGGCCCACGTTCAGCAGGCGGGCCTGCACCCAGAGCGGCGAAGGTCCGATGTGCACGCCCGCCAGGCAAGCCCCGTAATAGGCGTCGGCGGCGCCATCTTCGATTTCGATTTTCTTGGCCGCTAGCTTCGGGTTTTTGGGAGGGGTCTTGAGTTTCTGAGCCGGGCGCGATAGTCGTGCCGTTGCAGCTGCTTCCGTTTTCGCGAGCGGATCGAAGCTGAGTGGCCGGCCGAAGATGGCCGCGATCTCCCGTGCAAATCCCAGATGACACCAGAGGTCGGGCCGATGCGTAATCGACTTGTTGTCGATTTCGAGTATCGTGTCATTCAGGGGCAAGAGTTCGTTCAGGGCCTGGCCGGGTTTCGCAGGGCCCAGGCCCGCCAGGTCCAGAAGCCCGTCGACGGCGCCGGTGATTTCTTCCGTTCCCAGCTCGGCGGCCGAGCAGAGCATGCCCTGGGACTCTACGCCGCGGATGGTCGTCGGTTTTATTTCCAGAACATCGTTTTCGCGCGGCAGGCGCGCACCAATCGGCGCCAGCGGGACCAGCATACCGGCCTGAACGTTTGGCGCTCCGCAAACGATAGACAGCGGCGATTTCTGGCCCGCGTTCACGGTGCAGACCGAAAGCCGGTCCGCGTTGGGATGTCTTTCGACTTTCTCGACTCGGGCGACCCGGACTATTGTCAGGTGAGAAAAAGCCTGGATCACGTCCTCCACTTCGCAGGTCGACATGGTAAGCCGATGAACCAGCTCTTCGGTGGTCACCTGCTCGAGACTCACGAAATCGTTTAACCAATCGATCGATAGTTTCAATGCGTGCCTCGAATCGAATCAAAACTGAGAAAGAAAGCGCAGATTGCCGGTAAACATATGCCGTATGTCTTCAATGCCGTATTTCATCATGACCAGCCGATCCAGACCCAGCCCGAAGGCAAAACCCGACCATTGCTTCGGATCGATGCCCCCGGCGCTCAGGACGTTCGGATGGACCAGGCCGCACGGCAGTAGCTCAAGCCAGGCCGCATCGCCTTCGAATCGCCTTTCGCCTTCCAGATTTCGGTTGATATCGAGCTCGAATCCCGGTTCGACGAACGGGAAATAGCCAGGCCGCAAGCGTACCTCAATCGGACGTTCAAAGACCCGGGACAAGAACGTCTTCATCACATGAATCAGGTTGGCAACAGAGACCTCGCGATCGATCAGCATGCCTTCCACCTGGTGAAAAGTGCTCTCATGGGTGGCGTCGGTTTCTTCGTACCGGAAGACGCGGCCAGGCGCTATGATTCGAAAAGGCGGACGCAGAAGGCGCATGGCGCGGACCTGAACCGAGGACGTGTGCGTGCGCAGGAGATTCCCGTCGGTTGTCCAGATGGTGTCCTGCATGTCCCGGGCCGGATGGTCGTCCGAGAAGTTCAGGCGGCCGAAGTTGTTTTCGTCGGTCTCAATCTCGGGGCCATCCATGATCTGAAATCCCATACCGGTAAAGATCTGCTCCACTTCCATCTGCATGGAAGTGATTGGATGGAGATGGCCGGTCAGGTCGGGCAGGGGACGCAGGGCGTCGTAGGATTCACCCTGCAGGCGTTCTTCGATGAGACGACGTTCGAGCTCCGTCCGGGCCCTCGCGTGGGCGCTTTCGATCGCTGCGCGCACCCGATTTGCTTCCTCGCCGGTCTGGCGGCGCGCTTCGGGTGCCAGATCTTTCAGACCACGCAGAATGGCTGTCAGTTCGCCTTTCTTTCCCAGGAAGCGATGGTAATGCTCTTCGAGCGCTACTTTACTATCGCAGACGCCGATGGAATCCAGGGCCTCCCTTTCGAGGTTTGTGATTGCGGTGAGTAGATCCATGATGCGCAAAAAGCAAGGGCCAGGGGAGTGGGGAGCGTGTCAAGATGAGTAGAGCCCGGCATCGATTCCTGCTTGCTCTTTGGAGGCCCCTGGAAACTCTGACGGGGTCATGGCCGTACCCAAGCGGAAAAGTTCCAAACAAAGAACCCGGCAGCGCCGGGCCCATCATGCCATCGGTCGTCCGTTTCTTGTTCCCTGCAAGAACTGCGGATCGTTTATCAAGTCCCATCGGGTTTGCCCGGAATGTGGCTGGTACAAAGACCGCATCGTTCTGCCCCCCAAAGCCAGCGCTGCGGGATAAGGTCCAAAAAAATACTACTTTACCGGCTTCCGGTTCAAAGGGCACCCGTATAGCGTGTGGGTGGCTGTCGATGTGATGAGCGGGGACCTGGGTCCCGAGACGGCGGTTCATGGGGCCGTGCAAGCCGTAAAAGAACACGGCTGCAAAGTCATTCTGGTGGGCGACGAACCCACGATCTACGATCTGCTGGTTCGCTTTCCCTGTGATGCCTCGAGCATCGACGTGGTCCACGCGGACACCGTGATTGGCATGTACGAAAGCCCGGCCCGGGCGGTGCGTCACAAGAAAAACTCTTCGGTCATGATCGCGGCCCGGCTGGTAAAGGAGAAGCGGGCGGTCGGTTTTTTCTCGCCCGGCAATACCGGCGCAACCATGGGAGCAGCCCTGCTGGAAATGGGACGCATCAAAGGCGTTGACCGTCCCGCGATTGCGACCGCCCTGCCGCGGGAGGACGGCGGCGCCACGGTTCTGATTGATTCGGGCGCCAACGTGGACTGCAAGGCCGCCTGGCTTGTGCAATTTGCCGTGATGGGTGAGACTTACGCCCGCGAAATTTTGAACGTTCCCCATCCGAGAATTGCGATCCTGTCCAACGGGGAAGAGAGCAAGAAGGGCAACTTTGCGACGCTTGCCGCCCACCGCGACATTGCGCGCCTGCCTTACAACTTTGTGGGCAACGTCGAGGGCCGGGATCTGTACGGCGGCGGCCGTTCGGCAGACGTGGTTGTTTGCGATGGATTCACCGGCAACATCGTGCTCAAGGCCACCGAGGGGCTGGCGCGTTCGATCTTCAACCTCATGAAACGCGAAATTGCAACCACCACTTTAGGGCGCACCGGGGCTTTCATGCTCAAGCCCACCCTGCAGATGATTCGTCGTCGCATGGATTACAGCGAATACGGCGGCGCGCCTTTGCTCGGGGTCAGTGGTGACTGTGTAATCGGCCACGGCAGCTCCAATGCTCAGGCTTTTAAGAACGGTATCCGCGTTGTCGAAAGCTTCGCCCGTAAGGATATCTCCGGACAAATTCAAGAGAACATCAAGCAGTACGCCTGACGGGACTTCGAGCTACCGCCCAGCCGGCCCCGGACTTCCGGAACGACCAGGCCGGGAGCCAAAATGCTGGCCCCGGACGAAGGATCTGGGACTCTGGGTCTGTGAAGACTCCCTTTCGCGTGTTGCTACTGACCTTGCCTTTGCTTTTTTCGGGTTGTCCCGGAGGCGGCACCGAACCGCCCGTGGTCGAGTTTCAGGAAGGCGATCTGGTGGGCGCTCGGGGCCGAACGCTTTCTTACGTACGGGGTAACCTGATCGATTGTCGGAACACCAGCGTAGAATATCTGGTAGGCGATATCCGTGGCGATCGCACCCTGCGTGTATGGGTCAATGTGATGCAGGGCAATATTGAATCCGGAGCGGTAACCGTAAACATTCTACGTGGCGATATCATTTCCGGCGAAAACGTCACGGTGAATCTTCTGATCGGCGAAGACTTCAGCGGCCAGGCTCAGGTGGTTCGCCAGATCCGCCGTCCGCTGGAAGACTAAAAGGGAATGCGCCAGGTCAGATTTTCAATGTGCTCGTCGAACAGGGGGCGGTCGAGGGCGGATGGAGCGCTCGCTTCCGCCGGGGGAGCCACGGGCTGACCTTCCGTAAAGGTCGCGTCCACTATCTGCAACACGTACAGCAAGCTCAGGGCCGCGCCCAATTGGGAAGTACTGCGGCGGGCGCCTTCGTAGTTGTGTCGTTCCCTCTGGAGGGCGGCGTGGGAGTACACGCCGGCCGTCAGGAAATCCGAGGGCAGGGAGATTCGGTTTGTGGCAATCAGCGCCAGAAAGAGCGGGCTGCTGATGTAGGTTCTTTCGATGCGGTGCACAGCCTGCAATTGCTGTTGTGCTTTTTGACTCTCCTGGGAAATGGCAGCAGCCACGCCGCCCATTGCTACAAGCCAGGCGGTTCCGCGTGCGGGATCACCCCGCTGATAGTAGCTCAGTCCCGGCACCAGATGGCTCCAGCGGAAGCGATCGCCGTTCTCGTAGGCGAAATGCGCAAGCCAGGTTACAGCTGCCAGGCTTCCCAGGACCGCCTGGCGATCCTGGTGTCGCCGATACTGGCTCTCGGTCCGCATCCGTTCCTGCTCGGTTCCGAGCGCTCCCAGAAACAGAGTTCCTGTGGCCGGTTGCAGCACCGTGAGCGCCGAGATCAACAGCGGCGGCTCATTATAAAACCGGTAGTTGAAACGGCGGTTTTGCTCGTCGCGCACAATGCGCGCGGCCTGATACTCGGCCCCGGTAAAAAAGAGCAAACCGCCAAAGACTCCCATCCAGGCGACGGCCGCGTTTTGGTCACCGCGCTGCAAAGCAGGCAGTCCGGGAACAAGCGTCGACCAGGTGGCGTCTCCAGGGGTTCGCGTTTCGGGCTCTTCGGCAATCTGTTGTTCTTCCGGAATAATCACTTCCTGGTTCTGGATGCGAACCGATTCTTCGCGACGGGTGGAAAGACCACGTGGGTTCTCGATGATCAGATCGTACTGCCCATCGGCCACAATGCGACTGGCGATCAGAACCGCGAGATGACGTTCATCAATGAACTCGACTTCCAGCTCCTGGCGATATTGTCCCGGCAACACGAGAAAGACTTTCGTGCTTTGGACGAAGTTGTCGCCGCTTACAATCACCCGTGTTACACCGGGTAGCTCGGCGTTGGGCTCCTCGGGTCTCAACGCGGCCACGTTCGGTTCACGCGCCTCCCGAATGCGCAGAGGTTGCCAGGCGGAAAATGGGCCGGGGGTGTCGAAGCGATTCAGGGCCGCCAGTCGGTGAAAATAATTTCCCGGCGGAAGCTGAAAGCTGTAGCTGGTAGCCCGGACCCGCTCTTCGATCAAGACCTCGTCACTTTCGTTTTTGATCTGGACCAGATAGCCGCTCGCACCGGGAACGGCCCGCCAGTTGATCGTCAGCGTGCGCGCGTCCTCCTGCGCCCCCAGAAGTCCCGGCAAGAGCAAAAAGGCGACCGCGAAAATCAATGGCCGCCATCCAGAGGGGGCACGGACGATACGACCGCTCACTGTTCTTCCTCAATAACGAATTGTTCTTCGGGGGAGGTTACCTCGGGGGGCGGCAGGCTTTCATTCAGAATAATGCCAAAGGCCTGAGTTGCATAAGGAGTGCATTCGCGTCGGCCGTCGCGGTTACGACAGGCCCGGACCGCCCAGGTAAACCCACCTTCATTCAGGCGCCCCAGATCGTCGAAAGCGAATTCCGTAGCGCGGGTCGTCGTTTCGAAGACCAGGCCGCCTCCGGCGCGCGCCAGGCGCAATTCGTATTCGGCGTCGGCTGCCGACCGCGTCCAGCGGAAGGGCAGGGAATTTCGGGCGCTCATGTCCACCTGGGCGTTCGCGACCGGGTACTGCTGGGTCGGTGGCAAGAACGCATCGGTCACCAGAAACGAACGGGGCTCACTTTCGGTCAGCGTGTTGTTCTGATTGCCGATCAAGCGCACTTTCCAGTAGTAGGTACCATTGGGAAGGCCACGCATGCGCGTGCTGAGACCTGTAACGCGTTCGCTGCGAATCAGGGGCTGGAAGGATTCGTTGTTGCTCACCAGCACTTCGAAAGTTCCGAAAAGGTCCGGTCGGGACCAGCTGAGGGCCAGACCCTCGTTTTGCATGCTCAATTGATCTATACTCGCACCCGGGCCGGGCGAGGAGAGACGCAATCGTTCGGTTTCGCCGACCTCGAAACGGGCCGTGGCAGAATAGGCGGTGAGCGTGCCGGAGCTATCCGTTCCGCGCAGCCGCCAGAAGTACGTGCCCAGGGGCAGATTGTTGCGCACGCTCGTGAAGTTGCCGCGGCTCTGGGCGGTCACAATCGTATTCTGGAAATTGGCGTCGCTTGCGATCTCCAGTGTAACCGTTTCGATCTCATTCGACCGTTCCCAGTTGAAGTTTACGCCTTCGCGTTCGAAGTACACGCTGGAAATGCGGGTGCCATCGGTCGGATGTCGCGGGGCCGGGGCTGGTATTTCATCGCGTTGGGTCACGCGTAGCCGGAACGGCTCACTGGAAGTGGCGCCGCCTTCTATGGTGGCCCGGGAACGCACCCGCCAGAAGTAATCGCCCCCTCCGAGACGAATCGCGGTTCCCTGCGCGCGCACCTCCCGGCTTTGCACGACATCGCGAAAGCCCGGATCCGTTGCGACTTCCAGTGTATAGGTGTCCGCGAGCGAATTCTCACTCCAGGAGAAATTCACGAAGGGCGCTTCCGTGGTGTACTGAAATGCCTGGCCGTTGGATGGAGTGAAGAGCCGTATTGGCGCGTTGTTTATGACCGATATCTTACGGACCTCGCTTTCTTCGGTGGCGCCGGTCTGGGGATTCTGGGCCGTCAATCTCCAGTAATAGTCGCCATCGCCCAGGCTGGCATCAACGGAACTGGCCGCCAGAGTGCGGCTCATCACCAGGTCCGAAAAGTCACGCCGCCGACTCAATTGAAACGTCAATTGGCGATCGCCCTGGGTTGGCTGCCACGAGAACCGCACGTTGGTCTGGGCGCCCTCGGGAAAGAAACGCTGCCCGTTGGCGGGGCCGATCGGTCGCAGCGTAACCTGTTGCACCTGGATGCCTTCGTCAGACAGAGTGGCGCGTTCATCCTGGCCGATGGTGCGGGCCTCGCCGCCGGAAGTGGCCACGCTGGCCTCTCCACGATTTACGAGCACGTCGAGGCCTTCGCCTTCAGACCGATTGAGTTGAATGTCAGAGCCGCCGGCCGCACCGACAGTGATCGTCTGGTCCTGCGATCGGATGTTAAGGGCCGTCTCACCCCCGGTTTCCCCTTCCTCGCGGCGGGCGTTGATGGAGCCGTACTCGAAGTTGATGTCCAGAGCCTCGTCACCCAGGTTCAGCACAACCATGCTGTTTTCATCGAGTTCGATGCGTGTTCCGTCGTTCAGAATAATTTCGGCCAGGGAGAGCTCGCCCGTTCGGATGCTGTCGCGATTGTAAAGTGGCGCCTCCATGTCCAGCGGCTCCCAGATCACCTGGCTGGAATACTTGCGCTGGGCGGTATTGCGACGAAAGCGAATGATGCCGATCTGCTCTCCGGAGGCTTCGACCCGCCGGGTCATATGCAGATAGAGGGCGACCGAGAAAAACAAGACCAGACCGGCACAGCCGGCGGCCACGTAGTAGTCGAAGCGCGTGATGCGCAGATTCCGAACGAATTCCCTCATATAGTATGGGGTTGGACTGTCCGACCGCGAGTCGGGTTCAGCCTTCGATGACCTGGAATTTTTCCTCTTTGGCGTCGGGATCGACCGTCTTTGTGCGATCGAACTCGATACCCAGCATTTCGCGCACCTGGTCCATGTTTTCGGGGCAGTCCGGATCGTCGAAACGGCCAATCACGGCGTAGATCACCTGGGGCTCGGTCTTTCCCTTTACCTTGATGGAAGGCATGGCCTCCACCTTGAAGATGTCCTTCACCTTATCATAGGAATCCTGGGAGATCAAAACGTCGGTACCGAAGGGTTTGTTCAAAGCCTCGATGCGCGACGCCAGGTTTACAGCGTCGCCGATCACGGTAAATTCAAAGCGCTCTTCGGACCCGATCTGGCCGGAAACCACGGGACCGGTGTTGATGCCGCAGCCCATTTTCGCGAAAGGTCGCTCGCCGGCTCCGCGTTCGTTGAATTCGATAATGGAACGACGCATCATCAGCGCCCCGTTGATGGCGTTTTCGGTGTCGTTTCCGACCGAACCGAAGGCGCCCCAGTGGGCCATCACCGCGTCGCCGATGAACTTGTCGACAATCCCGTGTGTCTTGTTTACGCAATCCACCATCCCGGTGAAGTATTCGTTCAGATAACCGACCACTTCTTCCGGAGTCATGCCCTCGGACATGGCCGTAAAGCCGCGCAGGTCAGAAAAGAATACGGCCACTTCTTTCTCTTCACCACCGAGCTTGATTTCGCCCTTCAGGGCCAATTCCGCGACCTGCTTGTTGACAAACTTGACCATGGCGTCTTTGATGCGTTCGCGTTCGGCGAGGCCTCCGGCCATGGAAGCAAAGGAGTGCGTCAGGCGACCGATCTCATCCCGGGTGGTAGGCGCAATATTGACGCTGTAATCACCCTGTTCGATTTTTCGTGTGGCCCCGACCAGGTCCAGAATCGGAACCGTGATGGTTTTTGAGAAGAAGTACACAATCAGAAAGGCCACAACAATGACGATTCCTAAAATCAGAAGGTTCGTAACGGCGATCTTCTGCACCGCCGCAAGCGCCTGATCCTGAGGCACGGTCGAAACGATGCCCAGTCCGCCGAGGGCCAGCTTCTGGTACGAACCCATATAGGCCACGTCATCGTGCTCGTAGCTGGAAAGCCCGTTGTCCTGGGTCGCTTCGAGCATCTGGCTCACGATGGGCACATCGAGCATGTTCTGCCGGGCAAGTACGATGGCGGACTCCGGATGGGCGATGATGTCGCCCTGATCATCAACCATGAAAACCGTTCGGATGCCGCCCAGAGAAAAGGTCTTCAAGAAACCGGCCGGTTCCAGGTACACAACGATGATTGAATTGCGCGTAACGTCGCCAAGCGGCAGACTGATTCCGATCAGCGGGATCTCTCCCTGAGACGCGTTGTGAACGACGTACGCCCCGTTGAAGGAAGCCAGGAACGCTTCGCGATTGGACTCGTGGAGTTCGCGTATGTTTTCGCGCGTTAATCCGTAGCTTTCCATGGTATCCGGGTTGTAAAGGTCGCGTCGGAAGGCCAGTTGATCTCCGGCTCGATCGGCGACGCCCAGGTAAATAAAATCTTTGTTATTCTGGAAAAAGACCCGCGTAAAAAGCGCGGTCTTGTCGGCGGTAAGCACCCCCTGATCCAGAGTCAGCGCGGTCAGCGCGGATTTGTAGCCGATGTTCTGCAGCTCCGCTTCAACCCGCTGACTGATAATCTGCGCTGTGTTCAGGTTGTTCTCCTGAATGCGCGTGACGGAGTCCTCCCGGAAGAAACCCGAAGCCAGAAAGATCATCGTTACGAGCGAAGCGATGATAATGCCCGTAATGATTCCCAGCAGTTTCACGCGGATGTTTACCCGCGATTGTTTGAAGTCTTCGAGCGGTGGCGGCGCTTCCGAGGGTACCGGACTTCTCTGAGCTACCGCCGGAGTGGCCCCGACCTCGCTGGCTTCCCTGGCCACCGTGGCCGCACTGACCGGTTTGGCCACGACCGTCGCCGCATGTTTGCCGTTTCCGTCCGGTGCGGCGGGGGGACGGGTCTCGCTGGCCACGATCGCCTCGTCCACGCTGCGGCCGAGGTCCGACGCGCTGGTCTCCGGCACGGAATAGTTGGGATCCAGAAAACTCTTAAAACGATGAACCGTGTCGTCGTCCGACCCGGCCGCCTTGCGCCCGGTTACATAGCGGATCGCGTACTCCGGGTCGATCGAACGCATCGACTTGAGCGTAAGCATAAACATCGAAGCGAAAAGCTCCGTTTCGGCTTCGTGATCTTTCTGAGAAAGAAAAAGACAGTCCTGTTCTTTTACCAGGTGTTGGATGCGGCGGCAAACCCGACGCACCTCCTCAAAGTCTCCCTCGCTGGCGAGAGGAAAGGGTACCGTCTCGACCCGGCCCAGGCCTTCGGATTCCAGAGCCTCCCGAATGGAGCGCAGCCGCGCGCTATCCTCGGCCGTCTCCTCGGTGGCCAGCAGGAAGACGGCCCCAATGGACTGCTCTTTCCATTCATGGGCGCGTTCCTGAAGCGAGTCGCGGTCGTCGGACCTCTGCAGGAGTTCATCCAGCTCCGCCCGAAATATGAGCGAATGCGCATTCTTGAATCCAATTCGTTCCCGGATCATAAAACCCCCGGCCCGTGGCCCCCATAGGGGTGACCTGCAGGCCTAAGCCGTTTGCCCGCCCATGGCAGGCATTGTTATAAGGATCGGATTGCTTCGCTTCAATAAAAATACGGGTCGGGGTGCTTTTTCGACCTCCCGCTGAGCCCGGGAAGCGGCCCCGGGTGCGGCCGGGGCCCCGGGCCGAAAAAAAACGGCCCCGCGTTTTTTTTCCTTTTTTCCACTTGCGTCGTAAAGACTGCCTGGACAGGTTGCGCCAGTCGTGCCGAGACAATCGTGCACTACATCAATACTCTCTCACTTCTACGGATTGGAGAAATACTATGGCTGATTTTGAAAAAGTAAAGTCCATCATCGTTGAGCAGTTGGGCGTGGATGAGTCCGAAGTGACTCCGGAAGCGCACTTTATCGACGATCTCGGAGCAGACTCACTCGACACCGTCGAGCTGGTTATGGCTCTGGAGGAAGAGTTTGGCATCGAAATCTCTGATGAAGATGCTGAAAAAATTCAGACAGTTGGTGACGTTTCTAAGTACATCGACGAGCACTCATCCTGAGGACTTCTCTGGCGGTCGAACGGTCGCAAACGCGATCGGGCGGCTGCCAGAGTTTCGTTTTCCCCTCCGCCGGCTGTCGCCGGCCCCCCATCACCAACTGAGAGCCTATTTCCCCCCAGGGGACTTTACGTAAAGCCAGTGCCGCGCCGCGAGCCAGAGTCCGAAAGGTCAGGCCGAAAGCGCGTGACGAGCATCGTAGACGCTGAACGCTCAAAGGAGCTGCGCGTGTTCATGCGGCGCCTGTCCTTAAACCTGCGGGATCTTGCTCTGCTCGATCAGGCTCTGACTCATCCCTCCTTTGCCAACGAGCGCAAAGCCGAAGGCTACCGCGACAACCAACGGCTTGAATATTTGGGCGACTCCGTGCTCGGTCTGGTTGTCAATGAGCATCTGTTTCAGAGGTATCCCGGTTACGGAGAGGGTCGTCTCGCACGCATCAAATCCGTGGCGGTTTCCGAGGACAGTCTGGCAGAGATTGCCCTCAAGCTGGGACTCGGGGCCGTGTTGCGTCTCGGGCGTGGTGAAGAGGGCAGTGGCGGGCGCCGTCGGCCTTCCAATCTGGCCGACGCTTTTGAGGCGTTGCTGGCTGCCATCTATCTCGATCGCGGCTTGAAGGCCGTGCGCGAATTCGTTCTTGCCCACCTGTCCGGTCCCATGGAAGAGCTGGACGATCCGGCGATCGCCGCCGACCCGAAATCCATACTACAGGAACGCACCCAAAAACTGTTTCACAGTCTGCCGGATTACGAATTGATTTCGGAGAGTGGCCCGGACCATCGTCGCGAGTTTGTGGTCCGTGTCAGCATCGAAGGCCGCGAGCTGGCGCGCGGCGTTGGCCGCTCCCGAAAGCGAGCCGAACAGGAAGCGGCCGCGAAGGCGCTGTCCACATTCAAAGCCGGCCGTGACACCGGCGTCCGGGAGAAACCCAGTGAGTGAGGCTGGAGTCAGCACGTTGACTCTGGCACCGCCGGGCGCGGCGCCCTATGAGTTCGAAGTTTCCACCGGTTGGAACCGGCTTTTAAGTGCCGGCACAATCAGCAGGTGCAAAGCCTCTTCGGTATTTTTGATTACGCAGCTGGGTCTGGAATCCATCGAAGATTCCTTCTTGAAAGGCAGCGGACTGGCTCTACCGCCCGAGCGGATCGTGCGGATCGGCCAGGGGGAAGCGGCCAAACATATTAATGTCCTGGGTCCGATCTTTAACCAGTTGATCCGGGCCGGCATTGATCGCAATTCGCTCATCCTGGCGCTGGGGGGCGGAGTAGTCGGGGACCTGGCCGGATTTGTTGCCGCGACAATCCTGCGCGGCGTGCGTTTTGCCCAATTGCCAACCACGCTGCTTGCGGCTGTAGATTCGAGCGTGGGAGGCAAGGTCGCCGTAAACGTGGACGGCGGAAAGAACATGGTCGGGGCCTTTTACCAGCCGGTCTTTGTGTACTTCAATCAGAGTTTGCTTGCGAGCCTCCCCGAGTCCGAGTGGATTTGTGGACTGGCAGAGATGTTCAAGCACGGATTGATCGAAGAAAGCGGGCGCGTGCTGACCAATCTTCGTGCTTCGGTCGGGAGGCTGCGCACCGCGGATTCACCGGAACTGCGGGCCGCCGTGCTCGATTCGGTAGCCGTCAAAGCAGGGGTCGTCGAGCAGGACGTTCGTGAGAACGGCCTGCGCGCAGTTCTGAACCTGGGGCACACCACCGCGCATGCAATCGAGTCGGCCACGGCCCATCGCCGCTTCTCGCACGGGGCGGCGGTCAGTCGCGGCCTGGCCACAATGCTCTTGCTTTCGCGGGATGTCCTGGGCCTGCCTCCGGGCGAGACGGAAGATTTGTTGGCTGCCATGGAGTCCTTCGCCTTGCCGCGGGATACGGCCGGGCTGAGCGCGGCTGAGTTGCTCGAACACATGCGCTTTGACAAGAAGACCGTCGCCGGTGTGCCGAAGTTCGTGTTGCTGGAAAGGCGGGGCCGACCCATTTTTGGACAGGACGTTTCGGAAGAACAATTCCAGCAGGCCTGGAGCGAACAGGCCGAGCGATTCGGCGCCCATGAGTGAGACGGTGGCAACAGGCAACGACCTGGCGTATTTGCGCCGGGCCCTTTTTGAAGGGCGCTACAACGACGCCTACGACCGCGCCGCGGGCATCCGGCAGACTTTGCGGGAACGTACGCCGGCCCGCGTTCTTTACGCCGGCGCCTGTGCTCTGTTTGGCCTGGGACACGTTTTGCAGGCCGAGGAATGGGTATCGGAACACGGACGGGCGAGTGATTTCGACGCCTCTCACATGTACCTCACCGGTTACGTCGAGATCCACCGCCGCCGTCTGGATCGGGCGTTGCTCAGCTGGACGCGCATCGTGCAGGCCGATCCCGGCGAAACCTTTGCCGATGAACTCATCGAACGCCTGAAGCGGGGCGAAGCCGAGGTGCTGCGAGAGGTGCGCGACCCATCCAATTTTACTCGCTACGTTCCTCTGGCCCCTCTGGATGTCGCATCCGCACCCGAAAAACCGCGCCGCACAAAACGGCCCCGGATTCGGGATGCCTACCGTCGTCTGGTTCTCGTGCTGATTTTGCTGGGCCTTGCGGGCCTGGGCGCCGTCTTTTTGGGTACCCGCCTTTTGGAGCTGCTTCGTCCCGATCCCTATGCCGGACTGCTGGAAGAACTTCCCAGGGCGCCCAGCGGTGGCACGGTAACCGATCCCGATCGCTTTGAAGATGAGCCGCCGCGTTTCACGTATCCTGACCGGGAGGCTGCCCTCGACGATTACCGCAATGCCCGCGAGAAGATCGGAGCAGGACTCGTAAACCAGGCCCGGTTTCTTCTGGGTCGGCTGGAACTCTCCAACGCAAGTTTCGAAATTAAAGAGCGCGCCCGCCTCCTGCGCGATTCCATACCGACGGCCCCGTACTCTGATTTTCGCGACCCGATCTCCGTGCGCGAACTGGTTGAGGAGCCTTACCTGTATCGGGGGGCCCAGGTGCTCTGGACCGGCACGGCGGAGAATGCAACTCGTAGCGAGGGCGTCTTGCGTTTTGACTTTCGTCCGGGACCCGAAGCCGGACCGGTTCCAGACCGCCGCGTGATCGTGCTTTACAGCGTCGATGACGCCCGGCGTTCCGAGCAGGCGCTGGATCAGGTTCCCGAAGAGGGCCCGATCGAAGTATTTGGTCTCTTGCGGGAAGAGGCCGGAACGGGCCTGGTGGTGCGGGCCCTGCGTGTAACCGCACCATAACCCGCCCCGCAATTTTTCCTGCTTTGCGAACGTCCGGCCGTCGTGCATACTCGGTCCGCCGGGCGCAGGTTCGGCGAGCCTCTATGAGTCCGCTGCCCCTGAACCGAACCGGCTTTTTTCTAGCCCTCGCTATCATCGCGGTGCTTGTGCCGGAAGAAGGGCCGGCTCAGGAACTCTCGGTCCGGCGCGCCTACATCGAGGAAGTCCGTCCCCACGCCACGCCCCGCGACGCAGCTGTGGAAGACCGCCTGTCTCAAGCGGTTACGGAGCGCCTGCTTCGGGAATCGCGTCTGGACCGTGCCGCGAATAAAGGCGAGTCCGACCTCAGTATCCAGGTGTACTACGAGCGTCGGGCCGGGGCCCTGATCCTGCACGGACTTCTGTTCGATGGCGAGGGCCGTTTGTTCGATGCACTTACCTATGGCGAGGATTTCGCGCGTATTCGTGAGTACGATGCCAGCGTGGGCGTGGAGCTGCTTTCGGATGCGGAGACCGTCTCGATCTTTGCGGATGAGTTGATCTTTCGTTTGCTGTCCAATCCAAATCTGAGGTTAAGACGGGAGAACGTGGATGAGTTTTTGCTCGGCACCGGGCCGGGCCGGTCGGGCACCTTTCGACTTGCCGCCTCCGAAGCCGGTGGGCCTTCGGAAGTCTTTCAGATTCTGGGGGAAGAACGGGTGAGCGTCGGCAGTCGCACGGTTCGCCAGACGGCAGAAATCCCGGCCACAATCCGGGTCATAAGCGAAGCAGACATCCGACGTCATGGCTACCGTTACCTGGAAGACCTGTTACGCGATCAACCCGGCTTTGACCTGATATTCTTTCAGGGCCTTTATGGAACAACCTTCAACCAGCGTGGGCTGGATGCTCCAGAAACGATTCGCACGATCGTTCTGGTGGATGGCGTACCGGATAACAACATCTCTCAGGGAAACGCGTATATAAAGCACAAGTACAGCCTGCACAATGTGCGGCGGGTGGAGATCCTGTATGGGCCGGCGTCCAGTCTCTACGGCGCCAACGCGTTCAGCGGAGTCATCAACATCATTACAAAGGACGGGGCCGATGTTGCCAACTATCTGGAGTACGGCTTTGGCAGCCTGTACTATGAGCCGCCTTTTGGTCGTCCTGCGCCCAACGCCTACGCAACCGTTGGTCGGGCCATTGATCTGGGCGAGCATTCCCTGGATATTATTGCTTCGGGACACTGGATTGATACGGCGGGGCAGCGCGTAAATGACCAAAGCGACGTACGCCCGGCGCGCTCCATGTATTACTGGACCGACAGCTACGCCGCGTCCGGGCTGGACAACAACTATGCGGCCGACCTCAAGATCTCCTATGGCATCTTCTCATTGGGAGCCCGACACGTACGCGATCATAGCGGCCAGGGAACGTTCGCGACCGGCGCTGCATACGTTGATGATTCCAATTTCGCTTTCTGGAATGCCGACACGCGCACCTACTACGGACGCCTGAAGACCGACATCGGGGATCGGCTGCACGAAGAGCTTACGATCAGCTACCGCGACACGAGCATTACCGACGGAACCGACGCGGATTACCTGACCTTCGGGGACCTGTTGGGGCCCGTGCGCATCACCCGCTATCGGAGGCCGGACCGGGAAATAGCCGTCGATAACCCCCTCACGGTCCGTTGGACGAGATACATGGAGACGACTTTTGGTCTGAGCTACGTGGACCAATACGCCTGGAACTACAACACGCGCCGCCAGAGCTACGACAATCGTTTCGGTGTTGAACTCATGGGCCTGCCGCTCGCTCCGGACCTGGACCCCCGAAACAAGTTTCGCATCACCAACCGCGCCGGCTACCTGGAACACAACTGGCGGGCGTTTTCTGGAGTCGGCCTCGTGCTGGGTTACCGCTACGACGCCTTTGAGATCAGTGGCTCCGATGCGCCGCAATTCTGCGGCACCAACGAACCCGTCTTACCCGGGGGTGGAGCCAACGCCTCTTTCGTAAGCGAAACGAGCGCCGCACTGCAGGGATGTCAGCTGGAATCGCCGAGTGGTCTGTACTTTTCGCACGAGCCGACCCGGCGTCGCTTTTCCGCCTCCAATCCCCGGGCGGGCATCGTCTTCAACCCGGGAGAGCGATGGCGAGCACGCCTGCTCTATGGAGAAGCCTTTCGAGTGCCCACCGTGCGTGAGTCTTACTCCGTTTCCACGAGCCGGGTCACAAACGGCAACCTCGAACCCGAACGCATCCGAACCACGGAAGCCGGACTTACATTCCTGCCCCTGCCCGAGATCAAGACCGACCTGGCGCTGTTCCACAATTACGTGCGCGATATTATCTTTCTGGCCGGCACGGGCATACATCGTCCGGGCCGTAAGGCCAACGACAACCTGAGTCGTTTCCAGAATGCCGGCAAAGCCCAGGTTGATGGCTTCGATTTCACCATGGAAGCCCACCCGCTGGAGCCCCTGCGTTTCTATGTTGGGTACTCCTACCAGCATGCAATCCTCTTTGACGTGCGGGATCCGGGGCTGCTTGCCCATGATGGGCGCGCCCCGGGTACGGTCGTAATCGAAGGTGTAACCGTGTGCCGCAGCCTGCTGCAGTCTGCAAACCTGGGGCAGATTGAAGAGGTCTGCGGAAGTTATCACGGCCGTATGCCCCGCGTGGCCACGCACAAACTCAACCTGGGCGCAAACCTCATGCTGTTCGACCATTTCCGCTTTGACCTGCGCGCCAACTGGGTGGGCGAAAGGGCTAACATCGCGACCAATCCGGAGCCGACTACGCCAGGTTACCTGCTCGTGAATCTTCTGGTGGGCCTGGCCGATTGGCCGCTTTCGGGTATGGACATCAATTTCAAGGTCTTCAATCTGCTGGATCAGACCATCTACGATCCTGGTTTTCGGGACGCCAGCGGGAGTTTCTTTCCCACGGTGCATCCGCAGCCGGGCCTTTACTTCGCCTGGGAATTGACTCACAGGCTCTGAAGCGAGCGCCCGTCCGGGACTTGACCGATGCCCGGCTTCTGGCGATGCGGGTCGGGTGGCCGCTTTGCTGAAAGAGGAATTTTCTCGCCCCTTTGTGCGGGCGCTCGGGCAGGCCCTCAAGGCCACAACCCCGGCCTTTGACCGGGACGCTTTCGCCCGTGCCTGCCTGCGCGGCTGGACAGAGCGGGAACTGAAAGATCGTATGCATCGCATTGCAGATCAGCTCGCCGTGTTTTTGCCGGGCAACTACCTGCAACAATTGCGGAAGCTGCGGGCAGTTCACGATCAGTTTACCGGGCTTGCACACCTGGTGTTTGCGGACTTCGTGGAACGTCACGGCCTCTCCCATCCGGACCCGTCGCTGGACGCATTGCTGGAGTTCACACGCCTATCCTCGGCCGAATTTGCGGTCCGGGCGTTTATTGCCAGAGATCCAGAGGGCATGCTGAAGCGTATGCAGGCTTGGACCACCCATGAATCGGAGCACGTGCGTCGCCTGGCCAGCGAAGGTAGCCGCGCGAGGTTGCCCTGGGCGACGCGGGTTCCGGTCCTGCTTGAAGATCCGGCCGCGGTCGTTCCCATCCTCGAAGCCCTGAAGGATGACCCGTCCGAATACGTGCGGCGCAGTGTCGCAAACAATCTGAACGATATTTGTAAGGACCACCCGGAGTTGGCGCTCAAGCTGGCCGGTCGGTGGTCGCGGGGCGCATCAGAAGAGCGAAGACGCTTGATCAAACACGGGCTGCGTACCCTGCTCAAAGCCGGAGACCCGAGGGCGCTTGCCATTGTGGGGGTGGGTCCGCCGGTCGGAGTCAAGCTAACAGAACTTCGGGTCCGTCCGCGCAGTGTCCTGGTCGGACAATCGATCAAACTTTCTTTCTTGATCAGCGCGGGCGGGGAAGGGAGTCGCTTGCGACTGGAATACGCGATCGGGTTTCGTACGGCCCGGGGTCAGGAATCCCGTAAGGTTTTTCAGATTTGGGAAGGCGAGTTTTCGGAACGGAAACGCAACTTCAAGAAAGCTCACAGCTTCCGCCCGATTACGACCCGGCGCTACTATACCGGTCGTCACGCTTTGTACATCATCGTGAACGGCAAAGAGATGGGCAGCACAAACTTCATGCTGAAACCCGCAGAATGACTGAAAAGCGCGGCAGGCTGAATCAGAAGGAATACTGAAAGGAAAGAAAGGCGAAGTCTGACCGGGGTTCAAAACGCGGGCGGCGGGTGGCTGGATTCTCGTACACGCCATCGATCTCATTTCGCAAAGCGTCGCCTCCGAGCATGAAGCTGTAGCCGGCCGCGAGTACCACGTTGTCGAAGCTGAGAACGTAGAGAATGTCGTATTCGCGATAGAGCATACGTCCCAATTGCGCGACGGGCGTGCTGACGGTGCCGTCCGAAGCCGTCTGAGTCGTGTAGCGTGCGTTCGCGCTCGATTCCGTTGAAAGTCCGCTGAGGGCGCTCCCGTTGGCGGCGTACCAGGCGTCCTGTCGGCGGTGTTTATAGAATTCCCAGTAAGACAGGCGCAACATGCCCCAATCGTCGCTTCGCAGGGTTAGATTTACCGAACCGGCACGCACATTCTGCCAGCTGATGAGGTCCGCCTGACCGAGGTGTTCGTGAGCGCTACCGAAGAGACCGGTGAATGTGGCGTACGTGCCATCGTTTCGATTGGGGTCGCCGCTCCCAACCGCTCCCTCCGCGCCAATCCGAAGCGCGCGCTCAAAAAGACTGAGCCCGATGTCCGCCGCCGCTGCCCAGGCGCGGTAGACCTCCTTTTCTTTGTAGACGCGCGCCGTTCGCTGGCTGCCGTCGGCGTTGTTCAGCGGCACTCCGTCAATGCCGGCCAGGATCACGGACTGTCCCAGATAATCCCAGCTGGCGTCGCGTTCCCGGCCGGTGGTGCCGGTTTGCCAGGCAGCCTCCGCGGTCCAGTCGAAGGGGATGACCGCACGGCCGTTTTCGGTTCGGTTGGTCAGGCGCAATCCGGCCGTATGCAGATTGTCCCGCTGCCGGCTGCGGTCTTCGGTCGTAATTTCGGCCCCGGGAATCGTGTAGGTGGGAGTGCTGCTCTGGATGTACTTTCGGTACACACCGAGATAGTACAAATCGGTCAGTAGGTGGGCGCCCCAAAAGAAGCTGTTATGAAAACCCGCGAAATAGGCGTCGTCGATTTCACGCGGTGTGCTGGCACTGACAGTACAGCTCGTTCCGCTGTCGTTGCAGCTGAGACTAACGCCCGAGGGGTTTGCGTTTCCCACGCCCGTGTTGTTGGCGCCGAAGTCGGAGTCCTCTTCGGCCAGAACTGCCCCCCAGAGGTCTCCCTGCCAGAACGATGTCGTCGCACTCAATCGAAGTGCGTCGAAACTGCGTCCGACGTTGCTCCAATCCGAAGCGCTGACCAGGCGGCTGTCTCCGAACTGCAGGTGCTGGCGGCCCAGCCGGACCGAAAACGCGCCCGAGCCCTGCCAGCCAAGCCAGGCTTCATCCAGGTCCAGAGAATCGTTGGAATCCGCGTTCGCGGTGGAGGCTCCGGAATCAGATCCCGGGGCTCCACCCCAGACCCGGCTGTCCTGGACGCTGACCCTCAGGGTGTAGTAGGTCCGAAACGACTTCTCAAAGCCAAAGCGCGCCTTCTGGCCCACGTAATCGGCGTGATCGTTGGTGCTGGAAGTGAAGTCGGCGTTGGAATGGAGTTCCGGACGGATGCGAATCAGTCCAAAAAACTCAAAATCGTCCAGCCAGGATTCGGCCCAGCCCTCGGAGTCCGCGCCGCTCGAATCGTCAGTTGGGGCCGTTTCCTGACCGAAAACGGCAGCCGGGGCGCTCAGGGCCCAGATGAGGGCCATGCAGATTCCGGTGCGCATCGCAGCCCGGCGGGTTCGCCCGTCCATAAACCTGTTCTATCGGCAGGCGGGGACCAGAAACTGAACCAATTTTTGGAATTTCCGGGTTGAATTCCCCGGTTTTTTGATTAAAAGGGTAGGGCAGACCTCCGAAATGAATAGAGAACACGGAGGTTTAAACCCATGGCTGTGAACGGAGTCACAGAAAGGGCCCTCAGCCCTCCGCCTCCGGTTGTGGCACTGAATGCCGGCGCCACAACCCCGGGCCCGGTCCGCATTGGACGGGAGGCGGAACCGCGCGTCGAACCGACGCCCGCCCCGGCACGTACAGAGACGTCGACGCGAGTTGCCGAAGACACGAAACGCCGAATCGATCCGGAAAAACTGGTGCTCCGGCCCAGTGAAGTATCCATAGAAGACCGGTTAAAGCTGGTCATGAGCCTGGAAGATGTGCAACGCCTGCTTTTGTTGCGCAGCCCTTATGGCGATCTGATGGCCAATGAAGCGCCCACCGGTTCCCGGTTCGATTCACGTTCTTGAGTGAGACGAGGGCCTTCGGGCCCTCGCCGCCTCGCCTCGCTGTTCTGCGCCTTTGCCGCCCTCTCAGACGTTGCGCCGGTAGCTGCCACCCACCTGATACAGCGCCGCGCTGATGTCTCCGAGGCTCGCAACCTTAACGGTTTCCATCAGCTCTTCAAAAATGTTCTTTCCCTGTAGCGCGATCTCCTTGAGCGAACAGAGCGCACGGTCGCGTTCTTCGGGAAAGGCCGCCTGGAAGGTGTGTACTCTTTCGATCTGCTGCTTTTTCTCTTCTTCCGTAGAACGAATAAGCTCAATGGGTCCCTGTTCTTCTTCCGTTTCGCGCAGGAAAGTATTTACGCCGATGATTGGCAATTCGCCGGTATGTTTCATGTGCTCGTAGCGCAGACTTTCTTCCTGGATGCGCGCTCGCTGGTACATCGTTTCCATTGCCCCCGGAACACCTCCGCGCTCGCTGATGCGCTCAAATTCCGAAAGCACAGCCTCTTCGACCAAATCCGTCAGTTCGCCTATGATATAGGCGCCCTGAATTGGATTCTGATTCTTGTTGAGGCCCAGTTCGCGGTTGATGATCAGCTGAATCGCCATTGCCCGGCGAACCGATGCTTCGGTTGGCGTCGTGATGGCTTCATCGAACGCGTTTGTGTGCAGGCTGTTGCAATTATCGTAGAGAGCGTAAAGCGCCTGGAGTGTGGTCCGAATGTCATTAAAATCGATTTCGCGCGCGTGCAGCGACCGCCCGCTGGTTTGAATGTGGTACTTGAGTTTGCATGATCTTTCGTTCGCACCGTAGCGATCGCGCAACGTAACTGCCCAGATGCGGCGGGCCACGCGGCCGATCACCGAATACTCGGGATCGAGGCCGTTGGAAAAAAAGAAACTCAGGTTCGCCGCAAAGTCATCGATCGAAAGGCCGCGCTTCAGGTAGTATTCCACGTACGTGAAGCCATTGGCCAGAGTGAACGCCAGCTGGGTGATGGGATTGGCGCCGGCCTCTGCAATGTGGTAGCCGGAAATCGAAACGCTGTAGAAGTTCCGAACCCGATTCGCCACAAAGTATTGCTGGATGTCGCCCATCATGCGCAGGGCAAAGGGCGTGGAAAAAATGCAGGTGTTCTGTGCCTGGTCTTCTTTGAGGATGTCGGCCTGCACCGTGCCGCGCACCCTCTCAATCGTTTCGGTTTTGATGCGTGCGTAGCTTTCGGGATCGATCAGACGGTCGCCGGCCATTCCGAGCAGGGCCAGTCCCAAACCATTGTGTCCCGGGGGCAGGGGGCGTCCGTAACCGGGCACCGGCAGGCCGCGGCCCCGATAATGGGCCGCAATCGTTTCGCGCGCCGTTTCCAGTTCACCGCGTTCGGCCAGACTGCGTTCCACCTGCTGGTCGATGGCGCTGTTCAGGAAAAAGGCCAGCAGCATCGGGGCCGGTCCGTTGATGGTCATGCTGACCGATGTGCCGGCAGCGCATAGATCAAAGCCCGAATACAGTCGCTTGCAATCGTCCAGCGTCGGAACACTTACACCCGAGTTTCCGATCTTGCCGTAGATGTCCGGCCGCACCGCGGGGTCTTCACCATAGAGCGTGACCGAATCGAACGCGGTCGAAAGGCGGGCGACCGCGCTGTGACTCGAACTTGTGCCCGCGGTTAAATAATGGAAGCGAACGTTGGTGCGTTCCGGTCCGCCCTCGCCGGCAAACATGCGCGTCGGATCTTCGCCAGCCTTGCGAAACGGAAAGACCGAAGCGGTGTACGGGAAATGCCCGGGCAGATTTTCCCGGTAGTAGTATCGTAGAAGCTCGCGCCAGGATTCTAAGTCGGGCAGAGCGACCAGCGGCACTTCCAGATCGGAAAGGGTCTGGAAGCGCAATTCCTGGCGCAGGGTCCTTCCCCGGATTTCGTAGCTCAGTTCCCGGGATCGATAGCGCTGTCGTAACTCGGGCCAACGTTCCAGCCACTGCAACGCCACCGGATCCAGTTTGCGGCGCAGATCCTGGATTTGTGCCTCCACGTTGGCTGCAACTTCGGGCACAAGTTCCCGCGTGCGTTCCAGACTCTGCAGATCGCCGGCGCGGTCGGCCATATGGTTAGAAACCGTGTGATACGATCGGAGTCCCTCGGCAATCTCGGCCAGATAGCGCACACGCCGGCCGGGAATAATTTCGATGGCCGGCGCCGCCTCAATCCCGGAGTCCGCGGCAATCGGTTGCAGGCGGGCAAAGCCGCGCTCCGCTATCAACGCCACCAGGCGATTGTAGAGTCGATTCACGCCGGGATCGTTGAATCGGCTGGCAGTGGTCGCGACGACCGGCATGTCCTCCAGCGCACTGGCGAAACTGGCCCGATTGCGTTGCACTTGCTTGCGAACGTATTGCAGCGCGTCTTCGGAGCCCTGCTTTTCGGATTTGTTGAGCGCGACCAGTTCGGCATAGTCCAGCATCGCGATTTTTTCGAGCTGGGTGGGGGCCCCGAACTCAGCGGTCATCACGTAGAGCGGAATATCCACGAGTTCCACGATGTCGGCGTCGGACTGACCGGTTCCGGATGTCTCGACAAAGATCAAATCGAAATCGGCCGCTTTGAGAAGTTCGACTACCGGCCGACTGGCGTCGCTCAGGCTACGGCCGGCCTCACGGGTGGCCATGGAACGCACGAACATGCGCTCCGGAAACAGCGCGGGCGCGTTCATGCGAATGCGATCGCCCAGAAGGGCGCCACCGGTTTTGCGTCTGGTGGGGTCAATCGCAAGCACGGCCACCCGCAGCGTTGGGTTTTGCTCCAGCAGGCGCAGGCAGAGTTCGTCGCCGAGAGAAGATTTCCCCGCGCCCCCCGGTCCGGTGATTCCGACGACCGGGACCGTGCGAGCCGTGGTCGATGACAGTGTGTATTGGCCTTCCTCCACCTGAGTAATCAGTCGGGCCAGTTTTCGGTCCCGGTCGGGGCTGCTTTCGGTTTCGATCGGGGCGCGTTCGTAATCGCTTTTTTCCAGGATCTCGTTAATCATGCCCTGCAGGCCCAACCGCCGGCCATGCTCCGGCGAAAAGATG
Organism: Spirochaetales bacterium; assembly: GCA_024233935.1. Classification (GTDB taxonomy): domain Bacteria; phylum Spirochaetota; class Leptospiria; order Leptospirales; family Leptonemataceae; genus JACKOY01. The sequence continues at coordinate 34,076 of JACKOY010000021.1, read as the reverse complement.
CGCGTGATTCCGGCCGCTTCCAGCCGGGCGATCTCTTCGGCCACGATCACGCCCCCGCCGCCTCCGAAGATGCACACGTCGCCTGCGCCGCGCTCATTGAGCAGCTCGCGCAAATATGTGAAGTACTCGATGTGTCCTCCCTGGTAGCTGGAAATCGCGACCGCGCGTGCATCTTCCTGAATTACGGCGTCCACCACATCCCGCACCGAACGATTGTGGCCGAGGTGGATTACTTCCACCCCCGAGGACTGCAGGATGCGCCGCATGATATTGATCGCCGCGTCATGCCCGTCGAAAAGGGAGGCTGCGGTCACGACCCGTAGTTTGTGCCGCGTGGGAGTGATGGTGGTGTTGAGGCCAGGGGCGGGGCTTGTCATGACATTTCAGGGCTCACCTGAGGCTTGAGGAGAAAAGGTCCGGCGGCAAGTCAATTTTGACGAACCTTATAGTATGGGAACACAGGTTCTGAGGCCTCTGGTCGTCTTCGCGGCGCTTCTGTTGCCTGCTGCGCTCGCGCCTCCGGGCCTGCGCAATCCCGGCGCCGTGCTCGAGATCGAACTGGACGCCAGCGGATCGCTGTTGGTGGCGAGCTCGGTGGGTGGCGCCTACGTCTGGGACCTTGCGAGCCTGAGTTATAGCGGACGCGTGCTGGCGGAAGACTTTCAGACACGTCACATACGTTTCGCCGGTCCCGGCCTCTTTTCCGTGCGACGGGACTGCCACCGTGCGAACGAAACGGCGGTGTTGTTTTGGGAGGGTGCAAACCAGGCCGGGCGTCGGATCGGCTCATTCCCGGGAGCGATTGCAGCGGCGGCCATGAGTCCGAACCTGCTCACGCTTCTGATCGTCGGTCGGGACGGCATGCTGGTGGAATGGGATCTCGGCGATCAGGTGGCTTTGCGACGCCAGCGTCTGGGCGGTTTCGACCAACCCGTTCGCAGGCTGGTGCCGATCGACTTCAGCCCCGACCGACGTTTTCTGGCGTTGCGCGATTGGAACAGCTATTATTTACACATCGTCCATACCAGCGATGGAACGCTCCTGCACCGCAGCGAGTACTATGCTCCCGAAGGCAGTCGGCCGTTTGCCTTTGATCCACGTTCGAGCCGCTACTTTGATGGTGTGCGGGTGCGTTCGACTTTCGACGGACAGGTGCTGCAGACCATTCGACCGCGCGCTACCGGACGGCTGGAGCGGGCGGCTTTCAGCCCGGATGGCGCGTGGCTGGCGCTCCTGCTCCAGAAGGCCGACGATGAGCAATGCGCTCTGGAATTTCACGCGCTGACCGATCTGAACGAAACAGGCAGCGATCGCGGCCCAACGCCGACAGGCGACCGCCGCCCTCCGGTTACGCGCATTCTGCCCGCGCCGGCCTCGCAAACGCTTTCGCCGGACCAATCAGAAGAGCCACGCCTGGACCGCACGTTCAGCGGACGCGGGACCGCGCTTGCCTGGCACCCCCGGGATCCTTTCATTTTCGTGGGTTTTTTTGACGGCAACATTGTGCGTGTTTCCTCACCCTGAAGCACTTGAACTTCGCGACCCGCAACGGTGTCCTGGCGCATGCCGGAGTTGCCCGAGGTCGAAACCGTGCGCCGCAGTCTGGAGACGTACGTTGTTGGAAGGCGGTTGCGCCAGGTGGTGGGGGTCTGGCCGCGCGCCATTGAAGGCGGATCTCCGGAAGCGATTCAGGCGCGCCTCAGCGGTCGGCGAATCGTCGGGCTGGAACGACGGGCAAAATTTCTAAGTCTCGTTTTTGATGACGATGCGCGCCTGCTGGTTCATCTGCGCATGACCGGAAAGTTGTATCCGGAGTCCAGCCGGCGTCGGGCGCCGGAAGAACGTTCTTCCCATATTTCGGCGCGCCTCGAACTTTCCGGCGGCCTGCGGATTGTCTTTGAGGACCAGCGCAGATTTGGTCGCCTGACTTTACTGAACGATGGCGCTGCTTATCGGCGCTTTTCGGATCGTTTCGGCCCGGAGCCGCTGGAGGCCGGCTTCAGTCTGGACTGGTTGCGCCACAATTTGCAGGTCCATCGACGCATGATCAAGCCGCTGCTTCTGGATCAGTCTTTCCTGGCGGGGTTGGGTAACATTTACGTCGATGAGGCCCTCTGGTTGTCCGGTATCCATCCCCTCGAAAGCGCCCACCAGATTGACGACGAACGGGTCGGCCGTTTACGCCGCGCCATCCGGCAGGTGTTGCGACGTTCCATCAAGGCTAACGGCACGACCTTTATGAACTTTCGTTTTCTGGGCGGGCAGAGCGGGGGTTACACGGATCAACTGCTTGTGTTTCGACGGGACGGGCAGCCGTGTCTGCGTTGCGGTCAGATGGTGACCAAAATGCGGGTGGCCCAGCGGGGCACCCATGTTTGCGAGTCCTGTCAGCCGCGCCCGTCCGGGGCGCCATCGACTCAGCGCGGTCGCAGGCGCGCGAAGACTTCTTCCGAAAGTTCTGATTCTCCGCCACGTCCGTTGTAAGCCGAAACTGCAAAGTAGAGCACTTCACCGGCCCGCAGAAAAGGCAACAGGCGCCGCCTGGGATCGAGCGCAATGTTTTGCTGAATGAGTTCGTTCGTCACAACCAGACGTACGCGGTTGTCCAGCAGGCGACGAATCACCTCCGGGCGCAGGCGCTGCTCCATGGCTTCTGCCGTTGAAAGCGGCAGGCGTTCCAGACCCTCGAATCGAATCGGAACGGCGCGCCCATCTCGCACCACGTACTGAATGCGCCCCGCGTATTCCCCCGAGCGCAAACCAATGTAAACGAAGTAGCCCCCGTGTTCATCAATCTCACGTTCCGGACTGCGTACCCATTCAAGGCCGACCTGGTCGGGGTCGGTAAGACCCTCCACAACCCGTAGCTCGCGCGGCGTGGTGGGAGCCCGCATGGATTCGTACGTCAGTCGCAACGATTTCAGGATCGGTGAATAGTTCCCGCCCGGGTCGCTCTTGAGCTCGGCTTTCCATTGCAGATAGCGAAAGTCGCCCAGGTCCATTCCGGCCACAGGCACGCGTCGCCAGGCCAGTTCGCTTTCGCGGGTATCGGTCGAGAAAGGAGCGTTGGAAGTTCGCACCCAGACGTTCAGCATGGATGCGTCGGGCTCCTCGCCTTCGTAGGCCAGGTGAGCGTGAACTGCGCCAAACCGATCCGGACCCGGCATGACTTCAGAAAGTACCACACCGCTTTGCTGGTGTCCGGCCAGTCGATCGTTGTCAATTTGCGCGGCGGCATACTGCGTGTTGCCCCCTTCGCCACTGGCGCGTCCCAGAATACGAAACTCATCGAGCAGCCCCGCATAGCTTTCTGCCAGAATCATCGGTGATCGATCCAGCGGATGAAAGTGGGCCTGCCACACCCCGCCGCTATCGCCGGCCCGGACAACATGGCTTTCCTGTCCATCGAGGAACAGCGCCAATCGTCCCCGGGCGGCCTCGAAGCTGAGCCGAATCTGAACCCATTCGTTTGGTTTTAATGACGTGTGCGAGCGCAACTGAACGGTATGTCGTACGCCATCACTGCCTTCGAATAGCTGCCAGCAACTTACGATGACGTGTTCGCCCTCGATGTAAATCTCCAGCCCGCGCTTCTCACCGTCCAGCAGGGTGGTCTTCTGAAAGATGACGTTTCTTCTATAAAAGAAGATGGGCCTGATCGACATCTCGATTGTGAAATCGTTCAATGGCAAAAGGCCCGGCCAGAGCTCTTCTGGTGAAGCGATCTCAACGCGGTTCTCCAATCGGCTGAAGAGTGCGGCCCGGCGCGCGCGCCCCTCTGGACTCACGATATAGTTGGCCTGCAAGACCTGGTAGCGTCCGGCAGCGTCGCGTAAGAGGTGTGGCAGCTCCTGGTCAAAATCCAGGTAGAGCAGGTTATTCGCCATATGGGCCGAACGCGGCTGGAGCCGGATATCCCGGGTAGCGTCTGTGCCCCGGAAGAGTTCTGTTCCCTGCAGGCGCACACCGGTGAAATCCGGCCGGGCCGGAGTCCCGAACTCGACACTTTCGGCGCCCAGACCGGCGCTGCCGAGAAACGACACCAGAACTACGCAATGGAACGCCCGCATGCTAGTCTTATCGGCCAGAGCGCACAGTTGCTTGCCTCATCTCACCGGCGCGCCCAGGAACCGGCGAGCACCAGGCGTGCCCGGATTTCGGGCGGCAATCGCCTCAAAAAGCGGTACAGGGCCACGTAATAGGGCAGGTACAGCAGCTCCTCCGGTTCCCGGTACATTTGTTCCGGGTCGGCTTGCGTGCGTTCCGCTGCCGTGCAGAGCCGCCCGCTGCAATTCAGGCGCGATGGCGCCGCCGGCGGAGCGGGGCAAAACTCTGAGTCGAGGCGGTCTTCAAGGGCGCCGAAGAATTCCTGCCAGCTGTGGGCAATCAGTCGCTGGCGTTCTTGCTGCAGGGTTCGGACCACCCGCCTGGCCTCCAGCAAGGCGCCTTCCTGATCCAGCTGCTCGGCACCGAGCAACTCTTCGTGCAGGCGAAAGGCCAGCATGTGTTCGTAGCGCTCCTGAACACCCATCCAGCGCAGGAGCTGGCGCTGCTGCAGTCGGCGAAGACGCATCAATTCCTGTTCGCGGGCACCGGCTTCGAGGGCGCACAAAGACACGGCCAGCGCATGTTGTCGTTCGATCAGTGCACGCCGGCTGGCCAGCTCGTTCTCGTCCGCCATGCTTTCAAGCAGCCCTCCATTAAGAACCGGAGCCGAAAATAGCTGACGCATTCGGTCGCTCTGGCCGCCGGACAGCGGAGCCGGCAGCAAGAACGAAGGCATTTCTGGCGCAGCCGCCTCTTCGCCGGTCATTCGGACCGGGCCCGGGGCTGCCCCCAGGGCGACCACCAAAGCCAGGCCGAGCGCGCTTTTGCTTCCGGTGACGGTCATTTTTTTCTGGTTCCAGTACCGCCGCCGTGGACGTTGGCGGCGTGGCTTGTTTTTCTCTAAAAACTATCGCAATTCCTGAACGGATGTACGAATTGGTCAAGCCTATGTGTCGGCGGTCACGTTTCTCGGTCTATGTTTTGTGCCTGGCCTTGTTGCCGGGCCCCGGATTGTTGCTTTTTGCCCAGGACGAACCGATGCCGGACGAAGCCGGAACCCCTGACGCCGGGTTGGCCGAAGAGCCCGAACAGATCGAACTGGATGGGCCGGTTTACAACACGCTACCGGTCGATGCCGAAGGGCGCCCGGTGCCGCTCACCATGGAACAAACCGTACGCCTGGTGCTCGACAACAACAACCTGGTCCGGATTCGACAACTGCAAATTCTTCAAAGTGACACGCCGCTGCTGCGAGACGAGGCCCAGTACTCGCCGGTGCTCGAAGGCGGTTACCAGAGCCAGGATTCCATTGTAGCGCCCGAGGGCCGCACATCGCTCTTTACTCCCGCCCGGACCGAAACGGATATCTATTATGCGCGCCTCAAGAAGCTGTTCAGTACGGGGACCTACTTCGAAGTAGAAGCCAGCGACACGCGTTCCTTCACGCACTACGATTTTACGCAGAACGCCAACACGAGCTCAACCACAAGCTCCACGAGTAGTTTTACCCTGGATTCCAGCCTGTTTCGCACGCGACCGCTCCATACCGGCGCTCTGGGTGTGGTTCTGCGCCAGGAGTTGCTCAAGAATGCTTTCGGTTATGGCCAGCGTCGGGCCAATGACATCAATCGGAACCTGGCGGAAATACAGCGCCAGAATCTGATTTACGAACTTACGCAACTTGTTGTTGGCACGATGATCCGGTACTGGCAGCTTTCCATCGCCGAAGAGAACCTGGATACCGCCCAGGAACTTTTGCGCAACACCCGGAATATCCGCGCGATCACGATTCAGAAAAGCACGATTGGTCTGGCCGAGGCCTTCGAAGTAAACCAGTGGAACGCTCTGGCAGCCCAGGCGGAGTCGCTGGTGGAACAAGCGCGTTTGAACCGCAATTCGGAACGGCGCGCCCTTTTGCGCGAAATGAACCTGGACCCCCAACTGGAACTTACCGGGGCCACGAATTTGCTGACCGAGGTTCCGGGCGGCATTACTCCCGAGGACGATCTGGAACTCGCTTATCAAACGCGCCCGGATTTTCGCAGCATCGCGCTTCAGCGTGAGAACGCACGCAAGGCTTATGAACTGGCCGAGAACCGCTTGCTCCCTTCGGTGACCGTGGGTGGCAGATATTCCAGTCGTGATTATGCTCGCCACGCCAGGCAATCCTTCAACGACATCGGAGACTACCGCAGCCCCGAATACGGGCTGGAGTTTCGAGTAGAGTACCCGCTCTGGGACGAAGACGCCCGCGTCGATGCCCGTAATGCCCGCATTGATCTCAGGACTCTGGATATTCAGGAAGAACAACTGCGCCGTCAGATTCGCGACGAGATCTATGAGGGTGTGGATCAGATCAACGTTGCCTACGAAGCGCTGAACAATGCCCGCACGGCGCTTGAGCAAACCCGGGCGTATTACAATGGTCTCGTATATCGCTATCGGCAGGGACGGTTTACGGCGGTGGCTGTAAAACAGGCCCTGGACTCTCTTGCCCAGGCGCGGCAGAGTTTTGTCGAAGCGACCGTAAACTTCAACATATCTCTGGTTCGCTATGATCTGGTTCGCAATACGATCTTTGTGCGCTACGGAATCGAGATTGAGGACGTGATTGATCGTATGCGAGACGAACAGGAAGCTTTCGAGCCCTGAGCCTGGTTGTCCGGACCGACCTCGGTTCAGGCTGGCCGGCGTAATTCTTCGGGCAACACGGTTGGGCCCAGAATGTCGCGCGCCATGCTGGCAATTTCTGTAAGCCCGGCGAGGCTGCCATGCTTCCGGGCTCCCCGAACAAGAATCTCCAGTTTTTCAGCGACGGCCAGGCGCGCCTGCTGACGTTCACTCTCACTCCAGCGTTCGACCGGATAGAGTTTCAGGATGGCACGTATGCGTTCCCGATCCAGAGAATGCCGACTGGAGCTGAGTTGTTTCCAGTCGCCCGCGCGCTTTACGGTTAGCGCCTCAGGGACCAGGCCAAGGGGGCTTCGGCTCAGCAGGCGCAACCAGAGTTCAAAGTCTTCGCAGACCAAAAAACTTTCATCGAAGCCACCCAGTTCCAAAAAGAATTGCCTCTGAATCAGCAACGAAGAGGCCGAGATCAGACAGGTGCGCATGGAATCCCGGAGAAAGCGGCCCGTTCGCGGTTGCAGGTGGCGCGGCACGGCCAGTTCCCGGCCGTGCCTGATCCAGAGTTCGCGTGTGTGGCAGGCCTTCAGGTGCGGGCGTCGCGACAGATAGCGCCACTGTTGTTCCAGGTGCTGCGGAGTCCACAGGTCGTCCGAATCCAAAAAGGCGGTCCAGGGCTGGCCGGAAGCAGTCACACCCTGATTGCGGGCCGCTGCCGGGCCCGGCCCGTCGCAGGCCAGGACGCGCACTCGATCCGCAAAGTCCGGGCAGGCAGCGATCGCCAGTCGACTGCGCTTTTTTTGGGCGGGCGTGCCGGAAAGGACGATGATAAGCTCGGCCGGCAGGGCGGTCCCCTGCAGAATGGAGCGCACAGCTTCGACCAACAGTTCCGTGCGACCGGCCACCGGGATGATGGCTGAAACCGGCAGATAGGACTCGCGAGCTTCCTTGCTTGACCGGTGGCCCCCCATGCCAGTACTCACTTCCTGCCGGACTTCGCCCACGATTCAGGCTGGGACGGGCGTCCTTTGAGCGGGAGGATACGTTTGAATTTTCTGGACTTCGTCATTCTCGGTTTTATTGCGCTGAACGTGCTGATATCCATGTCCGGCTTTACTGCCTTTCAGGGGCAGGGCAACGCGGAGAATTTCCTTTTTATTCCCTATCAGGTCAAGCGCGGAGAGAATCTTACCGGGCTCGTGCTTTCCAATTTCTCCCACGCGAATCTCGCGCATCTGGCACTCAACATGCTGGCTTTCTACTTTTTTGCCGGGCCGGTCCTCTATCGGGCCGGAATCGCGGGTTTCTTCTTTATATTGCTGGGCTCTGCGATCGGCGCTGACCTGTATACTTACTTCCGACGGCGGGACGATGCTTCGTATCGCTGCCTGGGCGCGAGCGGGTACGTCAGCGGCCTTGTGTTCGCAGCCATCGTCTTTGAGCCCGGGATCAGCATATTTCTTTTGTTCATCCCGATTCCGATTCCCGGTCCCGTGTTTGCAGTCCTCTTCCTGCTGGGCTCCTATTTGCTGATGAAGCGCGGTTCCCGGGGCATTGGTCATGAGAGTCACATCGGCGGCGCCGTGGCCGGGTTTCTGAGCGCAGTCGTGATTTCCGAACGGGGTCTTTGGCCCCTGATCGAATGGGCGCTGCACTGGTTCCGATGAGAGCAACTCCGGTTCGAATTTGAATCGACGCCGGATGGCGCTTCGGTCGTTTTGGACCATGCCCACTTACAGTTATCGTTGTGTCGCATGCCAGCACCGCTTTGACGCCTTCCAGTCCATGAAGGCGGACCCCCTGGACACCTGCCCCGAGTGCGGCGGCAGGGTGGAGCGATTGATCGGTGGCGGCGCCGGCATCGTCTTTAAGGGCGGCGGCTTTTACGTGACCGATTATCGCAAGGGCGGTGGTGGCGAGGCTGCAGGCAGCGGTTCCGGCACGGACACCGGCAAGAGTGAAGGCTCGGCGCCGACTTCGACTACCAAAACTGAAAGCGGAGCAGGCGGGAAACCGGACTCGGGCAGTACGAGTTCATCGTCCCCATCCGCGGCCGCGAGCTGATTTTCTCTGGTGGTGGCCCCGGACCGCAGGCGCCTCGGCATATTGGCCGGCCGGGGTGAGCTTCCCTGGCTTGCCGTGCGTGCGGCACTGCGGGCGGGTGAGGAGGACCTGCGGGTCTTTTGTATCACCGACGAAGCTCCCCCCCCGGACCTCAAAGAGTACGCAGAACCGATCGTTTTGACGCGTTTCTACAGTTCGGCCATCCGCGCCATGAAACGCCATCAGATCGGCCGTCTTTTGCTTTTGGGCAAAGCGACCCGGGATATACTGTACCGCAATCCGCGCTTTGACCTGCGCACGGTCTTTCTTCTGGCGCGCATGATGAACCAGAGCGACTATTCGATTTTCGAGTACCTGGCCGACGAGCTCCGCAAATACGATATTGAAATCATTCCGCAACATACCTACCTGGGGGAGCTGTTTCTTTCGCCCGGACGTTACGGAAAGCGGCTCACGAAGGCCGAATTGCTGGACGTTGCTTTTGGCCTTTTGCACGCGCGAGAGATGAACAGGCTGGATATCGGACAGACCGTCGTCATCGGCAAGCGCTCCGTACTGGCAGTGGAGGCCGCCGAAGGAACCGACCGCTGCATTCGGCGCGGTGGCGAATTGTTTCACAAGCGCGGCGCCGTCGTCTGCAAACTCTCCAAGGTGAACCACGATATGCGTTTTGATATACCCACGGTCGGATCTTCGACCCTGGAAAGCATGCAGGAATCGGGCTGTCGTGTGCTTGCGTTTGATTCAAAGAGAACTTTTATTGTTGATCCACGCCTATTTCTCAAGCAGGCGTCCAGCTTGCGGATCAGCGTGCTGGCCCTGGAGCCAGTACCCGGCCTGGAAAACACAGATTACCTGCGTAAGTTGAATGCCCGGTCGGCCAGAATCTCATGAATAGCGGAGACTCAAAGAAAAAGAAGACCGGCGCGCGGCGAACCGGCCCGACCCCCGGATCGAGGCCCGCCCGACGGGCCAGTGTTCGTTTGAAGAAGGCCGCCGGGCCGTTGCTGCTCATAACCGGCGAGCATTCCGGGGATTTATTGGCGGCCGACCTGGTGCACGAACTCCGGCTGGCAGGCTACGAAGATTTTTTCGGAACCGGCGGCGATGCCATGGCGGCCGAAGGCGTCGAGTTGCTGGAGCATGTGCGGGAAATGACCGTCATCGGGTTCATCGAAGCCTTCAAAGCGTACCGGAGGCTTAAGGCGCTGGCCGATCGGGTTCTCGAAGAAGCAGTGCGTCGCGGCGCTGTGGCGGCCGTTCTGGTGGACTATCCTGGTTTTAACCTGCGGTTCGCACGTATGCTCAAGGCGGCCGGTATTCGGGTCATCTACCTGGTCAGCCCGCAGATCTGGGCCTGGCACTACAGTCGCATCAAAACGATTCGCGAGAACGTGGATCTGATGTTGACGCTCTTCCCGTTTGAAAAAGATATGTATGCGGCCGAAGGTGTGGAAGCGGAGTGCATCGGCCATCCGCTGATCCGTCGCATACCGCGCCGGTTGCGTCGCGAGGAACCGTTGCCGGTCGTCAGACGGCCGCCGGACATTACGGTCGGGCTATTGCCGGGCAGTCGCCGTTCGGAGGTTTCGCGTCTTTTAGGGCCGATGTTGGGCGCCGCCCGCCTCATTCGTAAGCGCTATCCGCGGGCCCGCATTCTTCTGGCCGGCGCCGACGAGAATCTGGAACCGCTGATAGAATCCGTTCGGCTACAATACGCCGACGTCGACGTAGAATACCATCGTGGTCGCACCCTGCGAATTATGGAAGAGAGCGATGTCGCCATCGTGGCTTCGGGCACGGCGACGCTCGAGACGGCCTACTTTCGCACTCCCATGATTCTCCTGTACCGGGTGGGCTGGTTTAACTTTCTGTTCGGTACGCTCGTGATCCGTACGCGCTTCATCGGCATTGTGAATATTCTCGCGCGCCGGCAGGCCAGCCTGGAACTTCTGCAATCCGAAGTTACGCCCGAAAACATATTTCAAGAATTCTTGAAGATCACGACTGATCGCGAGTATCGTGATGCCATTGTTGCCGAACTGGACCACGTGCGGCGAACCCTGGGGCGGGGCAATCCGGCCAGTGTTGCCGCCGGTCACATTGAACGTTTCCTGAGCGCCGAAGGTCGATAGCGCGCAAGAATTGAGCCCCGACGCTGTTTCTATTCGGGCGGGCTCACTTCCAGCACCAGCGCATCCTGGTCGCGTCGTTCGACCCGAACCCGGGAGGACTCGATCGTGTTGTCTCGATCGAGCTGGATCTGGATATGTGCATTGAAGACTGCGGTCTCGTTGCTCTCCAGCTGTCGGGGCGGCAAGGGCAGGTCCGTCGAAAAACGCGCGCCGTCTTCCATTACGATCTCGGCGACGGCACGTGCGTAGTCCGGCGGCGGAAAGGTCAGGCGGCTACCCGATTCGTTGCGGGCCTGGACTGAAAATTCGAACCGGCCTCCGGATTCATCGGTGACCAATGCCCACAGCACAAAGTCGCCGTCCCGCGTCGGCGCAGCGGTCCGGGTCTCCTGTCCTGGACGCCAGAAGCCTCCGAAGTAGACCGCCGCAAAGACGATTGTGAGGATGACGATATCCAGAAAGATGACCGTTGCCGTACGATTGGAACGCCGGGTGGCGGCCGCACGACGGGTTTGATCGGCGCGTAATTCTTCGGGGCTCTTGTAACGGTAGTTCACGTTTCCTGCTCGTCGTGGAGCGTTTCGGTCAGCGTTCGTACGATGGCCGGTGCCAGTTCGTCTGCGCGCGAATTCAAATTCTCGCGAGCGGCTGCCCGATGCAAGGCAATCGCAGAAGCAACGCCCGCCGCGTCGAGGCCGGCCCGGGCCAATCGCGCCAGAAGGATTCCACCGAGACAGTCTCCACTGCCGGCCGTGGCCAGCCCCGGTAAGGGACCGCCCATCAGATCCATCTGCCCGGACGGCGAAAAGAGCACCGAGACGCTGTCCTTGACCAGGCAGTGAACACCCCATTGCAAAACCAGGTCGCGGTTGCGAAGCAGGGCGGCCACGTGATCCACCGGCTCGCCACCGAGCGTCCTGAATTCGCCGGTGTGTGGCGTGAGTATTGTTCGGGGCCGCAATGCGGACGGAAAATCGGGCCGAAGCACGAGGGTTGAGGCGGCGGCATCCAGTATCACCCGTCCATCCAGCTTTTCCAGGTATGCCAGCAGGGCCGGACGCATGTTTTCCAGATCGGCAGCCCGCAATCCCGGTCCGATGAGCACCGCGGCCGGCGGTCGAATTTCCGAGCAGGTCGCTTCGAAGTCTTCAAAACCACGGCACATGAGGGCCGGGCGCGCGGCCACAATCGCCGAAGCGCTCTTTGGATCGGGAACAAACGCATGCACGATACCGCCTCCGGCCGCAAAAAAAGAGTCCGTGGCAAGCAGCAGGGCACCTTCCATGCCTTCCGACCCGCCCAGAACCATTGCGTGTCCCGCCCGGTACTTGTGGTCCAGCTGGCCGCGCAGGAAGTCTTGCCCATCAAACTGATCCGCATAGAAGCGGGCCGTGGGGGGCAGGGAAGCGAGCACCGCCGGGTCAAAGCCCATTGGCAAGATCAATGTTTTTGCCGCCCGGAGCGAAGCGTTCAGGGCGAGCGCAAGCCTGGCGACTCCATAGCAATGGATTTCATCGGGCAGGGGAAGCTCTTCTCCAAAGACCACCGGCCGGTCTTCTCCCAATCCCGCCGGCAGGTCGAGGCTGACCAGGCTCAGTGTCCTGGCATAGCGATCCTGAAGGCGGTGTAGGGTTTTTAGCGCTCCCGCAATCGAACCACGCGGCGCCTCGGTCTGGCCGGTCCCGAGCAAAGCCTCAACGACAACATCACCCTCCGAAACTCGCGGGTCGTCTTCAAAAGCCCCCAGGTCCCGCCGCTCCAGGCCCAGGGCGTCCAGACGCTCCTGGTAAAAGCACGCCGCGGGTTTTTCGGCGGGCCGGCTCTGATACACCTGGATCTGTTGCGCCGGGTAGCCGGCGCCGAGCAGATGGCCGGCCAGAGCGAGTCCATCGCCGCCGTTGTTGCCCGGCCCGCAAAGCATGTGAATTCGATGCCGTAATCCGGGGCTGATTCGCCGGGCGAGCGCGTAATATGAAGCGAGGGCCGCCTGGCCCATCAATTGCATTTCCGAAAGGCCGACCTCCTGGCTTTCTTTGTCCAGGCGGGCGCACTCTGCGTACAGATAGAGCGCTTGCTCATTTCCATTCATAGAGTTCAAAGCGGCCCAGGAACAACCGGGTTGAGAAAAACTTTTCATCAAGGGTTACGAAAGTTTCGCGCCAGGAGCCCAGCAGTCCGGGGTAAGAGACCAGCAGGTTCTTTACATACTCACCCTCGGGACCAAACAGACGAAAGAGAACCTGGCTGCCATCTTCCTCTCCGGTCATCAAAACAAAGCCACCATCGGGCCGTGTGCTCGCAAACACCCGTTCCGGATCGTCGTTGCGATAGATCTCGGTTGTCTGACCGTTCTCTGATAGACTCGTGCGCAACAGTACCCGCGCCACCAGGCCGTAGTCCTGACGGTTGCGAATCGCGATGGAACTGATCACGAAGCTCGCATCAAGGCCAGGAGCAATGTCTTCCACTTCCACATGATGGCGTTGGCGGTCTTCGGCCGTGGGCACGTAGACTTCCGAACCGCGCAGGCGATGTCTCAGTCGTCCTCCCGAATAGATGGAAAGCACGCGCTCATCGGAACCGGGCATGGTGTGAAGGACCGAAACCATGTCGTCGGCGTGCGCGTGCAGACGGAATATCTGCGGGAAGGGCCGATCACTGTCGTAGCCCTCAAGGCCCAGCTTGCCGATCAATTCGTAGTCGTCATTCAGCCGAAGGATCATCGAGGGCTGATAGTTGAGGTAGCTGCCGGTGTGAGAAGGACGCTGGTAGGGTGCCACCGGCGGGGTTGCAGATGCATCCCGGTCCGGTCCGGTCGCAGCCGGTTGCCTGCTTTCTATATATATGCGCTGGTTTTCGGGACCGACTGCCATCAGGCCAGGCACGCCGGCCGGTAAAGGGAGCACCTCTACTTCGCCGCCGACCTCGGCGGGGTCCAGGTCCCCCAGCAAATACTCAGGCTCCTCGGAGCTGCCCTGATACACGCGCACGAGCGAGCGGGCCGTATCGGTCACGAGAATATCCGAGCCTACGATCAGCGGACGCAGCGGCAGGTTGTAGGGCACGCGGCCGGCCTCTTCGATCTGGATATATTCGGCCGGGTTCGGATCGTGGGCCCGCGCTATCGGCACGGAAAACACAACGTTGGGATCCAGCTGTCTGGCGCACTGGATGGCCGAAAACAAGACGAAGCAGAGCAAGAGGGTTCGCAGACGCGCGGGGAGGCGGTTTGGCATTTGCTGAACCTCGCGCCTGCAATTCGGCGGCCGTCAAGCAATCCAGGCCTGGATCTCACTGCGATTTCAGCCGGATGTGCGCGGATTTGTTTCGACTGCGGGCCTTTGGCCTGCATCGGCCCGGGAAAGGCTTGACCGTTTGACATAATCTCCGGACCATGGTCATGGGAAGGAGTGGGCAAGGCCCTCTCCTTTTTTTATGGCATGGCGTGACACGGTCACAGCGCGTTTTGCCGGGAGCATGGTGGATCTGAGGGAGTTTGCAGCAGGTGCGGCAACGGACCGCGTAGGCGTTTATGCGGCGCGGGTAAAACCGGCGGGCGGCCAGGGCTTCCATTTTGAAGTCGAGCTGGACGGCCTTCAGGATGAGCGCGGCGCCGTAAGTCTGGAAGATTGCCAGGCTTTCAGCCAGCGCTTTGTGGAACTCGTGGATAACCGGCTGGCCCGGGGTGGCGGTCCGGACACCGAAGGGCTACCGGAAGGGCTGACCCCGGACAACTACAGCCTGGAAGTGGCCTCGGCCGGCGCGGAACGGGAGTTGCGGTTGCCGGAGGATTTGGAGCGATTTCGCGGGTTGCCGCTGAAGCTCCGCTATCGCGATTCTGAAGGCAAGGATCGCTCTGATTTAGTAGTTTTTCAAGGTATAGGGAACGACGCGGGCGAGGCGAGCTTTGAGCCGTATACGCCGAAGCGAAAACGGAGGAGCAAGGGAGAGAAGAAACAGAACGGGCGGGAGATTCGCCTTCCGCTGGGCGAAATGATTCGCGCCAACCTGTATCTGGACTTTTAGTGCGGGCGCGAGCCGATAAACGAGCAGGTTGCTCTTAAAAATCGCGGCAACCGGAGATAAGCTATGGCTAGATCTACGAAACAGAAGACGAAAGAGGGTCCCGATCTGCGGGCGTTCTTCGATTATATTGAGGACATCTCGCGGGAAAAGGGGCTGGATCACGATGAAGTACTGGAAGTCGTGAGCAGCAGTCTTTTGACCGCCTACCAGAAAAAGCACGGTCTCGAGGCCGATCTCGAGGTGCACATGGACCAGGCCGCACCAGAGCTGTTCGTAACCCACCGCCAGCATGTGGTGGAAGAAGTCACGAATGCCGATCGGGAGCTCACCGTGGAGCAGGCCCGTAAGATCAAGGCCGACGCGAAGGTCGGAGACGTTCTGGAAGAGCGCGAAAACCCCTTTGAGTTTTCCAGAATCGGGGCCACGAATGTACGCCAGATATTGCTCCAGCGGCTGAAAGAGCTGGAACGGGAAATCATCTACAACGAATTCAAGAAGAAGGAAGGTGAGCTGATCAACGGCTACTTTCTGCGCTGGCGTGACCGCGATGTGATCTACGTCGATCTGGGCCGCGCTGAGGGAATTCTCCCGCGGCGGGAACAGATCCCAGGAGAGCGATTCCGGACCGGCGATCGTGTGAAAGCCATCATCAAAATGGTCGAGTTGCGTCGGGAGAAATCCCGGGAGCCCGGCCCCTTCATCACTCTGTCCCGCGCGACTCCGGAATTTGTGCGCCGGCTGTTTGAGATGGAAATTCCTGAGATCTACGACGAGGTTGTGGAAATCATGGATATCGCCCGGCAGCCGGGCTATCGCACCAAAATCCTGGTGCGTTCGAATCGCAGCGACGTGGATCCGGTTGGAGCCTGCGTTGGGATCAAGGGCGTGCGCATCCAATCGATCGTTCGGGAATTAGGGAATGAGCGCATTGACATTGTGAATTTTTCTCAGGAACCCGAGGAATTGATCGCAAACGCGTTGTCTCCGGCCCGGGTGCTGGAAGTGCGAGCGGAACCGAATCACCGCGAAGCACTGGTGGTGGTGCCCGACGAGACCTACAGCCTGGCCATCGGGAACAACGGACAGAACGTCAGGTTGGCCTCCCAACTCACGAACTACCGCCTGACTGTTAAGTCTCAAACACAATTCAGCGAAGATATGAGTTCTCCAGAGGCGCGTGCGGAGCTCGAGGCGCTTTTCAATCCGCCGGCGGCCGAAGAACTGGACTACACGCCGCTCAGCGAATTGCCCGGGCTGACCGGACGCATTGTGGGCCTTTTGCAGGAAGCGGGAGTCGAGAGCGTTGAAGATCTTATCGAGATGGAAGCGGAAGAACTGGAGAAGTTGCCGGGAATCGGTAAGAACACGGCGAAACAGATACTGAAGATTCTATCTGAATCGGTTTCTTTTGAGGAATAAAGCAACGCAGGGAACATTTGAATTCTCGGCGCGTCTTGTTTTCTCGTAAATATTGATTTACAGCAGTTGCCCCGGCGTGGAGTGCTCAAAGCTCCAGGCGGCGCACGGTTAACTATGGCAGAAGAGCGCAAAAAACAGGACGCGGGCAAGATCAAAGATCAGATCTTGAACAGAACCAGTTCGGGCAAACCGAAGAAGAAACTGGTTATCAAGAAGAAGCCCGAGACTCGCAAACGCGATATCTCCGAACATTTTCGGAGCGATTCGCCGCGCCCTGCCCAACGTTCTGGCCCTCCAGGCGCGAGGAGCGGACCCGGTGGTCCGCCGCGCAGTGGATCCGGCGGTCAGGGGCAAAGTGGCGGTCGCCCGCCACGTCGTCCCCATGGCGGTCCTGGCGGTGGCGGGCGCGGTGGACCGCCCCAGCAGGGGCAGGGACAGGAGCCCCGGCGGGGGCCCATCAGTTCGGCTCTGCGAGGCCAGGCCCCGCGACCCGGTACCGACAGCCGGCAACGACGCTCGGGTCCCGGAGGGCGTTCGCCCCTTGGTTCCGCTACTCCGTTCGATCAGGCGATTGCAGAAGGGGTAACTCCTACCCGTCGCAGCTCCGTAACGGGGCCGCGCGGTGGGGGCGCTGCACGTGGTGCAGGTGGTCCGGGTAGTGGACCTGCGGCCGGCGGCGGAGGACCGCGCGGCGGTGGCGGACCCGGGGGCCAGTACGGTCGGCGGGAAGAGGGCAAGAAAGCCGAGAACCAGAAGTTCTTTCGCAGCCCGGAGAAGAAACGGCAGGCCGCTGTCAGCGCGGTGCCCAAAGAAATCGAAATTATGGAATCCATCCAGGTCGGTGACCTGGCGCGTAAGCTGAACCTGAAGCCGAGCGAGATCATCGGCAAGCTCATGAAGATGGGCGAGATGGTCACGATCAACAAGACCATCGACGCGGAAACGGCAACGCTGGTGGCGGCCGAATACAATTGCCAGGTGAAGGTCGTCTCGCTCTACGACGAAACCGTTATTAAAGAAGAAGACGATGCGGAAGCCGAGCGCATGAAGCGCCCGCCCGTTGTGACCATCATGGGTCACGTAGACCACGGTAAGACCCGCCTGCTGGATACCATTCGCAAGACCAACGTCATTGCCGGGGAAGCCGGGGCGATCACGCAGCACATTGGCGCCTACCAGGTCAAAATGGCCCAGGGTGCGATCACCTTTCTGGACACTCCCGGTCACGAGGCCTTCACCGCCATGCGCGCCCGGGGTGCTGCCGTGACGGACATCGTGGTGCTTGTCGTTGCCGCCGACGACGGCGTGAAGACCCAGACCATTGAAGCAATTACCCATGCAAAAGAGGCCGGGGTGCCCATCATCGTGGCAGTCAACAAAGTCGACCTGCCCACCGCCGATGTGCCGCGCGTAAAAAGCGAACTGGCCGGCCATGGCCTGCAGGCCGAGGACATGGGTGGTGATACCGTTTTTTGTGAGATTTCTGCAAAGCAGAACATTGGCATTGATCACTTGCTCGAAATGATTCTTTTGCAGGCTGACCTGCTCGACCTGAAAGCGAATCCGGCCATGCGTGCGGTCGGTCGGGTAGTTGAGGCGCGCATTGACGCCGGAAAAGGGCCGGTTGCAACGGTTCTTATTCAGAAGGGCACACTACACGATGGCGATCCCTATGTTGTGGGCGTGTTTTCGGGGCGTGTGCGCGCGATGTTTGATGACCTGGGCCGACGCATCCAGGAAGCCGGTCCATCCATGCCGGTCGAGATCAGCGGTATCGATGGCGTGCCCGAAGCGGGCGATCCGTTCACCTCCGTTGAAAACGAAAAATACGGCCGTGAGGTCGCAGACAAGCGCCAGCACTACAAACAGATCACCGAATCTGCTCTTCGCACGCACCCCAGCCTGGGCGACCTCAAGAGCTGGATGTCGGATCACAAAGAGATCAAACTTATCATCAAAGCCGACGTGCAGGGCTCGGTCGAAGCCATTCGGGACGGTCTGGAAAAGATTTCCACCGAGGACGTCAAGGTCCGGGTCGTACACGGCGCCACCGGCGCTATCAGCGAATCCGATGTGAATCTCGCTTCGGCTTCCGATGCGATCGTGATTGGCTTTCAGGTGCGCGCGACGCCGAGGGCAGCCGATCTGGCGGAGCAGGAACACGTCGATATCAAGTACTACAGCATCATCTACGATGTTATGCGAGATGTTCACCAGGCCATGGAAGGCATGCTCGAGCCGGACAAAGTGGAAGAGATTACCGGCCGGGCCGAGATTCGCGAGGTTTTCAAGATCTCGCGCATTGGAAACGTGGCCGGTTGTATGGTCACTTCCGGGAAAATTCGCCGAAACCAGCAGGTCCGGGTTATCCGCGACAGCGTTGTTCTGCATACCGGCACGTTCAAGGCGCTGCGACGACACAAGGATGATGTTCAAGAAGTCGCGGAAGGTTTTGAGTGCGGCATCTCACTGGAAGGCTTCAACGATATCCAGGTAGGCGATCAACTCGAAGCCTTCGAAGTCAAAGAAGTCGCCCGCAAACTCTGATCGCCCGGGCTTTGCCGGGGCGGGTGGCGTTGGAGCAGCGGGGCCCGACGCTTTGCAATTATGAACGAACTTCGCCGAAAGCGTCTGGAATCTTCGATCGTGCGTGAGCTTTCCGGGCAAATTGTACGTCGCAGGATTAAAGATGACCGGCTCGGTTTTGTATCGATTGTGGGGGTGGAACTCGCTCCCGACCTGTCACGGGCTACGATTCGAGTGTCTCTGTTTGCCGATGAGGCGGAAAACCAGCTCACGTGGAAGGCCCTGCGCGATCACCTGAATTGGTTTCAGTCCGAGGTCAGTCGCAATCTACGCCTGCGTGTGACGCCCCGCTTTGAGCTGCAGCGCGACACGACCATTGCGGAGGGTGATCACATCATTGATTTGCTCGAACAGGGGGAGCATGCGTAACGGAATCGTGCTGGCGGACAAGCCGCCGGGCATGGGTTCCACACATCTGGTCGGGGCGCTTCGCCACCGGCTGCGCGAAACCTACGGAAAGATTCGCGTCGGTCATACCGGCACCCTGGACCGATTCGCTTCCGGGCTGATGTTGCTTCCTGTGGGCCGGGCAACGGCACTGGCAGAAGTGTTCTTGCACGCGGACAAGCGCTACGAAGCCTGGTTTTCGTTCGGGCGCTTCACGGACACCCACGATCCCACCGGAAGGACCGTTCAGGAAGTCTCCCATGAGGCGGCGCGCGAATTTGTGGCGGCCGAAAAACCCCGGATCACCGAGGAACTGCAGCGGTTTTCGCTGGTGAGCCGACAGCGGCCGCCGGCTTTTTCGGCCTTAAAGACCGAGGGGGAGCGCTATTCCGACCGGGCCCGGCGAACCGGTGTGGCTGAAATGCCCCGGGAGCGCTCAGTTCGGATTTATGATATCGGGGTCGATGGCTTTGATGAGCAGGCCGCCCGGGTGCGGGTTTCGCTTTCGGTCAGCGGCGGAACGTACGTGCGCGCCATCGCCCGGGACCTCTCTGAGTTGCTGGAATTTCCCATACACCTGTCGGAACTCCGGCGCACGGCCATTGGCCGCATCACCCTGGATGTGGACGATATCTGGAAGGCGCCGGACGGGCCGATTCGGATGCGGAGTCTGTCCGGGGCGCTGCCGGAATGGCCGCAGGTTACGGTGGAGCCGGGCCAGGTGGCCTTGATACAGCAGGGTCGCAGAGTGACCCTGCGGGGGCCCTTGCCTGATCCGGGTCGCGATTTCTTTCTGATTCGGGGTTCCGACGGTGAGGCGGTGGCCTGGGCCAAAAGTCAGGTCGGAGGCTACAGCTACCAGCGGGTGTTCGTCTAGCAGGGGACCAATCGGGCGGTTTTTCACCGCCCCCGGCCGGGATCACAAAAAATGCTATGCCTGGAAAGGCCTCCGCCCAGACTGGAAGCAAGACAGAATAATATCTGAGAAAATGATCGAAACGAAGGAAAAGACCAACATCATCTCCGAGTACCGTCGACACGACAAGGACACGGGATCAACTGAAGTGCAGATCGCTCTTTTGAGTGAGCGCATCCGCTACCTTACCGAGCACTTCAAGAAACACCAGCAGGACCACCACTCCCGCCGGGGACTCCTGAAGCTGGTTGGCAAACGGCGCCGGCTTCTGGACTATTATCGCAAGACCGACCTGGAGAACTACAAAGGGCTCATCCAGCGACTTGGTCTTCGGAAGTAAGTTCTCCCGCGCTTCGATCCTTTTCACGAAAAGGAGTAAGGCATGTCTGTTTTTACCGAGGAAGTGCAGGACGGGGCTCGTACTATATCGTTAGAGACGGGCCATTGGGCCAAGCAGGCGCACGGTTCCGTTGTGTATCGTTGCGGCAACCTGACGTTGCTGGCAACCGTCTGCGCCGAAAAAGAAGCCCGTGAGGGTCAGGATTTCTTCCCGCTCACCGTAGACTATCGGGAGCGCTACTACGCCGCCGGACGTATTCCGGGTGGCTACTTCAAGCGTGAGACCAGGCCGGCCGAGCATGAAACGCTGCTCAGTCGTATGATTGACCGGCCCATCCGACCGTTGTTTCCGACGGGCTACTTCTCTGAAGTGCAGCTGCTGGTAAGCGTGCTTTCGTACGACTCCGGCACTTCCATCGAGGGCCATGCTATCACTGCGGCTTCAGCAGCCCTGATGGTTTCAGATATTCCCTTCCAGGGACCGATCGCGGGCGTGGTCATTGGCAAGGTCGATGGCGAATTCGTCGTGGATCCGGGCGAGCAGGAACGCAAAAAAAGCGACCTGGACCTGATTGTGGCCGGTTCACGGGCGGCGCTGACGATGATCGAAGGCGGGGCCAGCGAATACACGAACGAGCAGATGCTCGAGGCCCTGGAATTTGCACACAAAGCCATCCAGAAGAAACTCGATCTTCAGGAACAGATCGCAAAAAAGGCGAACGTCTCCAAACGAGAGCTCGCGTTGCGTTTGCCCGATCCGGATCTCATGAAAGAGGTGCGCGAGTTTGCCTTTGAGAAGCTCAAGGCGGCCAATCGCTCTTCTGACAAGACCGAACGCGGAAATCAGATCAGCGAAGTGAACAAGGCCACCCTGGCTCACTTCGAGCAGGTCCTGACCGAACGCGGCGCGGCCAAAATCGAACAAAGCCTCAAAGACATCAAAAACGAGCTGCACGAACTGGAATACGAAGTAGTCCGCGGTCTGCTCTTCGAAGAGGGCATTCGGGCCGACGGCAGACGTCCCGATGAAATTCGCGACATCGCAGTCGAAGTCGACGTACTGCCGGGTGCGCATGGTTCTTCGGTTTTTACGCGTGGTCAAACCCAGGCCCTCGGCGTGGTGACCCTCGGGACCGCCTCGGATAATCAACGTTACGAAACTCTGGCCGGTCAGGACGTAAAAAACTTCATGCTCCATTACAACTTCCCACCCTATTCGGTGGGAGAGGTGAAACGCATGATGGGCCCTGGGAGACGCGAAATCGGTCACGGGCACCTGGCTTACCGGGCCCTGAAGTACGTGTTTCCGCAAGAGGCGTCCAGCTTTCCGTACGTGGTGCGGGTGGTTGCCGAAATTCTGGAATCGAACGGATCCTCTTCGATGGCCACTGTGTGTTCCGGTTCCCTGGCGATGATGTGTGCCGGGGTGCCCCTGAACGGTTCGGTTTCGGGAATCGCGATGGGACTCATGACCGGTGAATCCCCGGATCAGTTCGTGATCCTGTCCGATATCGCCGGCATTGAAGATCATTTCGGAGACATGGACTTCAAAGTGGCCGGGACCGCGAAGGGCATTACCGCATTTCAGTTGGACCTGAAACTGAAGGGCATATCGATCGATCTGTTGCGCCAGGCGCTGACGCAGGCCGAGAAGGGACGCCTGCACATCCTTTCAAAAATGGACGCCGTGCTGAACCAATCGCGGCCATCCACCCCGGCCAACGCTCCGCAGATCACGCAGATTCAGATCGATTCGGATCGCATTGGCGAGTTGATTGGCCCCGGGGGCCGGATCATTCGGGCGATCATAGAACAATCCGGCGCCGACATTTCCGTCGAAGACGACGGCAAGGTTTCTATCAGTTCGTTGAACATGGAATCGAACCAGAAAGCGCAGAAGTTGATCGAAGATATTTTCCGGGAAGTGGAAGAAGGCGAGGCTTACGAAGGGACTGTGCGCCGCATAGCGGACTTTGGTGCGTTCGTGGAATTGTTTCCCGGCAAAGAAGGACTGTTGCACATCTCCAAAATGTCGACCGAGCGAGTGAGCTCAGTATCGGATCACTTCAAAGAAGGTGATCGGGTTCCGGTCGTAGTGGCCGGTGTGGACCGTATGGGTCGGATCGACCTGATTCACGCCGACGTGCACAAAGCCGGAGGCCCCATCGGAAGCAACGGGCGTGGCGGCGATCGGGATCGGGGCCGCGGTGGAGACCGGGACCGTGGTCGTGGCGGGGATCGAGACCGTGGTCGCTCGGGTGGCGGGGGTCGGCCCCAACGCGGTGGCGGTGGCGGACGGCCACGCCGTTAAGAACGCTGGAAACCAGATTCGAAAATCTCCCCCGGGTGCGCGTTCATCGCCGCCCGGGCGCGCGTCTGCCCGAAAGGGCAACACCGGGTTCGGCCGGGTTGGACGTGTGCGCCTGTCTGCCACCCGATACCGTGATCAATATTCCTCCAGGCGAACGCATCGCCGTCCCGACGGGGCTCAGCTTCGAAATTCCGGAGGGGTATTTTATCAGCATACGACCTCGGTCCGGTCTGGCTTTGAAGCAGGGCATTACGCTCCCGAACACTCCCGCCACGATCGATAGCGATTATCGCGGAGAATTGATGGTCATTCTGATGAATGCCGGTTCGGAAACGGCCCGGATTGAGCACGGTGATCGCATCGGCCAGTTGCTCCTGGAACGCAGCGTGAATTTCGAATGGGAAGAACTGAAGACTCCGGCCGATCAGAATGGAACCGAACGCGGCGCCGGGGGCTTCGGCAGTACCGGACTGGCCTGAAGACACTCGCCTTCGGGTCGGAAACACAGCTTCCCCCCAATTGGGTTCCAACTCCGGTCTTTTTCTTTCGCCTGGTGGGGTGGGGGGTGCTCAATCAGGGGGTTTTCTTCGAATCTGTAGTATTCGAACCACTTTCTTGCCCGGTGAAAGGACAATTTCTCGCAGATTCGTCCGAAATGATGTCGCAACTGCTTTCACATCTGCCTTTGAGTCGTTATCCAGGAGCATCAGGTGCACAAATAGGCGGCACATCGACACTCCGCAACCCCGGGCAATTGTCTTAAATTCCCCCCAGTCCCTCCCTTCCGGCCGAAAATTCAGTTTCTGCAGTTGCTGACAGTTGGGCTGGTACTTTGTGGTGATGCGCCGCTTTAGCGGGAGGAGGTCCGGCCGCCTGCGGGCCAGCCGAAGGAGGTGCTTCAAATAACCGCGCATATCGAGGTTCTGTTTCCTGAGTCGCTGTTTTAGCTCCGGCTGGAAGCGTTCCGGGACCAGGAATCGGCACGGAGGATTCTTCGGATGTTTGGCAGCAACGCGGGTTCGGTAAGGTCTCATATCCCGGAAGAGGTCGCCGAGATGCAGCCTGTTGCGCGCTTTTTGGATCTGGTAAGCAAAATGAACCCGTCCCGGCCCGGCGCAGATCATTCTTGGTGAGTTTTGTTCCAGAAACGTCGAACGCGACCCCGAGGGGCTCCGTCCAATCCTGCCATGGGCCCTTCACGGTGTCGTATTGTACTGGGATGGGCCTTTTGTGTCCTTGCCGGAGCGGGCAGGGTGGGAGCGGAAACGGACGTAAGCGTCTATCACGGTTCGTTTTCGAAGACGAACCTGGGTGATATCCTGCTTGCGGGCGAAACTCATTACTACGATTCTTATATTACTGTCGCAGCCCTGAATCGCGACATCCCCTACCGGGTCGGTGGATTGGAGTTTGAAGCCGAGGGACAGATTGTCCGCCACTCTGGTTTGCAGAAGCACCTGGAGTACAACGGGCTGTTGATGGGTCGTCTCGGGGACCCATGGAGCGGCTGGCCGTTCAGCATAGCCGTGGGCGAAGGCTTATCGTTCGCGACCCGAAACCCGGACCTGGAAAACCCGCGACGCGGCCTGGACGATCCCGGTCGGGAGAGCGAATGGTCCAGGAACTTGCTCAACTACATGGTCTTTGAGTTGGAAATGGCCTTGCCACTGGATTCATATCGTCCGCGCGCTTTCTTTCGGATCCACCATCGGTCTGGAATTTACGGGATCTTTTGCCCGCCCACCTGTGGTAGCAACTACCTGGCCTACGGCATCAAGTTTGAACTCTGATCAAGTTTTCTTCCTTATCCGGATTGCTGAAGATTTTGTATTGATTGGGACGACTGCCGTCGGATAGTTCTGCCCGGGGCCTGCGCTCCTGGGAGTCACCTGGCGAAGCTGTGTACGCAGCCGGGAGCCGGACCAAAAAAAGACCCCGTCGGACACAAGAAAAGCGCAACGATTCGCACTTCCGTAACCCTTCGTCTATGTGGGCGGGCGGGTGTTTGTATCGGTGGAGCAGGAAAGCGGCCGGGCATTGCGGGTGGAATTCCTGTTCTCGCCGGGCCTGCTCGCAAGCATTCGCGTGGTCCCGGGGCGCAGATGGGACTCCGGGCAGGAGGCCTGGTTTGTTCCCCTGCATGCGGCGGGAGCCGCGGGCGCGAAAGTACAGCTCGCGGACAATCAGATCGTACGCTTACTACAATCGAATCCCGATGGAATTCTGCTGCCGAACGCCGGAGCAGATGCGGCTCGAGGTAAGCGGAGGCAAGGACCGGAAAGACCGCTACTCGCTCCTGTCCAGACGAGAGAGCGGGATCGACATTCGATACATGCAGACCCTGCTCGGCCACGAAAGCTCCCGGACAACCGAAATCTATACCCACGTAAGTAATCTGTAACTGGGCCAGATCCCCAACCCGCTCGACATCGACCACTAACAGGGCCCACCAAATCGCGTCCCGATCTGACGTGGTTTAACCACGCGGTACGTAGATTAAGAGTAAGACGAAAGACGGCCCCTCGCTACACAGGTCCAGATGCGCAGATTCGTAAGCATTCTTCTCCTGCTTTGCACGGGCTGCATGCTCAGTCCGGGTGTGCGCATATCGGATAGTACGAGCATCATCGATGTGGAGCGCGAGCACTACGGCGAATACGGTCGTGCATGGATCGAGGAGAACCACCTGGTGCTCGAGGTCGTGCAGATGCCCGGACATAGTCTGGCCCAGCTCTTCGTTTCCTCGCACGGCGGCAACATCTACATCAGCGGAATGTACATCAGCTCCGGAGGGGGCCGGCTTGAGAAGCTCCGTGAGTTCATACCTTCGGAGTTCCGGCAGCCAGGTTGGAGTGAGCGCATCTACTGGGTGCACGGTGCCTCCCACTATACTCCCTTTCACCCGTGGGCTTACGAAGTCGTCCGCTCCCGGATCCTCATTTCTCCCGGACCATCCCACCCAGCACTGCACGAACGGAGCGGCTACCACTGAGGGGCCGTCCTTCGTCTAACACAGGCTGAAGCGCTGCGCTCCTCACTCCGCTACGCTGCGTTCCGGTGCTCGTGTAATTTGGGCCTTCGCTCCCTATGGGTCGCGCTGGACGGGTTCACTCCGCGTCTCATGGGACGCGGGGTATCTTGCGCTCCCGCTTCGCTCGCGAAAGCATGTGCGCTTCGCGCACGTTGCCGCGCCAACGTCGCTTAGGCGCCTACGTTAGACGAAATGGGACTCGGACTTTCTTACAGCTTACGGACCAAGACTATGAAACGACCGGAATTTGAGCTTCTCACAACTGCCCTCTTGTTTTGCCTCGCCACGTGCACGGATCCTCGTCTCGGAGAGATGGCTTCGTTGCCGACTGAACCTGGCAATCGGGCCGAAGCGCAGAGCCATCACCAGGCGGCTCTGGCAGCTCACGCACAGGGTGACTATTCTCGGAGCGCCTCGCTGTGGAAGCAGGCCGCGCAATCGGATCCCAGCTGGTGGGCGCCATTCTATAACCTTGCTTGTGCAACATCGTTATCCGGAGAACCGGCACTTGCCCTGGAATTTCTCCGTCTAGCCGCAAACCGCGAATATCCGCCTCGCTTCCATTCTATGCTGGCCTCTGATAGCGACTTAATAGCTGTTCGCGAGTTGTCCGCGTATTCTGATTTCCTTGCGGACCTTCACGGTAACTCTCCGTACGGCGAATTCGCCTCGGTAATTGGTGTCCAGCTAACTTGCACTGCATCTTCCACCATGACTGACGGGCACCCCGACACCATGACAAGGTATTTGTCCCCTGATGGTAGCCTGTCGGGCACCGATTTTGGTCGTTACTTCTACGGAAGCAATATGACGGAGGAGAAGCTCGTAGGCGGCAATTGGGAAATCAGGAGCGGGGTGCTGGTTATTACAGAGACTAGAGAACTGGTCTGGTCGAGCATACCGATGAACGCAGAGCGGATTGGTCAACGTAGCGTAAATGAGCTGGAATACGCGTCAGTCGACGAGTTCAAGCAGCTCTTCGCAAAGCCCGCCTGCGACGTGTCGAGCACATTCTGAATGGTAGCTGACCTCGACCGACCGTGCCCCAATTCGCTTAACACGCCGCTCCTCGGCTTCGCTCCGGTGCTCAGTCCTCGCGCTCCTCGGGCTTCGCCCTCCGTGCGGACCCGCGCCGGGGAGAGCAATGTATGCCGCGCACCGCGCCGCGCTTCGGACAAATTGCGACTGCAGCCAATGGTCGCGGTCGCTGCGCTCCGCAATAAATGTGCGCTCCGCGCACGAGCTGCAGCCGCAACTTAGTATCGTCGCAGAACGTTAGTCGCCATTCGCCTCATTCCCTTCAACAATTGGTGTGCAAAGTGGAAACGCTACTCTTCATCTGTTCCCGGAACAAGCTCCGTAGTCCCACTGCAGAAACCATTTTCCAGTCCTTTCCAGAATATTACGCTCTCTCTGCCGGGACAGATCCACACTGTCCGAATCCTGTTGAACCGGATATAATTGAATCCGCAGATCGAATCTTTTGCATGGAGGACCATCACCGAAAGTTCCTCAACACTCGCTTTCCAGAGCTATTCAGGCGCAAGAAAACCTATGTTCTTCGCATTCCGGACAACTATTCTTACATGCAGCCAGAACTCATTGAAATCCTGCTGAAGAGAACTGGCGAAATCCTTGGTAAGAATTTGGCGAACGGCGCCTAACTGCGCTTTATGCGCTGCGGGTCCGTTCGGCGCTCCTCTTCGCTTAGCCGCGGGACGTCTATGAGAAAAATCTATCTACGCTGCGGGCGGCGGCCAACCGTCGTATTCGATGCAGACCATTCTACTTGATTCTCATTGAATCGTTAGGCGATATTCGCTAACTCCAACCTGAAGTGAAGCTACTCAAGTTTAGTGCGACTCTAGTATTGGCTTCATTGCCTGGAGCGGCTATTCTATATGCCGCTTGCTACACACCGTCATTTATCGAACTCCGATGGCTCATCCTTCTTTATCCGGCGCCGCTGGTATGCGTCTTCGTTGGAGTGTCGGGGCTCAGCGAACCTAAGGTTCCAATCTTGGTCGGACTTGCACTGCCGTTTTTGATGCTTCTGGAGACCCGGTTTCCCGTAGTGGAGGCTTCCATCGCCGAAAAAATAGGAGGCCCATGGCCGTACAATTATGAGGAACTCCGGTATCAATGGAGGTATAGAGCCTACTGGCTTCTGGATTTCTGGCTCTTGCAGAGAAAATTTGAGCCGGGTCCATGGAAACAGGCTACGCCAGACTCGAATTGGCCCGTTCGACTCCATATGAGTGATAGCCTCGTTCAAGACTCCATACTAGATGGTCTTCATTCCAATCAGGTTCATGCGCTACTTGGACCTCCCAGTGAAGATCTGGAACCGCGAATCCCGGTCTGCAACCTTGATGGAACGGGAGATAGTTCTACCGAGACTTACCACCTGGTTTCTGTAAACAATTTCGAGTACAGCCTGGTCCTTGAGTATTCTGAAGATACTATTCTCTGCGCATACCAGGGACTGCGAATCATATTCTAAAACGAACTTCGCCTCAACGGCCGCATGATGCGCTGCGCGCCTCGCTTCTCTCGTGCCTGCCCGCGGGCAAGTCGGACCGTGCGAACTCGGGACTCGGGGAGAAAACCATTGCACTCGCCTGGACGCGTGCAGACACGTGGCTGCTGACAACAGGTGGCTCGCTCCATCATGAAGACCCCGGGGAAACCACTTTGATCATCAGCTTGACAGGGATAAGCTGATTACGTGCATCATTATCCTGGCAATTGCCAATTGGCTGAGGACGCTCGGATGCAAAAAATCGTCACTTTTCTTTGGTTCAACGACCAGGCCAAAGAAGCCGTGGATCTGTATGTATCGTTGTTTGAAAGTGCAAAAATCACGAACACATCCTATCTCACAGAGTCAGTAGCGAAAGTTGCCGGAAAGCAACCTGGAGATCTTTCAACAATTGACTTTGAACTGAATGGCCAGAACTTTACCGCGCTAAATGGTGGGCCTATGTTTGCCTTTAGTGAGGCTATCTCAATATTGGTAACCTGCAGGACTCAGGAAGAGATCGACAGGTTATGGGAAGCGCTGTCCGGAGGCGGCGAAGAAATTTCTTGCGGATGGCTCAAGGATAGATTTGGCGTAACCTGGCAGATTGTACCGGAAATCCTGGACATCATGATGCGCGATCCAGACACCGATAAAGCTGATCGGGTTGGCGCTGCTATGCTTGGTATGGGTAAGCTCAATATAAGCGCGCTTGAAAAAGCTTATAATGGAGCAGAATAGTATTTTGCCTGCAACTTCGCCCCGGTTCGCGAACGCCAGGCAGTGCGCGCGTCGCAGGTATTCAGATTTTCAGCACGAAGATAACATCCCGGATAACAAGGCGTAAGCGGTGATTGTCACGGTTGTCATATGGCTACTTTTCATCCTTCATGGGGGGTTGTTCGTTTGGTCATTGGGCGGGTTTCTGGAATGGATTCTCCCCACCGTGCCGTGGGAACCATTCAGCAATCGCGAATTTCCGCGGTGGCTTTTGCTTATCCACTGGTTGTCCGTGCTCTTTGCTTCTGCCGGGTTTCTTGTGGGCGTTCTGACGCGCTGGCATTTTACCCCTCGCTGGATGACTCTCGGATATGCGTTGATGGCGACCGTTTGCGCGATCGAAACTTTCGGATATATGACCAGCCCCAATAAATATTTTGCCATGGCGGGGGAATACGCGGCCTATATTGCTATTCTCCTTGTCCTGTTTCATCCGAACTTTAGCTTTTTCAGCTCACAATCTTAACACTCTCGGCCCTCGTCCTGAATACCGGGCATTCCAATCATGTCCGAAACTCAGCACCAACGCCGTTCGAGTCCACGTCGGAGACTTTCCAGTGGAGCGCTGTACGCGAAGTCGGCCTGGACTATTCGACGACCCGATGGACGGCGAGCGGCGGTGGTCCCAGGATCATCGTCGAAGACAATATCGTCCTGCATGCTGACCGTGACATTTCGGTGTTATTGGTTCGCAGAACGCCCCGCGTCGACTCGTGCTGGCATTCAGGGCCGGGGGTTTCTACCAGGATCGAATGTCCTGACAACGCCAGTGTCGCGTCCTGGCTATTGCGCTACAAGATCACCGTTCAGTATTTCACGAAGCCCTTCCGGTATGGGCACGGACTTTGATGCTGAATAATCATAGGCCACCTGTACGGTCTTAATAACAGCGTAGATTGCCTCTGAATCTGTGCCGGCGACTTCGTACTGAAAATCCCAGGAAGATGAACCCAGGCGGCTCACGCTCAATCGCACCTCAGCCCGATCCGTGAGCAGTAACGGCTTTTTGAAATCAACTTCAGCACGCGCCAGAATGAACGGAAAGTCCGCAGCGTCTTTGACTCCAAGGTTGATGCGGAAATACTCGAGGCGCGCCATCTCCGCGTAACTCAGAAAGACCGCGTTGTTTACGTGGCCGAGGGCGTCGATATCGCGGAAGCGGATCTGCAGGGGAATGCAAAGCATGGGTGTCTTAGTTCGATGTTTAGTCTAACCGTCGAGGATTGCCATTCTTTTCCGGTATTCCGGATTCCGGTATTCCGGATTCAGGGGATCTTCAATCTCGGGAGTTTTCAAGGAGCAGCCCGAAACATGCGTGAATACTTTGCGCTCTGCGCTCGCACCTTCGTGTAGCCGCCGGAAAGGGGCACCCAACGGCGAACCATCTCCTCCATGCAAAATCTGCGCACCATTCTTGCTGCAATTGGGTACATAACATCCTATCTGCTCGCACTCCAGCCATTCCTGGCCGAGGCAGACACGTGTACGCAGGGCGGTCCCGACGGTTATGGGTCGGCGCTGATTGCGAGTTTCGCTATCAGCCTGCTCACGGTTCCATCAATCGCTCAGGCGCGCAATTTCGCGACCGCGGTTCACTGGCTCGGTGTCTTTCATCTGGTGACCGTGTTCATCTATTGCCTGACTGTTGTGCCCAAACTCTATTTCACGAACTTGTTTGGAATTCATATCTGCGGCACGGGATACGGGGCAGGGTCTTACATCGAGGAGTATCTTTACGCACCCGCATTGCTGGTTATTTGCATCGTCCACTGTAGTCTTACAGTGGTCGGTTTGAGGACCTGGCTTCGCGCGCGCGACTTCGCATAACAACGAAAGGGCAGCAATTGGTCGGGCAGCCACCTTACCTGATCAGGCGCCGACAGGACAATTGCTTTTGGGCCGTTGTTGGAAGTTGCGCGCAACGTTGCATCTGCCATTGGGGGTTTTTGATTGACCCAGCGCGCCGGCACGTAAGCATCGAAGCCATGCGCGGCCTGCCAGCACTGGTAACCACTTGCACTCTGCTTATCTCCTGCATCTGCGGGGGCGGCAATGCTGAGCGGATCAAGATTCCCGTATCCTCTTCGGGCACAGCACAAGAACAACAGCAGCGCATTGAAGCTGCCCTACCAGAGCTCCAGTCGGCCATCAACACTGCACTCGTGGAGGAGTATCCCGGTTTCGACGTTGGCTCCACGGGCGGTACCTGGTTTTCAGCATCCTCGGGCTCCGTCACAACGTTTGGAGAGTCGCGGGAGTATGCGGAGCTCGTCATCAGAGTCCGCTATACTGGTGATTCACCCCCTGTGGTAGCAGTGCGTCAGCTCTTTGAGAGTGT
Source organism: Spirochaetales bacterium (assembly GCA_024233935.1). GTDB lineage: Bacteria > Spirochaetota > Leptospiria > Leptospirales > Leptonemataceae > JACKOY01. The sequence continues at coordinate 2,551 of JACKOY010000021.1, read as the reverse complement.
AGCCCGGAGAGAACTTGAAAGACGCGGTTTTCAAACTCTGCCGGTGAACCCAATGGGTTTCCCGGTGTTTCCTGAGGCGCGCTGAGTGCAGTCCTGGATCTGAGGTGAGCCTCGCATAACAGTAGACCAGGCGCCACGCTCATCGGCGGCTCCGCCGCCCGTCCCGGGCTCTCGCGGACCGGGCCCCGCGGAGTAGGGGAGTGCGCCTCGCGGCGGCAAAAACAAAACCCTTCGGCGCGTTTTGCAAAAACCGGACGATCGCAATTATGAACGACCTTTCAGAACACTCATCCCCATTGCTTCTTCTCGCCGGCTTCATGGTTTGCGGCTTGCTCAACTGCGACGGAACCCATATGGTTTATGCCGATGGCTCTCCTTTTGTATCCGGCGAATGCGCCAGCCCCGATCGGGAACTTCGACTGTCGTACCTGGAACGCGGCACGGTTTATGAAAGGCTGGGCCGTCTACCGGACGTTCGAGAAGCCGATTACTGGTATCTGTACTCTGCGGCTACCGGCTCCAGTCCGCCGACCTGGATGCGGGTTCAGATTCGATGTCCTTCTTCGGGCGAACTGCTTTATGACTCAGAGGAGACGCCGCTGTATCAGGAGCAGTGCCTGATCATTGTCCAGAACGTGAGCGTTTTCGAAGTGTTTGCCTGCGACGCGCCTATGGACGCTCCGCCGGCAGAGATTCACAGGCGCGAGCCGCTCTGGGACAGCGAACCTCCAACCTGAGCACAGAAAAACCGGTCGTTGAGGAGTTCAGTATGACGGTTCGCACTTTCGGAGGCGGTGATTTGAATGTTTCGGCGATCGGTCCAGGCTGTGGCTGTGGCTGCGGCGGAGGCTGAATGGTCATTTTCCAGGCTATCCTCGTCTTAATAGACATAGTCGTACTCCTGGCTGCGCTGGTGATCTACAATCGTTACCACCGTGGCGCCGGTCTACTTATCGCCTTTCTGATCTTTACAGGCCTTATCGGTTTGTATGCTGGCCTTCTGTTGGCGACCTACGAATTGGATCGAGACGCGCATACAATTGCATCGCCAATACCCGGCCAATTCTGCATTCGAATACAAGAGCGCGAGCCGCTGTCGCAATCCTACCTGGTTCGGCTGAGGGCCGAGACTCCGCTCTACACCGCATACGAGAATCCCGACCTGCTCCTGCCGTGCATGGGCGATTCGGGTCCGAAGCGCAGGCCCGGGCACTGGCTCCCTGTCCATGCGGAGTTTGTTCACGGGAGATCTCCACTTCCAGATTCCCTGCGCCAGACCGGCTATTCCATTTCCCTCAGCGCCCCGGTTCGCGTGACCCTTCTGGTAAATGCGCTCCTTTTTCTGGTCCTCGGTCTTGTATGGCCCCTTGCGCGTGGATTCCGGCGTTGCAGCTGACAGGATCACCAGGGGGAGTTGCCGGGCCGTTCGCGCAGTAGATCGTGTTGTTCTGCATTTCCACTTTCGTTGCGACGCGCCAGGTCGTAAATCCATAGGTCGCATCCGCGTTCATTCCATCACACGCGTGAAAAAGCGTACTCAGGCCACCGCCGGAAATGAGGACCGCACCGGCGTTGCACGCGTTCGTGCTCGCCATGTCACAGAACTGAACCTGCGTCGCTCCGAAATTGCTGCCTGCCGACCCGGTCGCGGTGCAATCTCCGGCCGCAAAGTTCCAGGACTGGCCGTAGGTGCAGCGATGCCATCTCACGCCGCCCAGGACAGCGATCGGGCAGCTCACCCGGATGTTCGCGTTGTTCGATCCGGTGGCAGTACCGCTACCGCCCTGAACAAAACAGAGCAGGTCGCCGGGCTGGGAGGTGACCGTAACTTCAAAGGAGTTGCCGGGATCGATTTTCGTAGAAAAGAGAAAGCCACCGTTTGCGGAAACGGCGATGGACTCGCTGCCGTCGGAGACTGTAAGCCCGCTACTCACGAGTCCCGTCACGGTCCCGCCCAGATCCCGGGACGATGCCCTGAAGAGCACCAACGCAAGCGTTGGGCTGCAACCTGCGTCCGCCTCCGCACAGGATGAGTCGGCCGCCTGGCAGCTGGTTGGGACCGACAGGAGCAAGGTGGCCAACGCCCTCATAGCCAGGCGTTTGCCGGATGGTTGAGGTAGTGAATAGAGGTCGGATGGTCCGAAGCACCCTCGTTTCGCACGCACAAAGCCCAGAAGCACATGTACGCACATATCGATCCTGAATGCCCGCCACTTCCCGGTGGCTGCCTGTCGGAAGTCAATTCTTTCGCGGGGCGCGACAGGGACCGCAACCTCTGGACACTCCACCGGTAAGCGATCCACAGACGTGAGCCGCGGCGGGACAGCGAACCGTCAACCTGAGCGGTTGCGCCGCAATTCCCTATCGCGCGGTCGCTCATGACTGCGACCTGCTCTTTCTCCAGATCCACTGCCCGATATGTTTTCATTTTTGGTTTGCAGGCGCTCGGCCGGTGGCATGAGATACCCACCGTGCTACTCAGATCCGAAGTCGAAGTCCTGGTGAACCGGCCGATCGAAGCCACTTTCGACGCCTTTACGACTCCGGAATC
>JACKOY010000020.1 GCA_024233935.1 Spirochaetales bacterium | reverse complement strand
CGCTGTCCCCGGCATTCGACCCGGACCGCACGAACAGTCCGAAACCGGCTGCCGCGTCGCTTTCGGTCATGCCGGGTTCTCCGGCTGGTGTCGCCAGCCGATAGCGCAGGCCGCCACTGAGGAGCGCGAGATCCAGAGAGAGGGATTGTGCGGCGGCAAGGCTTTCTTCTTCGAGGGCCGGTTCGGAAAAGAGTGCGCTACTCGCGCAACAAGAGAAAACAACGATGGCGGACATCTCGCGCAGTTTCACGGCCGCACCTCGAAGGACCCGGCTTCATCGGCGCGGGTGCCGGCCACCCGTTCCACCCGCTCGCCGTTTGCAGTGTCCAGGCCAAAGCTGGCGGAACTGTCGGGCAGACCGTAGGACGCGAGCACCCGGCGATTTGAGTTCAGGCGCACGTAGATCAGGAGTGCTTCACCGGAACCCAGACCGTTCCCGAGCGCCGCGCTCGAGGCGATGGTCCAGAGGTGCGTGTCTTCAGGCCCGATCGGGAGTGTTTGTGCGGGCAGAAAGTCCGGATCGACGATGATCGCGCAGCGACCGGCCGCCAGGTGCGTGTCCGTCGCACTGAGATTGCTGATGGGCGCAACACCAGGATGCCTGGTCGCATACGGAACGATGCTGTCTTCGGAATTGGCATCCGCAAACAGAAGCTCCGAAAGCGTAAATCCGTTCGGGGAACAGACCCGAACCCATTCTACCTCGCCCGGACCGGGTGTTGCTGAAATCGTCTGGAAATAGAGGGCCTGGTCATCACCCGGCAACGCGGCCGTCAGAAGCGGTGACGCCGCAGCACTGCCGTAGACCTCAAGCAGAATGCGATGCTGCCCCGAAGGGGATGCCAGTCGGATGGTCTCTTGATTTTGCAGCCAGACGTCGCTTTCGTCGAAGGCTTCGTCCGGGCTCAGGCGGGTGCGCAGGGATAGAAGTTGTGGCGCTTCGGCTTCAAAGAGTGTCAGGTCGATGCCGCTTTGTGTGCGCTGAGTTGCCAGAAACGGCGCAAACGCGGGCGGGCGGCCCGGGGTGGCGTAGACACCATCGGCACAGGCGCTTCGAACAAGCGCTTGTTCACCGTCGGTTGCACGCAAAAGATCGGCCTCAAAACTGTAGGCCACGCTGCGTCGGGTTTCGCCTCCGAGCTCTGCGAGCAGGCGCGCGTCGACGCGCACCTCGCTGAGCAACTGCTCCCGGTCGTAGAGTCGATAGCCGGCGGGTTCGTTTGGTAAATAAAGTCCGCCGGCGCTCCAGGCAAAATCCGACTCTTCGTAGCAGACCGGCCTCCCGTGGCCGAGGGCCAGGTACTCTTTCGATTCTGGAACGGGCAGCAGAAATTCACGTGTCTGTCCGTCGCGCTCGCGATTGATCTCAAGGCGCAATGCGGCCCGGTAGGCCGGCCAGGTCACGCCATCGTTTTGTTCGAGATGGATTTCGATGAACTCTTCGTTCGGAAGAGACGCGCCATTTTGCTGATCATAGGCGCCGAGAGGGAGCACCTCGGAAATGCGGGCCTGCACGTGGCGCGCGGTAAGGGGCCGGTCGTCGCCCGGGCACATCTGGTTTTGGGCAATCAGATCCGGGCGCAGGCCGCAGGAGAGGCCGTGGTACAGCTGGTCGGCCGCCGGATCAAATCCCGTTGGCAGTACCGAGTGTACGTTTGGTGTGTCGTCAATCTCGACCCGCTCTCGATCGGCCGCGGGAGTTCTAAGGGCTTTCAGCTGTGCTTCCCGAAGCGAAAAAAGATCGATCGCATCGTAGGAGTGCAGATAGCGTAGATCCGAATGCACAATGATGCTGTCACGATCGGAAAAATAGGCCGCGCTTGCCGCAAGCACCCGTGGTTGTCCGGGCGCGATTTTGCCCTGGAGGCTGATGGCCGCCCGCGGCGTGAACAGGATCATTCCGTCAACCGAACAGGCCGAAGAAGCACTCAACTCGATAAAGCGTCCGTCTTGCTCCATGCGGTCGGCGTTCCAGATGCCGCGCGCATTGAGTTCGCTGATTTGTATCGCGTCCGCCGGGCAGACCGGTACCGAATCGTCGTCCGGCCCTGTCGACAGTGTGTCGACGAAAGCCGGCGCAAGGCCCGGACTGCCGCAGAGCGAAGGTCCGGGCAAACAACGCCTGGCATTTTGTGCATTGGCCTGGCCCGCGGCATCGAAGCGCACTTCCAGGGCATGCCGGTGGGCCGGACGCAACACGGTCCGATCAAAAAGCGTCTGCGTACTCTCTACCGTATCACCCAGGCGAAAGTCGGCTTCGGATTTTTCGGAAACGAGAAACGAACTGTGCGAAAACACAAAGCCCCGATACTCGTAAAGAAAACCCGCATCGGTTAAGAACGAAAACGATGTCGTACCCGAATCTGGCCCGACGCTCCACTCGACGTAACCGTCACGCACGGACCGGGCAAAACCGATCTCGCTCACGCGGGCTTCAACCCCGGGGGCGTGCTCGGTGAGCTGCTGCAGGATGTTCGGGATGCGATGAAGGGCCGCGCTCGCCTGCGTGGCCTGGTCGCCGGTCGCAAAACGCAAGGCGAGATAGCGATCGCCCCGGGGCAGGGCATAGACCAGGGTCAGAAAGCCATCGCCGGCAAAAACATGAAACCAGGCTTCGCTGAAACGACGCGGCAGACGATTGCCTGGATCCACAGCGCGGTAGGCCAGCACCCGGCCGGCCTCGACTCCAATCCGTGAGATCCGGTGCTCTTCGTCGGGGGCGCCGTCGACGGCGATCGTGACCTCGCTCAGTATGGTCCTGAGTTCTGCCCGACGGTAGACTCCCGCCTGCAACGCGTCGTCATGAATGCGCGGATAGGTCGCCTGCTCGCTTTGGGCCTGCCTCAAAAGCTGTTCCAGGGCGGTTGCGAGCCGCGCCAGGCGCGGCCCACAGATCCGGACGCGCAGCCCGACCTCGTTTATGAAATAGTACGCCGACGTGCTGGCCAGACAGACGGCGCCTTCATCGTTATGACCCAATTCGGGCCATGCACCGCTTCCGCGCGGCGCCGGAAGAGGAACCGGATCGGGCAGATGGGCTGGTTGGGGCGGGTTTGCGCGCAACAGGTCGACACGCGCAAAGTCCATTTCGACGTGCAGCTCCTCTTGAACAAGCAAGTGCCAGAGTTGGCCGGCCGGATCCTCCCCGGTACAGAGGCAGGGCAGCAACACGAGCGCTGCCAGAAGCCGTCGGCGGGATTTGGGCTTGCCCGCATCTGTCCTGGCTTGATTCTGACCTTCGTTCTTCGGTTTCGGGCTCATGCCCGGGAGAGGTCGCGCGTTTTCGTTTTGTTGCGTACTTTTTTGCCGGCGGACCCGACTATTTGAAATGAAACGAGTCTTTCTCGTGACCGATTACTTTCGTCCTGCCCCGGGCGGCATGGAAGCGTTGTTTACCGGCCTCGCGCGCCAGTGGAGTTCAGATTCCATCGAGGTGTTTGTGACTTCCGACCCGGCCCTTGAGGCCAGCGTCGAACGCGAGCGCGTGGCTTTTGATCGTACAGAGAATTACCGCGTGCACCGAATGGGCCCGCCGGGAAGCATCTGGCCTTTCTCCCGGCGCCGGCAGTTCGTGGAGCGTTATGTGCGAGAGTGTCTGGCGCGTTTCGCCCCCGATCACCTGTTGCTTGCAGACATCCGCAAAGAGAACCGTGTGTTTGTGCAGGTGGCGGCCGAGCGCGGCGTGGGTTATTCGGTGTTCTTACACGGCAACGATCTCAAGAATCGGCTGGGACTTCTGAATTTACTCGACCGACGGCTGGCCCTCGGCGCCCAGAATATCTTTGCCGTGTCGCGTTACATTGCCCGGGGCGCGCGCGGCTTTGGCATCCCCGAGGAACGTATCACTGTCATTCCGCCCGGCTTTGAACCACGCTGGAGTCGATCGCGGCGCGAAGCTTTGCCCGATTTTCTGGAGCAACGCATTCGGGGTAAGACCGTGATTGTAGGACTGGGTCCCCTGGTGCCGCGCAAGGGGCTGCACTTCGCGATTCAGGCCCTGGCCACAATTCGGGATCTCGCTTCGCGTCTGCACCTGGTGCTTATGGGATCCGGGCCCGAATTCGCATACATCAAGGAGCTGGTGCGCATCTACCAACTGGAACAAATGGTGAGCATGACGGACTTTGTGCCCGATCGTATGCTCGCCACGATTCTTTCGCGCGCGGATTTTTTGGTGCAGCCGGGAGCCGAGCGCGAAGACGATGTGGAGAGCCTGGGCACCGTATTTATGGAAGCGGCCTGGTTCGGCATGCCGGTGATTGCCGGCCGCCTGGGCGGCATTGAAGAGATCGTGCGCCACGGTGTTTCGGGTTTCGTGATTGAACCGGGTAACGTCACCGAACTGGCCGATCGCATCCGCCAGATGGTTGAGTCCGAAAAGCTACGCAGTCGTTTCAGCCGCAACGCCCGCGACATTGCCCGGCGGGACTTCGACATGTCGCGCACCTGTTCGGCGATCGAGATGCGCATTTAAGCCGCGGGCTCTGTTGGGCCAACAGGGCCGACGCCATCGTTCTGAAAGCTCTGGTGCGGCGTCGTCCCGGCCAAAATAAAGCGTTCCCGAAATTCTCTTGATCCTGGGGCTGTCCACACACACGCGTATTTTGTGGGAAACGTATTGCTTCGTCACATCTTGCTTTTGGCCTGCTCTTTGGTTTGTTGCAGTCTTATGGGTTGCGACCTCTGGAACCAGAGCGCCGATGACCAGGCCAATGGCCCGGGTGTGACCGCCTTTACCAACGCACCTTCGGGCCTTCGCATGCGCGCCACGCCGCAGCTTGAAGGCGAAACACTGGCCGTCATTTCCCCGGGCGAGGCGGTTCAGGTGTTGGGTCGCGTCGGCGACGAATTTCAGGCCGCCGGCAAGACCGGCCGCTGGGCCCACATTCGCTGGAACAACCAGCAGGGCTACGTGTTCGATGCTTTTTTGTCCGGCGAGCCGATGTCGCGCATGGAAGTGCAGGCCCGGAGCATCTTCAGCGGTCGCTGGCGTGGTGAAGATCACTGCGAAGAAGGGCCGACGGAACTTTCACTCTCCCAGGACTTTTCATTCTCCGGACGCGTTTTCGGCGGCTGCGATATCGAGCGTTGCTTCTGTGGCGAGATTGCCGGCACCTGGCGAGTGGAAGACGAGAAGGTTTGCTTTCACGTGACGTCCGGTCCGCAGTTTTCTATTCAAGCCGATCGTTACCAGGACAGTTGCTACAAGCTCGACCAGGAACGTTTGATGGCCGTTTCCAATCCGTTTGTGCAGAACTTCGGCTCTCAGACCATGGAAGGTCTGTCGCGGGTCGAATAAGAGGTTAACGCGAATTTTCGGTTCCGGCAGCCGCGCTCCGCGTTTCCTGGCTGTCAAAGTAGGCTCGAATTTTTCCGGCCAGTTCCGGACCAATGCCCGGCACCGCGCGAAGTTCGTTCAGGTCGGCCGCCTGGATCTCGCGATCGGCGAAGTGTTTCAAAAGGGCTTTCTTGCGCTGGGGACCGATGTCGTTCACATCGTCGAGAAGGTGACGCAGGGCGGCCTTGTTGCGCAGCTGGCGATGATAGGTGATGGCAAAGCGATGGGCTTCGTCGCGTAACTGTCGCAAAAGTCGCATGGCGGGACGGTTCGAATCCGGTTGTAAGGGCTCGCGGACCCCCGGCAGATAGATTTCCTCGTTTTTTTTGGCGATCGAAACGATTGGCAGGGCGCCGGCGCCCAGGGCCGCGGCCGCCTCGCAGGCGGCCGTGAGCTGGGTCGGACCACCGTCGATCAGCATCAGATCGGGCAGGGCTTTGCTTTCGTTGAGCAAACGCTGCAATCTGCGCGCCACCACTTCACGCATCGAAGCCGGGTCATCAATTCCGTCCGTGGCCCGAATGCGGTAGCGACGATAGGCGGAAGGTTGCGGTGCGCCATCGACAAACATGACGCCCGAGGCCACGGTTTCGGTTCCGGACGTGTGGGAGATGTCGTAGCATTCGATGACGGTCGGAAGATCAGAGAGGCCCAGCATTTCGCGCAGGTCGGCCATGGCCCGCTCTCGATCCCGGTGCCGGGTCGCCAGCAGCCGTTCGGTCAAAAGCAACTCCGCGTTGCGACTTGCGATGCGCACCAGGCCGCGCTTTTCGCGATGCATACCCGCAAGTAACCTCACCCGGCGCCCGGCGCGCTCTCCCAGCAAAGGTTCGAGCAGCTTGCGCGTTCTGCCGTCCGGCCTTGCGGGCAAAAGGATGCGTGCTGGAGGAACGGCCTGGCTTTCCAGATAGTAGTCTCTCAAGAAGCTCTCGACGATTTCAGTCGGACTGGCCCCGGTTACACCCACCAGCGGAAAGGACTTACGATCGAGCAGGCGTCCGCCACGTACTTCCAGAAGCGCAATCTGGCCGTGATCATCACGGGTGGCCACGGCGATCACGTCTTCGTCGTTCGCATTGGGTTGAACCACATTCTGGTCTTCGGTTGCCCGTCGAATATTCGAAAGCATGTCGCGATAGATGCTGGCTTTTTCGTATTCCAGGGATTCGCTGTATTCGTTCATGCGCTTGCGCACGACATCTTCCAGCACTTCCCGGCGCCCCTCCAGAAACAGAAGTATCTCCCGAACCACGCCCGCGTATTCTTCGACCGGCACGTTGCCCTGGCAGGGACCAAGGCAGCGTTTGATGTGGAAATTCATGCAGGGTTTCTTTGGTCGTCGCGCAGGCAAGACCTGGCGGACTTTCCGGATGGGAAATATCTTGTGAATCAGAGCCAGTGTATTTCGTGTGGCGCGCACATCCGTGAACGGACCAAAGTAGCGGTTGCCATCGTCTTTGACCTGGCGTGTGATAAATATCTGCGGGAAAGGCTCGGACGTGGAAACACATATATACGGATAGCGTTTGTCGTCCTTGAGCCGCACATTGAACCGCGGCTGTAGCTTCTTAACCAGATTTGCTTCGAGAATGAGGGCTTCGCTATCGGTTGCGGTGCTGATCCATTCCAGTTTGCGCGCGCGCTCCATGAGCAGTCGCGTGCGCAGGTTTTCGAGGCCGGTTGCCAGATAGTTGCGCAGGCGCGCCCGTAAATTGATGGCCTTGCCCACATAAAGGGTTACATCGCCGTCGTCCTTCCAGAGGTAACAACCCGGGGAGGTTGGTGCCTGGTCGACGGCCGACTTCAGGCTCTTCGTGAGCGAGGCGTCCACAAACACCAGATAAAGAAGCCACGGTCGTTCATGCAAGCTCGCTTCGATTACTTGACAGGGCTTATTTCAGGAATATTCCTGGCAGGGAATATTATGGCCTCTCAGGCAGAAAAGACCGTAAGTCATTGCATTGCGCTTCTGCGTGAAGCGGGCCTGCGCGTGACCCCGCAGCGTACGGACATCATTCGGCTTATGGCGGGCCGGGCCCGGCGCTACTCCGTTCAGGAAGTGCATCGATCGCTCAGCAAAAAGCATCCCGGACTGAGTCTGGATACGGTCTACCGGACCCTGAACACCCTGGCCCGTCTGGACATCGTCAGCCGCGTAAATCTTCAAAATACTGAAGTTGTTCAGTACGAATTTCAGGACCCCGAACACCATCACCATCACGCCATCTGCATGGAGTGTGGTAAGTCGATCTGTCTTGATGAATGCCCGTTACCCGCAGCGTTCTTTGATAGTCTGCGTCGCATGAAATTTAAGCCCGAGCATCATGCCTTTGAGGTTTACGGTCGTTGCGCCGCCTGCGCCTGATTGCATCGGCCGGGGTGCTTGCCGTTCTGGTCTCCTGCCCGGATCCAGAGGGCGATCCGGACGATACGGTCATAGTCGTTGGCATTGCTCCGGAACGCACCTTTGTGGAGCGCCTGCTCGAAGGAAGCGGCCGCCGGGTTCGCATAGACGTGCTGTTACCGGCCGGCTCCAATCCCCATACCTATGAACCGGAGCCGGCGCGCATGCGCGCACTGTCCCGGGCCCGCCTGTTGTTTCACGGCCACCTGGCCCTGGAGACGGCCTGGCGCGAACGCTTCCAGGCGGTGGCCCCCGAAGTGCGTTTCGTCGATCTGACGGCCGGGCTTGCGGATCTCGAGGAGCACGGTCACCCCAATCCACATGTGTGGCTTTCGCCGGTCGCTGTCGCGTCCGAGGTGCGCCGTATGCACGAAGAGTTGCGCGGTTTGTTCCCGGAAGAATCGGCCATCCTGGAGCAGAATCTGCGGTCATTGCTGGCACAGATTGAGGCACTGGACCGGGAATTGCGCGCGGACGCGGCGGGACTCCAGGGACGTAGTTTTTTGGTGTTTCATCCGGCCTGGGCGTACTTCGCGCGCGATTACGGTTTGACCATGCTTTCCATTGAAGAGTTCGGTATGGAGCCCGGTCCGCGCGGCCTGGGAGAATTGATTCAAGAAGCCCGTCGCCGCAAAATTGACACGATTTTCGTGCAGCCCGAATACGATACACGCCCGGCAGAAATGGTCGCTAGGGAACTCAACGCGCGCGTGGTGCCGATCTCTGTGCTCGATGAGGACTGGTTTGCTATGCTGCGCTCGGCTTCGCGCGAGATCTTTGCGGCGGCGCGCCGTAGCGAGGCGGTGCTTTGATGACCGAAGCTGCGTTGGCCATTGAAGTGGAAGGACTCAGCGTGGCCTACGATGGAGAGGCCGTACTGGAGAATGTTTCCCTGCGGGTTCGCGAGGGCGACTTCCTGGCGTTGATTGGGCCGAATGGAGGCGGAAAGACCACGCTCTTTCGTTCGCTTCTGGGCCTTGTGACTCCCGAAGCGGGTAGCGTGCGCATATTCGGACTGGGGCCGGCTCTCGGACGCCTTCTGATCGGTTATGTTCCCCAGCACGTGCACTTTGACCCCGCCTTTCCGATCCGCGCCGGAGAAGTCGTAGATATGGCCCGGCTCGGTTTGAAGAGCGCCCGGGCGACGCCGCTTTCGACCGGGGCGGCGCTCGAGCGGGTTGGCCTGGCTGACCGGGCTCAGGCGCCGTTTGCCACGCTCTCGGGCGGGCAACGCCAGAAGGTTTTTGTGGCGCGGGCGCTGGCGACCGGCGCTCCCATTCTGCTTCTGGACGAACCCACCGCGCACCTGGATCCCGGTTCGGTGGAGTCGCTTTACGATCTATTGGCCGCTCTGGGTCGGGAACGTACCATTATTATTGCGACCCACGATGTGGGCATGATCTCAAAACGCGTGCGGTCTGTGGCCTGCTTGAACCGCACCCTGCATTTTCATGAAAGCGGCGAACTGACCGACGAGTTGTTGAGCCGCGTGTACGGCCCCGGACACCGACCGATCCTCCACGACGCCCGCGTACTTCAGGCCCACGAGCACAAACACGCATGATAGAAATGCTCGAATATGGTTTCATGCGCCAGGCCTTCCTGGCCGGCGCTCTGGTGGCTCTCGCCATCGGTCTGATAGGTCCGCTGGTGGTGATCAACCGCATGACCTTTATCGCCGGTGGTATTTCCCACGCGGCTTATGGCGGAATCGGCCTGGCCTTTTTTCTGGGCTGGCATCCACTGCTGGGCGCGCTCGGTTTTGCAATGGGCTCCGCGATTTCGATGGGTTCGATCAAGCGACGTTTTCGCGAGCGGGCCGACACTTTAATCGGAGTGCTCTGGGCGGCCGGTATGGCGCTGGGAATTGTTTTTCTGGATCTTACGCCCGGATACAAAGGAGACCTGATGAGTTATCTCTTCGGGAGTCTGCTTGCTGTGTCTGACAACGATCTGATGTTAATTGTCGCCCTGGACGTGTTGATTGTGCTTTCGGTCCTCTTGCTCTACCGTCAGCTGGTGGCGGTTTCTTTTGACGAAGAGTTTGCCAGCGTACGGGGCGTGCGCGTGAATCTTGTCTACCTCTTGCTTCTGGTGTTGGTAGCCTGCGCCGTGGTGGTTCTCATTCGCGTGGTCGGTTTGATTCTCGTGATTGCCCTTTTTACCATGCCCGCCGCCATTGCCGGACGCCTCATCTATAATTTGCGCGGCATTATGGTGGCGACCTCTCTGATTTCGCTTTTTCTCATCACCGGCGGACTGATGGCTTCGTACTATTTGAATCTGAGCACCGGCGCGACCATCATCCTGTTTTCGGTCTTCGTCTATGTTTGCGCGCTCGTGCGGCGGCCGCTTTCTTCTTCGCGCGCAAAACAAAACGCTCCGGCTTGAGCGCCGCCGAAAGACTGCCCTCGATCGATTGGGCGCGGCCCAAAATCAACTCAGCGGTCAATTCACCGGCCAGGCCTGAAAACACGAGGCCGCGCGAACCGAGAGCGGTCGAAATGTAGAGTCCATTGGCTCGCGGGTCGGCCGCATCTTTGAGGGCGCCCACAATCGGCAGGCGATCCCGACTCGTGGTTCGAAAGGCCACCCGCGCCTGCCTGGTCCAGTCGCTCCCATCCGGAACCGGGGCAAAGGCCGGCACAAAACCGGCTGCGCGATCGTGCAGCTTCTTGCTTTGTTCGGGATCTATGGCGCTTTCGGTGTTCCAGTGTTCGAAGGTGGCGCCAATGCAGTGCTGTCCGTCGAGAGCCGGCGTGATGTAACCGTCGTAGCAGACCGGGACCCTGAGATCGGCGCTTCTGTCATTGGCCGGATAAAACAACAGTTGTCCGCGCACCTTTACAAGTGGGAGCGCGACGGGCCTTTCCAACGGCATTTCCAGGTTTTCGACCTCGTGCGCACAGGCGAGCACAAGACACGACGCGTGCGCCAGTTTGTGACCCTGAGCGTCCAGGGCCAGCCATTCGCCGTCCTCCCGGAGCAGGCGCTTCACACGATGGCGCAGCAGAAGCTGCACACCGCTGGCGCTGGTTCGCAATTGCGTCAGGGCCCGCGGACGCAAGACCAGAGCCTGGCCAAAATACACGCCGCCGCCCATTACGTTCAGCCCCGCGATTTCGGAAGCTTCGGACGGGTTCACCGGCCGGGCAAAGCCCGCCGGCAGCGCGTCCGGACCACGCAATCCGCGTTCGAAACGGCGCTCGAAGTATTCGTTAAAGCCCAGATGAAGTGCACCCGGCTCGCCGCAGACGATGGCGTCGCCGCCTGGTTTCGAAAGTTCCTGGTGTAAGCCGTCCAGACCGGCCCGGGTCAATCGGCTCAGGTGCGTGGGCTCCGCCGTGAGCACCGGGACCGCCACACCGACCGGATTTCCGGACGCCAGGGCCGCAAGTTCGCTCTGTTCTTCGATCAACGTGACCTGTACGCCGCGGCGCGCCAGGGATCTGGTGACCGCAGCCCCCGCCAGCCCGCCGCCGACCACGATCGCGCTTCGGGGTGGGCGGAGTTCGGCCGGCGTTTCGCCCACTTCCAGGAAGCCGCGCAGCATGTGCTTTTTGTTTGCAAAGCCCGCACACTTTTCGATTGCAAATCCCAACTCGCCGAGACCATCCCGAACCACCGCGGCGGCGCTGAAGGTGGCAAAGCTGGTTTCCCGCGCGGAGAGCCGTCGTACTTCTCGAAACAGGGCGGCGCTCCAGAGCTCCGGATTGCGCGCCGGCGCAAAGCCGTCCAGAAACCAGGCGTTCAGCGGTGGGCTCTGGAGTTCCGACAGCATCTCCGTCGCTTCCCCCAGAAGAAGCAGCAGTCGCACGCGGCCGCCAAAAAGTTCCCGCCCAAAAAATCCCGGCAGCAAAGGTTCCGGGTAGGCTGCGATCAGTTCGTGCGATAGCGTTTGCGCCGCATGGCCCACCAGGGCCGTGTCCAGGGCGCGCTTCAGGTCCGTTTTTGAAAGCGGCAATCCTTCGACCGAAACGAATTCGAGCCCGGCAGTTTTGGGCGCAGCCTCAAGAAAACGCTGCGCGCACACCAGGAAGTTGAGACCGGTTCCGAAACCAATCTCTCCGATCCGAAACAGGCCCGCGGTCCGCGCGAATCTTTCGGTCAGTCGGTTGCCATCTAAAAAGACGTGTTCCACTTCCGCGGGTCCGCCTTCGCGGGAGAAGTAAACGTCCTCAAAAATCGGGGAGTAGGGCAGGCCTTCGCGCCATTCGATGCGCGGATCGCGCAACCGGCTCACGGGTTTTCTTCGCGGGACAACTCGTTGAGCTCCTCAAAGCCGGGCAGTCCCGAAAGGTCCGGCACAACCACAATCTCAATACGTCGATTCGCGCGCCGATTCTCTTCGGAAGTATTTGGCAGCGTCGGGCGGTACTCGCCGTAGCCAGCGGCGCTGACGTTGCCCGGCGCCATGCCGGCTTCGATCATGGTTTTGACGACATTCACGGCACGGGCCGTGGACAGCTCCCAGTTGGAAGGATAAAGCGCCGTTCGAATAGGAACGTTGTCGGTGTGACCTTCCACTTGAAACTCGCGTTCCGTAATTGTCACGAGCACGGCCGTAATCTCCCGTACGGCTCGCTGCCCGTCCGGGGACAAAAACGCGTCTCCGCTACGAAAGAGCACGTCCGAGGGCAAAACCACAACCATTCGCCCGCGTTCAATCTTGACCTGGAGCCGACCCGCGTCGATGAGGCTGCGAAAGCGCGCCAGCAGGTCCTGATAACTCTGCATGCGGCGCGCGGCTTCCGCGTTTCGGGCCCGCACCGTGGCCAGGGCCTCGGTCATTTGCTCGACCGATTCCTGAAGGGCGGAGCGTTCGCGCACAATGTTGGCCAGCTGTTCGTCGCGTTCGGCTAAATCGGCCCGGGTCTGATCCAGCTCGGCCTGGAGTTCGTCGTACCGCGTCTGGGAAACCACACAGGCGGTCGGGAAGGAGAGGACCAAAAGCAGGATGGCGGACAGCCGGGGCACGCTGCAACCTGGCGCGGCGCACCGTGCTGTAAAGTGATTTCCCGAAGCTCCGGTCGGCGTTCTTTTTTGCCTTTTTTGGTTGCCGGGTTTTCGCTCCCGCCTTAGATGCAGGGACCAACTCAGGGGAGTAACAAGAATCTATGTTAGAAAAAATCAAATCATCCATAGCCAGCGTCGGCTTTGGGCTCGTGGCCACCGTCGGCGCCGTAAGCTTGATCTGGTGGAACGAAGGCAAGGCCGTTAAGAACGCCCAGGACACCGAGGCGGCCGGTGGCGCGTTTATCGAGGTATCCAGCGATAGCGTAAACAACTCCAACGAAGGCAAGCTGGTGGTTGCCAGTGGCAGTGCAACCACCGATGACGTTCTGACCGACCCGGTCTTTCGCATCAGCGAAAACGCCATCAAGCTGGAGCGTTCGGTGGAAATGTATCAGTGGCGCGAAATTGAGGAGCGTAACAATAATAATAGCAACAACAACAGTAGCAACAGCAATAACCGGCCAACGTATCGCTACGAAAGCACGTGGTCTTCGACTCCCATTGATTCGAGTCGTTTTCACGAATCCGGGCATAGCAATCCGCCCATGCGCCACCGCGGCAATGACCTGGTGGCCACAAACGTCAAGATGGGCGCCTTTCGGTTGAGTGCGCCTTTGATCGGTCAGATCAATCAGGGCAACGACCGCGCGGTCACCGAGGCGGAACTGGACAACTTCCGGGGCGAATTGCCGGGCCAGGTGACTCTCGACAACGGCAAGGTCTACGCTGGCAGCGGTTCTCCGAGCAGCAATCAGGTGGGCGACTATCGCATCGGCTTTCGGGTCGTAACACAACCTCAGGATGTAACAGTGCTCGCCCAGCAACGTGGCAACTCCTTCACGGCCTGGGTTGGCGCAAACGGCAAGGAGTTCAATCGCCTGGAGCCGGGTATTTTGAGTGGAGAGCAAATGATTCAGGCCGAGGAGGAAGCCGACGCGACTCTCAAATGGGGGCTGCGCATCGGGGGGATCATTCTCATGGCGATCGGCATCGGCATGATTTTTAATCCGCTCAAGGAACTGGCCGACGTAATCCCGCTGGTTGGCGGATTGATTTCGGCCGGCATCGGTTTCTTCGCGTTTCTGATCGCGCTGTTCATTTCATTCGTGGTGATGGCAATCGCCTGGATCGCAGCGCGACCGGTTATGGGCATCATTCTGCTCGTGGTGGCAGCGGCCGCCATTGTCGGCCTTGTGATGATGGCCAAAAAGAAAAATGCAGGAGCGCCGGCAGCGGGCGCCGCTCCGAAGGGCTGATCTATCAGTAGTGGCGGCGGGCGAAAGCCCGTCGCATTCTTTGGGCCGGCGCTTGACGTTTCATCGGGCGCCGGCTTTGTTGTGTTCGGAGGCTTCCGTCTATGTTTTTCGGCATCGATCCTTTGTACCTGCTGCTGGTCGGACCCACAATGCTGCTCAGCCTGTGGGCTTCGTTTCGGGTCAAGAACGCTTTTGGCCGCTGGCAGGGTTACCAGAACAGCCAGGGCATGACCGGCTCTCAGGTGGCCCGGCGCATCCTGGACCGGGCGGGCCTCTCGAACGTCCGGGTCGAGCGCGTGCCCGGCCAGTTGACCGATCATTACGATCCGCGCTCCAAAACCCTGCGCCTTTCCGATGCGACCTTCTCAGATGTGAGCATCGCCGCAGCCGGTGTGGCGGCCCACGAAGCGGGCCACGCGATCCAGGACAAAGTGCAGTATCCTCTGCTGGGCTTTCGTTCGGCGATTGTGGGCATGGCTTCGTTTGGTTCTAAGGCAAGCTGGCTTCTGATTATGGGCGGATTCTTCCTCATGATGTTCACCGGAAGTGTGCTGGGCAAGTATGTGGCCATTGCCGGTGTGCTCTGTTTTACGGTCGTCGTGGTCTTTCAGCTGGTCACGGTCCCGGTGGAAATCAACGCCTCGAGTCGGGCCAAACGCATTCTGCGTGAAATGCAGTTCGCGGGCCAGCGCGAGACCGAGGCCGTCAACGAAGTGCTCAACGCGGCGGCCTGGACCTACGTGGCGGCGGCCCTGACCGGTGTCGTGACCCTGCTTTATTTCCTTTTACGTTTGGGCCTGCTGGGCAGAGATGACTGATGCGCATTCGTTGCAGTTCGCTCATGCTTGGTCGGCGGGAAATGCTGGCCCATTTGCGGGTCGAGGGCGGCAAACCATTTCTGGTAGGCGAAGGTTACGGCCTCATCACTCCCGATGACTATACCCGCCATGGTTTTCGCATCATCGAGGCCAGCCGAAACGAATTGGAAGGCATGGTTGCCGGTGGCTACGAGAGTCCGCGGGTTCACTTACGCTTCTACGACCTCGAAAACAATGATGAAGACCAGCATTAATCGGCTTCCACGGGCCCCTTTTGCTCTGGCCCTTACGATGGCGCTTCTTTGTCTGGCCGTGGGTGCGCCCGGGCTTCGGGGCCAACCGGGCGATCAGGCTGCGGTGACCGCCGGGGGTCGTCACGTGGTTCTGCACGCCGACGGCACCTGGGAGTACTTGCAACCCGCCCGGCCGTTTGTGGAGGACCGCGCCGCGCTGCTTTCGATCGCCGACCGGACTGCCCTGGACGCCTATCTGGCCTCGCTTGAATTTCGCGGGCTGGACGCTCGGGTTGTCATTGTAGAAGCACTCGAGAGCCGCGCGATTGCGGAGCTTGCGGCCGACGAGTTCCGGGCCGAACCGGACCAACCCGCGCTGCTGGTGGTCCTTTCAAGAAACGATCGTCATTTCTTAATGTACGACAATGGCAGCACCGGCCTGAGCGCGCCGCAATTGCGTCGCATTGAAAGAGAAGAGATGGCGCCGCGCTTTCGCGCCAATCGCTACGCCGAGGGGCTGCGGGCCGGCTTCGAAGCGGCGCTGGCACTCATGAGCCTTCCCGAACCGTCGCCGGCAGCGCCTTGAGCCCGCGCAGCGTTGTGCGCGCGACCGGCCGCAGGCGGCGCGGAAGCGTATCAAAGAGAACGGCCATTTCCATGGCCTCTGCCGAAAGATTGCTCTGAAACTCCTTTAAGAACACCGGTCGTTTGCCCTGCATAATCCAGTCGCTGTTGATTCCGTAGGCAGCCTGGATGGCCAGGGCAATCACGCGCCGAATGCGATGTTGTCCCGTGAAGTACATCGCCAGGGACGAAACCGAAATGTCGAGCCTTTCGGCCAGCTCACGCCGGCTGATGCTCATGCGCTTCATGATGCGTTCCGTACGCTCTTCGGGTGTCATAGGATGTTCCCTCTGGCGCGCGGCCGCTCTTTCTGGTTTCCGGGCCTGATCTAACGCGAGTCCTTCACAAACTTTCGCAGAACAGTGTGCAGAATGCCGCCGTTCTGATAGTACTCGATTTCCACCGGTGTATCCAGGCGACAGATCGCCTTGAATTTTTTGCCATCGGCTTCGACTTCCACTTCCTGACGGGCTTTTAAGCCGGACGACAGGCCGCGGATAGAAAACAGTTCACGACCGGTCAATCCAAGCGAATCGGCCGACTCGCCTTCCCGGAATTGCAGCGGGAGTACGCCCATGCCCACCAGGTTGGAACGATGGATACGCTCGAAGCTGGTCGCAATCACGGCCCGCACACCGAGGGTGTAGGTGCCCTTCGCGGCCCAGTCGCGCGAAGACCCTGTGCCATACTCGGCGCCGGCCAGAACAACCAGGGGCACGTTCTTTTTGCGGTACTCGATGCTTGCGTCATAGATCGACATTTCCTTATCGTCGGGTTGCAGGCGCGTCCAGCCGCCTTCGGTGCCGGGCGCCAGCTGATTGCGCAGCCGGATATTTCCAAAGGTGCCGCGCGTCATCACCCGGTCGTTGCCGCGCCGTGAACCAAAGGAGTTGAAGTCCTTTTTGGTGACGCCTTTTTCTTTTAGATACCGACCGGCGGGCATGTCCTCCGGTATGGCCCCGGCGGGACTGATGTGGTCGGTTGTAACCGAGTCACCCACCTTTACCAGGCAACGCGCGTCCTGGATGTCGGTCAAAGCCGGAACCTCAAGCGGCATGTCCACGAAGAAGGGCGGTTCCTGAATGTAGGTGGATGATTCTTTCCACTCGTAGACCTGACCGCCCGAAACAGGAATTGCGTTCCAGAGTTCGTTCATGTCGCGCACGTTTCCGTAGCGCTGCTGGTACATTTCCGGTGTGATGCTGCTGGCGATGGCCTGTTTGACTTCTTCGAGGGTCGGCCATATGTCTTTCAGGAAGACGTCTTTGCCGTCCGAACCCTTGCCCAGCGGCTCTTTTATGAGGTCAATGTCCACCGTGCCGGCGATGGCGTACGCAACGACCAACGGCGGGCTCGCCAGGAAATTGGCCTTCACATTGGGCGAGATGCGTCCTTCGAAGTTACGGTTGCCGCTCAGTACGGAGGCCGCTACCAGGTTGCCCTCATCAATCGCCTTGATGACCGGGTCGGGCAGAGGGCCTGAGTTTCCGATGCAGGTCGTACATCCGTAGCCGACAGTTTGAAATCCGAGCGCGTCCAGATCTTTCGTGAGGCCGCTCCGATCCAGGTAGTCGGTCACAACCCGTGACCCGGGGGCGAGGCTGGTCTTCACAAAGGGTTTTACTTTCAGGCCTTTCTCAAGCGCCTTGCGTGCAAGCAGGCCCGCTCCGAGCATGACTCCCGGATTGGAAGTGTTGGTGCACGAAGTGATCGCCGCTATCACAACGTTTCCGTGGGTGATTTCGGCCTTGTAGCCATTCTCAATGTGGCCCACTTTCTTCAGTTCGTTTTCCGAAAGTTCGAAACCGCGTTCCTTGACCGGCGCCTTGAGCGCCTTTTGCCAGGTGGGTTGCATGTCGCTGAGGTTGATGCGATCCTGAGGCCGTTTGGGTCCGGATAGCGCCGGTTCCACGCTCGAAATATCCAGCTCCAGGGTATCGGTGTAAACCGGGTCCGGGCTTTGGTCGGTGCGAAACATGCCCTGGGCTTTGTAGTACTTCTCCACCAGATCGATGGTATCTGCAGAACGCCCGGTCGATCGCATGTAGCGCAGGGTTTCCTCATCGACCGGAAAAAATCCACATGTAGCGCCATATTCGGGCGCCATGTTCGCAATGGTGGCGCGGTCCGGCAGGCTCAGATTACTCAAGCCCTGGCCAAAAAACTCGACGAATTTCCCGACCACTCCTTTCTTACGAAGCATTTCGGTTACGCGCAGGACCAGATCCGTTGCGGTGGTGCCTTCTTTCAACTTGCCCTTTAACTTGAAGCCGACTACTTGAGGAATCAGCATGTAGATGGGTTGTCCGAGCATGACCGCTTCCGCTTCAATGCCGCCCACGCCCCATCCCAAAACGCCGATGCCGTTGATCATTGTGGTGTGCGAATCGGTTCCGACCAGGCTGTCGGGATAGACCACGCCGTCGCGATTCAGAACCACCGAAGCCAGGTATTCCAGGTTCACCTGGTGCACAATGCCCGCGCCCGGCGGAACAATTCCCAGGTTCTCGAAGGCCTGCTGCCCCCACTTCAGAAATTCGTAGCGTTCTTGATTGCGCTCGAACTCCATTTCCATGTTTTGCTGCAGGGCTGAACTCGTGCCGAAGAAATCAACCTGAACGCTGTGATCGATCACGAGATCCACCCGCACCTGCGGATTGATGCGGGTTGGCTCGCCGCCCATGCGCACCATGGCGCTGCGCAACGCGGCCAGATCCACAACCGCCGGCACTCCGGTAAAATCCTGCAAGATAACGCGACCCGGCATAAATGCCAGCTCTTCGTCCGGAGTTTTTGCGGGATCCCAATGGAAGAGCTGCTTCACATCGTCTGCGCTGATCACGTAGTCGTCGATGTTTCTCAAGGCCGCCTCGAGCAAAACACGCATGCTGTAAGGCAACTTTGCCAGCCGGGCGTTGTCTCCGAGACTCTCCAGCTTGTAATAGGTGTACTCGCCTGAGTTGGTCTTGAGTTTCGTCTTCGCCTGGAACGGATCTTTCATGTCTGGACTACCTGTCTTCGATTCGATGGATTTGGCCGGAGCCGCGAACTTCGGGACGCCAATGTAAATGGCCAGGCTTGCGCTTTCAACTCTTTCAGGGCCGCGCCCGGGTGGGTGAAAGCAGGCCGAATAAAACAAACTTGCCCTAGGCCAGCAGTCGAATCAGCTTGCGCCGACCGTGAGCGCCCTGACGAATCTCCAGCCGGGTGGGGGCCACACCGATCTCAGCGGCCAGGGCTTTGATGACAGCCGCATTGGCCGCCCCCTCCCGGGCGCGTTCGCGCACCCGAATCAGATACGACCCATCGGGTTGCCGTTCTATGCCCGGCTTTTTGCTGCCGGGACGTACGACCACCTCGATTATTGCATCGCCCACGGTCAGAGCCATTCGCTTTGCTCCCATTTTTTCAAGCAGCTTTCGGTTGACCCATTCTGACGTTGCCCCCCAAATTGCCCGCTCGTCCTGTTTCAGGATGGGGTGGGGAAGCGCTTACTATGGAAAACAGTCCAGCAGTGCAGTACGGTTTGCCGGCGGTTCTGGCTTTTATCATGATCGGGATGGGCATGTCTTTGCGTCCGGTTGACTTTCGACGGGTAGTCGTGTATCCGAAGGCCGCCCTGGTGGGACTTTTCGGCCAGCTGATCTTCCTGCCGGCGGTCGGATTCTTGATCGTTTATCTGTACCCGCTACGGCCGGAGATGGCGGTCGGAATCATGGTCCTGGCCGCCTGTCCTGGTGGAACGACTTCCAATCTGATTACCCACATGGCCCGGGGAAACGTGGCCCTTTCCGTCACGCTGACTGCAATCTCCGGTACTGTGACGGTGTTTTCGATTCCGTACCTGGTCAATCTCGCCCTGGCGGTCTTCATGCCGGCGGCCGACCCGGAGCAACAGGTGCAATTGCCTGTACTCGAAACGATTGGCACGCTCGTTTTGATTGTTCTGGTGCCGACGATCATCGGCATGCTGATTCGCCGGCGGGCGCCGGATTTTGCGGACCGGCAGGAGAAGTACGTACGCATCGCTTCCGGCGCGTTTCTTGTGATCCTGATCGTCGGTCTTATCATCAAAGAGCGCGCCATTCTGGTGGATGCATTCATCGATTCCGGTCCGGCCGGCCTGATTCTGAACCTGGCGGCTCTGATCGCCGGTTACTCCATGGCCAGGCTGGCCCGGCTCGACGATCGGCAGGTCACTTCGATCATGATTGAAGTGGGCATTCAAAACGGCACGCTTGGAATTCTAATCGGCACCTCGATTCTGAATATGCCCGATGTGGCGATTCCACCGGCGATCTACTCGCTCATCATGTACATGACCGGCGGCTTCATTGTCTACTGGAGACATGGCCTGCACAGCGCCGCCGAGGCCGAAGAGGCCGAACGGGCTGAGGCCGCGCTCTGAGCGACCGACGTCAACTTTTGCGGCCGCCCTTGAGTCCTGGACCTTGCTTGTAGAGCCTGAACGCCTGCCGCCGGTCAGATCAAGAATGTACCGGCGACAACGGTGCTGCTTTAGTTGCAGTTTGCCGGTAGCGGCCCTCCGAAGGCAGGGTACCGCCGTGCACGCACGGAGTTCTGTACTGTGAAAGCGAGGCTGCCCAAAGAGCTGCGCCTTTTCGACATCTATGCCATCGCGACCGGCTCCACATTGAGTTCGGGTTTCTTTTTGCTTCCGGCCATAGCGGCCGCCATGGTTGGTCACGGAGCGCCGGTAGCCTACTTGTTCGCGGCCCTGCCCTTGATTCCCGGTATATTCGCGATGATGGAACTGGCTACCGCGATGCCCCGCTCCGGCGGCGTGTACTATTTCATTGACCGCAGCCTGGGGCCGCTCGCGGGAACCATCGGCGGCATCGGTGTCTGGCTGGTCGTTATCTTGAAGACCGTCTTTGCCATGATCGGTATCGGGGTCTACAGTTCGGTCTATCTGCCCGACGTGCCCGCCTTTCCGATCATGCTCGGTGTTGCGCTCTTTTTCGGAAGCATCAACCTGTTCGGAGCCCGCAAGACCGGCATCTTTCAATCCGCACTGGTGGTTGGACTGTTGGGCTTGCTGGTCTGGTTCTCTGTCCGGGGCCTTGTGCATGTTCAATTCTCCAATTTTGCGCGTCCCTTCCGTTCCGGGCTGGCTCCCATGGCCCGCACGGCCGCCATGTTGTGTGTCAGTTACGTAGGTCTGACCAAAGTCGCAAGCGTGGCCGAAGAAGTGCGCAATCCCGAACGCAACCTTCCCCTCGGCGTGTTTCTGGCCCTGGGCACGGCACTCTTGATCTACGCGGTCGGCGCGGCCATAGTCGCCGACCTTCTGCCGGCAGATCAACAGGCGAACAACTATCGTGCTATCGCGGATGTGGCGCAGGTGCTGGCCGGCCCGCCAGGTGCCATCCTCGTCACGGTTGCTGCCGTGCTTGCCTTTTCTTCCGTGGCGAACGCGGGCATTCTCAGCGCCTCGCGCTACCCGCTGGCAATGAGTCGTGACCGTATTTTTCCCGGCTGGTTTGCGAAAGTAAGCCCCGGCGGTGTGCCGCGGCGCGCCGTGTTTCTGACTGTAATTGTCATCGTGCTTTGCATTACTCTGCTCGATCCAACGCGGGTTGCAAAACTGGCGAGCGCCTTTCAACTGCTGATGTTCGCCATCACATCTCTGGTCGTGATTGTCATGCGCGAGAGCGGGATCGATTCGTACGACCCCGGTTACAAGATGCCATTTTATCCGTGGTTGCCACTGGCCGGCATCGTGTTGCCGTTCTGGTTCATTTACGAAATCGGGCCGTTGCCTTTGCTGTTCACGCTGGGCCTGGTGCTGGCGGGGGCGCTCTGGTATCGTTACTACTCGGCCGGCCGGACCCAACGCGGCGGAGCCATCTATCACATTTTTGCGCGGCTGGGAGAACGCAAATACGAAGGGCTCGACCACGAACTGCGCCAGATTTTGCGCGAAAAGGGGCTTCGTTCGGAAGATCCCTTCGACCGTGTTGTGATGCGGGCTGCTGTCATCGACCTGAACCAGGAGACAAGCTTTGAAGAGTGTGTGGAGCTGGCCGCCCGGTCGTTTAGCGACGTCGTTGGTTTATCGAAGCGCGAACTGACCGAACGTTTTCTGGAGAGCGCGCGGGCCGGTTCCGCACCCCTGGCCAACGGTGTGGCTTTGCCCCACGTGCGCTTGCCGGGATTGGTCGAGCCGCACATGCTGCTGGTGCGCTCCCGTGGCGGCATCGCCATGGACATTCTGCGGGAGTTCTGGGGCGCCGCCTACGCGCCGGAACGTGCCCGGGGTCTCGTTTTTTTGACCGGTCCCGATGGGAATGCCCGGTTGCACCTGCGTATGCTGGCGGAGCTCGCAGAGATGGTCGAGCGTGAAGACTTCATTGAGGAATGGATTGGCGCCCAGACCGAACAGGACCTGAAAGAATCTCTGCTGCGCCAGGAACGATTTCTGGCCCTGCTTCTGGAGGGGACCAACCCATCGGGGGACTTGATTGGCAAAAAAATCCGCGAGGTGCGCTGGGAGGAGGGCACCATTGTGGCCATGATTCACCGTCGTGGACGTTTGATCATTCCCCAGGGGGATACCATTCTAAAAGAGGGCGATCGGATCACTGTGCTCGGCCAGGCAAGACCGATCGCGCGCATTCGACGGCGTTACGAGGCCGAAGACAGCGATGATTGAGCCCTGGAAGAAGAAGCACTCGCGTTACCTGGTTTCGGATCAGTGGCTGCGCCTGCGTGCAGATCGCTGCGAGCTGGCCGACGGGCGTGAGATAGAACCGTTTTATGTTTTTGAGTTCCCCGACTGGGCAGTCGTCTTGCCGATCACCTCCAGCGGAGAACTGGTCCTGGTACGCCAGTACCGCCACGGCATCGGTCAGGTTTTGCTGGAATTGCCGGGCGGCATTATTTCTCCCGACGAAGACGCACTGCCGGCCGCCCGGCGGGAACTACGCGAAGAAACCGGCTACGGCGGAGGCGACTGGAGTGTTCTCGGTTCCGCGTCGGCCAACCCCGATTCCCATACAAATCTTGGCCGCTTGTTTCTGGCCCGTTCGGTAGAACTTCAGGGCACCCAAAAGCTGGACGCGACCGAAAACATGGAAGTTGTTCTAATGCCCGCGCCGGAAGCCCTGGCGCGGGCCGAAACCGGTCGTCTCTTCGTCCAGGCGTTGCACCTTTCGGCCCTCTTTCTGGCATCCCGTCGGCATCCGGAACTGTTTACGTAGTCCAGAAAACCTTTGTGGCCTGGGGCGACGCAAGCTTGTGGCCGGGAAAGACTGCTGCATCGCCTAAAAAGGGCTGCTATCTTTCAGCGCGCCGTAACCATTCAAAACGGCAAACAAACGATCAAGGCCGATGGCTACTCCGCTCACTTCGGGCAGGCCTCCGTTTTCTTCGAGCGCCTGGAGAAACTCCGCGTCGATAGCGGCCACCTCTTTGCCCAGCCGCTGTCGTTTCTCGTTCTCCAGGGTGAAGCGCTCCTGGTATTCGGGAGCGGTGCGCAGTTCGTAATAGCCGTTCGCCAGCTCGAGGCCATTCCAGTAGAGTTCGAAGCGCCGGGCGCGCCCCTGCTCGACACGACTGAAGGCCGCCAGCTCCGGCGGGTAATCGTAAACAAAGACCCGGCCGGCCCGCCGAAGCCAGCCTTCCACACGATTCAGAAACAAGAGAAAGAACAGATCATCGTACTCCCACTCCTCGCTTGCTTCGGGCTCCAGGCCGTGCGATCTCAGGGCCTCCAGCAGAGACCCGCGTTGCCAGGATCTGGCGCCGGCGTGTTCCCGTAAAAGGTCAAGCACCGTGTGCCGCGCGATCGGTCCGGCGGTGCCCGCGGCCCCGGGAGGTGTCAGGGACTGGATCAGCTGCTCCAATTCCTGCATGAGCCGGTGTTCGTCCGCCCCCACCAGGTAGAGTTCCAGCATGAGAAACTCCTCGCTATGCCACTGTCCCCGATCCGAGTCCCGAAAGGCGTGGGCGATCTGAAAGAGGGGACATCGGAGAGCGGCCAGCGCCGATTTCAGACGGTACTCCGGACTGGTGATCAGATAACCAGCGGACCGCGGCAGTTCGGGGGCTTCCACGCTCCGGCGGGACGCACCCCGTCGGACCGAGAGTGAATTGAGATGGGCTTCTGCGGTCGGGACGGGGTTGAGAAGCGGGGTCTCCAGTTCCAGGTATCCCCGCTTGCCCAAAAAGTTGCGAACCCCATCCAGAAAACGCGCCCGGGCATGCCAGGTTTCGGGCGAAAGACGCATGCGAAGCCCTGGGCGGCCCGCCGCTGGCTGTCCAAAGAAAACAGGTGAGGCGGGCTTTTTTTGTTGTTCCCGCCCGTATTCTGTAGTACGTTCTTGTCGGATGTCGCATCTTATATAAAATCATGCGACAAATGATCGGAAAAAGTGCAGGATTGTCTGAAACTTTCGTTGAGTTCGGGCGTCTATTCTGATAGAATGATTCTAAAATGATGGGGATTATACGTCAGTAGGATCGTAGTAGTTCGGTAGGATCAGGAGAATCGTAATGGTAGAAGCTAAAGAAGTCACCAGGACAAAGACAGGGGCCCGCGCTCGTAAGAACAAAGGCACGGAGTCCAATGGCTCGATCCTGAACTGGTATTTGAACGAGATCCATAAAATCCCCATGCTGGATCGCGATCAGGAACTGGCTGTGGCCCGCCGGGCCGTTGAGGGGGACAAGGCTGCCCAGGATCTGCTCGTGAAATCCAACCTGCGGTTCGTGGTAACCGTGGCCCGGCGCTATCAGTCCTACGGCCTGAGCCTCATGGACCTGATTAACGAGGGCAACATGGGCCTCATCAAGGCTTCGGAGAAGTTCAACCCGGAGCGGGGCTTTCACTTTATCTCGTATGCGGTCTGGTGGATCAAACAGTCGATCCTGTTTGCCATCCAGCAGAAAGCGCATTTGATCCGGTTGCCGCTCAACCGTACCGCCGAATTGCGCAGACTGGAAGAGGCCGAACGCTGGCTGGAGAACCAGGACGATATGGAGTCGAACATTGATTCCATCGCCCAGGTGCTGGACATGAAGGTGGAAGACCTGAACCACCTCATCCGGATGAGTAGGGATCATTTGAGCCTGGACGCGCCCACCGCCGAAGGCGAGGATTTCTCTTTGGTGGACAACATCGAAGATGCCAGCGTCGTGCATCCCGACGAGAGTCTGGAAAAAGACGATTTGCGCCGGGATCTGGACGATTGTCTGGGCACACTTACCGGTCGCGAACGCAAAGTCATTTCCATGCGCTTCGGCCTGGATGGAGGGCCGGTGCACTCGCTCCAGAAAATTGGCAAGATGGTCGGCCTCTCAAAAGAGCGCATCCGGCAAATCGAGAAGAAGGCCATCCGCAAGATCCGCACCGGCAAGTGTGGCCAGGCGCTCGGCGCCTATCTCTAAGAATGTCGGCAGGCGGGCCAATGCGGCCGCCTGCCGCCTTAAGCGGGGGTCCCGGGGCATTGAGAGCGAGGCCATTTCTTTCGATGCTCCCTGGCTCTGACTGTTTGCTTGCCAGCTTTGCCGGATTCTCCATTCTGGCGACGTGATTCGCGTTTTTCTGGCCGCCCTCGTCTTCTTCAGCGCTGTGCTGTATTTCATTCCGCGCGGCGGCATCGACGGGGCCCCCTCGATTCAATATCTCTGGCAGTACGATCTCAGCGAAGGTCTCGCTCCGGCCCAACCACCCGGTATTGAGGCCGGCGCACTGAACTTCAACGCCGTGCTTTTCTCAGAGGGTGAAGAGCGTTTCATCGTGGGCCCCGGCGGCAGTCGTGTTCCAATTGAATCCGGGGATCGCGTTTTTGTTCCTTTTCTGGGCCATGGCTACTTCCGCTACGCGCGCCTGGGTCGACAGGTCGCGTTTCATTCTGCGCGTGGCGAAGAGCTCTGGGTGAAGGACTTCATTTCGTACCCGATTTCCGACGAACGCGGCGAGTTGGTTTTGCTTCTGACCGGGGACAACAATCGAGTGGACCTGATCGATCAGAACGGAAATGCGACCGGATCCGGAAGTGTGGCCGGAAGCTTCATGACCGATTTCGATTTTGCAGCGCGGGCGCCGGCTGCCCTGATTGCCTTTGCCGGGGGTGGCATCCATTTGCTGGATGCGGCCGGCAACGTGCTCTGGCACGAACGTCTGGAGGGGGAAAACGAAAGTGGTCCCTTCTTTGTCAAGAGCGCCGCCCTGGGCCCCGACGGCCGCCTGATGGCCGTGCACTACCAGGATGGCGGAAACGACCTGATTGCGCTTCTCGCGATGGACGCCGACGGCGACGTTTCCGAGGAGCGACTGTTCGAACTGCCACGCACCTACCCGCACCTGTTGCACATGGCCGTCAATTCGGGTGGTGTGTTGGTTGCAGCGCCCGATCGCACGGTTTTCGTATCTCTCGGAGCCGGCGCGGACTGGGAAGCCCCGCTATCGGGTGAACGCATATACCGTCCGGTCTTTGCCGACCGGGAGTTTTTTGTTTTCGGGGAGCACGAAACCCTGGTGGTTTTAAGCACGCGGGGCGAACGCCTCGCAGCGTATCCCGTCGCTACGGCCCCGGAGAGTGATTGGCGCATCCTGCCTGCCGCGGGAGAACGCATCTTCGCAATTCAGACACCTGCCCGTCTGGAGTTCTACGGATTTCAGCCGGCGCCCGAGTAGCCGGGGGCAGGCGTTTGAAAGATTGAGATCGCCCGGCTGCGCATCATGGTGTCGAGCGGAATCATGCAGAGAATCTCAGTACGCAGCCCCGGTTCAATATTAAAGACCAGGTGGTCGACCTGTTCGCGTGTGATGTAAAGTCCGCGGCCGTGACCATCGGTTAGACCGACCGGCAGGTTTGTGACCGGGTCCAGGGTGACCTGCCGCTCCAGGCGCAGAAGCACTTCATCTCGATTCAGGGTGCCGTGGAAGTCGGTGACTCCCACGATTGCATGACTTTCGTTCAGCCCGAAGCCGATCTCGAAAGCGTCTTCCGGGCGGAGCGCAACGGTTTCTCCGATGGGCCGGTCGGGGGGCGCATGCAGCACTGCGTTTGCGGCCAGTTCCTCAATAATCATACGCACCACGGAAGGCACTCCGCTGCGCACCAGGATGTCTCCGACCATGTCCGTGATCGCGCCATTTTCTTCGGCCGTAGTGACCCGGCACTGATAGAAGGTGGTCGGCGACAGTGTTTCCTCCGGTTTACGATGAAAGCGGTGCACACCGGAAATAGAAATGCTTTCGGTCTCCATGGCGGGGAAGTAATGCCGCACGCCGAAGATATCTCCGCTGATCAACTTGCGGGCCAGAACGTAGATGAAGTTCAAATCCAGAAAGGTGGACTTGGGAATGATATTGTAAATGCCCTCATTTCGGACGAAGTTTACATATTCGTCGACGTTGTAGGCGGTCATGAGAGCGAACTTCATGTTCGGGAACTGAGGCCTGAGGCGTCTGAGTAATTCCAGACCGCCCATGCCCGGCATGCGAATATCTGAGATCACAAGATCAACGGGGTGTGTTTCGCATAACTTGAGCGCTTCCAGACCGTCGGCCGCTTCGTAGACATCGAACTCGCGGGTGAGAAACTCACGAATCGCGAGACGGATGGAGTCGATGTCGTCCACCACGAGAATTCTTCCCTTCGTTTCAGCCACTGGAATCCCCGGAGGTGTGGCGGGGCAGGGAGACGTAGAAGCGGGTCCGGCCTTCGAACGAGCGCACGTGAATTCGTCCACCGTGCTCGCGCACAATGCTGTGGCATATGCTCAGGCCCAGACCGGTGCCACGCCCGTTGGCCGAGTTGGAGAAGAACGGCTGAAATATGCGTTTCAGATTCTCAGGCGCGATGCCGCCGGCGTTGTCTTCGACAATCACGTGTACGTGTTTGCGTGCGGGGCGCACTTCAATCGCCACATAGCCGGGTTTGTAGTCAAAGGCCTGGATCGAATTCCGGAACAGGTTGATGAAGAGCCGCTCGATCTTTTCGGGATCAAAGAAGAAAGCCACACTCTCTTCCGGGAATCGCCATTCGACCTGACGGGCCAGCACGGGGTAGAGGCGGCGGGTGGTTGCGCTGGCGCGTTCGATGACCGTCAGAAGCTCTGCCCTGGTCAGTCGCAGGCGTCCGGGGTTTGAGAAACTGAGCACGTCGCTTACAATGCGCGAGGCGCGATTCAGGTCTTTTCGTAGAATTCCCAGGCGACGGCGCGTTTCGTTTTGGTCCATAGAAGCCAGGTTGGCATCGAGGTTCTGAAGGTTAAGGCCGATGCCCGTTAAAGGATTGTTCAACTCGTGGGCAATGCCGCTGATCATGATCCCCAGGGCGGCCAGGTTCTCCATGCGCAGGGTTTCCTCCTGACGCTCGCGTTCCTGGGTAACGTCCTCAAGCATCTCCACCAGGTGTCCGCTCGCGGTGTGCGTGAAGGTGACGCGGAGCGAGGCTTCCCGTCGAGCAGCCGTTCGCACCTGGATCAGTTTCTGGATAGCCACGTTCTCCCCAAAAGCCTCGGCGCGGTCCTGTCGCCGGGGGCAATAGGGGCAAATCTCCTCACGGCCGTAGATCGTGCGGTGGCAGAGCGGTTTTGACGGAGCCGCCTTCTCCTCGTCAAAGCCCGCAAATTCCAGGCCGGCCCGGTTCACCGACGAGATGCGGTACTCCGAATCGATGCTGAAGATGGGAAGCGGGAGCGAATCGAGGAGTTCTCGATCGGCGTCCGTGCTTTGTTCGGGTTCCGGGCCCGCATGGAGCATGCACACCAGGTGTCCCGTGACCGGTGGCCCGGCAAATAAAAAAGCCGCCCGAGGGCGGCTTTTCAGAGACCGGACGGACCGGTTTCTCAGTAATCGATGCTGTGTTCCAGATCTTCAATGACCTCTTCGTTGAAGTCGTTGTCGTCCTTGCTGGCGTAGTTGGCCACCATGCTGTAGAGGCGCCAGAAGTGATCAAGCAACTTGACGTAGAACTGTTGCTTGAAGCGCGCCCGGTGCGGGTTGGTCGTTGTGTTGTGCATTGCGCCCACTACCACGCAGGTGGAGGGCTTTTCATTGTAGCGGTGCAGGATGAGCACATCGTCGGTGTTTGGCGGTTGTTCGTTAGTCCAGCCCAGATCCGGAGTCGGATCAATGATCAACTGCACCGTGCGAATGCCGGCTCGAAAATTGTCTTCCGTGATGCGCGTGACAACCATGGTCAGGCGCCCTTGCTGCTCTGTGTCCGCCTGCGCGTTCGAGGGGCTGAAGAAGAGGGTGACGCTCTTTCGGCGCGAGCCTACGGCCCGGCGTGCGTCTCGATCGTTGGCGTAGATAAAGTCGTACTGGGTCAGCTCAATGCCGCGACGGTTCTGGCTGAAATCGATTTCATTTGCCTGGATGCCGACCGCTTTGGCCCGATCCACTTTGGTTTTCACTTCTGCGAACAGCGGATCGTCGGCCCCGCCGGTTGTTCCATAGAACGTGTTGAGAAGCGCGTTCTGGTTTTCCGTCACAAAGCGGATGTAGGTATTGCGGGGAGTGTACTGGATGAAGCGAAAGGTATTTCGAAAGTCGAAGTTCGAGTTCTCCAGGTCTTCCCGTTCCGCCGCTGCAAAGCCGCGGTCCGCCTCGGCCATGCTGACCAGCCAGCCCAACGTGCCCAGGCGCTGATAGGCGTCGGCAATGTTCCGATCCTGGAGCAACTCCGTGTGCTGTAGATCGGGGAACTCTTCCGTTTCCCTCTGGCGATCGACTTCGCGGGGTTGAGCACCGAGCGAACCGATGAGAGTGCAAGCGAGCGCGATTCCTGTCCACTTCTTGAAATTCATAACCCTGGCCATCCTTGCTGGTCGGCGGAGACTCCACCGAATTAGTCTGATTATTGGCCAAAATGCAGCCGGAATTTAACGACCCGGAGAAAAAAAACCGATCCGGGCGATGCTTTTCGCGCGCTTATGTCGCGCGCAGGCGGCGCCGACCGGGGTCAGTTGACCGGCGTTACCGGATTCGGAACCGGCGCGGGCGATGCCGGGCCCCCGGCATCGGAATCAAGGGGCAGACCCTGTTGCTCAAGCCCATCCGGCTCTTCGACCGGAGCCGCCGAAGTAGGCGCGGCTTTGGCAAAAGCGATGGCCGCAAGCACGGCGAGCGTGAAAAAGGCGGCGCCGGCATAGTAGGTGAGTTTGGTTACGATGTCCATGGTCGAAGCGCCATACTGGGTATTGCCGCCTCCACCCATGATGCCCAGGCTGCCGCCCTTGCCCGACTGAAGAAGGATCAAAAGCACCATGAATGCGGCGCAAAAGAAGAATAGAACCAGAAGAACAGTTTGGATAACAGCCATGAGTTTTCGAGAATCCGGGGCTTTCGGTCAGTTCGTCGCGCGTCGGCCGGGCGGCAAGTTAATTTTGGGCCGACTCCAGAGCCGTCAGGGCTGCCAGACGCTGCCCCATCATGAGGTCCAGCAGGGAACGTCCGTCGGTGCTTAAATGAGTGAAACGGTCGGTCAAACCCATCTGGTGCACCGCGCGCACCGTGTCGGTCCCGGCCACGATCACGCGCCCCTTGTGTTTGCTCAGGCTTTTGGCGATTGCTTCCGTTCCTTTCGCAAAGCGGTCCATTTCCAGCATGCCCAGAGGGCCATACCAGAGGACCGTGGCGGCAGCCTTCAGGGTTTTTTCAAAGCGAGCCAGGGTTTTGGGCCCCACATCCACACCCAGCCATCCGTCCGGAATTCCGGACTGACTGACGATTCTGGTTTTGGCCTTCGCCGTGAGCCCGTCGGCCACTACGTGATCGGTCGGCAAGACGAGCTCCGCCTCGGCGAGTTCCGCGCGTTCAATAGTCTGAAATGCGGGCACCTCCAGTTCGCGTTCCACCAGGGAGGCTCCGACCGGCACCGCCCGCGACTTCAGAAAAGTGTACGCGATGCCGCCCCCGATCATCACGGTCGAGAGTCGCTCCAGATACTGACGCAAAAGAGCGATGCGATTGCCGAGTTGCACACCGCCGAGCAGAAACGAGAGCGGCCGCGCTTCTCGCGATGCAAGCAGCGTTGCCATTTCTACCTCGCGGTACAGATTCAGCCCCGCCCAGGACGGCAGGCGCGACGCCAGTCCGGAGAGGGAAGCGACCGTGCTGCGACTGCTGCCGAAAGCTTCGTTTACAAAGCCGTCGCCCAGAGCCGCGAGCTGGTTGGCGAACTGTTTGTCATTCTTGCGTTCGCCTTCAAAGACCGCCAGGTTGGGGAGCAAGAGAACGTCGCCCGCCGCCAGAGCCTGAACGGTGGAGCGACTGGTGTCGCCGGCGATCTCCGCCATCGCGCGGACTTCCGTATTCAGTCGCTTGCTGAGTTCCTGCGCCAGGCCTTCGAAGGGCGCTGGTCGCGTTGCGTCCCCGGCATGGCCGAGCAGAATCAGTGCGGCCCCGCGTTGCCGGAGCAGCTCCAGAGTTGGCAGGATTGCTTCTAATCGGAAGGTGTCGGTGACCTTACCGGCTTTGTCGAGTATGCCGTCGAAGTCCAGACGCACCAGAAGACGTTGGTCCTGGACCTGGGCGGTTTCCAGCCGAGCAAGGGACATAAGAAGACACACTGGGGGGACCCCTGGGCGCGGGAAGCCTTTTTCCTCGTGATGCCGTTGCTCTCAAGCTGCCTTCGGTTCGGGTGCCTGTCCAGGGCCGGAGCAATGGCAGAGCCGAAAGGGACGGGCGTTGCGGGCCGCTTTTTTACTTGTGCGGTGCATCATGCACGTGCACCATGCTTCCCGGTCATGGCCCAGCCCAAACTCATCAAACGCTATGCGAACCGGCGGCTGTACGACGCGGAAACCAGCAAGACCATCACCCTCGACGACGTGGCGGAGCTGATTAAGGCCGGCAACGAGGTGAAGGTCATCGATAACATGACCGGCGAGGACATCACTGCCCGGGTCCTGGGCCAGACCTTCCTCAAGATCAGCGTCGATCATCAGAACCTTGATTTCAGCAAATTTCTGCTGACGGCTCTCATCCGCGAGGTTTCTTCCAATGTCTCGCGTTTCTTCAGTCAGCTGGTGGAGGGCGGAATCGGTATTGGTGAACTCACCGTGGAGCGTCTGGAGCGCATCGTTCAGGGCATGGTGGAGCACGGCGACCTCAGAGTAGAAGAAAAGCCCGATTATGTGGACCAGATTGTGGCCCAATTGGCCCACGTAAGCGGCATGCAGGACAAGGTCGAGGCCGGATTGGGCATGCTGCGTACGGAGTTTCAGGGTCCCCGCGATCGTCAGGTGCAGGAACTTTCCAGCAAGCTTGACGAAATGGCGCGCATCATCCACGATATGCGCAAGTAGATCGGCCGCGCAAAAAAATTTGCCGGCACCGGCTAAATGTGTCGGGTGATCGCCGCCGATATACCGAGTAGCGGAATTTGTGCGGGTCATGGGCTTTGCGGCCCATTGGCACGGACTTGCCGCCCAAAGAGAAAGAGGAGTTACACAAATGTTCCCGAATCGGCGCCGACACACGTTCAGGCTCAGGCTGTTGGTTATTCTGAGCAGTGCATTTTGCTTTTCGGTCTTAACCACTGCAGGCCTGCGTGCCGGCGCCGAGGACGACGCCATCTCGCTCTGGAGTACGCGCTACGCCCAGGCGGTGCGGGACCTTCAGTTCGGAAACGCCTTTGCGAAACTCGAAGCCGCCCGGTTGATGGGTGCGCACCGCAAGAGCGAGTTCATTCGCCCCCTGAGCGAGGAATTGCTCCGCGATCTGGATCCCTCCCGCCGCAACTTCCTGAGTCTTCCGAGCAACCATCCGGCGGTAAAACTCACGATCGCCTGGGCTCTGGGGGAGATCGGTCATCCGCATTGTGTGCCGGAGCTGTTGAAGGGCGTCGAGCTTGTAAACGCGATAGTCACAGAGGACATTCAGGCCACCCGCGAGCGACGGACAGCAGAGCTGGAGATTGAAGACCGCCTGGATCAAGAACGAGTGCAGGCCAACCAGGGCCAGGATCCGGAAGGCTACGACATCGACCCGGTTATTTTTGAACGCGATCGACCCGGCCCTTTTAACGGCAGTGGTCCCGTGCGTCATGGTTTTGGTTATAGCCCGGATATGTTCTGGACGGTCTCGGACGACTTCAAGGCGTCAGCCGGCATCTTCCCCAACGATGAAGGCCACCGACTGACGTTGGATGGAGCCAACTGGGTTAACGTGGCCCGGGCCCTTTTTGAAGCCCTGGGAAAGATCGGCGACGAGCGCGCGATCGACCCGATGCTGGCCATGATTTCCGCGCCCGATACTCTACCGATCATGCGGGTCTACGCCGCCGGAACGCTGGGAGAGATCGGGACCGCCCGCGCCGCCGAAGCGATGGCCGGTGTCTACGCGAATGAGCAGGACCCCGTTGTCAGGATTCAGATGGCGTACGCGGCGCTCCACTACAACCCGGCCCAGCCCAATTATTTTAATGATCTGGCGACCGCGCTTCAGAGCAACGTGGTACGCGAGCGCTGGGAAGCAGCCGCGGCCTTCAATCGCCTGCAACTCGGCGAGTCAGAACCTGCGTTGCGAGCAGCCCTCGAAATCGAAGCCGAGCCGAGCATTCGAGCGGTTCTTGAACAGGCGATCTACCGGGCGGTCATCGACAATATCACACCCCCCAACCTGCGCTGATCGCCGGGCATTTTTGGCGCAGTGTCATTCGGGCGGGCTTTGCCACGGATCGGTAATTGATTGATCCGCTGGCGGTTGCGGCGAGCTTGCCCGCATGCGACGGCGGGAAGTGATCTGGATTCTGGTGGGTGTGCTCTGGGTAGCGAGCTGCTCGGGTGACGCTCCCACCGCCGGTCGTACGAGCCGCGCCCGGGTAACCGGCAATAAGGTCAGCATGCGTCTGGCCCCCACGACCATCGCTTCCGAAATCGCCTTTTTGGATCGGGGCACAGAATTGGAGCTGGTGGGGCGCTCCCGGGAGCCGGTGCGCATCGGGAGTCACACCGAGTACTGGTTTAAGGTCCGCCTGGCCGACGGTATGTCCGGCTGGGTCTACGGCAGCAATCTTTCTGTGGGCAGCGCCGCGGAAGAAGAGGGGCCCACCGCCGACGACGAGTTCCGCGAGGAATTTAGCCGGGCCATCGTCGGCAAATGGTGGGAGGTTCGTCCGGACGGCTCCACCGGTTGGGTGCGGCTGAACTTCTGGCCCGATGGCGTCTACAAGTACGGCCTTGAGGTGGGTGAGATGCAGGAAGGTCGCTACACGATCGACTTTGAAAAGCGCACCATCGCACTCGACAACGGCTCACCCATCGGGGACACGATTGAGATCCGCGAACTGGGTTCGGAGTATCGACTCTATGGCGTACGCACTGCGGGCAATCATCGTGAAGTGTACCTGCGTCGGGCATTGATTGATCCGGACGCCCCGGAACTTCTCGATGAACCTGAAGAGGAGCCCGGCGCCGCCGAAACAGTTGCTCCGGCGGCTACCCCCTGAAGCCTGCAGACGAAGAGAACGCCGGTATTCGGATCAACCGCTATCTGGCCCGGGCAGGGTTCGGCTCTCGACGCGGCGTTGAAGACCTCGTGAAACGCGGGCGCGTTTCCATTAACGGACAGACCGTGTCCGATCCGGCAACGCGCGTCAGGCCGCAAGATCGTGTGGAGTGTAATGGGCGGCCGGCCCTGTATTCCGATGAAACCCATCGTTACTTTGCCTACTACAAGCCGGCCGGCCTTGAGGTGAGTCGTCCGGCCCGGCATACGGGAAAGACCATCTACGACGCGCTTCCGGCTGCACTCGCGGATCTGGACTACGCCGGTCGCCTGGACCGAGAAAGCCGCGGGCTTTTGCTTCTCAGCGACGATGGGAAATTCATCCAGCGGGTTACGCATCCCTCCGGCGGGCTCGAAAAGCACTATCGTGTCCGCGTTTCGGAGCTGACCATGCCGACCGCGGCGCTCATTCGTCGATTCAAGGCCGGCATCTCCGACGAAGGGGAACTCCTGCTGGCCCGGAACTGTGAAGTGGTCAATCGCGCCGAAAACACGGTTGAGGTGACGCTCTCCGGGGGACGCAAGCGGCAACTGCGCCGTATGTTTCGGGCCCTGGGTATGGAAGTCACGGATCTGTTTCGCTTTCGAATCGGCGAGCTTGATCTGGACCGGGTGGGCATGGCGTCGGGCGCCTGGCTTGCCATCTCTCCCGAAGACGTGACCGGTTCAGCTTGACGGTCTAAATGACAGGGCCTCACTGACGGCAGGCATGCTCTTCGTCACGGAAGAATTCCTACTCTTTTTTTTGATCGTGTATGTGCTGTTCTGGCTTCTGCCCGATCGCGCACGCATGTCGCTTTTGATTCTTGCTTCCCTGGTTTTTTACGCCAGCTGGAGCATACCCTTTCTCTTTCATCTGCTGGCAGTCGTCGCGATCAACTACGTGGTCATGGAACTCTGGCGAAGCTATCGGCAGAACTGGATGTTTTACCTGCTGCAGGCGGCAAACATTCTGAATATTGCGTGTTTCAAGTATTTCTATTTCTTTGCGGACGTACTGGGTTTTGTCTTTGGAGTTTTTGCCTGGCGGGAGCCGGCGCTTCGCCTGGCCGATCGGCTGGACGGTAGCGAGATCTTCCTGCCCCTGGCGATCAGCTTCTACACGTTTCAGATCATGTCCTACGGCATAGATATTTTTCGGGGCGAGTACACGCGCCGACACAGCTTTCGTGAGGTTTTGTTGTTTAAGTCGTTCTTTCCGCAATTGATTGCCGGACCGATCATGCGATCGCACGAATTGCTGCCCCAGGTAGCGGCCCTGGGAGAGAACAACGGCCCGCGACCCGACGCGGCTCGAATGCGGAAGGGGCTCTGGTTGGTCATGATCGGCGTTTTTAAGAAGGTGGTCGTGGCCAGCGTTTTGCTTGCTTACATCGCTCCCATCGTGAACCGCGAGGCCGATCCCACCAATTTTCATCCGGGCGTGATCTGGCTGGCAATTGTGGGGTGCCTCTTCATGCTCTACGCGGATTTTTCAGCGTATTCCGACATGGC
Source organism: Spirochaetales bacterium (assembly GCA_024233935.1). Lineage (GTDB taxonomy): Bacteria > Spirochaetota > Leptospiria > Leptospirales > Leptonemataceae > JACKOY01. Next base: position 37,989 of record JACKOY010000020.1, on the reverse strand, counting down.
GCGCGGTTTTGGAGCCCTGCTGGGATTCGAAATTCCGGAGAACTTTCGAGCGCCTTTCTTTATGACTTCCGTTTCGGATTACTGGCGTCGCTGGCACCTGACCTTTTCGCGGTGGATTCGCGACTACATTTACATCCCGCTGGGGGGCAGCCGGGTGGGCGAGTGGCGCGTTTACCTGAACTATCTGGTTACGTTCTTCATTGCCGGGCTGTGGCACGGCGCTTCGTACACCTTTGTAGTCTGGGGCATCGTTGTAGGCATCATTCTTTCGGTGGAGTCCTACATCCGGCGGCGCGGCTTCGAAGAATGGCCGGCAACCTGGCCCCTGCGTTTTGCGCGGCTTGGCCTCGCCTGGCTGTTTTTGATCCCCAGCAGTCTTTTGTTTTTCGCACCGAACTGGGATTGGGCCCTGACGGCTTTGGGGCACATGTTCAATCCGCTGGCTTTTTTCGCCGGCGGTTACCAGACGCTACCGCATACGGAGTCGTTTCTTGGCGGTAGTCTGGGAGTGCTACTGTTTCACTTTGTCGAGGAGAAGCCGGCCAGCTTTCGCTGGATTCGGCGTTACGAAACCTGGCTTTTGCCTGCGGGCGGGTTGATTCTGATACTCTTTCTGACCCAGTTCTCGGGAAAGGCGCAGGACTTTTTCTACTTCCAGTTCTGAACATGCATATACTGCGCGCGCCATACCTTTTGTATCCGGTCCTGTTTTTAGGACTCGTGTTTCTTCTGGATAAGGTGTTTCTGATTCCCGAAGTTCGCGACAACTTCATTCAGCCGGGCGGCATGCTCTACTATCGTCAGCGCGATCTGCAGATCAATCGTTTGCACAATGCCCTTCCCGAATTGCCCGCAGACCGGCGGGTTGCGGTTGTCTTCGGGGATTCCCGTTCTTTTGCGATCGGTGATATGACCAACGTGCCGCTCCTCGAAGAGGGTCCTGACTTCCGAAGTTGGATCATCTACAATTTTGCCGGTCCTCAGGCCGTTCCGGCCTACCACACCTATCTGGCTGAACGCATCTTCCAGGGCCCGCAGCGGCCGGGTTACGCAATCGTCGGAATTTCACCGGATGCTTTTAATCGCCGGGCCGGCATTTTCGGCTCGCCGGTGATGACCTTCGGGCTGAGTCGCGAATTCATCGAACGTTACTGGAGTCAGGTCCCGGCCCAGGACCGGGCCACCTACACCGGCAGCCGGCGCTTCGCCCTGACCGGCATGAACTTTTCCTTCCGGGGTTTTTGGGAGCGACTGCGCGGCGGCTGGAGGGGCGCCGCCGAAGACTCTTCGGTGGTCGAAGGTATTTTGCTTGAAGCCAATCACGATCCCGCATCGTTTGCGCGTTCCATGCCGCTTCTGCGGGAGACTTTTGAGAATGCGGCAACCGCATCTCTGGATTTGTACAGCCTGGAGCACTCTCCGCAGCGTAAGCTACTCGATCTCGCCCGGGGCGCCCAGTATCTCTGGTTCGGGCGCCGCACGGATCAGGAACTAGAACAGGAGACCACGCGCCTGGTGAATTTCTACATAAAGAACTTCACCGTCTCCCAGGAACAGTTCTTCTTTTTTGAGCTGATGCTTGAGCGACTCCAACGATCCGGCGTGCGGGTGGTTGTGTTCTGGCCACGGGTCAACGCACATTTGCAGGCCGCCTATGAAGACGAGCCGCAAATACAGTCCGTTTGGCGCCGCATTGAGCAATTGACCGCCCGTTACGGCGCGCGCGCCATCAATCTGAATACCCATCCCGATATGCGTTGTTCCGACTTCTACGACGCAAGTCACCTTTCGGTACACTGCTTCCCGGACGTGCAACGGATCCTGCTGCGCGCTCTGCGCTGACTTCCGGGCCGATTTCGTCGCACGCCTTGTCTTTTTGAAATGAACCGGGGAGGATGGGTAACCCTACGGGGCTTCCCAAAGCGCCGTGGCAATTCGGGCCCGGGGCCCGGTTTTCTGTTGCAGTTGGCCTGCCGGCGGGCGATATTAAGAGAGTGAATGCCCTCTACAAGCTCTTCGATCGCTTCACCGAAATGGTGCCGCCGCAGATCTTGCAGTTTATCCGTCTGGGAGCGTTATTGATCTGGCTGATTATCGCCACGATCGTCGCCTACATGGCCTGGCAGAGCGGGGCCCAATCGGCGCCGCAAATGGGGCAGGAATTGTCTCTGGCCACAATTCGCGAGAAGGTGGAACGCGAGGAGAACCTGAGGCGCACCGGGAACGTGATCCTGCCGGACCTGAATGATTTGGTGCCCGAACGACGCCGGGAGCGAAGTGGTGCTTTTGACCCCGAATCCCCACCGCGCATCGGTCTGGACAATCCCGGCCTGGCCGGAGAAGACATTGAGATGTTGGAACCCGAGAGCCCGCCGAGAAGCCGCGGCACGGACGAATTGCCGCCTTACGTGGGTGACGATGCGCGACTGAGCCCGCCCCGCTATGCACCCGAGCGCGACCAGGGCGTGGGTGGGGTTCGCCAGCCCCGCGATCGGGCTTCCGGGACCGAAGCACCGGCGATTCCATTGGACAGTGCTCCGCGGCCAGCACAACCTGAGTCCCGGACGCAGTCTCCCTCTGGCGCGCCAACCGCGTCCGATGATCTTGAGCTTGTACCCTGAAGTGAAAACCGGTAAAACAACTGTGATCCTGGCGGTCGTGGCCTCCGTTTCGCTTCTGGCGAGCGGCATTGGCCTGGTCGCCCAGAACCGGGGCGGTGACGAGGATCGAATTCGTTATGAACTGGCCGCCACCCATCTCCTGCGGGGCCAGTCCGAAGAAGCCGGTCGGCTGTTTCGCGAGGTAGCGGCCGGAAACACCGCTTACGCGGACCTGGCCCGATTGGAATTGATTCGCATGCTGGCTTACCAGCAGGAGGCACCAGAGCAGGAAGAGATCCGTCAATTGGTCCAATCGGTCGAGGCGGCCGACCTGATGCCCCGGGCTTACCTTACGGCGGGGCACACCCTCGAAGCACGGGGAGATAGCGGAGCCGCGCTGGTTTATTATCTGGAGCTTTGCGAACGTTTCCCGGAGGACCCGCTGACCGCTGACGCGCGGTACGGGGCTGCCCGCCTGCTCTATGCCGAAGGCAGCTACGAGGCCAGCCTGATGGTCTTGTTTCAATTGCTGGACGAAAACGATGAAAGTGACTTAAAAGACGATGCGTTGGTACTCATGGCGCGGGTTTACCGGGCGCCGGGTCCCCACGAAAACGGGTTGCGGGCCTGCCAGGCCCTCTCGGAATTCCTACGCCGCTCGGGCGAGAATGGCTTTCGGGACAGTCCCTGGCGCAATGCCGTGCTGTCTGAGCAGCGGCTCTGGTGCGGCTAAAAATCATTTGAAGCCCAGGCGCTCCTGGTTTACCCTAGGCTTCGCCATCGGCACCTGACCTTCCTGATTCGGTCCGGTCGCAGAAATCGCTGCAGCGGCCGTGGCTCCGGACCTGAAAACAATGAACTTTCGAATGCTTCTCGAGTATCCTGAGTTGCCAAAGGGCGACACGACGCTGGCGCATCTGTTGGTGCAGCTCGAAACCCCGCCTATCTCCGACGAGCCGAACCGACGCCCCCTTGTTGTGGGCCTTGCGATCGACAAAAGCAAGTCCATGTACGGCGAAAAGATGAGCGCGACTCTGGAGGCCGCCTCGGCTCTGGTAAACTGGCTCACCCGCCACGATCACCTGGCCATTGTCGCTTACGATAGCCAGGTCGAGGTAGTCCAACCGCTCACACCGTTGACGGACAAGTTTTCGATCATCAAGAAGCTTGAGAACATCCATGTCGGCACGTCCACAAACCTGAGCGGTGGATGGCTGCAGGCGCTCCGGTCGGTGGAATCCTGTGACGTGGAGAACGCCTTTCATCGCGTGATCCTTTTAACCGATGGCATGGCCAATACTGGAGTCATCGCCACGCCCGAATTAGTGCGCATCGCCGAGGACCACTACCAACGCGGAATCAGCACAACCACCATCGGTTTCGGTCGTGACTTTTCGGAGAACCTGTTGCGGGAGGTGGCCCGGGCCGGAGGCGGCAATTTTTACTTTATAGAAGGCCCCGAGCAAGCCCACGAGGTTTTCTTCAAAGAGTTCGGCGATATCGCAGCGCTTTTCGGCCAGGGCCTCGAAGTGCGGATTCGGCCGACGCCCGGCGTTGCCATCAAAGAGATTCTAAACGATGTTCCGCACTCGTTTGATGAAAGCGGTGAACTCCTCATGCGACCCGGGGACCTTCGCTCCGACGATCTGCGCAATATTGTCCTGGTTCTGGAAATCGACGGCAAACGCGCCTCCCAGGAACCAAACGCCATTGTGAGCGCCGACTGTTCCTTCTACAACCTGATCGAAGGCTCACGCATGGAGAAATACCAGGCCGATGCCGCGATCAATTTCAAAGACCGCGCCTCGGAGAGTTTTAACAAGCAGGTGCGCAGAGAAGCGCTGATGGCCGCCTCAGCCAGAGCCATGATGGAAGCATCCCGGGTCGCCGGCGAAAAAGATCTGTCTGCCGCCCGCGACATACTGCAGAGAATGATCGAACGGCTTGAGAAGTCTGTCGACGTGGACCCCGGTGTGCTCAAGCCCATGATCAAGCGTCTGCAGGAAATGGAGCGCAACCTCGAGGAAAACCTGAACGTGGCCCGGAAACATATGATGGCGGGCGGTTCCGAAATGGCCAGCCGCTCGTACGGTGGAGACTTCCAATTTGCCGGTCAGGTTCACGATCGCGTGTTCGAAGTGCCTCTCACCGGGCAACTCGATCTGTACAAGTGTCCCGAACTCAAAGCCGAAATCAAACGTCACGTGGACAATGGTTTCCGCTATGTCATTTTCGACCTGACAGATTTGAGTTATATAGACTCGTCCGGTATCGGCACACTGATTCAGATTTCTAACTGGATGCGCAAGCGTGGCGGACGCATGGTGCTTACGAATACTCAGGGTAGCGTGGAAAAGATCTTTCAGATGAGCAAACTCGACGAGTTCTTCGTGTTCCGTGATTCGGTCGCCGATGGGCGCATGTTTCTAGAAGAGTTGATCCAGGCTCAGGCCGGCTGACTTACAGCGAAGGAGACCGGTGCACTGCCCGAAGGGTCGGACCGCACCGCCGGCCACTTTGGTCTTCGACTTCCCCGCCTGGCGCTAGCAATCCCTGTGCCAGTGGTGGTCCTCTCGACCCAAAAAAAGAACTCAAGAAAGGGCTGGCGCAGATTGATAAAGTAGCATCACCTCTTCCCGGAGGACCTGCCTCCAGGCTGCCGTTTTTGGTGCGTCGCACATAAGCGCGAACCGGGCCGCCCTGGCGACACGTCCACACTTAGAGGAGAAGCGCTCAGTCAGCATCATGCCAGTCCGTCACCGCAAAATCGCTTCGGGTTTGTTTTTTGCCTGGGTCTCTGGCCTGTTTGTCGGGGGGCTGGCCGCGGAGCCGGTCTACACTCCGGCAGGCTATGGTTCCGGAGAGAGTCTGGAAAGCGTTGGCTGGGGTGTGGGCACCGGCTACTCGACCATCAACGACGACATTTATATCACGGTTTCGCCCACGTTTGAATTACCGCTTCTGATGTTTCGGGTCGGTCTCCAGGTTCCCCTGGAGGTGCTGGTCCTGGACCGCGAGCCCAAGACCGGCGAAAAGGTGCCTTCAATTCGGGCGGGTACCTATGATGGGTGGGATGACTATCTGAAGTTGGTGCAGTACGTGAAGTACGGCACGCATCTCTATTACGATCCCGATGACACTTTCAACTGGTCGTTCCACTACGGAAAGTTGAACGATGGCTGGTTGGGACACAAGACCGTCGTGTACCGTTACGTGAACAACTACGACCCCACGATTTTTCGAGCGGGGCTGATGGCGGATATCAACAACAACTGGGGCGGCGTGGAGTACTTTGCCTCCGACATCTGGCGTCGCGAAGCCGTGGGCTGGCGGGGTTACGTACGTCCCTGGGGGGTTATCAGCGGCTTTCACGATTTGTTTCTGGTGCGCAATTCTCTTCCGGCCGCCCGCCAGGTGGCCATGTCCATTCGGGAAAGCCACGACCCTGCCATTCAGCGCGGCACTTACTATCAGGCGCGCATTCCGGAACATGGGGAAGGCGGAAGCATCGGGCAGCACTTTCACGGAAATATTGGAACCGAAGCGGAGCAGCTCGAAAACACAGATGTGCGCTTTGAGGAGTTTCGCGATCCCGAAACCGGGCAGACCCAGGTGCGCGCGGTCCCGGTTCCCCCGGGCCAGGCCGACGAGGAGGACGACGACGGCGGCGAAGAGTGGGGGCCCTCGTTCTGGAATCGATTCGCGATCGGTTACTTCTTCGTGCAGGATGTGGACGCGCCCCTTGATCTGGAGCGCGACGGCTCCGGCAACCTGGTGGTCGATCCGGAAACCCTGCGCCCCCGTTCAGACACTACCGAAACGCTGACCATTTCGGGCTGGGATGCGGAGTTTCGACTTTCTCCGTTTACGTTTCTCGAACTGACTCCTTACGTCGACTTTCCCCGAGTGGAACACCTGGAAGGCAGCAAGGCAACTCATGCCGGCATTGACGCTGGCTTCACTTTTGGCACGTTCAAGATCACCGTGCGCCCGGAGTACCGTGAGCATGCATCGAACTATATTCCGGTCTATTTTGATCAGTACCACGTCATCGAACGCACCATCTACAACCCCGGCGGATCCGGCGATTCGACCGAAGGGGCCGGCAGCAACAATGTGACCAAGCTGGCCTACCTGCAGTCGCTCCCGGAAGATGGCGAAATGGTAAAGGGGTACTTCGCCCAGGTGCTGCTCGAATGGGTTCAGAACTTCGTGGTAGATGCGACTTACGAAGATTATGATGGCCTGGACAATTCGCGCATCTACGTGGGCCTGTACGTTCCGGCCGTCGCCGATGTCTTCTTAAACGGATACTACACAAAGAAAAACTACGACGACATCCGCGAGTCTTTCGAATACGACGATCGTTCTCTGGCCGCGCTTCAGGTCGGCTATTTGCTGTTTGGCGGCATGAGCATAACTGTAGAATTCAAGCGGACCTGGGAATACGATTCGACAACCTCCTCGTACGTCCCGAACGACGAGATCACCTACGGCCTGGGCTACTCGGCGGTCTTTTAGAAACCTACTCGCATTCCTGCCCCGGGGCCGCAGGGCGTCACTGAACCGCAAACGGCGCATTCGCCCGCAGAGTGTGCACTTTGCCGGCCCCGCCTGCGCCCCTGGCCCAGCGTGCCGCCAGAATCGTGGCGATCGATTCCCTGCCAAAAAAAAGGCGCCAGCGCCGGTTGGGCCGCGCCGATACCTGGAGTATGGAAATCGAAGGACTGAATCCCCAACTGACCGACATGGTGCTTCGCGGGCAGCTCTCAGGGGCAAAAATTGCGCAGCTATTGCGACTCAAAGAGTTCGTCGATTCCTACGCTACCCGCAACTACGTCTCGGATGAAGAGCTGCAGTCTTTGCTCGACCGCTTTGGAGTGGAGCCCGATATCATCACCTGGGGCGACTACTTTCAAACCGAGGTGGCCAGTCTGCACTTCAACCTCAACGACAAGGACTTCGCCACCATCGTTGACACGATTCGTTTTGATTTGATATCCGCTATAAAGATCTTTGACTGCAAGCCCTCGGCCTTCTTCGACGAATGCGAAAATGAGGGTCGGGCGGCCTACGGTATCCCGCGTGAAGCCTGGACCCAACTGCATGAAGAACAAGCTCACCTCTATATTCTGTCCCGATACTTCCGGGAGCTGGGACTCCGCCGCGAAGCGGTCTCGGCCACGGACGAGGATTGGTTTCAGGGCTTCCTCGGGCAAACACGAGATGCGACCGGCTAAAACAGGCCTGAGCATCCTGCTGGGTCTGAGCCTTGTTGTTTCGGCCCCGGCCCTGAGCGCCCAGGAATCTCCGGCACCAGAGCAAGCCCGGCCCCGCCGGACCCTGCCGGCGACCCACGAAGCCACGCGAAGCGCCATGGCGGCCACCGAAATCGATGCTGATCTTTCCCGTCGTTTCTTGTATGCCCGCGAAATCTATGCCGACGGGTATGTGAGTCGCGCGCTCGCCGTCCTGGAGGATCTCTTGATACTCGCGCCGCGCCACGAATTGCGCTTTGAGATGCTGCGCGAAGCGGCGCGCGCCCTGGAGACGCTCGGAAGGCAGGAAGAGGCGCGGGATTATTACGTCCAGGCCTTCGAAACCGCGCCCGGTTTGCCGGCGGCTGGAGAAAGCTACCTGCAGGCAGCCCGCCTGGAAGCGCGCCTGGGTCGGCAGGAGCAGGCCCGCATGATTCTGGACCGGATTCGGCGCCAATATCCCGATTCGACCCTTTCCCGTCAGGCCGATCTGGAACTGCGGGCCCTCGCGTTTCCACCGCCAGCAGACTCTGCCGACGACGCCACGCCTGCCTCCGGGGCTGTTGCGCCGGAAACGGTCGCACCGGCCTCCCCCTCGTCCGAACAGTCAGAACCCGGCACGAGCGTTGACCACGACCCGGCTGATTGGCTTGGAGAGGGAATTGGGCCGATGTGAATCCGAACTGCGCGGGACAAAATGTTCCCGTATGTTTTAATTTACCGTGGACCGGCCGGCCGATACTTGGTACTGATCGCCCTGGCCCCGGGTAGCCGCCCGGAAAAGCCTGCGCGCACAGTGACGATATATGGCATTTCGCACAATTCAATTCAAGGGGGGCTCCTACTGCATCATTGAGGGCAAGAAAGACGCCAACAAGTTCTATATCATCATCCAGGGCAAGCTGCGCACTCAGAAATCCACGCCCGTAGTAGGCGAAGAATCGACCTCCATTCTGGAGGCCGGGGATTTTTTCGGCGTCGAAAGCGCCATGTCCAACCACAGCCGCATTGAAACTGTGATGGCCATGAGCGACTGCAAGCTCATCGAAGTTTCCAGCGATCAATTCGGTCTTCTCATTCAGAAAAACGCCCCGATTGCCATGAAGATTATCCGCTCCTTCTCCATGAAGCTGCGGAGTTTTGACAACACGATAGCGCGGCTGTCCTTCCGAAACGCGGTGGAAGAAGACCCCGCCCACCTGTTTGACCTCGGGGAATTCTGGTTCAAGGCCCAGCGTTTCGTTCACGCCGCCTACGCTTACCAGCGTTATCTGCAATGGTGTTCCAAAGGCGACAAGGTCAGTCAGGCCAAGATGCGCCTGCAGGCCATGAACAAGCCGCTCAAGGCGCCGCCGGTGGCGGACTCCAGCATCAACCGCAATCATCGCCCGGATGACCTCATTTTCTGTGAAAACGAACCGGGATACGAACTCTATATCATTCAGACCGGTCGGGTCAAAATCACGAAAATGGTCGAAGGCCAGGAGGTGATGCTCGCAGTCCTGCAACCGGGCGACATCTTCGGAGAGATGGCGATCCTGGACAACAAACCCCGTACGGCGACCGCGATCTGTGCCGAAGACAGTTCGATGCTTGCAATCAACAAGGCCAACTTCGAGAACATGGTCAAGGCGCAACCGCAGCTGGCGACGAAACTGATCACTCTGCTTTCGGAGCGAATCTGGACCGCCTATCGTCAGCTGGCCAACCTTATGATCAACGATCCACTGGGTCGACTTTACGATACGCTCCTGACGCTCGCAGAAAAGGATCACGCGAAAATTGGCGCCCGCGCTTCGTATCACTATGACATCGGCGGCAAAGACTTGCTTTCAATGGTTGGCTTTGACGCCGTGAAAGATGAGCGCTTGCTTCTGGACCTTCTCAAGTCGCGGTGGTTGAAGCTCGATGGTGGTAAGATCATCTGCCTGGACCTGCAGGAGCTTGAAAAACAGGTTGCCTTCTACAAGAAGAAGGCGGCAGTGGAACGCAAGCGGGAGAAGGCTGCGGCCAGCCAATAGCCTTTCGTCGGTGCGCAAAAGCCGGCTACCGGTTTCGTGGCGCGATGGCCGCCCCCATGCACGGCCCGCATCGTGCGAGTCTTTATGAGCGAGACCCCTGCGGCGAAACTCTTCCCCGAATTTGCGGGCGCTTCCACCGCCGAATGGCAAAAACGCATTGAAGCCGACCTCAAGGGCGGGTCTCCCGAGCGCCTCGTCTGGAAGAGTCGTGAAGGAATCTCGGTCGCGCCGTTCTACGCGCCCGCTGGCCTGAATCCCGGCGATCCATCCCTCGGCGTGCAACTGCAGACCGAACCCGGCGCTTTTCCCTATGTACGTGGCGCGCGGGTCTGCGGTGGTTGGGAGATCCGGCAGGAGATTTTCCGCAATACCCTGGCCGACGCACTTGAGGCGGGCCGGGCTGCCCTGGCCGGTGGCGCCGACGCTCTCGAATGGGTGTTGTCAGCCGACGCAGAGCGCCGTATGGTCGGTGTGCCCGCCATTTCGGTTTCGCACTGGACCTCGATTCTGGAAGTGCTGGGGGAACGCGCCCTTCACATTCAGGCCGGCGAGGTCGGACTCCCGGCTCTGGCTCTGGCGATTGCCGCCGGCTTTGATCCCGCGCGCGGAGGTTCGCTCGATCACGATCCCATCGGCGAACAACTGTCCGGTCGGCCGGTGGTCGCGCTGGACCTCGCCCTGGAAGATCTTACTGCGTGGATTTCGTATCTGGACCGCGAGCACGCGCCGGGCTTTCGGCTACTTGCTGCAAATGGTCAGCCGTATCACGATGCGGGCGCCGGTCTGGTGGAGGAACTGGCTCTGGTGCTGGCTACGGGACACGAGTACCTCGATGCTCTGGGCGCCCACGGTCTGGACACCGACGCGGTGGCGTCCCGTCTGCATTTTCGGCTCAGTGTGGGCTCCAATTTCTTTTTTGAAGTTGCTCGAATGCGCGCCCTGCGCTTGCTCTGGGCCCGCATCGTGGAAGAGTACCGACCCCGTGAGCGCCGGCATGCTGCCGCTGTAATTCACGGCCGCACCTCAAATTGGAACAAGACACTCTACGACGCCTACACCAACATGCTGCGGGGCACCACCGAAGCCATGGGCGCGGTGCTCGGAGGCTGTGATAGCTTCAGCGTAACCGGCTTTGACGTTCTGGATGATCGCCTGCCTGGCGGCCTCGCGCCGGATCGGGAGTTTGCCGATCGCGTTGCACGCAATACACAGAACGTGCTGCGCCACGAGGCCTACGTCGATCGTGTGGTTGATGCCGCGGCCGGCTCTTACTACGTGGAGCAACTGACCCACGAGATTGGCGCGGCGGCGTGGAAACGCTTTCAGGAACTGGAAGCCGCCGGTGGCATAAAGACCGCAATTGTGGCGGGCACGATTCAAGAACGACTGAATAATGAGAGCCGTGAGCGGCTGGACGACGTGGCCCGCCGGCGAATCCTGCTTTTGGGCGCAAACCAGTACCCGGAGCGAAACGAAAAACTTCTGGGGCGGTTGGAACAGGCCTCCCGATCCGCCGCTTCCACGACAACCCTGACGGCGTCCACAAACGCGCCAGACGACAGCAAACCTGAGACCCTCATCAAAGCCGCCCGCGCCGGCGCTGGCCTCGCAGAACTCTACGCCGCCTCCCCGCGCAGGCAGCCCGGGATCGCGCGGCTGAAAGCCGAGCGCGGTGCACGGGCCCTCGAAGATCTACGGCTACAGACCGAAGGTGCCCTCGAACGTGGACGGGCCCGGCCCACCGTATTCGTCCTGCCCTTTGGGAATGTGGCGATGCGCAGAGCCCGGGCGAGTTTCACGGCCAACTTCTTTGGTTGCGTGGGTTACGAGATTGTCGAACCCGAAAGCGCTGAGTCGGCTCTGAATGAGGCGCTTTCGAAAAAGCCGGACCTGATTGTACTGTGTTCGTCCGATGAAGATTACGCGAAACAGGGGCCCGAACTGCTGGCGAGCCTGCGCGAGCAAAAAAATCAGGCGCCGGTCTTGGTTGCCGGAAATCCAGGATGCCGACCGGACCTCGAAGCCGCGGGAGTTCAGGACTTCATTCATCTGAAGTCCAATCTGCTGGAGACCCTGGCGAAATATCAGAACCAGTTGGGCGTGACGGAGTAGATCGATCGTGCGGGCAGACTTCAGCAAACTCTCCTACGATCGGCTCTTCGAGGATATTCCGGCCTCCCCGGCCGCCCGCATGCCGGCCGAAAGCTGGCAGACACCGGAACACATCGCGGTGCCGCCGGTGTTTCGGGCGGAAGACCTGAAGGGTATCGAACATCTCGACTTCGTGGCCGGCATTCCGCCTTATCTGCGCGGGCCGTACTCAACCATGTATGTGACCCGCCCCTGGACCATTCGCCAGTACGCGGGATTCTCGACCGCGGAAGCCTCGAACGCCTTTTACCGTCGCAACCTGGCCGCCGGGCAGAAGGGCCTTTCGGTCGCGTTCGATCTGGCAACACATCGCGGCTACGACTCAGACCACGAACGTGTGACGGGTGATGTGGGCAAGGCCGGCGTTGCTATCGACTCGATCCTGGATATGAAGATCCTCTTCGACCAGATCCCGCTCGATAGCGTTTCGGTTTCGATGACGATGAACGGAGCGGTGATACCGGTCATGGCTTTTTACATTGTCGCGGGCCTGGAGCAGGGCGCGACCCTCGAACAACTGAGCGGAACCATTCAGAACGACATCTTAAAGGAGTTCATGGTTCGCAATACTTACATTTATCCGCCCGCTCCCTCCATGCGCATCATTGCCGATATTTTTTCCTACACGGCAAAGCACATGCCGCGTTTCAACTCGATCAGCATCTCCGGCTATCACATGCAGGAAGCCGGCGCCACGAACGACATTGAGCTGGCCTACACTCTGGCCGATGGACTCGAATACATTCGCACGGGACTGAAGGCCGGACTGGCTGTGGATGATTTTGCTCCGCGCCTTTCGTTTTTCTGGGCCATTGGCATGAACCATTTTATGGAAATTGCCAAGATGCGTGCCGGCCGTATGCTCTGGGCGAAGATTGTGAAGGGTTTTGATCCCAGGAGTCCGAAGTCGATGGCGTTGCGCACGCACTGTCAGACCTCCGGCTGGAGTCTCACCGAGCAGGATCCCTACAACAACGTGATCCGCACCTGCGTCGAAGCCCTTGCCGCGGCGATGGGTCACACCCAGTCTCTGCACACCAACGCTCTGGATGAAGCCATCGCCCTTCCGACCGATTTTTCGGCCCGCATTGCCCGCAACACCCAGATCTACTTGCAGGAGGAGACCGAGATCGGTCGCACCGTGGATCCCTGGGCCGGCAGCTATTATGTGGAATGGCTTACCGATCGCATTGCGCGCCGGGCCTGGTCTTTGATTCAGGAAGTGGAAGAGCTGGGCGGCATGGCCCGGGCCATCGAAGAAGGACTGCCGAAGATGCGCATCGAAGAGGCTGCCGCACGCAAGCAAGCCCGCATCGACGGACAAAAAGATGTGATCGTGGGCGTGAACCGTTACCGACCGGACCACGAAGATCCGATTGAAATTCTGGACGTGGACAATACCGCCGTGCGTCGTTCGCAGGTGGAGCGCCTGGAGAAACTACGCCGGGAACGAAATTCCGACGATGTGAACCAGATTCTGGAAGCCATTACCCGGGCTGCCGGTGACGACAAAGGCAACCTGCTGGAGCTGGCGGTGGAGGCGGCGAAGAGACGCGCGAGCCTCGGCGAGATTTCCTACGCGATGGAAAAAGTGTTTGGACGCTATCAGGCTGTGATCCGTTCCATATCGGGCGTGTACAGTTCCGAGATAGCCGACGATGAGGAGTTCCAGAAGGCGCGCGCTGCGGCCGATCGCTTTGCCGAAGTGGAGGGCCGCCGGCCCCGCATCATGGTTGCGAAGATGGGCCAGGACGGACACGACCGTGGAGCAAAAGTGATCGCGACCAGCTTTGCCGACCTGGGTTTCGATGTGGACATTGGTTCGCTTTTCCAGACGCCGGCAGAGGTCGCCCGTCAGGCGACCGAAAACGACGTGCACGTGCTGGGTGTCTCGAGCCTGGCGGCCGGACACAAAACCCTGGTCCCGCAGGTCATTGACGAGCTGCGCAAGCTGGGTCGGGGGGATATCCTTGTGACCGTGGGCGGTGTGATTCCCAAACAGGACTACGAGTTTCTATATGAACAGGGCGTGGCCGGCATTTTCGGTCCCGGAACAGTCATCGCAAAGGCGGCCCGGGAGATCATTGAGCTTCTGTTGTCCGGTGAGGGTGCCGGCGGTCGCCGCAAACCGGCATGAAACGGGAGGCTCCACGGCGACGTCAGCCGCCGGAAAGCTACGTCGAAGGCATTCTTAAGGGCGATCGCGTGGTATTGAGCCAGGCGATCACACTGGTCGAGTCCGGGCTTTCGGAAGATCAGGATCTGGCGGCGCAGGTCGTGGAAGAGTGTCTGCCGCATTCCGGAAAATCCCTGCGCATCGGCATTACCGGCGTGCCCGGCGTCGGCAAAAGCACCTTCATTGAAGAGCTCGGTCAGTTCGTGATTCGGAAGCACGACCGACGACTGGCCGTGCTCGCGATTGATCCCACCAGTTCGAAGAGTCGCGGCAGCATCCTGGGCGACAAGACGCGCATGTCGGAGCTTGCAAGAAACGAACACGCCTACATACGCCCGTCACCCACCGGCGGCTCTCTGGGTGGCGTGGCCCGCAAGACCCGCGAAGCCATCGTGTTGTGCGAAGCAGCTGGATTTGACGTCGTCATTGTGGAAACCGTCGGCGTGGGACAGTCCGAGACCGCGGTGCATTCGATGGTCGATTTCTTTTTGTTGCTGATGCTTGCGGGCGCCGGGGACGAGCTGCAGGGCATCAAACGCGGCATTATGGAGATGGCAGACGCCCTGGCCATCACCAAGGCCGATCGCGAAAACGTAGGTGCGGCCCGACGGGCCCGGGCCGAATACTCTCAAGCTCTCGGGCTCTTCCCGGAGGGGGCCGGGGGCTGGCGTGCCCGGGTGATCCTCACGTCTGCCGTAGAACGTACCGGCATTGATGAGGTCTGGCAGTGTTTCCTGGAGCACGAAACGCTCATGAAATCAAAAGGAGTTTTCGAGGCGCGGCGGCGCGAGCAGGCGCGCTACTGGTTTGAGGCCGCCATTGGAGATCTGTTGCTGGAATCATTTCAGAGCAACGAGCGTGTGCGAACGTTGCGCGCCGGGCTGGAAGCCCAGGTCCTGGACAAGAAGCGCAGCCCCTTCAGTGCAGCCCGCGAGCTTGTGCGTGTACACCTCGGTCAGGAGGCCGAATCATGAAAGACGTAAATGCCAATACAGAGGCAAAGCGCCTGGCCGGAGAAGCAGCGGCAGCTCTGGTGGAGTCCGGCATGCTGGTCGGCCTGGGTACGGGTTCCACGGCCGCTTTTGCCATCGCCGCCCTCGGCCGGCGGGCCCAAAACGAAGGTCTCCAGATCGATTGCGTGGCGACTTCGTTTGTTTCACGCACTCTGGGTCTGGAACACGGCCTGCGTGTGCTATTTCTCGATCAGGTCAGCCGCATCGATATCAGCATTGACGGCGCCGACGAAATCGATTCCGACCGAAATCTGATCAAAGGCGGTGGCGCTGCCCACACCCTCGAAAAGCTGGTCCACAGCATGTCCGATCGCTTTGTGGTCGTCGCCGATCTTTCCAAGCGTGTGGAACGCCTGGGAGAAAAATTTGCGGTGCCGGTAGAGGTGTTGCCGCCGGCATTGGCTTTCGTGCGTGCGGCCCTTAAAGAGCAGGGTGCCGAAAGTGTGGAGCTCCGGGCAGCCGTGCGCAAGGACGGCCCTGTCGTCACCGACAATGGAAACCTGGTGCTCGATGCAAAATTCGGACCCTTCGATGCCCCCGCTCTGGAAGACGCCATCAAGCGTCTGCCGGGAGTGGTGGAGAGCGGCATCTTTGCCCGGACCCGCGCTCGTCCGGGGGACTGTATCCTGGGAAATCCCGGACACGCTTCTGGCTTCGAGCGCTTCTAGAAGCGGCCGATGAGCCCGGCCTGCAAATTTGCGCTGGGCCCGTGGCCCCCGGGAGGGCTGCATGGGTCATGAGCCGGACGATTCTGTACTGGAAAAACGAGCGCGCGGACCGCGGGGTTGACCTGCCCCGGGAGCATGCCGTGCGTTTTCCCGGTAAAGAGCACTACCGCCTGAACGTGGCCGACCTGGTTACAAGCAAAGATTTGCCGACCCCCCAGGACCTCTTGCTCGCCGCATTTTCTTCCAGTCACATGCTGGATTTTCTGGAACTCTGTGCCCAGAACGACCTTCCCGTGCGCGAATACCGGGACGATGCCGAATTGCTCTTGAACGGGGATCGGCGGCCGGGTCTGAAGCGCGTGACCCTGCGCCCGGTGATCACGTTTGGAACCGCCGACAGCGAGGTCCTGCGCGGACGTGTGCTGCGCCTGTTACACGAGTGCCTGGAACGTTCCTGGCTGGCGGCGGCGCTCTCTGTGCCCGTGCAACTGGACCCGCGACTGGAGTTCCGACCGGACTGAGCCGTTGCCGGCGGTCCTGGCCCGCGGTTCTGTTTTTGATCGTCAGGTGGGGCAACGCCCGGCATCCTGACCTGTGCGCACGGTTGATTCCATCCGGCGGATTTACATCGATCGTTCGCTGGCCGAAGGCGCCGTGGTGCAAACGGTGCTTACGCGGGCGCCGTCTCACGTACAGATCGAATGGATCGATGATCCGCGGGCGATCTTGCAGGACTACCAGGAGAGCGGCGCCCTGGTCGAAAAAGAAGATCTGCTTTTGTATCGTTTCCCCGGGCGTTTCCTTTCGGGCTGCCCCGGCTCGGATGGCATGGTGTGTTGCCAGTACTTCGTAATCAATCTGGGGGTCGGCTGCCTGTTCGATTGCCACTACTGCTATTTGCAATCGTTCCTGAATAATCCGTTGATGACGGTGTTTGGAAATCTGGAGGACCTGTTTTCGGAACTGGACGAACGCACCCGTAACAAGAACTTTCAGTTTCGCATCGGGACCGGGGAATATACGGATTCGCTGGCTCTGGAGCCTCTGACCGGGCTTTCCGCCCACCTGATCGAGTACTTCGCGGGCCATCAGAACGCGACCCTCGAACTGAAGACCAAGTCCGAGAACGTGGACAGCCTGCTATCTCTCGACCATCGGGGTCACACCGTGCTTGCCTGGTCGATCAACCCCCCCGCTCTGATCGAGACCGTGGAGCCGGGAACGGCCAGTCTCGAAGAACGCCTGGGCGCAGCGGCCCGCGCCGAGAGGGCCGGCTATCGGTTGGCCTTCCATTTAGATCCGCTGATCTACTTTGAAGGCTGGGAGCCGGCCTACCATCGCCTGATTGAGCAGGTCTTCGACTACGTGCGGCCCGATAGCGTGGCCTGGATCTCCACCGGTAGTTTTCGCTATTCGGGGCCCCTGAAAGAAGTCATCCAGACCCGTTTTCCCGAAGACCGGCTAACCCGGCAGGAATTGGTGGCCGGCCCGGACGGAAAGCACCGCTATTTTCGATCGATCCGGGCGGAAATGTTCCGATCAATTAAAGGAAAGATCGAATCGGTCGACCCGCGGCTCTTTTTGTATCTCTGCATGGAGACGCAGAAGATGTGGAGCAGTGTCTTCGGATTCGTTCCCGGTTCAGGCAAGAATCTTGACGCCCTTTTCGAAAAAAGACGCCTCCAGATGGAGTCCCTTTCGGCTGGTCCGACGCGGCTCTGAGTGGCGTCGTCGCGCTGTGCGCGTGGTGTTCGGGTTCGGGTTGCTTTGTATCCAGGGCCTGCTCGCCCAGCCGGCGCAAATGGAGAACCTGGATCTACCCAACTGGACCGGGGACGACTATGCCCCGTTCGTGAGTCCCAGCGGCGAATACCTGATTTTTCAGTCCGATCGACCGGGCACCTTTGAGGGTCAGAACCTGTGGTTCGCGCGCAACCGTCTTTACCGTCAGCGCGATCAGGCGGCCGACTGGAGCATACCCATTCCGCTTTTTTTGCCCCTCGACGCCCGGGCCACCCCGACCATGCGGGTGGCGCCCACGGCGGGCACCCTGAACGATCCTCCCGGCACTTTCAGCGTCAACAGCGCCGCCTTCGAAGGCATGGCGGCGTTCGTTTTCCGAAACGGGCAGCCCGTAGAGCTGTACTTTACGTCGAGTCGACATCCGGGTAGCGGTCGGCCGGGCTACCAGGGTTTGAATATCTACTTTTCGCGCTATCGTGACCGTCGGTGGTCCGAGCCCGCGCACCTCAACATCATAAACAGCGACTTTGACGATCGTATGGCCTTTGTCTCCAACGATGGTCGCTCCATGTTTTTTGTTTCGAACCGTCCCGGTGGTTTTGGCGGAAACGACATCTGGTACACCGAACGTGACCTGAGCACCGGATTGTGGGCGAAGCCGGTCAATGCAGGCCCTGCTATCAACACACGCTATCACGAGATTGCGCCCACGCTTTCGCCGGATGGCAGCATTCTTTTTTTTAGTTCCGATCGTCCCGGAGGTCTGGGCAACCACGATCTGTACTACAGCCGGCGCATTGACTTCGATTGGGAGGCGCCGCGCAATCTGGGCGAGCCCTTTAATAGCGCTCGCGACGACGAGTATGTAAGTTTTACCGCCGACGGTATGTGGGCGTACATTGCAAGTGATCGCCGCGACCTGATAGCCCACGGCGGTTTCGACCTGTACCGAACGCGGGTTCCAGAATGGTTGCTCTCCACCGTTGAAGTACTCTTTGCGGGACAGATTCTGGATGCGACCACGCGCAATCAACTGCCGGTTGCGGCCACCATTCGTATTCTCTACGAGCGCGAAACCATCGTGCGCACCAGTAACCCAACCCGAACGGTTGAGGGGGGAGCCCCCGAAAACTTTTCGATCCGGCTGCGTTCGGGTCGTGAATACCGTGTGGTGATTACCGCGCCCGGGTATTATCCCAACGAGTTGCGCCTCAGCTATTCGGGAACTGTACAGCCTGGCAGCGTGGATCGTCGGGTCACCTACATGCGTCCGGTCCAGGAGACTGCAACCAGTGTCGAATCCGAACTCCGACGTATTCCGGGCAGACTGGTGGACGATAGCAGCGGCGCCGGGTTGCCGGAAGGGACCGTGCTCTTTCTTGGAGAAGGCGGCGCCGGTGTCCCGCTGCGTGTAGAGGCCGAAGGTCGCTTCAGCGTGGACGTGGCCCTGGATTCTGAGTTTCGACTGCGGGGCAGCGCGCCGGGTTACGAAGATCGGGTGGTTTCGTTTCGGGAAAGTGAAGAGCTGACCGAGTTGATTGTGCGTCTGGAGGCCCGTCCCGAAGAGCAGGGGCCCTGCACCCGGGTGGAATGCCTGAGTGAAGTGCTGTTCTTGTTTGACACGGACTCTTCGGAACTTCGGGCCGATAGCTCGGAGAAACTGGACAGTGTTGTACGGATTCTGAATGCCCATCCGGATCTGCGTGTGCGGCTGGAAGGACACGCGGATACCCGCTACACTCCAGCCTACAATCGCCGCCTCTCTGAGGCCCGGGCCCGTAGCGTGCGTGACGCCCTCATCGCCAGGGGGCTCGGCGCCGCCCGCTTCGAGGTAACCGGCTTGGGTGCCCCGGCCGTGCCGGAACAGAGTGAGGCCGAACGGCAGCGCAATCGACGGGTGGATATTCGTCCCATAGAAGAAGAGCCCTGATACGTCGGCTTTCCTGTAAAAATCATGGTCATGACCCGCTTCCGGGTTGAACATCCGATGGGCAGGGGGCCGATAATACAGCAGTGACCAGTCTACTGGAAAAGCAACGGGCCTGGGATTATGTCCGCGATCCGGAAAAGGTTGCTTATTTGCTACGCGAGAAGCTCTCGCGGGTGCGGTTCTACATCAAGCACACCGACCCGCCGGCCGAAGTCTATCGGGGTGACGAGCGGGAAGGCGGATTCGAATTTCATCACGCTGTCGATATTCCGCTGAAGGGGAAAGTCACCCTTTATGCGACTCTGAAGCGCCAGCTGGAAGTTGATCTCGATGCAATAGGTTCTCCCGAAGAAGGAACGACCATCCTGAAAGCCCGGGAGGTGCGCATCGGGAAGACCCAGCGTGAGTTTCCGCGCTACAACATCACGAACGATGCGATCTACGCCGCCAACTTCCAGGTTTCCAAGAATGAAATCGCGGTGGATAACACAAGACCGCAGGTTGCCAACAAGGTCATTTTCAGCGAGTTCGAAAAAACCTTAAGCCGCGAAATTCCTGGACTGCACATCTTTGACTATGCGACCCGCGAGCGACCGGAAGAAACCCGCGCCCTGAACAAAGAAACGCGCACGATCTACGTGCGGGATATCTCAGACCTGGAAAGTTATCGTCCGGTCGATCCCGAGTTCTTTGATTATCGTGCTTACCTCGAAGACGAGGCCGCTCTGGATCGCACACGTCGTCGCCTGCAGGAGAATCAGTATCAGTCTTTGATCGTAATGCCCATTCTGTACGAAATGGCCGACGGCTCCCTTGCGCCGATCGCCTTTTTCCATGTGGCCACACCCAAAGGGCATCCCGCGGGAGTGGAGCTGGTCGAGCGCCTCAAAAAGGTGTCCGAAGAGATTATCGACCGAATTCAGGATGCCAGCATGATCTCGGTGAAGGACCGACAGACTGTCATTGATATTTCCGAAGGTGGCGTCGCGCTTGAATTGACGCATCCGGACCTCATAAAGTACGTTCCTCATCGTACGACCATCACGTTTGATCTGATCTTTAAGATGCAGGCCCCGTTGCGTTTTCGGGGAACGATTTGCCACATGGAACAATCCGGGAACGATTCCCTGTTTGTCGGCCTGAATCTCGAAGGCGAAGGTCATAGCGATTTTCGTACCGGCGCGCGCGAGCGCCTGCGTTCGCTTGTGCATTTGCTTTCGACATCTGGCTGATCATGGCAGTAAGCACAAAACCGTATATTGGCACGCGCGACTTTTTTCCCGAGGACACCGCCTTTCGCAATTGGATGTTCGGTGTGCAGCGCGACGTTTGTCGACGCTACTCCTACGAAGAGTACGCCGCTCCGATTGTTGAACCGCTGGAATCGTATCTGGCGAAATCGTCAGAAGAGATTGTCAGCGAGCAGATGTATCGCTTCAAGGACCGCGGCGACCGTGAAGTTGCTATTCGTCCAGAACTGACGCCCACCCTGGCGCGCATGGTTGCGTCGCGGGCCCAGAGCCTGCCGCGACCCATTCGATGGTTCAACATCGGCAACTTCATGCGCTACGAGCGGCCCGGTCGTGGGCGGCTGCGTGAATTCTATCAGCTGAACGTCGACCTGTTGGGTTCGGCGCATGCCGCGGCCGATGTGGAAATCCTGATGCTGGCCCTGGATGTGTTACGGGGCTACGGCGCCGGCCCGGAACATTTTGAAGTGCGTTTCAGTGACCGACGTTTGCTGGGCGCCGCTTTCCCCGATCGTTCGGAGGAAGCGCTGCGTTCGCTCAGCCGCCTGGTGGACAAGCGCGACAAGCTGAAAGCGGAAGAATTCGATGACCTTCTGGCTGCGGAGCTGAAGAGCCCGGGGGAGCGAGCCGAACTCGAAGCGCTGTTCAGCTGGTCGATCGACGATCTGGGGGGCCGCTCTGCGGAGCTTGATCCGGTGGCGGAAAACCTGGCTTTCATCCAGAGTCAGCTGACGGCTCACGGTTACCAGGATTCGGTTCGCTTTGATCCAGGCATTGTGCGCGGCTTCGACTATTATACGGGCTTTGTCTTCGAAATCTATGACCGCGATCCCGAGAACCGCCGCGCACTTTTCGGGGGCGGCCGTTATGATCGCCTGGTGGGGCTCTTTGGCAAAGAGGACATTCCCGCCGTTGGTTTTGGCATGGGCGATGTGACCCTCGAGAATTTTATCCGGGCCCATGATCTGGTTCCGAAAGACCTGGCGCAACCGGAAGGCGTGTTTGTGGCGCTGATGTCGGACGATCTGCGTGAGGACACTCTGCGGGTGGGCCTGCAATTGCGCGCCGCGGGCCTGCCCACCGAGCTGTCTCTCGAAGCAACGCGCAAATTCGGGCGCCAGCTGGAGCAGGCCGCCAAAAAGAACCGGCGTTTCGTTGTGATTCTCGGAGAGTCGGAGCTTGCGGCCGGCCAGGTTACTGTAAAAGACCTGGTTCGTGGCGAGCAGGAGAGCGTGCCGGGTGATGGTCTGATAGCGTACCTGAAAAGGGCCGCCGGCGGCTGACGCTTCGGGGCCGGCTTTCTTTCGAGCGCTCCGGGCAAGAGCGGTTGCGCCATCGTTCGGAAAAAACCAGGTTCGATGCGCGTTTTAAGCGGCCCTTCTCAATCCTCACCGGACATGGCCTGGCTGAGCAGGGTCACGTCCTGAACACCCTTGATGCCTTCGATGCGTTGCACGAGCGCCTCTTCGCGGTCGCCGCGCATGTAGATGTCGGCGCGGTAGTGGGTTTCGCCCATCACGTTTTCGACCCGCTCCTGGGAGAGGGTCACGTCCATGGACCGCAGGACTTTCCGAATCTGTTGCACCCGCGCTTCTTTTTTTACGGCAATATCGAGCGTCATCTGAAGGAACCGGCGCAACCGGAACGTACGTTCCAGAATCACGAGAGTTTCCAGAGTCACAATGATACCCAGGCTCGAAGCCAGGCTGGTCCAGTGCATGCCTGCCCCGGCTGCCATGCCAATAGCCGCCATGCACCAGATGGTTGCGGCGCTGGTGAGACCCAGCACGAGCCCCCGGTTCTGAATGATGGCCCCCGCTCCCAGAAAACCGATGCCGGTGACGATCTGGGCCGCGATGCGCGCCGGGTCCGCGTTTCGATAGCCCATGCTTACCGCGGCTTCGGCCACGTGAATCGACAGAACCATAAACAGGGCGGCGCCGACGCTGATGAGAATATGAGTGCGCAGGCCCGCCGGCTTGCCGCGATAGCCCCGCTCCAGGCCTACCAAAAGGCCGCAGAAAGCGGCAACCGCCAGCCGAGACTGGATCTGCACGAAATCCGACTCTATGATGGACTCCCACATAAGCACCTTCCGGAGAATCTAGAGGGAGCACTCTCTTAGTCCCGCGGGCAGCGGACGATACTAGTAAAGACAGTCGGCGGGGATTGTCCCGGGACTTCCCGTTCTGTCAACCGATTGTCAATATTTCAGCATGCACGCATCGCGCGAACAGCTTAACAGCGAATTTGCCGACGGTCACCTGCAGTTGCGCCTGGCCGGTCGTATGGACGTGGACTCCAGCCCCGACCTGTGGCGTCGCACGATGCACCTGATTGATCACCTGCACGCAAAATCCATCAGCCTGGATCTGGCGGAAGTCTCGTACTGCGATGGAAGCGGTGTGGCTCTGTTTGCCGAGTGCCGCCGGCGAGCGGAAGAGGCCGGCGGCGAATTCAAGATGCTTCACATGTCGGAAGACGTGCGGGCCCTGATGGATCTGTACGGTACTCCCGAATTTCACCAGCTGGCCCAGGAAGAAGGCCTCTTTTCAAATGTGCCCGACGCAGTCGGGCTTCTGACCCACAACCTGCTCGAAAAGACCCAGATCCTGGTCGATTTTCTGGGCCAGGTGTGTTATCAGTTGGCCCGTCTTTTTGTGCGTCCCTCCGGTTTGCGCCTGGGCGAGACGCTCAAAGTGGCCGAGAAAACCGGCGCCAACGCCCTGCCGATTATCGCACTGATCGGATTCCTTTTGGGTCTGATTATGGCATTCCAATCTGCGGTTCCCATGAAACAATTCGGAGTCGAGATATTTGTGGCCGACCTGGTTGCCCTTTCGTTGCTTCGCGAACTGGGCCCGCTGATCACGGCTGTGATCCTTGCCGGTCGTTCGGGTTCGGCGTTTGCCGCCGAACTCGGCACCATGAAAGTCAATGAGGAACTGGATGCCCTGGTTACGATGGGCCTTGAGCCGGCGCGCTTTTTGATTATTCCGCGCATTCTTGCGGCAATCAGTATGATGCCCTTTCTCGTGATATTTTTCAACCTGATGGGTTTGATCGGCGGCGGAGTTGTGATTCTCTCTTTTGGTTACCCTTTGATCGTGTATGTAAATCAGGTCACCGGGGCTGTCGATCTGGTAGATTTCATTGGCGGGCTTGCAAAGTCGTTCGTGTTCGCCGGATTGGTAGCCGGCATTGGATGCTTTCAGGGAATGCAGACCGGCAGCGGCGCCGGTGCGGTGGGGGATTCCACCACCAGGGCGGTGGTGCAGGGAATTATCCTGATTGCTGTTGCAGACGGCGTTTTCGCGGTTCTGTTTTACTTTTTGGAGCTTTAGGTCGAAGTCCGTGAGATTCAAAACCAGCTGCTCCGCCTGCGCCGCCGCGTCGTTGTGCTGATGCCCAGCACGCCCAGAAGTCCGCGGGTCAGTTCCCGCGCAACCGTGCGCCCTACTTCCCGGGCGACCTTGCTTTCCATGACGCTTTCGACCATCGATGGCTCCTCCTTCGCAGCCCGACTGGCTTGTTTCTTGCGCCCTCTGGCGGGTTCTTCCTCGGTTTGTGCTCGCTCCACGCGGGCGGTCAGAATTTCATAAGCGCTCTCGCGGTCTACGGAGCGGTCGTATTTCTCTTTCAGCTCTGAGGCATTGATTACGGCCTGGATTTCGGCCGGTTTGAGCACACCCATGCGGGAGTTCGGTGCGCGCATCATGGTCCGCACGACCGGCGTTGGTCGACCCTTACGATCCAGACCCGTCACCAGAGCTTCGCCAATGCCCATGGCCGTCATTAACTCGGCCAGTTCATAGTGCTCACTCACGGGGAAATTTTCCGAGGCGCTTTTGATGGCTTTACGATCTTTCGCCGTAAAGGCCCGCAATGCATGTTGCACCTTCAATCCGAGTTGTGCGAGGACTGCCGCCGGTACATCGTCCGGAGATTGGGTGCAGAAGAACAAACCCACGCCGCGGGATCGGATCAGTTTGACTACGGTTTCGATCTGTTCCAGCAGAGCACGGCTGGCCTCTTTGAAGATCAGGTGGGCTTCGTCTATAAACAACACAAGTTCGGGCTGTTCCGGATCGCCGAGCTCGGGGAGCTTTTCGTAAGTCTCGGCCAGCAACTGCAACATGAAAGTACTGAAGAGCCGCGGACGATCCTGAATATCGTCCAGACGCAGTATAGAAACAACCCCGCGGCCCTGACCGTCCTTGCGCATCAGGTCCTGGATTTCGAAGGAGACTTCGCCAAAAAGTTCGTCGGCGCCTTCCTTTTCGAGCGCCACCACCTTTCTGAGAATCGTTGTCACGGAGGCCTTCGGGATCGCTCCGTATTCGGCTTCGATTTCGGCCCGGCCTTCATCGGCGGCAAAGGTCAGCACCTTTTTTAAGTCTTTGGTATCAAGGAGTAGCAGGCTGCGCTCGTCGCAGTAACGGAAGATGACCGAAAGGATACCTTCCTGAGTGTCATTTAGACCCAGCACGCGTGCCATCAAAAGGGGCCCGAACTCGGCCACTGTGGAACGCATGCGCAGCCCCTGCTTGCCGGTCAGACTCAGCAATTCCACAGGACAGCTCGCGGGCTCAAAGGAGATGCCGGTTTGCTTCGCCCGGGATTGAATGCCGGAGGAGGACTCCCCGGGCGCGGCCAGGCCCGACAGATCGCCTTTGATGTCCATCACCAGGCTGGGTATGCCGCGCTTGCTCAGCTCTTCTACGATTACCTGCAGGCTCTTCGTCTTTCCCGTGCCGGTCGCACCCGCAATCAGGCCATGGCGGTTCATGGTGGAAAGCGGCAAACAAATGGGAAGCGTGGCGTTGGCGCTGTCGGCAACCATGCCTGCCCCGAGAGTGATGACCCGGTCCCCGGAAGGATAACTATCCTGAATCATTTGCGCGAGGCTGGAATTGCTGGCTGCCATATGGGTCTCGTGTCCGCAGGCTCGAAGCGTGTCAAAAAGATTTGAAGCAGGCGAGATGCGTGACATTCATGTGCGCATGCGCGCCTTCCTTGATCTGACCTATCGCAG
Source organism: Spirochaetales bacterium (assembly GCA_024233935.1). Lineage (GTDB taxonomy): Bacteria > Spirochaetota > Leptospiria > Leptospirales > Leptonemataceae > JACKOY01. The sequence goes on along the minus strand of JACKOY010000020.1, from coordinate 12,144 downwards.
TGTACTTTTCCTGTTCGCGGCAGTCCTGATCCTTCAGTGGGTCTATGTGTTTTACGGGGGCCACGAGCCTTCCCAACCACCAACCTGCTACTGGATCTACGCCCGTTCGTTTGTTTTGCCGCACCTGCTGCTTGCGATAGTGCTTTTGTTTGCGCTCGATGCACTGCTGCGCAATACCTCACAGTCCCCGGCCCGGGCAGGCTTTGCCTCGGGTGCGCTTGCGTTGGTCGCGCTCGCGCACGCCGTGTTTGCCTTCCAGAATCGCGCTCACGACCTGCTTGAGCCCGGAATCATTCTGAATCCGCTCCTGCAGATTCTGGCGGTTGTCCAGGCCTTGATGTTTCTTGTTCTGCTCAGGGCCCCGACGTCGGGCGTGGATCGACCGCATCAATGATACAGGGTGCATGATAGTCAAATTCCGGCAGGGCCAACACGGCCGGAGGGCATTCGCTGCGCACCGTGCCCACAATCGATAGCCGCGCGCCGTCCGATCCGGGACGCGCCGTGCTTCCGGCCAGAACCAGCCCGAAGCCGTCAGCCAGCACCAGCTCCTGGCGCGCAGGCGTTCCGTGGATTGCGCGCAACTGACCGGCCGCCCGTACCCGCTGCCCTTCGTGCAGGCGCACATCCCGGTACGTGTTGCACACGAATGGCTCCGGGTTTGGCTGCCGGCGCGGAAACTCAAGGCAGGCACAGGGCAGGCCGATCGCAAACACCAGGAGCAAAGCGTACGTGCTCTTGACCCTCATTTGACCATAGGGCAGCGTGATCACCCTTTGACCTCAAGAAAAAAGTGCCCCGCCATGCGCGGGTTTTTTTGTTTACCGTTCATGGCGGCCTGCTGACTATCGAGGGCCGCGGCGTCGGTTTCCTACAATGCCCGTAAAGATTAGAGAGAATCACCTGGAGTTTGGCTCGGCAAACGAGTTATTGCGCTTTGTAGAACGCTATGGTTCGCAACGGGAGCCCTTTGAGTTTGAATTTCATGAGCCCGTTCGCGCTGGTGGCGAGGAAGTCTACATCGCGGAAGGTATGGCGGTCAGCGAATCCCGCCTGGAAAACCTGGAGAAGTACGACGCGCATAACAAGACCTACCGGATCAAGCTGACCGATGCACTCATGCCGCGCTTCGCCGCGCACCTGCAGCAGGCCTGCATGCAGCGATTGAGCGCGGCCAAACACGATTTGCTCTCTATGGTGTTCTCCGGGGCTACCGGAAACGTATCCGGAATTGTAAAAAATGCCCTTTACAATAAGGTGAACAACGAGGCCCGGCTGCTTACCCTCTGGTTGTTGCGCCTGAGGGAACAAGACGAGGCTTTCTTCGATCACGTGGTTCGCTTTGGACTCTATACGCTGGGCATTGCCGGCGTTGTGCTTGAGCGCCAGTCGTTTTTGCATCGTTTTTCGTTCCAGGCCGGACTGCTGGCCGACATAAACACGCAAAACAAAGATATTCTGAACAAGCCGCTCTTCGAACAAAGCGAGAAGTATCGCCGGGAGTTCTGCAATTTGACGGCCACGGCCGCAGAGAAAATGGGCATGGTACCGGAGATTGTCGAAGCTCTTCGGCGGCATCTTGAAGACCTCGGAACCGGTGGGGCCCCCGAGGAAGCGCCCTCGATCTCAATTCTCGATGAGGAGCCCGCCGAGGAGGAAGTCAAAGACACAGGGCAGTTGAACCAGGTTGTTGTGGAAGGACTGGTCAGTGTTCTGCGCCTCGCGCGTTTTGTAACGGACTCGGAAAAGTCAGGCTCGGACCCCGAAACGAAGCTGCGCAACCTGATCGCGGGCCTGGCCTATCACGCGGAGCGCGGCAGCCTGCCCGGGCGGTACGTGGAGCCGGTCCTCAAGAAATGTGAAAGCTTTGCAAAGTTGATCCGACGCATGAAAGAGATCGCGCAGGTGGAAGCCCGCTGTGTAAAAAAAGACGATTCCGCCTGGGCCTACCCGAAACCCGACGCAGCTCAGGTGCTGTGCCTCAAAAATCACATGGACTGTCGGCTGTTTCACGGCGGTCGCCCGCTCACGATCGTTTCCGGAGCGGTCGAGGGTTTTGTGTCCCGCGGTCTTGCGCCCGGCGAGTACGGCAAGTGTAAGCTGGCCGAAGAGCTCCCGCCGATCTAATCGGAGACGGGACCGGCAGGGCACCCGGGTCCGGGTGCAACGGCGGCAAACAAAGGGGGAGAGGCGCACCGATAAGCCGGATTCTGTCGAGGGCCGTCATTTATCCTGGCGACGGGATTGCTCCCGTGCTCTTTGCTCTCTACCCGTGACCGGACCGGACCGGCCCAAAGGTCACCTACATGAGATTGCACCGGGAAGGGTTTGCCATGCCGCATTCGTTACCGGATGCGCGGTGAGCTCTTACCTCGCCTTTTCACCCTTACCCTCCGAAGAGGGCGGTATACTTTCTGTTGCACTTTCCGTCGATCGTCTGAGACGATCGCCCGGGTGTTACCCGGTTCCCTGTCCTGGGGTGTCCGGACTTTCCTCACTCCCGACTGAGTCGGTTCGCGCGACGACCTGGTACACCTCTCCCCTCTGAAGTGGAGCGCCTGAAAGTCAGAAATGCAAGTGCAAAATGTCAGTGCGATGGCGTTTCCGTTCTTTCGCCACCGCTCGATTCGATAATCGCGCGCACCTGCCCGCGAATCTCGCGCAGGCTGGACCTGTCCCGCGAAGCGAGCATGGACAGACCGATGTGGTTTTCGAACCATCGTTCTGTTTTCACGTGCCGCAGATTCGTCTGGGCGGTGCCGGTCAAAATCTCTGTGACAAGTCGGGAGTACCAAACGGCGAACATGAAGCGCACACCGGGGCGCGAATTGTCCGGCCGGCGTCGGCCGGAACGTAAACCCCGGTTTTTCATGACCTTATCTTCGAGTCGATAGTAGTCCTCAACGCATTCACGAAACGTGATGGTCGAACCGACGCGATAGTACGTCGTGCCCTCGGTAAGGCAGTCATGCACAAACTGGCCCAGCGCAAAAAAGAACGCCGGTGGACCCGGTATGCGCAACGATAACCAGATCTGGCGCAAGAGGGCGCCGTTGTCGCCCCCGACCGGATAGTACAGACAATGGTTGAACTTCTGATACCAGGCGCCGCCCAAAACGCTGTCTTCTTCCATATCCACACCCAGCTCGTGGGGTGTGCGTGTTTCGCCAATCACCCGGTCACGGAATTCCGGAAAGTCCTGACGCGAGACTTCGCGAATAGGGCCCACGGAGCCCGGGAGTAAAAAGAGGCGCAGGTTCTCCAGGTTTTCTACGCCACGTCGCTCGCGCAGAATTCGTTCTCGATGCAGGCGTCGTCCGGGGAGCTCGGGGTCGGCCAGGCTTGCAAGCCTGACCAGGCAATCCACGGATTGCCTGGTGTTCATTTCGAGAAGCGCAATTGCCGGGAGCTTGCGATCCAGGACCGGCTTCTCCTTCCAGAGTTTCATGACCGGGTTCAAGGTCAGGGCGCCGTGGCGATCACCGGCCAGCACAGAATAGGAACTGGTGGTGCGCCGGATCGGTCTTAACCGTAACACAAGCTCTTTTTTTGCCAGGCTGACGATTTCCCGCTCGTCAAAGGGGTTGCCGGGCACAAGCCCGCCCAGGTCCAGGGCGCCCGCCCGGGCGGTCAATTCGGGGCGCGGGTTACGGAACAGGTCCAGAATGGCTTCCTCCAGGCGGCGTAATTGACCGGGGACGCGCGCCAGCCGGCGTGCGTGGCGAACTTCGCGGTCGGCGCCGGCTTCGGCCAATAGCCGCGCCAGGGTTGGCAACGCGTCCGACTGTGTCTCACTTAAGATCCGGGCCAGTCGGTTTCGGAATTGGCGCAGGTGACTTTCTCGCCGATCGAGCAAAGCCAGCGGAGGCGTGCCGCTCCTGCCGGCGCGTCTTTCGGCATTTTGTAAGCGGGCGAGGCGCAGATCGATGCGGAACGCCTGGGAAGAATTTGTTGCGGCAGAACGCACGAGGTCGCGCAGGCGAATCGGCAAGCGCAGGGCCGACCACAGCGTACAGAGGCTCTCCGGGAGTTGCAGCTCCCCCGATGCTTCCATAATCGCGACCCGCTCCGCGTGCTCCAGTCGAAGCAATTGCCCCCGACGATGACGATGCAGCACCTCACGGGCCCGGGGCGACGAGATCATGCGTGCACCGAGACCGGCCCCGGCTAAAAGAAGACGGTCCAGAAGTTGCTGATCCATTGAGGCAAGCAGGCGCTCCTCGAGACTGGTCGAATCTGCCTTTCTTTTCAGGGAGTCCCCCAAAGCGCGCACCAGGGGGTCGATCGCCTCGAGCAGACGTTTTCGCCGTCTGCGCAGGTCCCAGAGACGATGGAAGGGTTTGAGCAACTCAATCAGATCCGAATTGATGTCGGCCAGATAGTCCGAGAGATAGTCGATCGGTGTCGAAACGGACCGCGCCCGGGACTCTTCGTACTCGGCGAGAATCTTTGCATGCAGGGCGGGCGGCACCGAACTTTCGGCCTGTTCTGCCGGGACGCCGATATCGAGCAAGGAACACGGAATCAGGAAACGCTTCTCCAGAATTTCGGTCCCCTGGCCGAAGAGCGCACGTGCGACGGCGACATCAAAAACACGATACCAGAAATCTCGAAAGCGGCGGGAGCATTCGTGGGCGTAGGCCCGAATCTCTCCGGCGGACGGGTCTTGCTGCCAGGCTACCGGATCCACCTGATGTTGATAGCTGAGCCAATCGGCGCGGTGCAGGTCCTTTACATCGAACCGGATTGTTCGAAAGCTAACCCGGCGCTGTCTGAAAAATAGATGCCCGCCTGCGCCGACCTGCACGCCCGAACGGTTGTCGTCGAGCAGGTCGCGGGCGAGCCGGCTCATGTCCCGAGCGCGCTGGGCTCGACCGGCGTGTTGCGGCGACCGGCAGTCAATTCCACCAGGCGTTCGTACAGGGCTTCGTTCATATTGGGGCGCACCACAAATATGATGTGTCGACTGTCGTCTTTGGCCAGTTCGTAGTGCGCGTATCGCGGATCGGGCCGGAGCTTATCGATGTTAAAGTCCAGGAAAGTCCACTTTGGAGAGCGCCCGATCTCGGGATAGATTGTGGCGATGCGATCTATGCCGGGTTTGCTCTGATACCGGCCGACGCTGGTTATAATGCAAACTTCAAAGTACGTTTGTCCGGTTCCGCGTGCCGCGACAATGATGAAGTCACCTTCCTTTAGAATCTTCTGGTTGTCGTTCATGCTCATGGCCACGTGATCCAGAAACTCGCGCACAATGCGATCCGTGTAAGTAAAGAACGAATTGTTGATGATCATGCATGTGGCTTCCTCTGCTGTGAAGCTTTCTCGCCAGGGGACCGTCGAGGTGAGGGAGGCAAATTCAGAAGCGACCGCCAGAATGTTCGCGTCTTCGTCGTAAGGCAGGTCTTTTTTTAAGAGCATCAGCTGTTGCTGAATGTCAATGGCGACCGCCTGGCGGGCCGGGTCTCCCCGGTATTTTTCCTCAAGCGCAACCAACTTCTTAACGAGCACCCGCATGTCCGGGTAGTTGTTGCTCTGCGCTCCCGCCCGAAGCGGTCTGTGATGCACGAGAATATTTCTTTTGATACGCGGGTCGATCGTCGGTTCGTGGGCGATCATCAAGTACGACATCAGCGGATGATTCTGAACGTATTCCAGCTCCTGGGCCGAAAGCTGAGCGCCGGTCGGCATCTGCATTTTGGACGCGCCCACATCGCAAAGCAATGCAGCCATCATGAGCACGTTGACCATATCATCCATCTTGCGCTGGTCGCGGTAGTTGGTTGCTTTCATGCCGCGGGTCTTCATGGCCATGGCGACTACCGTACGTTTCACGGCCAGCTCCACTTCGAAGTCATCATCCTGCGCGTTCATCAATTCGAGGATGTTCACGAGTCCGTTCATCGCGTCGGGCTGTGATTCAAAGTCCGTGAAGACCTTCTGCATGGCCTGGCCGGCCTTGCGGGCCTGGAAGGCGTCAATGGACGATGTCTTGAGCTGGCTGAATAATTCGGTGGTTTCGCTGCTGAGCGCCTGAGCGTGATTCTCGCTCAGCAGTTTGACGTCGCTGAGTCCTTCTTCGGTTTGCTCGGGTCCTTCTTTCTTTTTCTTGCCGAGCCCCAGCACGTCGGTGTCGTCGACGTCGTAATAGATACCCTGTTGCACGAATCGAAGCAGGCGATCGATTTCGCTCTCGCTGGCATTTTCCTTTTTGTAGATAAGGATCTGCCCGTCCTTATTGTAGAAATGCACGGGGATTTCACCCTTTTCGCGAAAGGAATTGATGATTTCGGGGGTGAAGTCGAAGATCTTGTACTGGGCCATCGCTCAAGTGGCCCGGATGTTGGGCCGGTAACCTTAATGTAACAGGCCGGGCTGTCGGTGCACTAAAAAACGCGCACAGGCTGCAAAAATTGCGCGAGGAGTCCATGGGCGCTGCATTTGCACGGCCAAATCAGGCTTGTCCAGGAGCCGCGGACCCGATTCACTGGCCACATGTCCGACCGCCCTGAGATTGTACCGGTCGGCACGCTTCCGCCGCTGGGAGTCGTGCCGAAGAAGATGCACGCGATGGTGATTCGCCCCTCTCGTTACGGAGAGCCCGAGACCGCCTTCCAGGCGGAAGAGATTGAGATTCCCGAGCTGGCCCCCGACGAAGTGCTTGTGGCTGTGATGGCTGCGGGCGTGAATTATAACAATGTCTGGGCTGCCCTGGGTTATCCGGTCGATGTAATCGCCGCCCGTAATCGAAAGGGCGAGCCAGAGGAGTTTCATATTGGCGGATCCGATGCTTCCGGCATCGTGTACAAAGTTGGATCCGGGGTCACCACCCACAAAGTCGGTGACGAAGTTGTCATCCACTGTGGAATCTGGGATCGTAATGACCCCTGGGTCAAAGCCGGCAAGGATCCCATGTTCGCGCCGTCTCAGGTTATCTGGGGCTACGAAACCAACTGGGGTTCCTTTGCCCAATTCACAAAGGTCCAGGCCCACCAGTGTTTGCCGCGACCAAAACATCTGAGCTGGGAGGAAGCGGCGGCCTACATGCTGGTTGGCGCCACGGCCTATCGCATGCTCAACCACTGGTCGCCCAACACCGTACAACCGGACGATGTGGTTCTGATCTGGGGCGGAGCCGGTGGGCTGGGCGCCATGGCCATTCAGATTGTGAAAGCCCTCGGTGGCCGCCCGATTGCCGTCGTGAGTTCCGACGACAAGATCGAGTTCTGTAAGAACCTGGGGGCCGAAGGGGTGATTAATCGCAAAGACTTCGACCACTGGGGAGCGCTCACTTCGGAAATCAACAAGCCGGAGGTCTTCGGAGAGTGGACCAAGAAAGCGCGGGCGTTCGGAAAAGCCATCTGGGACATTGCCGGCAAGGGCAACAATCCGCAAATCGTGTTTGAGCATCCGGGCGAAAGCACGATCCCGACATCTACGTTCGTCTGCGAGACCGGAGGCATGGTCGTGATTTGTGCGGGCACGACCGGCTTCAATGCAACCGTCGATTTGCGCTATCTCTGGATGCGTCAGAAGCGTCTTCAGGGTTCTCACTTTGCCAACGACGACAACTGTAAGGGCTTAAACGACCTGGTGATCGACAAGAAGGTCGATCCGTGTCTGGCCCGGACCTTCAAGTTCGAGGAAACCGGAACCTGCCACCAACTGATGCGGGAAAACAAGCACCCGTCGGGAAACATGTCGATTCTGGTGGGAGCGGAACGCGAGGGCCTGGGGCGTAACTAGTCCGCACCTCGTCCGGACATCGTGAAAGCGTTTCGAAGATTATTCGGGTACACGCGTCCCTATCGTTCGCGCTTTCTGGCCGGAGTGGTCGTGGCCTTCTTCGTGGCCCTGTTTAACGGTCTCAGCATAGCGGTGCTCTATCCGCTCTTCGAGGCCCTGAACTACGATCAGGACGTCTTTCTTTTGCCACTGAGCGGCACCGAAAGAAATATTCTGCGCCAGACTGCGACCAAGCAGCTCGAACGCATGAATCCCATTGAGCGCGAGATGTTCATTCGGCGCTACGAGTTGCCGGTGGCGCGCCTGACGGAAATCCTCAGCGACGAGGATCGTTCTACCCGCTTTTCGCCTGAGGTCGCGGTCAAGCTCCTGGAATTCACGCGCGAACCAGTTGGCATCCGGGACTATGAGCGTTTTGCGGTGCAGACGGTGATCAAGTGGAAGCTGAAGGTTAACGCCGGTCGGGCAGATCCAGAAGGTGGCCCCCGCATTGGCTATTCGCCTTTTGAAGTGATCGTGGCCGCGTGCCTGGCGGTGATTCCGCTCTACTTTATGAAGCTCTTGCTTTTGCTGGTATGCGTTCGCCTCATCGCGCGCACCGGGTACCGGGCCGTACGCGATCTGCGCGAAGAACTCTATGACCGTATGCAGCGCCTGCCGCTGAGCCACTTCTATCGGGAGCGTTCCGGCGAACTGGTCAGCCGGTTGATCAACGACGTGGAGACGGTTGCCGCCGTACTGGCGAGCAACATGCGTGACGCAATTACGAACATTTTCTTGCTTGTGACCTGCCTGGGGCTGATGGCTTATTTTAACTGGCAGTTGTTGCTCTTGTGCATCGTGGCCGTTCCGATCATGCTTTCGCCGGTGACGTTGTTCACGAGAAAGATCCGTAAGTCGATCACCCGCAGCCAGCAATTGCTCGCGGGTCTGAACGGCTATTTACAGGAAGCTGTATCGGGAGTACGCGTGATCCGGGCTGCGGCCATGGAGGATTACGAGACCGAACGTTTCCGACACGTGAACAATCGTTTCTACTGGCGGACCTTCAAGCAGATCTTCTACCTCAAGATGAGTCCGCTTCTCGTTGAACTGAACTCTTCGATCATCGTGCTTGGCGTCATCGGGCTTGCGGCGCAGTATCTGGACGATCGTGATTTTACCAGCGGCGAGTTTCTGATTTTCTTTATCACGTTGCTTTTTGCCATTCGGCCCATCATTCAACTGTCGGGCATGTACGCTAAAATCCAGGCCGCTGAAGCGGCCGGCGAACGCATCTTCAGCATCCTGGACGCGGCCCCCGAAGCTGTGGATCCGCCCCGGGCGCTGCCCCTGCGTCGCCTGGAAAAATCCATTCAATTTGAGAATGTGTGTTTCACCTATCCCGACACCGACCGGCAGGTCCTCTTTGATATCAACCTGGAGGTCCCCGTGGGTTCGACCGTGGCCCTCGTGGGGGAGAGTGGAGGCGGCAAGTCCACCCTGATGGACTTGATGGCGCGTTTCTTTTTGCCGACCGGGGGCCGCATCTTGCTCGATGGCCAGGACATTCGTGACTTTCGTGTGGCCGACCATCGTTCCCGGATCGGGATCGTTACCCAGGATATCTTTCTCTTTTATGGAAGTATTTTCCAGAACATCGCCTACGGTTCCCCGGATCACGATCGGCGGGCCGTGGAACGGGCCGCGCGCCTGGCCCACGCCCACGACTTTATTCGCGAGTTTTACGAAGGCTACGAGACCCTGGTGGGCAACCGCGGCATGAACCTGTCCGGGGGGCAACGACAGCGCATCGCTATCGCCCGGGCCCTTCTGCGAGACCCGGAAATTCTGATTCTGGACGAGGCGACCTCGGCGCTCGATACGGAAAGTGAACGCCTGGTTCAGATTGCCCTCGATCGTTTGCTTCGGAACCGGACCACCTTTGTGATCGCCCATCGTCTGTCGACGGTCGAAAAGGCGGATATGATTGTCGTAATTTCGGGCGGTCGTATTGTGGATTCGGGCAGCCACGCCGATCTTATGGAACGCGGTGGCCTTTACCAGCGGCTCCAGCAGATCAGCCGACAAATTGAAGATTTTACAATAGAAGGAACGACTGGCCGCCAGGCCGGGTAAATAGCAGATGAAGGCACTCTTGCTGGTCGATGACAACGATCGTTATGCGGCGATCATGAAGGAATACTTTGAAGAACAAGGTTACACCGTCGATCGGGCTGAGACCGCGGCGGAGGGCCTGGAGATGTTTCGGGCCCACGATCCGGCTCATTATCCGATCGTTGTGACGGACGTGACCATGGAATCACAGCTGGCCGGCATTTCGATGTTGCGCAAGATGCGTCGGCGGGGCTACCCGGGTAAGATCATCATCGCGAGCACGGGCTTCGATGTGTTTGGCGTGATCGGGCTGACCCGGCTCTTGCTCCGTGGGTTGCGGATTGCCTACTTAATACCAAAGACCACGATTCTGGCCCGAAATTTTGCGTTCTACCCGATGTCGTTTTTTTCCCGGGCTCAACGAAATTTTGTGGAATCCGGCGAAGAAAAGCAATAGCCTGGGCGGCCTGATGGCTGACGGTTGAACAACCACCGGGATAACGCCGTCTAATCCAGGATGATGCACTATTCATTTCTCAGAGGAACCCGATGAAGGCGCATTTACCGCGACTGTGCTTTACCGCCGCGTTGCTTCTGGCCTGCGGGCCGAGCATCCCGGTGCGTTTTCCGCACTATCCATCCAGCACCGGCACCCAGTTGCGCGCGGTTCTGGACGGCAAGAAGACCGTCGGCATTGTTGCCGCCCGTCCGCCTCAAAATATGCTCCAGCAGATCGGCTACCAGGAAGACTGGTCCCGCACTGTCGAGGCAGCCGTCGAAACCGAGATTGTGAAACGTGAGTTCTACACCCTGGTGGACCTGAGCAGCCGGGCCGAACGATTGCGTGAGCTGGCGCATTCCCAGAGCGGCCTGACTCAGGAGAGCCTGGCGATCGGGCGGGAATTGCAGGCGAGCCATCTTTTGGTCATCAGCATGACCAACCAACCGCGTTCCGAGTGCACCATCCAGAATCGAACCGACGTGATGGCGACCGCTTTGAATCTCGCGATGGCGGCGAGCAACGACGGACAGGGGGCCGGAGCCCAGGAAAAGCCGACCGCGGTCATGACGGTCACGGTATTTGTTCAGGGGCGCCTGATCAACGTGGAGACCGGACAATCGGTAAGTTACGCCACCAGCACGCCGGCCGAGCACTACAACTCTGTCGGTGACACCAATTGCCCTTCGGTGCTGGCGGCCTTTAACAAGGCACTTCAGCAGGCCGCCAAAGACCTGGCCGACAATCTGTCTCCCCGCAGCATCACCCTGAACGTGCCTTTGATGGACGATGTGGACGAAGTGGACGAGGAAGATCAGGAAGCCGTAACCGATTATTTGAATTCCGGAAATGAGTGGGCCGAGGCCGCGGATTTCGAACGCGCTTCGCGTAGCTGGCAACGCGCCCTGTCCGAATCGCGGGGCCAATCCGTGTCGGCCATGTGGAATCTGGCGGTGTACAATTGGTACCGGGGCAACTACGGGGAGGCCGAGAATCTTTTCAACCGCGCCCTGGATAGCGCCGGTCCGTCCTGGCTGGATGGCGCCAAACGGGAACTCATATCGGCCTTCAACGAGGATCGGTGTTCGGTAGAGGGTGGGCCGGGCTGTAACTGACCGGTGGGAAATCGGTGCCGGTGGCCCCGGCGCGTTGTCTGTTTGTTATTGCCCTTGTTGCTGTTTCTGGGAAGCGCCTGCAAGGCCCGACCCAACGAGGAAGAGTGCCTGCAGGCCCTGGAGAACACCATCCGTCTGCGTGCTCGCGGTCGTTTGACTGACGAGCAGGTTCGGTCGCTCTCCCGAACTACCCTCTCCCGGCAGATGGCGCGCAAGATCTGTGTAGAGGAGCGCAGTCGGGATTCAGTCCGGTGTGAAATGGAGGCCGGGTCCCTGGAAGAACTGGCCCGATGCCAGACCCTGTAGGGCCACAGGGCGTGGCTTCCGCATGCGACGCCGGGCCCGGCAAAGGGTGCGACAACTCCATTCTGGTGTGGACTGAAAGAACGCGGCGGCAATCGCCTGCCGGCCTGCGCCATCGACTAAAGGCACCAGCTGGTGGCCCTCACTGCTGGGGAGTCGGGATGGGGTCCTGCAGGCAATCCTTGATGGGGTAGCAGACTTCCTGCACAAAGTTGTTGGTTTCTGCATCGATCGAGCTATCCGAAAAGACGGCGAAACGCCCGTCGGGCAGGGCCATGCAGTAGCGGTTGAGGCTTTGATCCTGATAGTAAAGGGTCCCGTAAAGGGCTGGACTGACGCCGTCGTTGAACCGGACGATGAAGGTGAGCCCGTAATGCTCGCGCA
>JACKOY010000019.1 GCA_024233935.1 Spirochaetales bacterium | reverse complement strand
TTAGCGGGCGAAGGGACTCGAACCCTCTCCAGAAGCTTGGAAGGCTGCTGTGCTACCGTTACACTACGCCCGCAACCGGGGGCCGAAGCCCCACCTCGGGTCGTTTCCTGTGGATCGGGCACGGCTTCAAGCATTTCTCCCCGGCAGGCGCCAAAGCGCTGGACCCCCACGGTGCGGTATGTGAATGGCCATGCTGAAGGGGCTCCCTTTGAGCACTATACGCGTCTCCAGAGCAGCCAGGCCATCGACTATGCCCGTGAGATCCTTACATTCGTCCGTTCACAAATGGCCGAGCCGTGAATCGGTTGCGAACGCCCTGGGCCTTTGGTCCGAGAGCTTGCCCGCAAGGGTGCCCGGCCTGTTGCGGCTGGGTGTATTCGGTAGTTTTGCGCGCAACGAGTGGGCCTACGGCAGCGATCTGGACCTTGTGGCCGTAGTCCGTCCTGACGATAGCGTGGCCCGGGAGCGAAGACGCATCCCTTTCAAAGTCGAGCTTCTGCCTGTGCCGGCTGACCTGATCGTGTACGACGAAAACGAGTGGGACGCCTTAATGAGCTCCGACACGCGTATGGCCCGAACCCTGGTTCGAGAAACCTCCTGGCTGATCGGCCCGCATTCATAACTCCAACCCGTGGAAAAATGAATCGCCCCTGTTCTGCACCGGCAGGGCAAGGGACAAAGCCAGCCCGGCTTCGGTGCGGAGAGCTGCCCGGTTTGTGGACGACCGATGCTCGCAAAACTGGAGTCGTGCGGCTCCTGTGTGATTTTCCACGGAATCAGAATATGAATCCGATTCAGATCTGCATCTGTCAGCGCGCAGCGGCCGAGGCATGCTGCACAACCATCAAAACTGTTAGTAAGGCGACTCCGGCGAGGAGATCGGTGCAGCTTTTTCGCGCGTATTCCGAAAGCAGTTGCGCTCCCACAAACAGAAGGTAGAATCCCGGTTCAGAAATACCAGGAGAAAGCTCGTGCAGCAGTTCCGCGTCAAGTGGTACAAGAGCCTTACCTTTCTCGGATTGCTCGGGCTTACGCTGGTCCCGCTCTGGGACCTGGCCGGCATATCTTTGATCATGTCCACCGAGGGACGTGATCTCGTCGTTGCAGAATCGTCGCGCCTCATTGAGCAGCTCGGAAACAACGCCATACATGAAATCAATATCCGGTCCCGACAGGTAGGCGCTTTGACCGGCTCGCTGGCCCGGGCGGCCGAACAGATGCCTCATCAGGTGCCTCTGTTTGAAAGGGTGCTGCCTGCGATGCTCGACTTCGGCGGCGATCAGGACATTGCCGGTGGCGGCATATGGCCGGAACCGTTCGCCTTCGACCCCGGTCGCGAAAAGCGCAGTTTCTTTTACGGACGCGGTGACGATGGCGCATTCTCCTACTTCGATGATTACAACCACGGACGCGGATATCACCACGACGAGTGGTATCCGGTGGTTCGGTACAGCGCTCCTAATGAATGCTTCTGGTCCAAATCGTACATGGATCCCTACTCCTTTCAGCCAATGGTCACGTGCACCATTGCCATGCGAGAAGGTGGGCGCTTCTGGGGAGTGGCCACCGTCGACCTGAAACTGGAAGGCTTGCACGACTTCATGAACCGCATCCGTGAAAAAACGGGCGGCTATGTATTCCTCATGGATAGGAACAATACGTTTCTGACTTTTCCACAACCGGAACTCGTGCGCCACGTCGAAACAGACGAAGCCGGTAATCGCACGGAGCACTTTGTGACCGCGGCGGATTTCGCCGTCGATGAGCCGCGCTTCGCACCCATCGCACAATCCCTTGCAGACATGAACCAGGCGATTCTTGACCGCGCTCAGGAGATGCACAACTACAATCCGGCCCTGGCAGATCTGATTGATGAGGATAGCGATCAGATCTCTCATGAGGAAGCGGAATTCATTGCCGCCGTCATCGCCGATCCGCTGGCCGAGCAGACCCGCACATCTTACTTGTACGAGAAATTTCTCATCGAAGATGATTGGCTGACGAACGAAGAGAGCCTCGTCTTTCTGTTCCACGTTCCGGGTTCCTACTGGAAACTGGTGGCCGTAAAACCCATGTCCGAGGCCGGGGCCGTGGCTTCCAGCATCAACCGTGTTCTTTTGACCATGATCGTGGGCACAATTTTGATCGGCGTTCTGATCGCCGCGGTCCTGATGCACTATTTTTTCACCAGGCCGATTCGTCAGACGACCGCCGGCGTGCGCAGCGTCGGTGAGCTTGTGCATCAGAAGGCCTTCGATCGCCTGTCAGAATACAAGCTGAAGATACCCGGCGAAAACGAAATGGGCGAACTGGCGAGCGTCATCAACAGCCTCGCCGGGGAGCTCCAGAGTAGCTACGTGTCGCTCGTAGAATTGAACGCAAATCTGGAGCAGAAGGTCGCCGATCGCACCAAGGACCTGGAACAGAGTCTCAAAGAGATCCGCGAACTCAAGTTTCAGCAGGATGGCGACTACTTTCTGACGTCCCTTCTCACCCGCCCCTTCAACCAGAATAAGGCCGAGAGTGACTTTGTATCCGTAGATTTTCTCCTGAAGCAAAAGAAGGAGTTCTCCTTCCGCAAATGGTCGTCCTCGATTGGAGGCGACATGTGCAGCGCGCATTCGATCCAGCTCAACGACCGACCGTTTACGGTTTTCTTGAACGCCGATGCAATGGGTAAGTCGATTCAGGGGGCGGGCGGAGTGCTGGTGCTCGGTTCCATTTTCGAGGCCAACGTCAAACGCACGAGGCTCTCGCGCCAGATCCAAACACAGTCGCCGGAACGCTGGATTCGAAACGCGTTCGCAGAAATTCAGGGCGTGTTCGAGAGCTTTGATGGAAGCATGCTGATTTCTTGCTTTCTTGCCATCATCGATGACGAAGCCGCCACAATGTACTACATT
Organism: Spirochaetales bacterium; assembly: GCA_024233935.1. GTDB lineage: Bacteria > Spirochaetota > Leptospiria > Leptospirales > Leptonemataceae > JACKOY01. The sequence goes on along the minus strand of JACKOY010000019.1, from coordinate 79,925 downwards.
AACGCCGAGCACCCCCGGACGGTTCTGCTTCGTGCCGGGCATGCCCGCTTTCTGGACGAGGAGAACCCGATCCGCAAAGTTGGCATCGAATTCGGAGCGATCGTTGTGGCCGTTCAGGTATTACGGCTGCTTCCGGGTGACGTGATACTCACGGGTTCCGATGGGCGCGACGATGTTCTTTTGGGCAAGGACGCCGCCGGGACGCGCATCATCAACGAAGATGAGACTCTGTTCCTCAAGGCCGTTTCTGAAAACGACGGGAGACTGGAAGATATTCTGGCCCAGGTAACAGAACGTGGTGAACTCACCGACGACCTGTCGTTGATACGCGTAGCCTACCGCCACAATGACCAGGAGCCTACTCGACGCTTCGACACGGATGTCCTTCGGCTGGCGCGGGACGCAGCCGAGCAGGGTAACCTTGAGGAGGCGGCGCGACTTCTCGAAGGTGCTTACGAGAATCGCCCGGACGATCGGGGGGTGGCCAAAAATCTCGTCCGCCTGTACGTCCGCCTGAGCCGCTTCGAAGCGGCGGCACCCATCGCCAGGAAGTACGCCGTGGACTACCCCTGGGACACGGACTTTTTGCAGACGGGAGCCATTGCGTTGCATGGCGCGGGAGACTTTGAGCGGGCGATTGAAATGGCGGAACGTCTGCGAGCGCGCCAGCCGGGCGCTATCCGCAACCTGCAACTGCTTGAGCAATTGCATACTGAGGCCGGGAACACCGATCGCGCCAGCTCAATTGCACGGGAACTAGTTGAGCGGCAGAAATCATCCTGACTTTATTCGGCCGCTTCGCCTTCGTCGCCGCCGGTCGTATCGGGCGGGCGTTCGAAGTCGATGGCGTACAGCTGATAGTCCGAGTCACGGGTCGGTGCCACGTACGCTTCGGCGATGCGCATGTAAAACTGGCGGCTGCCGCGCATGATCTGGCGAATATAGACGGCCAGAGACTCGTCGGTCACGGAAAAGGGATGCACCTTGCCGGTCTGGGCGTTGTAGTACAGTCCCTCGTAGGAATCAATCATCGTGCCGCGTTCCTCAAAACGCAAAACACGCCCGAAAATCGTGAAGGCCCGGCGGCTGCCCTCTTTTGTTCCGGTCTCGCGCAGAGAAATCCCGTCGGGCGGGTTTTCTTCCCAGGCCCAGGCGTTCTCGATTTCAAAGTCGCTGGAGAAAGCCAGGGTCATGCGGTGGACCCGGTACTGGACCAGCATGACCTTCCCGATATTGTTCTCTAAATAGCGGACCAGTTGTCGGTTGTCATCGTCCACGGAGAATTCCAGGCTCTCGCGCATGGGGGCGTAGCATTCGTCCTGGTCGGCCTCGCACTCCTCATCCTCGTCATAGCCCGCGATAGAAAGTACGCCTTCGTAGGAGTTGAAAAAGATGCCGGATTCTTCCAGTCGGTCGATGCGAACCACCGCGTGGCCCTGAGCGTAATCGCCCACTGCATGGAGGGGCCCGGAAAAAATCGTGAATGCAAATAGAAGGCCGACCAGAATGAAAACGGGGCGGGCAGACGATGCCGTCGGTCCGGGGGGCTCGTTTGGTTTCGAAGGGCCCATGCGCGCTAAAATAGGTTCACACCGCATACAGGATACTGTATTTATCGGACGAAATCCACGCGAAACAGACGCGAAACCGGTCCTGAGAGCGCTCTTCGATTGACAGAGAATCCAGGCGGGCGCAAGCCTCCGTGAGAGGAGTCAGCACAGTGGCCAGCCCGGAAACGAAGATTCGCCTCGACTTTGAGCACGCAGCCCCTATTGAACCGGAGAGTCTGGAGGTCGACGCCAGCGCGGCCCGCCGCCGACTGGAGGAGGCATCGGGCCCCGGCAAGGAATTTCTGGGCTGGCTGGACCTGCCGGCCCGCAGCCTGGAGGCGAACCTGCTGGACGCCATTGAATCCGCAGCCGGGCGCATTCGCGAGCGCGACGCGCTGGTGGTCGTGGGTATCGGCGGCTCGTATCTGGGGGCCCGGGCCGTGATAGAGGCCCTGCAGACACCGTTTGCTCCGACCTTCCCGATCTATTATGCCGGCCACCAGATGGATGCCGCCTATCACGGCGGGCTTCTGGCTCGCCTCGCCGAACAGGATTACGCCGTAAATGTCATCTCGAAAAGCGGCACGACGACTGAACCGGGGCTGGCCTTTCGGCTGCTCTGGCAGGACGTCAGCGGCAAACATGATGGGGCGGCCTTGAAAGACCGCATCTTCGCCACCACCGACGCAAAGAAAGGCAGCCTGCGATCACTGGCCGACGCAGCCGGACTGACCAGCTTCGTAATTCCTGACGATGTCGGCGGGCGCTTCAGCGTCTTTTCGCCGGTCGGTTTACTCCCGATCGCGGTGGCCGGCATTGATGTGCGAGCTCTGCTCGCCGGCGCCCGTGAAATGCAGGAAATGTTACGCAGCGAAGCCGCGGCAAATTTTGCGGAAAGCCCGGCCCTTCAATACGCCGCCTACCGCAACGCCTGCTATCGGCTGGGCAAAAAAATAGAGATCATGGCCGGATACCAGACCGCCTGGACCTTTGTGATGGAATGGTGGAAGCAGCTCTATGGAGAGTCCGAGGGCAAAGAGGGGCGCGGTATCTTCCCGGCTTCGGTGAATCTGAGCACTGATTTGCACAGCATGGGTCAGTGGATCCAGGATGCGGAACGAACGATCTTTGAAACGGTGATCGATGTGGTCCACCAGGAAGGGCCGTCCGTTCCGGCGCGTTCCGACGACGAAGATGGCCTCGGTTACCTGGCGGGACGGCCATTGCACGAAATCAACCGCACCGCCCTCAAGGCAACCATGGCCGCCCACCATGAGGGCGGCGTGCCCTGCGCCCGGCTCGAACTCCAGCAATTGAACGCCCCAACCATGGGGGCGCTCCTGTACTTTTTTGAGTATGCGTGCGGCATTTCTGCCTATATGCTGGATGTGAACCCGTTCGATCAGCCCGGGGTCGAAGCCTACAAATCGAGCATGTTTCGCTTACTGGGCAAAACCGGACACGGGTAATGGAATATCGTCAATGAGACTGTGGCACAAATGCCTGGCGGCATTTCTCATGCTTGCGGTTTTGACCCTGGCATGTGACGCCCCCGGACAGGATACCGATGGCGCGGCCGCCATCGCGGCCCTGGTCGCCGCCGGCATCGTCTTTCGAAGCACGGAACCTGGCGGCTGCGAAAGCGATAGCGAAGACGGCTGCGTGGGTGTCGACTGAGCTGAGCCGAAGCGCGTTCGGTCCGCTGTGAGTTCGAATGCCAGTCCGGACGGACCGCGCCCGGCGCAGCCCAATTTCCTGCAGCCCCCAACCCAGCGGCAAACCGAAATAAAGAGCGGACTCGTAGGTCGCCAATGAAAACCGGCGCAACAAATCGCAGTTCCGCGACCTCTTCTGGTTGTGAAACCTTCTCGACGACGTTTTGTAGCCGAACATCCAAAAAACCCGCCCTGCCGGTTCCTGGTTCCCGAACGCTGGAAGACTCTGCTCGACCGGAGACTCAAACAACGGCGGCTGAGCATGCGCGGCTACCTGAAGTGCATGTTACGCCTGGCCCGCCAAAACCCGCACCTGCTCCCCGGCAAGAAGCGCATAACCACAAAATATCAGCCGTCAAAGCAACGCCTGCAAAAGGTGAATTTTCGGCCTGAGGGGCGGGACTGGGGGGAGTTTAAGACAATTGCGCGCGGCTGTGGCGTGTCCATGTGCCGCCTCTTCGTGCACCTGATGCTGCGTGATACGGAAGCGGGAGACTCGGCGGATGCAGTTGCGACATCAATTAGGGCGGCTTTGCGCGAAATCGTGCGATTTCCGGGCAAAACCGTTGTTCGCATCCTGCACATTCGCAAGAAACCGCCCGACTGAGCCCATAGAAGCCCGCCCTTCCACACGAAAAACCCGGGAAGCCAGATCAACGGGGCCGGAGGCTTGTATTCCCGCGAAGCCAGTTCAACCAAAACGGCCGGTGATGTAATCTTCCGTCAACTTTTCAGAAGGGTTCGTGAATATTTTGAAGGTCCGATCATACTCAATCAGTTTGCCCTGATAGAAAAGTGCCGTATAGTCACCGACCCGGGCGGCCTGTTGCATATTGTGCGTCACGATGATGATGGTATAGTGCTCTTTAAGTTCTGTGATGAGCTCTTCGATCTTACGCGTCGAAATCGGATCGAGCGAAGCGGTTGGCTCGTCCATCAACAACACTTCCGGCAGCATGGCGATAGCGCGCGCTATGCACAACCGCTGCTGCTGCCCCCCGGAAAGAGAGGTTGCGCTTTCCTTGAGCTTGTCGCGCACCTCTTCCCAGAGATAGGCCTTCCGAAGCGCGCTCTCCACCAGTTCGTCCACGTTGCCGGTGTAGCCATTCAATCGCGGACCGAGGCTGATATTCTCGTAGATGGACTTCGGGAAGGGATTGGGACTCTGAAAAACCATGCCCACCCTTAGGCGAATTTCAACCGGGTCAATGCCCTTAGCGTAAATGTCGTCGCCGTTCAGCCTTAGTTCGCCGCTGCAACTCCAGTCCGGGATAAAATCGTTCATGCGGTTGAGGGTCCGCAGAAAAGTGGACTTGCCGCACCCCGAAGGACCGATGAGAGCCGTTACCCGATTCTGATAGATGGGCATGCTGAGATTCTCAACCGCCTTGAATTCGCCATAATAGATGTCCACATTGCGACAATCAAATACAACCGGTGCAGTCTCCGGGCCTTCATCGTCTGCGACGCCGCGATGTTCGACCTTCACGCCGGGCTTCTGTTCTTCTGACATTGTAGACCTCATATACTGTGCCGCTAGCTAATATGTTTCAGTTTGCTTCTGTAGTACGCTCGCAGGTAGATTGCGAGGCCGTTCATCAACAGAAGAAACGCAATAACGATTATGATTCCGGTCGCCGCAAGATCATGAAATTCCTTTTGAGGATAGCGCGTCCAGTTAAAGATCTGAATCGGCATAACGGTGAAGCGATCGAACGGTGACACCGGGGAAAATGTGACGTAAGTCAACGCTCCAACGACGATCAAAGGCGCGGTTTCGCCAACCGCTCGGCCCAAAGCCAATATGATTCCGGTTAAAATCCCGGGCACGGCCACGGGCAACAACATGTGACGAACCACCTGCCAGCGCGTCATGCCGATTCCGAAACCAGCGTGGCGAAAGGAATCCGGCACCGCCCGAATGGCTTCCTGGGTTGCGATTACGACCACTGGCAAAATCAGAAGCGCCATCGTGAGCGCCCCGGCCAAAACGCCGCGGCCCATGGCCATTTCATTGCTTGCCAGACGATACGAAACCAGAGCGTAGAAACCCAGAACGCCGACCAGAGCAAGCAGGGCGCCACCGGCCAGCAGGAAGCGCCGATCCGAAACGAACTGAATCAGGAGCGCCATGCCCATCAAAAAGTAGACCAGTCCGGGCAGGACCAGAATCGCAACGGTGGTGATGGCGCCGAAGCCGGCCATCAATGTAACGCCGTGGGTGAAACCACCGACGAAAAGCGTCAGCCCCAGAATTCCATAGATGATCGAAGGCACGCTGGCCAGATTCTGAATATTCAGTTTGATGAAACGGATAAAAGGCGTATCGCGCGAGTATTCCTCGAGATAGATCGCAGCGCCAACACCCATGGGGATGCCGGCGATGGCCGTGATCAAGAGGACGTACGCGGAACCGGTCACGGCCGCAAGCATACCGGAGCGCTCGGCCCGGTTAGATTGGTATTGCGTCAGGAAATCCAGACTCAGGTGCGGCGAACCTGTAATGAAGATATCAGCCAGGAGCGAAAACAAAAACACGATCGCGGTGATGTTTGCGACCAGACAAATCGCCTGAAACGCAACGCCGTAGGCCTGGTAGCGAACCTTGCGACTGATCATCAGTAGGCCTCCCGGAAGCGGCGCACAATTAAGGAAGCCACGTAGTTAAACAAGAACGTGGTAAGAAATAGAGTAAGTCCGATTGCATAGATCGTATAGAACACCAGACCACCGTATGGAATGTCACCCAGGCTCACCTGGACAATATAGGCGGTCATGGTCTGCACGCTGCTCAGGTAATCCACCTGCATGGAAGGTGTGGATCCGGCCGCCAGAGTCACCGCCATCGTTTCGCCCACCGCGCGTGAAAAACCCAGAATAAACGAAGCAATGATACCGGACAATGCCGCCGGAATCACAATCTTCGTTGTAACGTGAAACCGACGCATACCGATTGCGTAACCGGCATTTTTGACGCTGGTTGGCACTGCCTGCAGGGCGTCCATACTCAGCGACGAGATCATTGGTAAAATTGCAATGCCCACGACGATCGAAGCCGAAAGTGCGTTGTAGACTTCAATTTCGGGGAAAATGGTCGCTTTCAGAAACGGCGTCACCGTCTGGAGGGCGAAGTAGCCGTAAACCACGGTCGGAATTCCGCCCAGAACTTCGATGATCGGCATGAAAACGGCCCGCACCCGTCGGTTTGCGTACTGCGTAAGAAAAATCGCGGTACCGAGCCCCAGAGGCACCGCCACGACCGAAGCCCCGATCGCAATCATAAGCGTGCCGTTCAAGAGCGGTAACACGCCGAGCACCGGTTCTCGATTGAATGGCTTCCACTCCGTTCCGCCAAAGAAGCTCCAGAGCGTAACACCGGGCATCTGAAAAAAGCCCGCCGCGTCGATGAGCAGCGTTAATAGTATGGCAGCCGTAATTCCGACCGTTAGATAGGCGAGCCCTCGCAGGATATAGCGCACCGTGCGCTCGGCCAGAGCGTAGCTGGGGCGCTGGCCGAAACGTGGAAAGACGGACTGGCGGCTCACACCGCCAGTCCCCACTTTCGGCAAACTGACCGGTACTCTGGTTTCCGGTGTCACAGTTGCCATTTACTTCTTCTCAGAGTTCGCTGAGGTTGCGCTGATAGATTTCAGCCGGAAGCGGAATGTAACCCACTTCGGCACTCTTTTCGGCCGCATGCTCAAGATAGTAACGCACGAACGCCATTACTTCCGGTCGCTCGTCCAGGCCCGATTTCTTAACGTAGATGAACAGCGGACGCGAGAGCGGAGCATAGGTTCCGCCACTGACCGTTTCCATATTCGGAATCACCGCCCGGTTCAGAGCAGGGTTGACAACCGGGACGAGTTTCAGCGTGTCCTGGTTTTCCTCGAAGTACGCCAGACCGAAGAAACCGATTCCGTAGCGTTCACCGGCAACGCCGAGAACGAGCACGTTGTCGTCTTCGCTGAAAGTGGCGCCCGGATTCATGTTGGTTTCCTCGCCGAGGATGGCCTCTTTGAAGTAATCATACGTTCCTGAATCCTGACCGGGAGCGAAGATTTTGATCTCTTCTGCGGGCCAGGCCGGGTTTACGTCGCTCCAGTTCACAGCGCCGCCTTCACGAAAGATCAGATTGAGCTGATCAACAGTCAGTTGATCAACGAAATCATTCTCTTTATTCACAATCACCGCGAGACCATCGTAGGCAACTTCGAAAACATGATACTCAATGCCATTGTTGGCACAGTTCTCTTTTTCGGAGTCCTTGATCGGTCGTGAAGCATCGGAAATATCTGTTTCACCGACGCAGAATTTTGCGAAGCCGCCGCCCGTTCCAGAAACGCCAATGACGACGCTCACTTCGTCGGACACCGAACGATATGCTTCGGCGACCGCTTCCGTAATCGGGTATACGGTACTGGAACCATCAACCTGAATCAGCTTTTTCTGAGTGCAGTTGAAAAGAAAAGCAGCTGCCGCCAGTGCAACAGCGAGTCGGATTCCATGAATCCGAAGGGTTTTGGTAATTTGATTCATTAGCCAGCCTCAAAATGATTTTTGCAAGAGGTTGTCTTGTCTGCCAGCATCATACAACTTCGAATGTTACAGGCTTGTGACGCGGTACTTACAGGCGCAGATTCTAACTTGTGGGGAGACCTGCCTGAGTGATTCGTGCTTGACCGCGAGCCCGCCAGGGGAACCATCTTGCAGTCGGAGCGAAAACGCGGCAAGCGTTACTCGGGCCTCGACAGGGCTGCCCTTCAGTCACCAGCGGGAGACAATATGTCACTGGATTCCAAAGTCAACCAATTGCGTTCCGAGTTGATTATCATGGCCCGCAAAGCCGAAGCCATTTACGAAAAAGCGGTCGCCTGCCTGCACACACCGAGCGAGGCTCTGGTGGCCGAGGTTCGCGAAATGGACCACGACATCGACGAAACGGAGCTGAAGCTCGACCGCGTCTGCATGGGCCTGCTGGTGCTCCAGGAGCCGTACGGCGTTGACTTTCGTTTCATCTTCAGCGCCTCGCGCATCGTGCACGAACTGGAGCGGGTCGGCGACCAGTCCAAGACCGTTGCGAAGTGGGCGCCGCGGATGCCATCACCCCCGGACGGAGACATGGAGCAGTTGGTCATGCGAACCCGGGAGGCGCTGCAGACGGCCGTGCGCAGTCTGGTCGAAAGGGATACCGAACAGGCCGACCGGGTCATGGCCATTGAGTTCCAGGTGGACGAGCTGGAAGACCGGATTATTGAATCCGAGCCGAGCCTGGCCGAGGCCTTTATTGCCAAGGCTCTGGAACGCATTGGCGATCTGGCCACAAACATTGCCGAAAGCGTCATCTTCTCCCTCGATGCCGAGGATGTACGGCATGGTCGTTTCCGGCGCTGACTGTAAACTGCACGTGGCTTACCCCACCCTGGCTCTCAAAAAAACGCGGTGACATGCCCCCCCGGGCCGCCAAACTGGGCCCAGTCCCTTTCAAACAGGTATGCCATGAATCTGAACAACCGACTCCTGCCCGCTTTTGTGCTCCTGACGGCTCTGACGATCGCCGGCTGCTCTATTGGCAACAGCGTAAGCCAGGCCTCGACTTCCGCCTCGGATGCTCTCAGCAGCGTTTCTACATCTCTGAACTCCATCTCGCGTTCCCTGGCCAGCTCCAGCGACTCCTCGGCCCCTGACGCCGAGGAAGATGACGATGCCATGTACCGGGCCGAAGTGCGCAACCTCACGGCGGTGTTCTTTCACACCGGCGGCAGCGCGGCTGAATTTGAGCGCGATCTGGGCGCCCTGGCCCTGGAATACGGGATCACGGATTGGGAAGCGCAGCCGGCAACCTATGTGGGCATTGGCTCCGGCCTGAAACAGGCCGGTGTGCCGCGTGATCGCCTGGATTCGCTGCTGGCCGGTCTTCCCGATCGTGCGAGCGCTCTGCTGGTGCGCGGTTATCAGGCCCACTGATCAGGAGCGATGAGTCGGCGTAGAACCTGCCCGGGAAAAGGCCTGCGGTTCTGCATGCGCCCCGGACGCTGGCCTGTCGCGTGGATCTCTTTTGGCCTGGTCTGGTTCTGTGCCCTTTCGCCGGCCTTTGGCGAGGACGGCTCTTCGCTTACGATCCGGGCCGGCCGCGGGGCCCAGCGCCACCCAACGGCCTTTGACCGGATTTACTTTCTCTATATAGAAGCAAACGTCGGTGGGTCCGCGGGCGGCCACACCGCCCTTCGCATCGGGGACAACGTGTACCACTACCAGTTGTTTCCCGACCGGGTCTTTCGCCTGGTCCGGGACGATTGGGCTGATTTTCTGCATCTATACAACCGGCTCGAGAACCGGACAATTCACACGCTTGCGATTGCGGTGCCGCCCGATGGGTACCGCCGCCTCAACGATCGCCTGCAACAGCTGCGGCTGATTCAAAAGAAGCACGACCAGAACCTGCTCGCGCTGGCCGCCCAGAGAGAACTCTTCCTCGCGCGAAGCGCTACCGATGAAGCCGAACGCCATGTGCCGATTCCAGCTCTGGGCTTCTTCGCCGGGACTGAAAGAGTCGAAGAACGGGTAATCGAACAGACGCAGTGGCCTTCGGAGAACCCGGTTCCCTACAGGCCCGACCCTCCCAGAAAAGAACACTACCCCGCTTTCGGCTCCAGCGCTTCCGATATCTACCTGGAGGGCCTTTCGCTTGCCTGGGCGCGAGAAGTCATTCGTGCCGACCTCCCGCTTGCGCCTGAGTCCCTGTTCATTCCCGGACGTGCGGGCGAGAATATCCTGCCCCTGAATGCCCGGGAGCGCGCCAACCTGGTTGCATTTCGTGCGGCACTCCTGGTGGATCGGTCGCGCTTGTTGGAATCTCGGCGCAGCGATCGCGGGACAACACTCTTGTTGCTGCAGGCCCGCATCAAAGCAATCGAGCTTTCTCTGAAAGAGAACCGCCTGATCTTACTCGATCCCTTTCCGGCCAACGCGCTACGGGTTGCGGCCAGGAGTCTGCAGGAGTTTCCGGAAGAGGCCGCCGGTCTCGTAAGGCAGGCGGCCGGCAACTACAGTCGTTGGCGCGAGTTTGTCATCGGCGGGTCGACGGTGCCGGACGAGCGGACCTACAACATGCTGGAAGCAGTGGGTGCCCGGTTCGAAGAACTGGATCGCGGGCGGCTGGGCTACAGCCAAATCATTCGAACGGCGCAGGGACGCATGATTCCCTCCCGCTCCGAAAACAGCCCGATTGGGCCGGATGTTTCAGGACCGGCCCAGGCAACCGTCGCCGCTCAAATCTACGAGCATTATCTGGAGGATCTGCGCGCGGTCTACGGGTACAATATCATTGCACGCAACTGCACGACGGAACTCTTCCGCACGCTGGAAGCTGCCTTTGATGGCGAAACGACGGCTGCTCTGGGGGGACACCTGGCGCCGGGAGAACGGCTTTCGTTCATACCGTTTGTGTCTTTTGATCTGGTCGAGGGCGGCTATCGCGTCGTTGCAAAGGAACACCTGCCCGGTGCGCGCGAAAGACGCCTGGCAGACGCGAGCCGCACACAAAACGCGGCGTGGTTGTACGTACGTGAAGCGAATGTGTTTTCAGCGCAACTCTACAACCGACGAACCGAGGACAGCCACTTCGTTTTTTTTACGGATGATGTGTTCTGGCCACGGCCGATCTACGGCAGCGTCAATCTGCTGTATGGAATGGCGCGCACTTTAATAGGAATCGCTCAAAGCCCCTTTGATGAGGGCCGGGATCTCGAAGCGGGACTCTACGGAATGTTGTACAGTGTCCCCGAATTGTTCTTCTTTAATATTCGCAAGGGCAGCTACGGTCACGTTGACCGCTAAACTGCGCGGCTTACGCGTGAAAGGCGGGAGGCTTCTGGCCCGACCGAAATCTGTCTGCGACTCAATAGGCCCAGCCTCTGTAGTGGGGCGTGCGTTGGGGTTCTGCGACAAAAGGTCGGTCCGAAATCCCCAGCACCAGGTTTATCCGCTGACGTGGCGCTTCCCCCGGACGGGGCGGCAAATGATAGCGCTCACTCTCAACCCGGGCAAAGTACATTCGCTCCGGAAAAAGTGCGTATTCGACCAAACAGGCTTCCTCTGCTCCGGCCCCTTCGAGCAGACGGCGGAATTCGGCCGTGAGGTCGGGGCTCTTCAGTCGAAGCCATCGTTCAAAGCAGGGTTCGAGATAGGTGCGAACCCTGCGTAGTGGCAGGGCCAGGGGCCCGGCAGACAGCCCGTTGGTGGTCGCAAGCAGGAGGTCGCGTTGGGAATGCTCAATGACCTGGTAGGACCCCTGCCCGAAAAACAGGGCCGACTCATGATAGAGACAGGCTTCGCGGCTACAGGGTGCGGGGGCGGTTTCACCCGCAAGCCGCAGTTCGAACTGACCCCGGCCACGCGCGCTCTCCAGAAAATCTTCCATCTTTTCCTGTCGAGCCGCCGGTGTGGCGACCACTAACTGTATTACCTTTCGATCCCGGGGAGTCTGCGCAGGTACGCGGCCTGGGGACGAAAAGCGAACTGCTGACGCAAAAACCGCAGCCAGGGCAACCTATCCGGGCGTTGCGGCCGTCTCCTCCTGCTCCTGGCGGGCTCGGATACTGAGTTGGGAAACCACCTCGACCTGTACATCCGTTGGAATCTCCTCGTGGGCGAGCACAGTGAAGTTGCGCGCCGGAAAAATTCGTTCGAGAATGTAAAATATGCCGGCACGAATTGCCCGGCTGCAAAGGAAGATGGCGTGTCGACCTTCACGCATTTGGTTTTGATATTCGCGCATGAGCGCTTCGCGAAGTGCGTTCTGAAATTCCGGCTTGAGCGCCATCACAAAACCCTCTTCCGGATCGCGGTGAATGCCTTCCCGCAATCGCCGGTCGATCTGCGGATCGATCGTTATGCATTTGAGTGTGGTCCCATTCTCGAGATACTCCTGGACAATCTGCCGCCGCAGCACCTGGCGCACGGCCTCGGTGAGCAGGTAGGGGTCTCCCTGGGTTCGCTCCGCGTGGTTGGCGATGGCTTCCAGGATTTTGACCATGTTTCGTATGGAGACGTTCTCTTTCAGGAGATTCTGCAATACGGCCTGAACCTGCCCGAGGCCCATCTTCCTTTCCGTGAGCACCTCATCGACGACGACGGGGTTTTCTTCGCGGATGCTGTCGATAATGCTCTTGATCTCCTGACGGCCCATGATTTCCGAACTGTTTTGCTGAATGATGCTGCTGAGGTGCGTCGCCACAACGGTCGATGGGTCCACAACGTCGTAACCGGCCTGCTCGGCTTCGCCCTTGCGATCGGGGTCTATCCAGTGCGCCTTCAGATTGTAAGTCGGTTCGGTGAACTCTTTGATATCTTCAAAGGGCTCTTCAACGCGGCCGGTATCGATTGCCATCAACTTGTCCGGCTCAAGGGTTGAGCTGCCGATCAAACTGCCGTGAAGCTTGATGGCATATTCGCCCGGTTCCAGGTTCATGTTATCCCGGATGCGCACAGGCGGGACGATCAGTCCTGATTCCATGGCAAAACGTTTGCGGAGCCGCGATATCTGATCGAGTAGCGTTCCACCGGCTTTGGGATCTACGAGCGGAATGAGGTTGTAGCCGATCTCAACTTCCAGGGCTTCCGTGCGCAGATGCTGCAGGTACGACTCAGGCTTTCTCTCTTCCGGACGTTCGTCTTCTTTTTTGCGCATTTCTTCGGCGGCCTTCTTGCCGGTTTCAATGCGGGTGGCGGCAAAGATGATCGCGCCTCCGATGATTGCGAGGGGAATCAGCGGAAATCCTGGAATGAACCCGGCCGCTATCAGGACGCCGCCCACCAGAAACAGCACATTGGCGTTGGAGAACAGCTGCTTGCGCATATCCTCCGGCAACGATTCGTCGCCGACCGAACGCGATACGATTACACCGGTTGCCAGAGAGATCAAAAGGGCGGGAATCGTGGAAACCAGACCGTCGCCGATTGTAAAGCGGGTGTATATTGCGAGGGCGTCCTCAAAGGATTCGCCGCGAATTGTGGTTCCGACTATAAGACCGCCCACAATGTTGATGGCCGTAATGATCAGGCCCAGTCGAACGTCCCCCTGAACGAACTTGGAGGCACCGTCCATGGCCCCGTAAAAACCCATCTCTTTTTGTAGAGTTTCTCGTCGTTTGCGCGCCTCCCCTTCATCGATGTAACCGGCTGCCAGGTCGGAGTCGATTGCCAGCTGCTTGCCCGGCAAGCTGTCCAGGGCAAATCGCGCAGCGACTTCTGAAACCCGCGTGGCGCCTTTGGTGATTACCAGAATCTGCACAAGGGTCAGAATCAAGAATATGATAATCCCGATCACGTAGCCGCCGGCGCCATCCCCGCCGCCAACGACAAAGGTACCGAACACTTCAATCATCTTGGAGTCGGCGGCCGCTCCCTGGCTGAGAACAAGACGGGTGGTTGATACGTTTACGGCGAGGCGATAGACCGTTGTAACCAGAAGCAAGGTCGGGAACACCGTGAAGTCCGCTGGACTGTTTGAAGAAAGCGATGTCAGCAAAATCAGAATGCCGGCAAGAAGAGATATCGCTATCAGTCCGTCCAGAAAGGCACCGGGGAGCGGAATAATGATCAGCGTGAGAACAAATATGACCCCCAACCCGAGGGCCGCGTCAGAGTTGCCTATGTATTTGCGAAAGGTCTCGAGCATGGTTTATCTCCCGGCCGCTGCCCCCGCTTTTCTAAACCTGTTCAAACGGGCGAATAACATACTCACAACCCGATACAGCGTTTCCGGAATCTCCTGACCCACCTCCACTTCGTCGTAGAGGGTCCTGGCCAGCCGCGGGTTCTCTTCCACCGGAACGTTGTTTTCACGCGCGATGGTTCGTATCAGGTAGGCCAGATGGTCGGCTCCTTTCGCCGTCACGACCGGGGCGTGGGTGTTTCCCGGGTCGTACTGGAGGGCGACAGCAAAGTGGGTCGGATTTGTCACAACCACGTCGGCCCGGGGCACTTCCTGGAGCATGTTACGCTGTCGCCGAAGATCGTAGGCGCGCTCACGCTGCCGTTGACGAATCATTGGATCGCCTTCTTCGTCGCGTCGCTCGCGCCTCGACTCGCTAACCGTCACTTTCAGGTTTTCCATGTACTCGAAGCGCTGGTAAAAGAAATCCGGTATGGCAAGCACAGTCAGAATAATGGCTGTTACAATGAGCAACTTGAAGGCCACCCAGGCAAAAAGCGGAATCGCCTGGTTCAGCTCCATATTCGCGCTCTTGAGCATTGGAATATAGTCATCTACAATCAGGATGTAGGCCGCAGTGGCAATGATCACGATCTGAATGATGATCTTTCCAAGGGCGAACAGGTTTCGGCGAACGGGCAATACACGCTTAAAATCCGGAATCAGGCGTTCCGGTTTGAATTCCAACGCGCGGGGAGCAAAAAAAAGCCCGAATTGAGACACGTTGCCGACGATCGCCATAATCACGGCTGCAATCATGATCGGGGCAACAATCTTGCCGGTTTGAAAAAAGAGATCCATCGCGAGCTGCCGCAGATCAGTGAACTCGAAGCGGGTCATGGACATGAAGTCGTAGCTCAGATATCTTTCGAAGACCTGCATAATCTGGCGGAGGATAAGCGTACCGCCGAGAAAGAGTGTTACAACGGTACCGATCAGAACAATGGCGGAAGCCAGATCCTGGGATTTCGGGACATTGCCTTTTTCCCGCTCCTCGCGTTTGCGACGGTCGGAGGGTAGTTCGGTGCGGCCTTCGTCTTCGGCTGCAAAACGCTGCAGGTCGAAATGCAAAGCGGGGCGGTCCAGAAGCAACCACCAGGGTTGGGCCTGGATCGAGCGATACGATTCAGCTGGGCTGGCGGCGGACGCGCGCACGATCTCAATCAAGGAGCAACCCCCTGAGGCCAGGAACGCAGCATGCTGCCCACATGGTCGTACAACAAGACGAAGGAGGTCTGCATGACCGGAACGATCACGGGGATCAGTGTCATGAGTACGATCAGGCCAACGGTAATATTGATCTGGATACCCATGTTTATAAGATTCATCTGAGGCGCCGCCCGGCCCAGTAAGCCCAGGGTGAGCGAACTGATAAACAGGATGCCGACGAGGGGCAGCCCGACCTTTACGGCAGTTATGAACATGATGGCGAAGGCCTGATCCAGATAGTTCAGAATGCCGCCCGAAATCTGGGTCGAAGGAATCAGTTCGGGTACGGCCTGAAACGAATGGCCGATCGCCCGGACCATATGCAGAAGAGCCGGCACATAAAAGCCGTCCATTTGAAAGGGCACGGCCAGAAACAACAAAATGCCGATCGTGTTTTTCAGGGTACCCAAAAGGGGGATTGATATCTGGGATTGCGGGTCGAGCACCTCCGAAAAGGAGATACCCATTTGAAGGGAAAGCACCTCTCCGATAATCTGGAACGACGAGAAAATCACGAGTACCATAAAACCGATCAGAACCCCGATGATAATCTGACCCATCACAAGCAAGGCGAACCCCAGCACACTGTTCGGCAACGCCGGCAGATAGTTGGCACTGATGGGGTAGAGAATGATCGCCAATAGAAACCCCAGTATGATCCGCATTCGGTTTCCGACAGAATCGGTGCTGAATACCGGCGCCGTAAAAAAGAGCCCCAGTATTCGCGCAAAGATCAGGCCGAAGTACTGAACGTTGTCGCTGAATCCATCCATCGGTCAGAACAATTGAATCTTATTGTAGATGTCTCGCGTGTAGTCCATGAGCGTGTGCAGCATGTAGGCGAAGAAGAAGGCGATTCCCACAAAGACCGCAATCAACTTTGGCACAAACGTGAGCGTCTGTTCCTGAATCGATGTAGTGGTCTGCAGGATGGAAATCACCAACCCCACCGTCATACTCAGAATCAGGATTGGCGCTGACACCTGAAGGGTGACTATCAAGCCGCGTTGAACCAGATGAATGACGTCCGCCTCGACCATCAGACCACCCCATATGAGCGAACAAGATTGTATGTGATCAAATGCCAGCCATCGACCAGGATAAAAATGATGATTTTGAACGGAAGTGAGATCATCGCCGGCGGCAACATGATCATGCCCATTGACATTAGCGTAGAAGCCACAACCAGGTCGATGATGATAAAGGGGATAAAGATAACGATGCCGATGATGAAAGCCTTCTTCAACTCGGAAAGCATGAAGGCCGGAATCAGAATGTAGGAATCAATGTCATCGACTGTGCGAATCTCCCGCATGTCTTTTCCAGATAGAGAAACCAGAAGAGCAATCTCCCGGGCCCCGTCCTTGTTGATCTGTCGGATCATGAACTTCCGGAAGGGTTGCATGCCCGCATCGAGAAACCCGGCCGTGTCGGTTTTTCCTTCGGTATAGGGTGTCAGTGCCTGCTCGTTAAACTCCCTGAGCGTCGGGGCCATGATGAAACCGGTTATGAAGATGGCCAGGCCAAACAGCACCTGGTTCGGCGGCATGTTCTGAAGCGCAAGCGCCCGCCGAACGAAGTCAAAAACAATGATGACCTTTGTGAATGCGGTCACCATCATAATCAAAGCCGGCGCCAGGCTGAGCACCGAGAGTAGCAGAATCAGAATCAGGGATAGCGATCCCTCCTGCCCGCTCTGAGCGGGGCGCAACCCTTCGATCACGGGTATCTCAATGTTGCCCGGAATCTGGGCCAGAAGGGAACCGGGCGTCAGCACCACCAGCAAGAGCAAACCCGCAATCCAGACCGGACGGGGCAATCGGGCAGCGCTCCGAACACAAGGGGACATAATCCCGTTTGTCACGGGGTGGAGAAAAGTACAAGTCCTTTTTCCGTGGTTGGAAGCCGGAGCAGGGCTTCGCCAGGGGAAGCTCCAGACAAATCCTCAAAGGGCGATGAAAGGGGGTGTCAGTCGAGAGGATCGGACCGAACTGTCTCGATGATCAAGGTGCGACTCAACCTTATCCACGAGTTTTGCACGATTTCCTTCATCTCTAAACGAATGGACTTCGAAACTTCGCCCGTCCAGCGGGCAATCCGACGGCGGCCGCGGCTCGCCAGGGCCAGTTGTTCGTCCAGGAGCATCAGATGCACAAAAAGGTAGCACATGGATACACCACACCCCCGCGCTATGAGCTTGAATTCCCCCCAGAGCTGTCCCGAAACGCAGAAGTTGACCGGCTGCAGATCCTGGCCGGGCTCCTGGTAAAAGGCCGTAAACCGGGGCCGGACCGGCAGGTTGTGGGCCTGACTGCTGGCCAGCCGGACCAGGACCGGTAGATAACCCGATAGCGGGATGCGGCGCGCCTGGAGTCGTTTGGCCAGCAGGCTCTTATAGCGAGCCGGCACCAGCGCCTTGCAGCGGGCGAGTTCCGGCTTCTGCGGGTGAATCGTTGTGTTTAATCCAGACGGGCTCATACCCGGAAGGGGTCGCGGAAGTTCCCTCTGTTGCGTACGAAATGCGCGGGAACGGGAAAAAAATAGTCCTTTGGTACTAAGACAAGTACACCTCCCGCCTTATTGCGGAGTCCCCCGAACCAGGGTTAACTGCATGATATCGGAGAGATCCCATGCGACGTTCCCTGGCAATCGTAGTCACATTTGCGCTGGGCTTCACAGCCTGCGATACACCTGAGGACGAAAATTACCTCTGGTTGCTTTCCCTGCCCAACGCCGGGACCGGGGAAGGCACCGAAGACCTTCCCGTGCACGTTGAAGTCGATGATGTGGCTGGAGATCCTGATTTCTTGTTCGATTCCACGCGGGACATTCAGGTGTTTATCAACGTAATCGATCCACGCGCGCCCGTGGCAGGCAGCCGCGTTACGATCTACGAGTTGGACGAAAACGGCAATCCCGTGAATACGATATCGTTTCGGGCCGTGACCAACGAGAATGGCAACGTCGGAGGCACCCTCACAATTGATCGCACCACAAACCTGGTGGAACTCGCGGTCACCTACCAGGATGCCGTACACCGCATGCTGATCGACGTACGCTTCGTGCAGGAAATTCGCAGAACGCTCAATATACTTGCCCTGCGGCAGCCAATCCTTGTGGCCGACCGCGACTCGGACGGAGTTCCCGACCAGGACGATAGCTTCCCGGACGATCCCGACCGCGCCACGACCGTATATTGTCCAGCCGATGGGAGCGCCTATACGGTCGCCTACGAAGACCTGTATCCGAATCGGGGCGATGCGGACTTTAACGATTATGTGCTCCGCGTGCGCTACGAACTCGACCTGAATGCGCAAGGGGAAGTGGCGCGCATTCGTGGCCACTATCAGCACATCGCCCGCGGCGCAGCCTACCGCCACACGCTGCACCTGACGCTACCGGGAGTGAGCAACGCCCATCTGGACTGGACACGCTTCGACGCGGCCGGACAACTCCTGAGTCAGGGCAACTCCGAAATCGCAGACTTCACCGCTATCGAGATGATGCCGGATAGCAGTACAACGATTGAGCAGTCCAACACGTCAAAGACGGGGCAGTTTCGCCCGGGCCAGGCCCTGAGTTTTGAGGTGACTTTGGGTGCGCCCATCCTACGCTCGCAGCTTGGCCCCCTGCCCTTTGACCTTTTTATTCATGTTCTCAATACCGGCCATGACGTGCACTTCCTGGGGCGTTATGCGAACGTGGACGGTAGCGACCGCTTTCTGGATTCGGCCGGCTTTCCCTGGGCCCTCATGGTCCCACAGAACTGGCGCTGGCCGTACGAAAAAGAGAACATTCACAACGGCTATGGTTTCTTCAAAGATTGGTACGAATCCCGTGGCACAGCTTCCGCGGATTGGTTCAGCAAACCCGACGATCGCTACGTTGTCCCGGCATTCTGAACCGAGGGCAACGCCCGATGGCGTGGTCGTTTTCTGGCGACGCCCGGCAGGCGATGAACGGGCAGGAATATGCTTGATCCGGAGGCCGGGCACGACATCTTCCAGAGCCGTTTGCTTAATAACCTTGTGGTGGTTCCCCGAACACAAGCTCCCCGGGAGTGGACCTTGAGTCTCTACGAACATCTGGTGCGGAGCGCTCCGGTGGGCCTGTTCCGCATGGCCGACGATGGCACGGTGATCGAAAGCAACGCCATCGTCCGTTCATTGTTCGATATTTCGAGCACGAGCTGGAACGTCCTGACGGAGCCCGCGATGGTTGAATGCGGTCTGGCCGAGTATGCCCGGCTCTGTCTTGAGACCCGGGAAGCGCGCGTATCCGAAGGCGCGTGCGAAACGCGCGATGGCGACCGGATTTATGTGCGCTATTACCTGAATCCCGGGCCGGAAGAACCCGAGGGCAAACGGGCGCCCGAGGCCATGGCGGTCGTCGTGGATCTCAGCGAGATCAAACAGGCGGAGCAGAAGCAATTGAGCCTGTACCGGTACTTCAACAGTATCGTATCGGGCATCTCCCCTTTGGTTGCGCTCGATGAGGAACACATAATCCAATTCGCGAATCGTTCCTTTCAGTCGGAACTGTCCGACGGCCAGGATCCGGCGGGGCGTTCGTTGTTTGAAGTTCTCAAGCTCAGAGCTCCCGAGCAGGCCGAGCTGAAGAAGAATCTCCAGGCTGTACGGGACAGGCCTATCGAGAACTGCCGCCTGCGGCTGGGAGATCGCGAGCTGGGCTATACCGTTTTTCCCTTTGAAGGCGGCGGACCGGGCCTGGTCTTGAAAGACATCACCAGACTACGCAGTCTGGAACGCAGCGTAGAGCAACTGCACTCACGGCTGCTTCATGCCCAGGAGAACGAGCGTCAGCTGATCGCGGCCGAGCTGCACGATGGCGTCGGGCAGACTATCCTGGCGGCAAAAATAAATCTTACAACCTACAGTCGCGACCCCGAACGTTACGAAGCGCGCTTCGATATGGCGATGGAGTTGATTGACCGGGCCAGCCAGGAGCTGCGCGACCTGTACTCCATGCTCTTCCCATCAACGCTCAAAGATCTCGGCCTGGAAGCGGCCATTCGCTGGCTCGCAAAAAGGGTGCTCGGGGCCCGGGGCGTGGCCTCTGCGCTCAGTTTTCAGATACCCGATCATATCAGCGCACATCTGGAAACCCAGATCTATCGCATCACTCAGGAGCTGTTCAGTAACATCGTCAAGCACGCGAAAGCACGCCATGTCGCGCTGGACCTCAGCGGCAGTCATGGGGGCCCATTCGTGCTGGAACTGAAGGACGACGGACAGGGGTTTTCCTTAACTGACGTGCGCAGTCGGACCGAAGGTTTTGGCCTTGCTAATGTACAACGCAGAGTACAGGATCTGGAAGGAAGTCTGGAAATCGATTCCGGAACCGGTAGCGGTACACGAATGCGCATTCGAATTCCGGCGACGGGCGCAGGCTGATGCAAAAGCAAACCAGAGTCTACCTGGCCGACGACCACCGCATCCTACGCGAGGGTGTGCGTCATATCCTGAGTGAAATCAGTGGCTGCGAGGTCGTCGGGGAAGCCGGGGATGGGCGGCAGGCGCTGCAGGAGATCGAAGAGATCAAACCCGACGTTGCCGTGCTCGACATATCCATGCCCAACCTGACGGGCATCGAGATTTCCCGCCAGTTGCGGCGCTATCATCCGGAAATCAAAATCATCATCCTTTCCCGGCATGACAATGAGGAATACATCGAACAGTTGCTGAAGCACGGGGTAGATGGCTACGTTTTGAAAGATGACGCGGGCGATGATTTGCTGCGCGCCGTAGAGGCGGTCGTCAAAGGTGAAAAGTACCTCAGTCCACGCATCGCTTCAAAGGTCGTTCGGGATCTGCAGCGCCCCGCCAGAACTCCGGCCGCCGATAGCCCCTTCGTGTTGCTTACAAACCGCGAGCGTGAAATACTTAAACTCATCGCGGAGGGAAAGACAAACGAAGAGATCGCCCGCGCTCTCTGGATCTCTCCCCGCACTGCCAAAGCACACCGCGCCAACATTATGAAGAAGCTGGACGTGCACAAAGTGACCGAGCTCGTGCGTTACGCGATTCGATCCGGTCTCGTTGAAGAGTAGCAGTCGCTCCTACTGTTGCACGCAAATCAGCCGGCGAGAAGAACCGCAGGCCGCCCCGCCGAACAGGATCGAAACGTCATCCGTGTTGCCCCCCTGGCCGTAGGCGCCCGTCACCCCTCCCCCCCAATCCGCGCAGTCAACGCCGGTTGCCTGCCAGTCCTGGTTCATTCCGGTCCACCATTCATCGGAGGTGCTGGCTGTAAATCCACCGGCCGAAAGAGAGCTGGAGGGAAAGGCCACAATTCGCGAAGCGTTGGTTGTAAAGACGGCCACAAGGCCGTTGCCTTCTATCCGGTAGTAAGTGGTGTTCGCCTCGAGCACCCAGCCAAGACCGTCACCGGAATTCGTCGGACTGCAGTCCGCGTTCACGCAGGCAACGCGATTCGGACCGTCCACCAGCAACGCTCGGTACACGGCCCCGCCGGGATTCGATGCGTCAGACGCGCAACGCGAGTCGGCGCCGCTAACGCCGGACAGGGCGTTGCCCTGGTAGGATCCCTGGCTGACGAAGAAGCGACGCAGGGCGGCAACATTCACGCCGTACAGCGTCAGACCAAGTACCAGATCATCGTCAGGGAAAGGCCGCGAACAGCCGGAACCCAGACAGAGTATCAGAAGCGCGGCGACGCTGGCGAGTGCTCTTTTCAAACGATCGGCTCGAGGAACACGGAGGCAGCACCGCTCCCTGACTTTCCGGTTGTGCGTTGACTCCAGGCGTTTCTGCGAACGGTTCATCTGACACCTCACCAGGATATGCGCATCACTAACTGAAGCTCTGTTCTTTGATCGTGGCCTGGACTGCTACGGGCGCCAACCGCTGCGGGGTCCGCCACATACGAAAAGCCGAGTTCGATGGGCTGTACCTGATCTGGTTGCGCGCGCACCAGACAGGCATCCAGAATCTGGAGCCCATACAAGAGGAGGCCGATGTAGCCGATGTTTCTCTGGGTCGCCTGGCTTCTGTCGTAGCGGGCGCGCAGGTCCGCGCGTTCCAGCAAAAGCAGACTGCCCGCCGCAAGCTGGCCCGTGCCAAAAGTTACGGCAAAAAACGGATTTCGACTCTCGGCCTCGAAGGAAAGATCGCTGCCGCGCCTTCGCTCCTGGAAACCGGCCACCAAAAGGAACGCGCTTGCGGTCCACCAGAACGAGGACCGCCAGTATTCTTCGTTTCGAAAAGCCACCAGGCCCGGGACCAGAGCAGCCCACTGGAACTGCAATTCGAGGAATTCCTGCCCCGGCGGAGGCACTTCGCTTACTTCAAAACGAAACCAGTCCGACCAGGCGGCCGGACGACCAAAACGATTCAGCGCCGAAACACGCACGCGGTAGCTGCCCGCCGGCAGACTCACAGAAAAGTGTGTGGTGGCGCTTTCCTGTTCCAGCACGGGCAAGCCCTGCTCGCTCTCTATCTGAACCAGATAACCGGACGCGCCCTCTACGGGTCGCCATTGAATCTCACGACCCGGAACGCTCGTTTCGGTCGATGGCGTCGCACTTTGGGCCAGAAGGCCATCCGGCGGCAGGACCCATCCCAAAACCAGAGCCATGGGAGCGGACCACGCTGCCAGGCTGCGCGTTTTCATTGGCTCACGATCTCGGGCCGCGCCAGTTCGGCCGAAAGAACGATCTCAAAAGAGCCTCGGGCCACCGCTTCTGCGCCGGCGCTCAAATCCGAGACCATCCAGTGGAAGCGGCCCTCGTCGAGTCGGCGCAGGTCGCGAATCTCAAAGGCCATCGCGTTTACGGTTTCGGCGGCGATACGTTCATTCGCCGGGCCAAACAGTTGTACGTAATACGGTCCGGCGCCCTGTCCCTGCCATCGAAGCACCAGACTTTCGCGCGCGGACATGTCCACCGTGGAACCGCTTGTCGGAAACAGGAGTTGTGGTCTTGTGTCTTCGGTCACGCGCGACGACGATTCTGGCGCCGGAGTGGGAAGTTGTGCAACCGCCGGACGCGCCTCTCCCGTTTGTATGGCTGCCCGTACGCCCTGGGCCGGGTGAGCCTGTTCTGTGGTTGCGGCGATAAGGACCCTTTCGCTCTCATCAAACGACAACCCGGCCCCGAGGTCAGCGGTTTGCACCCGACCGGCATACACGTCGAAGCGCGACAGGGCGCTCTCCATACCAGGTAAGGCCTGCTCATCGCGCGGTCGCACGCGCCAGTAATAGCTGCCGGACGGTAGCGTGCGCGAGATGTGGGCCCGGTCGGCAAGCACCAGGGCGACGCGACGCTGCATCTCCGGGTCATTGTAGATCTCCAGGACGTAGAAGGGGCTGGGGCCATCACTCCAGACAAAGCGGATTGTGGCCTCGACCGAAGTGCTTTGGATCGTCTGGCCATGGACCGGCGAGAACAGCCGGATGTGTTCCGGAACCACAACCCGAAACCGGGCCGGGGCAAAGGCAGCCTGTTCGGGACCGGCCAGGCGCCAGAAGTAGGAACCCGGCGGCAGATCGATGTCCAGTTCTCCCACCGCCGCCACGTCATAGATGCGCGGGTCCTCAAAGGCGGCGTCCGCGGCGAGCTCAAGTCGCCGCTGTCCGCTGTCGGGGGCCGGTCCCCGCCAGGCCAGACGCACACGCGCCTGTTCCTGTTCGCAGGCGATGCGGGCCCCGTTCGCGGGATTCAAATACCAGATCCGGTCTGAAAAATCGATTCGGCCACGGCCGTCCATTCGGGCCGACTGGCCCCGTTCGAGATCCACAGTCCCATCGCCGGCCTGAATCCGGGCCGGGCCCGGCCCGGCCTGCAAAGCCAGACCGCCGTCCGGCATGGCGCGCACGCTCAGGTCCCCGCTGGCCCGCAACCCGAGCTCACCGCGACGCACCAGGAGCCAGCCCTCACCCCGAACGGGACCCTGCAGGCTCAACTCGCCGGCACGCAGCTCCAGTTCAGGTTCTTCACCCTGCAAATTCAGGAGCACCATGCTCTCGGGAGCCAGAGCCACACGGGTTTCCTCGCCGAGCGCAAGCACCGCCTCGGAATCGCTCTCGGTCCGGATAAAGTTGTGATGATAAACGGAGTCGCCCCCGCTCAAACCTTCCCATAGATTGCGGCCGGCATGCTGACGATGGGTTTGACCGGAGCTGTAAAGAACCCGCCCCCCCGGCTCATCCCCGATATCCAGACGCCGATTCCGATCCAGATACAATGAAAACAGGGTCGCTGCAAAGATCACAGCGGCCAGGGCGACGATCAGACTGTCATTACGATAGCGGCGCACCACGTTCATCTCCGGGCCCCTTTTTGCGGTTATCAATTACGAGAACGTCGCTCGATTTTTCGAGATGCGCCCGGGCGCTGTTCGCATCGAAATCCATGCCGATGCGCTCGCGTAAATGGTGCAGCGATGGCGGGCAATGTTCGTCCTCGATACTGCCAAGAACTGCATAGACGGTCTCGGGTTTTGACTTGCCCTTGATCTGAATAGGAGGCATGCGCTCGAATCGAAACAGATCGCTCACCTGAAGGTAGGAAGCCCTGGAAATCAAAATGTCTGAACCAAAGTGCTTGTTCAGGTATTCGATTCGTGACGCCAGATTCACCGTGTCCCCGATTACGGTGTACTCCAGACGTGTTTCGGCTCCGATCTGTCCTGCAAGCACGGGACCTGTATTGATGCCGACTCCAAATTGTAGATTGATGCCACGGTCGTTTAAGACCTCCCGGTTCAACTCCAACAGGGCTTCGCGCATAGCAAGCGCCGCCCACACTGCGTTTGCGGTGTCGTTTTCCGAAGTCACAAGAGCCCCCCAGTGCGCCATAATCGCGTCACCGATGAACTTATCTACTACACCGCCCCGCCCGTGAACGCGATCGACCATATGAGAAAAGTATTCGGTCAGAATGCTCAAAACCTCCTCGGGTTCCCGGGACTCTGACATTTCTGTAAAATTCCGCAGATCACAAAACAACACGGCGCACTCGCGCCTCTCACCACCGAGTCTCAATTCGTTCTGCAACGCGAGATTTACGATCTGAGGATTGACGAACTTTCCGAACGTATTCTTTATTTTCTGCCGCTCTTCAAGGCCGCGCGCCATATCTATAAACGAGTTTGTGAGTGTTCCAATTTCGTCGCGACTGGTTGCCTGTATGTCGACCTGGAAATTTCCCTGTTCTATTTGGTGAGTTGCGCGCACGAGCCGGCGGATGGGTGCACTCAGGCTCCGCGAAAAGAAGTACACAAAAAGAAAGGCGACGATCAGAACCAGCACCATGATCTTCAGGTTCTCAGCCTGAATCAGGTAGACCGCCTCGAAGGCCCGATCCGCATCGATCGTGGAAACCACACCCGCACGCCCGAAACCCAACAACTGAAAGGACCCGAGGTAGTCGTTCCCGCCAACACGATAGCGTTGGGAGCCGTTGTCGTTGCCGCTGGAAAGCAGGGTCCGAACAATCGGGAGCTGACCGGCCTGGCCGCCCGACAAAGCCAATTCGCGATCCGAGTGCGCGAGCACCTGGCCGCTTTCGTCGACCAGGAAAAGATCGAACAATTCCGCATGACCCGCTATCTGAAAGTTCTCCAGAAAACCGGTCGATTCCATCAAAGCGACAATGACGGGAGACCCCGGGGCGTCTTCGAGGGGCATGGCAATCGCAAGCACCGGAAAACCAAACCCAACGGAAAGATTGCGCATGGCGGGCGCGCCGGCGACTGCCGCGCCGAGTCGGGCTGAATCGCGCAGATGGCTTTCGACGGTCTCCGGACTCAGATCGTTGCGGCGCAGGAAGGGCTGATTAAAAAGACCGGTCTCGAAGCTCAATCCGTCGGCGTCCGGGCGACTCAGACCCAAAAAGAAGATCCCGGGATTGGATTCGAAGAAGATCCGGGCCGAGCGTTCCATGCGTCGCGTCTCGCCCTCCTGGACCAGACCGGCCAGCAGCCGCGATTGATAGCTGATCTGGCGCAGATCCGACTCCAGCTTGAGGCCGATCATCTGAGCCATGCCGAGATTGTATTTCTGAATGAGTCTTTCGCTGTGCTCGTAGAATCGTTGCCCGGCCGCATAAATCATGGCGCCGAGGGCGCTCACCACCAGAACGGAGGTGACGATCAAGAGCTTTACGCGAATCGTAAACCCGAACCGCCTGAACATAGATCCCACGCGAACTCCTCCTGTGCTCACAATAATCACACAGAATCGGCCGGTTGCTCAATCCACCGAGGGGCCTGGATTGCATCGTCCGAAAGGCCTAGATTTGGCTTTGGGCAGGTCCTGCCCGCCCGAACCGGTTCTGCCCCCAACTCGCCGGAAGCGCAGATTGCCTGGCTACGCGGCATGGATCGCCCTGCTCTTCTTTGCGGCCTGCAACACCCGCGAAGTTCCTGTGGAGGCCCGCGCCGGAACCCTGGACATTTCCAGCCGGGACAGTGCGCCCGGATCCATCTTCAATCTTACCGGCTACTGGGAGTTTTTTGCCGATCGTTTTGTCGAACCTGGCCAGAGCCAGGAGGCGGGCGAAGCCATGTGGGTGCCGGCAACCTGGAATGACCAATGGATCGCCGGAAAGCCATTTGGCGGAGTGGGCGCAGGAACGTATCGGCTACGAATCAAACTGCCAGCGGAAACCCGCGAACTGGCGATCAAAACCCGGGAACAGGGCACGGCTTTTCGGCTCTACGCCAATGGAGCGCTCATCTATGCGAATGGGCAACCGGCCCTGACCGCGGACAACGCGCGACCCTTCTACCGAAGCGGTGTGGCCGTGTTTTCCGTTGATGGCCGGGACCTGGAACTTGTGGCCCACGTTGCCAACTTCCAGAACAACTGGGGCGGCCTGTGGAATCCGCTCCTGCTCGGCACTCCGGAGAACATTCTCGCCAGGCACGAACGCGATATCGCCGCCGATCTGGTGGCCTTCGGCATGCTCTTGATAATGGCGATCTATCATCTGTCCTTGTTCGTGTTCCGGCCGGCAGATCGTTCTACGCTCTACTTCAGTCTGTTCTGCCTGGTGATTGCCCTGCGCACGGTGCTTGTTGGCGAGCGTTTGATTACGCACTATCTGCCCGAAATCGATTGGTCCCTGGCATATCGTCTGGAGTACTGGACCTTCTGTGTTAGCGCGCCACTCTGGGTTCTATTCCTGAGGGAACTCTACCCTGCGGAATTCTTCAAACCCGTCTGGCCGGCCCTGGCAGGCCTCTCGCTTGCTTTCTTTGGCCTCGTTCTTCTGACTCCCCTGGCCATCTACTCCGCCTGGCTTTGGATGTTTCAGCTGACTATTGTCGCCGCTGTGATCTATGCCTTCTACATGACGATGCTGGCCCTCGTCCGCGGCCGCGACGGTTCGCTGCTGTTCACGGTCGGCTGGACCTTACTTGCGGCCACCATATTAATGGACATACTCGCGTCGCGCGGATGGGTCGAATCCACCCCGCTTCTGCCTTTTGGCCTGCTCGCATTTATCTTCGTGCAGGCTCTTATGCTGGCACGCAGACTTTCGCGCGCGTTTCGCACTGTGGAAGA
The DNA here is from genome assembly GCA_024233935.1 of Spirochaetales bacterium. Classification (GTDB taxonomy): domain Bacteria; phylum Spirochaetota; class Leptospiria; order Leptospirales; family Leptonemataceae; genus JACKOY01. The sequence continues at coordinate 52,185 of JACKOY010000019.1, read as the reverse complement.
GTTTTCGGCCGGTCTGGAACAGAAAGTAGCCGAACGCACCCGCGATCTGGAGCGAGCGCGCCACGAGGCTGAAGAATCGAGCCGCGCAAAATCCGCCTTTCTCAGCACCATGAGTCACGAAATTCGCACGCCCATGAATTCCATCATTGGCGCCGCGGATCTTCTGGCGGACCTGGATCTGCCGGACAAAGACTATCAGTACGTGCGGCTCCTGAAACGTTCGGGGCAACAACTGCTAATGCTCGTAAATGAAGTTCTCGACATCGCCCGCATTGAAGAAGGCCGCTTACAGCTGGAGCGAGCCTCATTCAGTCCGGCCGAAGTGCTGGATCAATCAAGCAGCCTGATGCGCATACGCGGCCGCGGAAAGGACCTGGTCGTACGCACCGAGGTCGCACCCGGTATCCCCGCGATGCTGGTCGGCGACGCAACCCGCGTGGAGCAGATTCTGGTAAACCTGATCGGCAACGCGGTGAAGTTCACGCATCGGGGCGAGGTTGTTGCTGCGGTCCGGCCAGCCCCCGAACGCGCCGGCGAGAGGGTTGCGAACCGGGTCTGGTTAGAATTTGAAGTGCGCGATACCGGCATCGGCATACCCGAAGATCGCCTCGAATTCATCTTCGACCGCTTCGCCCAACTGGATTCGTCCGCTTCCCGACCGTATGGAGGCTCCGGCCTGGGGCTTGCGATCTGCCGCGGCCTGGTGGAAGCAATGGGCGGCGAGATACACGTGGAGAGCGAGGTCGGTCGCGGGAGCAGGTTTCGCGCCATCCTTCCTTTTGACCGTCCCGATGACGCAACCGCCCCTGCGCACCCGGGCGCAGAGAAGGCACGCCCAACCCTGCCCGCAGCGCACATTCTGGTGGTCGAGGACAATGAGGACAATCGCTTCTTGCTCTCGGCCTTCTTAAAGAGTGAGCCGGTGCGTGTGGATTTCGCCAACGACGGGCAGGTCGCACTTGAGAAGGTCCACGCCGAAAAATACGACCTCATTCTCATGGACATCCAGATGCCGGTCATGGACGGCCTCACCGCAACGCGACGCATACGCGCCTGGGAAAGCGCCGAAGCCCGCCAGCGCACCCCGATTGTGGCTCTTTCGGCCAACGCACGCAAAGAAGACCTGGAACAAAGTCTCGAAGCCGGATGCGACCGTCATCTTTCCAAGCCCATCAGCAAGAACATGCTGCTCGAAGCCATGGCGACCTACATTGCAACACCGCGCAGAACCGATTCAGCTGCCGAGTAGCTGCACGACGATCTCGCGCCGACGGGGCCGGGTATCGAAATCGACGTACACCACTTGCTGCCATTGCCCGAGAATCAGCTTCGCCTTCTGAAACGGCACAACGTAACTGCCGCCCAAAAGGGAAGCGCGTAAGTGGGCGGCGCCATTGTCGTCACCCCAGGTGGCGTGATGGGCGTAGTCGGCCCCGTAGGGCGCAAGCCTTTCAAAGAGGGCCGGCAGATCGGTCTCGACCAGGCCGGGTTCATACTCAATGACCGTTATTCCGGCCGTTGAACCGATCGCAAAGACCGTTGCCTGACCTTCAGAAAGACCCGACTTTCGCACGATGGCGCTGATGTCCTCGCTGAGATCAATGATCTGGTTGCGACCGCGGGTCTCCAGGCGCAGGCGTTCGGTTCGCACTTCCACAGTCAAGCCGCCGTACAGTCGATCAACATCTTGCCGGCGCTCATATCCTGCTGGTAAGAACGTACAGCCCGGGAGGCTTCTGAGAGTGGCACAACTTCGCGCACCTCGGTTCTCAGGTCGCCCGCCAGCATCTTCTGGATACGACGCGCCAGACGAATCATGGACCAGCCCCGTTGTCCTGCAATCCATCTGGAAAGCCAGAAACCTTCCAGCTGTTGGCCGCCAAAAATCAGCATGCCCGTCTGAACCGGCACCGCCTCCCCGGACAGACCCCCGTAGACCACAACACGTGAATTTGCAGGCATGTTGGAGAGAAGTGTCGCGCTCATCTCACCGGAGACCGCATCCAGAGCCACGGTGGCGTCCGCCTCCCGCGCAACATGGCGCAGCGTGGACTCAAATTGCGCGTCCGAAGAATCGAGCACGATCCCGGCGCCGATTTGTTTCAGGGCTGCGACCTGCTCCGGTCGTCGCACAATATTGACCACACGCAAACCCAGCCGCGTTCCCAGACGTTGAATCATGCGGCCGAGCGCTCCCGCTGCGGCTGTCTGCACAACAGCCTTCGCCCCGCCCTTAAGCACGATGTCGTTTAGCATGGCCCAGGCGGTCAGCGGATTTACAATCAGGGCCGCTCCCTGTTCGTCACTCACACTGTTCAGAAGCGGAATACAACTGCCCGCATCAGCGAGCATATACTCTGCAAAGGTCCCGCTGCCCTGGGGCCGGGCCGCGGTGGAGACGCGTTTGCCTCTAAGGTAACGGCCCAGAAGACCGCCGCCCGAGGCAACCACAAGACCGGAACCTTCAAAACCGGGGACCGTCGGGAGCGGTTTTCTGAAGCCATACTGACCATGCATGAATGACAGATCCGAAGGGTTGATGTTGGTGCGCAACATACGCAGCAGCACCTGTCCTGGCCCCGGGCGCGGCACGGGAATCTCGGTGACTTCCAACTCGATTTCGTCTTTGTATTCACCGAGAACAGCGGCGCGCATTGTATCGGGCAGATTCATGCACCCAGCATGAACGATGGCGAACTCATGGCTATTCTTTGTTGCTTTGTTTCAACCGGGACAGACGACGCCGTTGCTCTTTGAGCAGGTCACGCAATCCGTCTTCGTTCGGAGAGTCGGCTTGCTGCGGACCGACAACCGGAGCCGCCGTCTCGGCGCCCAGCATTTCACGAAACGATCGCGTGCGCGCCGTGTGTCCCGCTTCGGACTTCCAGAAACGAAAATCGCCACCGGTCACGAGCCGGGCCAATTGCTCCACCACGCCCACGACCGGAGCGCGCGGCTCCTGGCGCGATTGCCAGAGTCGCAGGCGGTCTGCGGTGGTTCCGTCTTCGACGGTGGTCAACATCTGAACTCCGGAATCCGAAACGCCGAGCACCAAAAGTTTGCCGGCCACGTCCACGACCTGGAGAAACTTGCCCTGCACCAAAGGCACCGAAAGCAGGACCTGGACCACCTCGCTGCCATTGGCGGCGAAGCCCATGCCCGAACGGCGCTTCATGTAGCGCATGACAAAATAGAAGCCGCCCAACATCAGAGCCATCAATCCGAGAAACCGCAGCACAACTCCGAAGAACGATGGGCTTTCTTCTTCGGCAAAAACCCCGGGAGCGGACTGCTCGGTCCCCTCAGCGCTTTCGGCTTCGCTTCCGGGATTGTGAAAACGCTGCTCGCCGGCCGGACCAATGGGCGTGCCGGGATCCTGCTCGGACCCCGGGTTCGGGGCCGCATTCTGCAACTCGTGAATCCAGGCGTCGCCAATCTCCTGGACGTCATCCCGGGTCGGCTCTGGTTCGGAGCTTTCCTCCGGCGTTGGACTCGCAGGCGTGGCCGGTTCGGCGCGGAGCGCGACCGGGCTCAACCCCAACAGGAACGCCAGGAGTATCAAATGATGGGACAGGCGGCTGGTAAGCGACACGGAGACAGATTATGTCACATAGAGAACCCGCGTCAAGTGAGTATTCAGGCCGTGAAAAGAAGTCCTCTGCGGCGGCGTATTGAGCCGGCGTGTGGCGCAGATTCGGCGGCAATGGACAGGCAATTCCGTTTCCGAGATGCAGAGCCCGCGGCAGGCCCGAGAAAAAGCCGGGCCTCGGTCTCCCGGAGGAAGGTGGGGGTTTACTCCTGCTTCTGGGTTTTCAGACGATCGATCGGGCTTACGATGTCGGTGACGCGGACACCGAAGTTTTCGTCAATCACCACAACCTCGCCTTTTGCGATCAGTTTACCATTTACCAGCATGTCCACGGGCTCACCCGCCAGTTTGTCGAGCTCGATAATCGAACCTTCTCCGAGGCCGAGGATCTCTTTGATGTACATCTTCGTGCGACCCAGTTCCACCGTCAGGGTCATCTGCACGTCCATGAGCAGATTCATGTTGGGTTGCAGCGGCCCGGAGGCTCCGGTCGAAAGCGACGGAAAGCCAACATCCTGAATTCCGGTCTGGCCCGGTTGAGGACCGGTGGGTTGCCCCATGCCCGGCATACCGCCCTGGGGCTGGCCCGCCATGGCCGGCTGGCCCTGTTGCCGGGACTTGTTGTAAATCTCCATCGCCATGCCCAGGGGCATGACCATGTTCAGTCGCGAGTCGATAGAGCCTTCAATCACGAAGGGGATCTGGATCTTTAAGTATTGCCCGCCGTCGGTCAGCGGAAAGTCCGAGTCGTCGGTCGAACGAACATCGACCGGCATGGGAGTGATGGCCGCACCTACACGCACCGAGATCTGGGTGGCCAGGTTAAAGAGCATGGGGCCAATGGCGTCTTTCACAGTGGCGATCTGCGCGCTGTCGAGTTCGCTGCCCGGAGCGCCTTCGCTACCCATCACAATGCCGGCCAGTCGCCCTGCATCGGCGGAGGGAAGGAACAGACCGATGGCGCCATTGATGGCTCCGCTCAGTTTCTGAGTAAACACCACGTGGCCCGAATCGAATTCGCTCTGGATCGCATCCTGGGCTTTGACTTCGGGATAGGGATTGCCGAGTTTGACATTCCGCGAAAGGATGAGACCGAGCCCCTGAGTGCCCGCGTTCAGAGCATGCAGGACAATGTCAGCGACAGTCTCGCGCTCCAGAGGAGACAAATCCTGGCCGATAGCCTCCGCCGAAACGCCGCCGCCAGAGTCCGGCGCGGAACCGCTGAAGTCATCCGCACCCTGGAGCAGAAGATCAATCTCTTCCTGGGATAGTGAACCGTCGACCATAGTATTCCCCCGGGTTTCCCCGATTCTTGCGCCGGTCTCACCCGACGACTTAGAACATAGCTTTCGTTCTATATTTCGGTCAAATCGGAAAAACCGGGCAGGATATTCCCGGCCCGGCAGGCCCTCCGCTTCGCAAAAGCATCGCGGCGGGCGGCATGAGAGGCGTCGCCATCGTGCGGGACATAATCAACCGCCCAGAACGGCGACCATGCTTTCAAAAGGCGCGAGGCTGATGCTGGCACGGCCATCGCGCACGCGCCAGGGCATGGACTGACCGGTCCAGTAATCCCGGGCCCCCCGCAGGGCGCCCTCGTCCACCCCCGGGGGCACCTCTACGCTCAGGCGGAAAGGAGTGGGACGCGCATTCCAGACCCCCAGAAAGCCGGCCGGATTGTACAGGCCTTCCGGAAAATGATGATCCAGAAGACCGAGAGGAATCGGTGTGTGGGCCGCACAGCGTCGATTCAAGCGGGTGGCCTCCGAGAAGATGCGAAAGCGGTCCGGGTCCAGGCGTGTCAGATCGTCGGAAAGCAGGAGCATGCCGCCGCTCACCGCCATCACGGAGGCCATCAAGAGTACCTGCGCGCGGTTGAGCGTGGTGCGTTCGTCGCGCACCATCAGGCAATCCGGATCATTGATCCAGAAACGATTGTGCATGTAGCTGCGGGTGATTGTATTTATGAGGGAGCTTCTGGCGGTCGGAAAGTTTCGGTCCCTGAGCAAACGCGAAAGAAAGGTGTGATCCCAGAAATGGTTCGTGTCCATTCCGATGCGCATTCCATCCATGATTCCGATTGCCGGCCAGAGCGGCGCGCCACAGCCGAGCAGAAAGGTCTTTTTGCCGGCCACGCGCCGGATCAACTGAAACAAATGATGCAGGCGCTCGGCAGCGGTTCGATTGTTTACGTGGTATCGACCGCGCAGCCCCGCCGCGAAAAGGAAATCCAGTTTCAGATAATTGTATCCCCAGTCGTGCACGATCGTGTGAATCGTGTGCTTAAGCCACTCTTCATAACGTGGATGGGTCACGTCCAATTCGTACGCCCAGCCACCCCACTGTGGATTGTAGAGCGCCTTCACGGCTTTATCGCTTTCGACCTGCTTGAGAATCAGCTCCGGCATGTCACGGGCCAAACGGCAATTGTTCTGAATGATGGTCGGCGCCAGCCAGATGCCGCGATCGAAGCCGGCGGCTTTGATTTCGCGCGCCAGATACTTCATGCCGGTCGGAAACTTCTGGTTGGTTTCGAGCCAGTCGCCCAGGGCCCGCTGGTAACCATCGTCAATCTGAAAGATGTCGATCTTGAGATCGCTTTTCTTTAAGGCCCGCAGGTTGCGGAGAATCACGCCTTCGCTGATATCCGTATAATAGTAATACCAGGAGCACCACCCCACAATGCCCCGATCGTTTCGCGCCCGCCCCTTAAAAGCCCGCGCCACACCCGCCATGGTCTCATCCAGAAACGCGCCGAAGCTCGACCGATCGCGTTTGCGGCTTCCGTCTTCTTCGGGCAGGTTCGAAAAACGATAACTCAGACGGGTAATCGACTCGCGGCTGTGCAGCGGAAAAAAACGACCGTTGAAGTCCCAGATGACCGCGAACTCCGTCAGGCGACCGCTCCGGGGATCGAGGTGCACCCGATAGCGCACAAACTGTCGGCCCGGACCCGCCACGGAAAACAGCATACGCACCGGCGCGCCCGAATGTTCGATCTCTTCCAGCCCCACCAGGCCCTCGGAATAAAACCGGCCGCGGGCGGGCCACAGAGCGCCGGGCAATCGAAAGGGCAGCCAGGACTGGAACGGGGTCTCCGGATTTTCGTCCATGCGGTGTTTCCATGCCAGCCGCACAAAGGCATCGCGCTCGCGATGAGTTCGCGCGGTGGTAAACGACCAGGACTGAAAACCATGCTGGTACAGGCGAAAGCGGGCCGTGATGGGAACCCGATCGTGCAGGGAAATGGAAGCCAGCTGGTCGGAGTTCATGACCAGCTCCAATCTTTCCAGAAAGACGTCCCCGTCCTCGACCCGACGCAAAAGCGGTCGCAGTTCGTTTTCGGCCGGGTTCAGGCGCAGTTCAAAGCCCTGGGTCACCGGCCATTCGCGCATCATGTCACCGGCAAAGCGCGCGCGACGCACCGGTGCGGTCGGGGAAGCTTCCCGATAGTAAAGATTCGCTGTAGCCTGGTCAGGAAAACGCATGCGCCGCAAGTCCGCTCGTAGCAGCTCGTGGCAGCCGCGAGTCTCAACCCGGTATGTCGGACCCCAGGTCGCGTCAATAGCTTATTACGAAACGCCCCGGGATCAGCCGGCGCGAGAGCTGCGCGAATCCCGCCCCGGGATAAAACGTCGAAAGAGCACGACGAGTCCCAGCACGGCGACGACCAACAGCACAAGCCACGGAAGGGCGTCCTCAAAACGACCCAGCAGAAGATAGCCCGGCGCAAACAGTCCCGCGTACACGAGAGCTGTGCCCAGCACCCAGCCCACAAACAGAATGCCGAGCGAGCCACCCGATCCATAATGCGCCCATCCCGGGCCGCGCGGGCGCACCCGCTCATAGAACTTCTGGAGCACTTCGTTTCGCTCGGGTGCGGTCAGATACATGACCACCAGAGTCGCGAGCACCGAAAGCGGGGCCACAACAAAGAGACTCTGGGGCGCCGGCAAAGGTTCAAAGCCAACGATGATGGCCGGCAAAACGACGCGCATCGCAACAACCACAAAGATCGGAGCTACCATCGAGGCCAGCTCCGCCGCGGCGTTGATGCGCCACCAGTACCAGCGCAGGATCAGCACAAAGCCCATGCCCGCCGTGCAATCCAGGAGAAACTCCCAGGCCTCTTTGACGCTGCTCAATAAATAAAAACTCACCGGAAGCGAAATGATCATAAGCGCGACGGTAACACCGCGCGAGACCTGGATGTAATGCTTCTCGTCCGCGTTCGGAACAAAACGCCGCTTGTAAAAGTCATTGATCACATACGAAGCGCCCCAGTTCAAATGGGTCGAGATCGTGGACATGTAGGCGCCGGCAAAGGCGGCGATCAAAAGACCGCGCAGGGGCGACGGTAGCACGTCGGCGATCAAAGAAACATAGCTGGCCTCGCGCGCTCCACCGGTCAGCCCCGGATACAGAATCAGAGTGGCCAGGGCGGCCAGAATCCAGGGCCAGCTACGAACACAATAATGCGCCACGACAAACCAAAGCGTGGCGAGAATTCCATGCCTTTCATCCCGCGCAGACATGATACGCTGGGCGATATAACCGCCGCCCCCCGGTTCCGCACCGGGATACCAGGAAGCCCACCACTGAATCAACACGTAGGCCAGAAAAGCAGCCATGCTGCTTTCGAAGAAGGGCCCCTCGCTGGAAAGCTGCGGGAAAAAAGAAAGGCTGGCCGGATCTTGCGCGCCAACCAGGCCACCCGCGGCCTCGACCGCCGGGTGCCGGGCCGCAAAAATGGCGAGCACCGCGCAGCCGACCAGAGCGGTGACAAACTGAAAAGCGTCCGCTATCATCACACCCCAGAGGCCGGAGACAGCCACATAAGCCAGCGTAACCAGGGCGCAAAGCGTCACCGCCAGTTCGGCATCTGCCTGGGGAAACATGGTGCGCACAATGCTGAGCAGGGCGAGGTTCACCCAGCCCATCACGATGCAGTTCAAGAACACGCCAAAGTAGAGCGCCTTGAACGATCGCAGGAACTCCGCAATGGGACCGGAGTAACGCAGTTCAATGAGTTCCAGGTCGGTGAGCACCCCGGCCCGCCGCCAGAGCGGCGCAAAAAAGAAAACAGTCAACATGCCCCCGGCTGCCATGCTCCACCAGACCCAGTTTCCGGCGATACCGCGCTCGCTTACGATATTTGTGATTGAAAGGGGCGTATCGGCCGCAAAGGTGGTCGCGACCATGCCGGTGCCCACCAACCACCAGGGTACCGAACTGCCCGAAAGAAAGTAGTCTTTGAGGGAGTGACCGCCCCGCCGACTGAGGGCGAGTCCAAGCCCCAGACTGACGATAAAATACATAGCAATAACAATCAGATCACCGGTCTTGAGTTCCATCGCAGTCTCCGAAGGCAGTGCCACCGTGGCTTCGGCTGGCGTAAACCGAATTCAAATCCAGCACAATCCGCCCCCATGCCTGTAGAAACCGACGAAATCGAAGAGCGTATGGCGGCCGTGTTTGACTTTGACGGCCTGGTCTACCAGGCCCAAAGCCAGTGGAAGGTTCGAAACGCACGCCTGGGTGTTCTGGGTTCCCGGGTGCTCTGGAAAGACGCCTTCGTACTCTACGAAGACCTGATCCAGCGCTTTCCCGACCTGCGCATAACGGATTGCTTTACCCTCGACGAATACGGTTACGATCGAGTCACACCCGGACCGGACCTCCCGAATATCACCCCTCCCGATTCCATCATGAAGACCGCCCAGAACCATGTGTTTCGGGGCCACGATCTGCTGTTGCTCTCACGCAGCACGCATCGCGACCTGCTGGTCATTACCGAACATCTGATGGGAGAGCCACGCTTTCCGGTGCTCAAAAACCCCTTCGAGCAGGCCAGGTTTCTAACGCCGGCCGAAGACCGGCTTCCGATCCTGAAAGACCATGGAGTTGACCTTAAGTTCGCCCTGCTCAGTTCTCTGGTTCGTCGCAATGAGGACCTGCAGGCCAACGCCGGGCAGGAAGACCGCGACGCCCGCAGCCGTTACAACAAAATATTTCTATACCATACCGAACGCTCGTACGTGGAGCGCGTGGAGCGCTTCGTGCGCGAAAACCTGGATTCGCTGACCGATGGTCGTAACGCCATCGTGCCGAGCTACATTGCCGAACTCATACAGTAGATCGCGGGGCTTTCGGACTCAGGCGGGCGGTGCCAGTATGGAAATCGCACGGGCCGCACAATCCAGATACAGACGCTCGGGCCGCAGCTCATACTCAAGCACGCAGACCGCGGTCAGTTTGATGGCGTGCTCGTCTGCTCCTGCGATGGCCTGGTCCAGTAGCTCCGCCCGGTTTGCCGATCCCGCAGACTTCCCGGGCCGGAGCGCCGGGCGCGACCCGAAGCAACAAAGCAAGGCCGCCCCGCTCTGCCAGGCGAATCGCAGTGCCCGGGACTGATCGTTCGGGCTTAAAAACGGGAGAAAGGAGCGCACCGCGGCCGCCCCGGTGACCCCATGAACAAGCGCGATCGTCGATAAGGGATCGCGCGCGTGTTTTGTAAGCACATCCGCAAATACGTGCGTGAGTTCGGAAACAAATTGCTCTGGTGGTTCCGGTACTTCGATCCAATCGATCACCGGGGCAAAGGGCTCATGGGTTTTCAGAAGCCGGCAGGCCTCGACCAGATTCTTTGATTTGTGTTCGGGCAGAAGCGGAACCCGTTTGATCGCGGCGCCGGGACTCAGGCCACCGGTGGCCTCTCGGTTGCTGCCGGAGGAAAGCGCAAAGTAGGTCGAACTCCAGTGGGCGAGGGCCCGCGCCAGTTCGTCCTCGCGGCCGGCACTCTGACCCGCGGCCAGAGCCCGCAAAGCATGCCCGGTTCGAATCGCGCCGTGGACCGCATCGGACAAAAAACCCGGAAGTAACGCCGGCAAAACGTCCTGGACCACGGCCTGCCAAGAGCTGACGGCGATGGCGTTTCGAAAGTAGGCCAGCCAGTCGAGGTAACGCTCCGGTCGGCCCAACGCGGCTGCGCGATCGGTCGCCGAGTCAATGGCCGAACGGACCGGGCCGGGCGGAACCAGTCCCGACCGGTAACGATCCACCCAGGGAAGCACCGCGTCAGCCCGGTCGACGGCGCACAACGCCTCGGCCACCATCGGTCCGTGGTTGGTAAGACCACTACGCGTTTCGATTCCGAAGGGCGCCAGGCGCAAGAGAGCTTCGTCCAGAGGCGCGTAGTCAGACATACGACCATCCGGTTTGCCGGGCCGGCCCGTTGTCAAGAGACTGATCAGCCGCGGGGGTGGTACTTCTTGTGCACTTCTTTCAGGGTTCGGCTGGCCAGATGGGTGTAAATCTGAGTCGTGGAGATGTCGATGTGTCCCAGCAACTCCTGCACACTGCGCAGGTCGGCGTTGTTTTCAATCAGGTGCGTCGCGAAGCTGTGCCGGAAGGTGTGCGGAGTGACGACTTTTTTGATTCCGGTGCGCGCCAGATACTTCTTGAGCAGGCGCCAGACGGACTTGCGATTCAGGTAGTCGCCCTTTTTGCTGATAAACAGATAATCGCTGAAGCGGTTCTTGAGGATTTCGTCCCGGGCCGACTCCAGGTACTTGCGCAGAATCAAAAGGGATTTCTCACCGAATGGAACCAGGCGCTCGCGGCCGCCCTTGCCGCGCACGGTCAAAAACATGTTTTCCAGGTCGACGTCTTCGAGCTTCAGGTTACAGGCCTCGGAAATGCGCAGGCCGCTGGAATACAGAAGCTCGAACATGGCCTTGTCGCGCAGTTCAAAAGGTTCGTCCTCTTTTATGCACTGGAACAGCTCTTCGATTTCTTCAAGGGTGAGGTAATCGGGCAGGCTCTTTTTGACTTCCGGCGTCTGAATCTTCTCTGCCGGGTTCGCGGTGACCTTATTTTCGTCTTTAAGATACTTGTAGAACTGGCGCAGGGCAGCGACGGCGCGGGCCAGAGAACGACTTGAAATTTTCTTTCGTTTTTGCTCTTTCAAAAAGAGCGTAATATCGTCCGCTTCGACTTCGACGAAGTCTTTCTCATGGCGGACCAGGTAGTTCTGGAACTTCTTGATATCGTATGTGTAAGAAAAGATCGAGTTTTCGCTCAGCCCCTTCTCTACGAGCAAGTAGTCCTGGAACTGCTTGATCAACCTCGCTTGCCCCTGTTCGTTGCGGCCCATCGTTGCAGAAGATCTAGTCATGTGTCGGCTGGTAACATAATCGGTCTGTAATGTCGCCTTACCGAAAAATTTTTCCCCGACCCGGTGCTACCACCCGGCGGCCCCCTTTTTCGCATTCCAGGCCGGCCGGAAGAGTGAAAGTGTTTGCCACATCGGACGAAAAAGTATCTAAAGTGGGCTAAAGATTCACGATCCGGCCGCCTGAATCACGCAGGAGCCGGAACCGGCCCGGGACTCTTCTAATGTAGCCGGGAGCAGGTGGGCATGGAACTGAAAAAATACGTACGTCGCGGGATTATCAGCGAAAGCGAAGCCTATATGACCCTGCTGCGCTATGACGGCGCCGCCCCGGACAAGATCCTGCTCCTTTTGGAGGGCCGGGCACGCCGCCGCATCCGTCTGACCTCAGCGCGAACCCTTTATGAAAATTATTACCCGGAGGCCTTTGTGGGTCTGGAAGACTACCTGCTGGGCAAAAGCCGACCGGGCGCGGCCGGTGTCTACCCGGGGTCCCACTATGTGCTCTGGAGCGTGGACGATTTTTCCAACGCGCTTTCCATGCACCCGGAACTGGCCCGTCGCGCGATTTTCGAGTTGAGTCGTCGCATCCGAATCTACGACGCCCACGAAAGAACTACCGACCTGGACCTCCGCCAGGACCGCGAGATCGAAGTGGGAACGCCCGACGCGGAACTGGCCGATGCCCTGTACGAGATGAGCTTCGCAGACGAGGACAACTTTCCCCCGCATCTGGTAGAGAAGCTGAAGCACACTTTCCAGGCGGGTGACTATCTGATGAGGCAGGCTGAGAGCAGTTTTGAGCTCTACATCCTCCTGTCGGGTCACGTTTCCGTACATCAAACAACGGACGGCGAGCGCCGGAAGATTGATGAATTGGCCGCCGGAGAAATGGTCGGAGAGATGGCGCAGTTCGATCGTATGCCCCGGAGCGCCGACGTGATCGCCGAAGAAACCGTGGAAGCGTTGGTCTTTGCGCCGGAAGATTTTCACATGCTATTCCAGTTACACCCCCGATGGACCCAGCAGCTATTGACCACGCTGGCACACAGGGTTGAACAACGACGGGAAGCCTTTGAGTCCGCCGATCTGCGGAACTTTCCCCGCCCCGACCGATAAGGTACGCAAAAAGAGTTCTTGCCAGTCGTGCGGCGCCAAAAAGCCTTCCTTTAAGGAAACGAGCGCATTCATGCTGCAGTCATTTTTTAATACGGTTGCGCGCCGGGTTGCCTACACCTTTGCGCTGAACCTGTACACGAATGTGGTGGGCTGGCTGGCGGCAGGCTACGGCTACTTCGCAATTACATCAATACTGTCTGAATCTGAAGTGCATCTCGGGGTGTTTGCGCGTGCGCTTCTGGTCTGTTTGGTCCTCGTGACCGTTGCCAGCTTCGTTCATCACGGTGCGCTGCGCTCCATAGGAATGCCAGGCCTGGGACGGAAAGTGCGCCTGCTGAACCGCTGGCTGGACGGCCGCTCCCTGACCGAGATCTCCAACGAAACAATCAGGCCTCTGTACGAAGCCGTAGAGCGCGCTCCGGTCATCATGTTTCACTCGGCCGGTTTCTATTCCACGCTGGTTATCATCGGAGCCGTGGGGGCACACTACCTGGCCTCCGGAAGCGTGTTCGAATCGGCCGTGATTGCGGCCGGCGGTGTCGTGGCCACGTTGATTCTGACTTACTTTGCCTACATCATGGTGGAGTCTCTAACCGGTTCGAACCGAAGCGACATCGCGCGCGAGCTGGCCCGCCGGGGACTGCCGGTTGAAATGCGCGCCGTGCTGAGTCTCCGCCTGAAGTTTTTGCTGCTTGTGGGTCTGTTCCTTTTGAGCATGATGTTGCTGGCCCTCTATGTGCTCTACCGACCCCGGGCGGAGCCGGAGCGCGTGGTCGCCTTTATTCTTCTGACCGTGCTCGCGACCGCTCTTTTGACCTTTCTTCTGCAGGCTTCCGTGCGTGATGCCCTGAAGCGTATCATTGGCGCTGCCCGCGATCTGGCCCAGGGTGGCCCGGGAACGCTCTACCCGGCGAGCCGCGACCAGGAAGTGGCGGTATTTGCAGAGCACTATAACCATGCGGCTGCGGAAGCGGCCGCCACGCGGGAAGACCTGGCCCGAACCCGAGAGATGTATCGACTGCTTTTTGAAGGCGACCGCGACATCGTCCTGTCTCTGGATTCCGAATTGCGCATCCTCATGGCAAACCAGGCCCTGAATCGCACCCTGGGCTGGAAACCACGCACGGTGATCGAACGCTCGTTCTTTGATCTGGTGGCTTTCGAAGGGGTCACTGAAGAGCTCTTGGTACGAAGTCGACTGACCCAGGAACTCGCGCGCGGTGATTCCTTTCGCGAACGCCTCAGTTTGCGCGCTCGGCACTCCGGGCCGCGCCGATTCGACCTGCGCATTGAGCCGGTAACAACGGCGAGCGCCGGACAGGTCCTGGTTCGGGCAACGCCCGCTTCCCTCGACCGGTTGCCGGCCAACCTCCGCCGGGAGGAAGCGGTCTATATTCTGGAAAACGATCTGACGCGCGTAAAAGACCTGGCCGATGAATTGGTGCGTAATCTCGGGGCCTTCTTCGATGAAGACGCTCTGATGGGCTTGAGTTTCGGTATCCGGGAGATGATGACCAATGCCATTGAACACGGCAACCTGGCCATCGGCTACGAAGAGAAGACCCGCGCCATGAGCGAGAACGCCTACCTGGAATTGCTCGCCAACCGCCGCGGAGATCCGCGGTTCAGCGATCGGCGGGTAACGGTACAATACCGACTGGTGGAAGACCGGGTGGAATTTGAAATCGAAGATCAGGGCAGCGGTTTTGATACCGGCTCTCTGGCCGGCTCGAAGAACGGAGAGAACCTGTACCACGGCCGCGGCATCCTCTTGACCCGCGACCACTTTGATGAGGTGCTCTACAACGAACGGGGCAATCAGGTGCGCCTGAAGAAGCGGCTTCCGCGACGATAGCGGAACCTAAGCTGCCGGAGGCCGACGAATGTTGTTGTGCCAGCTCTGTCCGCGCCGACGCAAATCCTGAAGAAAGGCTTCCACCCCCGAGCGAATGATAAAGGTTCCGTCCGGAATGGAGCCAAAAAGTATTTCAACCGGCCAGCGTTCTTCGGGTACGTTTCTGTCAGCAAGGGCCTTCACGGTCGGCCCATGCAGTAGCGGCAACGGCAGGTAAAAGCGCAGCCAGCCCCGGGGCTCTCCAAGTTCGAGCGATGAAGCGACCGGCATGGGTGAAAACATGCGCACCCAGGGCGCCTGCTCCGGGCGGACGGCAGCCATTCGTAGAAAGAACCAGCGTATCATGGGTTGTGCGTGCGGAAAGCTCACCCAGAACTCAAAACCGTACAGCGCTTCGAGTCCCAGACTGAGATAGACTACCTGGCCGGGCACCGCGTTGTGAAACTCCAGGACACGCAACGGGCTCAGTTCTTCAAGACGAACGCCGTGATTCAAAAGCAAAGGATCGTAGAGCGCCGGATCCAGAGCAAAAATCGTACTGTCCCACACTCGATCGGCTTGCGAACCGCTGCCGTAGTGTTCGGAGTAGAACGCCTCGGTCGTGGACCACGGCTGTTTGAGTGTTTCCGGTACGGGACCGCGGTACTCTTCGCGAGCCAAAGCCGACCCCAGTTCCACAGGTAGACGAACAAAATCCCCGGGACCAAAAGGGGCTTCCTGAGACTCCGGAAACCTTGCCGCGAACCCGTCTTTGCGCAAGCGCCCGGCGAGGTCCGAAACCGGTGGAGGAACCGCTTCCAGTCTTTCCTGCCACAGAGCATCCATGGCCGGAGACCACTGCTCGGCGGGCAAAGGCGGGCGGTCCCCGATCCCGCCGCCGGTCGGGCGGGATCGGGGGTGGACGAAAAGTTCGTGTTCCAGATCGTGCGCGCGCCGCAGCGGCCGATAACGTGTGGCCGGAAGCAGCCCGTACATGACCGAAAGCGCCAGGACAAACACCAAACACAAGAACGCAAAAGTCAGAAATGAGGGGAAAGCGCCCTGGGGAATGGCAAAGAAATCGAAGATCCCATGGATCAGTATGGCGATCAACAGAGACAACAAAGCCGCCAGAACCATCCCGCGCTTGCGGAACGCCAGCAGGCCCAATCCAAAGCTCAGCCCCATGAGCACGTGGGCCGCACTGGCGATGGCCCGCCCGACCACCAGTTGCGCGGGTCCGGTAAAGCCGAGCGCCGAAATAAAAAGTGCATTCTCGAGAAAGGCGAAGCCCAATCCAACGGCTGCGCACAAAAAGGGAATCGCCCCTGTGAAGCCGCGGCCGCGGCGAAACCCGATCACAAAAGACAGGCCAAATGCGATGGCACACTTGAAGACTTCTTCGACCAGGCCCGCCCGAATAAAAGAGATATAGAGCGTAAAGCTGATCGGTTCGCCGACATGAGAACCGACCGGATCCTGGAGAAGCCAATTGTCGTTTACAAGGTCCGTAAGAAAGACCGCGCCGAAGCCGCCCAAAAATCCCAGCCAGACCGCAGGACTGAAGAAACGGGTCGAAATTCCGTCCAGGCGCGAAGCCACCTGACGATCCCAGAAGCGACCGAACCAACCGGCGTGTTCGCGCAGGGCCTTGAAGTTGAGCAGCAACACATAGGGCGCCACTGTCAAAAAGGCCAGGATGTAGGCCGCGTAGTCGGGGATCTCGAAAGGGTTCATGTCAGAGGGGGCGAATGATGCGGCCATCAAAGGCCGTAGAAAGGTCGCGCTGCAGCGGAGTCGGAAGCGAAGGGTCACCCGGCAACGTATTCCAGAAAAGTTCCGTAACAACGACCGATGTGCCTCCCGGCGGCGGCAACACCACCCCCATCGTTTCGATGAGTTGGACGGTCAATTCATCGGCCTCGGGATGGCCGGAACCTTCCACAATACGCACGCCGTAGACAACGCCATCGGCGGTGATGCGATACTCAAAAACGGCCGAGTACGGAACCGGTAAAGACTCCCAGTAGTTCAACTCGTCTTCCGGGGCGCGTATTTTTACGCTGAGGTAGTTGCTGTAGGTTTGCTGACGTCGTTCCCCCGCGCGTTCACTATGCTCTTCCTCCTGTGAAAGGCCGAGGGTTTCCTGGTCCTCCGGTTCTTCCTGCGATTCTTCCGCAACAGCGCTTTCGCTCGGTTCGGCGCGCACACCCGGACCTTGCGGTGCGGCGGGCCGGGCGCGTTCGCGGGGCGCCGCCGTGTTTTCGTCCTGTCCGTTTTCGCCGCTGGAAACGCTCCCATTGAGCTCCGGCTCCTGGTCTCCGGGATCGTACGAACTGACCAGTGTGAGCTGGGGTTCGGTTGGCGCTCCCCCCGGTGGCGGAAAGGGCGAAAGCAGAGAAACGGGCATCAACAACAAGAGCGTGACGGGAAACATGTGTAAGATCAGTGAATGGCTGACGGTCTGCAACCAGCGACGCCTTCCCGGTCCCGCAAACAACTGGCGCGTGGCGTAATCGGAATAGAAAAATGCGAGCACGAGCAAGCCGGAAAGCAGACCCAGGGCGACCCAGTTGCCGAAGACTTCCATGAAACGTTCGTCGGGCAAAACGTGGGTTCGCAAACCCAGTTGGTCCAGAAAATACCAGGCGAAGTTTTCGTTCAGCCCGGGCATGCCTTCAACCAGGCGGCCGTAGTTCAGGCCCACCGAGAGCCACAAGAAAAGCAAAACCAGAAGAAAGGCAGATAGCGTGAACAGGCCGGCCACCCGTTCGCCGGCATAAAACTGGCCCCAGCCCGGCAGAAGCCGGGCGCGCAACAGGGCCGGGGCTCGCCGGGCAACGCCGGTCTTACGCTGGTCGCGTTCAAAACGTACGAAAAGGCGGCGAGCACTGCGAAACGGGAAAGTCTGCCCGCGCGCCGCCACCAGGGCCAGGGTCGCGCACCACAAAAGGATCGCGTGGCCAGGCACCAAAAGATACGGGTTCTCAAAACGGCGCACGTCGAGATCCAGAACGCCGCCGGGAGTCCCGTCGGGGGCGAGCGAACCCCAGAGCGGCGCCCAGTACAACAAGAGCGGAGTGGCAACCGAAGCCAGAAGCGCCATGCTCAAGACACTTTCGCTTCGGACCCGGCCGGGGCGTGGACGCAGGGGTTGATCGCGACCGGCGCTGGCCAGAAGGGTGGCCAGGGCGAGCGTGCTCATAAGCACGATCACGGTGAGGGCAAACAGCTGTTCTTTGAGCAACGAACCCAGGATCTGATCGGGCGCGAGAAGGGTCTGGCCTTCAATTTCGATCAAAAATAGCCAGGCCGGAAGACGCAACAGAACCTCAATCGCAAGACCGATGGCGTGCAAAAGCCCCGCCGTAAGCGCATGCAGGCGTAGAAAGGCCGACCGGCGGTACAGAACATAGACTGCCGCAGGAAGTACGAGTCCGAAGGCGAAGAAGACGCTCAAATACGACAGAGCCGCCAGAGCGCGCCAGGCCGGCGGGATAAAAACCCGATACCGGGCCGAGTCTGAAGCGGGATGCCCTGGTTCTGTCATTGCTCTTTGGCTTGCCCCCGCGAACCCGAACTCAATTGTGGCCCGCAACTATGACGGAAGATAGGAAGGATAGCGGCCAGAAAAAGCAAAAAACCGAAGATGCGCTCAAAGAGGTCGTCGCCCTCGCCAAACGCCGCGGTTTTGTGTTTCCAGGGTCCGAAATCTACGGTGGCCTCTCGAACACCTTCGACTACGGTCCCTACGGTGTCGAGCTGATGCGGAACCTGAAATCGGAATGGTGGCGGGCTTTCGTTCATAATCGCAGCGACGTTGTGGGTCTGGACAGTTCGATCATGCTGCACCCGGAGGTCTGGGTGGCCAGCGGTCACGTAAATTCGTTCAACGACCCACTGATCGATTGCAAAAACT
Source organism: Spirochaetales bacterium (assembly GCA_024233935.1). Classification (GTDB taxonomy): domain Bacteria; phylum Spirochaetota; class Leptospiria; order Leptospirales; family Leptonemataceae; genus JACKOY01. Next base: position 33,551 of record JACKOY010000019.1, on the reverse strand, counting down.
GCCGGGCGCGCTTCCGGGCCGATCAATTTGCCGAGGAGCATTTAGAGCGGTCGGCAGCCAACCTGGGACTGGAAGAGCTTACCGCTCTTTTTGCCGAAAAGAACGCCGAACTCAAATGCCCAAGTTGTGGCAAGAGCGGTACATTTACCGAACCACGCCAGTTCAACCTGATGTTTTCGACGCGAATGGGCTCTCTGAGCGGCCAGGACCAACAGGTTTATCTGCGACCGGAGACCGCCCAGGGTATCTTCATCAATTTCCGAAACGTTGTCGATTCTTGCCGGGTGCGGGTTCCATTCGGCGTGGCACAGATTGGCAAGAGCTTTCGGAACGAAATCATCGCCCGACAGTTCATATTCCGCACCCGCGAGTTCGAACAGCTGGAAATGGAATTCTTCTGCAAGCCGGGCACCCAGAAAGAGTGGTTTGAGTACTGGACGAACTTCTGCATGGACTGGCTGTACGGAATCGGGCTTTCGAAAGAGAACCTGCGCATGCGGGCCCACGAAGAGAGCGAACTCAGCTTCTACTCGGAGGGCACAAGCGACATAGAATATCAATATCCGTTTGGGTGGGGAGAGATCTGGGGTATCGCCTCACGCACGGACTACGACTTAAAACAGCACGCCGCGCACAGCCGCAAGAACCTCGAATACACCGACCCCGAAGACAATTCAAAGTATCTGCCGTACGTGGTCGAGCCGGCTCTTGGATTGAACCGGTTGCTGCTGGCGGTGCTGTGCGACGCGTACAGCGTCGAGAATCCCGGCACGAAAGAGCAGCGCACCGTGCTGCGTCTGCATCCCCGTCTGGCGCCGGTCAAAGCCGGCATCTTCCCGCTCCAGAAAAAAGACGGCCTGCCTGAGATTGCACAGGAGATTTACAATCGCTTGAGCACGCTATTCCCGGTGGATCTGGATATCAGCGGGCACATCGGCAAACGCTACTATCGCCAGGACGAACTGGGAACGCCGTTTTGCATTACGGTCGACTACGAAACCAAAGAAAACCGGACCGTGACGGTGCGCGAGCGCGACAGCACAAACCAGCAGCGCGTCGCCATCGACGAATTACCGGCATTGCTTGCTAATAAGCTGAGCGTCTGACCAGTCCGAAGTGTGCGCGCAAGCGATGCTCACGGCTGAATGACAAAACGCACCGGGTTGCCCTTACGATGATGCAGATCTTCGAGGCACTGGTTGACCTCTTCCAGGGGATGGTGAGAGGTAATGCTTTTGGAAAGATCAAGTTTGCCGGCGAGCACAAGCTGAATCAATTCGGGCACGGCATTTCGCTCGCAACCGTAGGAACCACAGATACAGAGCTGTCGGTAGATCATCAAAGGCGGCATGCCCACTTCCAGCTTCGAGCGACCGATGCCGACCATTACCGCGCGGCCACGCGGGTTCAAGGCACGTAAACAAGTGCTGAGGCCCGGATAGAAGCCGGAAAAGTCCGCGATCACGTCGACGCCACCAGTCACCTCACGCAGGGTCTTGCCGATATTTTTCGTGCGACGGGCATCAATCACATCATCGGCGCCGAAGTTCGCAGCATGCTGGAGCGCACCGTCTTCGACATCGACTGCGACCACCCGACCGGCGCCCAAAGCACGGCCCAGAAGGATGGCGTGCACACCCAATCCGCCGCAGCCGACGACTGCCAGGGTCTCGCCCGCTTCCAGGCGGCCGGTATACTTAAGTGCGTGGTACGGAGTGGAGACCGCGTCTGCAAGAATCGCCCCCTGATCGAAAGGGATCTCGTCGGGAAGCGCGTGCACATAACGTTCGGGAATCGTAATCAGCTCGGCAAAAGCGCCATCGCGATCGAAGCCCAGAACACCGACCTTTTCGCAGGCATTGTCCCGACCGGCCAGGCAGCGGGCACATTCGCCGCAAGAAGTGCCGGCCCCGATCACGACCCGCTGCCCGACTTTGACGCGGGTCACACCGGAACCGATGGACTCGATGACACCGGCCGACTCGTGGCCCATGATACGCGGGCGGGTTTTGATGGGAATGACCGGATGCACCGTGGCGTGCACGTCGGAACCGCAGACACCGCAGGCGCGCACCCGAACACGAACGTCCCCCGGCCCGACCGCCGGATCGGGCACCTGCTCGATCTGCAGACGATTGGCTCCTTCGTTTAGTACAGCGGCTTTCATGCCGGCGCCTCCTTCCCTGGATCAATTCATCGCGGAAAACCAGGTTCGCGGGAACTGCGTTCGCTGGCCACCAGAAAGGAAAAGTCCATTGACCGCAGCGAGATCGTCTGATAAAATTAGAATGCGCGAAGAGGCGGGAGCGACGGCTCAGGTACTTCACGCGCCCCTGCCTGAAGCGCGCCGGGCAACCGGAAGGGGACGGCTATGGGCAAGCGGCGCGATTGGCTTTTGAGTCACCGGGATTATTTCATTGAGTTTCTACGCGTGTATCTGGGCGGGGTCTTGATCTATAAGGGCGTGTTCTTCCTGCGCGACATCGAACACCTGCTGGGAATGATTCAGCTGGCCAACGAACCCTACATCAACCTGGCGCTCGCGCACTACATTGTGTTTACGCACCTGATTGGCGGTTTCTTTTTGATGTTGGGATTTTTGACCCGGGTCGTGATCGCCACCCAGATCCCGATTTTGATGGGCGCGGTCTTCGTTGTGCATATTCAGGAAGGCGAATTCGGCGATAATTCGAGTCTGGAGTTTGCAATGATGGTGCTTCTGATGCTGGTCGTGTTTCTGGTTTACGGTTCGGGTCGGCTGTCTGTTGATCACTACCTGGAAACCAGCCGCCCCACGTAGCAGTATTCAAGGAGCCTTCGTTCGATGACGGTGCGCTCGGTAAAGGAAACGCGCGTGCTGCACAACCGGGTGTTCGTAAAGCGCCGTCATGTACGGATCTTCGCAGCGCGGCCACGGAAACGGTTGTTCGGGGACGCAGGTCAGAGGTGAAAGCAGCGCCCCCAGAGTCAGGTCCGCGAGGCCAAAACGATCGCCCACGAGGTAGCGGCGACTTTTAATATGCTCTTCCAGACGCGTCAGGGCTTTCTGAAAATGTTGTTCGCTATCCCGGGCCGTGCTATCGTTCATGTCGTAGAAATTCCTGTAAGCCTGCACGAAGGCGGGGTATCCGAAGCCCAACAGGGAGCGTTCAATGCCGGTCCGACCCATTCCAAAAACCCGTAGCATGTAAGCCCGATCGCGCAACTGCCGGTGCAGAAGCGCGCGTCGCATGTGAACTCCGATTTCCTGATCGAGATAGTCCATCCAGTGCCGTGCTTCGCGGCGCAATTCCGGAGGGCCCAGAAGCTCTGCCTCGCCCGACAGGCGACTCACGAGTCGGAGGATGCGGGAGGAGCCCGGGATCGGGCGCGGACCGCAGACAAGCACCGGCAGGGAAGTCTGCCCGCTCAGCAAGCGCATGGGTAATAGGTGCAGGCCCGGGAACTGAGGCCGGGAACGATACCGCTGCCCGCAATAATCCAGAACCCAACGCGCCTTTTCGCTGAAATGCGAGAAGGGAAATTCGTACAGCAGGGGCAGCGCGTCGTTACCCGGACCCATCGACGCGATGCCCCCTGCCCTCAGAGCGTGACGTTTTCCAGGATTTGCGAAGAGGTCTGGGTTTCCAGATTCCGATCCAGGGCAATCACATCGGCGCAGTTAAACTCCAGGGTCGCGGTCCCAAACTTGACCTGAATGCGGGCGTCCTGACTGAGAAGCACATCACCCACTCCCTCGAGATTGGCGGTCGTATAGCGTCCGTTGCCGGTAAATGTGAGTCCTGTAACGCGACTCACATCGGGAGTGATGGGCGCCAGGGTTTGCATGTTGATCATGCGTCCCTCAATCTTCAGGAGCTGGACTACAAGCTGACTTTCACTGCGCAGATGCAGGACCAGCTCACGCGCCTGCAGTTCGTGCGGCGGCTGGGCCCGGGCCGCGTAGTTCTGGAGCGCGTGCCATTGAAAACGCTCCGCTCCGCCATCGGTCTTCAGAGTGAGTGTGGCCGATCCCGGAATGCCCTGGATGCGGGACCCGTTGTGCAAATCCACACGATAGATGTTGGCGCCCCTGGAAACAGAAAGTATCTCTCGCGCGGGAATCGTGATGGGACCGTTCAAAGTCGCCAGAAGCAGGTCAGAATCCAGCTCACCTTCGACGCGATTCCCATTGGTTAACTGCAGGGTGTTTGCCAGGCCACCTACGAGAAAATCAATGTAGTGCATGCGGTGTCGACGTTCGTCCTGGTCGCTGTAGTAGTCTACGGTTACGGTAGCTTTGCTTACGCGCTCTGAACCATGATAGCGGAAACAGTAGAGTTCGTATTCGTCACCGTTAATCGGCTCGGATTGAAAAGGCTGGCTGGCCGAAAGCGTCGCGATCTCCCGCGAACCCGAATACAGCCGTAGCTCCACGCTATCGACAATGTCACTCCAGACCCGAAACATTTTCAGAGCGATGGGTTGTTTGAAGTCGATTGTAAAGGTTACGTTTTCGTCGCGATGCCTGACAAAGGTATTCACATTGCCATCGATGGCGTTTCGATCGTTGCCCTCTTCCGGCACCGAATCGCTCTGAATCGACTGGATCATGTCATTCCCGCTGATGCCTTCCCCGTCGTGGGCCTGCAGGTTTGGAATGCGCGGAGCGCTCTGCCCGACGATGGGCGAGCCCAAAAGCAATATCAAAAGGGGCGTCAGCACGGTTAGTTTCTTCATGGATCTCCTGTTTTTCGTCAATCGACGGCAATTCTCTCAAAGTCTGCGTGGGCGCGGTTCCGGGCCAGGAAAGTCTCGCGCAGCTTGAACATCTCGTAGTGTTCCCAGAGTTCCCGGTCGAAGTAGGCCGGTTCCAGTTGCTGGTAGCTATCGCCAGGGACCGCGCCATCGACGTACTCGAACAAATGATTCCAGGAAACGACGCGCAATAGGGACCGCGCCGGAAACGCCCGATCCGATAATTCGACCGTGCGGTGGCGCACCGAGAAGTCCGCTGCATCGTGGTCGTCGGGCGTTTCGTAACGCACACGAGTTACCTGACCGGTGGCATTGATTTCGAGTTGCACAAGCTCAATATCGCCCGGCCCGAAGATGGTTTTTTGCAGATGCAGGCCGCCAGAATAGACCATACGATTCAAAAGCGGCAGCAATCCCGGGCCATCGTTGGTTTCGCCCGGCCAGATGAAATGATACACAACGTGGAGATTTCCCTCTGGCCCCCGGGCCATGCGATACAAAAGCCGTTCGGCAGAGCCAAAGGCGCCCGGGTCCAATATCGGTGCGTAGCGGCGTGCGATCGCGTCGTCGCGTAGCGGCGTGTAACCGGGCGCTCCGATGGCATTCTCGCGAATCGTGCGGTTCAAAAGAAAGCTCAGTCCAAGCGCAGGCAAAAGCAGGGCGATCCAGACGATCAGACTACGCTTCTTTGCAGCTTTTCGCCCCGAACCGGTCACGGAGGGAATCTTGCGGCCCCCGGCGCCGAAGCAAGACGATTTTTTTAAGCAACAGCCGGCGTTTCCAGGACCTCTTCCCTTGTTATGGAAGATAGAAAATTCAAAGCGTCAAAGCACCGGTCACGCCATCCCGGCCGACCGCGAGCAACCCTGGACCTGCCGCTTCGCGTTCTGCACCATTTCCCGGAATTACTCTCGCGTCCGAGTTCCATGTACAGGTTGCTGCCGGCCCTGCTTCGCCGTCAGCGTTTTCGAACCATCGCCTTCGCCCGCTCCGAGGAAAAGCCCCGGGTCACAACGCGCTACCAGAAGACCGGGCAGCCCTTTCACCGGGTTCATTTTCGGCCGGATTCGGATCAGTGGGCCGATCTGCGGGCTACGGCGCGATCCTGTGGCCTTTCGATGTGCCATTTTGTGGCGCTCATGCTGGAACTTGACAGAACGACTCCTCCTGCGAGAAAGAAGGGCGGAGTTCCGCAAGTAGATGAGCGATATGTACACGTCGAATGGGTCAGCTATCGGACCGGTTTTTTGCACCGCCTCACAAAATTTCGCCGTAAAGCCAGACCGCCAGGTTATGATGCAGAGCCCATGAAGGAGCTTCCGGAATAACAACGACCCGGGCGCTCTTGAAAGAAAAAACCCGGGCGGCTTGTGGCCAACCCGGGTTTCGAGAACCAAATTCTGCGAAGACTTAGATGCTGAAGCCGTAACCCACAGTTACATACCACAGAGTGCGCGGCAGTTTCTGACGCGGGGTGTAGGTTGCGGCTCCGCCTGACGCGGCACCGTAGTCGGACACTCCCGACGTTGCGGCAGCAAGGGTCGCGATGTTTGAATTGAAAGTTGTATTGATCGGACCGGTCGTTTGCCCCGGATCACCAACCAGGCCATCCGTGGAAGTGGATCGACCAACAACCCACGCCGGTATGTTTCCGTCATCTGTCCCGATCGCGTCGGTGTCGAAGAAGCGCCAGTCCTGACGCTGCACAACATTATATCCGACGAAGAATCCGTAGGCGTTTAATGTGATGCCCGCATGCAGATCGCGCAGAGCCTGAACACGCTCCTGGCGGCCGTAGCCGGCTCCGAAACTGTAGTCAAGCGAGATGTTTTCCGCGACTTCGAATCCACTGGAGTACGTCAGGTCGATATACTGGGAGCTTTTCTGAGGCGTGCTTCGAGCGACGTCTGCAGCTACGCCGGCTGCTCCGGCCGCATGCGAAGGCGTCTGATTGTCTGTATAATCCAGACCGTCCACGACCGTGTAAACCGTAAGACCCAATTCGGGCAACTGGGGCAGCGCGTAGCTGAAAAAGATCTCGTCAAAGCCTGAGTTTCCAGGATATCGATCGTTCACCAGAGTGTAGGCAACGTAACCGAAGCCCATCGTCCCTACGGTAGTCTCCGCAGCATAGCCTATAGTAAGGTCGATTTCGTCCAGCCGCTCGAGACCGTTTGCTTCCGCATAGTAGCCAGGCAAGCCTGCTGTAGCGCCGGCCCGTTGTGCTTCGACCGCAGCATTAAGGCTGGTCGGCAACCCGGAAGTATAGGCGCTGGCCAGCGGGACAGAACCCGCTGAGGTCAAATCTGCGCCACCCGGGCTGGTTTGCAGCACGCGATCCACGTCCTGGTCGGTCCGACCTTGCATGGCGAAAGACCCCCAGATGTTGAAGTACAGCCCACTGACCGGCGTGTTAAACGTCACAGAGGGCTGAAAGGCCCACGCACCGGTATGGCTTCCGAGCGACTCGCCCTTCTGAACGGCCCGGTTTGCGAAGAGGTCGGATCCGCGGAACAAGTAGTTCGATACGAATGCGAGCTCAACGTCTATGCTGGCATCGGGCAGTTCATCGTCCTGCGCGAACGCGGGAGTAGATACGAGACCGAGAACCAGACTGATTGCTATAGTTTTTTTCAGCATAGCTCAATCCTCCATTATGCTGCTTGAGCCTGAACCAATGCACGTTCCGTGCCAGGCCCGAAAGAATCGCTATTCTTCCTCTCAAGCGCTCCCTGCAGGACCCCCGAAACGAATCAGGCACTTCCCGGCTTCCCGGTTCCTTGCAATCTGCCCGAAAATCAGGCAAATGCCTGAAAATCACGCACATTGGACGGTCTTGCGGGGAGTTGCCCCATATTCGGCAGCCAACCAGGGAAGGACAAGCCTGAATTTTGCACACAGAGCCTTTTTCCAGGGAAGCAAATCAAGGTTAGACGAAAGCCGCGGTCGATAGCGGAATCGTATGTATCCGACTCGCAGACCTGGTGGCCAGTCCCTTCGCCCGCTGCAGGCCGCACATCGACCGGGGTATGGCGGCCGCACAAACACGCAGTCCATCGGCGGGCATTACCCCGCCTCAGGCGCCCCCTCCAGCGACTCCCGATCCAGGCCGGTAATCTCGAGCACGGTCTCCATATCCATGCCGCGCGCGAGCATGGCGCGCGCCGTTTCGATCCTTGCTTCGGTACGTCCCTCGGCTTTGCCTTGTTCTCGTAGTTGATCTGCGATGGTTGCCATGGTTTCCTCGTTGTCCGGTATTTGGGCCGCAATGAGTGCTCGTTGGATTTCGTCGGTGGATTCTTGCTCGCGGGTATTCATAATATAGATAAGCAGACTCCGGAGTGCGCAAGCTTTTTCGAAGGATCGCGGCTTTCCGCAAGTCCGCGCAATAGGGGAACCAGCCGCTCCGGAAAGTCCGGCGAGCGGATCTCTTTCATAACACCCAGCACTGCCCGCAGGATGGCATCGCGGATCATCGTATCCAGGTTTGCATCGTTCAGTTCGAATAGTGCGATCTGGAAATCCGCGATGTATTCCGAAAACACGCGGTGCTCTTTGGCACTGAGATGGAAGCTAGCTCCAAAACTGCGGCCCAGGTTCCAGCTCTTCTCCCCGTGATAGAACACAAACGGAATCACGACCGATAGCCGGCCTGTGTCTGCAAACTGCCGCTTGTGGATTTCGGCCAGATAACCGAGCAGTTGCACAAACACGCCGGGATCGACGTACGACTTGTGTTCGAAAAGCACGTAGATGTTTGCCCTTTCACCGGAGCAAAGAGGCAGTTGGAGCAAAAGGTCGCTCCGACTTTCCCGGAGTTCCTCAGAAATAAACGTGCCCGGTAAAATCTGCAGCTGTTCGAGATCGAGCAGTTGCACCACATCGGCCGGCAGTGTCGCCCGAAGAAACGAAGCCGCCTGTTCGGTTTCCTGAAATAGGCCGCGGATCAGCCGATCATGGGGATTGGAAAACTGGGCCATGATTTCATTATAACCGATGCCTGGGACAGGCAATTCGGCGCCGCGCCAGATGTGGGGAACGCACCGCGGCCTGACTGGCACAAAGTCCTTCGCCGCCGGGGGTAGACGGTACAGAAACGAGACCGGCTCCACCGGCAGACGCTGGCGCAGCTCTTATTCGAGCAAACGCAATGAACCCGCTCATCCCAGTTGGTCCGAAACTCTACCAGCATCCAGAATGCGCAGCGTCGACAACCAAAGACGGCAGCAGAGCAGCGCGCTGCCTGGGACAACTTTCACCGCGCATGGCAAAGTGCGCCTCGGTTTGTTGCTAATTGGAGGCGCACTTTGAACCCGCCGGTGCGACCCGCAGGGAGCAACGCTTACCTTCGCGCGGAACAAAGCTCCCGAGTCACGCGAGCCACGACACAATTCGCCCGAACCCCAGGTTCGGGATAAGGCGAATTGTGCCCCGCGTGGCGCGCATAAGAAGCGCAGCGAGGGCGAATCTTGCGCTCGCTCCGGGGGCTGGCGAGCGCGGGTTCAAAGGTCTGACCGAGCCCGACCTTTGGGAGCCGGTGTCGGCCCCTGGCACCTCCGTATTGCCCAAAATTTTCGGCCCCTGACCCCGCCAAAAATGCTTTGCAAGCGTCGAATCGTCCCGATAGATACGAAGTCCAGGCTCATTCCGAATGGAGCACAAACGAAAAGACGCGCGGCAACTCGAGCGACTCGAAGACCCGGCCAAGATCCAGTATCTGATCGAGAAACACCTGTCGCAGCATTATCTGTTTGTGAAGGGCTTTGACCCACCCTACCGGGTCAAGATTGCCGGCTACGAACCGCCGCGCAACCTCTCGGTCGACATGGGCGAATACGAGCCCGAAGACGGAACAAAACTCACGCTCTTTCGCATTCTGGGCCGCTACATTCATCTGGAATGTATGGTCGCCCGACACTCCGGGTCAGGCAATCTGTACGAGGTCATGATCACCGGGGCGGCCATCGCCCGCAAGGAGCGTTCGGCTCTGCGCATCCCGGTGCAGGATGGCGAAGCCCACATTTCCAACATCCGGGCCTCCAAGCACACCATCGACGCTTCGCTCTATAATATTCCGACTTCAGTCAAAGTTAACTTTTCCACCTACGAGCAAACTCTGAAGGGCCAGGCCGACGTCGTCAAGATCGATGTCTTTGGCAAACGCGGCACCATTCTCGACGAAATTCGAAAAACCGGACGCTCGTTATTCGTCCGCAACACCCAGGACCCTGGCGATTATACGGCCCTCGACGATGCCTTCGTCGACTATGCCGAATTTCTGGACGATGCCTTACAAAAGCGCATCCACGAGTACAACCACGCCAAGGTCAAATCCGAGATCATCGTGCCGGTCGTCTATCTCACCCATGACAACTCGCGCATACCACTGGGCTACATTCAAATCCAATCACGCACCGAGCACTTCGAGCGCGACCGCGCTCTGGAGTTGCAACAGACGGCCTTTGAAATGGTGGATCGTATCCGGGACTCAAACACGGTTCTCATTCAAGAACGCCAGGAGGTCGTCAATGTTTCCCGGGGCGGCATCAAGGTTCTGATCAGCCACAAAGACCTCAAAGAGTATCTTGTTCGCCAGAACGGTTTTACATTCGATCTGTTCTTCAAAATGCAGGCGCCGGTCACCCTCTACGGTTTGATTCGCTCGGCCTACAAAAGCAAAGATGGCGATCTTCTGCTGGGCGTGCAGATCTCCGGCACATCCTCCCGGGAGGGTGAATACAAACGCTACTCCGACAACGTGGACGCCCTGGAGCGACGCGCCCGTGAGGCCATCGAGAAGCGCAAGCAGCTCATGGGCAAATCGACCAAACCGAGACCCGACGCCCTGCGCCAGCTCTAAGTCTCAGGCAAACCCGCTCGTCGTTTCACGCCCGGGCGATGCGCGTTCCCGTTTGTGCCGGCCAGCCGGCCCGCTACGTAGAAGCGCGTACGTTCGCGCATGCAAATTCCTAAATAAAACCGGTCAACGCTTCGTCTAATGGAGTGCGGCTCCTGGCCAGGGTGTGCTTACCATGCAAACGGAAATGGAAATTGATCTTACCGGTGACACCTCGAATGTATTTGAGCCGACTTTGCCGGCGGTCCCCGGCGCTGCGCCCGGAGAGTTGCGTCGACGACACAACGAACTGGGCCTGACAAAGTGCGTCTCCGAAAGGAATCTTTCCGAAGCCCGCGGAGTCGGAGAGGATTTCTTCGCGGGCATCCCGTCCACCGATGAAGTCGCCCGCGAAAAAAAGATCAGCGCCACCGAAGCCGAACTTCACCTGGCAATCGCCTGCCGGACCGGCGGCCTGGCCTGCGTACGGCTGGAGTCCACCCACCTGCCGGTGCACCGCAAGACCGAGGGCTTCGTGGCCCGGGACTGGCGCATCATCACCGTGCTTTTAGAACGGCTCCAGGCCGCTCTGCAAAATGAATACCAAACGCGCTTCAACAGCGTTCCGTCCAAGAAGGACATCCAGAAACTTTACGAAGCGCGCATGAGCACCGTAGAAGCCACGACCCTGGGGCGCATGACCCGTCTTTTCGTGGGGCTTTCGGACCTGGAAGAGCTACTGCGCGCCGAGGCCGTGGAAGCGACCACGGCGATTCCCGGGCCATCCTCTGAAGAACGCACCTGGCTTGAGATAGACCGCCGCGCGACACACGCCGTGGAATCACCGACCGGGCCACAAGCACCGTCGGGGCCGGAACCGCAGCGGCGTGCCATCGACGCGCCGGCCTGGCAGAACTTTGAGAAAGACCAGGGTGGCAAGGAGACGAATTGGGAGCACAGTTTTCGCACGCTCGGTCCGTTCTTTACGGTGCGCATTCTTTTGCGCCGCGAACTCTTTCATGTGCTGCTGGCCTGGCTGCAGAAGACCCCGCAACACGACGACTTTTCGCGGGTCCTCGCCGACTGCGAAACGGCTTACACCAAGATCGGCGCGGCCAACCCCAATCATCCGGAGCTATATCGACTGAAAGAAGCCATCGATACGCTGACAGAGCGCGTCTACGGCCGCGCCCCCTGATCCGCATTGCCGGCGAAGTCCGACTTTCGAAATAGCGCAATCAATTCGACTCCCTCGGCCTGGAGCGCTTCGCGGGCGCCCTCCTCGCGGTCCACAATCGCAAAGGCATGGGCTACCGGGTAACCTGCCTGGCGCAGGGTGTGGAGCGCCTGAAGCGATGAGCCTCCGGTAGTCACCACGTCATCGATCAGAAGCACTTCCCCTTCGGTCACGTGTTCGCCCTCGATTTGTTTGCCGGTGCCATGGTCCTTGCGCTCCTTGCGCACGATCAGCGGGTAGACAATCTGGCCGCGCTCCGCACAAACCAGCGCGTAGGCGATCGCGATCGGGTCGGCCCCGAGTGTTAGTCCGCCCGCCGCCACCGGTTGCAGCTTGTGCGCCGGCAGGACTTCGTCCCGGAGGGTCAGCGCGAGCAACCGCAGGCGGTCCGGGATCATCGTTATCTTCTTGCAGTTAAAGTAGTGATGCGACTCCTTACCCGATGCCAGGCGAAACGGCTCGGGGCTGTAGCGATACACATCCTGTCGGGCTTCTTCAAAGAGTTGGCTGGCCAGCGGTCCGTACATGGATTTCTTGATCTCCCTGTTCGCCAGTCGACCACGCACGGCCGAGTATGCGGGCATTGTCGCTTTGAGTTTTTTGGGCGCGGGCCTGGCCACCATGAGCTTCGAGCCATTTGGCTGGGCGCCCCTGGCCTGGTTGGCCCCGGTCCCTATCTGCTGGCTGGCCCGAAGGCATCGCGACAGCACAACGAAACTCGTGCTGGCCGGATTGTTGTCCTCCTTTTTTCTTTCGGTGCTCTCTTTCCCCTGGCTGGTCGGCACCATCCAGCGCTACGCCGAAACCGAATTCGCAAGCGCCCTTCTGGTTTTTCTCGCAACGGCGCCCTTTCTTCAGCTCAAGTATACCGGCTTCATCGTTTTTTTTGGCTGGTCCGAACGATGGCGAGACCTCCGGGTCCCGACCTGGCTTCGTTGTGCAACCATCGCTACCCTCGCTGATTTGTTCACGCCCAGTCTGTTTTTCTGGCGTTGGGGTGACCTGTTCGTGCATGACCGATTGATTCTGCAGCTGGCGGAGTTGGGCGGCGCCGGCTTGCTAACATTCGTTCAATTCGCCTTCGCCGGCGTCTTGTTGGGATTCGTCCGGGCACATCGGGAAGCGCGATCGGACCGGCCTTCGCCTGTGGTGCAGATTTCCCTGCAGCTGGCCTGGATCCCGCTCCTGTATGCGACCGCCTTTGGCCTGGATCGTCTGACGGCTTCCGAACTCAAGAACACGCCCACGGTTCTGGTCGCCATTCTACAACCGGCCGCACCGCTCGAAAGGCCGCTCCGCGACGAACAGGCTGAAGAGCAGATAGACGAGATCGTCTATCGGGTTCTGCCGGCCCTGGCCCGCAAGCTCCGCACCACAACCAAAGTCGACCTGATCGTGCTCGGAGAGTCGGCGATCCCGTACTACAGCAGCGACGACTCTCCGATTCACGAGCGCCACGGATTGTATCACTCGGGTATGCGCGCACTCCTGACCGAGCTGGCCCAGGGATTTCGGGCAAGCGTCTTTGCAAGCGAAGTCGCCCTGCGCTACGGCCGAACGCCCCACGACGGAGAAACCCGGGTGGAGCCCTTAAATGCGGCCGTCCTGCTCGATCCCGAAGGCGCCCGGCGCGGGCTCTACGTCAAAAACGACCTTTTGCCCTTTGGTGAGTACGTGCCCGGTGAGCAACTGGTGCGGCGGCTGGGCCTGCATGATTTTTTGCCCGCAGCCTTGCGGGAGAGCCGCTTCTATCCCGGCGGGCGGGCGATTCTAATCCCGTACTCCTTTAAGAAATCGGGGGCGCCGCGGAAGTACTTCGCCCCGGGAATCTGCTTTGAAATCCTGAACAACGGCCTGATTCGCGAACAGTTTCAGGGCGAAATGCCCATCGACTTTTTGGTCAATCTCACAAACGAAGGCTGGTTCGATTCAGAATTGGAGGCGCGCCAGCATCTTTCCCTCTCCCGGGTACGCACGGTTGAATTCCGTCGCAGCCTGGTGCGCGCCACCAACGGCGGTCTTTCCGCCCTTTTCGATCCGCGCGCGCAATCGATCGGGTTTTCTCCCGGACAGCGGCCGGCCTTTGGTAGCCCCGCAATCGTTCGGGGCGCCATTCCGGTTTTGGAACGAACGACCCTGTATGCCAATCTGGGAGTGGCCTGGCTCTGGCTTCCGATCGCCGGCTGCCTCCTGTATGCGGTCGCCGCCTGGCTTACCCGCCGGCACCATTCTCAGCTCCGACGAAAAGGCCTTGTGCCCTGAGGGCCCCGTCCCTTTCCTGGTAGATCGGTATTAATGTTTCTTTTCCGGGTTCGTTTCTTCCGAAAATAGAAGAACCCAGTCTGCCTGGAGGCCGTGGGTGATGGCCAAGAGTTTTTTTGAACTGGAACAAAATATCAAGTTGCGGGTCAATGAGTCGAGCGAACTCACCCTGCAGTCGAGCCGTATCAATCACAAGGTTGAGCGGTTCATCAATCACACCCTTCAGTTGATCCTTGAGAAGGTCGATCGCGCCGACCTGATCGAGATGACCTATACGATCACCAAAGAACTGGCAATCAACGGCGTCAAAGCCAACCAGAAACGCCTCTTCTTCGAGGAAAGCGGCCTGGATATCATGAATCCGGAAGACTACGAGCGGGGTGTAGCCCTCTTCAAAGAGGCCTTCTCCGATGACATGAACGAATCTTACGGACACAAGCTGGTGGAGCGGGGCATTTACGTTAAGGTCAACCTGACCTACGACGATACCGGCATGTGCATCGAAGTCATTAACAACACGCCGATCATGGCCGAAGAAGAACGGCGCCTGCGCGAAAAAATGAAGAAGTCCATGGGCTACAACGACATCGCGGAGTTCTACATGGACAACATGGACAACACCGAGGGCGCGGGCCTGGGCATTGCCCTGATCATGATTCTCATGAAGGGCGCCGAACTTGATCCGGCCCTCTTTCGAATCTACACCATGCCCGATCGCACCGTGGCCCGGGTCGAGATCCCGTTTACCGAAGACTACGTGAGCAAGCGCGACCAGAAGCAGGCCAGCGCGCACTGAGCATTTGGGCGGAGTCCGCCCCTGACCGAAGCCGGCAAATTTTTGCCAGAATTGGGCCGTGTTTTGGAACTTGACGCGGGACGCTTTGTACCAGCATTGTTAGTTTAGCGAGTAATCGTCCGACCAGAGCACCTCCGGGGGTCCGACCATGCTGATTTCTCTGTGCAAATCGAAAATCCATCGCGCAACGGTCACTCAGGCCGACCTGCATTACGAAGGCAGTCTGACTGTGGATGCCGACCTCCTGAAAGCCGCCGGTCTGCGACCGTACGAAAAAGTAGCCGTTGTAAACGTAAACACCGGGGCCCGGCTGGAAACCTATACCATTCGTGGTGAACCTGGTAGCGGCGTGATCTGTCTGAACGGGGCGGCGGCGCGCCTGGGCCAGGCCGGCGATCTGATCATTATCATCGCCTACGGCCACTTCGATCCGGCAGACGTACCCGAGGATTACCGGCCCACCGTGGTGCACGTCGATCACGCCAACCGCATTACCGAAGTCAGCAGTCGCGAGACCCTGACCGTCTAATTCCAAACGATAGCGCGGGGTGGGGCCGGCCGCCGCAAATCCGGGCAAGCATGCGCAAGCTTCTCTATCTTTTCCCGGCCCTTCTGGTCTTGTTCTGTGCGCTAGAGGTGCTCAGCCGCTTTGAGCCGTTCTTCTCTTCCGGCCGTCGATCCCCCGGACACGCTGAGGTGCTGGCCGCTTTTGCGGACGCCGTCTTGCGCGATCACCAGCGTCAGGCAAACCGGGGCAAGCCGGTCTTTTTTCTCGGCAGTTCGCGTTCGCTGGCCTTTGGCATTCTCCCGTTTGCTCCGGTCGATCCTTTGCTTTCGGTGGGCGAAAAAGAAATGCTCGCCCAATTCGACTTTGAAAGCCGCCTGGCCCTGCCCCGGCCGGACCTTGCCAGCCAGCTTCTGGTTCTGGACCGCCTGGCGGCTTCCGGCGTGCGACCGCATCTGATTGCCTTTGATCTTTCGCCTTTTGTGCTCTACAATTCCTCTCTGACCCGAGAGCGGCTGCGTGACGGAATCTTCCCGGAAGAATTCCTGGATCGGTACGCGAAACGACTGCCGATGGCAACGCGCCTGCAAATGTTCCCGGGCCGGAACCTGACCCTCGTGCGGTATTCGTTTTCGTGGTCCCGTGCGGTCGTACGACTCTACAGCGGTCAACGTTATCCAGCGCCTTCATCCCTGGCGGCCGAGTTGCTCCGGAATCCCATTGTCATGGCGCCTTCGCTTTACGACGATCACCCCTCCGAAGATCTGCCGGCAGCAGAAAGTGCGACGGCGCAGCCCATGTTTCAGGAAATACAAAACACGATCTTTTCCAGTCATGATCCTGAATTGCCTTTCCTTGGTTTGATGGGCGAAATCCTGGATCGACTCCACGCCAGTGCCGACCGGGTCGTGCTCTGGATTGCGCCGGTTCATCCCACCTATCGGACCGGCGTCTATGCGGCCCTGGAAGACCCGGGCATATTCTGGTCGCGTTACTTCCGGTCCTTGCGAGCCGTCGGGGCAGCGGAACTGCCTGTCTACAACGGATACGAGAATCTGAACCGTTGCGATTACTGGCGCGATATCTCCCACTATTCGGAACGGTGCTACGGAACGCTCACCGTGGCCCTTTTGCGCTGCGCGGACGAGCCCAAAGCCTGTCCGTTTCCCGCAGACGATCGCATGCCGTATGCGCCCACCCCGCCGGCAGACGACCGCCAGCAGAGGTAGTTTCTTATTCAACTGAGTGCAGGGAATGGGCGGCCACCTCTTTCAGGTATGCCAGATACTCCGACTGATCGAGGCTGGCCCTGGAACCAAAGTCATGCCCGGGAATTTCCCGATCGACCCGTTCCCGGATTGTGCGCTCCAGCGGGGCCCAGACCGCAAATTCCTTATCATCCGTTGAACGATACGGCCCCGGTTTGACTTCGTAGCAGACCGCGTAGTCCGAGAGCACGGCTAAGGTATGCCAGACGCCTGGTTTGATATCGATGCCCATCTCGGAACGATCTTCGCCCAGCACATGGCAGCTGCGAATTCGACCGTCGTCTTCGAATGTAAAAAACGCGATCTGACCGCGCAAAACCAAAAAGGATTCGGACTTGGGTGGCGTTCTGTGCCTGTGCGGTGTGACGTAGGTATCGGCCAGCATGACGTTCAGGAATCGATGCGGGTTGGCTTCGTCGTTCTCGTGGAAATTGTAATTGGCGCGCCGGCGCGGCGAGGTGCGCGCGCGATGGAGCACGTTTTCAAACAGCGTGCCTGAAATCAGGACCGGCTCGGCTGACATACAGGCCGTTTCGGGCCTCGCCACACGCCTGTCAAGCGCCCCCACTCTGGTTGACGCCCGGGGCCGATGCCGGGCCCCTATCGCATGGATTCCGACGGTCCCAAAATCCTGCTACGCGAAGAAAACCCGTACGGCACCCGCGTGGCGACGGTGGAATCCGATGGGCGCACGGTGTACCTCTATCTGGCCCCGACCGACGAAAACCTGGACGAACTGCGGGCGGTGTGGGTGCGCAATCTGGCGCCGGCGCCGGACCAGCCCGATCGGGAGTCCATGCGGCTCGGCCAGGCGCCGCTGCTCCACGCCGGCGCCTGCAAGCATCCCGACGGGCTTTCCGAACCCGAGCGTACCGAGCTGGACCTGGTCTGGTTTCAGGAAGGTACGGGCGTCACCCTGTATCGTGACGGGCAGATTGAGGCGATTCTGCCGCCCTGGTCGGGCGAAAACGATTTACAGGGTTATGCCCGTGAGGCCCTCGCGGCCGATGCGGGCACGGTTCCCCTGCCCGGGCCATCATCCGCGCTGTACGAACGCCTGAAAGAAAACCTGAGCTTCTGGGACCAAAGGGCCAAACCGGAGCACTGGCCCGCCTTTCGCGATCGCTTGCTGGCCCACTACGAACAGAGCTACGGCCCGCATCTGCAGTACTACGCCTTGCAGGATCGCACCTATCCACCCCTGGCCGTGGTGGAGTTTGCGGGGTCTGAAGGTGGCCGCACTTATGTCACCCTGGGCATGAGCAATCAGCATATGCCGGGCGTCGAAAGGCGCCAGAAAGAACCGGAAAAACACCTGCGCGTTGAGATTGTCGGCCACACGGGCCAGGCCCAGGACTGGTATCCGGGATTGCTGGCGCGGGTCGCCCTCTATCCCTGGCTTTCCGGCAGGGCTCTGGCCGACGGCGATAGCTTCGATTCCGGACTTCCCTACGAGGAAGCCAGCTTCATCTTCTCCGACAGCTTCGATTCCGGCCCTTCCCGCCCGCAACCGCTGCTTGTGGACGACCGATACCAGGTGCGTTTTTTGCGGGCCTACAGCGCCCCTCAGGAGTTCCTCCTGATCGCGCGCACGCGCGGCGCCGATTTTGCACTGCGCAAATTGCAGATGGGCTGATTTCGTGCGAAGCGCAGGAAAAAGCGCGTCCGGGTGACCGACGCCAAGTTTTGGGGTTTACAGCAAGAGGCCCGACTCCAATATTTTCAGTCCGTAAACTATTCTGACGGTTCCGGCCCCGGTCGGCACCGAACGGTTACAGAAAATCAAAAAGCCTGTACGGGTTTCGGCCCGTGCGCAAGGGGAAGTTATGAGAATCAAACTCATTGTTGCAGTTCTAACAGTGGGCGCCCTGCTGGGTGCCTGTAAGGGCGGAATTCCGGTAGAGTGCCGCACCAAGGCCGACGACGATCGCTTCAGCGATGCGGGAACCGCGTTCACTGTTCAGTGTCCGGCCGGTTGCACCAGCGGTTCCGTATGGGGTAGCGACACCTACACCACCGACTCCGCTATTTGCGTATCTGCTGTGCATGCAGGCGTAATCACGGCCGCCGACGGCGGTGCGGTAGAAGTACAACTGGGGGGCGAACTCCCGTCGTACACCGGAAGCGAACGCAATGGCGTGAGCACATCCGATTGGGCCACCAGCTGGGATTCCTACACAGTTCACTGATCTGCTGACCATTCCGGGCCGCTTGTCGGCCCGGAATTCGTTCTTTGCGTTCGCTTTCATTCCGACAAACGCCAGCGGCCACCAGAACGATCGCTGGAACATTCTGTTCTGTACGGTTAGGGACTCCCAAAAGGGAGCTCGGACCGCCGGCCGTTTCTTTCCAGGGCCAGTTCCAGAAAGCTTCGGAGGTCTAATAGACGGCTGCGGTCTTCGGGCCGGCAAAGCTTATGAAAGTCGGCCGGGATCACCGGCACCACGCCCGCGCCGTGCATTTCTTCGAGCTGGGCCGAAGAAATGCCCTGCTGCAGGGTAAACAGGTGAATTGTGCCGAGCCGATCGGCTTCGCTCAAGACCTGCCGCCAGCGATCCTTGCAGGTGGTCTTTGCCCCCAGGCAGAGCAGACGATCCGTCGGGAAGGTCGGATCGTGGTATTCATTGATGCCTGGAAACAGGAAGTCCGGTCGCTTGCGGCCTTCCGTAATTTCGTTCGTGCCGTAGGAAAGCCCAAAGCGATCGAAGATGTAAGCCAGGTGATTCTCCAGAGAGCGACCGGCCCGGCTCTTGCGCCGATTGATGATTTCGAGAGCGACGCCCAGAAGTTCAGTCACATCCCCAAACGGTGTCGCAAGATGGCCGCGATAGATCTCATGTTCCAGGAACCGGAACAGTGCGTATTCAATCTCGACCAGCCGCACGATGGCGTCGTCCGGATCGGCCGGAGGACGCGCGATGGAACTCCGACCGGTTTCGTAGAGTTGCTCAAAGATACGCTGGGCCCGACGCGAAAGATGATCGCTGTCCGGAAATACGGCGCCGGTTTCTTTGAGATACGCCTCACACTCGGGACGCAGGCGCTCGTCCAGATCAAAATCCAGCAGGCCGCCGGTATCGGCCGGCGTGATCCCAAAAAAGTTCAGTACCTGTTCGATGGTTTGCTCGTCGGTAATTACCCGCGCGCTGACCTCACGCTGATCTTCGCCGCCGAGCAGCAGGAATAGGGCCCCCAAAAACTCATCTTCATGATTGCGAAAGTAATCGCGGACCCGGGTCAGTCGGTACTCGCGCACCGAGGCGTACCACTTGAAGCAGCCTTCACTCGCACCGTCCCCCCAATCGACGCGCACAGTCTGCTCCTGATTTTGGGTTTCGTGTCCGGGCCCGTCCAAAAAGAAGCGCCAGGATTGGGCCGAAAGATAGATGCCGGCCTGATGCGAACCGGTCAGCCCCAGGTCATTGGCGGAAAGAAATTTGAGCAGGCAGAGTTTTGCGCCGGCAATGAGCTTCAGGACCTCGCCTGGATCGAGTTCGTGTTCGAAAAGCGAGACCTGCGCCATCAGAGTCGACTGAATACCGGTGGAAAGATGAAGTTAATTCCGAAGATGTTCCCGTGCGTGAAGACCTCGGGCGGTGGAGGGCCGAAGTTGCGATCGCGCAGACTTTCCAGGCAGGCGTCATTCACATGCGCCTGGCCGATATTCGGTCCAAGTCGTACATCGATCACATTGCCATCGCGGTCGAGAGCAAATTGCACCGGCACAACCTGGGGTTTGATCGGCTGGTTGATGATGTGGCCGAACCGATCGTAGAGAATGTAGTTCACACCCGGCGGCGAAAAATTCTCGCGAATCTGACGGAGCATCTTACGAAAATATTCATAACCCGGCAGTTGCTCCCGCGCGACAGAAGTAATGGACGATCCATCGTAGCGCAGGGCCAGGTCTTCCTGAAAACGATAGTTGGCGGGGATTCGAAAGTGCATGCCCGGACCGGAGAGGGCCCCCGACGCGCCTTGCAGGTCGGCCTGACGCTCTTCGGTCTGTCCCGGTCCTTCCGGTCGCCGTTCTATCTGGCCGGCAGTGCTGGCGGCGACCGGCTGGCCGGCCCGGCCCAATTCCAGAGTGTCGTCGTCACTCAGAGTATGAAAACCCGGGCTCAGGGTGATGCCCCCGGTGCCTTCCGCGGTCACGTCGCTCAGAGCACGAATCTGATTTGAACGGGGCGAAGGGCTGTACTCCTGCTGCACGAGGACCGGATAAATGCGATTGTTGCGCGCCTGTTCCTGATCGTTCAGGCTCACGGCGCCGGCTTCCGAAAGCATGGGCGAAATGGTGGTGTGGTACTGATATCCAAAGAAAAGCGCAAAGAGAAAAAGGACCGGCGCTGCGGCCAGGACCAAACGGCGATCCTCGTCATCTACCGAGAGGGGCTCAAATGCTTCAAAAAAGTTGCGGGTTTTCATCTCGGGTCCCAGCATACGGCAGGCCCAGGTGTTCGTACGCCTTCTGGGTGGCCATTCGCCCCTGGGCGGTCTTTTCCATTAAACCCATACGCAGCATGAAAGGCTCGTGATCTTCTTCGAGCGTGCGCTCCTCTTCGTCCACCAGGGCCGATAAAGTGCGCAATCCGACCGGTCCGCCTTTGTAGCGTTCGATCATCAGACGCAGCAAACGGCGGTCCAGTTCGACCAGGCCGAGAGTATCAACGCCCAGGCGCGAAAGGCATTCGTGCACAAAATCTTCATCCACGTGCGTGCGTCCTTCGACAGTCACGTAGTCTCGAATGCGCTTCACAAGCCGGTTGGCCACGCGCGGCGTCATGCGAGAACGCGCGGCGGTCGCGCGGGTCGCATGATGATCGAAATTCAAACCAAGCAGACCCGCGGTGCGGGCCACAATGCGACTCAGACTGTCGGTGTCGTAGAACTCAAGCTTGAACTCCATGCCAAAACGCGACTTGAGCGGAGCAGAGAGCATGCCCGAACGCGTGGTCGCCCCGATGAGTGTAAATGGTTTGAGCGACAGCTGAACGCTCTGGGCGGTCGGACCTTCACCAATAATGAAGTCTATGTGGCCATCTTCCATAGCCGGATACAGGATCTCCTCACAACTGCGTCCCAGGCGATGAATTTCATCGATAAATAGAATGTCGCGATCCTCAAGCAAGGTGAGCAAACGCGCCAGATCGGCCGGTCTGGTGATGGCCGGCGCGCTGGTGGAATGAAACGAAGACCCCCGTTCTGCAGCGATGATGCTGGCCAGGGTGGTCTTGCCGAGCCCAGGCGGTCCGGAAAGGAGCACGTGATCGAGCGCCTCGCCCCGTTGGCGCGCTGCCTGGATGGCGACGTCCAGCTTGGCCCGGATGCGCTCCTGCCCGATAAAATCGCCCAGGCGGGCCGGCCGCAGGGCCGGGTCATCGAGGCGGCCTTCCAGCTCGTCTCTGAGGTCCTCCGGGGAGTCCGCTGCCGGGTTCCGCACCGTCACAGACGTATAGTAGAAGGCCCGGGGGCCAGATCAAGAAGCTTTCTGTCAGAAGGGCAAAAGAGCGCGCTTGAGGGTCTCATAGACGCGCTCCGGTGAGATGAACTCAACGCAGGACTGGAATTCGCAGGTGGGGCAGCTGTTGTTGCAATGATCCACGGCGGGCTTGATGTGCTTCTCCAGAGAATTCGCCAGCTTAATAATGTAGGAAGTCAGCGGAAAGCCGGGCGCGCTCAGAAGCTCGAGCGCATTGCCGGGATGTCCAAGTGCGCGGCGGGCCGGCTTAACCGGACTCTCGTCGTGCAGCCCTGGTGGGCGCACGTGCCCCGGATGATTTCGAAAGGTCTTCATGTCGTGTAACACAACCACCGGCTTGCGGTACAGAGATGCAAGAATGGTCTCAGGACCGGCCGGGCTTACCACCGCTTGAGCCCTCTTCATCCCCGCGGCGCGTTCCTCGGGACAGAGCCCGTACAGAAACACAACATCGGGTGCGGACCGCAATATGTAGTCGCGTTGCTCCCGCCACAGCTCGACCTGCGCATCCCGGGGCGCTCCGGGAGCCGGGTTCTCGGCAATGCTGGCCGGCGCCGGGCAGACCAGCCGCAACTTCAGTTCGGTCAGCAAACGTGCCAGACGCGCCACATGACCGGGGGGCCAGGTATTGTTCAGATCGTGATGGTCAAACAGACTCAACCAGACAAAGGGTTGTCCGGGTAGTTCCACCCGCGGCGAAAGCGCCAGGTCCCCGCTCATGCGCAGGGATGTGATTTCCGGAAACAAATCAAAGCCCTTCTTGCGCAGTTTCTCAAGGTCACCGCGTTGATGGATGGCGTGGGTGCGAAACAATCGCGAGAGAAGCCGCAGGCGTGCCCCGCCCACGCGAATGCGGGCCCCGGAAAGAAAGGCCGTGATGTGACTGCGCAGGTCACGTCCAGGAACATACAGGATGTCGGCTTCGGATTCGGTGATAATCTGTCGGGCCCGGGCCGGGTCACATTCTTCGATCACCTGATCGAATAGATTGCCCTGGGTTACGAAGCGGGCGTTGTCCGGATGAACCACGATGGCGGTTTCGACCCCCTCATGGCGGCGGCGAATCAGCCGGGCGGTGTACATGCACTCCAGAAGGGCCGCCAGCTCGTCGCGTTCCGGCACAAAGGCCAGAAACCGACGGGCCCGGACCGGGCGGCGAAAGAAGTCCCGCAACACGCTTCGACGGGCGGGGGACCCGGAGCTCCGTGGCTCCCGTGGCCGGGGTGCGACCGCCTGTTCGGTGCGCCCGGGTGCGACGGCAAGATCCGGTTTTGCGGAGGGGCTGCTCAAGTGTTCTTTTGTGCTCCGTTGTTCATGGGCTGCCGGGCCACGGCCACGATGATCGGCACAAACGTCGATCGTCCTTTTCAGTTTCGCCCCGAATGCGTCGATTCCCCTGAAAAAAACCGGTCCCGATACAGCACAACCACCGGCGGGCCCACCGGAACCTGCTCGGACCTGGACCGGAGACTCGAAAGTTCCGTGTCCAGTGTAAACTCTTTTTCCGTGGTCAGTCCGACGCCCACAAAGACGCGCCATCGCCCCGGGGCACGCAAGCGCGCCAATTCCCCCAGTAGCTTTTTTAACCGATACGGGGTCTCGTAGAGCACAACCGGAACATCGGAGCGCACCAGCGTCTCGAAAAACACCGGCCGCTCCTGGGTTTTCCGGGGAGGAAAGCCGGCGAAGCGAAATCCTGTGCCACCCTGGCCGGCCAGGACCAGGGCCAGCAGGGCGGCGTTTGGCCCCGCGATGGCCTCAATCGCGATGCCCCGTTCTCGCGCCTGATGGATGATTTCGGCACCGGGATCGGCGAGGACCGGCATGCCGGCATCGGAGACAAGGGCCACGCGATCGTGCTTCAGTATCTCTCCGACGAGCGCCGATCGTTCTTCGGCCGTGGTGTGTTCGGAAAGCTCGCGATAGTCCGGGAAGACCAGACCCAACGCGCGGTAGAGGCGAGAAGCTTCTTTGCGGCTTTCGCAGATCAGAAGATTCGCAGCCGCCAGGCACTCCCGCGCCCTGGGACTCACATCTTCTACGTTTCCAAGATGTACGCCAACGATCGAAAGTCGGGTCATCGCCCCGACTGGCCGGCACTCAAAGAGACGGTCAACCGCTTATGTTCGGTCGCTCCTGCAAGAGCACACCCTGCTTTTCGAGCGCAGCCCACAACTCCCGATAACCGCGGTCGAACAGGATGCCCAGACCGGCGCTGGCCAGTAAGTCGCGATCTCCGCTGGAATCACCGATGGCAAGATCGGGGCGACGCCCGTCGCAGGCGGCGGCAAGCAACTCCACTTTACCCGCTTGAAAAGGCATCGGTTCCAGAATTTCCGGCAGAAGCATACCGTTGCTATCGCGGGACAGCTGCATGCCCAGCACCTGCTCGGGCTGCAGTCCCCAGTCGCCGATTACTGCCTGGATGACTTCCCGGGGCGAGGCGGTCACGACACGAAGCTCCCATCCACGCTCGCGCAACGCATACATCAACTGTTTCACTTCCGCATAAATCCGAATGCCACGATTCACAACGTATCCCGAGGGTAGCTTCTCTTCGCGCGGCGTTTGCAGGAGTTCGTCATCAAGGACATGGCGCGAAATTTTTTTTAGCTCTTCAGCATTCTGCCAGGCAAAAATGAAGCGCGACCAACGATAGGCCGCTTCGAGGCCCACTTCGTGGTACGTGCGATCATACGTGGAAAGCAGGGCATCCGCAAAACGGAGATAGTCGCTTTCGTCTTCGGTATCCCGGTAGCTGTTCCACCAGCCGCGCAGTCGGTCGATGTCCGGTCGCACCGGCTCTTCGCTCAAACCCTGCCAGAATTCTTCGCGATCTCCGGCCAGCAAGGCCTGGAGCACGAGGTAGTTCATGACCGCCTCGCCCAGATCGTTAAAGATCAATGTGTTGTCGAAATCGAAGGCGGCCAGTCCAGGCGGACCATCCAGAAGTCGTACGAGCTGCTCGTGGACTTGCGGGTTCCAGACCCCCGTCAGCATGTCAGGGGGTGGCGGTGCCGGTGCGTTGACCGAGCAGGGCGCTCTCTTCCGGAAGTTCCAGAGGAGACTCTTCCCGTATAACCAGACTGGGATGCGCGAGACCCTGTTGCAGAAAATCTTCCGGATTCAAAAAGACATTCATGAACCGCACTTCAAAATGCACGTGCGGACCCGTCGAACGACCCGTGCTTCCTGAAAAGGCAATGATCTGGCCCCGACGCACCTGCTCGCCTTCTTTGAGGAAGAGCACACTGTTATGGCCATACCAGGTGACGATTCCCGAAGCATGTTCGACCGCCACGGCCTGACCCAGGGCGCCCATCCAGCCGGTCCGGATCACGACACCGTCATCGGCAGCCACCACAACTGTGTTGCTCGGGCAGGCCAGATCAAGACCCGTATGCATGGCGCCGGCCCGGGTT
Organism: Spirochaetales bacterium; assembly: GCA_024233935.1. Taxonomy (GTDB): domain Bacteria; phylum Spirochaetota; class Leptospiria; order Leptospirales; family Leptonemataceae; genus JACKOY01. The sequence goes on along the minus strand of JACKOY010000019.1, from coordinate 8,006 downwards.
CCGAAACGCGAAGTATAACTCGGTTGCTCAATGGGCCAGACGAAAGCCCGCTCATCGACGGTGAATACCCGCCGACCATGGCCGGCCGCGACCATGCGATTGTAGTAATCCAGGCTCATGGGAACGAAGGTCATCCGGCTTCGATCGAGCTGGCCGTCGTTGATGAGCTGAATGTCTTCAACCTCGGTCCCGAAACGGGCTGCCAGGGCGGAAAAGCTGGTGCCGCCGGGAATGAGCCACTGGCCCAATCTTCCCCGATAGGTTTGAATGTATTCGTTGTCTACGGCCACATCCAGGCGGTTCGCGGACTGGGCGAAAGCCGAGCAGGCATACAGGCTGAATAGCAGTATCAGAAGCCGGGAGAGGCGTTTTCTATGTCTCATGCGGTGCTTTTGTTTGCGTGGTTTCCGACCGGTTGTTTACTAAAAACGGGGGCTTGCCCCCTGCCCTTCCGGTCGGCGCGTCCAAAAAAATCGGACACATTTCTCTAATTTTCGTCTGAATTACGGCCGGACCGCAGGCTTTCAATCGATTTTTACGGTTCTCAGGCCCCTTGAGGCGCTCCCGGCCATCGGCCCCACACCGGGTGCGCTTTCTGTCTTGACCCGGCCCCGGCGCCACGGGTCCCTTTACGTTCATGGCGGACCAGTTTTTGATTCGCAATTACTCGCGCCGTGCGGCAGCTCAGGTGCGGGATCTGATTGCCCAGAGAACCGCCGGAACCTGGCTCGAAGGCCGCACGGCCGAGCTCTATCAAATCACCGACGAGCTGCTCAAAAACGCGGTTAAGGCGAATTACAAGTTCCTGATCATCTGGCAACTGACACGCACGCGCCTGCTGGAATCCGAGGCCGGTCTTTCGCCCCGCGAAGTTGATGACTGGCTCCGGGAAGTCTTCTTTTCGGGCGAAAGCCTTTTGATCGAGGGACAGCTGAAAAAGATTGGCGATCTGTCCGGCGTCACCGTCGACGTCGTGCAACTGCTGGAACTTGAGAACCGTATTTTGCGCGATCGGCCGGAGGCGGGCGGCCCTACGCTGCACGAACTGTCTTTGAAGCCCGAACTGGTGCCCCTGTTTCGCACGAAGGCCCTCGCACGGCGTTTGCAGGTCTTTGTGCATCTGCGCGTCGAAACCACACCGGACTCGATCTGGATTACGATTTCAAATGACTCGCCAATTTTGGAATCCGATGTGCGCCGCATCCTGGGGGTCCGTCGGAAGTTTCGCGACTACGCGGCCCAGGGCCGTGCTCAGGATTTCTTCATCGAGAATCTCGACACGAGCGGAGGCGGCCACGGACTGGGATACGCGGTGATGGATTCGGTGCTGCTTGACCTGGGACTCGAACCGGAGCACACACTGTACTTGATTTCTGCGAGCCGTACCATGGTTTTGATAGCTCTGCCGCTCGAACCGCCCGCCGGACAGTAACCCGGCGCATCCCGCTCCTTCAACGACCGGGAAAGAATCTGGTGAAACGATTGCCGAACCTGGATGAATTGAGCCGGGCTTTTTCACAGCGGGCCGGCGTAACGGAAATTTCGGTCGAAGAGTTCCTGGAAGTGCAGCGCGCGGCCACCGAGGGCCAGGCCCGGTTACTGCTGCTGGATGTGCGAACACCGGCCGAACAGAATGTTTCCACCCTTCCCGCCAGTATTTGGGTGCACCCCAACGCATATCCCGAGCAGGTGGAACAACTTAAAGACTTTGCAGAACGATCACGCTCGCCGAAGTTGCCGACCTGGATCGTGGCTTATTGCGCCGCCGGCTATCGCTCGGCTCGCTTTCTTGCACGTGGTGGCGAAAGATTTTGTGGCCCACCGTGTTATAACCTCCGGGGAGGCATCATTGCTTATGCCGGCGCCGGGGGCCGCCTGCTGGAAGCCGGGGGCGCAGATACGATGCTCGTCCACGGGTACAACGCGGATTGGGCCCGCTTTGTTACGAGCCCGGCCATAGCGGTGATCGAACCGCCGCCGGAACCGCAGTCAGGAGGGAAATTTTGAAGGCATTTCGAAAGGACCGGGAAAGCTTCCCCATCAAGGAAAGCACCATCTACCTGAATCATTGCGGCATCGCTCCGCTTTACAGCGGAGCCCTGCGCGCTCAGCAGGAATTCTCGGAACTGCATATGCGCCGCGGCATCGCGGTCTTCGCCGAAACCGGAAACCCGCTGAGCGCCTTTCACGAAATCGCCGGGCGCCTGCTCGCCGCTCCGGCCGAAGACATCAGTTTCATGAAGAATACCGCGGAAGGACTCAGCCTGATCGCTGCAGGGTACGACCTGAAACCCGGCGATGAGATCATATCCTACGTGCACGAATATCCATCGAACCACTATCCCTGGCGATTGCAGGAGCGCCGGGGTGCGCGGCTGGTGCTTCTGGAAGACAGCGATCCGACGGGCAGTCTTCCGACCGGCTGTCCGCGGGGCTGGTCCCTTGAGGAACTGACCTCCCGGATCAACGACCGTACGCGTATCGTGGCCCTGAGCCACGTGCAGTTCACCAGCGGGTTTGCGGCCGACCTGCCCCGGCTGGCGCAGCTCTGCCGGGACCGTGGGGTCGACCTGATTATCGACGCGGCCCAGAGCCTGGGATCCATCCCCATCGACGCCCCGGGCCTGGGGTTGGCGGCGGTAGCCGCTTCGGGATGGAAGTGGCTGATGGGCCCCATCGGCACCGGGGTTCTGTATACGTCGCCTGAGTTGCGCTCGCGCCTGAGTGTTACCCTGGCCGGAGCGGATATTGTGCAGCAGGGTGACGATTATTTGAATCACACCTGGCAGCCATTTACCGATGGCCGCATGTTCGAATACAGCACGGCTGCGCTCGCCCTTGCGGTGGCCCTGCGGGCCTGCATGGAAGATCTCTTTTTGGAACCCGACGTTGGGGCGATTCAGCGCGAGAACCTGCGCCTGCAGGACAGATTGCTGGAACGGCTGAACCCCGCATTCTTTCAATACCTGCGATTTGCCCCCGAGAACCGTTCGGGCATCATGAGTTTTCGGGTGCCCGCAGTGGCAGAATTCGTATCGCGTTCGGTGAAAGCGGGCGTGTTCGTTTCTTCGAGGGGCGGCTATCTGCGTATCGCGCCGCACTTCTGCAATACCGACGAAGAGATTGATGGCGCGGCAGAGATCCTGAACCAGGTCGCGGGTGTCTGAGGACCTGAGAACTACGGAACGGTGATGCCGTGGACCAGTCGCGGGTTGGTGCGCTGGCCGTTTACGCGCACTTCGAAATGAAGATGGGGACCGGTCGCGCGCCCCGTGCGACCGACCAATCCGATGATATGACCGGCAGGAACGGTTTGTCCCACCGCAACCTTGATCGCGGAAAGATGGCCATAGTAAGTCTGATAACCGTACTCGTGCTCAATCACAACCAATTGGCCGTAGCCGGGAGCGGTTTCTGCACGCACGACCCGGCCTTCGCGACTGGCGTAGACCGGCGTGCCCAGGGCGGCGGCAATGTCGAGTCCGCCGTGAAAGGTCATGCGATTTGTGAAAGGATCCAGGCGACTGCCGTAGCGGCTGGTGATACGCCCATTGGGCAACGGAGATTGAAAGCCATCGCCCCGAAAGATGCGCAGCTCATCGTTGTTGTAGCGCTGGCCGGGCAAAAACCAGAGGTCGCCTTTCTGCTTGAGTAGCGCCACCTCACGACCGAAGCGACGCTGGATGGCGTTCGGATCTTCGGAATGCACAAAGAGTCCCCGGGCATTGGGTATGAGAATGTCCGTGCCGGGCAAAAGCGCATTGGGATTGGCCAGGTCGTTGGCCGAGGCCAGAGTGGCCGCGTCCTGGGAAACCCGGGCCATGATCACAAAAAAATTGTCCCCTTCCTGAACCCGATAGCGTACAAAACGAAGTTCGTGTTCAAGACCGCCGAAGCGCGCCGTCGAGCGAAGGTTGTCCGCGATCTCCCGGCGTAGCCTGAGGAGCTGTCCGTTGGCGTTGTCCAGTTCTCCCAGCGCCGGCGGGGGCGCATCGGCATCGTTGGCGACCAGAGTCATGCTCCAGAACAGAAGGCCCACCAGGCCAACCCGTCGCAGGAGCTTTCTATTCTTGAGCAGCATGCCGGTCTAAACGAGAAATTCCCGTTCTCTAATCATCGAAGGCGCGCCGAAAAAATTGATGCTTTTTTCCCCGTGCAAAAGGCTGGCGCGTGGGTCGTTTCTTCGCTCTCAGACCGGCGGCCGTGTTGGCCGTAATTTCGGTCGTGCTGTTGTTCTTCTTCTTACATGCGCTGGACCGTCTGCTTCCGGCGGCGGCCTTTGCGGAATTGCCATCGTATGCAAACCGGCTGCTCGATCGTTTGCGCTTCGGCCTGCTCTACGCCGGCCTGGGCAATGTGTTGCTATTTCTGCTGTTTTCGGCCGCGATTCCCGAAGGCCAGGCCCAACGGCCGCCGCTTCTTAAGCGGGGCAAACACACAATTCTGGCCGGCCTGTTGGGTTTTGTGCCCCTGTTTTTTGTTTTTGCGCTGAGCCGCCTGGGACAACCGGAGCAGGCGCCGGCCGAAGGCCCTGACCTGGACGGGGGCGCCTTCACGTTTCCATTTTTGGTTCTTTTGGTTTCGAGCGGGCTTCTGACGGCGATCCTGGAAGAGTGGTTTTATCGCGGGGGTTTACAATATTTCATGGAGTGCAAGGGCGTGCACCCCGTGGGAGCGCTTCTGGTGGCGAACGCGCTCTTTGCGCTTGCACACAATCCGGGAGCCCGGGCGGCGCTCTTTATCGTCGGGCTTTGTTTTGCGGTTTTGTTCTGGCGCTACGGACTGGTGAGCACAATCCTGGCCCACACCGTGTACAACACGTCGATTTTGATTCTGGCCGCCCTGAATTCCGGCCACCTATGACACCGGCCCTTCTAAGAAACAAGCGCGTCGCGGCGTTCCTGTTGCTTGCTCTGTGCACAGGCCTTGCAAGCCCGGTCTTCGGCGATAGCGCTGCTGCCTTTGAATCGGACCTGGAGCAGGAAGCGGCCCGCCAGGCAATTTACAATCTGCTGTTCAGTTTCGATCGCGGCAACTTCGTGGCAGAGCCCGAGACCGAGGGTTTTCACTTCTATTTTCAGAACCGCTTCAGTTCTGCCTTCGATTACAATATCCTGGGTGGCCACATCAGTTCGCGCATCTCACGCACGGTAATTCGCTTTGAAGGCGATACCGGAGACGTGCGGACCATGGCGCGCATATTGGAACTCGAAAATATCATCGTTGCCGGATCGACCACGCCGCCCGGTGAACACTCTGAGGCGCAACCCCTTGAGGAAAAGTGGCACACCCTTTCCCAGGGGCTGAATCTCGTCGCCCCCTGGCTCTCGGTCCTGCACGCCTCGTATAACTCCCCCCGCCTGAGCACCGGCCAGACGGTCTTTCGATTTTTCGCTTATCTGCTGGCGGATGGTTTGATGGTCTGGGTCGGGGGCACGAATCTATTCAGCGAGCCCTTCGACGCCGCAAAGAACGGCGGAAACATCGCCGCCGCCCTGGCGATTCCGCGCCTGGTTGGGGCGGTGCAGCACTTCAACCTGATCCGCGGCCACAATCGAATTGCAAATCTCGGCTATACCTTCTACCTGGATGATTGATGAGCGGGCTTTCGTTCCGGCTCTGTCTTTTTCTGAGCGCGTTCTTGCATGCGCTGGCGACCCTTGCGCTTTTGGGCGCGGACGCTCTGGCGGGCAAACGCGATTCGCTGATTTTGGACGCGCGTCCCGGTGAAGGATCCCGGCTCCACCAGCTGACAGTGAACTATTCCGGGCCGGCCGCGCCTTTCGCGGCCACGCCATCGGAACGTTCTTTGCCGACCGATCCCGACCAGTCCGTGCAGGGCGGCGATCCGGGACTCGAGTCGGTAACCGGGGAATTGCTGAGAGCCATCGAATACCCGGACCTGGCCCGGCAGATGCAACTCGAAGGCGAAGTGCATGTACGCATGACCGTCGGCCCCGATGGTCGCGTAAGCGAAGCCCGGGTTGAACAGAGTTCCGGGCATCGGGTGCTGGACAACGCCGCCCGCGAAGGCGTGGCGGCCTGGAATTTCGACCGCCGCTTTGCGGGTCGTGTACTGGTGGTTCCGGTGCGCTTCCGACTCCGCCAGTCGTACTGAAAATGAAGAAGCATGATCGCGAAGCCGGGCGCGGGCCGCCCCGCCCCCTGCTGCCGGTGCTGTTCGAAGACAATCACCTGCTGGTGATCGAAAAACCGGCCGGGGTGCTTTCCCAGGGCGACGGCTCCGGTCGTCCGGACGTGACGGTTCTGGCAAGCGACTATATTCGAGAGCGATATTCCAAACCGGGAGCGGTCTATGTGGGGCTGGTGCACCGTCTCGATCGGGAAGTGGGGGGTGTCATGGTGCTTGCGCGCACGTCAAAAGCCGCCGCGCGCCTGTCCGAACAGTTCCGCGCACGGAAGGTGCGAAAAATCTACCGGGCGCTGGTATTGCCGGGCCTTCCTGAGGCCGGTGACTTTCAGGACGAACTTACGCGCGGCGAACACCGGGCCATGCCGGCGGAGCCCGGTCAGGGGCAGGATGCACGGCTGCATTATGAACGACTGGCACAGCGAAGCGTGCGGCTTTGCACTATCGAAAGCAAAACAAGGTGCGATCGCGAAACCGATCTGCTTCGGGTTGAGCCAGAGACCGGCCGCTACCATCAGATCCGCTTTCAGTTTTCTGTTCGGGGCCATCCGCTCCTGGGCGACCGGCGGTACGGGGCCAGAATTGAGCCGGCGGAAGGCGGTATCGCGCTGTATTGCGCCGGGCTCGAAATTGTGCACCCGGTCAAACGCGAACCGATGCTTTTCAGCGCGGTCTCGTTGCCTGCCTGGGCGGCCGGGTCTTTCGCCAATAATGCTTGATCCACAGAAGCCGCCCGGCAGGCTTACGTCTTCCCACATCGCAAAAGATCGAGGCCCATCGTAATGCAACCCTTCATAGCGCCATCCCACAGCCTGCCCCTGAACTGGACCGTGGATTTTCTATTCCCGGTGCTTCTGAAGATTGTTCAAAATATTGAAGATGTGGTGATAGATCCCGAAGACGTACGGATGCTGCGCACCCTGCGCAAAGACCGCATGCTGTTTTTTACGAACCACCCAACGACGGCGGAACCACCCATCGCACATTATATCGGCAAACTCATGGGCGTTCGTTTTAAGTACATGGCTTCGCGCCAGGTGTTCGACTGGAACGGCGGAATGGTTGGCAAGGTAATCTCAAACCTGGGCGCCTTTTCGGTGATCGCTGGAATCAATGATCGGGAAAGTTTCAAAGCCGCCCGGGGCGCTCTCGCGCAACCGGAAGGCAAGCTGGTGTTGTTTCCGGAAGGCGAACCCACGAGTGGAGAAAACGACAGCCTGATGCCGTTTCAGGGTGGCGTCGCGCAACTGAGCTTCTGGGCCATGGATGACGCCCGCAAGGTCGACCCCGAAGCGGACATCACAATACTGCCGGCTTTTATTAAATACGTTATTAAAGCCACGGAAGCCGAAAGCCGCAGCCACCTTATGGAGTCGGCGGCGCGCATCGAACGCAAACTGGGCATTGATCCCGGGGACAAGAATCTGCTACGACGTTTCCTGACAATCGGGCGCGTCTTACTCGAACAGGCGGAGGCCGAGTACAAAGTCCCACCGGCTTCCAAGAGTGACTTCGATTACCGCATCGGGCGGGTGCGGCACGCGATTCTGGATCAGGTCGCCGAACGACTGGAGCTCAAGAACTTCGACTACAAGGCGGACGCGATCATGAAATTGCGGCAACTGTTTGCCGTTCACGAAATGCTATCGATCGGATATCCTGACGAAAAGCTAAAGCCGATGACAAAAGACGAGATCGACTGGGTTCACAGGCAGCTGGTTACGGCCTTTGACTTTATCGTGATCAAAAAGGATTATCTGGTATCGCGTCCGACTCCGGAACGCTTTTATGAATGGCTGGCGCGCATTGAATCGTATGTGTACGGAAAAACCCCGCGTGCTCTGGGAGGCGAGCC
>JACKOY010000018.1 GCA_024233935.1 Spirochaetales bacterium | reverse complement strand
AACCAACGTAATCTGCGTGAAATCATGCGCATCGCTCTTGCGAATCCGGGTGTCTCTTTTGATTACTTCCGGGAAGGGAAGTCGCATATCAGCGTGGTGGCTGCCGAAGATTTGCGCACCCGTATCTGTCAGCTCTGGCCGGGTAAACCCGGCCAGCATCTGGTTCGGGTGCAGGCCCAAAGCGGTGGCCTTCAACTCTCGGGTTTCATTACGGATGAGCATTTCTATCGGGCCAATCGCGAAGGGCAGTACAGCTTCGTTAATGGTCGTCCGGTGGATGTTAAGCATTTGTCGTATCTCGTTCGAAAGGCCTACGGTGAAATTTTGCCTCCGGGCGCGCATCCGTACTATTTCCTTTTCCTGGAAGTCGACCGCACCCGGGTGGATGTGAATGTGCATCCCGCCAAACAAGAAGTCCGGCTGCTGGACCAGCCGGCGTTGCACGGCCTGGTGCTCGAAGCAATTCACAAAGCCCTGCGACCGGTAACACCTCTCAGCATGCCGGGCATTGCCGGAGAGGGTGGGCACTCGGGCCCGCGTTTTCAGCATTCCCTGACAGCGGTTGAAGAAGTGCTGCTGGGGGCCCCGTTACCGCTGCGAGCGGCAGTCGACATCAACCCATCGGGAAGTTCGCCCGGAGCGCCGGAGTCATTTTCGAATCGGGAAGATCAGATGGCCTTCCTTCCGGATCGCCATTTCGGAGTTTTTTTCGGGACGTACATCCTGGCGGAGAGCGCTGATGCACTCTTTCTGATAGATCAGCACACGGCCCATGAACGCATCAACTACGAGAAGCAGCGTCGGAACCTGGAGGGTCAGGCCGGCAAGCGACAGGCATTGCTGCATCCCATTGCCATTGATTGCCTGCCCGATGAACTCGAGCAGGTGCTGAATCACGAGCAAGCTCTGGCTGAAAGTGGATTTCTGGTCGAAGCCTTTGGTCCGCGCAGTTACATTGTCCGGGAAGTGCCGCCCTACCTGGAACCCGGGGCCGAAGAGGAAGCCATCCTGCACCTGATCCACCGCACCCTTGAAGGCGAACGTGGCGTGCGGCTCTATGACGAGTACGCCGCCATGAAGGCCTGCAAGGGTTCCATTAAACGCAACGATCGGGTGGACGATAGCGTACTATCTTCAATTATTCGCGAACTTTCGCAATGTGAGAATCCATCCCGCTGTCCGCACGGACGACCGACCATGTATCGCATATCCCGCGCAGAGCTGGATCGGTGGTTTCACCGGGCCTGATTGTGGTTTCAGAGGGGCGTCCCATGAAAGATAAGTCCATACTGATCGCTGTCACCGGCTCCATTGCTGCGTTTCGGACCTGTGAGCTTATCCGGAACCTGACAAAGGCCGGCCATGACGTCCGGGTTCTCATGACGGAAAACGCGGAACGTTTTGTGGGGCGGGTAACCTTTCAGGCCCTGACGGGTCATACTGTCTATGTTTCCAGTTGGGACGAGGGTATGGTGCACATCGACCTGAAGAACATGGCCGGCGTCTTCGCCGTAGTGCCAGCGACGGCAAACATCATTGGCAAGTTCGCGGCCGGTATCGCTGATGACGTCGTGTCGAGTACGTATCTGGCTGTCACCTGTCCGGTGGTCCTCGCACCGGCCATGAACCCCGGTATGTACAATAGTCCGGCCGTGCAGCGCAATCTCGCTACGCTGCAGGCGGACGGTGTTGTTCTCGTCGATCCGGCGGAAGGTGAAGTTGTTTGCGGCGACGTGGGCCGTGGCAAGATTGCCGGGCTGCCCACGATCGAAGCCGCGATTCTCAAGTCACTGGTGGAGTCCGGCCGGAGCTGATGGATCGTCCCTTTCGTTTCGTTGTCGTGACGGGGCCAACGCGCGAGTGGATTGATCCCGTGCGCTTTATTTCCAATCCTTCCACCGGTAAGACCGGTCATTGTCTCGCCTCCGAGGCGCTGAAGCGCGGCTTTCACGAAGTCATCTATATCGCGGGTCCAGTTCCCGAACGCTATCAGCAGGTGGAGGGAGCCCAAAACATCGCAGTTGAAACCACTCTCGAGATGGGCGCCGCGGTTCGGCAGCAGCTCGCCGATCGAACGATTCTTGTGATGGCGGCGGCCCCGGCAGACTATACGCCGGCTCAGATCAGCGCTTCGAAAATCAAGAAATCCGACAAGGAAGGGCTTTCGCTCCAGCTCAAACCGACCCTGGATATCCTGAAATCGATTGTGGAGCCGGCCCGGCAGTTGCAGGGTCTTTTTCGGGTGGGTTTTGCGGCAGAGACAGACAATCTCGAGGAATATGCCATGCGCAAGCTCCGGGAAAAGGACCTGGATATGATCTGCGCCAATCGTGTCTTCAAGGGCGAAACCGGCTTCGGCGAAAATGAGAACGCGCTTTTGATCGTCGACCGGGAAGGTCTACAGCAGTGGCTGGGGCCGGGGCCCAAAGAGTCTCTGGCGCGCTTGCTTTTGGACCGCATTGAGCTGGCAGTTATGGCCCCGGCCGGCGGGCAACGGCCCAAGAATAAGTAGACGAAACATATCGAGCGATTGCAATGGGCCGCAACCGGTTCGGGTGTCCTGGTGATGATTTCGCTTCGGAAAAAACTGCGTCTGCTCCTTCTGGTTTTCCTCCTGCCATGCGCTCTTATGGCCGAGACCATCTATCTCAAGAATGGGGGCGTCGTCAACGGAACCATCGTTGGCCAGACGCGGACCGAAGTTCGCATTCGCACCGCCCAGGGCGTTCAGGTCATCCAAAAGGACGACATCCGCCGCATTGTCTACGGAAACGAGGAAGCCGAGCGACTCGCGCGTGAGGCGGAATTGCGGCGCCAGCAGGAAGCCGAGCGACTCCGGCAGGAGGAGCTGCAGCGCCAGCAGGAAGAGGAAGCCGCACGCCAGGCGGAGGCCGAACGGCAACGCCAGGCAGAAGAAGCCCAGCGCAGAGAGGTAGAGCAGAGGGCCCGGCGCGAGAACCAGGGTCCGATTGTACGCAATGCATTCTTTCGCAGTTTGATCCTGCCCGGTTGGGGACAGGCCTATCAAGGACGTAGTGGCGCAGCCTGGGGTTTCGGTCTTGGATTTGCGGCGACCCTTGGTGTGAGCCTCTATGCCGATGATCTGCACGACAGGTATCGCACCGCATATACAAACAGCGCTGATAGGTTTTTTCTGACCTCGCCCCTTGTTTTGTCTTTTTTGGGTGTTACAATAACGGATACGACTCCCTTTATTGCATCAGGTCTCGTGCAGCTGAACGATACCGGCGCCCTCCGAGATCGACAGGAGCTTTCCGGAGATTTTGCAAACGGCATGCGTACGGCCCTGCTCGCGCTTTACGTCTGGAACCTGGTTGATGTCGTGATCTTCCACCCTGATTCCACTCAATCCGTCAATCTTCGAACCTCCGGAGATCAATTGGGCTTGAGCTATCAACTTCGCTACTGACCTGCCTCGTGCGGCTGCTTCTTGTAACCGGTACCGGCGAGGAATTGCGGGCATTGCGTGGTCTGCTGTCTCTTCAGTTTGATCGCAGCCGCGGCCTGTACCTATCGTTGAAGAGCGCTTCTCTGTTCGCCTTGAGCGCGGGCGCAGGACTATCCCGGCGCCGGTTGTTGCGGCGCGCTCTACGGGAGCTCAAGCCGGACATTGTTGTTAACGCAGGATTGGTAGGGCTTTTGCGGCTGGATGACCCGCGCCCGGTTGGTGAGCGCCTGGCTTTGCGATCTGTGCTCGAATCCGAGTCGGGCCTGGTGTACCCCGGAGGGCCTGGCCGGGACACGCTTGTTTCCGTCGGCAGCCCGGTGTTTGAACCCTGGGAAAAGGACGAGCTGGCTCTCCGCTTCAAGGCCACGGCGTGCGAGATGGAAGCGGCGCCGCTACTGGCGCTCCTCGGACGAACCGAAGAGGTTGCTGAATCAGTAACTGTGATTTTCGTTAAGGTGATCGGAGATCGTCCGGAAAGCTACGACCTGTTTCGCTACGAACATCTCGTACGGGGTTGGTACAGAGATTCGCTGTGGGAGCGCATTCGGACCGGATTCCTGTTCCCCGGTGGTCCCCTGCGCCTGCGGCGTCTCCTGGGTCAGAAAGCGGAGGGGCTCGACGGGCTGCGCCGGGCCGTGGGCGGGCTGTTGCCCGGAATTCTGTCCGGGCGCGCAAAAACGGGTTCCATTGACAGCGTCTTTATTCCCCATTGAGAGTACACACTACGGATCCCGGTCATGGGCTTATTGTATTTGATAATGGCGATTGCGGTGGGCGCGGCCGGTGCAGGAGCGCTCTACTACTTCTTTGTTCTCGAGCGCGGAAATGTTTTCGAGCGCGCGGTCGCGCTCGCCCGGGCGGGAAACTACGTGGATGCCCGGGCTATCCTGCGTTCAAAAGTAGAGCGGGAGAGCGACAACCCCCGCGGGCACTACTATATGTCACGAATTTACTCCATGGAGGGCAACGAAGAGCAGGAACTGGAACATCTCCTGAAGGTGAAGCGCATCGGGCGATATATGGGAGAAGTCAATGCGACTCAGGTGCTCTCGCGTCTGGCCCAATTGTATTACGAGCAGGACCGACTCGGGGATAGCTTTGAAAACTATCTGGAAGTATTGCAATATGACCCGGGTAATGAGGTTGCTCTGGCCTATGTGGCCTTCATGGCTGTCGGTCAGGGCGAATTCGAGGTCGCCGACCGCTTCTTCCGCCGTCTGGTGAAGGCCGCACCGAACAACGCAGACTACCAGATCGCGCGGGGTGTTACCCAGGCGATGCTCAAGAGCAAGGAGGCCCGGGAATCACTAAAGATGGGCGTTGACCTTGCACCGGGTAATCAGACTGCGCAGTTTCTGTATGCCCTGCACTCGTTTCGCGAAGGAGACGCGAATTCGGCCCTGAGCGTGCTGGGCACCCTGTTGCCTCAACTGACCGACACTTACGTATCCTTTATCGGTAGCAAGCTCGCCACGGCGGTCTATTACTTGACCGGTGAGTACGAAAAGGCTCTTGAGCATGCGGAAAACTGCCTGAATGCGGCCATGAAGGAAAACTGGGAGGAAGAAGAATACGACGCGCGCATGTCGGTAGCCTACATGGCTATGCTGAACGGCGATCTGGAAAAAGCAAATGAGCACTTACTCGAGCTGGAAATTCGCAACCCGGCGGATGAGACGGTCATGAAGGTTTCGGATTTTCGTATGGACCTCGAAGAACAGGTCGCGCAGATCGATCAGGTCAGCCCGCGGGGCTTTGATTTTCGCGCGCACATGCAGGATTGGATTCGGAACCGCTTTCCGTCCGACGCACTCTACCGGCTCAGCGGACTGCAGCAGGACGTTGAATTTGATCTGCTGCGATATTTCACAAAAGACGGATCGGTTCGAAAGGTGGAACCGGCGAAAGAGGGCGTCGATCCGATGGCGATGATCGAGAAATTCAACTCCCTCAAGGGCGAATTGTTTCTCAGCGCCTGCACACGTATCATTACGTCGCTTGGGTACCGAATCAAAAAGACGCTGCCATACCGCGACAAGGACGGTGCCGACTTTCTCTCCTCAAGTGCTGAAGATAAGAAGATCACGGCGCTCTTTCGCATTCGACAGTGGAAGAATCAGCCCATATCGGACATATTCTTGCGAGAACAGCAAAACTACATGAATGAACACAAGGCGAATCTGGGATTCGTGGTAGCGGGAGCCAAGCTTACCTCTGGCGCCGAAGCGGCTCTTAAGAACCTTAAAAAAATTACGGTCATCAACGAGGAAGATCTGGGTGAGCTACTCCAGAAGATACTCTAGGGCTAAAGGGCGATGGCGCGCAACCTGGGCGCCGATCTTGCTCGTGATTCTATGGAGCATGTGCGGAGAGCCCCCGGGTCCGGACGTGCCGATTGCCGAGCTCCCGCACTATGACGAAGTGCCGGAGATTGAGATTGGTCGCGTTCGTTGGTCGGAGGATGTTCCGGAAGCAGAGCGCGCGGAGCTACTTCGTCAGGTCCAGGGGCGCCTGGAAGAGTTGGTTGGAATTGTGCATTCGGGTTCCCTGGTTGATATGGCGCGTCTCATTGATCCCGATCGCGGTGTCTTCGTGGACTACAAAGCCTTCCGTGACAACGACGCATTTGTCTCGGAGCTCCGTCGGAGCGATGGCTACATGCACGATTTTTTTATCGAGAGCGATGATCCGGATCGAGTTCCTCTGCGGGAGGTGCTTCATCTGACACGGAGCATTCGGGCGGATATTTTTGTGGAAAGTCAGGACCAATGTGAGGTCGAACTGACCCTGGAAGACGTTCCCTCGCGCAGCTATTTCTTTAACAACCCTGTCCTCGTAAAGTCGGGAGATAGCTGGTACTTTTACAGACTCTTCTAGAAAGGCCGGTGATTGTGTGAATTTGCTATCAGAGAAAGGGCGAGCGTGGTTGAGGGCACTCGCCCCGGGCCTTTTGCTGGTTGTTACGGCCGTCCTTGTTCAGCAGTTGCTGGGTAGTTCCTGGAAATATTTTGAAGAGAAGTGTCCGAACACGGACGTTCTGTCCTGGGATGCCAACCTCAGGCTGAGCCTGGTCCTGGACCAGTACCAAGAACTCGTCCGTGGAGATGTGATGCCTGCTCTGGCATCCTTGCTCCGCGCCCCCACCTGGCCTTTTCTCCGAAGCGCCATCGCCCTCATCGTTTTTCTGCTCAGTGACACCGGACCCAACACGATCCTCGATGTTGCGATTGGCTTTGTGTTTTATGCGCTTGTGTTTCCTTCCATCTGGATCGTTGCCTTTGAATTTACCCGCAGCGGTCTTCAGGCTGCGGTCATCTGGTTTTTCGCCAGCGTATCGCTCTTGTTCACGAGTGAAATTCCGGCCTACGGTGTTTCGGCCATGCTGGAAGGCCAGGGCATGTTCTTCATGCTCTGGACTCTTTATTTCACCTTCAAGCTCTACGAACAACAGCGTTTACGACAGACGATGGCGGAAGCCGGAACGCTGCATGACTTTCCGCGTCGCAAACGCTTCGCTATTGGGCTTTTGGTCTTCGGTCAGGCCCTCTTCCACACCAAGTATCCGTACGGGCTCATGCTTCTGATAGCCTACGCGGTGTACGAGTTGGTTCGGAGACCGCGTAGGTTTATCGAGTTGCTGGTTCTGGCCCGGGAACAGCGTTACCACGGCTGGCGCGGTGCGTTGGTTTTGCTATTCGCAGGAATCATGATCGCGTTCGTTCTGGGATCGCGACTGCCCGCATTGAAGGCTGTTCTGAATACAAAGTCGGGCAAATATCTGGTGTACGCACTGGCGGTGGTGCTCTTCCTGGACTTCAACGTATACCTGTATCGCTTTCGCTTTGAGTTCCGACGTCTGTTTGACACCGCCACGCGAACGATCTACGTATTCTACTTTCTGCCGGCGCTGGGGTGGCTCTTCCTCGATCCGGATCGCGTCAACAGCACCCTGGGCACGCAGTTGCATGCGCAGGACGGCGCGCGCAGTTTTCTGGCGCGGTTTGTGGAAGGCACGTTTGATGTTCCCGAGCCCGTTCTCGCCTGCCTGGCAGCCGGGCTACTGACATGCTGCGTGGTCGCACTTCTGAGCATCCGTAAGCGGGGAATCGGCCAGGGCCTCACGGATTGGCTCGGGCGCCCGGCAACCGGCGTGTTTGGCGTCATTCTGATCCAATGGGTGATTCTGGAGCTTTTGACCAGCAACAAGCAGATCAGACACATCTATCATCTTTTGCCGGCCCTTTTCGTGATCGGTGCGGTTTGGTGTCTGGCACTTCCCCAATTGTTCCGGCGAGCCCGATACGGTCGGCTTGAGACCGGTATGCGCTTTGTGGCGCTATCGATGGCGTTTCTTCTACCGTTGACTGTAAGCGTGATGCCACTCCGGCTGCTGATGGGCGGACAAGGCCCGGCAGGATCGGGCCTGGATCTGAATTACGCGTATACCCGCAGCCGGCCGCTGTGTTTTACCGGAACCGATCGAAATGCGTTTGAGCCCGTGCGATGGATGGCGCGGCGCGTTGACCCCGGGCACAGGTATATGCTCGTAAACTCGTTTCATTACTACGAAGACCCACGAATCGCACAGTCTGCCGGTCGTTTCCTCGCGAGCGACTTTGACCTGCTTCTGCGCATGCGCACTCTGAACTCTGGCGCGCTGCGGAACGCCCCGGGGGACCACGGCAATCCGCACGATTTTGATCGTTTGCTGGCCCTCGGGCCGGATTGCGATATCGCCGGCGAGTATGCCCTCGCGGAGTCCGACCGTTCCGGATATGAGCTCAGGCAAGTGGGATCTTTGAGGCACGAACCGGAGCCGTACTGTATGCAGGAGTATGCAATCGAGGCTGCTACTTCGCCTTGAGGAAACGTTTAAAGATCACGATGTTGGTGGACCCCATCCACTCAGCGATATTCTCCCGCATGATTTGCTCACGACTCTTCTGACGCTTCACGTCCGCAGGGACGTTTTCGTACTCAAGAAGCGCCTTTTTTGTGAGGCGCGCATGAGTCTCCTTCACGCGCATCGCAATGCGTTTGTAGAGACCGTAGTCGTCTCTTTCCTTTTCTGTGGGGGGTAGGATGTCGCTGCGCCAGAAATCAACGATGGCCTTCTTAATCAACTCCATGGGGATATATTTTTTGATCATTGCACCGCCACTGGCTCTCTTGTGGAAGGTTCCGGTCTTCAAATCTTGTAGAAACTTAATGGTGAGGCTGTAAAAAGTCGCCGGGCCCATATGATAGATGAAGAGCATGCCCAGACGGGGATCGATACTCATGTTCATTTGACTGATCTGAATTACCAGATTAAAGAACGCGTGCAAAAAGCCCAGGTATTCGGCCTCAATATCCTTTTTGTCGGTGAGTCGCGATTTTCGGGAGATGTTAATGATCAGGTCGCTTTTGATGTATTGTTGATCCGCACCCATGTGCGTATCCATGTAGATTACGTCTGCGTAGCGCGCCCTTTCTTCCTCCAGGGCCCGAGGATCGTAGTGAAAAAAGTAGTGCGGCGTGCGATTCCAGTCCGTGGATCCTGAAGCGTCCAGCTTGTGATCCAGGACGGGTCGGGCTGGCTCTGCCACGGAAGCAGCGGTCTTGCGCCGAGGTTGCTGGTCGAATACCGATTCGGGGAGCTGATCGGCGTCGGGTAGATGGCTGCCAAACAGAAATTCCAATTGAGTGTCGAGCTCAGTTGTGAATACAAAAGAGAGTGTGTATTCAATGTCCGGTGAGTAGACCGCGGCTCCGTCCAATGAGCGACTGCTGAGAGGGTCCCGTTTTAGCCGAAGAATGCGCCCCATGCGATTGCAGAAGGTTTGAATATTTTCGCAGGACTGTATGCCCGGACGCGCGTGGTATGTGATGAGTTGATATCGCAGCTCAGATTTCTCGGCCAGCCCGGCCGCCTGCACCGCCGACTGGATCTCGCCCCACTGTTGAGACGTTTCCAGCGCGTATCTCTTGAGGGCCACATACGTTTTAAGAAAGCGTATGAAGCTCACGCGATGGTCGGTGACTTCTCCGCTGAAGATGTTGTGGTACTCCCGAATGGAATCCTTCTCCAGATTCCCCGGGTTCAGGTCTGAGCTCAGTTGCCGGGCCTGTTTTTGCATCTCACCCAGAGCCTTATCAATTGTGGTCCGGGCTTCCTGCAGCCGGGAGCGATCGTCCGCTGAAGCAAGGTTTGAGCCCAGAAGTTGCTGGGTGCTGCGAACCAGGTTGGTCTGGGCTTCGATTACCTCGTTGTATCCCTTCTTAAAAAGGGAAATCGCATCGAGCTCTGCCGCGTCGGACTTACCCGAGTCGGACATGCTTGATCAGAGACCTGCTTCCCAGATGTAGAAGAGCCGGTAGCCAGAAACCAAACCCATAGCTTCCAGCCTGGAAAGCGCGGAAACTGCCGGCCGGCTGCCAATGTCGTAGAGGTTGTGCGCGGGTGTGCCTTCCGGAAGATAGGCGACGACACTCGCATTCCCGATTCCTGCCTCTCGCCGAATAGTATCGATGTAGTCTTCAATGTAGCCGACGCTATCGACGAGTCGGTATTGGCGGGATTGTTCTGCATCGAATACACGCCCGTCGGCCAGGTTACGAAGCTCATCGCCGCTGAGTCGATCGCCCCGGCCGTTGGACACAATACTGAGAAAGCCTTCGTAGGTGCGTTCGATCTGCGCTTCCAGCCGCGCCCGCTCGTCTTCGCGCATAGGGCGAAAGGGGCTGAGCGTGTCCTTGTTTTCGCCCGAGCGAATCGTGTTGTACGTGATGCCGAGTTTCTCCATAAGCCCTGAGAGCTCAAAGCCACCCATGATGACACCAATGCTGCCAACGATCGCCGTAGGCTGCGCGTTGATGTTGCGGGCCGCCATAGCGATGTAGTAGCCGCCGGACGCCCCGAGGTCCGCCACGTGCGCATAGACCGGGAGGTTGCGCCGCGAACTGTACTCGCTGATCATGTGGTAGATCAGATCCGAGGCGCTGACGGTACCGCCCGGGCTGTTCACGTGAATCAAAATCGCGCGGATGGAAGAGTCCTGAGCAGCAGTGTCCAGCACCCGACGCACGTAGGCCGGAGAGGTAACATCCCTTTCGAGGATGCCCCCATCGCCTATGACGCCCTCAATCGGAATCAAGAGTATGCGGGGTCCCTCGGCTCCAATGCCGCCCAGGCAACCCTGTTGGCCGGCATCCGTTGGATACAGAACGACTTCTTCTAACGGCGCATCCGGCGACGCCAGGGGCACACCCCCTACGTAGACATCGTTGAAGACCAAACATGCCGAAAGCAAGGTTGCAATGCCAACTATGCTGAGGCGGCAAAAAAGAGAGACAAAGACGCGGACCATGCACTATGGGGCCGATCTGTGCTTGCCACTGTCAACTCCGATCGCCTCTTTGGTAACCTATGCTTCTGCGCCGCGCCGCCCTGCCGTTGCTCTCCATTTTGCTCGCCTGCTCGACGGCCGGACCGACCGAACCCGGACCAGGCGGCGAAGAATCCACGGCGGTAGAAACTCCGGAAGCGACCACCGAGGATCGGCCCTACCTCGGCGTCTTGTTTGCGGGCGACACGCATTTTAACTGGGCCATAGCCACAATACAGTCCGAGCGCGGGGCGCTGGCTCCGGTGGAAGCGATACGACCGCTCTTTCAGGCGGCTGACATTCGGGTGCTGAATCTGGAGACAAGTCTATCGGATCGGGGGCGCCCTTTCACCCGTAAACACTACATTTTCAATGCTTCTCCCGACAACGCACGGGTCCTGACTCACCTGGGTGTGGATGTCGCCATTCTGGGCAACAATCACAGTATGGATATGGGCGCGGAGGGTCTGGTGCGTACGGTCGAGAGCCTTCGCCGCGTTGGCATCGCAAGCGTGGGTGCCGGTTCGAGCGATAGTGAATCGTACGGCCCGTTGCTTTTAAGTCTGGGAGATCGCCGGGTAGCCCTGCTTTCCTACAGCGCGATCGGTACGCCCGAAATGTTCAGCGCCGCAAACCGACCGGGGGTGGCCCAGGCCACGAACGCCATCGTCTATCAAGTGGGCCAGGCCACCAGGCTTGCGAACCATGTCATTGTAAGCATGCATTGGGGTAGCGAGTACTTCACGGCGCCAGACCCTGCGCAGGTGGCGCTGGCCCATCGTATCATCGACGCCGGTGCGGTGGCCGTGATCGGGCATCATCCGCACATCCCTCACGGTGTGGAGCGATACAGAAACGGAATCATCTGCTACTCGCTCGGTAACTTCTTATTTGGCAGCATCAATCAGGATCAGGACCACAACCTGGTCGTGCGTCTGGACTTTGATCGTGAACAACCGGTGTTGCGTCAGGTGCGTTTCTTTCCGGTCTTCGGGCGCTATCGTGACGGGGGCAATGAGCCGCGGCTGTTGGGTCCGGGACCGGCCCGAGAATTCTGGCGGACTTTCTATTTGCAGACGCGCAGTCTTTCAGAGCCGACCGCGCGTGATCTGAGAATGCTGCCCGACGGAAGCGCGGTCCTGGCTATCGTATCGGGTTGAGAATCGGGTCCCGGGTCTCGAAGTTCGCTTCGCGGTTGTTCAAAGTCGTCTGGTAGTACTCTATCAGGGTTTCGCGTTCGGCTTCGGGGATGTCCAGACGCCGCAATCGATCCAGACCGTTTGTCCCGGAACGGGCCAATGCATACGCGTACATGCGGCGATCCCCCGGGGTTGCGTCAGTCTTCGCGCATAACTTTTGCAGCTGGGTGACGGCGGCTGCATACTCTCCAAAATGCAGGCGCAACCTCGCAATGTTGCGAAGCACTTCGGTCTCGTCGCGATCGGCCATGGCCTCGAGCAATTCGAGCACAACACGCTCCTCTCCGGCCGCTTCGGCAACCTGAAGATAGTCGAGCAGAAAACGAGACGACTGCATGCCGAAGTAGTGGGCCGATCCAAAGGCCACGACGGCGGCCCCAATGTCACGCCGCTCTCTGTGAATGAGCCCGGTCAGATAAAACGCTTCCGCCAAATTCGGCTTGAGCCGTATGGCGCGCTCGGCGATCTCAAGCGCCTCTCCGTGGCGGTTCAGACGATACAACGTGGATGCCAGGTTGTAGACGTACGTCGGATCGTACGGGCTGTATTGGATGGCATTCTCAAAGCATTCGACGGCTTCGGGCAATCGATCCGCTTCGCTGAGAATCAAACCACGCAAATTCCAGGAGCGACTGTACGCTACGTTTCTACGAAGACTCTGTTCCAGTTCCACCAGGGCCTGGCCCTTTTCCCCGGCACGATAGTGCCCGAGGGCATGAAAAAAGCTCAACTCGGCGGACTCGGGTGCTACGGCGGCAAGCCGGTTCATGAGTCCCGGAATGCGAGCGTCCAGGGCAAACCGATGCGCAAACACAAGCTCGGCCGTCAATTGCCGGCGGGCCAGGTTCTTCGCTGCCTGCTCCAGTTCTTGTTCGCTGAACTCCAGGGCGCGCGCTTCCGTTGACGCATGCTGGCTATCATCGGCCCTGGGAGTCGCGTTTGCGCCGCCAGGTCCTTCCTCCTCGGCCACGTTTGCCTGCAGGGAAAAAACCATTGTGCCGAACAGAGCCAGTAGCAAGGCCCGGGTGGCGGAAGTGTGCCGGAGAATTCTTACCATGTGCGCCAGGAAATGAAATTGTGCCACTTGTCCTTTTCGTAGGCCGGAATCAGGTCGCGATCCTTAACCGCCAGATACGCCTCACGCGTTCCGCAGTCGAAGTGTTTACCCAGAAATTGCCGGCCACGCAATCGTCCTGCCAGACTCGCCTGTTGCCAGAACGGTCCCAAACCACAGGCCACGTCCGGCTCAACGTTGGCGAGTAGCGACATCCTGAGCAGGCCCACGCCAATGTAGAAGTACTCCGCAGTTGGGTCCATCGCAATACGGTCGGTGCCGGTCGTGAAGCGAAAGCCCATTTCTTGCTTGCCCGGTTCTTTAGGAGCCAGATACAGCAGGGAATCGGCCTCCGGGTCCAGAGATGCCGGCGGACGATCATCGGGGTCGGGAATGAGGACCGTGTCGGGATTGAGCACCAGAATCGTTTCGTCCCTGTCCAACAGTGTCCCGCACACCCGGGCAATGCCTCCCGCCGTTCCCAGTATGTCTTTTTCATGGGAAAAACGGATCGGAAAGTGGGGGAAGTCCCGCAAGGCCTCTTCGATGGCGCCAGCGCGGTAGTGCAGATTAATGATCGCCTCATCCAGGCCCCAGCGGAGCACACGAAAAAGCGCATACAGAAGCATAGGATAGCCGCCGACGGGCAACATTGGCTTCGGGCGATCGGCCGTGAGTTCGCCCATGCGCGTGCCAAAACCAGCCGCCAGAATAAAGGCCTTCATTTTAGATGTGGCTCAGGCGCGCTTCTTCTTTGCGTTCGACCCAATGTCGCAGGGCCGGAATGAGGCTGCCACGAAGCGTGGAAACCAGCAGATAGGCCGAGTCGGGAAAATGGGCCAGTTGTATGACTTCCTCCAGGCGCTCGAGAGTGGGAGGAATCGAATCCAGGTAAGCGTGGTGCTCCCGAACGAAAACCTGATGAATATACGTGCCGAGGGCCTTTAGAAGTCTCTGCATGGCGACCGCGTAGAAGTAGCCGCGTTGCTTCTTGAGTTGCGGACTGGCGCGCTCCAGAAAGTACTCCAGTGCCTCCTGGCGATCGGCGTGAGTGATCCGCGAATAGGGATCGTACAACAAGCTGGCCAGGTCATACCACGGAAGCCCCATGCGCGCATCCTGAAAATCAATAATCGTCAGATCGGGCGTCTCCGGATCGCCGCGCAGAAGAATATTACGGCCGTGATAATCGCGGTGCGTAAATACAAACGGTCCGCTACGCCCGAGGGTTTCGCATAGCTCCTGAACGAATATGCTGAACTCAAAGGTAATCGGGGGTCGCGCGCCGAGGCCCACGCAACATGCGTTCAAGTTTGAGAAAAGAAACTCCATTTCCGAATTGAGCTTCTCGGAATCAAACAGGCGGCGACCCACGGCGGCCGGAGGAGCGAGTTTCTGCATTTTCTGAATCTGATCGATGGCTCTCTGGAGCAACCGCTTGAAGCGTACGGGCTGGTCCGTCTCGCGTGCTTCGCGGAGGGCGCCGGAAAGGTCTTCGATTCCGCCATCGCTCAGAAGTATGGCGCCGAGTTCTTCGGCGACTGCGACGACCCGCGGCACAGGTATTTCGTGCGCCTGCAGAAAGCGCGCTATCTCGACAAAGTGGTCCTGATCGCGATAGGGTCGTTCGAGGCCGCTACACAGGATCAAAGTCTTGAAGCTGGAATCCGGGTTCAGGAAGCGCAACCGTAAGTAGTGCCGGGCCGAAGCCTCACGGCGTACCGGTTCTATGCGAACATCGGTCGGAAGCCGCGCGGCATCCAGAATCTCGTGCACTTCCGCTTCCAGCATCGTTCTCAGGTCGTCCGCACGGCCGGCCGGTGCAAGGCTTTTTGCGGAGCCCGGACTTTTTGCTTTTGCGGCCCATCGGCCCCGGTCGATTCTGCCGCCATGGAAATTGCGCTCGTGCAGCCCGAAATTCCTCCCAATACGGGCAACATTGCCCGCCTGTGTGTCTGCACGGGCAGCGGTCTTGCGATCATCGGGAAGCCTTCGTTTTCCATGAATGAAGCTGCGGTCCGGCGGGCGGGTCTGGATTACTGGCACCTGCTGAAACTGGAACAGTTTGCGGACTGGACTTCTTTCGTGGGGGCTCGAAAGGGCCGACGCCTGTTTGCACTGACGCGCTTTGCCTCGCGACCGTACTGTGAGGAACGTTTTCGCACGGATGATGTGCTCGTTTTTGGCTCCGAAAGCGCCGGTCTTCCCGCCGAGATCACCCGGGGGCTGGCTGAGCATTCACCGGAAAGCCTGCTGCGCATTCCGGTTGGTCCCGACTGCCGTTCGCTAAACCTTGCGAACGCGGCCGCGATCGTACTGTACGAAGCGCTGCGCCAGACCGGATTCCCCGGGCTCGTCATAGAGGCCCCAAAAGCGCGTTGAGTCTCTGCCCCGTTCCCGGAAAAAGACGCCATGATGGAATACACTGTCAAAGTCCAGAACCCGGCCGGTGGCTATACGAGTAACGTGAGTGCCGGAAAACACACCTTGATTGCCGATGAACCCGAAAGTCTCGGAGGCGCAGATCGGGGGCCCGGTCCGTATGACTTTCTGCTTATCGCCCTCGGTTCCTGCACCGCGATGACGATCCGCATGTACGCCGATCGCAAAAAATGGCCGCTCGAGGATGTCATTGTACACCTCAGCCACGACAAGATCCACGCCGAAGACTGCGCAGATTGTGAAACCCGCGAGGGCAAAATTGACCGCATCAAGCGTCGCATCGAGTTAGAAGGCGCCCTGAATACCGAACAGCGGCAACGCCTGCTGGAAATCGCTGAGAAATGTCCGGTTCATCGCACCCTGCATTCGGAAATCAAAGTGGACACGGCGCTGGTTGACTAAGTGTGCTCCGGCAAGAGCAGATTCGTCGTCTTGCGAGCGAGCGTAATTTCGGCCGTGGCGCCGGAGTTAAACTCCAGGAAGTCGGCTTCCATGCCGTCCGAAAAGATAATACCCCGCTCGGGCATATGACTTTCGAGTCGCAGACTTTCGTTTTCGCGGAGTTCACCGGCCACGAGATCGGCCTGGCTCCACTGGCTGCGAAAGGGTTCACGTACCATAAAAACAAGTTTGCGTTCGTCCCAGGCGAGCCGATGCGGCGCTGTTTCGGCCGGCGGGTCTTCCTTGCGGGCCGGATCTTTCTTTTGGGCCTTATTTGCGGGGGCTTTGTTGGTCCCGGAAGGTTTTTCTTTACCGGCAACAAATCGCTGGATGCCGCTCGCCATATTGTAAAGGGAACTCAACCAGCCTGTGCTTCCGGCGGGAGTCGAAACAATGATGCCGCTCGAACTGTGTCGTTCCGTTTGCTCGCGGTAGTGTACGCTGTAGCGGGCGCTGATGTGACCGTCAGCGCCGATGAAGAAGTCGTTGAAGGCGTGCAGGAACTGGCCATCGTTCAGGTCCACCCGGGCCATGGAAATGTGGTGGGTTTCCAGACGATCCGCGCGGAGCGCCTGAATCGCTTTGAGGACCTGCTCCGACCGAAACGGCAACAGCACACCGTCGAAGCGGGCCGGGTCGGGGTTCACGGCGAGGATCGACTGCCCGTCCAGGTACTTGGCCGCGTTTACCACCAGACCATCCTGACCCAGCGTTAGCACCAGGTCGTCGGGGGAGAACAGGAAGTTCGGAAGAAAACTCCGATCGACAATCTGAAAGCGCAGGTCCGGTGGAATGCTGCGCACTACGGCCTCGCGCGCACGCTGGTAGTTTTCGTATTCGAGTTCGTAGTCGTCGAAGGACTGGCCGCGGCTCTCGATGTAGAACTTGACCTGCTGTCGGGTATTGTAGCGGCGAATGCTTTCTTCCAGCCGCGTGAGTCGCGTAACAATGACCAGCTTGGAAGGTTCCATCTTCCCGGATGCGGTTCAGCTATCGGTTTTGTCCCGGTCCAGAAGCGACTGCAACAGGTCCGGCGAAATGTTCAGTTGCCCGATGCGCTCGGCGTTGCGCGAAAGGTCCCGAATGGCCCGCCCAATGAATCGCGCCGGATCCATTTGCGCGGCAACCAGCGCTTCGGTGAGTTCCGGATTGAGGCCCGCCAGAACCGCCAGTTCCATCTGGCTGGATTCGGCCCGGGTGCGGGCCCGGGCCAGGGCGTTTTGATTTTCGGTCTCGACCAGGTCCTTGCGAAGGCGCTCCAGAGCAATCGAGGCCTGCATTTGTTGCTCCTGGATTTGCGCTTCCCTTTGAGCGATCGACTGACGGGCGTTCATGCGCGCCTCTTCTACCAGCTTTTGTTTTTCCTGGACGGCGATCTCCACATTCATTTGTTCCTCGCGAATGCGGCGATTCTTCTCTTCGATCGCGATCTGTGTTTGTAGTTCGTTCTCTTTGATGCGGCGCTCTTGCTCCACCGCAAAGTTGCGGCGTTCGTAGATGGCGCTGTCGGCATCCTTTAAGAGTCCTTCTCTCGCAGAAGCTTCCAGAGCCTTGGCGATTTCTGGAGTCGGGCTGATCTTCAAAATCGAAAAATCAATCACTTCGAGGCCCAACTCGGTCACGGTTGGCGCCGTTTTCAGGCGTTCCCGGGCAAAGGACACCAGATCAGGGGCCGAGGCCAGAGCCTGGCGGAGCGCCAGTGATCCCAGTTTTTCCCGCAACAGAACCTGCACGAGATTCGTGAGCCGAACCGGAAGCTTTTCAATGCCGTCGCCAAGCGGCAGTCCACCGGGATCGGCCGTGAAATCCAGCATGGTGGCCAGACGGGGTGCGTCGGTAACCCGGTAAGTAATCTGTCCCTGGATATCTACCGCCTGGTAGTCACTTGTGGCCTCTTTGAAGATAAACGGCGTATCGCGGCTTTCCGCGGGTACGATCACAAGCGATGCCGAGGGGGCGTGAAAAAAGAAACTCAGGCCAGCGCCCTGTCGCTTAATGCGCCCCTTGCGATACAGGATCACGTACTCGGAAGGACGCGATTTCAAATAGCGGACACCAAACATGCCTGCTGATATGTTTGCCGCCGATCGGCTACAAGCCTTTTTCGGCGAGGGCCGGGCAAGAGCTGCGCGCGCCCAACTGAGTCGGGCCCGCGCGCTACGTTCTTAATCCTGTATTCCGCGTCGGTAAACTTGAATATCTTCCCGGGCGGGTCGGAAGGCGTCCCGGAGCACCGGGATAGCAAGCTCCGGTTCTGCGTCGCCGCACATGAAGACATCGAAGGCGGCAAACCCGTTTTCGGGCCAGGTGTGTACGCTGATATGAGACTCAGCGAGAACGGCCACGCCGGAAATGCCGCCGTAGGGAGAGAAATGATGCAGGTGTATGTGAAGGAGCGTGGCGCCGGAAGCCTGGACGGCTGACCGCAGGGCGTTGTCCACGAGGTCCATGTCATCGAGGCCGCTGGCCTCCCAGAAATCGGCAATCAGATGTTTGCCCGCGTAAACCAGATCACCTTCGCGTTTGAAGTGATCGGCTGCCTGGTTTTCCGAAGGGCGTGATTGAATCGACCGATCCTGCGCGCTGGAGGGCTGCAGGCCGGCCGGTTTGACAGCTAAAGCGGATAGTTCCTGTGACTTGTTCATTCTTTCGAATCTTTGAAAGGGCCCGACGGATCAATAATAATTTCCCGGAAAGAAGGCGCCCCGTCATATCAGACATAATCTTGCGACCTTTGTTCGCGGAGAAACGCGATTGCGATGAAAGCGCACCTGAATGCAATGGGGCCATGTCCCTTCTCTCAGTCCCTAAATCGTTTGTTAGCCTCGTGTTTGCAGGCCTGATATCGCTCATGTTTTTCTCCGCGTGCGGTCAGCCCGCCGACGACCGCGAAATTCTCGAAAAATCAATCGGCCTGTTTCAACGTTTCCAGGACAAACTGAAGGAGGAGCTGCTCGCCGCTATCGCGGCCGGGGGCCCCGCGGGCGCCATCGAGACCTGTCGCATGGTTTCTCCGCGCATCGAAAATGAGATGGGTGAAGAGCACGCCCTGATACGTTTTCTGCGCGTTTCCGATCGGTTTCGCAACCCCGCCCACGCGCCGGATGCTTTTGAGACGCGTGTGCTGGAAGACTGGCAGACTGAGCTGGCCCGGGCGCGGCAGGACGGTCGAAGCGATTTTGTTCCCGAGCCGGTGATCGAACACTCGAGTGAGGGGGTGCGTGTGATGGCGCCGATCGTAATCCAGGGCGCGCTGTGTCTCCAGTGCCATGGGCAGGCTGAACAGATCGCGCCCGAAACGCGGGACCGTCTGCGCGAGTTGTATCCGGACGATCGCGCGGTTGGTTATGCCGTGGGCGACCTGCGGGGGGCCTTCTCTGCAATCTGGGCCGACCGACGATGAGAGCTTCAATGAGATTTGCGCACTTGCTGGCGCTCTGTATGCTCGTCTCGGTGTCCTGCGCGCCTCTTCAACGCTGGATCATCAATCTCGTTTCCCCGGAATACGCGGCCGAAGGGGCCGAGAGTGAATTCAGTCCGATCTTTGTGGGACCTGACGAGAACCGCGAGCGCCTTGCGATCAGCCTGCGACGGGTGGCCACCGAACTTCCGCAGATCACGGACGTGCAGTTCGTTCCCGGCGGAGAAGAAATGCTCGTCGCCACGAAGGGCGGGCAGCTGTTTCTGGTGCGCCGCGCGACCGGAGACAAGACACCGGTCTTTCGCTTTGATGTTACGACGGTCAGCGAGCAGGGTCTTCTGGGGCTGGCGTTGCATCCAGGGTTCTCGTCAAACGGGCGTCTGTTTGTGAATTACACGACCAGTGTGCGCGGGCAGGACGTGAGTCGTGTTTCCGAGTGGCGCGTGGATCGTCCGACGGACCTGGCTTCGGCCCGCCTGAGCGACGAGCGCGTGCTCATGGAAGTCGAACAGCCGTACCAGAATCACAACGCGGGACAGGTCGCTTTTGGGCCCGATGGATATCTGTACATCGGTTGGGGCGACGGCGGCTGGCGCGCGGACCCGCGCGGCAACGGACAGAACCCGGCCACGCTTTTGGGCAGCATGCTGCGCATTGATGTGGATGAATGGGCCACCGATCGGCCGTACGCCATCCCCCGCGACAATCCCTTTGTGGAACGCAGCGGGTACCGACCGGAGATGTTTGCAATCGGGCTTCGTAATCCGTGGCGTTTTAGTTTCGATTCCCGTGGCCGACTGGTCGTGGCCGACGTCGGCCAGGATCTATTTGAAGAAGTCGATATCGTTCTGGCGGGTGACAATCTGGGCTGGAACATACGGGAGGCGGCGCATTGTTTTGAGCCTCCGGAAAACTGCCGAACGAGCGGGCTTACCGATCCGATTTACGAGTATGGACGCGAAGAGGGCCAGTCGATTACCGGTGGTTTTGTCTATACGGGATCCAGAATTCCTGGCCTGCGCAATCGTTATGTCTTTGGTGACTTTGTGAGTGGTCGCCTGTGGGCGATTGAGTTACCCGAAAACGCGCGCGATCGCGTGCCGGCGGCGGTAAGCCTGGGCAAGTGGCCGATTCTGCCATCGACCTTTGCGCGAGACCCCAACGGAGAAATCTACGTGGCCGATTTCGGCGGTGGGGCCATTTACCGACTGGATCCAGAATAGAATTTGGCCGTCCGTCGGGCCGAAAGAAACATCTCTTACATCAAGAGTCCAACGCCCATTGTGCGATGGCCCGGCTCCATCACTGCGGCGCGATTTCAAAATCGCCAATGTGAAAGACGGTGTGCTGCCTGGTCATAAGAAAATCCCATTGCATACGTCGTTCGCGGGGCGTTCCTTCATACAATACGGCGTAGATCTTCACACGGCTGACCGGGGCAAAACCTTTGGAGTAGTACTGTACGTCGATGTTGTAAGTCCCGGGCTTCGCGCGCGCCAGAGTAAAAATTTGCGGCCCGAAGCCGGTTTCATCGTTTGCAATGAGATTGCCGCCGGCGGCGGTGCTGGGGTTGGCCCAGTAGCAGCGTTCGCCGTCCGGATCGGTGACCCAGAGATCTACATAACGCGCGTCGTCCCAGGTCAAAACGATCTTCACATCACGGCCCGGCACGCGTGCGAAAAAGGAAATGCGATCCGAGGCGCCCGCTGCCCGGGCCTCCAGAATGTTTTCGCCGGGCGAAACCACGACATCGACACCGAAGCGGCCGTTGCGCACGGGCACGTCCTGGGGGATGCCGTTGACGACCAAGGTCATGCGATTCAGGGCCGGGGCGCCTGAGACGGAGCCCTCCACGCGCTGGCTACTGCTGGATGTGTAGCCGCCGCGGGGCGTTTCGATGCGTACGGTTGCCGCGTGGGCCGGACGTGTCGGCGCTGAAAGGACCGAGAGCAAGAGGAGCAGTATGACGTTGGTACGCATTAGCGGCGCTCCACCGTGAGGCCCTGGTCGGCGGTCGTTCCGTATAGTTCGGGATAGTACATGAACAAGGCCCGGGACGGAAGCGCCCGGTATTGTCCTGGCAGATCCGCCCGCAGAAAGTAGCGCATTGTAAAGGATTGTGTGGGGCCCGCCCGAAAAAAGATCGCGCGGTCCTCTTGAAACTGACGGGCTTCATAGCCGCTGCGCAGGTCGGAAGAATAGTAATCGCCATCGTCCTGAAGCGGCGAAAAGCCCGGAGGAAAACTGTCTTCAATCTGATAGTACGCGGCGCCTGGATTCTCCGAGCGCACCGTGAGTGTAACCAGAACCAGATCTCCCTGCCGAAAACGGTCTGTGCGCGTGCGTGATAGCTCCAATTCGCTACCTTCCCGGCTGACGTTGATGCGCTCGTACGAACGGGTAATCGATATCCCTTGTTGCTCCGCAGCCAGGGAGTCCGAGCGATCAACGAATGTCAAAATCGCCGAGGCGTACACCGCCGGCCCGTCGATCTTTTCGATCTCAACGCGGTTCGTGCCCGATTGAAGGGCAGCCCCCTGCACCTCCAGCAGGAGCTCGCCATCATCCAGAGTATTTGTGCTCACGCTGAATTCCCGGGCCAGGCGACCGTTGACGCTGACCCGCAATCTTGCCGTGGCCGCCGCCTGACTATCGACGCGCAGTTTTTGGGTCAGCGCCAGCACGGCGAAGGCAGTATCCCGCGAATTGTTCCAGGCCACCCCATTACGATTGCGAAGCAGGGTCGCTGCCAGGTTGCTTTGAATAGCTGGCGCCATACGCAGTCGCACGGTGGCCTCAAGCAATGTGGCCGTTAGTTCGACCTGGTCGTTGGCCCAATTCGGGGAGCTCACACTTGTAAACAGGCGGCCGGTTTCCGTCGCCGCGAGGGAACTCCGTCCCAGAACATCCGTGACGATCGTACGCGCTTTTTCGGTCTGTTCATGGTTCAGGAGCGTGAGCGCGATAAGAGCCCGGCCGTAGTTTGTGAGTTCGGGCGAGGACAGGTCTCTTTCGAGGGAGGCCAGCATGCTTTCCGAAACCGGCCCACCTTCGGAGAGACAATAGAGGATGAAGGCCCGGTCAAATACGGCGAAGGTATTATCTGCCAGCGCCTGGTAGAGATAACTGCGACTGAGATCCATAAGCCGGCTTTCGAAATCGTAACCCAGACTCTTCGCGATTGCCAGGCCGCGATAGACATAGGCGGTCATGAGCACATTCCCGGAGGTGTCGGCTCCGTACCAACCCCAGGATCCATCGCGGTTTTGCAACTGGCGGATGCCGGCCAGACCCCACTCCACCATTTCGGGCAACCTTTGTTTTAGCCGGGGATTCACGTAGCCGACCCGTGACGCAGCCATGAGCGGCAGGAAGCGACTCATGGTCTGTTCAATGCATCCCCACGGATAATCGGCCAGATATACCAGAGCCTGTCGAACAGCGATGCCTTCGCCGGGATTCAGGCGGATGATCAGTTGGGCCTGCTCGGTCCCGGTCGGGAGTTCGAGGGACAGCACGTCGGTGCTGGCTCCGCTTTCGAGCACGCTGTGGGCTGTGACTGTGCGCTGCAGTCCCGCCGGTCGCACCGCCAATTCGTTTTCGGTGGCGTCCTGGATCTGACCACTGGTGGCGCTCAAACCCAACTGTACGCTTTCAGCGCCGGCCGCAGGGCGGATTGTGAAATAGACCGCCTGCTCGGCGCCTGGTTCGAGCGTCAGATCCTGCGTGGACTGACCGATGACACTGCCTCCGCTCACGCGCAGACGAGTTGCCACCTCATGTCGGTCGGCCGTAAGGTTGCTGATCGTCGCCGAGATGACCTGATCCTGGCCCTCCAGAAAATACGCCGGCAGCCCCGGTTGGATCTGGAGATCTTTGCGGGCCCGAAAGCTGTATGTAGTTTCTCCGACGCGCGTATCGCTGGTGATGGCCCGGGCCGTCACACGCCATTCCGTCAGGTTGTCGGCGAGTCGGAAGCTTACGCTGGCGCGACCGGAGCGATCGGTATTGAGACTGGCATTCCAGTAGGTCTGATCGCGAAAGTTGCGCCGTTCCTCGAGGCCACTGTCCTTGAGGGAAGTCAGGGCCGGCACCGATCGTCGCCTGAGTGCCAGGTCGAGGCGCCTTTCCTCGGAATAGCCAAAGAAACGGTACGCGTTGGAGAGCGATGTGGTGACATTGTTGCGGCGCATGTGGTAAAAAAACTCGGCCAGTCGTGGGGTGGGATCGGCCTGCAACTGATACAGGGCGGCATCGACCACGCCGATCGAGACTTCGGCCGGCACTCCATTGCCTTCCTGGTCGAGCGTTTCGACTTTCAGCGTCACCTCTTCGCCGGGCCTGTAGACCGGCTGATCCGAACTGATGCGTACGGTCAGGAATCGGTCAACCGGTGGCGCTACGATCTTGATTTCGTTTTGATAGGTTTTGCCATCCCGAAACATGGCGGCCGAAAACACAAAATTGGGGGACAACTCCTCGCTCACGCGCACGCGATAGCGGTACGTATTGCCTTCGAGGCGCACCGTTTCCTGATGATACAGGCGGCTGCCTTCCACGCTGATAAAGAGAGTCCCGTCCGCCACCGGACTCACGACCAGAACCTCGGCCATATCCCCGACCCGATAGAGATCCTGGCCCGGTGTCAGACTAATTTCCTGCACGGGGGTTTCGATCGTGTCCTGCCGACCCGAGGCCCAGAGCGTCACCTCATTGGAGGTTGTGGCGCCCCCCGGCCCCGCGGCGTTGATGTTCATTACATAGTTGCCGGCGGCGGGCAATGCAAAGGCAAATGAGGCTTCTCCCGTTTCATTCGTGGTCTCGTTTACGACGCCTATGCGTTCTCGACCGCTTTCCTGAGAAATCCAGTGAAACGAACGTCGATACAGGGTTGCTTCGACCCGGCGGTTGGAAAGCAGCTCACGGCGCTCCTGTTCCGAAAGCGCGCTTTCATAGGGAATCAGGCGAATTGTAAACCGCGCCTCCTCTCCGGGACCATAAACCTGGCTTTCGCGCATGACCCGCACAAAGAAAGGACTGCGATTGATGGAAAATGCCCCGGCCCCCGTGATCGTCTCGTTGTCGGTGGTGATCGTAGCCAGTACGCGGTAGGTAAAATCATCGCCAATTTCGCCTGCATCAAAATCGAACGCAAAGCCGCCGTCGGAGTCGAGTGTCTCGTTTCGATCCAGCACCAGATCACGGCTTGTTGCGCCGCCGGTTTGCGCGTAGTAAGTCGCGGCTGCCTCCCCCGCAAAATGGCCCACCGGCGAGTAATCGTATTTAGGCGTGCGAAACACGCGAATGTTCACTGAGGCCCCGGCCAGAGGGCGACCGTAGTAATAACGGGCCTGGATGCGAAGCGGAACGGTCTGTCCCTGCTGGTAGGAAGCGCGCGGCGTACTGACTTCGACTTTGAACTCGGGTTTGCGGTAAGCGTCGACGCGAAACTCAGCTGAAAAAGGCCGGCTCTGATAGTTCACGACCAGGTTGTATATACCCAGATTGCGGGACGTTGTTGGCGGCAGCTGGAACCTTTCGCTGCCGGTGCCCGCACCGCCGAGAATCAACGGGCGGTTTTCGAAGATCAGAGTTCCGTCCGGATCAAAAATGCTGTAGGTGGCGCCGCCGGCCACGGGTCGATAATTCTGGGCCCGAAACTCGCGAAACAGGGCCTTGAAAAAGACTTCGTCACCGGGCCGGTAAATCGGGCGATCGGTGTAGATGAGGGCCCGGGTCCCGCCTGTGCCGTAGAAGGAGCTCGTAAAAAAATCGGGATCGGAGACTGCGAATTGGCCGGCGCTTTCCAGAATCACCAGGCTCTGGTCCGGAGAGGCTCCACGATGGCGAAAGATTCCCGAACTATCCGTAGCCCCGGCCCCCACCCGATTGCCGCTGCGTTTGTCGTAGATGAACACACGTGCATCAGCCACGGGTTCACCGGTAACGCGATCGGCTGCAAAAAGTACCGTGCCCTCGTTGGATTGCTTCACGAGAAAAGTCAGGCCCGAGCGGATCAGAAGCGTATGGGCGACCTGGGCTCCCGAAACGACTTCGACCAGGTACACACCACTTTCGCCAATCGGGACCGGTACCCGTCGATAGGCCCATTCACTGTCAATGGTGGGAACAGAAAACGATCGCAGAAAGGTGTGCTCTGACAATCGTGCGGGAGTAGCCAGCGGGGCCGGGTTCTGCGGAGGCTCCAGGTTGACCCGCGTTGCCGCCCGCAACTGGCTGCGTGTGCTCGTCGCCAATTCCTGCCGGGCGACTTTGCGGACCTCTCGTCGCAAAAGGTCCCAGGAAGCGCTCAGGATCGCCAGGGGGTCGGCCTGGGCTTCCACCTGGCGCTTGCGAACAATGCGCGATTGTACATCGCGCAGCAGAAAGGTGATCGGTTGGTCCACGCGGTAGACGCGGAATTCCACGGCGCGATTACCGGGGCCTTCCAAATTTACATAGGCCGTCTCGCCTGGCCCGAAGCTCCGATCCGTTGCCAGATAAAAGGCCGGGTCAGTGTCAGCATTTCCGATCCCGGGCCAGGCGGCCATCAGAGGAAGCAAAAGAAGCAGTAGGCGGCGGGTTGCCGATTTTCTGGGACGCATTTGACCCGGATTCCGCCTGCAAGTAGGTCCGGTGGCAAGGAATTTTAGCCCGGCCCGCGCTTGCTACTCGTAGCCGCCCTTCTGAAGGTCAAAGAGTTCGGCATACTTTCCCCGGCGTGCCAGCAGATCCTCGTGCGATCCTTCTTCGAGGATTTGTCCGCGGTCAAGAAGCACGATGCGATCGGCCAGGCGTGCGGTTGAGAGTCGATGCGTAACAAGGATAAGGCTCTGGCCACCGCGCGCATTGCGCAGGCGCTCAAAGACGCGGGCCTCGCTTTCGGCATCAAGGGCAGAAGTGGGTTCGTCCAGAAGAACGATGTCGGCCTGGCTCTGCATGAACGCGCGGGCGAGGGCGACTTTTTGCCATTGCCCACCCGAGAGTTCCTGGCTTCCGGAGAATTTCCGACCGAGCACGGTGTCAAAGCCCAGGGGCATATCGTCCAACATGTTGCTGAATCCGGTCCGGTCCAGGGCCGCCTGCCACGCCTCACGGTTTCCGAACTGGTCCACATTGCCGGCACCGATGTTTTCCCCGAGCGTCAGCTTGTAGCGATTGAAATCCTGGAAGATAATCCCAATGCGACGGCGCACGGTGGCCTCGTCCCACTCCTGCAGCGGACG
The DNA here is from genome assembly GCA_024233935.1 of Spirochaetales bacterium. Taxonomy (GTDB): domain Bacteria; phylum Spirochaetota; class Leptospiria; order Leptospirales; family Leptonemataceae; genus JACKOY01. Next base: position 57,858 of record JACKOY010000018.1, on the reverse strand, counting down.
CCCATCCAGAGTGATTGTGCCGCTGGTAGGCCGGAGCAAGCCTGTCAGGAGTCGAATCAACGTGCTTTTCCCGGAGCCATTGGCGCCTACCAGAGCCACCTTTTCGCCCGGAGCAATCGCAAGACTCAGATCCCGAACAGCCGGAAGGGGCTGATCCGGATAGGTATACGAAACACGATTGGCCGCAAGGCCGCGCTCGCGGGACAGGCCGACCCTGTGGCTGCCGGTCGGGGCATCCTCAGGCAGATCCAGAAAGTCGAACAGGTTCGCCAGATACAGCGAGTCCTCGTACAGGCCGCTGATGGTCGTGAGGGTGGACGTGATGGAAGCCTGGCCCTGTCGGAAGATTACCAGGTACATCGTCATTTCACCGAGACTTAGTTGTCCGTCCAGGGTCGCCCGAACCACCCAGACGTAGGCGCCGTAGAAAGCGCCGGTTCCCAGAGCCAGCAAGACCACTCCCCAGATCCCGCGGTTCCTGAGCGCGCGCCGATCCTCGGCAAAGGAGGCCTCGAAAGATTCCCGGTATCGCCGCAAAAATTCGCCACCGAGGGCCAGCAGTCGAATCTCGGGCAAAAATTTGTCCCAGGTCAGTACGTTCTCCAGATAACTCATGCGGCGCCGCTCCTCGGCGCGGGCGTGTCGCTTCTTGTAAAGGGTCTCCGAAAAATGCAGCTCCGTGAGAAAAGCCGGCAGGCCGGAACCAAGCAAAGCCAGGACCGCCCACGGTGAAAAGCGCAGCAGCAAATAGCATTGCCCCACTACAAGGACCAGCAACCGGCCCAGACCAAGAAGCCGTTGAATCAGCACCGCCGGTCTCGATTTGGCTTCGCTGCGCGCGCGACCCAGTAGGTCGTTTACGTCCGGGTCTTCGATTTGTGTCAGAGAAAGACGCACGGAACGCCTGAGGATGCGCAGGCTGACTTCGTGTCCCAGCGCCAGTTGCAGAACAAGAGCCAGAAGCTGCGAAGCGCGCTGGCTGGCAGACAGCAAAATCATGAGGGCGGCCTCGACGCCAACCAGCACGTAAACGGCCGTATGACTGCCACTCCCGTTTTGAGTGACAGTCACGATGGCGTCGATGATCAGCTTGCCGACGTAAGCGGCGATGTTGGGGACAACTCCGCTAATGACCGTGAGTAAGGCAAGGGCCAGCATCGCACCGGCCCGCGTCGTCCAAACGAGCTTAAGTGTGCGGCCAACGTCGCGAAGTACGCGCGCCAGATCCCGGGTCATTGGGAGGAACTAGCCCGCCGGTGCCGGGTTGGCGCCCTGTAACTGTTCCGTCAGGCGATTGCCTTTGTGGGGGAACGGCTTGATCGGAATTGGCAGGCCCAGAAACGGACAGAGCTTTTCGAATCCTTCGCCGCCTACAACATTCATCACCAGGAGGTCTTCGGGTCGGTCGCGAAAGTAGTCCAAAACCTGATCGACGTGTTTACGGTAAACGCGGGCGAAACGCTCTGGCTGAAAATCATAACAGCCATAAACGGCGGCCCTCAAAAAGCGCCGAATTTTCATGTGAGATTCTTCGGAACTGCCCTTCGTTGGAGCGAAGGCATCGCGCCCGCTCCAATGGTTTTCGCAGGACTGCAGCCATGTTTCTTCGTCCCGGACAGTTAGAACAAACTTGCTGCCCGGGTAAAGTCGATCCAGTTCCTCATAGTAGGGCGCGACGGTAATATCGGTCATGCCGTCGTGCATTTCGAGCAGACTGAAACGGTGATCACCGCGGGCCAGCTCCTGAAAGGTCTGCTCGTCCGTTGGATAATGGCTGATGTTGAAGCCCAGGTACTGCAGGCCCGCCGTCAGACTACGCGTGCCGGTTCGGCTGAGTCCCAAACCAAAGACTTTATTGAAGTTTTTGCGCGGTTGTTGCAAGCGCGCTTCGGCTCGATCGAGTTCTTCCATACTGAAACCTGCTTTTTCCTTAATAGCGTGGCGTAACATTACATCCCGCGCGTACTCGGGTAGACGTTCAATGTAGGCGTTTACGGTCGATGGCGGTGCGTCAAGCGGCACATGCTCCCGCGCGTGCTCCAGAGCCAGTTGGGCGACCTCGTAGTCCGGCTCGTCGGTCCAGAATTGTTGCGCGGACTCAAGCAAGGCCAGCTTTTCCGGGGTGCGGCAACGTAATTCTCGGAGGCCGTACTTCTGAAAGATATCGTAAAAAGACTGAAAGTGATCGTGCAGGATTGCGAAGTTATGCACGTACTTGGACTCGTTCAATTCCTGTAGCGCAAAGGACCGGATGCGCGATTCGGGGCGCAGCACGTACGGCAGATCGTCCACCGGCGGCGCCACCTTTGCCATCTCGCGCACCAGATCAATGCGTGTGATGTGGCAACCGCAATGCACCTTTCCGCGAAAACGATCATGCACATAACAGTCGACATAGGCGCGGTTGTTCCAGTTCAGGAACGGCCGCATGTCTTCCAGAATTATTGAGTCCGCGTCCAGGTAGACCACGAAGTCGCAATCGTGATTAATGCGGAGCATCTCATGCACGGTGCGCCAGAACGGACGCACGTTATCCAACACATGCACCTTGTTGGGCTGGATGTTCTTAATGGCCATCTGGAGAGCCACGTCACTCGTACGCTCTCCCACTGTACGGAAGACAAGATCAACGCGATTCATGGATCACCTCGTAGGCGAGTTCGCGATTCGTTTCGCCCGCCATCTCATCAAATAGTTCACGGGCCTCTTCTGTCATCTCGTCTACCCAGCGCATATCCAGTCGAATCCCGGCGGGGTGAGCTTCGTAGTATTTTCGGCGGTTTTCGGACATCTCCACCGCACTCGGCAGTTCAATGGATTGTGCGCGCGCCACCTGGTACTGGGTTCCGTTGTTTCCTCCCAGCGGATGATGATCGAAGCGATAAAACTCCGTTAGGCCCGGTTCCGGTTGCAGGCCGAGCGCGTCAAAAATCGGGCGGACGACCGAATCCGAATCCGTCGCCAGGTCCTCGTAGCGAATCTTCAGTCTGGTCCCGCGAAACTCGTCGTACAACTTCTGAGCGCCGGTGATTTGAGCCTTCCATTTGGCAATCACCTCGCCCGCATTTCGATCGGGATACTTTCGCAGTCGGGAATTCACAACTGCGCGACCGTCTCTCAAGAGCAGTACGAGCACGACAGGCACATTCGCCGCGTTCATGTCAGAGATGCGATCCAGGGTCCACGGCAGGTTCTTTGTGGAGTCGACAATGATCCCCTTGCCGCTGCGCTCGGCGATGCGTTCGTAGATGCGCTCGGTTGGATCCGTCACGCCTTCGTTGAAGTGGCCCCATACGACGCAGCCTTCGCCGCAGAGTTTGCACACGCGCTTACGCTCCGCGGTCTTGCTGTTGCCAATGTATCGGGCTTTGGCCGCTTCGCCGGCATAGAACACCCGCGAATGGCTGCCGAGAATCATGCCCAGCAGGGTCGAACCGGAATGCCCCGCCCCCGCGATCAGACAGACGCGCTCAAGATTGGACATCTTTCAACACCGGGTGTTCAGTGCGGGACACGCCTTCTTCCAGAAGAATGCTCAGGGCGCTCAGAATCGCGGCAGCACATTCTTCCGGCGTTTTTCCTGGTGTCCGGACGTGCGCGTCGGGACTTGTAGGGGGTTCATAAGGCGCAGTGATCCCGGTGAATTCAGGGATTTCCCCCTGGCGGGCTTTGCGGTACAGTCCCTTCGGGTCGCGTTCTTCGCAGGTTGCCAGGGGCGTGTCGATAAACACCTCGGCAAAGTTCTCCGGTCCAATGATGGACCGAGCCTGTTCCCGTCCCGCAACGTAGGGCGAGATGCACGAGACGATGACCCAAAGCCCCGTATCGCGCAGTATACCCGCGACCTCCGCAAAGCGGCGAACGTTTTCGCGTCGGTCTTCCGGTGAGTACGTCAGGTCACTGTTGAGTCCGCGACGCAGGCGGTCTCCGTCAAGCACGTAGGCACGCTCGTTCGCCTGCTCAAAACGCGTTAGCATTTCGTGAGCGATTGTGGTCTTGCCGGCGGCCGAGAGGCCCGTAAGCCAGATTACCTTTCCACGTCGATTGAAGATGTCCATAGGCTTATGAGACGCAACCCTTCACAAAAAAGTGCGTCGCTTTTCGTTTGGTGTTGAACCGCAAAAATACTTCCCATTCCGGTTCGCGTGCCGCTACAGGAGAATGACCTGAGTTAAGTCTGCGCATTAGTGCGGCAAGCGCGATCGTATAACCCCATAGAACCAGGCGCCGAAAATTGCGGCTATGAGCGGGATCAGCATAACTCCGTAGCCGCTACCGGCCAATGTGTAAAGCGGACCGGGACAGGCGCCGGTAAAGGCCCAACCGACCCCGAACAAGAGACCACCGGCTATCGTTCCCCTTGAGTACGCCTTCGGTTCAATCAGAATCGCTTCTCCGGACAGATTATGTCGAACAAAGCGCCGCAGCAGATGATAGCCGATTGCGCCCACCATCACGGCGCTGCCTATGATCCCGTACATGTGAAAGGATTGGAAGCGGAACATCTCCTGAATGCGAAACCAGGATATCACTTCGGCTCGCACAAAGACGAATCCCAACCAGATGCCCACCAAAGCGCAGAGAAGATTCCGGGTACCCTTCATGGACTAAAGCCCCTGAGGATCAGCGGCATAAGCAAGTGAGTGGCGATCAGTCCCCCTACAAAAAACATGGCCGTCGCCAGAAGTGAGACCGGATTGAGAATCGAAAGCCCGGTGATGGAGTGGCCCGATGTGCAGCCATTCGCGTAACGGGTGCCGAAGCCGATTAGAAATCCACCAACGACAAGAAGAATGAGCCCGGGTGCGCTCAGAAGGTTTTGCAGATTGAAAACCGCGCCCGGAATCAGTCCGGAGAGGTTGGTGACCCCGAGCGAAGCCAGGTCGGCCTGCGTTTCTGGTGAGATGCCGATTTGTTCCGGCAAGCCTCCCAGTGCGGCCAGAAAGCCGCCCAGAACCAGACCCGCGATCAGAAACAGATTCCACAACTCAGGCTCGATATCGTAGTCGAAGTAGTCCGGTTTCCGTCCCGGCAGGACCAAACGCACAATGTGGCGCAGCGAGGTGGAAACACCAAAGGGATAGTTGCCGATGAGCGCCAGGACCGGCACGGCCAGGCCGATAAGCGGGCCTGCCACATACCAGGGCCAGGTCTCGCTGAAGAGAAGCTCGAACATACCGCCACCGTTCGGTGAGCGGCCGGCATCGCAACTCTTTCGCTCAGAATGTTCTGGCCGCCTATTGCCTGCCGTTCCTACTTGGGAAGATGCAGCGTTCGATCCTGATCACCCAGTGCCTGCAGAATGATTTTGTGCAGCCCCTGGAGCGCTACGAGAGTATGCCCAACCAACTGCACGTTGGGTATGGCGAAGCGTTGCGCCTTATGGGCGAACGCGCGGAGGATGGTCCGGTGCATCTGGCCCTGCGCTGGGCGTACGAGCAGCCGAATGACCGACTGGCCATCGTGCATATTCGCGACTGGCATGACGGCTCCGACCCGCGACAGGCGGCGCATCTAAAGCAGTTTGGCCCGCATTGTCTGAAGGGCACTCCGGGTGCCGATTTCGTTTTCCGCTCGCTCATGCGGTCGGACCGTTCCGATGAGATAGTCAACGCGTCCGGGTTAAATGACTTCGTCGACACCGATCTGGCACGCGTGCTTGCGCCGCATATCAAACCGGGCGCGCGCGTGGGCTTAACCGGGGTTTGGACCGAAGCCAAGATTACGTTTCTGGCTTACGAACTGCTCACACGGTACCCGGAGCTTGAGCTGGCAGTCTGCAGCGCCTTGTGTGCAAGTTCGTCGCGATCCATGCACTTTGTAGCACTCGAACAACTCGAGAGCATTCTGGGTGTGCAGGTCTTCTCTTCAGTGGGGGCCTTCACGGAGTTTTTAACCGGCAGTCAGCCCGTTGTCTTTGAAGGTAGCCGTAGTTCCCGCCTGAACGAAGGCAAGCTGGGGCTTCCCGCGGGCTACGAACTTGTCGAGGCCGATCGCAATCTGGTGCTGTACCTGTTTCGCGACAGCAAGGAAGTGGATCTGCAGGTTCTGGACGGGGGATTTTCAGGCAATGTTGTGCTGCGCGCTCGTTCGCGCGATCATTTTGGGCACAGTCAGGTGCCCCATGTTGTAAAGATCGGAGATCGGGACCAGATCGCCCGGGAGCGGACTGCCTTTGAGCGCATTCAGGAGGTCATGGGCAACAGCGCTCCGAGCATCGTGGATTTTGCGGAGATCGGCAATCGTGGCGGCATCAAGTACCGCTATGCCGGCATGCTTGATGGCAACGTGCGATCGTTTCAGAAACTCTACGCAGGTTCGGACGACGAAGCGCGTCTCCTGCGCGTGCTGGACACGGTCTTCCAGAAACAACTGGGTCGCTTTTACGAGGTATCGAGCCAGGAGAATCTGGATTTGTTGCGCTATTATGACTTCAGCGCGCGCTACGCGCCGGGTGTTCGGCGCAGAGTAGAAGACCTGATCGGACATGCGGCCGAGGGCGATTGGCTGGAGATTGTCCCCGGACTTCGCGTGCCGAATGTCTGCCGGTTTTACGAGCGCGATCTGGAAGAGCTTTCAGAACCATATTCAGCCCCCCGCTACATGGCTTACGTACACGGAGATCTGAACGGAGCAAACATCCTGATTGATGCCAGCGAGAATGTATGGCTGATCGACTTCTTTCATACGCACCGCGGCCACATTCTGAAGGATCTGATCAAGCTGGAGAACGATCTCTTCTATATATTTACCCCCATTGAATCCGAGCAGGAATTGCGCGAGGCCTGCGCGCTGACCGACCACTTGCTGGCGCATGAGGATTTGGGGGTTCCCCCGGCACCGGACCAGGCCGGACGTTTCCGGCTCCCGGCACTTCAAAAGGCCTACCGCGTTTGCTGCCATCTGCGGTCGTTTTATCCGGAACTCGTCCAGGCAGATCGGGATCCGTATCAGTTGTACACCGGAATTGTGCGCTACGCAATGCACACGTTGAGCTTCGATGAATCAAACGAGTGGCAACGGCGCTGGGCTTTGTATGCAGGGTCCCTGGCCGCCCATCGCATCGCCGCCATCCTGCGTTCCGTGCAACGATTGCGAGTCGATGAGATCCCGCTGGAGACCAAGAACGACGGCGCTTCGTTAGGACTTACAATCCTGCCGGGGCGGCGCGACCGGAAACGCGTACTGGAAGACGACCTTCGGGCGCTTCATGAGATGGGGTACCGCAACGTGGTCTCGCTGCTCACGCCCGACGAATACGAGCGCTATGGTGTGGGAAACCTGAAAGAGGGCTATCGCACGCATGGGTTCAAGTTTTTCGAGTTTCCTATTCCAGATCAGATGGCGCCCGAGCGGGAGGGCCTCGATATGCTTTTGGAATGGATACATGACCGGCTGGCGCTGAACGAAAAAGTGGTCGTGCATTGCGTGGGCGGTCTCGGAAGATCGGGGACCGTCGCGGCGGCGTACCTGATTCGCTACAGCGGACTGGATCCGACGGCTGCGATGCAGCGGGTTCGGGAAAGTCGCTCAAAGCGTGCGATTGAGAGCATGGATCAGGAGCAGTTTGTAATGAGCCTTTCTTAGGGGCCGCAGGCGGGCGGCGTCGATGACGATTCGTCTTATAGAAGCAGGGTCGCGACCGCTGCGTCCCGGAGTTGTCTTTTGAAACTCGGCGAGCGCGCAAAACACATTGTCGGACATCCCCTCACGGCGGCCTACATTCAGGGGCCGCTTTTCGTAACCGCGATCATCATCGGCATAGTGAGTTTCGACCGGGAGGTGGCCGATCGTATCGTCGCCTGGCACGTTCTTGCTTACGTCCTTTACCATTTCTTTTTTTTGATCGCAGGCATCGATCGCCTCATCGAAGGAAGATGGTTGCTGACGCGCTGGGCAAACCAACTTCTACTGCTGGCATCGCCGGTTGCCGTCTTTTATGGATACTATGCGGCGCGTATTCCGCGCTATTCCTTTGCCCTGGCCATCGCCGCCCTCGCCGCAGGCCTTCCGGTTCTGGGCGTAGTAGGCCGACGCTTCTGGCTGGGCTGGATGCTTGTGTTCGCGGCCACCTACACAGCCACGAGCATCAGTATCTATGCGACAATGGGCGAAGGTTCCTTACCGGGACGCGCGATCTTTCTGGTTTCCTGCTTCGTGTTCTTCATCTGGCTCATGCGAACCTCGGAGCATGTGCGTACGCTCAACGATCGTGTTTCACGCCTTCTGGTCAATTCCCGACGCGGAACACGGGACTTGAATGCTGCCAACGCTCAGTTAAAGGAAAAGAACAAACTGATGCTGCGGGAGCTGGACGTTGCCCGTCGGGTGCAGCAGAGCATGGTTCCGACCCTGAAGAGCCCCCATCCCCGGGTTTTCATCAGCAGCCATTATACGCCTCTGGAGACCGTGGGGGGAGATTTCTTTGACGCAATCAACGCGGACGGCGATCGCATAACCCTGGTCGTGGCCGACGTCTCGGGACACGGTGTGTCTGCCGCGCTGGTTGCGTCCATGGCGCGTGGCACCTTCCGGCAGCATGCGGGTCCCGGTCGGATGCCGGGGGATATTCTGGAGCTGATGAATCGGGACCTGAACGAACTGATCGGCGATTCTACGCACTATGTGACTGCCTGCGTGTGCTGCATAGACACGGAACGCTCCCGACTTTCTTTCTCGCTCGCCGGACATCCGCCGCCCTATCACTGTCGCCGCGGTCAGGCGTCCGAACTGCGGGCGGCCGGTGGATTCTTTTTGGGGATGCGCGAAGACGTGCATTTTGAGACCCAGGAGCTGGATCTGGTATCGGGGGATCGATTGCTCCTTTACACCGATGGCCTGGCGGAAACCCGGTCGGTCGATGGCTGTTATTATGCTGAAAAGCGGCTTGCGAAAGCTGTACAGGCCGGCGCGGAGCTTGATGGCCAGAGGTTCGTACAGCAGATCGTGCAAGATCTCGATGCCTTTCGAGGCGAGGCCGAAGTCAGCGACGACGTTACACTCCTGTGTGTTGATTTTGGCGGCGGGCCGGCGCTTTAGTCCTTTTGGAACGGCACCGTTGGTGAGGTTGATGGCCGCATCGACCTTGAGGATCAGGGCTCAATAGACTTGCCAACACGCCGGGAGTTTTGAAGTTCAACCATGCGTTTGGTTTGCGGCATTCGTGAAGATGCGGCGCTACGAGAGGCATTCTTCGATTTTGTTCCGGCAGTCTTCGAAGGTTTGTCGTTTCGCGAGTGGTACGAGCGCGGCTGCTGGCCCGATTCCTACCGCCCCAAAGCCATTGTTGACGATGCGGGTTCGGTCCTGGCGACCGCCGCCAGCTCACGCTTGCGGGTGCTGGTAGATGGCCGTGTGCAATCGGCTCTGCAAGTGGCGACGGTCGGCACGCGACCGGAATTTCGTGGTCGCGGTTTCTCGAGGCGCCTTCTGGAGTCCGTGCTTGCTGAGGCCCGGCCCGATGACCTCGTCTTTCTGTACGGCAACGACACGGTGCACGAGTTCTATCCCCGGTTCGGATTCCGGCGGGTGGTCGAGAAGGAGTTCGTGCGTTATCGAACAGATCGGCGGGATTCAGGATGCAATGCTCTGCGCAACCTGAGGCTGGCCGACGGGAACGACTTTGAGACTCTCCGCTCCCTCGCCCACAGAAGGGCACCCGTGACTGAGCGTTTCGGTGTGCTGGACTACGCCCCCATTCTGTTGTGGCACGCCCTTTATGTCGTTCCGACGGCCTTGGTTTTGCATCAGCCGAGCGGTTCGATCATTGCCATGAGCCGGGAGGGAGACCGCGCCATCGTACACGATTTTCTTTCCGGGGATCCGGGAACGTTTGCGCGCATCGAAGATGATCTTTTCCCACCGGAGGTTCGTGAACTTGTGTTTGAGTTCACGCCCGAGAAACTGGGCGTGGAATACGAGGCCCGATCGCTCCATCCACCCTCCGACCTTTACGTTCGTGGCACCCTTCCCCTGAGTGGTGACTTTCAGTTTCCCGCGCTTGCCCGAACCTGATCGGGTGTCAGCCTTCATTTTTTTAGTTTACCCTTTGCGCCCGACGCTAACACCCTGGACATTCTGTTTCCGGGGGAATCATGAAAAAGCGTTCTCGTTTCCTGCGCATCGTCGTCGGCACAGTCGCCGCACTCGCGCTGATTGTGATTTTGCTTTTAGGAGCCGTTTACGCGGCGGCCTATCACCCTGACGACGTTCAATCCGAGGAGGTGACCTGCCCCGCCGACGCCCCGGAGCTCCAGCCCGGCCAGGTCGTGCGTATTCTGAACTGGAATATCCAGTACATGGCCAGCAAGAACTACGTATTCTGGTACGACATTCCCGACGGCTCGGGCCCCGATACACGCCCCACCCGAGAGCACGTGTTCTGGACCCTTGACGAGGTGGCGGCCATCATCGAACGGGAACGCCCCGACATCGTGCTGCTCCAGGAGATGGGCAAGAACAGTGTCACGTCGCACTACGTTAATCAGATGCAGGAATTGCTGCAACGCATCCCCGACGAATACAGTTGCTATGCCGAGAGTTACTACTGGAAGAGCGCTTTTGTTCCGCAACCGGAGGTGTGGGGTCGAGCCGACATGTTGTTGGGAACCATCAGCCGCTACCGCATGACTGAAGCTACCCGCTATCAGCTTCCGTTGATCCCGTCCATGTGGATCGCGCAGGAGTTGGGACTGAAACGCGCGATCCTGGAAGTGGAAATGCCGATTGCGGGTGGCCAGGCGCCGCTGATTGCCCTGAACACACACCTCGATGCATTTGCTCAGGGAACCAATACAATGGAGCTGCAGGTGAAGGCCGTTGCGGATCGGCTGACCGCCCTGAACGAAGAGGAGCGGCCCTGGTTTATTGGCGGCGACTTCAACCTCCTGCCACCCGACGTGGAAATCCCGGAAGAGGCCCGCAGCTATTACAACGTCGATTCGGAAATCGGTTATCTGTTCGATCGCTTTCAGTCGACGGCAACCCGTGAACAATTGACGGGTCCGAATCGCGCGCAGTTTTTCACGCATTTCAGCAACAATCCGGTCGTGACGGGTCCGGACCGGACCATCGACTACATATTTTATTCAGAACGATTGCGCTTCGTAAACTATCGGGTCTGGAACACGGGCCACGCGCTCGAAATTTCCGATCACATGCCGCTATTTGCATCGTTTCAGTTACCGCAGTGATTGGCGCGGTCCGGCGCTCGGCGAAGGGGTTTCGCTTCTTCTTTCGTGGGCTCGGTTTTTTACACCGTGAGGGACTGTGGGGCTACGCGGTCGGCCCGGGGTTGTTGAGCGCGGCTATCGGCACCGGCCTTGCCTTTGTCACCTACCTGCTTTTGGACGGCGCCTGGGAATTGCTCCTGGATCAGGGTCTGCCGGGTGCGGATTTGCTGCGTTCCTGGTGGGCCCTCACCCTCGCCCGTGTCTTACTGGCGGCTTTTGCGCTTCTTCTTTCCATCGCCCTTTACCGGACCATCGCGGGGCTTGCTATCCTGCCTTTCCTGGGTCCACTCCTGGAAGCGGTGGAGCAGCGAACACGCGGCGAGGTCGTCCAGCTTCGCGCCGGGGTGGAAATTCAAAACGCAATGCGGGGAGCCTTTGCAGCCGTTCAGATGGGACTTGCTGGCCTCCTGGTTTTGGTGCTGGGCTTATGTACCGGCCCCCTGGAGGTTCCGATCAACATACTCTGGCAGGGGTACAGTTTGGGCCGCGGCAGCTTTGATCCGGTTTTTGAGAAGGCGGCCCCGGCCCGGGCCGAGCGACGATTGCTGATCCGGAGATACCGATGGGAGATCGTGGGAATCGGTCTGGCCTTCCTTCTTGCGCTCCTTTTGCCCCTCGCGGGTCCTTTTGTAGCGCCTGCCGCCGGTCTGGTAGGGGCGGCGCTCCTGTTTGAAGAACGCTAACCTGGTAGTACATTGCTTGCCGGGGCAGGCAGGAAAGCGACGCTGGATTGTGGCCGATTTTCGGAACAAAGAAGAAGCCCTGAAGGCTACTCGAGAGTTGCAGGCCGAGTTCGATCGTCGATGGCAAAGCCGTCAGATCGACGGTCAGCTGCACCAGCTGGCTGACCTGGCCGCGGACATGGAAGACCCGCGTTTTTGGGACGATCCGGAGCGCGCCCGGGAACTCTCCACGAAGAAATCTGCCATGGAAAAGCAGCTGGTACCCTGGCAGAGCCTGCGCTCGGATCTGACCGACTTTCCCGATCTCATTGATCTTACTATGGAAGAAATGGGTGATCCGAAGGCAGCGATAGAGTCGATTGAGACCGATTTCGACCGGCTGGAGCAACGGCTCGAAGACCTCCTGCTGTCCGAGGCCCTGATGGGCGAGGACGATCCGGCCAACGCCATCATTACCATCTCTTCAGGCGCGGGGGGAACCGAAAGTCAGGATTGGGCGGAAATGCTGCTGCGCATGTACACGCGCTGGACCGACGATCGGGAATTTACCCTGGAAACTCTGGATTTACAGCCGGGCGAGGAAGCGGGCATCAAGAGCGCCTCGCTACTCGTGAAGGGGCCCTCCGCTTATGGTTATTTGAAGTCCGAGAATGGAATTCATCGGCTGGTGCGGATCAGCCCCTTTGATTCTAACAAGCGCCGACACACCTCGTTTGCGGCTGTGCATGTGATGCCCGATATCGATGACGCGGTGGAAGTGGACATCGACGAGAAGGACCTGCGCGTCGATACCTACCGGGCGAGTGGCGCCGGCGGGCAGCACATCAACAAGACGGACTCCGCGATCCGTATCACGCACATTCCCACGGGAATCGTTGTGCAATGTCAGAATGAACGGTCCCAGCACAAGAACCGATCGATGGCGATGAAGATGCTTAAGGCGCGCCTGCACGAACTGGAAAAAGAAAAGATAGAGCAGGACATTGAAAGCCGGTCGGGCGAGAAAAAGGACGCGGCCTGGGGCAACCAGATTCGATCGTACGTGTTCCATCCGTACAAGATGGTTAAGGATCTACGCACTCAATACGAAACTTCCAACGTGGACGGAGTGATGGATGGCGATCTGGATCCGTTTATCGAGGCTTACTTGAAGTCCATCGCCGGGGCCGATGCCCGACGTTCGCAGAAAGTGGGGGACGCTTGAGCGAACGTTATCAGCAGGTTGATTGGAAGCCGACCTGGAAGGACCGGCTCCGGTATTGGTTTGTTCCGTTTCTGGTCGATTGGATCATGCGGATATTGGGCTGGACCATTCGCAAAATCGAGATTGGCCGGGAACATGTAGAACCCTATCGGGAGCGCGGCGAGTCCTTTATCTACTCGGTCTGGCACGAGAGTGTGCTTTTCAGCATCCATTACCATCGGCGTCGGCGTATCTTTGCCATGGCATCCGCTTCGAAGGACGGGGAGTTTATTGACCGACTTCTGGAGCGAACCGGAAACCATGCGATTCGGGGCAGCACCAGCAAGTTCGGCCGCCGGGCCCTCAAAGAAATCATCAGTACGGCCAAGAAGGGCTCTGCGGTTACGTTTGTTCCCGATGGGCCGCGGGGTCCGGCGCTCAAGCTTCAGGGCGGTGTCGTTGCCTGCGCTCAACTTACCGGCCTGCCGATCATCCCGATTCATTACGAGTGCGAGCCGGCCTGGCGCTTTGAGAAGGCCTGGGACCGGGTCAAGATTCCAAAGTTTTTCTGCACGCTGGTTTACGGCTGGGGGGCGCCCATTCAAGTTCCGAGGCGCATGTCCGAAGCCGAGTTCGAAGCAAAGCGGGTCGAAGTAGAACGTGCGATGCAAGCGCTCGTGCAAGATTGTAAGACCCGCCTGATGGAGGCCCGGAGCGGAAAGTCCGCGTCGCCGAAAGCTCAGCCGGTCGAATCCAGATAGCGGATCACCGAGAAATGATTGGCGACGTGATATGCGTGAGCACGCTCGTACTGATCCTTGGTGAGCTGGCCGTAAGCGAAGTGGGGCTTCAGTTCGTTTTCCGGCGTATTCCGAAACAGGTCGATAGCGCTTCGGATGCGGGCGAAACCGCGCTCCGGATTTCCTTCGGGGTTCAGCTCGGGCGCGCCCGGAATGACATCGTTCAGGCCGTGATTCATATAGCCGCGGCTATCGAAGAAAGAGAAGGCCAGACTGCCGACGGTGCCCTGGAATAGAGCTGACTTCTCTTCCGGAAAGCCCTGCACGGAAAACTCGATGCTCTGGGCCAGATGCGAAAGCACCTGAAAGAGATTCCAGTTGCCGGGAACCTCAAGGGCTGGCGCGCGGGACGCAGTGTCGAGTTCGTCCAGGGCCTGGTCGAGCGTCTGGAAGCGCAATTTGCGATCGAATTCGGCCCCACCGCACATCGTCAAACCGGTGGGTACGCTTGCCAGCAGTACCAGTTGCCCTGCGCGCCGTACAAAGACTTTTCTGGAAATCGTTTTGGGTTCGTAGTGCATGGGAATCCCTTCCTGGTTAGCGGAGAAAATCAATCCGGCCCGAAGCCTCCGGTGATGCAATGCCCGCGGTAATGTGAATCAAGCGATAGTGTTTCATCAAGTCGAAGAGCGGCATCAGATCGCGGTCCACCGTCGTAACCGTGAAGCGACCACTTTCCTGTCCGGTCATTTCAAGCACCCTTCGCAGGTTCCTGCGGACTTCACTCACATTCAAGATGATCTGGAGTGGCGCGTCGGAGCGGATTTGGTCGGACATATCGGCGAGCACCGGCGCCCGTCCGGTCAGTCCTGCAATCGTGGGCCGCAGGGCGTCTTCGCCGCTGGAGATCAGATACAGTCCGGCGAACGCACCAGAGCCAATCGCGGCACAGGCGGGGACATAGTGATGCTCGCCAGCACGCGCCAGACTTCGATAGTCGATTCCATGTAGACTGGCGACGCGTGCTTCTCCGTTTCCGAAAAGGGCCGCGGTCAATTGCCAGGGCGCGTTCGCGTCGGTTCCATTGGCCGCATACGTCATTCGCGGGTACAGTCCCTCTGGAGCGAAACCGTGAAGCACCAGCGCAAAGCCTGGTTCGCGACCCAGAACGTTCTGGTTCAGGTTGGCAAGCTCAAGCAGTTCCTCGATCGATTCGGCGGAATCCTCAAGGCTGTCGCCGGCGTGGGCAAAGAGGTCGGGCAGCTGGTTTCCCGAAACAGTCGGACTGAAGATGGCGGCCGTGAGCGCTTCGTTTGCGGGCAGCCGGGCCGGCCAGTCTACGGAACCGGTTGTTGCGGGATATCGAGTGGGGGTGCCGATTGCGTGCAGGCTCCCTTCCAATAGAAGCTCCTTTTGCCCACCGACTTCGGCCCGGAGTACGATTGCCAGTCCTTCGTCGCCGCCTGCGAGAGGCACAAACGCTCCCGGAAACGATGCAGTTGGCCGCAGATATACGAGTGCCGCTCCGCCGCTCTTGAGCCGCTCTCGGGCGGCGGGCATGCCCGTTTGGTTGGCCAGGGAATAGGTTGTTGAGGATCCGGCCAGTCGTAAGCTGGAGACCAGCGTTTCCAGCTCATCGGCCAGAAACAGCACATCCCCAAAGAAAACCATGTAGAGGTCGTGTTGACCCATGCGAAAATGACTGATCTCGAGATTGCGGAGCGCCTCGCGCTCTTCGATGAGCGCCGGCAGGCTGTCTTCGGGCCGCACGACATACTCCTCGGGAGAGCTATCGTTTTGGGTTGGCTCCGCACGGCTGTCGTAGCTTTCTTCACCCGGCATGTGAATGGTTTGTTCCGCAAAGGCCGCGGCCAGCGCCGCCCCCAAGCGGGAGGCAGGGCTCGTCTGGATGAGACCGAGCGAAGAGCCGTCCGGGAACATGGCAAAGGCGACCGGCCGATCCTGAAGGGCTGTGAGGTCCGGGAATAGATCGCCGGTCTTCAATTCGAGCAGGTAGGCAATTGTTTGCACTTCACCAAAGGCCGGGGAATTCGCCAGTTGACTCCAGGCCCGAATCGCGTCCGGCCCCGGCTCCAGTTCCTGCGCGAGGGTCAAAAATCCCGCGGGATCCCGAATCTCCATGGCGAATGTGGCTTCTTCCGGAATAAGCTGTGTGAGCTCCTGGACTTCGCTATCGAACAGGAAGTCGCGACCCCAGAGCCAGTACGCACCGAGGGCCGCCCAGAGCAGTAGCACAAAGATCAGACTTGCGGTGAAGTACGGGTGGCTACGTGCGCGCTCAGAAAGTTTCTGGATCCGCGCCCGGAACGAATCAGCGGTGGCCTGGGTGGAGGCAGACATGCTTGGGGCGAAGGCTGAAGCGCGAGTCAGGCAACGCAAGCAGTTTGTGAGCAGAATGCAACCGCGAGCGAAACACTGGACTGTGTTGCGGACTGCGGTCCTTATCGGAGTAGCTTTGCCCTGCTGTGGCGAACGGCTGAGCAGCAGTCAGCGTGCGTTCCCTGCCGACGGCGGGCTCAGCGGAGGTCGACTGGTGTACGATGCCGGCTTTCTCAGTGCTCCAGACGCCCTTCGCGGTCCCCTGGGCGATGTCGCGGCGCTACGCGAGCTTCGACGCACGACCGACGGAGGGCGGACCACAGTCTTTTTTGAAAGCACGGATGCCCCGGGTGTTGTTGCGTACGAGACCGATTCCGGATTGCGCGTCGTGCTGAATTTTTATGCGGGTCCGGACGATCTGGATGGCGATGGCTTTCCGGATGCGGCCGAGCTGAACACGCGGGAAGACCGGCAGGCCTTTCGCGCCTGGTTTGTAAGAATTGCCGAGGCGCAATTCGTGCAGGAATCGCCGGCCTGGGGGGCAGGTGAACGGGATTGTGCGGGCCTTATCCGTTTTGCCTATCGGGAAGCGCTTAAGGAGCACGATCAGGAATGGCAGTCCCGAACTGGCATACCGATCGACAAGAACCTGATGGATGTGGTGCGCTTCCGCTATCCTTCTGTTCCCGTGCTGGGGGCCCGCCTGTTTCGCGTGCGTCCGCGTTCGGGAGCGAGCATAGACCCGGAGAACTTTTCCGAATTCGCCAGCGCCGCCTATCTGCGCGCGTATCAGACCGTGGCGGTTACCCGGGAGATGAGAAATGCGCTGCCGGGGGACCTGCTCTTTTTCGAGGACGAAGGCAGTCCGGAGTTTCCGTACCACTCCATGATTGTCGCCCGACCCTTTCCCGATCTGACTCTGGTGTACCACACCGGCGGACCCGATGGCATGAAACGCGTGAAGGTCGATTATCTGGAACAGAGTCCGGACCCCCGCTGGCGGCCCACCGCGGGCAATCCACACTTTCTGGGCGTGTTCCGTTTTCGAATCCTTGAGTAAAGGTCGATTGGCGGGCTTTCAGTGCGTATCGCCGTTCCGAGATCACCGCTATTGCGTTGATTTGAAGCGGGCCCGTACGCGACCGGAGTTGCGTTCCCAGAAGACTCCATCTTCATAGCCCTGAATGCGCGAGTCCTGCTCCGCCAGTTCCAGGCGTCGCGCAGCCAAAAGACAATATTCGCGCTCCTTCTCACCGAGAACGAAGTGCCGCCCCAGCTTGCGTGCCACCACGCCGGTTGTGCCCGAACCGGCAAAAGGATCCAGCACCAGATCCCCGGGGCGAGAACTTGCCAGAATGATGCGCGCCATCAATTTCTCCGGCTTTTGGGTGGGGTGTTCTGTATTCTCCGGCATCGACCAAAAGGGAATTGTAATGTCGTTCCAGAGATTGCCAGGATATGTATCGCGCAGCGGACCGCTTTGGGTCTCGATCCAGCCGCGGGCGAGCCCGTCCTTTGTGTACGGGGCGAGTACCTGCCTGCGGATCATGACCTGGTCCACATAAAAGGGGTAGTCTTCACTGGCTGTCGCAAACCAGATGTCCTCGCTCGTATTTTTCCAGCGCTTCCTGGAACCCCGTCCTTTTTCGCGTTCAAATGTGATCCGGCTTTGTACTTTGAGGTGCCGACGCAGTACGCCATGCACGTCGCCGGAATTTCTCCAATCGCAAAAGACATAGACGCTTGAGCGGGCATGAAGAAGCGGGAGCAGTTCGCGTAGAGTCGTCTCGAACCACGCCGCGTAGACTTCGGGGGAACTGGCCGAAAAACTGCTGGAGCCGAACCGTTTGCTCAGATTATAGGGCGGGTCGAGGACCAACAGGTCGACCGAACCAGGTTTCATTCGAGCCGCCAGAGCGGCGCATTCGCCGTGCACGACCAGGTCCTTTTGTCCCCGCCGTACGTCCCGCGGGCTTAGAACCCGATTTTCCAGGCGCAATCGGTCCCCGTCACTCAGTGTGAGCGTGCGATTCCTGGCCCCGCGTTTCCGGAGGGCGGATGTTGTCGATTGTGCTTCGGGCAAAAGTTCTCCCAGCCGGCGCAGCTTTGGTCGAAATGGTAAGCATATGCCCGTTTCGTTCAGCCGGACCCGTTTGCTTTATCTATCGGTCGGATCGCGCTTTCGGCGCGGCGGAACCCTCGCCTTTGTCCTGGTGCTGCTATTTCCGGGACCGGGCGGTTGTCTTTCCCCGGAGCAGGCCCAGCAGAGTTCCGGAGCTGCCGACCCGGGACAATGGGAGCTTCAGCAGTGGGGTATTGCGCCGGAGTGGTCCGAGCCGGAAGAGCAGGTGCCGTTTGTTCTGGCGGGCCTTCCGTCGGACGCGCCGGAACGTTTTGTACTGCCTGGTATGCTGGCGCCCGGGGACCAACTCGGTCAGGCCAGCGGGACCGCCTGGGCCGTTGGCTATGCGGCCACGACGTATCTTTTTCGAACGAAGCGCAATCAGCATGATTATGAATGCGCCCCCGCCTTTATCTACAACCAGCTGAATGAAAGAGCCGACCGGGGCATTGAGATCATCGAAGCGGCCGAACTTGTGAAGCGCATGGGCTGCCCGAGAGAAAACCTGATGCCCTACCAGGCGGCCGACTACGTATCGCGACCAACGGCGGCGGCCCTGGCGGACGCCCGGGAGCATCGTATCCGGGGTTACGGGCGTGTGGACTTCGTGGACCTGAATCAGATTCGGGCTCACTTGCTCCAGGGCTCGGTAGTCATTGTGACCCTGCGCATCTCCGAGAACTTCATTGGGTTGCGGGAAAACGTCTGGGAGAATCCGGCCGGTCGCCAGCGTGGGCGACATACCCTGGCGGTGATCGGTTACGACAACGCGCAGGGAGTGTTCATTGTGCAGAATAGCGCTGGTGGTCGCTGGGGTTCTTACGGTCGCGCCGCCATTCCATACGTCTGGTTTGTTCGACTCGCCCAGAAAGCATACGTCGTCTGGTAAGAAGACCGTGACATAAGATTTTGTGGGCTCTCAGTGTGGCATACACGAAGCTCTTAACTGTTTGACCGCCCGAAGCGCAATCCTACTCTGGCTAACTCACCTGCTCAGGGGTTAAGTCGTTGGCGGTAGTTGGCGTTCCTAAAGAAATCGTAAAAGGCGAAACCCGGGTCGCTCTTGTGCCCGAATCGGTTTCGAGACTGAAGAAACTTGGCTATGAGATTCGTGTAGAATCAGGCGCGGGTTTGCTCTCCGGTTATGCAGACGAGCTTTACGCAACGGAAGGCGCCACCATCGTGTCTGACGCTGCCAGCCTGTACTCCGGTACAGATGTTTTGCTCAAAGTGCAGGGACCGGCCCAGCACAACTCGGGCAAACACGAACTGGAAATGATGAAGCCCGGTTCCATCCTGATTTGTTTTTTTCTGCCTCTCAACTTTCCGGAACTTGCCCAGAAGGCGGCGACGCATAAGGTTAACGTCATCGCAGTAGATCAGATTCCGCGTATCACAAAGGCCCAGCGAATGGATGCGCTCAGCTCGCAAACCAACCTGGCCGGTTACAAGGCGGTACTGATTGCGGCAAACGAACTTGGAAAAATTTTCCCGCTGATGATGACAGCCGCCGGCACCATCTCACCGGCCAAAGTCGTGATTCTCGGAGCCGGCGTTGCCGGGCTTCAGGCGATCGCCACCGCAAAACGCCTTGGAGCGGTAGTCGATGTGTCCGACATTCGGCCGGAAGTGAAAGAGCAGGTGCAGAGTTTGGGCGGGCGCTACATCGAACCACCCGAAAGCGAAGAGGCACAGACCGGTCAGGGTGGTTATGCGGGCGAGGTCTCACAGGAATACCTGGACAAGCAACGCGAGCTCCTGGCGAAGCACATTTCCGAGGCCAATGCGGTGATTACAACCGCCCAGGTGCCGGGTAAGAAAGCCCCGGTGCTGGTGAGCGAGGAAATGGTTCGCAGCATGCGGCCCGGTAGTGTAATCGTCGATATGGCGGCCGAGCAGGGCGGCAACTGTGCCCTCACGAAGGCCCACGAGACCATCGAGGTCAACGGCGTCAAAATCGTGGGCACTGTGAATTTGCCGGCGCTTCTGCCGATGGACGCAAGCCAGCTGTATTCGCGCAACCTGCTCAGTCTCATAGAGTACCTTACAAAAGAGGGGCAGTTATCTCTCGACCCGGAAGATGAAATCGTTCAGGGCAGTTTGGTTACGCGGGACGGACAGGTGGTGCACGAGCGCACGCTTAAGGCAATCGGAGGATAGGGAGCAGGCATGGGACTTCCAATGATTATTGCACTGACGATCTTCATTCTGGCGGTGTTTTTGGGCTTCGAACTGATTTCCAAGGTTCCGCCTACCCTGCACACGCCGCTTATGTCGGGCTGTAACGCGATCTCCGGAATTACACTCGTGGGTGCAGTGTTGAGTGCCGGTTCCGATGACTTCGGTCTCATATCAATGTTCGGGTACAGCTGGGGCGTGAGCTCCATTCTTGGATTTCTGGCCGTGGTCTTTGCCACCATTAACGTCGTCGGTGGGTTTCTGGTCACGGACCGTATGCATCGCATGTTTACCCGGCGCAAGTAGCCGTTGGATACTAGAATAGGTCCCGCATGATTGAACAGATCAAAGACATAGCGTATCTGGTTTCTTCTGTGCTTTTCATTTTTGGAATCAAACAGCTGGGTGCTGTCCGGACTGCGCGGCAGGGCAACTTCCTGGCCGCGCTGGGTATGTTCATCGCGGTTGCGGTGACTCTATTTCAGGAACTGAGCTACGAGCTGATTATCGCCGGCATTATGATCGGATCTCTGATCGGAGTCGTGCTCGCGCTGCGTATTCAGATGACCGGCATGCCCCAGATGGTGGCCCTGCTGAACGGCTTTGGCGGCATCGGTTCGCTTTTGGTCGCGTCGGCAGAGTACATCAAAGATCCATTGATGGGACCGGAAACGGGCGTTACCGTCGTTCTCAGCGTTCTCATCGGCGGAGTTACGTTTACCGGTTCGTTGGTCGCCTTCGGAAAACTGCAGGGTATCGTAACCGAAAAGAGCGTGATGTTTCCGGGGCAGCACTTGCTGAACCTGATATTGATTTTGATCGGTGTGGCACTTGGCGTTTTGCTCAACATCGACGGTTTTACCCTCGGTAGCTGGTTCAATGCTATGTCGATGGACGCGCCGTCCGGCATGGCTCTAATTTCGACCGTTATCGGGCTTTCGCTTTTGCTGGGCGTGTTGCTCGTGATCCCGATCGGGGGCGCCGACATGCCGGTGGTGATTTCGCTTCTTAACTCATATTCCGGCATTGCGGCGGCTACGACTGGTTTTGTGCTGGGCAACAAGGTTCTTATTATCACGGGAGCGTTGGTGGGAGCTTCGGGCATCATTCTTACACAGATCATGTGTAAAAGTATGAACCGGTCGCTCATGAACGTGCTCCTGGGTGGCTTCGGAACCACGACCGGTGTGGCGAAAGCCTCCGGAGATGGACCCGAGATTGTCGTTAAAAAAGTCGAAGTCGAAGAGACGGCGATGTTGTTCGATTCAGCCAGCTCGGTGATCATCGTTCCAGGTTACGGCATGGCGGTTGCCCAGGCCCAGCACGTTGTGCGCGAACTCATGGAAGTTTTACAGAAGCGCGGGTGCACGGTGCGCTTCGCCATCCATCCGGTGGCGGGTCGCATGCCCGGACACATGAACGTGTTGCTGGCTGAAGCAAATGTACCGTACGAACAATTGTTCGAAATGGATCAGATCAACGACGATTTCGCGAACACCGATCTGGCTCTTGTGATTGGCGCCAATGACGTCACGAATCCTGCCGCGCGACATGATCAATCGAGCCCGATCTTCGGCATGCCGATTCTGAATGTCGACAAGGCCGGAACCGTAGTTGTGGTTAAACGCAGTCTGAAACCGGGTTATGCCGGAATCGACAACGAACTGTACGGTTATCCGAATTGCCTCATGTATCTCGGCGATGCAAAAGACGCCATCGCGAAGCTGATCGCCGAAATTAAAGCCAACGCCTGAAACCAGAGCGCGCATGCCGCATCGTTTGATCGACCTGATCGGAAACACCCCTCTGCTCGAAATCGAGCACCGGAACTCAAGCCGCGTGCGGATTGGCGCCAAGCTGGAGTACTTCAATCCGGGTGGCTCGGTAAAAGATCGGCCGGTCAAACGCATGCTGCTTGCCGCGATGGAATCGGGTGCGCTTCAGGGGCGCACCATCATCGATGCGACCAGTGGAAACACGGGCATCGCCTATGCCATGCTTTGTGCTGAGTTCCGGCTGCCCCTCGAACTGGCGATGCCCGAGAACGCTTCAGAAGAGCGAAAGCTGATTTTGAATTTGTACGGCGCAAAGATGCACCTGACAAGCCCCATGGAAGGCACCGACGGGGCGCAGCGTTTCGTGCAGGATCTGGTCCAAAAGCAGGGCGATCGGTATTTTTATCCGGATCAGTACAACAACGACAACAACTGGAAGGCACACCTCGAAACCACAGGTCCTGAGATCTGGGAACAAAGCGATGGCCAGGTCACACATTTCCTGGCCGGGCTGGGAACAAGTGGCACGTTTGTTGGCACCGCCCGCTATCTACAGCCCAAAGGTGTGAAGTGTCTTTCGGTGCAGCCGGACAATCCGCTGCACGGACTGGAAGGCTGGAAACACATGGAAACCGCCATCGTGCCCGGGATCTACGATGCCGGTCTCGCCGATGATGTTCTCGAAGTGGATACCGAAGACGCGTTTCGCTATTCGATCGCGGCCGCAAAGTATTTGGGCCTTCTGATCAGTCCGAGTTCCGCCGCGAATCTCTTTGCCGCCATCCGGCTGGCCGGAACGCTGGAATCCGGTTACATTGTGACTGTATTCCCCGACAACGCCTTTAAGTATCTCAAAGACAGGTTCTGGTCCGAGCATGATTACCATATCGCCGACCCATTTCACTGAAATCAAAGAACACGGGACCGAGGCCTATCCCGAGGAGTGTTGCGGCGCCATGCTTGGCCGGCGGGATGCGAACGGCGCGAAAGTCACAGAACATATTGTGCGCATCGAAAACAACTGGGAAGACCGGCCCGGCGAAAGCAAACACCGCCGGTTTGCCGTGACCGCCGAAGACTACAAGGCCCTCGAAGCCGAGGCCAAAGAACGTGGTCTGACGCTCCTGGGCTTTTATCACACACATCCCGATCATCCGGCCGAACCCAGTGGAACGGATCTTTCCTACGCGTGGCCATTTTTCAGCTATATCATTCTGAATGTAACGAATCGTGAGCCCGGACAGCTCAATTCCTTTGAGTTGAACGTGGACACGGAAAAGTTTGAACCAGAAGAGATTCAGGTGTCCTGACGCGAAGCCCGGGTTTGTTCCTGCGCTCATGCTCGGAAATCGGTACGCTGCGCTTCGTCTCGAACACTGCGCACGAATTGTGGCCTTTGCAATTCCCGGCAATCCCGGTGCGAACCCGGGGGCCCCGCCGGCACGAAGACCAGGAACGTTCACGTCTTTATCTTCGCGGGCGCGCAGATGAGCTTCGCTGTTCTTCGTAATGTGTGTGGGTGTCAAACCGATAGCGCTATCGAATCTGCCGGAATCAATCCCAGATAAAAAGCCAGCGAACGGCGGCGTACGCATAGTAGAACACCCAGCCGACCGGTCCCGGACGGCTCTCCAGTGAGAAGCTGGCCTCGATTGTCGAATAACTTACCTGGCGGTCCAGACTGCGAAAGCGTGCCTCAAGCTGCTCGAGGCGTACGGTGGTACGTTCGAGTTGGGTCTCTATTTCCAGAATGCGTTCGATGTCGTCGGTTTGGTTAAGCAGGGCCCGCAGTCGTTCTTGAAGTTGGCGTGCGTTGCGGATGCGAATCTCCAGGTCCGTATAACGTTCGGTCACATCGTCGACAGAGATGTTTCGGCTTTCGACCCGGCCCAGGCCTTCGATCGCGCTGACAGCTTCTTCAAAGCGTTCGGTGGGCACTTTTAAGGTCACATGCGAAAGCGTTTCCGACTGGACGTAGCCTTCGAGGCGCACGGCCAGTTCCCTTGCGCGCCGCAGGGCAGTGGCCTGGCCTTCTTCACCCACAACAGCGATCGAAAGCCAGGCGGTGCGAATCAGGCGTCGGCCACCCTGATCGGCTGAAAGGGCCACACCATCGTCCGCTTCGGCTGCTTCCATGCTGCGCACGGATTCTGTGCGCGCCCCTTCGTAGCTGGAACACGCCAGCAGAAAACTCAGGAAGAACAGCATGCTGCGTTGCGTCATGGCAGGTAGACTCCGTGCGGTGGGCCCGGGTTCGGAAAATCATCCGCTGTGCGTGCTGGAGGTTGCAAGGGGGCCGTTCGAGTCAAATAGATCACCGGTTCGTTGTTCAATTGAGGCCGTGCGGACGGGCGACAGTTTTGAGAAAGGCGGTCCTCTCTGGGCCGGTTTGGGGTGACCGCACCGACCGAGGGGGTTTCGTTCCAGAACTTCAGTCTCGCTCTATCCAGCGGTACAGCACCGGTAGTAGAAGAAGCGTAAGCAATGTAGCCGTGACCAGTCCGCCGATGACGACAGTGGCCAGGGGGCGTTGCACTTCGGCGCCCAGGCCCGTGTTGATCGCCATCGGTAAAAATCCCAGAGAGGCGACCAATGCGGTCATGACCACCGGCCGCAGCCGGATCAGCGCGCCCTGTCGTACGGCTTCTGTCACCGGCATCCCGCTTGCCCGTAGCTGATTGAAGAAAGTAACCATCACCATTGCATTTAAGATCGCGATGCCGGAAAGCGCGATGAGGCCGACCGCCGCCGAGACGCTGAATGGAATGCCGCGCAAGAATAGGGCCAGCACGCCGCCGGTCGCCGCAAAGGGAACCGAAAGGAAGACCATGGCCGTCTGTCGAAAGCTCTGAAAATTGCGCAGCAGTAGTAGAAAGATCAGCCCCATCACGATGGGCACGACAATCAGCAGTCGCGTGCGCGCCCTTTCCAGGTTGCGAAACTGACCGCCCCATTCGGTGTAATAACCCGTTTCCAGCGCGAGCTGCTGATCTATGCGCGCTCTCGCCTCCTCCACGAAGCCAAGCGTGTCGCGCCCGTCCAGATCAATGGCCACGGCGGCGTAGCGTCGCGAGCCTTTGCGGGCTATGTTGATCACTTCTTGACTCTCGTGCATGCTGGCCAGCAGTGCGATCGGTGCTGTCCCCCCATCGGTAAGGCCGACGGGGATACGTGCAATCGAACCGGGTTCCCGGCGCAGTTCCTCGGCCATTCGCAGCATCACCGGTACGCGGAGGTCCGCTTCCTGAAAAGACCCTACGCGGCGGCCCCCCATTGCCGTCTCCAGAGCGTGGTTCACCTCCATGAGGTGGACGCCATAGCGCGTAAGGCGGTCGTAGTTCATGCGTACATTGAGCACGGGCCCCCGTCTCAGAGCCGTGATCGCGTCCAGTTCTGCCGCCTCGACTCCTGGCAAGCTCTCAATGACCTGCAGGGCCTGGCCCTGCAATTCGATCAAGCGGTCCAGATCCTGACCGTAGATGCGGAGGTTGACGTCCGCCCGACTTCCTTCCAGAAGCTCGTTGAACCGAAATTCAATTGGCTGGCTGATCGTCACTTCATCGTGCGGAAAACTCTGAGCCAGCCGGGCGCGAATCGCGTCCCGGAGCTGCTCTACGGTGCGCCGTCGACCGTCAATCTCAGGCCAGACACTCTGGTCCTTTTCAAGAACCACGAAGGTATCGCCCATATAGGCACCCATGGGGTCCGTGGCTGACTCTGCGGTGCCGATGCGAGCGAAGACATGCCGGATTTCACCGAACTCGAGCAGAATGCTTTCAGCCTTCTTCTGCTCTTCGACGGACCGGCTGAGGCTCAGGCCGGGGTCGCGCACGAAGCTGACCAGCAAATCTCCTTCGCCGAGCTGTGGAACAAACCCGGCGCCCAGGCGCCCAAAGACAACCGCCGAAAGGAACGCGGAAACAAGCGCGAATAGCGCCAGCGCGGAGCCGTGACGCAGGCTGAAATCGAGGGCGGGTTTGTAGGCTCGCTGAATAAGCCGGAAAAAGATCGGCTCCTTGTGACGCGCCCGGGCGGACACCAGAAAGACGAGAGCAAGGGCCGGCATTGTGAGGAGCGCAACCAGCAGACTGGCACCGAGGGCAATCAGGACGGTAATCGCCATTGGTCGAAACATCATGCCCTCAATACCTTCAAGACTCAGTATTGGAACATAGACGATCATGATAATCATCAGGCCGAAGCTGACCGGGCGAATGACTTCGCCAACGGATTCGCGCACCAGGCTCAGCTTTTCGGAAACTGAGAGGCGGGAGGTTTCCACTCCCGCAGTCCGCCTCAGCAAGTTTTCAATAATAACCACCGAGGCATCGACCAGAAGCCCAAAGTCTATCGCGCCCAGGCTCATCAAATTGGCCGAAATGCCGATCGCATTCATGCCGATCACGGCGACGAGCATGGAAAGCGGAATGGCCAGAGAAACCAGAATCGCCGCCCGAATGTTGCCGAGCAGTAGTAACAGAATTGCGATCACGAGAAAGGCGCCCTCGGCCAGATTTGTTAGCACCGTGCGAATAGTGGAACTTACCAGAAAATCGCGGCTGTATACGGGGCGAACCTCGACGTCGGGTGGCAGGGGAATTTCGGCAACCGCCTCTCCCGCGGCGCGGGCGACGTCGCGGCTGTTTGCCCCGAGCAACATCAAGACGGTTCCAAAGACGGCTTCCTGGCCGTTGTAAGTGGCCGCCCCGACCCGCTGACTGTGTCCTTCCGTAACCCGGGCGACATCGCGCACGCGCACCGAACCGCCGTAGACATTTAAGCGTACGGGTACGTTTCGGATGTATTCCAGGCTGTCCACGCGTCCATCGGTGCGCACGACTATCTGCCGTTCGCCGCGTTCAATATAGCCGCCTCCAAAATTCTCCCCCAGGGTCTCCAGGCGCGAGATCATCTCCTCAAGCGTGATCCCGTGTGCCTCCAGGCGCTCCGGATAGAACTCGATCAGGATTTCCCGTGCGTAACCGCCAATAACGTCGATTTCGGCTACGTCAGGAACGCGTGATTTCAGGTACGGACGAATTGTGTAGTCATGCACGGTGCGCAGGTAGCGCAGACGTTCCGCTTCCGGCCTTTGACTCAAGGCGGATCCGGCGCGGGCCTCGACGACGTACATGAAGACTTCGCCCAGACCGGTGCTGATCGGTCCCGGTTCCGGTACGAGCCCATTTGGAAGTTCTACACTCGCAAGTCGTTCGCTGACCTGTTGGCGGGCCCGATAGACGTCGGAATGCTCCTCGAAGACTACGACGACCTGCGAAAGGCCGAAACGTGAAAGAGATCGAACTTCGGTAACGCCAGGCAAGCCGGCGAGTTCCGTTTCAATCGGATAGGAGACAGTTGTCTCCACCTGCGCGGGATCGAGCGCTCCGGTGCGTGTGTTCACGATCACCTGGACACCGGTGATATCCGGGACGGCGTCAATCGGCAGATGTGAGGCGCTGTAGATCCCAATTGCAAATACAAGTGCCGAGACCGTGATTACCAGATAGCGATTGGCCAGAGCGAACGTGGTCATTTTCCCAAACATTAGCGCACCTCCTCAGTCGCGGCCGTGTTCGTTGGTTCCAGATTGGAGCGACCTGCGAGAAGGAGGAGGCGCGTGTGGCTCTCCACGTATTCGACCTGCGCCTGGAGAACGGCGCGCACGCTTTCGAAGGCTTCGCCATCGGCCTCCATGTAGGTGAGCAAGGCCACGCGGCCGGTTCGAAAATCCCGGTCCAGGCGGAGTGATCGGGTGCGCACCTCGTTAAGGCGTTCGAGTGGGAAGCGCCGCAAGCGCTGGAGGGCGAGTTCATGCGTGCGCAGTTGCTCTTCCATCTGCGCCTGCAATTCGCGTTCGAAGAACTGCAGGGCCGACCGTTCTGATTCCAGGCGAGCGCGGGCGACATCGGTATGGTGGCTTCCACGATCGAATAGTGGAATCGGCATTTCGATTCCGAGGCCGAAATATTGCTCCCGCTCGCTTCCGTTCTGACTGGAGTAAATGGCAGATATCGCGAAGTCCGGATAGGCATAGATGCGGGCGAGGCGTTGCTCAATCTGGCGTTGCTCCAGTAAGATTCGGCGCTCCTTTAGCTCGGGATTGTTCATGAGAGCGGAAGCGAGAAAATCGGCGCGATCGAACGAGACCCCATCGGAGAACCAGGACAACCGCAACTCCGGCTCCGAAGGATAGACCAGGTACACATTGAGGCGCAGCCAGAGGCGTTCCCGCATCGCCAGCATCTCTGCGAGTTCCTGTTCCAACAGGCGCAGGCGCTGCTCGACAATATCCCGTTCGGCCCGGCTTTGCGGCGAAAGGAATGGTCGACCGTTCAGGTAAGCCTGCATGATGCGAAAGCGCTCCACGCGATGAGAGACGTGCTGTGTGACCTGGTCCGCCGCGCGAAACGCGTAGGCGAGTCGAATGACGCGGGCGTCAACGTGGCGGCGTAGCTGCTCCGAGCTCAAGCGCGCAAGGTCGACCTCCAGGCCCGCCAGTTCGCTACGCAAGTCCAGACGGCCGGGAAAATAGAAGGACTGCGAAACGCGGGCCTGAAACGCTGTGGAGCTGCCTGCTCCGCCGGTGCCAAAAATACGGTCACCTCCCCCGGTCCGAACGCTTCCGCCTTCGAGCCCCAATACCGGATTGTGAAGGGTGCCGGCTTGGGCCTGCCAGGCGGCTGCTTCACGGACAAGCAGCTCTGCGGCCGAGAAGAGTTCGGTTTGTGCGTGCGCTCGCTCCAGAAGTTCACGCACTCCGTGGACCTGCGGCGTCGGAGCAGGGGGAACGTCCTGTGCCGTAAGCCTATGCAAGGACAGCGGAGCGGCGACGCAGAAAACGAGCAACTTTCGCTTGATCATGGACTCAGGGTAGCACTCCCTCTCGGATGTTGCCATAGTACGCATGTCCCCTTGCGAGGAGCCCGAGTTTGATCGAAACAGATCGGCCTTTCAGGTACATTTATACCACGTTCGTGGTCTTCATGACGGTCGTTGCCGTGATTGACCTCTCCTTTCATTTTGTTGCGGAGGGCCTGAGTCTACATGTGGTTCTGGAGGGCACCGTAGTTTTCTTCGCTCTCGCAACTCTGGTGCGGCTGTGGTTCGTTTTCACAAGGAGACTGCGAGACGCCAGGCAGGCCGCAGCAGAAGCCCGGGGTGAACTCGATACGTTTCGCAAGCGCCACAGCTCCGCGATTGAGCAGATGCGGGCTGCGATCCATTCTCAATTCGACCGCTGGGCACTGACACCGGGCGAAAGGCGTATTGCGGAAGCCCTGATTCGCGGTCACTCAATTCGGCAGATTGCGGCGGGCCAATCGAAGCAGGAGCAAACCGTGCGCAATCAGGCCGCAAGCGTCTACGCCAAATCCGGAATGACCGGGCGCAGCGACCTGGCCGCATTCTTCCTGACCGACATTCTCGGGGAGGATGAGTGAGTAGCGGGGGCCCGTGCCTGCAATGCTGCCTTGTCCGGGAAACTGTATTTGGGTTTGAGGGATGAGCGTCCCGGTGGCATTTTTCCGCGCAGCGTTTCTGCGCGGGGAGATTTCCCACACGCACCGCCATCGTGCCAGGGCGCATCGTCGCATGCGCCTGACAGAATTATGTCTCTTAGAGGACAAAAGAATCGAAAAAAAGGGCACTCCCGCTCGCCGTCCGGGCAATCTCGATTAACTTGATAGGAATAGTAGGATATGGGTTGACGGTGGCCGGCGCGGACGGCGTTTTGCCTCTCGTCGCTTACCGGGCGCCTTTGTATCGGTAGTGGTATAGAGGCAACCAACACCAGCCTGCTTGATCGGGACATAGAGGACAGTCATGGCCATCACAATTCACATACCGACTCCGCTCCGGCCTTTTGTAGGCAACCGCGATGAAGTCAGCATCGATCAGGAGGGCACGATCGGTGCGATTCTCAAGGATCTTGCCAGCGCCAATGATGGGTTGGGCAAGCACCTGTTTAACGCAGAAGGACAGTTGCGGAACTTCGTGAATGTGTATGTCAACGACGAAGATATCCGTTATCAGTCCGGGCCCGACACGGCCGTCAAATCGGGCGATGTGGTGAGCATTGTGCCGTCTATTGCGGGAGGCTAACATGGGTAAACTCAGTCCTGACGAATTGCGCCGGTACAACCGGCATATCATTCTTCCCGACTTCGGACTCGAAGGACAGGAGAAGCTCAAAGAGAGTTCCGTTCTTCTAATAGGCGCAGGCGGGCTCGGATCTCCGGCTGCTCTTTATCTGGCGGCCGCCGGCGTGGGTCGCATCGGCATTGTGGATTTCGATGTGGTCGACGAAAGCAATCTGCAACGCCAGATCATTCACGGCCAGAGCACCATCGGGAAGCTCAAGCTCGAGTCGGCCCGGGCACGGCTGGAAGACATCAACCGGCATATCAAAGTTGAAACGTACGAAGTGCCGTTGACTTCGGAAAATGCTCTCGAACTTTTCGAAGGCTACGATGTGATTGCCGACGGTACGGACAATTTTCCTACGCGTTATCTGGTCAACGATGCCTGCGTGCTGGCGGGCAAGCCGAATGTCTATGCCTCAATCTTTCGATTCGAGGGACAGTTGTCGGTGTTCCACTACCAGGGCGGGCCGTGCTATCGGTGCCTCTACAGTGAACCGCCGCCTCCGGGCCTGGTTCCCTCCTGCGCGGAAGGGGGCGTACTCGGGGTCTTGCCGGGTGTCGTGGGTTCCATGCAGGCCAACGAGGTCATCAAAGTGCTGACAGGCATTGGCGAAGTCGCGGCCGGTCGTTTGATTATGTATGATGCGTTGCGCATGAAGTTTCGGGAACTGAAGCTGCGGCGAAATCCCGATTGCGTGATCTGCGGCGATCATCCGACCCAGAAGGAACTGATCGACTATCAATTGTTTTGCGGCGTGCCGACTCAGGAGGAAAGCGTGGGCCAGAATGAATACGAAATCAGCGTGCAGGAACTGAAAGCGCGAATGGACCGCGGGGACGACTTCGTCCTGATTGATGTGCGCGAGCCTTTTGAGCACGAGATCTCCAACATCGAAAAGGCCCGCCTGATTCCCCTCAGCGAACTCGAAGACCATTTGAGCGAACTGGATCAGGACGCGGACTACGTGATTCACTGCAAATCGGGCGGTCGCAGTGCGCGGGCCGTGGACTTCCTGCGGGCGCAGGGTTTCGAGAACGTAAAGAACCTGGTGGGTGGCATCAACGCCTGGGCCCAGGAAGTCGATACTTCGCTGCCGACCTACTGAGCCGGATCTAAAAAGCCGCTCAGACAAGGGCCGCATCTTAAAGGTGCGGCCTTTTTTGTTCAAGTGCCCGACTCCCGGCACGCCCATATGATGGCGCGCTGGGGACGAATATCAGCCAACCCTCGGAAGCCATGGGGCGCCCTAGAGAAATTCAATATACGTATCCACACCTTCCAGAAACAGACCAAACTGCAATTCGATCGCCT
Organism: Spirochaetales bacterium; assembly: GCA_024233935.1. Lineage (GTDB taxonomy): Bacteria > Spirochaetota > Leptospiria > Leptospirales > Leptonemataceae > JACKOY01. Next base: position 26,150 of record JACKOY010000018.1, on the reverse strand, counting down.
CTTTGACCGCAAAGGCCGCGACACCGGTCAGCACATTAAAATCTACGAGCAGCCAGCCCATGCCGTCCCACGGGCCAAGGCTGACGAAATAGCCAAGCTCCTTAAACGTATAACGCTGGGGGGCTTTACCTTCGACCGCTCGTTCTATATTCGTGGCCACGCGTCGTCCTTTGCGCACGGCCGCCTGGGCAGTTTGCGCATTTGTGCCCGGGCCATCAAAGCGGGCGCAGTCCCCGGCGGCGTAGATGTTTTCGTGGGTTTTTTCGTTCAGCAGCAGCTGACCGTAAACGTTCGTCTGAATTGCGAAAGGATGAGCGTGAACGCCTGGAAAAAGGAAAACGCCTTTTGCAGACAGAGTATAAGACGGCTGATCGCCCTGCTGCAATTTGACCGCGCTGAGATCACCTCCGAGAAATCGTGTGCCCGGTCGGTAATCGATACGGCTGCGTTTCAGCATGCGCACCGCGTAGTCGTGAAAAGGTCGTGGCGTGCCCGGAAGAAGCTGATCGGCGATATCCACCAGAATGATTTCGGCGTTCGCGTTGTGGGCGCGGATGCGCGGTTCCAGTTCGAAAACAAACTGGAGTGCAGTCGCGCCGGCACCCACGAAGACAAATCGAGCCGGGTCCGCGTCATTCGGACCGCTGGATAACATCTCCTCCAACACGAGTCGTGCCCCGCGTTGTTTAATGTGCTCCAGGGTTACAAAGCCTGGAGTTTCGTCTCGCATGATCGGAATCGATCGTCCTCCCAGTGCGAGCACGAGAAAATCGAAGTCCAGGCGCTCTCCGGATTCCAGAGGAAGGGAGCTATCGTCGGCCCACTTACGCAAGAGACCACGGTCCAGATCGATGGCGCTCTGGTGGAATTCATAACCGTGCTTCCGGGCCAGCGAAGCATGGTCTACCCGGAGGGCGTCGAGATCGAGCATGATAGTCTTGTGAAGTCGAATGGTATTGAGAAAGAAGGGCGCTTGATCGACCAGGTGGACCGTGAGGCGTTCATTTTGGGCCAGGCGGATAGCGCTTGAAAGTCCGGCATAACCGCCACCTAATACAACGACTGACTTCTTACTCATGTTTACCTATTGACATGTTGCCCGGCGAGAAGCGCCATGCGGCGAGGTCCTTTACGACGAATGCGTCCGCGCTGGGGAACGAGCTTGCTGGTCACGGCCTTTATCGCAGGCTCGGGTTTCTGGGTAAACTCAGAAGCGAGAGTTCGGGATGAGTATGCGTCCGGGCTGATCGTTTTTGTACTTTTCCTGCTGCTGGTCTTCCGCTTTACGCGGTTGCGGGCCTGGTCGGCGCGAATTTTCACTCCAGACAATCTGGTTTTGCTGGTTGCGGGCGCAGCCTTGAGCGTCCAGTCGGTTTCCAACACCATCGATACCGAGATTCCCCGCCTCAAGCTCGTCTTACGGTTGCTCTTCGTCTTCCATCTGGCCTGGATCGTGTGGTGGTCTGTGCGTGGCGCGGGCCTTGGCGAGAGATTTCTTGGAACGGCGCTGCTGTTCACTGCGTTTCCTTTCAACTGGATGCACGTTCTGAGTGGCATTCCGGCGGTCATCTTGTGCTTCACGGCAGTGTACGTAGCTCTTCGAAAGAGGGAGCGGGTGGCTGGCGCTATCAGGCAGTTACAACGAGAACGGCTGTTGGGATTTTCCCTGTTGCTGCTCGCGTTGGGCATGTTCGGTAGTCAGGTCTGGAAGGGCGATATAGTCCGGAGCGCTCCTGTCGGGTTCCTCTTAGCCGGCGCGATTGCGGTATTCCTTTGTGTTCGAGAGGGAGACGAACATGAGGTGCTGCGCCCGGTAATGGTGAGTTATGGTATTTCGCTTCTGTTTGTGGGGGCTGCGTTTCTTGGCGCGGGTCTTGAGTCCGGTAGCCTTGATGCTGTTCTCTCCAAGCGGACGTCTGTTGGCGGGGTAAACACAAACGACATCGGCGGCTATGCGGTACTGATGCTCCCGCTCGTTTTCACTCACGTTGAGGATCGGCGTCTGCGCGTGAGTCTTGTGGTCCTGTCTTTGGTTTTGCTCGCGGCAAGCATCGCGAGACTGAGCTGGGCGACGTTTTTCTTTGTCGTATGGGCCGCGTTCTTCTTCGGCCCCGGGAAAGGCAAAGCCTGGGTTCGGGTTGCTTTGATACTTGGCTTGGGTCTGGCGATCGGCGTGCTGGGTTGGTTGCTGTTGCAAGGAGGCGAACCGATTTTGCAAACCCGGACGCTGTGGCTTCGTTTGCAATTCTGGGATCTTGGCTGGCGTGTGCTTGAAGCGAATCCCCTTTTTGGTGTTGGGCCGGAGCAGCCCATGGCGCTCGCGTCGATGCCGCTTGCGCCGGCAGACCTCGCTCGAATGCCGGACCTGCGCCAGGCATTCTTCGAGCACGGAGCAACGTACCACGTGCACAGCACTTTCCTGCAACTCGCGCTTGAAGGCGGACTGTTCCACCTGTTCGGATATTGCCTCTTACTGGCGTTATTCGTTCTCTTCACACTGCGCTGCAAAACGCGCACGACCAAACAACTGGGGCTGGGTCTTTCGGCCCTCGGGTTTCTGGTACAGGGAACGCTGAATTATCACCTCTTCCAGCCAACCTATCTGTTCGGCCTCTGGTGCATTCTGGGACTGGGCTTTCGCTCCCTGAGATCGGAGGAAGGGCGCGCTTTGCAGGCCGGCCCTCTCTTGCGAAAGGCGGTGGTCATCACCGGGGCACTGGTTCTGGCCCTGGGTTCTTACTTTGCTGCCGTGGCCTACGCCATGGATGGCGCTCTGGAAGAGTTGCATGGTATGCGTCTTCGCGACCGTTTCGGCAATGTTCTGCTTTCCGGATCAGCAGGGCAGAATTCCGAACGCCTGGAAAGCGCAAGCGAGCTTCTGAAGTGGGGGCTCTGGCTTGCCCCGCACAGCGCGGCCATGCACCAGTTGCAGGCGGAGTTGCGTGCGGGGCTCGAAGATGATTCGGGTGCCCGTTTTCACTATCGACTTTGCGCAGAATCGTCAACCGCACCGGCCTACTGTCTGGAAAAACTTGCGATGCTGTCTCCGTCGTCGGAGGCACGGCTCGCCCTGCGCTCGGCGGCGCAGATTCACGATCCATTTCGGCTCCTGGAGACGGGGCCATTGGGGAACTTTTGAACAGGTTTGCTATTTGCGGGTCTTGATCATATCCACAATGCGATCAAGGTCGTCGAGATTCGCGTAGTGTATCATGATTTTGCCGGAACCGTCTTTCTTGTGCTGCAGGCTGACCCGGGCCGTGAGTCGGGCCCGCAGTCGGGTTTCCAGCTGGCTCACGTTTGGATCCTTACGTGGTTTGCGGGAGCCCGTGGTCCGGGCGCCGACCTGTCCTTCGGTCGCACGGGCCACTTCATCTTCCACGCGCCGCGCGGTCCAACCCTCGCGAATGATCTTCTGGCCAAGGCGTTCGAGGGCTCGCTGATCCGCGACCCCAAGCAACGGTCGCGCTTGCCCGGGTGTGATTTCGCCGCTTTCTACCCGAGCAAGTAGCGGCTCCGGCAACTTCAACAGTCGCACCAGGTTTGTAATCGTGGTGCGATCCTTGCCCACCTTGTTTGCCAGGTCGCTCGCCTTCTGACCCGTCTGTTCCATCCAGTAGCTGTACGCCCGCGCTTCCTCCACGGGATTCAGCTCTTCGCGCTGAATATTCTCAATGATGCCCATCTCCAGGGCCTGGAGATCATTCACCTGCTTCAAAACGGCGGGGATCTTCTTGAAGCCTGCAATCCGCGCAGCCCGCCAACGCCGCTCACCCGAAATCAGTTGAAAACCATCGTCCAGTTTGCGGACGACCACCGGTTCAATCAGGCCGACGGTTTTCAGGGTGCGGGCGAGCTCTTCGATCTCCTTTTCCGGGAATCGCTTTCGCGGCTGGTTCGGGTTCGGCTTGATCTCGTTGAGGGAGATCTCCTGGTAATTCGCATTCTCCCGCACGATGGGCCGGCCATCGGCCGTGCCCGGAAGCAGATTGGAAAGGCCGCGTCCGAGTGCTCGTTTCTTAGCCACGATCTTTTACCTCGCGAGCCAGGTCTGCGTAGGCGCGCGCGCCGGCCGAGTCGGGAGCATAGTCCCCGATGAACTTTCCAAAGGAAGGCGCTTCCGAAAGCTTTACGTTCCGGGGAATGACACTCCCGTAGACCTTCGCGCCAAAATGCTCGCGCACATCAGTCACGACCTGCTGGGCCAGGGTGGTTCTCTGGTCAAACATGGTTAGCACAACTCCGTCGAGGATCAACTCGGGGTTGAGGGATTGCTGTACGAGCTGAATGACTTTCATAAGTTGGGTGAGACCCTCGAGGGCATAGTATTCCGTTTGCAAGGTGATCAACACCCGATTTGCCGCACAGAGGGCGTTCAGAGTGAGAATCCCCAGGTTGGGCGGGCAGTCGATGAGGATCAGGTCGTAGGTGTCCCGAACCTGGACCATGGCTTCCCGGAGTATGTATTCGCGTTGATCGAGCTGGAGCATGTCCACCTCAACGCCTGAGAGCTGCACATTCGCCGGGAGTACCCAGAGGTTCTGGTAGGCGGTCGGAAGAATTGCCTCGGATAAGGAGATCTCACCCAGCAAGACCTCGTAGATGGTCTTATCAAGATCGTGAACGTCGATGCCCAGGCCAGAGGACGCATTACCCTGCGGGTCGATATCGATAAGAAGCACCTTGATGCCCAGGCCGGACAGGTAGCCGCCGAGATTGACCGCCGTGGTGGTCTTTCCGACACCACCTTTCTGATTTGCGAGTGCGATGATCTTTTGCATGCTCTTGCGAAGCGAGTGTCATGGCCGGGATTCGTCCCGGTCGCCGGCGTTCCGGGCGCGCAACTCGCGCTGAACGATGGGCCAGCTTCGAGGATAACCTTTCTGGGGTTGCTTCTTGCGGAGCAAGATTTTAACCGAGCGATGGCCCAGAAAATCCAATTCCGGCAGGGCGATGGTTTCCCGTGAAACATAACCGAGGTTCTGCAGATGTGTCCGGGAGGCGTCGGTTTCTGGATCACGGCCCAGCGCGAGGAAAACACAATCCCCCGGGTGCTGCAGGTGTGTGACGAGTTCCACCGGATACGGAAAAGGCAAGAACGCCCGCGCCACCACCAGGGGATAGCGGCCCCGCAAATTCTCCACGCGTTCGTAGGAGAAATGCAAGCGTCCCTGGAATGCCCGGAGTACGGAATCCAGGCCCTGCTCTACCCGGCTCAGGCGGCGGCGGGATGAATCATTCAGTATGACCGCCGGGCTGCTCCGGAGACAGGCGAAGAGCAGGCCCGGCAGGCCGGGCCCGGAACCGACATCCAAAATGGTTTCACGTGAAACATCCCGACCGCCCGCCTCCTCAAGCCAGCCGGCAACCCGATCCGCAAAAACCATAGACTCAAAGAGGTGCCGCTCGAGGATCCGGCTCCCGTCGGCTTCAGAAAAGAAATGTGGATTCGCGGTCAAAAAGCTCGCACACTGCTCCAGGCGCTCCGGATCAAAGCGCGCAGCCAGACGGTCCGAAATCACAAGGCCCCGCCGCCCCAGGCTTTCCAGTACTCCGCCCACGATTGACCATGTAAGCCGGCCGCCTGACGGCGAGCATTTCATGCAAAAAGCGCGTTCACTTTCTTTCGATAATTCCGACTATAGGAAAGAACCACGACCACGGAGCCGATCCATGAAGCCTTTCGCAACAGCCGCAGCGACATTGATTTTTTTGGGAGCCTCAGCGGTGCAGGCATACCAGCCGCTACGCTGGAACCCGATGGATATCTACATTCTTGAGGGTAAAGCCGGTGGCCCACGCATGCTGACCGTGTACGACGCAGACGGCGAGCGGCTGAACCAGGCCAGCTTCGAGTACGACGCAAGCGGCCGACTGGTTCGGGAAGTCTACACGACGTCGGGCGGCACGCCGGATGGTTACTCTACGTACACGTACAGCGACGGACGAATCACCGAAGAACGACTGTACGATTCAACCGGCAACCTGGTGAACCGCTCCATCTTCACGTATGCGGGCACCTCCCTTGCACGCATGGAAATCCAGAATGCGGACGGACAGCCGATCTTGCGTCAGGAGTACACGGTCCAGAGCGGTCGAATCGAAGGTGGCAGCGAATGGAATGCCGGCGAAAATCTGCGATTTCAGATTCTGTACGGACAGCACGGGCAGGCTGCGGTGACCATGCGTTCCAGTGAAGAGGGCGAGCTTGCTCGCATTCAGTTCACCCGCGATGAGCTGGGACGCGTAGCATCCCGCGTTCGGGCTCAAGGCGACGCACGCAGCAAGGTGGACTACAGCTACGATAGCGAAGGGCGCATCACCGAATGCCGTTACTTCAGTCAGGCGGGCGAGCAATGGATTCTGGAGCGCATTTTGCGATTCTCGTATTAGCCCGGGCTGTCTGGTCCCTACCGGACCGGGCATCAGTCGCCTCGAAACGCCTTCAGAAAAAAGTGCGGAATGCGGTACTCTGCCGCCGACCGGGCATCGTTCCAGGAGGAAGCGTGCCCGCCCTCATGTATGATCCAGAGTGAACGCCCAGCGCCGGCGGCTTCAAATAGTTCTTCGGCGTGCTCCACCGGGACACTCGCATCAGCGTCGCCATGAATGATGAGAATGGGTCGTCGTGCGATCCGGGCAATCTCCCTGGCGGGACTGATGTCGTCCGCGTCCGCCCCAGTTCGCAGCTCAAAGACAAAAACAACGACCGGCAAAATGAGCGAGCGCGGGAGCCAGTCGAAATCGCGCTCTGCCCGATAGTCGAGGATCTCGCGCAAACTCGCAAAGCCCGATTCGTAAACGCCGGCCTCAATGCGCGGGTCACTGGCTGTGGCCAGTATGGAAGTAGCAGCCCCCATGGAGAATCCGAGCACACCGACGTGCCTGGCGCCCCGAACGCCAAGCAGGTAATCCACGGCGGCCGTCACGTCCCTTTGTTCGTAATAGCCCATGCTGTTGAAGGACGCGTCACTCGTGCCGGAGTTACGCAGGTCAAAAAGCAGCAGGTTGAATCCCGCGCGATGGAGAGAGAGCACGTAACGCAAACCCTCGGTCCGATCCACTCCACGGCCATGCACGACTGCGATCGAAGCCGAAGAACCCGGCGCCGGAATATACCAGCCTCGCAGTGCCACTCCGTCCGCGGCCGCGAAATCTACGTTCTCAAACCGTAACCCCAGTTCCGCGGGAGTGCTGCAATATACGTAACGGTCCGGCGGGCACGTGAAGGCAGGCGGATACATGATGCGCCCGCTGAAATAGAAGGCGATTGCCGCGATCGAAAGAACGGGGAGCGCCAGGGCGATTGACGTCCATCCTATCCAACGATTCTTGATCCACTTATGCATTGCCCAGAGCGCACTTCTTGATCCGTCAGCTCAAGAAACATTTGCCAGCCCCCGGCCCGGCATTCACTTCCGCTCATGGCATCCACCGACGGTTCCTTTCGCGCAATCTTCTACGCCTTTCTGGCCAATGGCGGCATCGCCATCGCCAAAGGCATTGCGGCCTACGTAACCGGCTCGGGTAGCATGCTGGCGGAGGCCATCCACAGTGTTGCGGACTGCACAAACCAGGTGTTGCTCTTTGTAGGCCTCAAAGGAGCTAGCCGACCGGCCGATGCCAGGCATCCCCTGGGCTACGGCAAGCTTACGTACTTCTGGAGTTTCATGGTCGCCATCTTGCTGTTCAGCATGGGTGGATTGTTTTCCATCTACGAGGGTGTGCACAAGCTGCAGGATCCTGAACCTCTGGACCGCGCCTGGATCGCCCTTCTGGTATTGGGCATTTCCATCGCCCTGGAGGGCGGGTCACTCCTGGGAGCCCTGCGCGAGATCAAACACCTTCGCAAAGGCTACAGCCTGATTCATTGGTTGAAGCACTCCCGCCGGGCCGAGATGGTCGTTGTGTTCGGGGAAGATGTGGCGGCGCTCATCGGGCTCGTCCTCGCCAGCGGTTTTGTGGGCCTGGCCGCCATCACCGGAAACGCGATCTTTGACGCGATGGGTTCGATCGCGATTGGCCTCGTCCTGATCACGATCTCGGTGTTCCTGATAGTTCGCGTCCGTGCGCTTCTCATTGGAATCGCCGCCGCCCCCGATCTCATCGAGGTGATTGAGACCGCCATCGCCGACGATGATTCCGTCGTAGAGGTATTCAACGTGATCACGATCCAGTTCGGGGCGCGGGTCGTTCTGGCGGCCAAAGTTGCTATGCGACCCGAGCTGTCGATCGGCCAGGCAGCGGAACGTCTGAACCGCCTCGAGGCGCGCATCAAAGTGGCCTGTCCCGAAATTGGTTGGTGTTTTATGGAACCGGACGTACGTGCTTGAGCTGCGGCCCGGATCTTAACCGCGCACACCGAGCAAGGGGCCGAGCTCCAAAAAACTGCGCACACGCCGTTCGACGCGCGAAGCTCCAGGTCGGCCAAAGCCGAAGCAGCAGTAGACCGCCCGCTGGCGCGAATTGCGCGCCGCTTCCAGGTCGGCGCGGTGATCACCGACAATGATGGCTGCCAATCGGGCGGAACTCAGGCGCTTCAAAGTTTCCCGCACTACGAGGCCGTGGGGTTTTCGAACGGCGAAGCTATCCCCTCCCACAATTACTTGAAAGTGCCGGGACACACCCAACCCATCCAGAATCTGGTGCGCGAATTCAGCACTCTTATTCGTGAGCACGGCACAATGATACCGCGCCCCCAGCGCCGGCATAAGCCGCGAGACGCCCGGGAACAGGCGGGTGGAATCCAGACAGTGCGACCGGTAGTGCTCCAAAAAATGACCGAAGACACGTTCGGAAGGTGGCCCCGCACTGCCCGCCGCTCGATCTACGAGCACCCGCATGCCGTCCCCGATGAATCTCCGGACTTCGGATCGCGTCCGTGGCGAAAGGCCGCTCTGGAGCAGGGCCCAATTCAGACTTTCCGTCAGGTCGCCCAAAGAGTCGATCAGGGTCCCGTCCAGGTCGAAGAGCAGCGCTTCTTTCACGGGAGCACTCTGAGTGCCCCTCCCACCCTTGAAACCAGAATCTCCCCCGCCCTAAAAACATTGTGTTACCGCCGCCAGGCCGGAGCGTCGTATTAGCATGCAGCTCCACCGGGCCCTTACTCCCATATTTCTCGCTCTCCTCGCCGGGTGCAGCCTGGCAGACATTCGCCCGGCGGAGCTCAAGCGCGAAGGAGTAAGCGAAGCGAGTGCAGCGCGAGGCCGGGTGTTGCTGGAAGCGATGCAGGCGGCTCACGGCGGCCGGGAGCAATGGACCGCTTCTGCGTACACGGTCGCGGTTGTGCAGGACGATTGGCCTGGAAGCGTGAGCCGTGCTCTGTTTTCTCCCTGGCCGGATCGCAACTATCCTATGCGCCTCACGTTCGAGAACGGAGCGGACAACTCCCGGGCCGATTTTTTCGCCGGAGAATGGGAGGGCCGGGTTTGGGGCATACAGAATTGGGCGACCTACACAAAGGAGAACCCGAATGCTGAACCTGTTTTTGAACAGGACGACACGATCAAATTCTGGCTACCGACTATGCAGTACTTCATCGAGGCGCCCTTCCGTCTGCCGGAAGCGCCCATCGTAGCCGACGCAGGCCAGACAGTCTTTCGAGGGGAAACGTACGACCGGGTTTATGTGACGTGGATCAGCGAGGAACCCCAGGACTCCGTCGATCAGTACCTGCTTTTCCTGGATCCCGAGTCGCACATGCTTGTCTGGTTGGAGTACACGGTCCGGGACTTCGGAGGCTTCGTTACGGGCCTCATGCACTACGAGGACTACCAAAACGTGGGCGGGCTACAGGTACCAACGCGTCTAACTGTCGTGGAGGATCACGAGTCCGACGCCGTGCTGCATCAGATGACCCTCTCCGAGCTTGAGCTCAGGCCCGGGCTCAATCGGGCTTTTGTGGTGCCGAAACCCGATATTCGACGCGCAAAACACGACTGACATGCGTGCCGCCGGGCGACTCGGATCGGTTATGCTCCGCTACGTGCGCTTCTTTCGACGCGTCGGACATACATAAGGATCAGGTCAATATCCCCGGGGTCGACGCCCGAGATGCGGCCTGCCGCCTCCAGGGTTTCCGGTCGAATCCGTTCCAATTTTTCGCGCGCTTCCAGCTTCAGCCCTGCCACCTGTCCGTAGTCCATGGATTCCGGGATGCGGTACTGCTTCAGACGTTCCCGTTGCTCAATACGCTCTGACTCCCGCTGGATGTATCCCGCGTATTTGATCTCCAGCTGTAGAACCTCGAGCTCGTCGACCGAAAGGGTTTCCAGGGCCTCATGCAACGGAAGCAGATCCTTGATGTCGATATCGGGCCGGCGCAGCAAGGACGCCAGCGACTTACCGAAAACGGTCTTCGGGACGGGCAAGGCCTTCCTTTCAAAAAGGGCAAAGATCTCGGGTGTCGGTCGTGCTCCGGTCTTCTGCAGAGACTGCCGCGCTCTTTCTACCTGGCGGTATCGCTCGCGCATTCGATCCAGGGCCTCGCGCGGAAGCAGGCCATGCTCTACACCATACGCCATCAACCGCTGGTCGGCATTATCCTGCCGCAGAAGAAGGCGGTGCTCCGCCCTACTCGTAAACATTCTATAGGGATCTTCGACACCCTTATGGACCAGGTCATCGACCAGCACTCCGATATAGGCCTCGCCGCGCGAAAGAGCGAAGGGCTCGCGTCCACTTGCCAGGCGCAGAATGTTCAGCCCGGCCATCAGTCCCTGCGCCGCAGCCTCTTCGTAGCCGGTCGTCCCGTTGATTTGCCCGGCGAAAAACAGCCGGCGGATGCGTTTGGTTTGCAGGTCCAGGCCCAGTTCGGTCGGATCGACGTGATCGTATTCGACGGCGTAGCCAGGTCTGATGATCTCCGCCTCTTCCAGACCCACGCAGGATCTGACGAGTTGCCATTGTACTTCTTCCGGGAGGCTCGTGCTTACACCGTTCAGATACAGTTCCCCGGTATGAATGCCCTCCGGCTCTACGAAAATGTGATGCCGGTCCCGCTCCTTAAAGCGCACGACTTTGTCCTCAATGCTCGGACAATAGCGTGGACCCGTCCCCTGAATCTGGCCGGAGTACATTGGAGAACGGGAAAGGTTGGCCTCAATGATCGCGTGCGTGCGTGCGTTGGTGTACGTGATGTAGCAGGGTATCTGATCGGCCTGAATTTTCTGCGTCTGAAAGGAGAAAGGCTGTGGCGGATTATCGGGTTCCTGGATCTCCATGCGGGAAAAATCAACCGAACGTTTCAGTACCCGCGGTGGCGTGCCCGTCTTTAAGCGACCCATGCGAAACCCATAATGAGCCAGACAATCCGCGAGGCCAATGGCGGTCGGCTCTGCGATGCGGCCGGCACCTTGCTGAAACTCCCCTATGTGGATGAGCCCTCGTAGAAAAGTACCCGTCGTCAGCACAACGTACTGTGCTTCGAATTGCACACCGCGCCCCGTTACAACGCCACGGGCCGTATCATCCTCGATGATGAGCGCTTCACAGGTGTCCTGGTAGAAGCTGAGATTCTCGGTCGCCTCCAACGCCCACTTGACTTCATTCTGGTACTGCCTCTTTTCCGCCTGAGCCCTGGGCGCCCAGACCGCGGGGCCTTTGGACCGATTCAGCATCTTAAAGTGAATTCCCGTGGAATCGATCACGCGACCCATCAAACCACCGAGGGCATCCAGCTCGCGCACCATGTGCCCCTTTGCAATACCTCCGATAGCGGGGTTGCAGGACATCTGGCCGATCGTGTCCAGATTCATCGTGACCAGAAGGGTGCGGAGGCCGCCCTTTGCGCAGGCGTGGGCGGCCTCCGCGCCGGCGTGACCGCCGCCAACGACCACGACATCGAAGCGCCGCTCTACGCTCCCATTGTTGACGGGGCTATTTGCTCCTGCACTCATGGTTCGGGCCCTTCCGGGCAGTAACGGCGGGCGCGGCCCGTACGACAGCTTTAAAATGGCCCCACCCAAACCCGGCCCCCGGGCGCGCGCTAACGCCGCTTCCAGAAAGACCGATAATTCGAGGGGAGCCCGGACCTTGAAAAAAAACCTGATCGTGATTGGCGGCGGCATCCTGCAGGTGCCGCTGATTGAAACCGCTCTTGAAATGGGCCTGGCGCCCGTGGTCTTCGACATGTCGGAGTCTGCACCTGGCATGCAGCTCGCCGAACGGCGGGTGCTGATGAGCACGCGGGACATTGATGGCTGCGTGCGCGAGGCGCGTAAACTGCGTGAACTCATGCCGCTGCACGGTGCCATCACGGCCGGAACCGATGCCAGCCGTTCCGTGGCTGCCATCGCCGGGGCCCTGGAGCTACCCGGAATCCGCTTCGCCGACGCCGAGGCGGCCAGCAACAAAGTGCTCATGCGCAAACGTTTGCGAAAGCACAGCGTACCCGTTCCAGACTTTGCGTCGGTTTGGTCCGTCAAAGAGGCGCGCGAGGCGATGGACGAACTGAACTTCCCGCTCGTGATCAAGCCAGCGGACAACATGGGTGCGCGGGGTGTGATACGAGTCGACCGGCGGGAAGATATTTACAATGCATTTCGGCATGCCCGTCGGTACAGCCCTACCGGGGAAATGATTCTCGAGGAGTACATGCATGGGCCGGAGCTCTCCGTGGACGCCCTTGCCTGGGAAGGCCGGGTCCGCATCACCGGCATCGCCGATCGCATCGTGGAAAGGGAGCCGTACTTTGTGGAAATCGGACACAACATGCCTTCGAGCATGCCCCCCGACGTACTGATGGAAGTTGAGGACATTATGAGGCGCGGCATGGAAGCCCTGGGCATTCATACCGGCGCCGCCAAAGGCGACATCAAAGTCACGGCCGAAGGAGTCAGGGTTGGAGAAATCGCGGCGCGCCTTTCCGGCGGTTACATGTCATCGCACACCTATCCCTTGCATTCGGGCGTTAACCTCCTGCGCGCCGCAATACAGATTTGTCTCGGCGAAACGCCTGACCGGCTGGAGCCCACCCGAAACCTGGTCGCCATTGAACGCGGCATTCTTGCGTCGCCCGGCAAAATACTAACCTTCCGAAATCGCGAAGCGATGCAGCAGGTGCCCGGAATTCACTCAGTGGTGTTCACGCGAGCTCCCGGCGACGTCATCAAGGAAATCACAAGCAACATCGACAAGGCGGGGCACATAGTGGCCGTGGCCGAAACGCTCGATAAGGCCGAGGCGGCAGTTGCTGCAGCAATGGAAAGGCTGGAGCTTTTGGTCGACTCGAGCTTCAGTGTGGACTGGAAGCAGGTAGAGGACCGGGCGCGAAGTCGATTCACGGACCGTGTTTGCTGGGTCTGCAAGGTCTGCGACGGACTGAACTGTGCGAGCGGCGTTCCGGGCATGGGCGGTGTTGGGCGAATGACGACATTCCAGGAAAACTCGCGTGCGCTTGCCAGACTTCAGATTGTGCCGCGCTACATTCGCGAGCCAGTGGAGCCGGACCTGAGCGTCGAACTGTTCGGCAGAAAATTTGAAATGCCGATCATGGGCGCGCCGATGACCGGGGCCGTCACAAACCTGGGCGGCTCGGTGGACGAACTGGACTTCAACCGAAACCTGCTTCTGGGCTGTCGCGACCAGGGCTCCATCGCCTGGGTAGGGGACGGGGCCTCGCCCGAAAAGTACCTTACGATCATGGAGGCCTTGAGCGCGGCCGGAGGCTTTGGCATCGCCATTTTTAAGCCCCGTAGCGATCCGGACGCACTGGCCCGTCGCTTTGAGGCCGCGCAAGAGGCCGGGGCGATCGCCGTTGGCATGGACGTTGACGCCATCAGCTTTCGCACGTTGCAGCTTAAAGGCCAGGCTACCCGGCCTCGTGATGCCGCCGGGCTACGTCGTATACGGGATCGCACTGCCCTGCCCTTCGTCTTGAAGGGTATCATGAGCGGCCAGGATGCAAAGGCCGCCCTGGATGCGGGCGTGGACGCAATCGTCGTGAGCAACCACGGTGGGCGGATCATGGACGACATGCCGGGCACCGCAGATGTGCTTGCGTCCATCGTAGAAGCCGTGGGGGGCCGAGTGCCCGTCCTGGTGGATGGTGGCATTCGTACGGGCCAGGACGTGCTGAAGATGCTGGCGCTCGGAGCAAAGGCGGTGCTCATTGGTCGGCCGCTGGCCATTGCCTCGGTTGGTGGCGGCGTGCCCGCCGTCCGGTTCTATCTACAGCGGTGCGCTTCGGAGCTCCGTTCCGCCATGCAGCTGTGCGGTGCGGAACGGTGTGAGGACCTGGACCGCGGATTGCTTCGACCTACGGGGACTCCTGAGCGCGATTTTTTCCCCGGGGAACGATAAGAAGTGGTGGCGGTTCGCCTGCCTCCAGTATCATAGGAAGTGTATGGCTGGCTCCGGAGAACGTGGGTTTGAAGTTCACGAAGATCAGGGTGTCACCATCGTGCGGCTCAAGATGGCCCAGATCGACATGTTCAACGTCACCGAACTAATCGAGGACCTGGGAGAATTGACCGCGCGTCAGACTCCGGCCATCGTTCTGGACATGGGGGAGACGAACTTTATCGACTCTTCCGGAATGGGCGGGTTGATTCGTATTCACCAGCAGGTCAAAGCGTACGATGGCATCTTCCTCATTACCGGGCTGAATCCGAAAGTTGCTAATCTTATGCGTCTGACGCGCTCCACCCGATATCTGAACTGCTACGACGACCTGGATACTGCTCTGGCTGCCGCCCGCCGCTGAGCGCGCCGTCTCCAGCGCCAAACAAGCCCTGCTGAAATCAGAACTGCGATAGCGCCGGCCCCTGTAATTAGCAAGCGCAGGCGGCGAGCGAATTCGGCCTCTGTAATCGTCTGCTCAACCGTCCCCTGAAATCGGGCCCGGTCCAGCATGGTCCGTAATTCGGCGCGTATGCCTTCTATTGGATAGCGGCGCAGTTCGGCCAGGCTGAGTCCACCACTGCCCCCCGGTACAACCAAAATTCGGTACTCGATGTTGCGCGTGGCCAGGTAGGATTCGATGCTGTAGATTCGCCGTCCCTCGATAATACGGGTGCGCTCGTAGAGGACCGCCTCCACTTCTTGATCAATGAAGAACGTTTCCAGGTTTCGAACGCGCTCGTTGAGGTCGTTGCCTCCGGTCTCGATTTCGGAAATACGACTCGTGCGTCTCTGATTTGGCGCACACGAAAAGAGCCAGCTGGCGCGTCCGGCCGCGGCATACGTACTATCAAATTCACTCAGGCCATCGCTTTCCTGCCTCAGGCGGAGCCCTTCCGGTAGCTGAAGTTCCAGGTCGCACAGCAAGAATTCAGCCGGGTCGGCGCGGCCCGGGCTACCAATCACGGCCGCCAGAAAAAAAATGCGCAACAAACGAAAGATGGGCGACCTCTTCCAGATAAAAGACAGGGGGAGCGCCTTATGGAACAACTGGTTATCACGGGAAACTACCGATGCAATTCGAAAGGACGTCACTATTTGTACTTCTCCACCAGGGATCGCAATCTGGCTATCGTGCGTTTGACGCGGGAACTGGATCTGCCGAACGGCCATACCGTCACGGTGATCGGCCACGTTGAGTACGGTCGGCTTGTGCCACGACGCGTCATACCTCGCAGCTTCACAAAACGGGAAGGACGCGCCGCCTGACAAGCCATTAGATTCGAAAAGGAACCGCTCCCGGCAAAAGCTCAACCGTGAGCGGTGTCTGTCCGACGTCTTCACCGTCGCAGTCAATCAGAGCGGGTCGTTCACCGGGAGCCGAGCGCACCATCACGCGACGGGCTTTGCGAACCGAAACGCCGGGGCAGCTTGCAATGCGTCCGCTGTACAGATGGCGGGAACTGATCAACGACCGCAGGACTCCCCAGTCGCGGATCAAGACAACTTCGAAGGAACCATCCGTGATCTCCGATTCGGGACTGATTTGCATGCCGCCGCCGAAGAACTGGCCGTTGCAGATGGCGAGGGTTACCGTGCGCGCGGTCTCGACCCGGCCGTCATCAAGCTGCATCTCCAAGTGCTTATTGCGGTAACTGAAGACCTTTGTCGCCGAGGTCAAGAAATAGGAGAAGGCCCCGAATCGCTTGGTTGAGCTGTTCACGGCCCGCACGACTTCGCCGGCCATGCCGCAGCCCGCCACGTTAATGAAATGCCGCTCCCGCGGTTCGCCGCGCGCGTCTTCGTAGGCGATCTTACCGACATCGACCATCACATCTCGTCCATGGCGAATCGTATCAAGTGCCAGATGCAGGTCCGTCGGAACTCCCAGGGTGCGTGAAAAATCGCCCCCGGTTCCCTGGTTGATGACGACGATTGGCGGCCGGAGGCGGCCCGGGGATTGCATATAACCTGTTACGACTTCCGAAATGGTCCCATCTCCACCGACGACGGCCAGCACGTCCGGTCGCTCTCCGAGGGCACGACCGGCCAGGCGGACTCCGGAGCCAGGCGCATCCGTGAAGGAATACGCGAAAGGACCGATGTGTTTGCGTATACTGGATTCCAGCTCATGCCAGTTCCGGCCGGTCAGGCCGCCGGCCGAACGGGGGTTGATGATAAAATGGATTTTCTTCCCGCGCACCGGGGAATCAGGGTGGCGTGCAGGGCGCGCTGGCAACCACTATACGCGAAGGAAGAATGGCATGTACTATCCGGAAGTGCGTTACGACATAGACTACGACCGCAGTCGCCAGAGATGGAATGGCTGGGGGGCGGAGGATCAGGATCTCATTCTTCAAGACCGCTTGCCGCGAATTTTCGACTTTCTTGCGAAGGAACTGGGAGTCAGCCCTTTACCCGAGACGCCATCGGTCGCGCTGGAGGAGATCCGCCTCCCTGAATCCCGCCTAGTTCAGAGAGACATTCGGGAGTTAGAAAAAATTGTCGGGCAGGCCAACGTCAAGACGGACCATAGAGAGCGTGTGCTGCACTCCTTTGGGCAGAGTTTCGCCGACATCATTCGCCTTCGCACAAACATGGCCCGGGCTTTCACCGATGCAGTCGTCTATCCCGGAGATGAACGGGAACTCACGCGCATTCTGGAGCTCTGCACTCGTCGCAAGATTGCAACGATTGCATTTGGTGGTGGTTCCTCCGTAGTTGGCGGCCTGGAGGCCCTTTGCCACTCAAGTCACAGCGGCGTGGTCACGATCGATCTGTTCCGACTCAGTGGGCTGATTGAACTAAACGAAGAGGCCCGCTGTGCGACCTTCCATGCGGGAACCTATGGCCCAGTGCTCGAACGTGAACTGAACGCACGCGGCTACACCCTGGGTCATTTCCCACAATCGTTTGAGTATTCTACCATTGGCGGCTGGGTGGCCGCCCGGAGCGCCGGGCAGCAATCTAACCGCTATGGGAAGATCGAAAAGATACTCACGTCTCTGCGTATGGTGACGCCAGCGGGGCTCATGGAGACACTCCGTGTACCGGCGGCAGCAACCGGACCCGACTGGAACCAGATTGTGGCCGGTTCTGAAGGACTGCTGGGCATCATTACGCGCGTGACGGTCAAAGTGCACCGGCTGCCGGAAGCCCGTTGTTACTTCGCACTTGTTTTTCCCGACTTCGAAAAAGCCCGGGGATTTCTGAAGTCGGCCACGGGTGCGGGCCACGGGCTCTCGATGATACGGCTTTCGGACTCCACGGAAACCAGGCTCTATGAAACGCTCGCGAGCCTGGCCCATAGCGGACTCTCCGGGGCCGCAAAGGCAGCCCTGCAGGCTTCAGTCCTCCGGGTCTTCGGACAACCGGCCGGGCAGCGTTGCCTGGTTACGGCGGGTTTCGATGGCGACCGGGACCGAATAGACCGGGAAAGCATTTCTCTGCGCAGCCTGATGCGGCGGTTCGACGGCTTCTACGCAGGTCAACGCGCAGGCGAAAATTGGCTTCGCACGCGCTTCAACATGCCCTTTCTTCGCAATCATGTTGTGGAGCGCGGCATCGGCATCGACACGATGGAAACCGCGACGACCTACGACCGGGTGGAATCTTTGCATGAGGCGGTCCTCAGCGAGGTGGCGCGGGTGGCCGGGCCATCGACCGTGATGTGTCATCTGAGTCATAGCTACCACGAAGGCGCCTGCCTGTACTTCACGGTGATCTATCTAATGGATCAACGCGATCCGCTGGCCCAGTGGCGTCGCATTAAGAGCGCGGCTTCCGAAGCCATTGTGGCAAACGGGGGAAACATCAGCCACCATCACGGGGTTGGGTTGGACCACAAACCGTACTACGAACGCCAGACGGGCGAACTCGCCCTGTCCGGTCTGCGTGCCATGAAACGCGAACTGGATCCGCGCGGCATATTGAATCCCAGTAAGCTGTTTGGTTGACTACTGGCCACCGGACCGAATGCGGTCGAGTTGATCGCGTACGCCGCCCTGGATTTCTTCCCGCTGCTGCTCAAACTCGTTGCGCATTCGCTGCGTCTCCTGTTCAAACATCTCACGATTGGCCTGGATCTGCTGCTGCACCGATTCTTCCATATTGGTGCGCGCATCTTCGTAGGTCTCTATGATTGAGTCAATCTGCGCTGCGCCTTCCGGGTCCAGATATTCCAGGCCGTCCGAGAGTTCATCGAGCACTTCCTGGTCCTCTTCACTGAGCTCGGTCAGCTCGACCTGTCCTTCTGGATCGACTTCAGCCCGGTTGCCCTCGGTTACCGTCTCTTCCACAGTTCCCGTTTCATCGGCTACGTCAACCTGACCCTCGTTAACGAGCAACTGGTTCAGCTCTTCTTCAATGACGGCAAACTCCGTGCCCCGCACGGAAGCGACTGCAGTCGGAGTACGCACGACAATCTCCGAATCGGCGGTGAGCGTTTCGGTGCGGGTCATCAAACGACCCTGCACCAGGTCAACCAGAACGCGCGATTGCGCATCGTCGCTGACGATCTGGCTTCTCGTCATGCGCAGTCCCGTGCTTGCACCGACCCGCATCGCAATGCCGGTTTGAAATTTCAGGTCCACGCTGCCGTCCGGACCCGTTCGCAGCAGCATTCCTTCCAGAAGCAGAGCGTCCGCGCTGCCCTGCATATCTTCGGTAAAGAAATACTGCTCCCCGTCCCGGCGCGTCACCTGGACCGCCCCGACCGGGTTTTGCATGAGCGCCCCCTGAAGGCTCGGCCCCGCCGGCTTGCAGGCAGCAACGGAAATAAGAGAACCAACAACAAAAAGAGAAACAAGGGATCGGATCGAGTGACGTGACTGCATCCCAAGGAGATGAAGCGACCCTACGGCGGTGTCAATTCTTTTGGCGCCGCCTGTAGACAAGACGGATACACAACGACGCCGCCAGCAGGCTCACTGCCCAGCTCCATACGATCAAGAGCTCGTTTTGTAAAACCCGCGCGCCGCGTTCGGAGAAGAACGCCCCCGCGCCGATGGGGGAGACCGCAATCGGCCGCCAGGGAAGGAAATAGCGGGTATTGTCAAAAGGCGCAAAATACGCCACACCCAGGCCGCCGTCGGTCAGCCCATCCAGCAGCCCGTGCGAGCTCGTGCAGGCAAACAAAAGGAAGAAATGCGCGGCCCCCCGGAGCGTGTTGAGCGGGAGCGAATTGCGAAAGAACAGTTCCATACAAAGAAAACTCCACAGAAAAGCAAAGAGCAGCGAGTGGCTCAGGCCGCGGTGTCCGAGCGGGTCAGAGTACGCGATTCCGTGGCGAAACCCAATGACATCGAGATCCGGGACAATACTGGACAGGGCAGCAACCACATAGAACAAGCGCGGTGTGCGGCTGTGCAGGCCCCCGGTGACGCAGAGCGCCACCAGCGAATGGGTGAATATGGTCGCCACAGGCCAGAACTGGGGAGGGTGAGCATGAAGGACAAGCAGATCGCAGTGGTAACGGGAGCGAATCGCGGTATTGGCCTGGAGATTTGTCGGCAGCTTGCTGAAAATGGCCTCGAAGTCATTCTGACGGCGCGTCGCCCGCAGGCAGCCGAAGCGGCTTCGCAAAGTCTTTCGTCTGTGGGGACGGTACGGGCCCACGGCCTGGACGTCACATCCGATGACAGCGTACGCGACCTGGCCGATTTCATTGAGCGGGAATATGGCCGGCTGAACGTGCTCATAAACAATGCCGGCATCATGCTGAGCGATGGGCCAGGAACCGGGCTTTTGGACGTACCTCTCGATACGGTGCGGGAGACCATGGAGACCAACACCTACGGTCCCCTGCGGCTGGTACGAAAGCTCCACGGGCTCCTGCAGGCGGGAAAACGGGCGCGCATCGTCAATATGTCCAGCGGTCTGGGGCAACTGTTCGACATGACCGGGGGCAACGTGGCCTACCGTCTATCCAAGACAGCGCTCAATGCCCTGACACCCATCATGGCGGCGGAGCTTCCCGGCATACTGGTCAACTCGGTTTGTCCGGGCTGGGTCCGGACCGATATGGGCGGCTCCGGGGCCCCTCGCTCCGTCCAGACCGGTGCAGACACGCCGGTCTGGCTGGCAACCGACCCGGATCTGCAGGAGACCGGTGCCTTCTTTCGCGACCGCAAACGCATTGAATGGTGAGGCCGAGCGGCGGCGGATCAGCGCATCGTCACAAACTCTTCTGCTGCCGTCGGGTGAATGGCAATCGTACGATCAAAATCGGCTTTTGTGGCGCCCATGCGGACCGCAACGCTGAAACCCTGGAGCATTTCGTCCGCCCCGTGCCCGATGACGTGCAGGCCCACGATTCGTTCGTCCGGTCTCAGGGTCACAAGCTTCATGGCCGTGGCGGTCTTGCGTTCGGTCAGGGCGTGGTACATGTTTCGAAACCGGGTCGTATAGACCTTCACGCTATCGTGCCCGTAACGATCGCAGGCTTCGTCTTCGGTCAACCCAACCGTGCCCAGAGGCGGGTGGCTGAACACTACTGTGGGAACGAACTCGTAGTCCAGGCGTGCGTCGGTTTTGCCGCCGAACAGCCGGTCGGCCAGATGTCGGCCGGCCGCGATGGCAACCGGCGTCAGCGGATAGCGGCCGGTTACATCCCCAACCGCATAGATTCCCGGCACGCTGGCATTTTGGAATTCATCGACGATTATGTTGCCGTGTTTGTCCTGGCGTACGCCAATTCTTTCCAACCCGAGCTTCGCTACCCTGGGAGAGCGGCCCGTTGCCCAGATCAACTGATCGAATCCGGTCTGCCCTTCACCGTTGATCGCCGTGAGTTCCAGCGATCCCTGGAGATTCTTTGTTACGCGGGCGGGCTCACTGGAACTCACGACATTGATTCCGGCCGCGGTCATTTCCTCCATCAGCGTATCGCGCAAAATCGGATCGAAGCGGCGCAGCAATTGTGTCTTACGCAAAATCAAAGTGACGTCGCTACCGAGAGAGTTGAGCAGACCCGCCAATTCGACTGCGATATAACCCGCACCGACTATGGCCACGCGCTCCGGCATGGAATCGAGTTCGAAAAAACCATCAGATGTGATGCCCAGCTCGCTGCCCTGAATATCGGGTACGGTCGGTTCGCTACCGGTCGCGATCAGTAAATGTCGGCAAGTGTAGTCGCTCTCAGCAACACGAACCCGGTCCGGATCGCTGATGCTCGCTTCACCCTCAAGATAGGTTATGTTTTCGCGGGTGACATTTCCTGCGTAGATGCCATTCAGTCGCTCAACGTACGCATCGCGACCCTGACGCAACAAAGACCAATCGAGTTGCGGCTCCGAGACGCGGACTCCGTAGCCGGCCGCGTCCCGAATCTCCTCCATGATGCCAGCGGCGTACCACATGACCTTTTTCGGGACACACCCGCGGTTTACACAGGTGCCGCCGATTCGGCCGGACTCGACGACGGCAACTTTTGCGCCGTAGGAGGCGGCACGACGGGCAGAGGCGAGCCCTCCGGACCCCGCCCCGATTACGATAAAATCGAAGTCACTCATTGCCGCCGTCTTTCAGTAGGTGGCGCAGACTGTCGTCCGGGAGCATTCCCTCTGCTCCGAAGTAGCGCAGAAGCAGATTGCGGTTATCAATGAGCCCGATATCCTGCATACCCAGGGCACCGATCCGATCGGCGGGCGTGAAGGCGCCGGCAGTCTTTTCCATGCTCAGCTTTTCGGGGCCGTAGGCGGCACCGCTGGCCTCCGTGTTCAGTATGGAGTAATCATCCCCGCGACGCAGTTCCAGCGTCACAATTCCGCTGACCGGAGTCGCGATCCAGCGTGCCAGCGCATCCTTGAGCAACATGGCCTCGGGGTCGTACCAGCGACCTTCGTACAAACGGCGGGCCAGGGTTCTACCCAGGCCGGCATAGAGTTCCAGCGTGTTCTCGTTGTGGACCGCCGAAAGCAGACGCTCGTAGCAAATAAAAGTCAACGCCATGCCCGGTGCTTCATAGATGCCGCGGCTCTTGGCTTCTATGACGCGGTTTTCAATCTGGTCGGACATGCCCAGTCCGTGGCTGCCTCCGACACGATTGGCTTCGAGAAAGTAGGCGGTCAGGTCGTTCTCGAAACGTACATCGTTTAAGCGGACCGGACGCCCTTCGAAGAATTCAACCTGCACCTCCGCATTTTCTATAGCAACCGAAGGGTCCCAAAAGCGCACTCCCATAATGGGCTCGACGATGTGAAGTGACTGGTTGAGATATTCGAGGGACTTGGCCTCGTGGGTAGCCCCCAGCATGTTTGCATCCGTACTGTAAGCCTTTTCGGAACTGGTCCGGTACGGCTTTCCGTTCGCTTCCAGAAACGCAGACATTTCGCGCCGGCCACCGAGTTCTTCCACAAAGGATTGATCCAGCCATGGCTTGTAGATCTTCAGCCCGGGATTGGTCAGCACTCCGTAGCGATAGAACCGCTGGATGTCGTTGCCTTTGTGTGTGCTTCCGTCACCGAAAACATGAACGCCATCTTCGCGCATAGCCTGCACGATTGCGGTTGTGGTTACTGCCCGCCCCAGGGGAGTCGTATTGAAATATGTGCGTCCCCCCGTGCGGATGTGAAAGGCGCCGCACTGTATGGCTCGCAAACCCTCGCGGGCGAGCGCTGCGCGACAGTCAACGAGGCGTGCCGCCGTAGCCCCGTGTTCGATCGCGATGCCCGGTATTGAGCTTACGTCCTTTTCGTCCGGCTGCCCCAGGTCTGCGGTGTACGCGTGCACGGCCAGGCCCTTCTTCGAAAGCCACAGTACCGCGGCGCGTGTGTCCAGGCCGCCGGAAAACGCAATGCCGATTGCCGTGCCGGCTGGCGGAAGAGACTGAAAGATTCGTGTCATAAAGGATTCAGTTGACCTTCCGCAAGGTGCGCCGCACCCATCGTGCTTGCCACCCTTTTTCCCGTGGCGTGGGAACCGGGAGAAGGGCAAGGCTTCGGGAAACCCAATATGGATTTGAAACGACTCCGTGGCCGCATCGAAAGGCGCGCTCGTGAACTGGGCGGCGCACCCGCCACATCAGAGCCCAGGCAAGCTCAGGTTTTGCGTGCCGCCGAACGGGATCGCCGGGGAGCTTACAGTGCGGGCAAACTGCTTGACCTTGACGGTGATGAAGCGTTTGTCCAGGCCCTTCATCGTGCGTTGCTGTGTCGGCCTCCCAGCCGTCGAGAAAATACCCGTGCAATGGCTCTGGCTTCGAATAAATACACGCGAGCCTGGCTCATGCTCTCTGTCCGCTATGGCTCCGAAGGTCGCGTTCGTGACGTGCGACTTCGGGGGAGGTCGGGTTTGCTGTTGCGTGGATTGCCGGGCCTTTTGATGTCAATCGCCCGGCGCAAAGAGTCGGAGTCCCGGAGGTAAGTGATGTTGCCGGCGCGCGCAGGCATACTCTTGCCGCACCTGGAAGAACGCGACGCGGTGGGAAATGACGCCATCGGCATGGCGGCAGCCCTGCGCGCCCGGGGAATCGAAACGCGCCTTTTTGCTCCGACACACCGGTACCGGCGGGAGCCGGTGTACACACCGCGAACCATGGACTCCTTTCTTCTCGGGGGCTCAGATCTGCTGATTTACCACTACGCCGTTTACTGGCCGGATGCCTCCAGTATTTTGCGCAACGTGAGGTGCCGGCGGGTTCTTAAGTACCACAATGTTACGCCCGCTCATTTTTTCTCCTCCTATGAACCCGCCTATGAAAAGCTCTGCCGGGAAGGCCGTTCAGGGCTTGCGGATTTGGTGAAATCGAAACTGGTTGATGCGTACCTCGCCGATTCAAAACTGAACGCAGACGAATTGCTGGGACTGGGAGCGGAGTCAGTTGTCGTCGTGCCGCCTTTTCATTGCGTTTCGGAATTGGTGAGTGTAGAGGCAGAGCCCTCTATGCTTGCGCGGCTTCTACCAGATGCCTTTGGCCCGCAGGCCAATCTCTTGATGGTGGGGCGTGTGGTGCCGAACAAAGGCCACGCCACGCTCATGCGCGCCTTGGCCCTCCTGCAAAAGCGGGCCGGATTGCGCGCACGATTGATACTCGTCGGTCGGGAAGACCGTCGGCTCAGCAAGTATTCCAAAGAACTGCGCGGCCTCGCCATGGAACTGGGCGTTCAGAACGATGTATGGTTTACTGGCAATCTGAGTCCGCGCCAACTCAAGGCCTGCTACCTGGGTGCGACAGCTCTGACCATCGCGAGCCAGCACGAGGGATTCTGTGTTCCCGCCGTGGAGGCCCTCGCTCTGGGGGTGCCGGTTGTCGCTGAAGGGTCCACGGCGGTTTCCGAAACAATCGCAGGGCACGGCCTGGTCTGGACACCGCTCGGGCCGGAAATACTGGCGGCGGCGGTCGAAGCCCTGCTCCTGGAGCCGTCAACGGCCGCTGAACTGGCTGCTCGCGGACAGGAGCATTTCTGGCGTGCCTACTCGGCCGGAAAAGTGGAGACGCGGTTTCTGGAGGCGCTTGGACTATGAAGCCCCGTCTGGCAATCGTAGTGCAGCGGTGGCATCCGGATGTGGTGGGCGGAAGCGAATCCGAAGCCTGGCTGTACGCTACCTATCTGTCCTCAAAGTACGAGGTAAGCCTGGTGACCTCCTGTGCTCGCGATTCCACAACCTGGGCAAATGTGTTCCCGGCTGGCGAAAGCGAGATGGAAGGGGTTTCCATCCGGCGCTTTGCAGCTGCGGCTGAGCGCGGTCCGTACTTCCGGCGTCTTCACCATGCACTGCTCAATCAATGCGCCACTGTCGATGGCACATTCTGGACGCCGGCTCTGGAACTGGAATGGATTCGCGCCCAGGGTCCGGAATGTCCGGAGCTCTACGAGCACCTGGGGCAAAACAACTACGACGGCCACATCTTCATGACCTATCTGTACAGCACGACTCACAGAGGCAGCGTCGGTCTTCGCGATCGTTCCTTGCTTGTGCCCACCCTGCACGATGAACCGCCGGCCTATCTACAGGCCTACCGCCTCATGGCCCGGGAGTTTCGGGCATTGCTATGGAACGCCGAAGCGGAACGACAACTCGCGGCACGCCTCTGGGGGCCGCTGCCTGGCGCCCGGGTAGGGGTCGGTGTTTCGACCGAACCAGCGGACCCGCATGCCGGCCGTAAACACTATGGAATCCGGGGACCCTATCTCTACTATTGCGGTCGGATTTCCGCGGGAAAGGGAGTCGATGAGCTCCTGTCCCTCTTCAGGGAGCTCAATGTGCCGGGCCTTTCTCTGGTGTTGTCCGGTAGCCGGGAGATGCGCCTGCCCCGCGATGGTCGCATCCGATTTCTGGGCTTCACTCCCGAACCCTTAAAGTTTTCCTTAATGGCCGGCGCGACAGCTCTGGTCATGCCCTCCGTACAGGAAAGCCTGAGCATCGTAATGCTGGAGGCCATGGCCCAGGGGGTGCCTGTGATCGCGCGTCGCGGTTCCGGTGTAACGGAAAATCACATCCGGCGTGCGGGAGCTGGCTTTCTGTATGCAGACAATAAGCAGTGGCGAGAGGCGGTAGACGGCGTTCTGGCAGGCGATCGACAGGCAGCCATGCAGGCCCGTTCGTACGTACTTCGCGAGCACTCCCATGAGGCGGCGGCCCAACGGCTCTTGCAGGCCTGCGCACGCTGGCTTTAAGCTGTCCGAGGCCTTACTTCGGCAGATAGTCGGGCGGGAGATGCCAGATCTGCAACGCGTTTCCTGGTCCTGCGTGGGGCACCATGAGAGCCAGCATGGTCCCGGGACTGAAGAAGTAGCCGCTCGCGCGGGCGCCCGTGAGGTATGCGGCAATGCCTGCGATATCGGGTGCGTGCAGGATCCACAACA
>JACKOY010000017.1 GCA_024233935.1 Spirochaetales bacterium | reverse complement strand
CGAAGACTTCAAACTCATGAAGTCCATGGGTCATCAGGCGTACCGCCTGGGCGTAGATTGGTCTCGTTTTCAACCGGCCCCCGGCGCGCCTTTCGACATTCTCGCTCTGGAACACTTTCGCAAGATGCTTGGCAGCCTGCGGGCAAAACGCATCCGTCCGCTTCTGACCCTGAATCATTTTGTGTTGCCCTACTGGTGGTTGGAAAAGGGCGGATGGACCAAAACTGAAAACCTACCCGAATTTTACGCCTTCGTGAATTTCATTGTCGAGGGCGTAGGAGATCTGGTTGAGGAGTACATTACCTTTAACGAGCCCAACGTGTACGCGGTTCTGGCATACATGGACGGTCGCTGGCCCCCCGGGAAGCGGGGAATTTCCGGCTACCTGAACTCCCTGCGCGTGCAGCGTAATATGCTGATCGCCCATTTTCACGCGTATGATCGCATTCGAGAGATTCACGCCGCCAAAAACTGGAAACATCCTTCGATCTCGATTGCAAAACATCTGCGCGTGATGGACCCCAAAGACAGCACCAACGCCCTGGATCTGGACCGGGCGCGCGAGGCTGACAGAAGATTTAACCATGTGTTTACGGACTCGCTCCACTCCGGTTGCCTTTTGCCGCCTCTGGGCGCCGAAGAGCGCGTGCACGATGGCCAGGCCTGGGATTTCTTTGGCCTGAACTATTACACGCGTGATATTATCAGCTTTTCTCTGACCAAACCCGGAACCCTGTTCATCAAAATCGAAACCCATCCCGAGAATCCGCGCAACGATCTTCAGTGGGAGATCTACCCGGAGGGTTTGTTTCGCCTGCTCAAGCAGACTCACGAGCGTTACAGCCTGCCCATACGCATCACCGAAAACGGGATCGCCGACGCGGTCGATGCGCGACGGTCGCAGTTCTTAATGGATCACCTGCGTCAGGTGCTCCGGGCCCTGGAGGCCGGCATCCCGGTGGAAGGGTACTACCACTGGTCGTTTATGGACAACTTCGAATGGGCCGAGGGTTACACGGCCCGGTTCGGTCTCGTTCACGTGGACTTTGAAAGTCAGAAGCGAAGCCCGCGGGAGTCTGCAAAACTTTATTCAAAAATCATGCGCTCGCGCAAAATCCCCGATTAGCGGGGCAGAGTTGGCGTGCACCACAACCGCAATGCCGGCCGCTTCACGAGGCGACGCTAGATTGGCGAGACACCCGCTTGACGCTACCGGCCACGCCCAAACGACCAGGCCATAGCCCGCAAGGCTCAAAAGCGGCCCGCCGCGGTGCGAGATCGGCGAGCGTGCCGGACAAGTCGTCGCAACGGGGGATCAGCTGACGAAGCTCCTCGCCGCAGTGGCCCGGCGTGCTCGGCAAAGGCGAACCGCAGTTGGTTCGCATGAGCAGCGTTTCATGAACTGCGACCGCGTGCAGATTTGCTGGTTTCCATTGCATATGCGCATTATTGCACGGGTCCCGGATCAAAGAGTGTCTCGATTTCGAAATCGACATGGCGATTTTAGTCCTGCCTATGGACCGGGCCGGCAACTCGTGATACGCTTTTCATCTATGGAACGGATACGAATTCAACTGTTGCGTTCGGCGGCATTGCTGCTCCTCCTGGGGCTCCTGACCGGCATATACGTCTCGGCAGGGATGACGGGCAAGATCGCCATTGACGGACAGACGGCGCTGGCATCGCATCTCAATGCCCTGATGGGAGCCTTTCTCTTGTTTGGATTTGCCCAGTCACTTCCGCACCTGAAGTACGGATCGATCGGCGCGGGACGCATTGCCGTGCTGCTCGTCGTGGCCAACTATGCCAACTGGCTCCTCACCGCCATCAAAGCGGCACTCCACGTGCGCGGGATTGATTGGACCGGCGTCGTTACAAACGACCTGGTCTTTCTGGCTCTTTCGATTTTTGTCGTGCTGCCTTCTCTGGGTGGCGTTGGATTCTGGGTGCTGGGTTTCGGCCGGAGAGTGCAGTGAGCGCGGCCGCTGGAGGCTCACTCCGGGCCCGCGCACGCAGCCGGACCGCGCCGACGCCCCGGCTGTATGCCGTTAGCCGCCCCGGCGCGGTTGCGCGCGGCGCTTTGATCCGCATGGTTTTGGTGTGCGTGCCCTCTTTGCTGGCTGCCGCCTGCGCGGGTCTCGCGCCCTCGTCACAGGCGCTGATCGAACATTCGCCCGTGACGAAGTTCGAAATCGGCATAGCCAATGTCTATCTGGTGCAGGGTCACTCGGGGTTGGTCCTCATCGATACGAGCGTGGCGGGGGCGGAACAGGAAATCGAAGAGGCAATTCGTAGCACGGGACATCGCGTGCAGGATGTGAAGCTGATCGTGCTGACCCACTGCCACGGCGATCACGCCGGCGCTGCGCCGTACTTCCAGAGCACATACCACATTCCGATCATGGCGGGGGCGGGAGACCTGAGCATGTGCATGTCGGGCCACAACGACGAGCTCAAGCCGACCAGTCTATTTGCGTACTTTGTAAAGCTCTTGTCGAACAAGACGTACCGTCCGTTTCGCCCGAACATCCTCGTTGAGAACGAGCGTTCCCTTGAGGAGTACGGCCTTGCGGCCACGGTACGCCCGATGCCCGGTCACACGGATGGATCCCTGGTCGTGCTGCTGAACGATCGGGAGGCGGTCGTTGGAGATCTGATCCGCGGCTCAATGACCAATGCCAACGTTCCGACCGAACACTTCTTCCACAAGGATCGTTCTTTGTGGCGCACGAATCTGGCCCGTTTGCTACAGGAGGGCTACGTGCTCTTCTGGGTTGGGCATTGGGGCCCAGTAGATGCCCGCGAAATCTACCGGGCATTCCCCGACATCCAGGAAGCCGATGAGGTCGAAACCGGTTCGTTTTGAGCTTGTAAACCCCCGGAGAGCAAAGGACGATCACGGCCTGGCCATGGTTTCGGACGTATTTCGGTTTTTGTCGGTGTCGCATCTGTTGCTGTTGCTCATGCTGTTTCTTGCGCGCTACCGACGCGCCCGCGGTGCCATTCAGGTTCTGGCGATGTGCCTGTTGTTGGTACTGGAGGTCCTGCTTCCCTATATCTCGGAGGGCAGCTCGCCTGCAGGCTGGGCTTCGGCGGTACTTCCACCCACGGTTGCATTCTTATTTTGGTGGTTTTCCGAAACAGTGTTTCTCGAGCGATTTCGTCTGCGATGGTGGCATTCGGGGCTTTTTATCCTGAGCCTCGCCGTCTTGACGGCTCTGTGGTGGTGGCCTGCCGACCTGGGCCCTGCGGCACGCGGCAGTGCCCGCGCGATCGGCTGGTGGTGTGCGGTATTCGGTTCGTGCGTTGCTGCGGCTTTCATTGCTTCTTCGCTGGTCGTTGGGCTGGGCACGCTGAACGCGGACCTGCTAGAGTGGAGACGTCGCATGCGAGTGCATCAGCTCGGGATCGGGGCGCTTCTGCTTTTGCTGTTCGTCGTGGCGCGATTAATCCTCCAGTTGCCCGAACGGGGCCCCCTGATTTCCGCTTCGACTCCGGCTCTCCTCTACCTCGGTACGATCACCCTTTCGCTCGTGCTCTTGCAGATGCGGCCGGGCTTTCTCGATGTGTCGGCAGCCCCGCGAACCGCGGCCGCCGACAAGGACGCCACCCTGCGCAATGCCTTACGGCGTTCCATGGAGGAAGAGTGCGCCTACCGGGCGGAGGGACTCACGATCCGCAAGTTGGCGGTACAGCTTGCCACCCAGGAATATCGTTTGCGCCGGCTCATTAACCAAACGCTGGGGTATCGCAACTTCAACGACTTCCTCAACCGCTATCGTATTGAGGAGGCCTGCCGGATGCTGGTGGACACGCCCGACCTCCCGGTCTCCCGACTCGCTCCCCGTCTGGGTTACGGTTCGATGGGCCCGTTTCATCGGGCCTTCAAGGAGCACACCGGCCTGACGCCCATGGAGTTCCGCGCCCGTCGCACCGCCCGGGCCGACCATGGGAATATGCAAGCTGTAGGCGGTGTTCACGGTTCGGGGATCATTCCGAATCAGTCGGTGGATGAGGAAGGTGGGTAGGGCCTTCAGCACAAATGCCACTTTCGCGTCAGGAACGGAATCGGCCGGGGACTCATGCCAAACCGCACGGTCGCCTTTCAGACCAATCAGGGGAAACTGGAAACTACTCCGATCGGAGGTTAAGCGGTTTGCGCGCGGGCACGAAAGAACCAGACCGAAGCCTGCCGTTCGCTCCTGCTCAGGCCGGTATCTTTTCCGAAACGCCCATCACCCAGGATGTGAAGTAGTTCGCGAGCGTGCGCAGAAGCAGAATATCCAGATCATCGGCGCCCTGGTCGTCCCGGAAGCGTTTGATGGCCTTTGCGTAATGTGTGCGAAAATCGTGCAAGGGGGCATTGTCCGGAATATAATTTTGCACACGCTCAATGGCGTCGGGCTCGAAACCATACTCGCGACACCACAGCTTCAGAAGATCGTGACAGGCGTACTTCTGCGAAAGCAGAATCTGGGCGAGTTGATAACGAAACATGCCATCCAATCCGGATATGGTGATCAGCGGATTGCGGGCCGCAATTTCGTCCACGATCGCCTCACGATCATCCATGAGCGCCCGCGGGGGGCCTGCCAGGGACATGCGGCGAGCCAGGTCGTTATAAGCCCGGAAGTAAGCCAGAATGCGGTCGCGATCGTTGCCGGTCAGCGCTCCTCCGGCCAGAAGGGAGGCCTCGGACTCATTGCTGCGGTTCAGGCCAAGATGCTCAATGGCCTGGAAGAGCACATCAAACGTGAAGTCTTCCTTGCGACCCTCAAGGTACCCTTCTTCTTTTTGATAGGCCCCGTAGACGCGCAGAAGCAAAGCCGCCGCAAAATCCGGACGGGCGCCATCCCCAAACAGCACTTCACCGAGGTGGGCCCGAAAATCACCCTCGGCGGCGCCGAAGAAGTCCGTCGGCTTGCTCGCTATGACCCGTAGAAAGTGCTCGCGAATAACCCGCACACGACCGGCAGCGATTTCGGGCTGTCGGCGCAGAACCCGCCAGAGCAGATTTGCCCGGGCTCGTTCCGATGCGCGCTCCGGTTTCTGGCGCGAGGCGGCCAGTTCATCGATATCGACGAGGCGTGATTCGTCCCCCATCATTGTGTCCCCCCAATCTTGTTCGCATGGTAAAGCTGAAAGTCTTTATATAAAGAACAAGAGCACTGCCCGTTCCCGCCGGCGTCAAGTGGCTTTCGGAGCGACCGACCCCAAACCGGAAAAATCAATGGGCAGCCGGGGCGCAGGAACGATAATAATAAAGCTGTGAAGCCCGTGACTGACGCAGAGCTCATGAATTACGCCCTCGGACGAAACGAGGATCCGCAGCTGCGCATGGCGCTGGCCCGCGACAAGCGTATCCGGGATCGCCTGGCCAAACTTGAGGCCGGACTGCTCGAAGACCGCCTGCAAAATCAGGCCAGCTACGGCTTTGCGCTGGAAGCTCTGGGGCCGCAAGCGCCAGAGACCAAAGGCGCCCCGAAAAAAAGCCGTCAGCGACGCTGAGGCCTTCCTTTTACTGGAAAATGCGGGCCTGAACGCGACCCGGCATGTAGAAATCCTGAATCGGCCCCCACCACAAGAAACCGGCGGCGCCCCCTTCGATGGCGCCCAGCATCTGACTTTCCATGTAGGGTTCGCCCCAACCCCAGGGTCCGGTCCGCATTCGAAAGGCCTGTAGCCACGGGCGCACCAGAAAGCGACCGGAGCCGATGCGAATCGGCCGCTCCACCCCCGTCCTCAGAAGCTCGTGGGTGCGCGCCTCGCGGGGATGGATGTGGTCCAGGTAGTTGTCGCCGAAGTGGGAGGAATAGTGCATCGGGGAAACCACATCGACGAACTCCCCCATGTCCACGACATCCTGACCGATAACGGCCCCCGACCGGTACATCGCATGATAGCCATAGATGTCGATGCTGATCGGCACGTTGAGTTCCGATCGGGCCTTCATCAAAAAGCTCTCCAGCGCCTCGGACCGATACGCATCACCCCGACGGAAACGCCAGTGGCCGTTGCCGATGGGACCGTCCGAGGGAAAACGAATGTAGTCGAATTGCACCTCATCAAAACCGAGTTCGACCACTTCCCGGGCGACACGCACATTGTAGTTATGTATCCACTCGGCGTAGGTATCGACCCAGCGTTCGACCTCTTCGTAGGCCCAGGGGCCGCCGGTCGTGCGGTCAATGATCGCGTAGCGATTGCCCTGGTAGGCGAAAGCCCGCGCATCCTTAAACACAACCTGACGCGCAATCACGTATACGTTGCGTTCTTTCAGGCGGGCAACCAGTTCGCGAATCGGCGCCAGCGGTCGGTGGTTGTTCATCTCGACCGCTTCCGGTAGATTGCTGCCGTAGACCAGACGACCGTAGTCATCTTTCACGTCGATTACGACCGCATTCATTTGAAAACGATCGAGCAAATCAAACACCTGGGTCTGACGCTCCCGGGCGCTGGTGGGTGAGACGTACAGCGCCCGTATGTTGCGGGGTGCGCGAATGACTGCGGGGGATCGGGTGCGGGTAAAACCAATCCGGCCGCCCGGCATCGTCGTTGCAAAGGTCCAGGAAATCGGTCGCGACACAGTGGCTTCGGTCCGTCGCACCGCCTTAAGGCTTTCCCATCGGTAAGAATGCCAGCTACCGTCGTCCAGACTCTGCGAAAGCAGACCGCCTTCGGTAGAAATCCAGGCCGTGCGCGTGCCCGGATCGAAAAGCAGATTCTGAATGGGAATCTCCGGATTCAAACCCGGCAGTTCCATGCGCGTGAAGGCCGCCGCGCCCCGCGCAAGAGCAAACAGACCCGGCTGAAAGCTGGTGGTGGCCAACAATCGTTCGCCGGCCTGGTCATACACCAGACCCGAAATTTCTTCATAGAAGTAGGCGCCATCTTGATGATGTAGATTGGGAAGCCCGCGCAAGATCTGGTAGCAACCGGAAAGTGCATTGCCCGGAGCACAACGCGTGACTCCACGCAGGGCAGAACCCAGATACAGATCCGTGACATTGCCTTCGGCATCAATACGCGCGCTGATCGCGGTCAAAGTCGCGCGCCGAACAACGGCCGGCACGTCAAACACCGTAAAACTCTCTCCACCGTCCAGGCTTCGCAGAACATTGTGCTTGTTGATGAGCCAGAGTTCCTGCGGTCGTTTGGGATTCTGCCATAGATCCAGCACGTCCCGGTACAGTTGCGGCCCGGAGTATTCGGCCGGCAAAAAGCGCTGCGGAAGCGCCGTGAGCGGGCGTACTTCTCCCCGGGGCCCCACCAGCAGGATGCCCCCGAAACGCAACGACAACGCCTGCCAGGTGTTTTGATCCGCATCCACGATCGCACGCACGAAGATCGGTCGCAGGCGGGATTGCCAGAACGCGCGTGAATTCAGTGTGGCGAAAGTTGCAGAAGAGGCGGCGTTGCCAGATTGCGCAGGAAACTGCGCCGGAAAAAAGCGGGCCACGGATTCGAAAGCTTCCCGATCGTCGTCGTCGGCCTCCTCAAAGAGTTCCAGGCTGGGGCCGCTGTCCGCAAACAGCGCCGCTTCGCGCAGCCAATCCGGCATGACGGTGGCCGGGGCCGATAGCGTGGCCGGCAAAAGTCCCGGCAGCGGCCGACTGCGATCGGACGGGAAGTGTCCTTCACTGAGGACCGCCTCCGAATGGAGCAAAACCGGAAGGGCTGCGGCGAGGCCGACAAGCAGAGCGGGCAAAAGAATCACGAGCAGTCGGCGAAACAGCCCGGGCACATAAAATCGAAGCATACACGTACCGCGCCGGCGGGCCCCGGCCGGACAAGCAAAAAGCACACTTTGCAGCCTCTAAAAGGCGCCGCGCTTCTTCAGATCGCGCTCCATGGCGTCCAGAAGACCCGCCAGATCATCAAGGCCAGAGTCCAGCAGACTCAGAATCCGTTCTTCGTCTATCGCGGCGTAGGCATGCACAATTAGATTGCGCAACCCCACCATGGCACGCATGGTCTCACCCTGCCCGGCTGATAACACCTCAAGATCGACCAGCGCTCGGGCCGCATCGGCGTAGGTCTCAATGCGCATTTCGCCCAGGGCAGCACTAACATGCAACGCAAGGTCGATCAAACACTGAATCGTGATCTGCAGGCCATGCAACACGGCCAGCATGCGTCCGGCTTCCGATCTGAATTCGGGCCGCGGCATCTTTTGATAGGTGCGCAGAATTTCGATATGCCGGCGCCCTTGCGCCAGCAGGCGAAGCACGACGTCCGGATCAAGGGGCATACACTTTCCGCAGAGAGGGGATCAGATCGAAGTACTCCGAAAGGGCGCGGGCGGTGAAGTTCACCCGGGCGACCGGCTCGCGATCGAGCAGCAAACGTCCCCGCGTAAAAATGCGATGCCGGAGAAGCGGGCTCGCATCGAACAGGTCAACGGCATCCACATCGTTGCGCCCCAGCGCTTCAGAAAGATCGCTGACCACCAGCCCGAATTCCCGCAAAGAAACACGCTTTGAAAAAAGCAGCGCCACGTCGATGTCCGAAAGCGGACCACCATCACCGGTAACGGTCGATCCAAAGAGCCAGGCCGCCTGGATCTCAGGGTGCGCCTCGAAGACCGGCAACAGGCGGCCCTCTATTTGCGTGGCGGAGAGCACAGGCCAGAACAGCAGTCTACATGGGGGCTGTCAATCCGACACGACTTTGGTCCGATTGAGAAATATCGCATGTTACTGGGTTCCGGTCGACTTGTAGTACTTCAGCAGACGCCAGGCAGCTGGCGATGTGCTCTGGTCTTCACCGACCATGTACAAAAACGTGCCGTCCACGCGACCGGCGCGCAGGTTCTCCTCGCCTGCAAAGTTGTTGATCTGCAAAACGCCACCGCTTCCGAAAGCGCTTATGTAGGCGCCGGTAACCTCATCGAACTTTTCCACGCGCAGCAACCGGTCGCTACCGTTCGTAAAATCGGAACCCAGAAGAAATACGTACGGCGAATCCACAATGATGTCGCCGAAAGTATCAGTACCCGAGCTGAAATCGTTGTCGATGGTGCCGCCGGTCCCGAACGCGCCCGCGTTGCTGCCGTCGGACTGCAGATAGCGATCAAAACGATAGTGAACTGTTGGCGAAAGGGTCAGTCCGCTCACAAAAACAGAATCGCTGTTGATTTCAATGTCGTAGATCTCATCCCGACCGGCATTGGCCGGACCCGCAACCTGCCCTCCGGTTCCGAAGCCGCCGACCAGGGCGCCGGTGGTACGGTCGCGTTTCTCGGTGCGCCAATCGACGGTCGCGGCTCGATAGGCGCCGCCATAATACAGATAGCTCGTGTCGTAAGTGACCGCCCAGGCCTGGGACTGAGTTCCGCTCCCCGCGCCCTGCACAATCACACCGCCGGTCCCGAAGCCACCGTCCAGACTGCCCGAAGCCAGATCACGCTTCTCCAGCCGCCAATCTTGAGCCGAGCCGCCGGTCGATTGGGAACCCGCCAGATACATGTAGGTCCCATCGATGGCAATGGCGTTTAAGAAGTCATTCTGGCCGGGCGTGGGATCGTTCGTAATCACACCGCCCGATCCAAATCCGGAAACCAGCGCGCCGGTCGAGGCCAGCCGCTTTTCTATGCGCCATTGGGGAGAGCCGGAGCTGCGATCGTTTCCGACGAGATAGATGTAGGTCGCATCAAGGGCGATATCCGTGAGGTCGTCGTCGTTCCCTGAACCCGGGTCAAAATCCAGCACGCCGGCCGTACCAAATTCGCTTACGAGTTCCCCCGTGTATCGATCCCGTCGCTCAACCCGCCAGTTAAGGTTGCCCCCCGGGTTCGAACTCCCGGCAATAAAAATGGAAGAGCCGTCGATCACCATGGCACCGGGACTGCCGCCAACGGATTCGCTGACAACCGAGAACGGGAAATCGGCCCGGGCCAGAGCAAGCAGGGCCAACTCCGGCTCATTGGAGGTGGTCGGGTCGTACACACAACCCAGCACGACCGTCAGCACCGACGGCCAGATCGCCATGTGGTTTCGCCTCAAAAACCCCACAATAACTGAAAGGAGTGGCCGCGGACCACCATGCGCAACTCCAAATTAGGTCGCAGCCGGAGCAAAAGGCCTCTTTGCTGACCTTCACAGAGCTTAAAAGTCTCCTTGTGTTCTTGCGCAGCTCAGGGCTTCAACCGTCAAAGCCATCCACGAGAAAGAATGTCTCCATGGGACCCTTGCCCTTGATTTCGATGACACCCCGCCTTTCGTATGCAAAGCGATCCTTCAATTGGTCGCGCGTGGCCGAACTCACATGAATGCGACCCGGAAGGCCGTGGGCTTCCATGCGCGCCGCCGTGTTTACGGTGTCGCCCCAAAGATCATAAATGAATTTTCGTGTGCCAATCACACCCGCCACAACCGGCCCGGAATGCAGGCCGATGCGCAGTTCGAGCGAGCGATCATTGGATTCAGCACGCATACGTTTTTGCATCGCAAGCGCCATCTGCGCCACCTGAAGAGCATGATCCGGCGTGTGTTCGGGAACTCCGCCGGCCACCATGTAGGCATCGCCAATGGTTTTAATTTTTTCGACGCCGAACTGCTCGGCCATGCGGTCAAAGTCCGTAAATACCGCGTTTAACATGGCAACCAGCTCGTCCGGAGAAAGGCGCGCCGAAAGAGGCGTAAAGCCCACGATGTCGGCGAAAAGCACCGTGGCCTCTTCGTAACGATCCGCAATCAGAATGTCTCCATTCTTGAGCCGCTCCGCGATCGGTCCGGGCAAAATATTCAGGAGCAACCTCTCGGAGCGCGTCCGTTCGGCTTCCAGCTGTTCCTCGGCCACGTAGCCCACATGATAAAAGTGAAAGACAAAACCCCCGAGAATCGCCAGCGCCAGAACGGCATTGACCATGAGAAAAACATTCACATAGCTCGTGGAGCGTTCAGAAAAGACAAGCCCATGGTTGCCGAGCACCAGATAGTAGTAATTCACAGCCAAAAAAACCAGCGTCGTAAGCACCATCAGAGCGATCTGGGCGCGGCGCTCCTTGCGTGTGAACACGATCAGTGGCGCCGTGAAGGCGGCGAAGTAGAAGTAGTGCACGCCGGAACGCAGACCAAAAGCGATCACAAGCATCGTCATGTGCGTCAGGGCTTCACCGAGCAGCAGGACTTTACCCGCAAAGACTCTTCGATTGCGAAGCAGCCACCAGCAAAAGCCATAGACCGCGACCGCTGAAAGGTTCGGAAACAGGGCCATACGCCCGCTCGCTTCGGTTGGCGGACGCAACCACATAGAAAGCACAATCGGCACAAGGGTTACGGTCGCGGCCAGTGCGGCCGCCAGACAGCTCACATGGTAGGCCTTTTGTTCATCCCGACCCAGGTCGTCAGCGCGATCATAGCAGGCAAGGAATCGCATGAAACGAGCGAGCGTACCGGACATGCCCGTATTCTCGAAGCGGGATCGCCGCCGTCAACAGGGACCGCAGCAGGTTTCGGGCCGCGACTCGAGCAGGTGATTGCCGGGCATTTCTGATCCCGGACCTGACAAAAGACGATTGATGCTTTGTGAATGCGGGTTCCGGCTGGCACCTGCCGCCTATGCTATCGTTCCTGCGTGCTATGCTCCGGCACCCGGTTGTGTTCCACACAAACCTCTGGGGCAGCCTCTATATAGCCACGGCCATCACGATCTATGCCCTCGACCCGAACGGCTTTCCGGCCCCGCCGCTTGTGGCGGGTGGGGGCGCGATTTTCCTGAGCATGCTGGGCGGAACAGCCACTGCAGCGCGGCTGCGTAGCGGCCGCTGGTCGGTCCGTCGCTGGCGTTTCTGGTTTTTCTTTTTTTGCACGATTCCCTGGATCTCGGGCTGTGCAATCTGGTTTGCTGGCGCGCCTCGCTATCTGCTGTTTGCGTTATTGCTCGCCCCGATCGGCACCTTGATGGGCTTTCGAGTATATCGGGTACCGATCACCGTACTTTTTGGCGTACTTTTTATTTTGCTGGCGGTGCTCCTGAATTTTTGGTTCGGCAGCTTCGAACTCGATCTGATAGTCCTGCTTCCGGCCGCTGGTGTCTTTTTGTCGTACTACTTTCTTCTGGGTCTGCAGTCGGCCAACATTCTGGATCGCGAGCAAGGCCGCGGCAGCCTGCTGCGTCAATCGCGCCGGGATCGACGCACCATCCATGCCGAACGGGAAAAATCGGATCGATTGCTCCTGAACATATTGCCGGCCGAAATCGCCGAGGAACTCAAAGAAACCGGTCGTACGACACCCCGTCGCTACGAATCGGCGAGCGTACTATTCACCGACTTCCAGGGTTTCACTCTGATCGCGGCCGAACTGGGGCCGGAAGAACTCATTTCCGAACTGGATCGTTGCTTTTCGTACTTCGATCAGGTTTGCGATCACTATCGTCTGGAGAAACTCAAGACCATCGGAGATGCCTATATGTGCGCTGGCGGCATCCCCATCGCAAATAAGACCCACGCCATCGATTGTGTACTGGCCGCGCTTGAAATCCAGGACTTCATGAATCGCATGAAGTCGATCAAAGAATCCCAGGGCCTGTCGTACTGGGAGTTGCGACTCGGAATTCACAGCGGACCGCTGGTAGCGGGCGTCATTGGTGAAAGAAAGTTTGCCTACGACGTCTGGGGCGACACCGTAAACACCGCCAGCCGCCTGGAATCAACCGGCGTCACCGGAAGGGTGAACATTTCCGGCACGACTTTTGAACTGGTTCGCGAATTTTTCCAGTGCGAATACCGCGGCAAGGTCGCGGCCAAACACAAAGGCGAAGTGGACATGTATTTTGTACTGGGATTGCTACCGGAGTTGAGCAGAGCGGATGAGCCGCGCGTGCCCAACGAACGTTTTCACACCATGTACGATGCTCTCGCCTCGGGTCTTCCGGGCAGTTAGCGGGTCGACCCCGCCTTTGGGCCTGCTCCGATTCCGGCCTGCAAACCGACCGCCTGTCCAACAAACACTTGCCCGGGGCGAGCCCCGCGGATTTGATCCCCTGGGAAGTGGAGACTCCAGAATAAAGCATGTCCGAAGAATCGATCAATTACCGGGCCGCCGGTGTGGACACCGAGAAGGGCCGCAGCTTTGTGCGACGCATTGCGGACGTTGTCCGGAGCACGCATCACAGCCAGGTGATTGCCGATCGGGCGGGCTTCGGCGGATTGATGGATGTGTCCTTTCTGAAAAGCTACCGGGATCCGGTGCTGGTCACAAGCACCGACGGGGTCGGCACCAAACTACGCCTGGCGCAGCTCTTCAATCGGCACACAACGGTCGGCATTGACCTTGTGGCGATGTGCACGAATGATCTGCTGGCATCGGGCGCGCAGCCGCTGCAATTTCTGGACTACATCGCCTGCGGTCGGCTGGACGAACAACGCATGTACGATATCGTCTCCGGCATTGCCGAAGGGTGCCGCAGAGCGGGTTGTTCGCTCATGGGCGGAGAGACCGCCGAGCATCCCGACACCATGGAACCGGACGACTATGACCTGGCCGGTTTTGCCGTGGGCGTAGTCGAGCGATCGGCAATCATCGGCGGCAGCGCCGTAGCCCCGGGCGATCGCGTGATCGGTTTGCCTTCTTCGGGTGTGCACTCCAACGGTATGTCTTTGGTGCGACGGCTGTTCCTGAAAGATGGCCTGGACCTGCCCGAATCTCCGGCGGACCGGAAGTTTCTGGAGCACGAGGTCTTGTTGCGGCCCACTGTGATTTACGAAAGAGCGCTGCGCCCACTGCTCGACAAAAACCTGCCAATCCACGCTATCGCTCACATTACCGGCGGCGGCTTTTATGAAAACATACCGCGGGTGCTCCCGGAAGGACTCGGGGTGCGCATCGACCCGAAAGCCTGGCAGGCGCCGCGCGTCTTTTCCGAGATTGCAAAACGGGGAGTGGCTGCCAGGGAAATGTTTTCCGTATTTAACATGGGTATTGGGATGATTCTGATTGTACCGGCCGAGAGCGTTCGCGTGATCCTCGGAGCGCTCGATCAGGGGCTCAAGAAATTGCCCGAGGCCTCCCAGACCTGGTTTGGAGGACGGGCCTTTGAGATTGGCGAAGTGGTCGCCCATCCCCCGGAGCCCGTGACCTTTGATCCCCCTCTTTGACTATGATTGTGACCGAAGAACAGGTGCTGAAAGGCAAAAGCCTCTCCGAACTGGAACGCTTCTTTGAGGCCCTCGGGCAGCCGCGTTTTCGGGCCAGCCAGGCTTTTCGGCGCATCAACCGACATCTCGCTCAAAGTCTCGATGAGTTCACTGAATTTCCAAAAGCTCTGCGCGCAACCCTCGCCGATCAGGGCGCGTTG
This sequence comes from Spirochaetales bacterium, assembly GCA_024233935.1. GTDB lineage: Bacteria > Spirochaetota > Leptospiria > Leptospirales > Leptonemataceae > JACKOY01. The sequence continues at coordinate 76,794 of JACKOY010000017.1, read as the reverse complement.
CCGGAGCTGCCGGTTGTCAAAAGCGTGCTTTCCGAAGACGGCACGGAGCGCTTTGTATTCGATGCCGGACACCTGGGCCGGAGCGAAGCCGTACGCGAGATCGAAGCGGTCTGGTTGGTCTCGCCACGCCGACGTACGGTTTGCATCTCTTCCCAGGTCGGGTGCACGCTCAACTGCCGTTTCTGTGCCACCGGAACCATGGTCTATCGCGGCAACCTGGAAACCTGGCAGATTGTGGACCAGGTTTATGAGCTGATCCGCAGAAAGGGCGAGGCCGTAACCAATGTCGTTTTCATGGGCATGGGGGAACCGTTCCATAATTATGAAAACGTCATCCGGGCCGCGCACATCCTGCATCATCCGGAGGGGCTGAACCTGGGGGCCCGTCATATTACGATTTCGACCGCCGGTGTAATTCCATCGATCGAACGTTTTATTAAGGACCGCGAACCCTTCAATCTCGCCATTTCTCTCAACCACGCCAACGCAGCCGAGCGCGGCGCCATCATGGATGTGGATCGCAAGTATCCCCTGGACAAGTTGCTCGAAGTTGCCCGGCGTTACACGCGCACTCTGGATCGAAAGATCACGTTTGAATATGTCATGATTCCGGACGTAAACATGGGCCCGGAAAATGCGGCCCGGCTGGTCAAGATCGGCCGCTCGGTGCGCTGCAAAATCAACCTGATTCCTCTGAACACAAATCTGCAGGGCTGGCGTCGACCAACCGCAGCCGAAATTGAGGAGTTCCAGTCGACTCTGCTGGATGCGGATCTGCCGGTTTTCAACCGCGGCTCTCCGGGCAAGGACATTGATGCAGCCTGCGGCATGCTGGCCCTGGCCGGCGCTACCACATAATCCGCCTTTTCAAGTGGATTTGGGGTTGCCCGGAAGCCCTGGACCCGGAAGCGTGCAACCAGTTCTGGTTTGGAGGCATTATGAAAACTCGCACGTATTTATTCGCTCTCGCGTCTGTGGGACTCCTGCTTTTGAGCGCGTGCGGTGGCGCAAGCTTCAAGAGCATGCGTTCGGTACCGGTCGAAATTGGGGCCGACGAAGAACAAAACATCGAAATCGCGCGTGAGATCATTGACGATCAGGCCGCGAGTGTGCGTGCCCGGCTTGCCGAACAGTTTCCCGATATCAGCGCCGCTCAAATTGATTCGATTGAGTTTTTTCCGGAGACCCGCCCGGTCCAGGAGCGCCAGGTCGTTCATATCCAGGCCCGCATCGCCTATGGGGATGAAAGCTTTGATCCTAACGCCATGATGGATGCCTGCGCCGCCCTGCTGCGCGAAGCGGTTGCTCAAAAACAAGGCGCACTCTGAGGGTCGACGGAACGTGCGTGCTTTACTACTCACGCTCTCCATCGCCGCCGCCGGGATGCATTGCAGTGGGGCCGCGACTGCCTGCGCGGAAACCGACGCGGGCTGCGATCTTTTGACGCTGTATCTGGCGACCTATGCGCCCCTGATTGTGGGAGCGGGTCAAATTGCGGGACCGCCCAATGTTTGCGGAGTCGTGCTGACCAGCGGCGCCAACTACTGGCCTTCCGCCCAAACGATCTCGGGTTGCCTGGATCTTCTGGGTGCGGCGATCGGCCCGGGGAAAATTGTCGTTGGGGGGCGGACGACAACCGAGTGCGCTCTGTACGCAACGACCGATGGGGGCACCTGGAGCGCAAACGGATGCCCCGGGGCCGGGGCGTCGAGCATTTCGGAAGTGGCTTACGGCAATGGCATTTTTGTGGCGGTCGGAGATGATGGGGCCTCGGCGCCATTGATTCTCACCAGCAGCGATGGCTACACCTGGACAACCGCTCCGAATGGATCGGCAACTCAGATCATACGCACTGTCAACTTCATCAATGGGTACTTCTACATGGGCGAAGGTGGTGGCGGCGCAGGCAACCTGCATCGGTCGGTTAATCCGTCCACAGTGACGATAGCGGCGCTGAACGGTACCAACATCGGCGGTGGCTTTCGCTACCACGATGTCATCGCCGCGGCCGGAGGCGGAGTGCTTGCGATTACCGATCAGAACGGCACACGCTACGCTGCCGATGGCGTAAACTTTTCGACCGGCACGATTTTTTCGACCGCACCTGCGGGGGAACGTCCGCAGGGAGTGGCCACAAACGGCGCTCTGAATGTGGCCGTCGGTGGCGAAATCGGTGGCACGGAGAGTTGCTACGTAAGTGTCTCGAGCGACGGACTGAACTGGGGCAACGAAGGCATCATGGCCAGCGCCTGCGCGGGAAACAGCGGTATCGCTTACGATGTGATCTACGGCAGCGGGGAGTATATTGCCACCAGCTCCACGACCACCGGCTTTTTGATGCGGTCCAGTAGCGGTTTGCCGGGCTCCTGGTCAGCTGTGGACATCGGCCTGACGGTGATCAGATCGCTGGAGTTTCGCGAGCGATAGAACGATTCCTGAATTGACGGCCTGCACCCGGCTCCACTCTTGAACAATACAATGCATACGATTCGAACACGACACTCCCGCCACAGTGCCCCCCGGTTAAGGTTTGGACCCCGGCGGCTCTATGCGGCTTTCCTTCTGGCTTTCTTTGCCCTTTGCCTGGGCGCCTGTCGGCCCCCGGTCATCTACAAAAGCATTCGCACACACAACGCCGAAGTGAACCCCGACCATGCTCGCAGCATTGAGATTTCGCGCCGCGTGGCTGAAGTGGATTCGGTCGAAATTCGCAACCAGCTGGCCGAAACGTTTCCCGAGATTACACGCGAGCGTATCGACTCGATTGAATTTGAGCCCGATACGGAATTCATTATGGGTCGGTTATCGGCTGTCGTTCGCCTCCGAATCGAATACACCGATCAGGATTTCGATCCCAACCCCATGATGGACGAGTGTGCGCGCCTGGTCCGCGAAAAGCTCGATAGCTATAAAGAAGAAGACCAGCCTTAGGCCTGGATTGTCATGCACGCCCTTATTGTTGCGGCCCTCCTTGTGAACCTGACAACCGTGGTTGCCATGGCGGGCGGTTTCTGGCTCATGCGCTCCGGTGCAAGCAGTGCCGTCGCACTCATTCTGCTGACCATTCCTTTGTTCATGGCAAGCATCGTCTTGGGGGCGCTGGCGATCGGGCGCAAATCCATACCGCTCGGACACAGAGTTGCCGCAATCGTCGCGCCTTTTGTCTTACCGGTTGGCTTTGCGCTCGTGGCGGCGCTACTCGCCTGAGGTGCGAAGAGTTACCCGAGCCGGTTTTCCTGACACAAGCTCCATCGCCCTGATCCGAGCCGCCAGCCGAATCTCCAACCAGGACTCATTGCTCCCGCGCAAGTCGCTCGTAGATCACGTAACGATCGTCGGCCAGCGGGTCGAACTGAAGCCAACCGGCGAAAAAGTCGATGGCCTCAAGCCAGTTCAGTTCGATGCTGAATCCGAGGATCAGAGCCGCGCGCAATCGTATCCGCCCGTACTGATATGCTTGAAACCCGCGCTCGGAACAGGCGAACTTATTGCGCAAGAATAGCGTCGCGGTTTCTTCGTCCGGAAAGATTGTTCCCTCGGGTGCAAAACGTTCGATATGCAACAAAGCCGGCCCGCAACCGAATCCAAGCAGAAACGTAGCACTGGAATCGAAACCGTCCTGCACCGAAGCGCCCGCTCTGGCTGCGATTGCTGAGTTGGTGAAAGCGCCCGCGCCTGCGCTGGCAGGGCCCACCGAAGCTTCGATGCCGAAACCACGGTCTACGCTCGCCGCCGCTATGTCGGCAAAGTCGTTTAATCGATCGCGGCCATGCGCGCTCGCACATCCGACCAGGGTCGCTGAAACGAGCACGGCAAGTAATTTCCGCATCATTCGGTCGCCCGGGGCAGAACAACCAGCGTACGTTCCGCGATGATCGTGCTGCACAGCCAACGTACCTCACTACGGTACAGCAAGGCCTCCTCTTCTTCCGGGCCGACGCACGGTACCGTCAGGCCGTGGCCGCGCAGACGCCAGTGATACACGCCCGGATCCAGATCGACGGCGGGTGTAAAGTGGAGCCGCGTGGCCTCGAGTCGCTCATCTTCGTAAAACTGAATTGCGTCGCGCCCGAAGGCAATTTCCTGCCTTCCCGTGTTGCCTTCGATTGTAAGCAGGTACTCCGCGAACGGTTGCTCTTCATACCAGATCAGTCGGATTGGTTCGCCGGTCTGGAACTTCTGGCCGTCCTCCGGCCAGGCCACCTGCAACGCAGCCTCCCGGGGCAGCAGCACCACAGAGGTTGCCACCGTTGTTAAGAACACCAGGCAGAGAACAAAAGCCAAAAGGACACGCGACGGCCCGTGTCGACCGGGGCTGGCGCGGAAATTCGATTCACGTTCAGACCAGAGCATGACTCGCGTTTCTCCCGGTTTTTTCGCTGTTCGTGATCGCCGCGTTTTTCTCTGCACAATATATACGGAAAGCAGAATCACCGGCAGGCACAGAAGATCCGTGGGATCGGCCGTGCCGGCCAGGTGCAGCGGTCCGATCGAAAAAGCTCGATAAAAGGCTTCGTTCGCAACCTGATCGAAGTTGATGCCGAAGAAGACCAGCCCCGTCGTAGCGGCCCCAAATAACACCAGTGACGTATCCGAAACACGTTTGAGGGTTCGTGAAAAACACAAACGCAAAACGCAGGCGAGAAAAACGGGAAAAACAAACAGGCCGGCGACATCGCTCAGCTTGCCGGTCAGCAAACTCAAGGCCCGCCCTTTTAAGGCGTGATCGTTGACGGCCCATAGCCCCAGGGCCAGCAGCACGGGCCATTCCGTCATGGCACGAAATATTGCAGATGAGCCTCGCCTCTGCATGGGGTCCAGACTCTGCCCGTACACCTGCTTCCGTCAATACCGAAACACCCGCCCACTTTCCGTCTGGATACGCACGCGTTTCGCTGGACAAAGCACACTGCGATGCCACGGTAAACTGCACACTGGCCAGTATCCAGATGTGCGCGGAACGCAGACATGGCTGACGACGAAGAGCAGAGTACGGCCGACCGAATCAAAGCCGGCATCAAAAAGCGGCTGGGACGCACGCTGAACGAAACGGTCGACGGGCTCGACCAGAAGCTCGACACGCGCTCGCAGTTGCGGTCGGTCATTCAGTGGAACGACCCACAACCCGAGCACCTGTTCTATCGCTGGACCGAAAACGGCGACGAAATCAAAAACGCATCGAAACTGATCGTGGGGCCGGGCCAGGGTTGCCTGTTCGTGTACCAGGGTCGGGTGGAGGCCGTGCATACCCAGGAAGGCCTGCACGAACTCAAGACTGCAAACATTCCCTTCTGGACAACGATCACACGCGTGCTGCAGATGTTCGAAAGCGAGCACAAAGTTGGACTGTACTTCTTTCGCACGGCCGAGATCTTAAACTGCCGCTGGGGCACGGCGACCGTGATCAAGTACGTGGATCCGGTGTATCGGTTCCCGGTCGGCCTGAAATCTCACGGCAACTACGCCTTTCGCATCACCGACCCGGCCTTATTTTTTCGCAGCGTGGTCGGCGGAAAAGAAATCTATGACGTAAACGACATCCGAGAAATCACCGCCGCCCGCATCGGCCAGCCTCTCGCCGATTACCTGGCCGAGTCGAAATTCTCATACGCCGACATCGACGCCAACCGCGAAGAAATCTCCGAAGCGCTGATTTTGAAATTACAGCCCTTGTTCGGGGCGCTGGGCTTTGCCATCACTGACTTTCGGGTCGAGGGCACCGGCTTTGACAACGAGACCATGCAGCGCATCAACCGCATTGCCGACGTGCAGGCCGAGGTGCAGGCAGCGGAAGCGGCCGGCATCAATTACACCGAAATGCAAAAGCTCGAAGCCCTGCGCGAGGCCGCACGCAACGAAGGTGGGGTGGCCGGCGCCGGGGTTGGCATTGGGGCCGGCATCGGTCTGGGGCAGATGCTGGGCGGGAACCTGGGGGCAACGCCATCGTCCCCGCCGAAAGGCGCCCACGCGAAACTGCAGGAACTCAAGCAATTGCACGACGACGGACTGATCACGGGCGAAGAGTACGAAAGCAAACGCCGGGCAATCCTCGACTCCATGTGAGCCCGGTACGATTCGGAAAACGTCGATGAACATTTTCTCCGCTACTGTGGCGCTTCGATCAAAGACCGACGAAGCGGTCGGGACCTCTGGCTGATGCTGAACGAAATCACGGACCTGGAAGGATTTCGCGACTTTGAGGTGAGTACGCGCGATGAGCTTGATCGCAGCATCCCCGGCAAGATCGCCGGAACCTTTCGCGTGAGTTTCGGAATTCGTCTGGCCGCTCAGTGCCGGCATTGCCAGGCTTCGCTGCCGATCAACGCCTTTACAGCTTCTATTGTCTGCAGCGCCTGCGGGCGCAAAAACAATCTCGATCTGCGCTGGTGGAAACAGGTCTTCGACGAAGATACGCTTCCGGTAGCACTGATTCGACGCGAACGTGTCGGCGGTCAGATTCGCTTTTTGAGTCTCGGCATTCGCATTCAGCATCGTCGCGTTCCTCCCGGCTGCACAAATTGCGGTCAGGAGCTGAGCAAAGAAGCGCTGCACAATCTCGATCCCGAAAAGGAGCTGCGTTGTGAAAAATGCAAGCAGCCGCTGGCGATCCGCCCTGCGGACGAGCTGGTTCAAACGATTTGTCCCGGCGCCCTGGCGATTGTTGGAGAAGGACCGCGCTCGGAAGATTCCGGCAGCGAAGTTGAACCGGTCCAGGCCGGCCCCGCCGGCACGCCGGTGGTACTGCAATGTATGAAATGCGGCGGAGCTCTGGAAGTCGATGGAAGCTCACGCCTCGTCAAATGTCCTTATTGTCAGGTGCAGAACTACCTGCCGGACGACCTGTGGTTTCATTTGCATCCGCGACCGATCGTGCGCGAGTTTTATTTGATCGCCGACCTGCCGGAAAAAACCAGCCTCGACTGGCTGCTGGCCGATTCGGACCGGGCCCGGGCCATCGCGCTGGTTACCCGCAAGCCAGGGCCGGAACTGCTCCGGAGACTTTGTGCGCACGAAGACGACGAGGTGCGCCAGGCCGTGGCGCGCTGGAAAAGGCTAACGCCGGAACTCGCTCTGCAACTGGCAAAAGACGAAGACTATGACGTACGCGCCGGGCTCGCGCGCAATCCGCACTGCCCCCCGTCGGTTCTGGAGCTCCTCGCTTCTGACACAGACGACAGCGTACGCGCAGCCCTTGCGCGTCGCGAGGACCTCGAGAGCTGCGAAGATGCGACTCTTTTGAGACTCGCCCGCGACGAAGAGGAAGAGGTGCGGGCGGCCATTCTTACAAACAAAGGTTTTCCCTTGCTGCGCCTTGCCCGGGCCATTCGAGAAGAGGACGAACTGGAGTACCTACGCGAGCGTCTCGAACAACTTGACCCCCCAAAGAAGCGGAGTTGGTTTTGAGCAGGCGCGCTCTCGTTCACGCGCTGCATGTCGCCTCTTTCCTGCCACTTTTTGCGTGTGCTCTGGGCTGCTCGGTTGCGCTACGGGAGCCGGGCGGAGCACCGATCTGCAGAGTTAACGATGCTTCGCGGGTCGTCCATGCCTCCCGTGATGTAGATACGCTCTTTGTGGAAAGGCAGGCCGACCTGCCGGCCGTAGCACGGGTAGAAATTCGTGAAGGCACTGTATTTTTGATCGCCGAGTCCCACACCATGCCGTCTGAGGATCCAGAAATCCACCGCTTCGACACGACCACTTTTCCGCCCCAATGGATCGATCATGCCTACTGGGTCGTCCGGACCGGCACCGGGACGTTTTATTGCCGGCTGGATGTCTGGCCCGCGCCGTAGGCGAACAGCACGCCGCGTATTCTCGTTTTTCCAACTTGCAGTCCGCGGGTGACTCTTCTTCACTTAAAATCGGTGAGGACCCCGATGGATAGCGACGTTACAATCTCCACCGATCGCGCCCGCCTGGACGTGGCCCTGGTTCACGAGTATCTCAGCAAGAATGCATATTGGGCCCTGGGACGGGAGCGACACGTTGTCGAACAGTCGATTGCGGCTTCGCTGAACTTCGGAATCTACGAAAGGCGCGGTGCGATGCTTGGCTATGCGCGGGTCGTTTCGGATTTCGCGACGGTCTACTACCTGGCCGACGTTTTTGTAATTCCGGCGCGTCGGCGACAGGGCCTCGGCCGGCGCTTGATCGAATACGTGGCCACGCATCCGGAGCTTCGGTCGTTGACCGGCATCTTGATTACGAAGGACGCGGCTGACCTGTACCGGCCCTTCGGATTTCAGGACATGCAGACTATTGATCGAGTTGCGCTTCTTCGGCGCGGCATCTCTAAGAATGCCAGCGATTCACGAAGGCCTGAACCGTGAAACTGATTGGAGTTTGCGGGAGCCTGCGCCGGAATTCTATAAATGCAGCGATGCTCAAGGCTCTGGCCGGATTCCTAGAAGCGCCCGACGAACTGGGAATGGGGCGCGGTATGTGACAAATCGTGGCACATACCGCACCCAGACTCGCCTCCCATGCTGAGAGAATGATACTCGCCGGTTGAAGAAACGGGCCGCAGCTACCGGAATTGTAGTCTTTTGACGAAGGTGAGTTGCCAGAGCCCGGGCAGCCTGCAAGCTCGTCGGAAATCAGGAACCAGGGCAGCAACCAACCATGATCACCGGAGAACTCCGCAGTAAGATAGACCGCCTCTGGGAAGGCATGTGGACCGGGGGAATCTCAAACCCGTTGACCGTGATCGAACAGATTACGTATCTCCTGTTCATCAAGCGCCTGGACGACATCCATACCGCGCGGGAGAAGAAGGCCAATACTCTCGGCAAGCCCCAGATTGAAGACCCGGTCTTCAACAAGAAGCAGCAGCATCTCCGCTGGTCCCGCTTCAAGGACATGGAGGCGGCGGAGATGTACAAAGTCATGAGCACCGAGGTCTTCCCGTTCATGAAGAACCTGCACGGCAACGAAGACAGCGGCTATGCCCGCCTCATGAAAGACGCCACCTTCATGATTCCCACTCCGCATCTACTGGAGCGAACAGTCTCCGCGCTCTCGGAGATCCCGATGGAGCGGCGCGACACGAAGGGAGACCTGTACGAGTACCTGCTTTCGAAGATTGCATCGGCCGGGCAGAATGGTCAGTTCCGCACTCCGCGCCACATCATCCGCCTCATGGTCGATATGCTGGCCCCGACTCCCGAGGACACGGTCTGCGACCCGGCGGCCGGGACCTTCGGCTTCCTGATCGCCTTTGGCGAGTATCTGCGGGACAACCACGAGGGCATGTTCAACGACAAGAAGAAGCTGGCACACTTCAACTCGGACATGTTCCACGCCATCGAGTTCGATGTGACCATGCTCCGCATCGGTGTGATGAACATGCTGTTGCACGGTGTTGAGAACCCGAACATCATCTCGAAAGACGCGCTCTCGGAGGCGGCTTCAACGGTACGGGATCAGTTCTCGGTAGTGCTGGCCAATCCGCCCTTCAAGGGCTCGCTCGACTACTCCACGGTGGCCAAAGACCTGCTCCAGACAGTAAAGACGAAGAAAACGGAGCTCTTGTTCCTGGCACTATTCCTGAATCTCCTGAAAGTCGGCGGACGGTGTGCCTGCATTGTGCCAGACGGGGTGCTCTTCGGGTCGTCGCGGGCGCATGTGGGGATTCGCAAAAAGCTCATCGACGAGCATCAGCTTCAGGCGGTGGTGAAGATGCCTTCCGGAGTCTTCAAGCCTTACGCCGGAGTCTCGACGGCCTTCCTCATCTTCACGAAGACCAACTCGGGCGGGACGGACCAGGTCTGGTTCTACGACATGCAGGCGGACGGCTTCTCGCTCGATGACAAGCGCACTCCGCTGGATACTTCGAAGCACGAGAACAACAACCTGCCGGACGTCCTGAAACGCTGGCAGAATCTGGACGGGGAGAAGAAGCGCAAACGGACGGACCAGAGCTTCTTCGTCCCGGTGGATGAGATTCGACAGAACAACTACGACCTGTCCGTGAATCGCTACAAAGAGGTCGTGCATGACGAAATCGAGTACGACCCGCCCAAGAAGATTATCGCCGACATCCAGAAGATGGAAGCGGAGATTCAGAAGGAGCTGAACGAGCTGGCGGGGATGCTGAAGTGAGTTACGCATGACAAGTTCGGAATTTGACCTCGCCAGAATACTTCGGGACCGGCAGAGTCTTGCCAGCATTGGGATACAGGAGTTGGCGGCCGAAATCAACGACGGCGAAGACGCACTGCTCAAGCTGCCTGCATTTCAAAGGGATGCAGTCTGGGATGAGGACAGGCTGTCGCGGCTGTGGGATTCGTTGTTTCGAGGATTCCCGATTGGTTCCTTGTTGTTGTGCCCCGCAGAGAACTTCGCCGAAAGCAACCTGCGAATTCGCTCCCTGCAATCGTCTGTGAGGGATAGCGCGCACTCTTCACGAGCGCTCACCGGCCAAGAGGTCTTCATTCTCGACGGTCAGCAAAGGAGCATTGCCGTCTCGTTGGGATTTCGAGATACCAGAGTGGGTGCGATTGAAAGGCTTTGGGTCGATATAGGGGAAGCGGACCATGGCGAGAGCGATCTCGCGTTCTATGTGACGACAACCCTGCGACCGTGGGGAGGAACTATTCCCTACGATCATCCTAAAGAGATTGAGATGCTGGAGCCACTCGGATTCTCCAATCGGCACGCCTTCCAGCAAGACTCCGGATCAATGTTGCTCCGGTCATTTCCGTTGGCGGCCAAGCTACCGGTGCCTGTTGCGGAATGGCTGGCGCATGCTTCGGAAGCCGACCCCTTTGATCCCTTGCAAATCGAACATCTGCATCCCAGCCTTCGTTCTCGCTACGTAGAGAATGTCGAAGCTCTACGGGCACGACTGAGCTCATTGACGCGTGCGATTCAGGTTTTGCGTGAGGCGCGCATTCCGATCCATATCGTTTACAATCTGTCGAATATCGGTGACTTGAACACTGCTTTCAATCGCCTCAATTCTCAGGGTGTCGTGATGGGCCCCGATGAACTATTCTACTCCGCCCTCAAGATGAAATGGCCCGAGTTCCACGACATGGTGTGGACGGTTTTTGCGAATCGGGAATTCGGTCGGCTGATGACACCATTGCGAATCGTGCATCTTTCTCTACGACTGGCAATGGCTGCCACAAGCGGGTCGGCAGCGGAATCGTTGATAGGCAACGATGAAGAACAAGAAGAAGAGGAAGAGCCGGCGGATCGCGCCCCCGATGTAGTTGCGCTCAATAGCAAGCAGTACAACCGCATCTTCACCGGCGACCAGCATGATATAGACCAGGTCATTGCCCAGTTGCGCGCCGTATACGCCGGGCACCACAGAAAAGGACCTTTCACCGAGTCGCTTATCCAATGTCGCAATGCCATTCTGTACGCGCCGGACAAGGGTGGGGATGATCCCGGCCTCCCGATTCCGTTGGTGGCCAGACTCGACTGGCATTATTGGCACGTGGCTTGTGCCTGCGTGTACGGGAAAGATATCTCTCCCGACTTGGTGAGGAATGACCTGATACGGCTTGCGCTCTATATGCACTTCTTTTTTGGCCGCGGGGGACACAGAGCACGGGAAAGCCTGGTTCGCGCCATTTTCCGGGTGGCCCGTAGCGCGCCTGCAAAAACCGAGGGCATGTTTGAAGCGATCTATGATGCAGTTTTGAAAAGAACGAACGACGAGGAACGCATAGGCTTTCAGGTGCTCTCAACCGAACAGTATGCTACTGGCCTGCGCCCTGTTGGCGATAGTGTCTTCAGCGAAATGCTCAAGTCTTCCGGTGACGCTCTGCTCTACGTTCAGCGGTCCTGGATCAATCGCTGGTACGGGGGTTACGACCCGGCGGCCTTCCAACTGCGCCGAGAGGACACACCTTACGATCTTGATCATATTGTCCCATCGGCCAGTGTGAACATGCGTGGGATCAGAGACATCCCCAGGGCCTTTTGGGATGACGTTACGATGAGATACCTTCTGCAAGGAAGCATTGGCAATCTGCGCGTATGGCCGAAAGAACTGAACCGAAGCGACCAGGACCTGGCTCCCGGCGACAAACTCCGGTTCGAGGGTCGGCATTTGTCGGTGAAGAGAAGGTTGCAGTGGTACCGACTCTGTGATGATGACGATCTGGCGAATGCATCCCATATCGCTACCGATACCGTGGAGGGTTGGAAGAACATCTCAACGAATAAGCATGATTGGTTTGAAGAGGAGAACCGCGAACGGTTCAAAGCGTTGGTGGTACAAAGGGCGGAGCGCATCTTCTCTGACCTGGTGGGGCCAACTCGCCTGAACGAACTGGCGGGGATGTTGAAGTGAGTCGCAGCCCCAATGAAACAGCATTTCGCCTTGATGCGTTTCTGCGTCGCGTCCGTGAGTTTGAAGAGGACCGAATCATCGCGAACTATACGCCACCGCGGAAGAAGAAGTTCGGGATGACATTTAGCGGTGAATATCAGTTGGCACTCGACGCTGACGAAAGCCTCGTTAGCCTAACCGAATCGCTGCACAACACCCTCCGGCGGCTGCGCTTCCTGTATCAGCGCAAAGAGCCGACGTCGATTGCGGCAGCTGACGATTGGATTCAGGATGGTCGATTCCCGCAGGAAATCAAGGACCATAGCGCGGCCCTGCGGAGCCGCTGGAAAGCTATCCTGGAATTGCAAGAATCGGCTCTAATTCATCCAGAGTCGGAGCCGGGGGACTACAAACTTGGCTTGTTTCACGGGCAGGCGATTCGGCAAACTCTGGAAACCCAGCTATTCGGCGAGACACTGCACACTGACGAAGACAAGGAGGCACGACTGACACGCGATCTTGAGCTTGCGGGAGATAGCTATCAGAACTATCGCACCTTCGTACTTATCCGCATCCTGTCGCGACTTGCGCCTGTCATTCGCAAATGGCGGTGTTTCATGGAGAGCTTGGATTCCGACCAAGGGGGCACACCTTGAGCTGGCCTACTCATAGCCTGAGCGAGCTTTCCGAGAAGATTGACTACGGACATACGGAGTCTGCTTCGGCAGCGGAGGTCGGGCCTCGCTTTCTCCGCATAACGGACATCCAGAATGGCCATGTTGATTGGAGTGGCGTTCCGTACTGCCGATGTTCGCGGGAAGACGTGGCGAAGTACAGGCTAGCACCCGGCGACATCGTTTTCGCTCGTACCGGGGCCACAACGGGGAAATCGTTTCTCATCAGGGAGTGCCCCAAGGATGCCGTCTTTGCCTCGTACCTTATACGGGTTCGCCCGGACCTGCAGCGCTTGGACCCTGGCTTCTTGAGCTACTTCTTCCAGACGCCGCAGTACTGGGGAGCTGTGGTCGGCGCGGCAAGTGGTTCGACGCAGCCGGGTGTGAACAGCACCAAACTCAAAGGGCTGCCAATCCCCCTCCCGCCCCTCGACATCCAGAAGCGAATCGCCGCGGTTCTCGACAAGGCCGACTCCATCCGCCGCAAGCGGAAGCAGGTCATCGCCAGGCTGGATGAATTGCTCCAGTCGGTGTTTCTGGATATGTTCGGGGACCCGGTGACGAATCCGAAGGGGTGGGAAGTGCGGCCGTTCGCAGAGTCTTTGAGACTTAAGTCTGGCGAAAGCATCCGAAATCGAACGCTCAGTGAGCAAGGTCCCGTGCCGGTGTACGGCGGAAACGGAATCATTGGCTACACGACGACGCCACTTGTGAGCGAGCCCACAGTGATCCTCGGGCGAGTCGGCGTCTACTGTGGGAATAGTTATCACGCCACGGGCCCGTGCTGGGTCTCAGACAATGCGCTCTATGTCGCCGAGAATCGGGATCAGTTCAGCCTCGGCTTCCTGAATCGCCTCTTAACACTGCTGGACCTAAACCAGTACAAGAGCCAGGCGGGACAGCCTCTCATTTCCCATGGTCGACTGAAGGATGTCGCGCTGATTCTTCCCCCCGCCGAATTGCAGGCCGCATGGGATCGGGCTACCGAGAAGCTCGCGGCGGTGCGGTCTCGCAATGCCAAGGCAATCATGGCTTCCGATGACCTCTTCAACTCTCTTCTGCAACGCGCCTTCAAGGGAGAACTTGACTTCAATGAAAACAATGGTCCATAATGTGCAAAGCTGTCGTTGGCAGGCAGCCCTGATGAAGTTAATCGTGTCAGACGTCCATGATGGTATGAATGCTGACAGAATTCAAGAATGCAAATCGGCAGTGGCGGCGCTATGAGAGGAACCACGGTCCCCGTTACCGGAGCGGTATTGAAATGGGCAATAGACAAGTCAGGCTATTCCACGGAGGAGCTGTGTGCTCGACTGAAGATTGAGCCCGCAACGCTTCAGGCCTGGATTGATGAGACGGAGCAACCCGGGCTCACGAAGTTCAAGGACCTTGCCGCACAGCTCCACCGGCCTCCCGCTATCCTGTTGCTGGCCGAACCTCCGCGTGCCGAGGCTCGCAAGATTGAGTTCCGGCACCCTATCACGAGGACCAGGGAGTTCCTCCGCGAGAACGAGTTGAGCAAAATACGAGAGGTGCGCCGGCTTCAGGGGACGCTCTCCTGGACACGCAGGGAACTGGGGGTTCAGAAACCAGAGATTCCTGTTTTTAGCTCAGCATCGGATCCCGAATCGGCTGCGGAGAGCATGCGCAAGAAGTTGGGCATCGACCACGCAACCCAGGTGGCGTTCCAGTCGGATAGTATTGCGGTGAAGGCCTGGCGCGCAGCCCTGGAGGGTCTCGGCGTTCTTGCGTTTCAGCTACCGCTTGGAGCGGATGGTGTGAGGGGCTTTTCACTCTGGGATGAGTATGCCCCGGCGGTTGTGTTTAGCAGTGCCTGGCCGGAGACTGTCCGTGTCTTCAGCATGCTCCATGAATTGGGACATTTGCTTACACGGTCGGATTCAGCATGCCACGATATCGGTCGCGCTCAGATCCGAACCAAAGCTGAAGACGAGCACGAACGTTGGTGTGATCGGTTCGCCGCGGCCGTTTTGTTGCCCTGGTCGCTTGTGCAAGCGACGATCCGATCGGAGCTGGGCGGAAACACAGTACGAATTCAGGATTACGGTCAAGCGCGCACGCTCGCGCGCAAGCTCAACGTAAGCGTAACAGCAACGATCCTGCGTCTTATCGACAGGGGTGTGGCGCGTTGGGACCTGTACGAGAGCATCCCCCGCAATATCGAAGAGAAGAAGCGTGGCGGGGGCGGCGGTGGAAGGAATCGACTCGAGATCCGCCGTGATGAATACGGACAGGCCGTTGCTGCGGGCTTTGTAGCAGCATTGAAGGAAGAACTCATCACCCGCGATGATGCGATGGGGTATCTTAAAATCTCCCATACTGACCTGCGCGCGGTCGAAGCTGCGGGCGGGAAATTCGCCTGATGGCAGGTCAGGCGATCTGGGTGTTCGATACATCCGCGCTTGGCGAAATACGTGCCATCGTGGGCAAGGCCGGAGAGAAGGCTATCTTTCAGGGGTTGACTGAACTGCTGCAGAGTGATGCCTTGGTGTATCCTTCACAGGTTGTGGCGGAGCTGGAGAAGCGGGGCGGTACGGACCCTGGGTTCCTTCCCTATCACTGGGCAAGGCTATACAAGAAGCAAGCTACCCGATTTGAGCCGGTTTTTGAGGAAGTACGGAGAGTGCTGGAGCACCCGCAGACGCGGCACATTCTCGACCCCAACAAACCAGACCAACCCGAGGAAGCGGACCCGTACATTCTTGCTATGGCTATCAAGATAAAAAAAACAGGCGATATCCCAACGGTCATTTCTCAGGAGATCAAAGACCGAGCAGGGAAGATGTCTATCGCTTCAGCATGCGGTCTTCATCAGCTGCTCAGCCTGCGAGTTGAGCCTTTTCTCGTCGACCGCGGGTTGCTGGAATACCGCGATCGGAACCACTAAAGCACCGGTCTTCTTTGAGGCCGCGTGACCTTCGCATCAGCGTGCACCAGCGCTACCGCTGGAGGCCGTGACGGTCACGCGCACTCAAAAAGACGTTGCAGCATACGCTGCTCTATCGTATACTCCAGAGTATGAAGGTGACCGCACTACTTCCGGATGAACTGGTCCGTGAGGTTCAGGAATATACGGGCGGGGAAACGATTACGGAATCCCTGAATTTGGCGCTCGGTGAATGGGTGCGGCTGGCGAAGCTGCGCCGCCTGAACGAGAAGCTGAATCGGCGGCCCCTTCAGTTTCGGACTGACTTTACGGCGGCGCAGGTGAGGGCTTTGAACCGGAAAGTCACGTGATTCTGGTTGATACGTCCGTTTGGGTGGAGTTCTTTCGCCGCAAAGAGCCGGTGTTTACACAGCTCCGGGAATTGATCGAAGCCGGCCAGATCCGGGTCCATGCGCTCGTCTTTGGTGAATTGCTGCAGGGCTGCAGGAGCACGGCCGAGGCCGACTTTGTCACCGCCTACTGGGAGACTCTCCAGGACCCCCAGAGCAACCAGGGTATTGTGGAAGGCGGGCGTCTTGCCTTTGAGAAAAAGTTCGGCGCAAAGGGTATTGGTCTGGTCGACGCTGTATTGCTCGCGGAGGCACGCCGTCGGCAGTTGCGCGTTTGGACGCTGGACAAGAAACTGGCAGCAGTGTTGCACAAGAGCGAAAGGGTTATGTAGCGCCCCGGAACGTAGATGAACTCCAACTTCGACTACCTCCAGCAGAACTGGGGCGGCCTCTTCGACTCTGCCAACAAGGCCGAGGTCAGTGCCTACGCCGACCCGCGCACGTCGGTCTTCTACGCCCGCTACACTCTCGAAGCCGTCCTCACCTGGCTCTTCGAGAACGACAACTCGCTCACACCGCCGTACGAACGCACGCTCGCGGCCATGATGCACGAACCGTCCTTCAAGGAACGCCTGCTGCCACCTGAGCTCTTCCAGCCGGTCAATGCCATCCGCAAGCTGGGCAATCAAGCCGTCCATCCGGGCTTTCGCGTGCAAGCTCAGAATGCGATTCTGCTTCTCAAGCACCTGCACCTCTTCCTGGCCTGGTTTGCCAAACTCTACTCCAGCTACGCGCCCTTCATCCCGGCCTTCAACCCGGACCTCATACCCAAAACCGGGACCGCCGAGAAGAGCGCCGCCGAACTCCAGAAGCTCAAGAAGGATCTGGAAGCGCGCGATGCGAAGGCGCGTGAGCATGAGGAGGCGCTCGCGAAAGTCAGCGCGGAAGTCGAACGCTACCGTGCCGAGCTTCAGTCTCTGAAGGCGAAGAACCGGAAAGTGGCCTCTGCGCAGACCGAGAAGCTCGACCACAACGAGAGCGAAACCCGCGACCTCTTCATTGACCTCATGCTGCGCGAAGCGGGCTGGGACCCCCACGGCCCCAACGTCCGCGAATACGAAGTGCGTGGCATGCCGACCTCTTCGGGAAGGAACGACGGGACGGGCTACGCCGATTACGTGCTCTGGGGCGACGATGGCCTTCCACTGGCGGTCATCGAAGTTAAGCGCACCAAGAAGAGCCCCCGCGAAGGCGAGCGACAGGCCGAACTTTATGCCCGCTGCCTGGAACAGATGACCGACCGCTATCCGCTCATCTTCTACTCCAACGGCTACGAGACCTGGTTCTGGGACGAGAAGGCTTCCTATCCTCCCCGGCAGGTGCAGGGCTTCCTCACCCGGGATGAACTCCAGCTTGCGGTGAATCGCAGGCAAACGCGCGCGGACCTCACCACGGCCGACATCAATCAGGGTATCGTAAACCGTCCCTATCAGATTGAAGCCGTGCGCCGCGTCACCGAAGACCTGACCAAACGCCGTCGCCGCTGCCTGCTCGCCATGAGCATGGGTACCGGAAAGACCCGCACCGCTGTGGCCATCACCGAACTGCTCATGAAGGCGAACTGGGTCCGCCGCGTCCTCTTCCTGGCCGATCGTCGCAAGCTCGTGACGCAAGCATACAAGGCGTTCAAGGAGCACCTGCCAAATGCATCGCTCGTGAACCTGCTCGATGAGAAGGAGGACGACAACAGCCGCGTCGTCATCTCCACCTATCCGACGCTCATGAATGCGATTGATGAGCGCAAAACCGGAGGGCAGGCCCGCTTCGGCCCCGGCTACTTCGACCTCATCTGGCTCGATGAAGTCCACCGCTCCGTCTACAAAAAGTACGGCGCCATCTTCGACTACTTCGACAGTCTCATCATCGGCCTGACCGCCACACCACGCGACGAGGTCTCCCGCAACACCTATCAGTTCCTGGAACTCGAAGAGGGCCAGCCCACGTTCGCCTACGGCCTTGATGAAGGCGTGAACGACAGGTACCTCTGTCCGCCGCTGGCTGCCGTCGTCCCGCTCAAGTTCCAGCGGGAGGGCATCAAGTACGCGGACCTGACCGAAGAGGAGCAGGAAGAATACGAAGAGAAGTTCTTCGACGAGGACACCGGGACCCTGCCGGAAGAAATCGACTCATCCGCACTGAATAGCTGGCTCTTCAACGCGGACACAGTGGACCGCGTGCTCGCCCATGTCATGGACCACGGCATCAAAGTCGCGGGCGGGGAACGGTTGGGCAAGACCATCATCTTCGCCAGGAACCAGCGGCACGCAGAATTTGTCCGCGACCGCTTCGACCTGCTGTACCCTCACCTCGCCGGAAAATTCATGCGCGTGGTCCACAACCAGGTCAAGTACGTCGATTCCCTCATGGAAGACTTCGAGAAGAAGAACTCGGACCCCC
This sequence comes from Spirochaetales bacterium, assembly GCA_024233935.1. Lineage (GTDB taxonomy): Bacteria > Spirochaetota > Leptospiria > Leptospirales > Leptonemataceae > JACKOY01. The sequence continues at coordinate 58,140 of JACKOY010000017.1, read as the reverse complement.
ACATTGCGGCATCGGTGGACATGCTCGATACCGGCGTGGACATTCCCGAGGTGGTGAACCTGGTATTCTTCAAGATGGTGCGCTCCCGTGTGAAGTTCTGGCAGATGGTCGGACGCGGAACGCGCCTCTGCGAAGACCTATTTGGCCCGGGCCAGCACAAAGAGCACTTCCTGATCTTCGACTTCTGCGGGAACCTGGACTTCTTCGACGCGCATCCCAAAGGCATGGAGACCGTGGCGCAGCCTTCGCTCTCTCAGAAGATCTTCAATCGCCGGCTCATACTGGCGCTGGAAATTCGTCGAAGCGCCATGCGTGATGATCTGGAACACCGCAGGTACGCCGGCCAATTGCTCGATCAAATGCATCATGAGGTCGCCGCTCTGGATCCTGAAAGCTTCGTGGTGCGACCTCATCAAAAATTTGTTCGACCATATATGGATCGCAAGGCGTGGGACAAGGTCGCTGAATCTGACGTCGCGGAACTAACCGAGCACGTAAGTCCGCTGATCTCTCATCCGTATCAGAGTGAGGAGGCCGCCCGCTTCGATCTTTTAATCCACAATCTGCAAATCGAAATGCTCACGGAGGGCTCGCGACGTGACGCCCTGGAATCAAAGGTTCGCGATCTCGCGATGAATCTGGAGCTGAAAAAGAACATCCCGGCGATCGAGAAGCGCATGCCAACGATCCGGCCGCTTCAAGACGACGCCTTCTGGAAAGCGGCCACCGTTCCGAAGATTGAAGCGATTCGATCCGAGCTGCGCGAGGTTGTTCAACTGCTGGATAAAGCCGCCGCACAGCGCCTCGTGTACACCGACTTCACCGACGAGGCGGGCGCGGTCATCATGCGCGATGATCTGGTCAAACGCGAACCGGGGCTGGAAAACTACCGACGTCGGGTGGAGAAGCTCATTCGCGGACTGGAACACGACGATACAACAATCTGGAAGCTGAAGCAAAACCAGCCGTTGACGAGCACGGACCTTCAGCACCTTGAAGCGATTCTATTCTCGCAGGACGGCGCTCTTGGGACGCGGGAGGACTACGAGCGCGAGATCGGCGACCAGCCGCTCGGCCTGTTTATCCGCAGTATCGTGGGCCTCGATAGGATGGCAGCCAAGGCCGCCTTCGCCGACTTCCTCGCGGCAGGGAACCTGACCGCCGACCAGATCGCCTTCCTGGACCGCATTATCAACTACCTGACCCAGAATGGAGCGATCGAGCCGGAGGCGCTGTTTGAGGCACCATTCACTGATCTGCACTCCGAAGGCGTGACCGGCCTCTTCATGAAGCCGCAGGTCGAAGGAATACTGGCCGTGGTTGCGGGGATTCGGAAGAATGCGGAGGCGGCTTAAAGCAGGGGGCAACTACGCCCCCTACCTTCGAAAAATGCGATCAAACAGATCCAGAATCCAGGCCAGAAAACGACGGAAGAAGCCTTCATGGCTGTAACGTTCCAGCAAGCGGTCGGCCTTTTCCAGTTCCTCGGGAGTGAAATCGCGACGGGTCGTGTTCTCTTCAGCCTCGATAATGAGGCGCTCGCGTTTGTCTTCCACGTCGATGATGCGTGCTTCGATGGTATCCCAGCCGAGTTCGCGCGCGGACTGCAGGCGCCGAAAGCCGGCGACCAGGTTGTTCTGAGGGTCAATCAGAATCGGCTGGAGCAGTCCCAGCCGATTCATGCTGTCTTTCAAGTCAGCCAGATGACCTGGATCTCTCCGGATTCGATTGCGTACCCGAATATCTTCAACGCGAATACGCATCAGCGCTTCCCGATATCCTGATAACGACGTTCGGTGGCGCCATTATAGACCTGACGCGGACGGCCAATGCGCGTTCCCGGATTCTCGATCATCTCCTTCCACTGGGCAATCCAGCCCGGCATACGACCGAGGGCGAACATGACCGTAAACATGTCGGTCGGAATGCCAATCGCGCGGTAGATAATGCCCGAATAGAAATCCACGTTGGGATAGAGCTTTCGTTCGACAAAGTACTCGTCTTCAAGCGCCGCCTCTTCGAGCTTCTTGGCGATTTCGAGCAGCGGATCGTGCACACCCATCTTTTTCAAAACGTCGTCGCAGGCTTTTTTGATGATGCGCGCCCGCGGGTCGAAATTTTTGTAAACCCGGTGACCGAATCCCATCAGCCGGAAGGTTGAGTTTTTGTCTTTGGCAAGTTCGATGTACTTTTTCGCATCGCCACCGTCTTCGTGCACGCGACTCAGCATTTCGATGACGGCCTGATTCGCCCCACCGTGCAACGGCCCCCAGAGAGCGCAGACACCGCTGGCAATGGTCGCATACAGATTGGCGCGACTGGAGCCCACCAGACGAACGGTAGACGTGCTGCAGTTCTGCTCGTGATCGGCGTGCAGAATCAGAAGGGTATCAAGCGCGCGCTCAATCACCGGGTCCACTTCATAATCGGTGGCAGGAACCGAGAACATCATGTTCATGAAGTTTCCGATGTAGCTCAGATTGTTGCGCGGGTATACAAAGGGCTGCCCGATGGACTTTTTGTACGAATAAGCCGCGATAGTTGGCGTCTTGGCCAGCAGTCGCGCCATGGAGATTTCGCGATGCATGGGAATCAAGGGGTCCGAGGAATCCGTATAATAACCCGAAAGCGTCACGATCATAGAAGAGAGAATCGACATGGGGTGGCTGTCTTTGGGATAGCCATCGTACAGTCGTTTTAGATCCTCGTGGATCATGGTGTGCACGGTAATGCTGTGCTGAAAATCTTCGTATTGTTCTTTGGTCGGAAGCTCGCCGTAGATGAGCAGGTAAGCGACTTCTAAAAACGTGGACTTCTCCGCGAGATCCTCAATGGGGTAGCCGCGATAGCGCAGGATGCCCTGTTCGCCATCCAGGAACGTAACGCCGCTTTTGCACGAGCCGGTGTTTACAAAGCCTTCGTCAACGGTGATGAGGCCCGTCGTGCCGCGCAGCTTGCCGATATCGATCGCGCGCTCGTTTTCCGTTCCCTCAATGATCGGCAATTCAAGCTCCTGACCATCGTAAACCAGCTTTGCTGCACCTGCCATACGCCTCGTTCCGTCCTGTGTGGTTGTCTGAATTCCCTGCGGCGCTCGCCAGCGCGAAAGGCCCACTGCCGTGGCCGCATGGTCTTTCATATCAAGATTGTAGGGCTGTCCCCGGGGAAGAAACAAAAAAAAATCAAAGCCCGACGAAACATGCCCTGTGATTGCCCGCGATACAGGCAGAAGTTCTTTGACATCGGGGCCTGGAAACGGAGCAGTGCGCCATGAGCGACGTGGTAAAAAGCGAGGAACCCTTCATATTCAAAGACGGACTCTTGAAAGGGAAAGTCGCCTTTGTGACCGGCGGTTCGAGCGGAATTGGCCTCGGAGTGGTTCATCGCCTGGCCCAGGCCGGGGCCGATATAGCGATTGCCAGCCGTCGGGAGGAGCAATGCGCCCGGGTGGCAAGCGAGATCGCCCGGCTTTACGGCGTCCGGGCCATCGGTCTTGGCATGGACGTTCGGGATTCGGGGGTCGTAAATCAAACCTTTCGCCGCGTCGTCGACGAACTGGGCCAGCTGGATATCCTGGTTAACAATGCGGCCGGCAACTTCTACTTCCCCGCCCACAAACTCCGCGACAAGCTCTGGCACGCTGTGATCGACATTGATCTGAACGGAACCTTTTATTGCTGCCGGGCCGCGCACAGACACATGAAAGATCGTGGCGGACACATAGTCAGCATCAGCATGACGCTTCACAAAGATGGCTGGGTGGGCATGGCGCCGGCCTGCGCGGCAAAGTCGGGCATTGATGCGTTGACAAAGACCCTGGCTCTGGAGTGGGCGCGCTTCGGCATTCGGGTCAACGCGGTTGCGCCGGGGCCGATCGTCACCGAGGGCGTCACCAAAGCCTTCGAGAAGGGCGGTGACTTCGAAAAGTTTGTTCATACGATCCCGCTACGCCGCGGCGGGAAACCGGAAGAAATCGGTGACATGATTGTCTTCATGTCTTCGCCCTCGGGTAGCTGGATGACGGGCTCCATCGTCGTAATGGACGGTGGAGAATCGATCAGCCCGCACCGCGGATCCCCCGACCCGGAAGAACTCGACCGCATGCTTGCCGAACGCAAACAGAGCGACTGAGCAAAAACCGTACACATCGTCTGCATGCGTGGCTTGCGGGTCTCTTCGCTCGCAAGCGCAGGTGATCGCGTTCTATAGCTCAAAGGCCGTTCTGGCCACGCACGCATTTCATGCACACAAACGGACTACACAAACTGTACGCCACGAAAGATCTTCAGATACAGGAAAAGCAGACCGCCACCCAACATCATCGCGATCAGGATCAGGTCCCGCACAATAACCATCGAGTACATGAACCAGTTCTTTCGCGTATAGAGCTGCCCTCGCATTGTAAAGGCGCCGTCGCGTAGAATCCGCACCAGCCGCACAACCAGGTAGGCCCCCACGCCTACCAGTCCAAGCATTACAACGTATTGAACAACTTCCGCAACCATAGGCTAGATCTCCGCTACCTCATATGGAAGCGCCCGGGCGTTGTCAATTGCAAACGAGCCTGGGATTGGAAAGGGGCGTACGCCTGCCCTCCAAAAATCTGCATACCGGAGCGCGCCAGTTCAACGAGCGCCTCCGATGCGATCAGTTTGGCCACGCTGATCTCCCGAAAGCAGCCCTTACCGCGGGACTTGAGAAAGGCGGCGCGATACACCAACCAGCGCGCGGCTTCCGTCCGCGCGGCCATCTCAGCCAGTCGACGCTGGATGGCCTGAAAATCAAGAATAGGGTGTTCAGAATTGTCTGCGCGCACGGGCAAGCCCGAGAATGCTCTTTTGATTTTGATCTTCCGTGCCGTGTCGCAGGAACAAAAGACCGGCGAAAACCACCGATTTCAGAAAGGAGGCCAGAAACGGGGCGAAGTTTTTTTCTTGATCCTGGGCCCGGTTAGATATTATACGCGCCAGGCATTCCATGGCGCGCAAAGAAAAAATACGTCTCACGTTTTCCCAGGCGCTCGCTCTGATTGGCCCGTACATCAAACAACGTTTGATGGAACAGATCAAATCGGTCTGGTTGATCATTCTCTACCTGATTCTATTTCAAACGCTCGTGCTGGGCATTCCCATTGCGGAGGCGACCGGAATCGCGTTTGGAATCGCCCTCGTTGTGGTCGGACTGACCTTCTTTATGGAGGGGCTCTTGCTGGGCCTTATGCCCCTCGGCGAAGTGGTAGGCGTAAAACTGCCGCAGAAGTCATCCCTGCCCGTGATACTGCTTTTCTCGGTTGTGCTCGGGTTTCTCGCGACCATGGCCGAACCCGCGATCCAGGTACTGCAAAGCGCCGGCGCGGCCGTAAAACCCTGGAAGACACCGCTGCTTTTTCATCTGTTGAATCTGAAGGCCGATGTGCTGGTCTACTCCGTTGGCGCCGGTGTTGGCATCGCCGTGATGTTCGGCATGCTGCGCTTTCTCTACAACTGGTCTCTCAAACCCTTCATATATATACTCATCGGTGGGCTATTGGCGCTGACCGCCTACTCGCACTTCGATGCAAATCTGGCCTACATTTTGGGTCTCGCCTGGGATTGCGGCGCGGTGACAACCGGCCCTGTTACGGTTCCGCTGGTGCTGGCCCTGGGCATTGGCATTTCGCGCATGACCGGGAGCGGTGATTCGGCGTCGGCCGGTTTCGGTGTTGTGACTCTGGCAAGTTTGTTCCCCATCCTGGCGGTGCTTTCGCTGGCTTTGACACTGCGGGTACAGGTTCCCGAGCCGGCCCCGGTAGGTCAGTTCTTCGCGCCTGAAAATCGCCCCGGCGTTGAGCGGCTTTTCGAGAGCGAAGCTTCCATGCAGAGCTATCTCTTTCAGAGCGCCGGCATTGAGGCTCAGAACGCGTACTACGGCGGCCAGGAAGCCATGCTGGCTGCTTTACGCGAGCTGGCCGGCGATGCCGAACGCGCCGCGCAGATTTTTGGGCCCCCTACGGGAACGCTATCGGCCGTGCAGCGATGGGCGCTGGAAAAGGGCACCGAAGCTCAGAGGCTGGCGGTCTTTGGCAACGAGGCGGCCCTGGCAGCCGCGGCGGCGCAGCCGGTAAGTGTACCCGCCATCGATCCGACGTCCTTGCTGCTGCGAAATATGCGGGCTGCGGTGCAGGCCATCGCTCTGCTTGCCGCCCCGATGTTGCTCGTGCTTTTTTTGATCTTGCGGGAGCGTTTGCCCCAACCTGACGAATGCCTGCTCGGATTATTTTTCGCGATTCTGGGAATGATGATCTTCAGCATCGGCATTGAGCTTGGTCTGGATCGTCTCGGTCGGCAGGTGGGCAGCAATCTGCCGGCTTCGTTTAAGGAAATTGAGCTGCCCGACCAACGTTTCGATATCAAGAATTTTGATCAGGGTCTCGTCCAGCGCGCCATCAACGCCGACGGCGAGGTCGAACGGTTCTTTTTCACCCAGAAGGAAGGTGAAATCGTAACGTTGCATTTCCACGAATCAAACTACGATGCCACTACGGGAACTTACAGCTTTGTTCCTTCCCGGGGCCCGCTTTTCGGACACGTCGGTGGCCTTGCCGGTCTTGTGGTCGTTTTGATCTTTGCTTTCATCATGGGCTACGGGGCAACTCTGGCCGAGCCGGCGCTGAATGCCCTGGGACTGACGGTAGAAGAAATTACGGTAGGAACCTTTAAGAAAAGCCTGCTCATGCAGGCTGTCGCGATCGGGGTCGGCATCGGCATTGCCGTCGGTGTTGCAAAGATCATCTGGGATCTGCCATTGGTGTACCTGCTTGTGCCGCCTTACCTGGTCTTGCTCGCCATTACGAAGCTTTCAACCGAGGAATTTGTGAACATTGGCTGGGACTCTGCCGGTGTGACGACCGGACCGATCACGGTGCCGCTGGTTCTGGCCATGGGACTTGGCATCGGCGGGGAAGTCGGCGTGCTGGAAGGTTTCGGCATTCTTTCCATGGCCTCGGTCTTCCCGATCCTTTCGGTGCTTCTGGTAGGATTGCGCGTGACGAAGCGCCGCAACGCCCTGCTGCGCGAAGAGGAACGCCAAACTCAGGAGAAAGAACTTGCTGTGGGGGCCTAAACAACCGGGCCAGCGTGTGGTTCGCATTCGAGCCACGCTGAATCGCAACGTCTCGGGCGCCGTGGTCAACGAGTTGCTCGCATCGGGTGTGCGCGGTTTGCACGTGCGGGCCGGACGCACGGCAATCGTTGAACAACGCTCCGGTCTTTTTGGACTTTTCTCAAGATCGTTGCTCGCAGACGATCCTGCCGAACTGCTGACGCTCATCGTGGAACCGGGCTCGGAAGCAGCGGCGCTCAACGTCATCATGAGTCGGGGCAATCTGGATGCCCCCGGCCGCGGTTCGGTATTCAGCGAGGATGTCGTGTTGCGAAAGGCCCACGAACTGTGCGCTCCAAATCAGGTTCGCTCACGGCTCGCGCCCGCGCCCGCCGTGTTACACAGCAATCTTGCAGGTCTGTGCGCCATTGTACAACGGGGGCACGGGGACGAAACGGCGCGCATTGCGCTCGATACCGGAACCGGAGTACCCGGCATTCACTTCGGCCGCGGCACCGGAGTACGCGACAAGATGGGGTTGCTGCGAATCGCGATCCCGGCCGAGAAAGAAGTGATTACGGTGCCCGTAAGCAGCTTCGATGCCGAGATGCTCATGGACATGATGATTGACACCGGCAAGCTGGACCAACCAGGACGGGGATTCATTTATCTATACCCGCTTCGCAAGGGAGTGCCCAACCTGCGCGTGAGCCGTGGCGCCCAGGAGCACGCGGCCAGCATGGAGCAGGTGATTGCCGCCCTCGATCAGATTACCGGCAACAGCGAGTGGCGGCGTCGTACCGGCCTTGATTCCTCCGATCAAGTCGGTCGCAAGTACCTGAGTGGCCTTGTGGAAATGAACCTGACCGTCGACGAAGGAAAGGCTAACCCGTTGGTCGAAGAGGCCATGCGTCGGGGCGCAAGCGGGGCCACCATCGCCCGCACACGCCACATTCGCGCCAGTGCACGAACCGCCAGGTCAGTCCCGCCGGCACGGGAAAGCGCAACTTTGATCGTCGCCGAGTCCCAGGTCGAAGGCATTACCGAGGCCCTGGATGACGCCGGCGCCTTCAGCGATCACGCCCACGGCATGCTGGTCGTCCACAAAGTGCAGCGCGCCTTTACCTATATCGCGCCTCCCGCCCCGGCAACAGCCGCTAAGGCGTGACGTCCCGCTTCGCGCCGCGAGTCTCAAGCTCAAGACGCTTTCCCGGCTCGAAAGGCCGCGCCCGGCTCCGGGTCTCAGTTCCAGGTTGAGCGTGCTTGCAATTCGCTCCGGCGCTGGAGCATGACCGGGATCCCTCACTCGCAGCTGAGACCCGGCCCCGGTGCTTTTTAGGGCGCATAGAAGCCCGCGGCGAAGCGATGCGTTCGCAGGCCACACCCGTTCCGGGACTTTTCATTTGACCCGAATCAACTGGTCGATATACTGGTTGAAATGAGAACCGTGGCCTCCAACGAGCTCAAGGTGCACTTTTCGCGCTTTCTGGAAGAAACACGCGCGGGCGAAGCCTTTTTGGTCACCAAGAACGGCATACCCGTAGCTCGACTGCTACCAGTAAGCCAGGACGACCCGCAGGCTACGCGGCGGGCAATCGCCAGAATTCGTTCTGAAAGACGCGGCAAGAAGCTGGGCGGACCGGTTAAGGAGTTCATTGAAGAGGGGCGCCGGTGATTGTGGATGCTTCCGTAACCCTGTCGTGGTTTTTCGAAGACGAACAAAAACCGGCCGCCGAAGAATTGCTGGACCGACTGGACCAGCACGACATCCGGACCATCAGCCTCTGGCGGCTGGAGCTGACGAATGCTCTGCTCGTAGCCGAGAGACGAAACCGAATCACGCCGGCTTATACGGCTCAGGTCTGGAAGCGTCTGCGTGCGCTACCAATCGTGCTCATTGATTCGGGATCCCCCGAGGATATTCTGAAGCTTGCCCGAAACCACAAATTGTCCGCCTACGATGCGGCCTACCTGGAAGCCGCGTGGCGCCTGAAAACGCCGATCGCGAGCCTGGACGCGGCCCTTTCCAAAGCGGCGCGAAAACTCAGGTTACTTGCGCCGGGGTTTTAGAAACCGGCAGCCATACCGAGCGAGCGCCTCTACGATTCCCACTCCCCGCCATCGAGCCATTGATAGAGCGCGGGAAAGACAATCAGCGTAAGCACCGAGGAAACACCCAGGCCGAAAACGATCGCGTAGGCCAGTCCCGCCCAGACCGGATCGCCCGCAATAGTGAGGGAACCCAACATGGTAGTGGCCGTGGTCAACATGATCGGCCGAAAGCGCGTCATGCCGGCCTGGACGAGGGCCTCTTCGAGGCCCAGACCGGTGCCTTTCAGCGAGTTCAGATACTCCAACAAAATAATCGAATTGTTCACGGCAATGCCGGCCAACGCAATCACGCCGATCATCGAAGTTGCATTGAAGTAGATGTCACCGAGCCAGCCAAGCACCATGAATCCCGGCAACACACCGATCAGACCCAGCGGAATGGTGGACATGATGATCAGCGGTTCCTTAAACGAAGAAAACTGAGCCACAAGAACGACATACACAAGAAAGACGGCGACACCCATCGCCAGACCCAGATCCCGAAACACTTCCAGCGTCAGCTCCCATTCGCCGCCGATCGATACCTGCACCTCCCGGCCGTCCGGCAGACGATACGTTGCCCCGAACAACGAGAAATCTTCCAGTTCCGCTTCGCCGGAAGGCAGACGATAGTCGCTCAGGTGACTCAGAATATCGATCGCGGAGTAGGTGATGGAACGGCCGGACATATCGCCGTACAAATACACGGTCGACAGACGGTTCTCGCGCCGAATCGGTTTTTCGGTCGGAACGGATACGATGCGGGCCACATCGGAAAGCGGCACACGAATTCCGAGATCATTGTAAATGTAAAGCTCACTCAGTGTCGCCGGCGATTCGCGAAAGCGCCGATCCATGCGCAACGTGATGAATTCCTGCTCAATATTGTTCTCGTTGTGATAGACACCGACCACACGGCCGCCGTAAGAAGTGGAGAGCGCGTTTGCGATGCGAATCGCATCCACCCGGCTACGGGTGGCGCGGGCATTGTCGATGCGCACCTGCAGCGTGGTCGTGTCTTCCGGAACCGAAATATCGGTATCGACCACGCCCGATACGGAGTCGACAAAGGGACGCAGGTCTGTGGCTACCGATCGAAGCAAGTCTTCATCGTACCCCTGAACCCGGACCAGTAAAGTTGAAAGCACCGGCGGCCCCGGCGGGTCCTCGACCAGTTTCAGACGAAGCGTTTCAGCATTTGCGATCTGTGAGCGAGCGGCAAGCAGATCGTCTCGATATCCGCGTACGAGCTCCGCCGAAGTCTCGCCACGATCGTCCGGATGGGTCAGGCCAACGCGAATGCTTGCCTGATGCGGAAGCACACGTTCGGAAACACCCCGGAAAAGCCCGTTGAAATCGAGAATCGGCGGTTGGCCCACAAAGGACTGCGTCATGACGATCTCGGGCTCGGCCAAAAGCAGCTGTTCGTAGGCGCGTGTGACGCGCAGGGTTTCCGCCAGAGGTGTGCCCGCCGGCAGATCAATAAACAGAAAGAACTGCCGTCGATCGGCTTTTGGCAACATGCGAAAGCGCACCAGCTGCACGGCGGGCAAGGCGGCCGAAAGCGTTATCAAAACCAAAATGCCCATCAGAACCCGCAGACGCAATCGACGATCAGAGAGAATGTTGTGCAGAAAACGACGGTACAGCTGAAAGATTCGCTCCCCGAGATCGAACAGGGGTCGAAATAAAGCCGACACACGTTGCAGCAGCGGATGCGGCGCCGTCGAAGCAGCGTCCGGCGTTCCCACTGGTAGAATGATGGCCGCCAGCCAGGGATTGATACTAAAAGACAAGAACAGGGAAACAATGAGCGCCGCCGGAACAAAAAACGGAATCGGCCCCATGTACGGCCCCATCATGCCCGTGACAAATGCCATGGGAATAAAAGCCAGCACCGTTGTAACGGTGGACATGAAGAGTCCTGGACCCACCTCGCTGACCGCCGCGACGATCAGCGAGCGGGCCCGGTCTCGATCCTGCGCACCGCGATCCCGGAACCAGCGCACGATATTTTCAATGACGACCGTCGCGTTATCGACCAGAAGTCCGAGGGAAAGGATCAGCGCAAAGAGCGTAATGCGATTGATGCTCTGACCGGAAAGATGAGCAATCCCGAAAACAGTCAGGAGAGTCAGCGGTATCGAAACTGCGACCAGAATCGCGGCACGCACGTTCAGAAAAAACAAGAGAATGGCGATCACAATCGTGATCGCCTGTACGAGGTTTATGACCAGACCGCGAATCTCTTCGGTGGCCGTTTCCCCTTCATTTACAATAACCCGTGCCTGAACATTGTCAGGAAGAAAGTCCTGGCGGAGACGTTCCAGCTCGGCGCTGACGCTTTGGGTTACGTCTGAGATGTTCGCGTCTTTGAGTTTGGCCACGCTCAGAAGAACAACGTCATCGTATTCGGCCGGGCCTGTCGGCGTGCGTTCCATGTGACGCACGTAGTCTTCAATTTCGCGCGTAGCCTCCCGGACCGTGGCCACTTCGCGCAGGCGTGTTTGACCGAAATCGCCGGTGACTACCACGAGGTTCTCGAGATCGGACGGGCGTTCCACGGCGCCGGTGGCCTCAAGTTCGAGCGATCGATCGGGAGACTTGATCTGACCCGAGTGCATGTACACATTGGAGCGCTGCAGAGCCCGTTCAATGTCTTCGAGGGCGATCCCGCTCCGGGCCATGCGATTCGGGTCGAAGCGTATGGAAAGCTCCCGCCGCCGTCCGCCGATCACTTCTATGTTCGAAGCGCCCGCAACGGTTCGCAACCGATCGCGGAGGCGAAAGCCGAGCTTGCGCAACGCAATGGGGTCAGTGTTCGCTCCATAAAGAGCAATCGTCATGACCGGCACGTCGTCCGGATCAATAGAACGAATCAGCGGCGCCTGGATGCCGAGGGGCGCCAGGTTCAGATTGCTTTGAATGCGATCGGATAGAAGAATTTTGGCAGCCTGAGGATCTTCACCGACAAAGAAATTCGCGCGCACAACCGAGCGGCCGCCGCGGGTGGTCACAGAGTAGACGTCTTCCACACCCGGGATGTCGGAGATTACATTTTCCAGGGGCCGCGTGACCTGCTCCAGGACTTCCCGCCGACTGGCGCCCGGAAACTCCACAACCAGTTCAAAGGCGGGGGCCGTAATGCGTGGATTGTACTGGCGCGGGGTCGTGGCAAAGGCAAAGAGTCCCCATCCGAGCAGAGTCAGGGCCAAAAGCAAAGTCAGGCGGCCATTTTCAACAAACAGCCGCGTTATGCGGCCGGTCCAGTTGAGTGTCTTGCCCTGCTCCGAGTCCATCACCACCTCCGGTCGTTCCGCCAGGATATACCCTATGGGGTATATTAGCGCATCCATCGGTTTGCGTCAATCAGGATTTGCGCCAATGCATTTGACATTCCAGAAGCCCGGTTTAGCCATTTGTGTGCAATCCCGACCCGCCGAATCGTCCCTCCCGCGCGTGTATCTGATGGATATCTCGTACTTCAGCGGCAAGTTCGAGAGCTACCTCCGCTACAAAGAAATTCCCTTTGAAAGAATCACAGTGACGCACGCGCAGTTGCTGAACACGGTCTATGCGAAGACCGGCCTTATGAAAGTGCCGGTCATGCAAACTGCGGATGGTCACTGGTTGAGCGATACGAGCCCGATGATCGCGTTTCTGGAACAGGCCCACCCTTCCGCTCCCGTATTGCCTGCGGATCCCGCCCGCCGCTTTCTGGCGCTGCTCATCGAAGACTACTGCGATGAATGGCTCTGGAGGCCGGCCATGTACTACCGCTGGGCCTTTGCCCCCGACCGGGCGCTGAATCGTCTGCGGGCCGGCCGCGAAATTCTAAGCGGCGGACCTTTGCCCGGACGCTGGCTCGCGTACTACTTCGCCGCCAGGCAGTATCTGGTTTTCGTCCGCGGCGATGGCGTACGTCGGGAAACGCGACCGACCATTGAGGAGTTGTATCTGGAAAGCCTGAGTTCGCTCTCGAACATTCTGCGCGAACAGCCTTTTCTTTCGGGATCGGCCCCCGGCCTGGTCGACTTTGCATTTATGGGACCCATGTTCCGGCATTTCAGCATCGATCCGACGCCGGCTTCGATCATGCGGCAGCGGGCTCCGGAAGTCTATGAATGGGTAGCCCGGCTCTGGAATGCGCGGGCCAGTTCCTTTCGAGCGCGTTGGACGAGCGCGCCCCGCTTCGATTCGAAGAACTGGGATGCGATTTTCTTGCGGATCTGCCGGGACTATCTGCCTTATCTGCTTCAAAATGCGCGCGCGTTTCGCCTCGGACGACGACGATTCGATCATGCCAGCGGTGGGGTGCTTTTTCGGCGCCTGCGAACGAATGCCTATCGGGTTTTGTGCCGGGAACGCCTGCGTGAAAGTTACCTCGCTCTGGCTTCTGCGAGCAAACGCCAGGTCGATCGCCGGCTGAACGCCATCGACCCGCACTGGGCCGAAACCCTTGAAGAGGATATTGCGTCCGGGCAGCAAGACGCGTACGAACTGCCGCACCGGCCGCTGCCCCCGGTGGGCTACCTGGAGAAAGCCTGGCGCTTCCTGGGCGGAACACCGCGGGACCGACCGGCATCGCGTCTCAAACAGAACAATATTTTACATTGATATATTTTTTTAATTTACATATTTTATGGCATGCAAAGCAGGTGCGGTTATGGACCTCCCTTGCCATTACCGCCGATGGATGCCGATTCTTATGTGCTCCGTGGCGGTTACCCTGGCCTGCACGACCGAACCGGCCGAGGAAGAGATTGATCCGCTTGCACTGCTTCTGCTTGGTGCTTCACGAAGTGGCTCTTCGAATGCAATCACGTGTGGCGACACGACGGCCACATCTTCGGGTAGCCTGACGGGCACGGCTCGAAACGGCACGCTTTCGTCGGGGACCGAAGACGGGTACAGCTTCTTCGGCTCGGCCGGAGGCAAATACCTTGTAGTCCTGTACGGCCTGAGTGGTGGCTTCGACGGAGAGATCTTCTTCTGTTCGAACCCTTCCGGTTCCGGGACCCGCTACAACAACAACGGGGCGGGGAGTGCCGAAGGCTTTTCGCTGACCGTTTTCAGTTCCGGCACTACCTATGCGGTGGTTTCCGGCGTCGGCAGTTCTGCAGGTTCCTACGAGATCGACACGACCAGTACATTTCAGACTCCCTCGGGTTCCGGCCGTTGCACCGGATTTGATGGAACACTTGCAAACGAATGTATGGACTACGATACGGACTTTGACAACCCGGCCACCCACTGCGCCAACATCGGTGGCACCTACAACGCCGCCGCCTGCAGCAGCACAAGTCGCCAGGGCACCTGCAAGACGTATCAGGGAAGCGGAACCGGACAGGGATTGGTCTCGTATCGCGGCTACACGGGAGATTACGCCAGCGACACTGCAATGCAGAACGACTGTACGGCTTTGTTCGGTAGCTTCTACGTCTACGACAGCTTTTAGGCCTCCCGCGTTTTCTCGCTAATCGCCGCGGTTTGCGGCGAACCGCTAGAATGGGTACGGGCGCTCGCGATCGGGCGGCCAGGAGTTGCGCCAGCAACGATGTTGGAACGTGAGCAACGGATCGGCTTGCCAGGTGACGGCCTGACGTTCCAGTTCTTCGACGCGCACGCCGTACTCAGTTTCCAGCATGGGCACGATGACGCTTCCGGCATTTTTAAGCCGGACCAGGGCGGCCAGCCGCGACCGCACGTCGGGAACCGTAGAAAGCACGGCCGGATCCAGACTGATCAGTATGCCAATCGGAGTTGCCATCACACGATCAAAAGCCGGCTCCCCGGAAGAACAAAACCAGGAACGACTGCGAACCACATGGCTTAAATCGATGTAGTGTTCGTGGCCGGGTCGCCAGCGAAAGAGCACCGGACTTGTGGCCACGTCTCGATTGGGCAGGCCCTGTTCGTCCAGAATCCAAACCTGCGGCCCGGCGTTTACACCAAAGTACCCCAGGCCGATGCCCTGCATGCAACGCGCCTGGGTAATGCTGTTGGTGATGTGCATTTCTTCGACGCCCAGGCAGCGCGCAAATTCCCCGAACCGGTGGCCGGTCCGGCCCCAGCGATGTTCCGACGATGTCCAGAGCGTCACCAGCGTCTCGCCCTCAACAAACTGTTGTCGTTCATCGGCGATCACACCACTCGAAGGCGGCACCGGGAAAAACGAAAGCACGAGAGCCAGTGCCGGCAGCGCCAGTCGCAACCAGGGGCGCCCCTGCCCCATCGGAAATGCGTCCATCAGCCGTTGCAATGCAAGCACGGCGAGCATGATTGGCGCCAGAAGAAAACGAAAAGCCATGAAATCCCCGCCAACCCGCACCACGTACACCGTGACCAGAACGGCAGCTCCCAGTTCACGCAGGGTCTCGAAGTGCAGCCGCGGAGCTGCGACGGCCCGCAAGCGCCGCCACGCCATCGTAATGAAAAACCAAATGGCGAGCAGCCAGAGCGCAGGCGACCAGAGCAAGGTCAGCGCCAGATACTTCCAGCCCTGCGAAAAATAGGAAGAGAGGCCGGCCTTCGCGTAGTAGGTGTTCGGAAAAATATCTCCATAATAGAACGCCCGAAACAGATGATAGCTGCCCGCCACCAGAACAAAACCGACAAGCCAGGGCAGCCCCTTGCGGAGTACCCGGCCCGCGAGAGCCGAAAGGTCCCGCTTGTAAAAGAGCTCCCGACCATCTAGTTCGAGCAACTCGAAAGCGAAAAACGCACTGTAGTACACCGCAAGCAAAGCCAGCTCCGGCCTGGTCAGGTATAGTGCTGCGAGCAGACCGGAGTAAAAAAAGGGCCGGTCACGTAGTTTCTCGGTCCGCAGAGCAAAGACCAATAAAGTCAGAAGAAAGAATACCAGGCTGTATTCCATGCCCGCGGTCGCGAAATCACGAAAGCCCGAGATCGAAACCAGAGCCAGGGCCGCGACCGGCAAAGCGCGGTTGCCCGCCGGCGTGCGGCGAAACACAAGAAAGGCAAGCGTGCCCAGAGAAAAACTCAGACCCAGAACGATCGAACCGATATGCAATGGCAGGCCGATAGCACGAATCGACACCAGCAACAACATCCAGAGCGGATGCGTAAACACCTCCACGCGGTCCCCGGGATTAAAAACCAGGCCGTGTCCGGCGAACAGGTTTTCAATCGCACGAAATGTTATGTAGGCGTCTTCGGTGACCCAAACGCGACTGACTACGGCCCAGACACAAAAGAAGAGCGCGATCCAGGCTGCCCATCGGTTACGTGGATCGGGAGCGTTCGCCGGGCCAACAGGATTCATGTTAGATCAATAACCCACCAGACCAAGCAGCCCCAAACCGATCCAGACCAGCATAGCGATCTGCAAGAAGTAGAAACTGAAGCGAATCGTTACTGCGATGGGGCCGCCGGAAATCACGTGGGTTGTGGATTGCACGACACGAAAGGCAGGAATCAACAGTACAAACTGCTCGAAGTGCTGCGTACGATTCATGAAGAGCCCGAGGAGGATCAGAGTCGCAAACACGGGCAAGTTCTCCAGGCAATTCAGATGAGCTCGCATCAGGCGACGGTACCAGTCCTTACCGTGGGGCTGATCGGCCGGGAACTCGTGAATGCGTTTCTGACCGGAAAAGACCAGAAGACCGCGGTAAGACACCGTGATGAGTGCGAGAAGCAAAGTCCAGAACAGAAACAAAAGCAAGGAGAGAGGTACAGGGCCCGGAAGATTCATGGGACGAAAAAGCTGCTCCGCACTACGAAAGCAAGCATTGCCTCCCCCTGCTACAAAAAGAAAAACGACCGTGAGGATCACCGAATCGGATCCTGCTTCGAAGCGGGTCCGGCCGCGACGCCGCATCCCCGCGCGAACTCCTACTCTCGAAATTGAAGCAGTTCTGCGAGCGGCGCCCGCGGCGAATGAAAGCGATTGAGCTTCGAATCCGGTGTGGCATAGCCCATGCTGAGCCCGCATACCACGCGCTCCGCGTCCGACAACGCAAGCTCTCGACGCACGACCTCCGGGAAAGCGCCCAGCGCGGCCTGCGGACAGGTAGCCAGGCCGCGCGCCCGGGCCAGAAGCATGATCGATTCCAACAGGCAACCCAGGTCGAGCGCGACATAGTAATTCGGTTCGAAGGTGGTCGTGATAAACACGCCCACCGGAGCACCAAAGAAATTGAAATTGCGCAGCATAAATTCGTCGCGGGCCGCCTTGTCCTTTCGTTCAATTCCGGCCGCCTCATAGACCCGCATGCCGAGATCAAACATACGCCGCCTGGCGTCGGCCGGATAGGCTGCGGGCCATTCAAAGTCCGGTTGTGACGACTGCGTTTCCCGGGCGGCTTTTACAAGCGAAGCGGCGACCCGATCGCGGGTAGCGCCGGTCAAGACATAGATACGCCAGGGCTGGGAATTCTTCCAGCTGGGAGCCCGCAGTGCCAGCTCGAATAACTCTTCCAGAGTTTCGCGTGGCACCGGCCGATTGCTGTAGTCGCGGATGCTGTGCCGGCTCAAGACAGCGTCATCGACCCGCGGTGCTTCGCCATCAATGTCGATATACTGGGTCTCGTTCGCATCTGCGCTCATGTTTCGGCCTCCCGGCCGCGACACGCTGAAGGGCATCCCGGCGGCCGTCAAGAAACAGACTCCGCTTATCTTCAGGTTGGCGCTGAAGCGGGCCGGTCACTTCAGGCCCGGTGACCTGCGGGTAACGCGCTACGGGCTTTCTCGTCGCTCAGCGATAGAAACTCCTCGAGGTCCGGGCGCCAGATACTGCGGTGGCCGAGATCGCGTCGCAGACGTTCAATCACATCCGTACGACGGCGCAGCAACTCACGTCGCAATCGGGAGCGGTCTCCCCTGTCAGGCGCCGCGGCAAAACGCTGACACAGGTCGCGCAACTTCACGATCTCCTTGCGCGTGTCCGAATCCATAAACAGGCCCGGCTCCCCGTACGCCGCCCGATGAAGTTCCGTGGCCACTTTCTTTAAAGTGCTCCGTGGGATCTGGTCCAGCATGTAGTCCGACAGGGGGCTCAGGGTCTGCATAATCAGCGGATAGCTTTCCAGACGCTTCTTAAACAAATCCAGGTCCACCTGGCTTATGAGATTGATCTTCCAGCTTTCCTTCTCGTGTTTCCACTTCTCCCGTTCCAGCCTGGTCTTGAGAAAATTCAACCAGGTGGCCGTAATACTGAGAATGGTGGAAACTACCGCGATGAGAACCAGTAGATAGAACACCTGGTCCCGCAGCGTTTCGTCCGTGAGTAGTCTGAGAATAAGTCGTCCCGCATCCATTGTTCAAGCCCGCACGTGCAGCCCGCAACGCAAGAGAAGATTTATGATATTCAACAGGTTTCCGGTCGCAGCAGGAACGCGCCGGGGCCGGTGAAAAGGGCGATCCGCGCCGGAGGGTCGGTCGCATGCTCAAGGGACGGGCCCGGAGCAGCCCTCCTCGACGCCGGCCGTGTTTGCGGACATGGCGCCGATGTGGCTTCGCAACGCCCGGGCTCCTGGTGCCCGGGGCCGAATGAGGCGAAGCATTTTCTTTGCGGCGGGTCGGCAGGACGATGCCGGTGAAAGCTGAACGGCGTTTCGTGAGTGGAGCCCGAACCTGCATGCAGTTTTGCCCGGCGCCCGCGAAGGGTTAACCTTTCGTGAGCGATGTGTGCCCGGTTCTGTCTCAGGTCGCCTCAACCCGTTGCCACGCTGGTTATGACATATCTGGTCACACAATTTATTTTTTATTAATATGCTGCAGTATTACATTTTCCCGCACGTGCCATTCGTCCATTGTTGGTAGTCAACATGGTCGACCGCGGACGCAATGTTTATCAGTTCTTGCTCTTCGTAGACCAGTTGGCCGGGCCCGACGGAGCAACCATCGAAAGCCTGGCCGAGGGGTTACAGGTCGATCGGCGTACGGTCCATCGCTACTTTAAGCTCGCCGAACGCCTGGGTCTACCGATCGTCGAAGAGCCTTTTGAGAGAAACACCAAGCGTTTTCGTTTACCCGAGGAGTTTGTCGAACGGCTGCCGAACCTGACCCTGCCGCGCATTGATTTCAGTCTGGCCGAAATGATCGCGCTTTATTCCTTAAAAGCTGACCCGAATACTATGCGGGGCGCCGAGATGGAAGAGCACATCGCGGCGGCCTTTCGCAAGCTGGAACTGGCGCTACCGCCCGAGATGACCAAACGCCTTGAGCAAATTCAGGAATTCGTGATGAACGATGGCGGCATCTCAAAAACGCCTGCCGATCGGGCCGACATGATGGACACCCTGAACACGGCGATCCTGAGCCTGCAAACCTGCGCGATTCGATACTCCTCAACGAACCTGCCGAAACCTCAGGAATCAGAAATCGATCCCCTGCGGCTCTTCACCTATCGCGGCCGGCTGTACGCGCTGATTAGAGAAAAGGGTTCGGGCGATACGCGCGTGCTGGGCGTCGACCGCATGATCAGTATCACGCCGACCGGGAAATGTTTCGAAGAGCCTCAGGAACTGTAAAGCAATGCGCGAGCTTGCTAAAGAACGTCGACTACAATGAGTGCGATGTCGTCCTGAATGGATTCGGCGCCGCCGCTCCAATCCATCAGCGTTTCGAGAAGCCCGTCCGCGAAGGCGTCAGCCCGGAGGCCTTCCTTTTGTTGGCAGAAAGCGTGCAGACGCTCTTCGCCGTACAGTTCCTGATTTTCGTTCTCGGCTTCAAAAATGCCGTCCGTGTAGAGCAAAAGCCGGTCCCCCGCTTCCAACTGCAGGCTTTCAGTTTGAAAGCTGATTTCGTCAAAAAAGCCGAGCAGCCGTCCCCGGGGCCGAATTTCACGAACCGGGGTTCCATCGCGCTTCAGAAGCAGTAGCGAGGGATGCGCGGCGTTTGCCACCAGCAAACGCTTTTGTTCAAGGTCCACGTACGCATAGCAGGCCGTAACGAATTCGCTCTTGATGTTTCCGGTCAGTATTCGGTTCATGCTGGAAAGCAGCTCCGCTGGAGTCGCGAGGTGTTCTTTTTCAAACCAGAAGGCCGTCTTTACGATAGAGACAATCAACGCCGCCGGAACACCGTGGCCTGAGACGTCGGCGATCAAAAAGCCGGCGCCCGATTCGGTCGTTCGAATGTCATAGAAATCCCCGCCGACCAGTTCCATGGACCGATACCGAACAGCCACCTCGAGGCCGGGAATTGACGGAACGGTGTCGGGCAGGAGCGATTGCTGGATGGTGCGGGCCAGTTCCAGTTCAGCCCGCAGGGCCTCCAGGCTCGTTTGGGTCCGGGCCGCGCGACGCAGCTCCAACATTGTACGTACGCGTGCCAGAAGTTCACGCGCGTCGAAAGGTTTGGTGAGATAGTCGTTGGCCCCGCTTTCAAGACCGGTCACCAGGTCGTTGATGCGCGTGCGCGCCGTGAGCAGGATAATCGGAAGTTCAGTCGTCGATCGCGTTTCACGAATGATTCGCGCCACCTCATAGCCTGTCAGACCAGGCATCATGACATCCAGAAGCACCAGATCTATCTCCGGGTTCTTCTCAAGGGCGAGCAGACCTTCGCGCCCGTTCGATGCGTACGTCACGCGGTACCTTTCGAGCAGCAGGTGATTGCGTAAAACCTGGAGGTTCACTGGATCGTCGTCGACAATCAAGATGTGACCCGATGGCGGGGCAGTGTCGTCCCCGCCGAACACTTCGAGTTGTTCCTCGGGCAAAGCGGGTTGCCCAACCGATCGTTTTGCGCTTTTGTCAGACCGCACAACCGCGGTCTGCTCGTTTGCAACCGGGAGTGTAAAGCTGAAGCGCGATCCCCGGCCGGGGGTGGAGGCGAGCGCGATCGCTCCCCCGTGCAATTCCACCAGTCTTCGCGAGATAGAAAGCCCGAGGCCCGTGCCGCCGTATTCCCGCGAAATGGATCCGTCGGCCTGGGTAAAACTTTCAAAAATCATAGATTGCTTGTCCGGCGGTATCCCGATGCCCGTATCTTCCACGAAAATCTCGACGTAGGCCTCGCGTCCTGGGGCCGCCGGCAGCAAGGACGCACCCACGCTGATGTGTCCCTGCTTCGTAAATTTGACAGCGTTTCCAACCAGGTTGTGCAGTATCTGCTCGACCCGGTCCTCGTCCGCAAGCACCGGAGGCAGGTCGGGCTTGCGCAGGTGCCGCAGTTCGATCGGACGATCGGTCAGCAACGGTTGTGAGAGGGAAAGGACTACTTCGATCACCGAATCCAGATCGACCGCGACCGGCCGGAGCGCCAGGTCCGCATGCCGCAATCTGGAAAAGTCCAGCACGTCGTTTACCAGATTATTGAGACGCCGGGCGCTTGAGGCAACCAGCCGCAGGTTCTGGCGGGTGGACTCGTTCAGGCTCCCGCTGGCCCCCGACAGCACAGATTCCGTAATGCCGATGATTCCGTTCAACGGCGTGCGCAATTCATGCGAAGTATTGGCCAGAAAATCGTCCTTGAGGCGGTCCAGGCGCGTCAGCTCCTCATTCTTGGAGCTCAGTTCTCCTGAAAGACGCTTTACGGTTCGAAAGGCTCGTTCGTAACGCACGGAAATCAGAGCCGCGTTGCAGGCGATAAAACCCAGCAGTGAATAGCGACCGTAATCGCCGAATTGGGTGAAGCCCATGTAGTACAGAATTACGGCGAGAGTGCCTGCGAGGGTCACCAGAACACCCACGCTGATCAATGCGCTGCCGGGACGGCGACGCTTCAAGGCCAGACCGATGAAGGCAGCTGATATGCAACTGCCCGCCAGCAATAGCAGTTGGTATACGATCAGATACCGGCTGAAGACAACCGTGGGCGCAAATAGAGTAAAGAGGGAGAGAGCAGCCGAAAGCAAAAGCAAGAGCCGCAGCACCGGCGCCGGATATTCCTCCGGGAATAAGAGACGTACATACACCCACACGCTGGCCGGAACAACAAGCATCGTCAGGTATTCCAATCGCAGATAGAGTTCGTAGCCGGGCTGGGGAAAAAGGGCCGGGAGCGAAAATTCCCAGACCAGGGTCTGCCGGACGGCCAGGGCCACGCAGGCCAGACCGAAAGAGAGCGGTGAGAAATCCGAACGACGCAAAGCAAAAAGCAGAATGTGATAAAATCCCATGATCAGGTACGCACCCGCGAGAAAAAGGTCCTGATCCAGGCGATTCTCGTGTTGCTCTTGAATCTGCCGGGGCAAGCCCAACAGGACCGAATGGCGAATGCCACCATCGCGAAAGTGAAAATTCGATATGCGCGCGACGATCTCCACTTCCGATGAGGCTGGATGAAAAACGATGATGTTCGCGTGCGGTTCCGGTTCTGCATCTTCGGCCGTCTTCGACAGGACGCCGAAGGTCTGGACAAGCTGGCCGTCGATATCGACTTCAGATGCTGTGTAGAGGCGCGGCAGGTGGAGCGCGAGCACGGATCCGTAGTCATCCGGCAGTTGCAATCTCAGCCGGTATGTTCCAGAACCACACCCGTCTGCGAAGGGCCGGCCGCCGGATTCATCCACCGCTCCACTCCAGCCGCCGGGCACGGACACATTGAGGGGCCTTTGCCCGGAGAACTCCGCACCCTGCAAAAACTGTTCGGGCAGAAATTCCCAGTTTCCATCAAGCGCCACGATGCCGTCGGTCGCGAAGTCCCAGCCCGAAAGATCGGCGACGCCGCCGGTGATCTCTGGAGGCGATGGCGCATCCGACCGGGCGCAACCGAACAGTGCGAGTAGAAGGGGTGCGACCGCCAGCCCTCTGACACGTTTTCGGCGCGCGCCGTCGATCATCGCTGAATTGGGATAATCATCTTCCGGGCTGCAAGCGATTTTGGCGTCGGGCCCGGCATCAGACACGAAGGCTTGACCCTCCGAAGCACCGCTGAAACTGCTGTTGAGCCACCGGGAGAGGGGTCATGGCGCACGCAAAATCAGGAATTCTGAAGTCCATTCTGGCAGACACCCGCGACGCTATCGCCCGGTCGCGCCGACTGACGACCGATAGCGAAATCCAGCTTCGGGCCGCCCGCGCAAAGCCGCCCCGTTCTCTGGAGCAGGCTCTTCGCAAAAGTAAGGGACTGATTGCAGAAATCAAAGTGCGTTCGCCAAGCATGGGTTCCATGCGGGCCGAAAACGTCGCGGCCGCGCCGGTTGCGTACGAAAAGAGCGAGATTGTCCGGGCCGTTTCCGTGCTGACGAATGAAACCTATTTCGGCCAGTCGATTATGCAGCTGGGTGAACTGCGGTCGATAATTTCCAAACCCATTTTGCGAAAGGATTTTATTATCGATGAATACCAGATCTTCGAAGCCCGCGCCTACGGTGCCGATGCGATACTACTCATGACCACGATCTTGAACGCTGAGGAGTTGCAACGCCTGGGAGATTGTGCGCAGTCCCTGGGTCTGGACGTACTCTACGAAGCCCACGACGAACAGGAAATTTCGATGCTCCCGACCGGGGCGCGTATCTGTGGCATCAATTCCCGCAAACTGGATTCCCGCCGACTCGGCCTGCAACACTGGTTGCGCCGGTTTCTTCCCGTCGCAGATCACTCGATCGTCAGCGACCGTTACCTGCTCGCGGACCGCCTGCCGGCCGGTAGTGTGCGGGTGGCGGAGTCGGGACTCAGCTCCGAGAACATAGGGCGCGTACTGCAGGACTTCGACGCGGCGCTCGTGGGCACATCCCTTCTTCTGGCGGCAGACGGCGTGCAGGCGGAACTGGCGCGTTTCGAACAAGCGCTGAAACACAACCCCATGACGCCGGGCGCGCAGGCCGCGAGCGAGTCGAAACCATAGTCTTGAGCGCTTCGGGTCTCTTATGAAGCCTGTAATTGAAGACGCCACAGCGGAGGACCTCGAAGCGATAGTGGTCATCTACAACCAGGCCATCGCCAGCCGCGTGGCGACCGGAGACACAGAAATCGTCCTGGCGGCGGACCGTTGCGCCTGGTTTGAAAGCCACCTGACTTCCGCATATCCGCTTTTGGTCGCGCGCCTGGATCGACAGGTTGTCGGCTACGCCTACCTGAGTCCGTACCGGCCGGGTCGGCCGGCTCTCGAAAAAACCGTCGAGGTAAGCTACTACGTGCACGCCGATTTTCACCGACTCGGAATCGCAAGCGCCCTTCTGCACGCACTGCTCGAGCGTTGCCGCGATCTGCGTTACGAAACGGCCTTCGCCATTGTCTTTGACTGCAATTCTGCAAGCATCGCCTTACTCAAGAAAGCCGGCTTTGAACTCTGGGGACGCTTACCTGGCGTCGTGCATATGGACGGCGCCACATACGACCATCTTTATTACGGCCGCAAGATCTGAGGTGCAGCCCGATGGGTACTCCTTCAGGAACCGGCCCCGGACGCCGACGACTCACTCTTAAAGCGCAGGCGGGCGCCGCTGTGTAAGCGGTCGTAAAGCCTCCGGAAGTCGTCGTCCGGGACGCGGCCAGGTTGCGTTTTGGATAACGATGCGCGAATGCCTTTCACGTAGTACATGTTCTCCTGACCACGATTCTTCACCGGGATTCGACCACGGTATTCGCAATCGAAGAAATACTTCACCCGATCATAGGATTTCTGAGAGATATTGATCAGCCCCGGCGTGCCGGCAGTCTCCATACGGGAGGCCAGGTTCACCGCGTCCCCCCAGATGTCGTACGCGAAACGGGCCCTGCCGATTACGCCGCTGATGACCGGTCCGGTATGTACGCCGATTCGCATGGTCCAGAATTTGCCCCCGGTGATTTCGCGACGAATCTCGTTAACCTGTGTAACAAAGTCCATAATGTCCATCGCAGCAAGCACCACGTCAACGGGGTGCGTATGATTGACAACGGTAAGCCCGCCGGCCGCCATGTACGAGTCACCGATTGTTTTGAGTTTGTCGATACCGTAGCGGGCGCACACTCGATCGAACTGCTCGAAGACCGCATCAAGATCTTCAACCAGTTCCTCTACCGGCATCTGCTCGGCTTCAGACGTAAATGATTTGAAGTCCGTAAAGAGTATCGTTACATCCTCATGCTTTCTTGGGCGGACCTGGCCTTTCTCCTTGAGTTCGTCCGCGATCGCGTCCGGCAAAATATTGTAGAGCAACCGGTCCGATTTTTCGCGCTCCCGTTCCACCTGCTGGAAGAGCGAAGCCGTATGGAGAACGCCGGCCACCTGAGCGCAAAAGCGTGTAATCGTCCCAATGTCGCCCCGGCTCAGGTTCAGGCTACGTTGGTAGCGCGTGAATATGACGACACCCGTCACATCTCCGTGGATTACGAGCGGCACATCCAGCGCAGACTCGAGCCCCAGGCGCTCTACCACCAGGCGATCGAAAGGCTGGCTGGCCCGATCGAGACGAATACGACGCAAGAACAGCGGCTTCTTCTTCTGGTAAACATGATAGATTGTGCCCGCGCTTTCGTCCAGCTTGAACCGCGTGTTCCGGAAGAATGCGATGGTTTCGTCATCGTAGTGTTCCAGGCTGGCGGCCGAAACGCGGGTGAGGTAAAATTCTTGAGTCGGCCGGTCAACGCGCAAAAGCCAGATACCTTCAATATCAAAAGTCACTTCGATGTATTCGAAGATTCGCAGGACAACTTCTTCGTAGTTCGTGGTCTCGTTCAGCAGACGGGAGAACTCCGATAGCTTCTCGATTTCTTTGCGGGAACCCTCCGCCTGGCGATAGGCCGATTCAAGTTTCTGCCAGGTTTTCTGCAGCTCAAGGGTCCGCTCGCTGACTTTGTTGTCCAGATTTGCGGCCAGCTCCTCGGATTGATTGTACACCCGGACAAAGCGCCGGGCCAGTAGTCCCACCAGCACCATGATGATTGTCAAATGTCCGAACTGGATAAGTCGGATCTGGGTGCGAAAAAGAACCGTATCCAGAATGTCCCAGACCATCAAAGCGAGCCCCATGACAAGCGCCATGGCAAGCTTGCGCGCATCGGGCAGTCTGCGACGTATGGTTCCGGCTATGAAGGCCAACAGATACAGGATCTGAGGCGCCGCCAGCAGATACCAGAAGATCAAACCGGATTGCGCGAAGCGGTAAGGGCTGATCAGGAGGAATGCCGCGACACTCAAGTTTGCCGCCAGCCCCCCGATCAGAATTCGCGGCATGGGCCGGTCGGGATAAAAGTAACTCTCGAGAAAGGGCAAAAAGAGCGCCAGCGCCAGGGGTTGGGCCGGGTAAGCGATCAGAATCAGATAGGCGCTATTTTCGACCATCTGAAAAGCGCGATTCGTAAACGCCAGCAGGTACAGAGCGAGTACGATTGAGAAGAGGCCGAAGAAGAGATTGTACCGTTCCTTGCGCCGGTGCAGAAACAGGAATATGTGGTACAGTCCAAAGAATATGTACACGCCATAGAGCGTAATTTCACCGTACTGCTCGGTGGACGCTTTCAGGGCGTTCTCGGATCCCAGCAGATAACCGCGATTCACGGTGAGACCGAACAGAAAATTGTCGGCCAGCGGCGTTGCCGGTGCGTATCCACGAAGGTGAATGACGAGTCGGTTCGTCTCGTTCAAGACGTCACGATCAAAGGGCAAAACGAGATTGCGCATGTAGCGCGGCGTAAGGCCTTGCGCGGATCCCTCGCCAGTGCTGCTGCCGATCTGGACTCCGTTTAGAAAGACGGACCAACCTTCACCAATGCCCGGCAGCAATAGAGCCGGTTGCCGCAACCGTTCAGTCGCTGTTGCGTTGATAGAAAAGGACGTGGTCAGCAAGAAATCACGCAACTCCGGCCCCACGTCGGTAGGGAAGAGCCGATTCATCCGAATTGGAAAAGCTGCCACCGAAACAAAGCGATCCGGTGGCGGAGTTTGCGCGGCGCCGTCGTCCAGCGAATACGCGCGGGCGATTGCAGTAGCGTTCTCGGAATCCTCAAGCGGAGCCGCTCGCCAGCCAAGGCGGCTCAGGTCAAAGGCTTCGCCGTTTTCTACTACGCTGCTCTCAAGAGGCTCGGCGGCGAGCTTCGGACCGAGTGCGAAGGCAAGGAAGAACATTGCAAGGGCCGGGATCGCATACTTGATTCCGGGCCGGCGCGCACGCCCGGCCCTTGTTCCGATCCCGCTATCGTTCATAAAGGAGACCATGAATTTCGTGGCAGGCTGCCCGGCGACAGCCGGGACACAAGCGCAATCAGTCGCGTTCTATTTCCCCGGCATCCCGCCGCGGTTCTGACCGCGCCGGGACAGCCATTACGGGCCGCAATCCCAATCCCAGAATCATGCCGATGGTGACCAGGGCCACGCCGATCAGCTGAAAAGATGTCGGAAATTCGCCCAAGACCGGTATGGAAAGCACACAGGCAAAAGCCGGCACCAGCGCGGCAAAGAGCGCGGCCCTGGCGGCGCCCAGAACAAAGACCGCCCGCGTATAAAACAGAAGCGCAAGCGTGGCCGAAAACAGGCCCTGAAACACAGCCTGTAACAAAATTTCACCGGGCGGCGCCGTCTGCAGGTGGCTCACATCCGACAACAGATACGGCGGAACAAACAGAACCATAGACAGCACGGAAACGATCGCGATCGAATGCAACGGCTCCACATGCCAGTGGCGCGCGGCCAGAGTGTAGCCGGACCAGAATAGGCCGGCTGCAGCAAACATCAGATCACCGATCCAGATGTTCTCGCCGACCGCGAACAATCCCTCCCAGCCCAAAACCAGAATTCCAGAAACGATCACGACCATGCCAAGAATGCGCATGGCAGAGAAACGATCGTGTTGCCAGAGCCGGCCTCCGAGGGCCGAAAACAGCAGCATACTCCCGGGACCAATAATGCCGAAATGGCTGGCCGGCGCATACTGCAACCCCCCGACGGCCAGCAACAGGTACGGGGCGCCCGCGCCACAGACCAGAACTGCTATGGCGAAGACCGGCAGTTTCTGAAAACCGCGGGAGATCAGCACGGGCAGAAGAATCAAACCGGCGACCAGGTAGCGCAGAGCCGTGATGTCGAGCGCGCCCAGGCTTTGCTCCAGGCCCAACTTGCTGATTACGGGAAATCCGCCCCAGACAAGAGCAGCCCCGATCCCTGAAGCAACCGCTGAGAGGTACGGTCGATGGCCCACGCGTCAAAAAATACAGGACTGCATCGCCCGAACAGCACATGGGACACGAGACCAATAGAAAAAGTATGTGACCACAAAACGGCCGGGACATCATAAGCCGAGAACCATGGCAGAAGAACGACCGTACTACTTCGACAAAAATGACCTGGGCCGATTTGGCGAGATAGGCCGCGTCAACAAGGAACTCGGCGACAAATACTTCGAATATTACGGCAAGGCGATGGCGGCCGGAGCACTCAGCGAGCGTGAGAAGGCTTTGATAGCGCTGGCCGTTTCGCACGCCCTGCGTTGCCCGTACTGCATTGACGCCTACAGCCGGGCGTGCCTGGAGAAGGGCGCAGATGAACAGCAAATGAATGAAGCGATCCACGTGGCGGCCGCCATGTCGGCCGGTATTGTGCTGGTGCATGGTGTGCAGATGATGAACCACGTGGACGATCTGAGTATCTAGATAGCCATGACCGAAACGGAACAACTGGACTGTCTGGCTCTTTACGACCGGAGCTTTGTCGATCAGCTTGCGGAGGCGACGGGGTCGAAACGCCTGGAGGCGATCGGCATCTCGACATTGCAGATCAATGTGGGCCGCCTCTGCAATCAGGCCTGCCACCACTGTCACGTGGATGCTTCCCCCCGCCGCACCGAGATTATGGGTCCGGAAATAGTAGCCCGCTGTATTGATCTGATCGAGAATCTGGACGAGATTCGCACGGTGGATTTGACCGGCGGCGCACCCGAGATGAACCCGCACTTCCGCGAGCTCGTTACTGCTTCCGTACGGGCCGGCAAACACGTAATCGACCGTTGCAACCTGACGATAGCGGAAGAGCCGGGGTACGAATGGCTGCTGGACTTTCTGGCCGAGCATCGGGTGGAGGTCGTTTCGTCACTCCCACACTACTCGGCGGCACGCACCGACGGGCAACGCGGCCGCGGAGTTTTTGAAAAATCAATTTCAGTTTTGAAACAACTAAACGCGCGCGGCTACGGGTCGGATTTGCCTCTGAATTTGGTCTACAACCCGTCGGGATTGTTTCTAAGCGGTTCTCAGAGCGAACTCGAGCGCGACTTCCGCGAGCACCTGAGCCAGAACTATGGCATTGTCTTTAATAGTCTGTACTGCATCAACAACATGCCGATCAACCGCTTTCTGGACGCGCTCGTCCGCAAAAACAAATTCCAGCAGTACATGGAAACCCTGGCCAACGCGTTCAACCCGGCCACCATTGAAGGGTTGATGTGCCGCAATCAGATTTCGGTCAGCTGGGACGGCTATTTATTCGATTGCGACTTCAACCAGATGCTGGGCATGCCTGCCGAAATACGCCACATCGCCGACTTTGATGCGCGTGCTTTTCGCGAACGAAGAATTGCGACCGCGAATCATTGCTACGGCTGTACGGCCGGAGCTGGTTCCAGCTGCGGCGGTGAACTGGCCGGTTGAAACGCCGTTCCCGGGAAAGCATCCCGGAAGACGGCCCTCCCCCGACCGACCAAACACCGAACCTATTCGTCTCCGTCCGTATCGCAAACGCTGTCCACACCGGTGTCGCACAAAATGAGGCCCGCGAGCAAAGTCGAGAAGCAG
Source organism: Spirochaetales bacterium (assembly GCA_024233935.1). Lineage (GTDB taxonomy): Bacteria > Spirochaetota > Leptospiria > Leptospirales > Leptonemataceae > JACKOY01. The sequence continues at coordinate 28,345 of JACKOY010000017.1, read as the reverse complement.
CTTGAAGATGTGCCGGTGTTTAAACAGTTTGCGTAAGCCAGCAGGGACAAAGCCGAACAGGTATCCCGATCTGACCGTTGCTGGTCGCAGTCGACACACGTATTCAGCCCGAGGGACAGGAACACAACACAAAGCACGCCGACAACTCTCCTGGACAATAAGCGTAACATGAACTCCTCCAGATTTTTTAGGACCTTTAGCAAGGTCCTGAAATCCTGGCAATCGATTCATAAAAAAATGTAATGGAACGAGTGCCCCACAAGCATCGGCGGTCCAGGCCTGGGGCATCATTAAGACGGCCGACCTGTCGTTCGGGTTCCATCGGAAAGGTTCCAAAATTCTCTTTTCGGCCGGGGGTTTCCCCGAAGTCGAGCCACATCCCATGTAGAGGCAAAACATCCACATGGGACAGAACACAACGCCGGCCGCACCGGGCCACACACCCTACAATGTGCCGGGCCTGAAAAACGCGACATCCTGGCAGGAGGAGCTGTTCTTGCGCGCCATCGCGGCCGAAGGCGACAGCGAAGACATCACCGGCACCGGAAGCTGAAAGACCCGGTCTCGGAGTTGACGTACCGGCGGGCCGCTGAGATATACGCGGCATGCTTCGGAGCGTCGCGCCACGCTTTCTGTGTCTTTTCGCGGCGGCAGGCCTGTTCGGCGCCTGCGACACTTCCAAACAGGACGATCTGGTCACGGCGATCGAATGCAATATCCTGTCCCTCTGCTATCAGGAAAACACACGCTTCGGCATGGTGGGCGATAGCTGGACCGATTTCGGCTACGGAGCCCAGGTACAGCGGGACCTCCATGACTGGCTTATCCAGGACCACGGGTATCGGCTGACTTCGGTCGTGTTGGCCGGACAGACAATCAGTGGCGACCTGAACACGGCCCGGGGTTTTCAGCGCGTCATTGAACAGGCCGGGCCGAACCTGGCCTACATGCTTGTGAGCCTCGGCGGCAATGACATGCTCGACGACATCAACGACTACGCTGTAGCCGACATCACACCGGTCGTGAATGCACGGCTCAACGCCTACGAGTCAAATCTGCGCAGCCTGGTCGCCCAGGGCGACTATATCAAACAGAACCGTTATGGCGGTCAGCCACTCACCTGGATCATCCACGGGTACGATTACGCGAATCCGGCCCTGGTGTCTTTCTGCAACGTTACAGCCGGAGGGTTGAGCCTGGCCGAAAAAGAGTCGCGGATGCAAACCATTCTCGATGCGTTTAACGCCCGCCAGATTGCAATCGCCGCCTCCATGTCGAATGTGTATCATCTGGATCTGCGCGCAACCCTTGGCGGACCGCCGACTTCCAACCCGACGCTCAAGCTTGACTGCATTCATCCCAACGAAATTGGTTTTCGCATCATCGCGAGTCGCTACGCGGGCATGCTGAACCTGATCACCCAGGAGCGCTGAATCAAATGCGCACTCGAATGCAAATCGCCGCTTTGGTTCTTTCGATCGCTTTCGGAGCGGCCGGCACTCTTGAGGCAGCGCCATCGTCCGGGCCAGAGTTCCTCTTCATAAAAAACATGGCGCCGCGCAGTCGTGTGGGCCTGGGTTTCTCCAACCACGAGCTCAGCCGACACGAATTCTTTGAGCGCAGGCAGAGCCTGTACGCTTTCGGAGAGTACGCCTTTACCGACTTCTTCTCTTTGCACGCCAGCGTGCCGTACACCCGGCGCTGGATCACCGACAGCGAGCGTCGAAGCCACCTGGACAATATCGAATTGGGGGCAAAGCTGGGCTGGGACCTCGGTGGCTGGATGCCCTACTTTGGACTGGCTGGAAATCTGGCCACCGGGAACGAAGAGTCCGGTATCGGTTCTAAGGAGTTCGGAAATGTGGAACCCTATGCCGGCCTGCGTCTCGGCCAGGATTGGTTCTTCTTCGCGGTTGGGGCGCGTTACAACAGCCAGACGAATCGTCAGTTTCGCGAAGACGACGAGCAGGAGTTTCGGCGCTACTGGCTTCTGGAGTCGGCCCTGGCGTTTTCCTTCAGCTGGATCGACCTTATGCTTGAATATCAGTACAAACACCTGCGCGATCCGGGAGAGGCCGCGTTCTCGGGCCAGGTGCTCGCGCCGGGAGTGAACCTGAAAATTGGGGATCTGGTCGTGGGCCTGAGTGTTCCCTGGGCTCTCTCGAAGGAGCGGGAGTACGATCTGGGCTTTCGGCTGCAGGCAACCTATCTGTTTTAGCAGTTTTTACGGATCACGCGGCCTGCAACTCCGGGCGCCTTTAGATGCGCTGTTCCGGGCAACAAGACGGCCTCCTTTTTGGTTTTCTTTTTTCGGGCCCGGGATAAGCATGCGACAAAACCCGGCTCTGAAGATCCTGTCAGACCGGAATTCCTGCAGGCGGCTTAGAGAGGCAAACATTGGACCGGGAGCGGGGGAAGCACATACCCGGTTTTGGAACGCAAAAGCGGGCGCCCAGAAAAGTTATGCGAAACATTGCTGTACTCAGCTCAGACCAGGACCTGAACGATCGAATTCAGAAGATCGTTGCTCCTTTTGACGAGGACTTTAACGCCATTTTCCTGGGCGATCGCGAATCCTTCGTTCAGTACCTGAATTACGAACTCCCCGAAATCGATATCATCAACTATCGCGCGGAGGTTGACGAAACGCTTGAGATCATCAAACACGATCCCTGGTTGCACTTCGGCGGCAGCATCGTCATTTTTGATCACGAGAACGAGGAGGAGCTGCTCAAGCGCCTGGGTGGCGTGAATATTGTAGCCCTGATTCAAAAGGCACGCCTTGAGAGCTATCTACCTAAAGTGCTCCAGGTCCTGCGCGAGAACCGGAGCATCCTCTTTCAAAGAGACATCCATGCTCTGTTGCAATCCAATCTATCGGGCACGTTCGAGATCGAAAACGACCCCTTCGAGGCGTCGGTCTATTCGAACCTCATTGCAAACTTTCTGTTTAACTCAAACTTGATAGGACTCGAGAGAAAAGAGAACTTCTATGCGGCCCTCATGGAGTTGATCATCAACGCCATCGAACACGGTAACTGCCGCGTCACTTACGAAGAGAAAAAAGCGTATTTGCGTGAAAACTCAGACGCGATGCGCCTCATCAACGAGAAGAATCAAGACCCTGAAATTCAGAATAAGCGCGTGCACGTGAGCTATCGCATTACACCGCGCAAAAGTTCTGTCAAAATTCGCGACGAAGGCGAAGGCTTTGATTGGCGCGCCTATGAGAACGAGTACGAAGTAGACGTCGATCAGTTACACGGCCGCGGCATCATGATGGCCCGGCACTATCTTTCCCGGCTGACCTACAATGATCGCGGCAACGAGGTTTCTTTCGAGATCGATCACATCGATGAAGTGAACGTCGTTCCCAGGGTCTTCACGAACATGGAAGAAGTCTCCTTCGAGGACGGCCAGGTTGTCTTCCAGCAGGGAGAGAAATCCAGCCATCTCTACTACATAATCTCCGGTGAATTCAATATCATTGCCAATGGTCGCGCGATCTCCACTCTGACTCCGGCCGATATCTTTTTGGGGGAGATGTCTTTTCTCTTGAACAATCGCCGGTCGGCGACCGTCGTAACCGTAGGGCGTGGTGTTTGTATTCGTATATCAAAAGAAGCGTTTATCAACGCCATTAAAGAGCAACCGCACTACGGAATTTTTCTGGCGCGGCTACTGGCCCAACGACTGGATCAGATTCACGAAATCACGCTCTGATTGAGATAGCCCGGGCTCGACCGCCGATGGGGGTTTTCTGCTTGCGGCTGAGCCACCGACGGGCTTAGTTCTATCATGACTCTCAGGAATCTTACTCTGCGGGCGTCGGTCGTGTTTCTGGCGGGCCTGACCGCTCTGACACCAATTTTGTCCGAATCGGAAGCCGAAAGCAGCGCCGCCGCCGACCTGGGCGAACCCCGCGCAATCCCCGAAGACGCGCCCCGCACCCGTTCGGTCGAACAAAGCACGATTGAATTTCAAAGACTGCGCTTCAGTTTGCCCGGAAACTGGGCCGGAAATCCGGCCGAGAGCACGCTGACGATCACGTCCCCCGAATACGCCGGCTCAGCGATCACCATCGTCGAACCCTCGGACGAACGCACCTGGACGGCGGTCCAATTTCTTTTGAACGGCATTACAGGCATGGAACGCGGGCGCCAGACGCTGCGCGTGTATCCGGAAAGACCACAGCAGGGCGTGACGGCCTCCGGCGCGGGTTATGTATTTCAGAGTCGTGTGTCACGCGACCAGCAGGGCAGGCTACGTTACACAGCCTACTACGCTTTTTCTACGGGTTCCCGTTTTCAGGCCGTCATTGCGATGGCCGAAACTGCGCCCGCTTTTCAACAGGTGATCCCTGCTCTCGGGCAGTCACTCAACAACGTGCGGGTTTCTGTCCCGCAAGCGGGCACACAGGCATCCACCGGTCCTGAGCTCGGGTTTTTCGCCTACCGACTGCGCCATCTTCCTGACCGATGGACCGTAGAAGAAAGTCCTTTCGCAAACATGATGGTTTTACAATGCATTCGCCTGCCCGGCCGGGCCGATGCTGTAGGAAGCGTGTCAGAGTTCCGCGTCATCTATGAACTACAGCCCAACGTGCCCGTAAGCCCCCTGGCCGCGTTACAGAATTTTCTAATCGGTCGCGCACCGCTCGCCATGGCGAACCTGGAGTTGAACCCGGCGCGCATCACGAAGATTGCCGAAGGCACGTTGAACAACGGGCTGCAGTACACGGGTCTTGCCCTGGAACAGGACAACGACGACCGCTTTTACCTCGCTGCGTGGATGATACAGGGACCAGGATACTCGCTGATCATCGGGACCGGACTCAAATACTTCCGCTACGACATGATCCGGCGCAACAGCACCTTTGCGCAGGACCAACAGCTGTGGTATCGGCATTTCAATAATCTTTTAAGCGTAGCGGAAAGTGTGCAATGGGAGCCGGGCGGAGTCGAACGCGACCAGAATCTGGAACGCTGGCTTTTGTCGCAACGTCAGTTTCGCTATCACCGGGAAAGTTCGATCGTTGGAAGCGACATTTCGTTTTTCAGTTCCAACAAGCGCTTCTGGGATTTCCTGCCGGGAAACGAAGTGCGTTACGAGATTGACCATTTCAGGAGCTTCAATTCGTTCGATGTGACACCAACCGGCCTGCCGGATTATTCTTCCGGCTATTTGACAAACGCAGGCAGCACGGACAACGCGCGTTTTGTTGTGGTGCGAAAAGCCGGGCAGAACTATATCCTGGTCAATCATCCGAATGGGCTCTACACATTTCATCCTTTCGTGCAGCAACCCTTCACAATCGACGGATTCCGACACGGCTGTTGCAGCTGAGCGGTTGGCGGATCACGGTCAGGCCCGACAGGTTTTTGGAGCTTCTTTGATTCGGGCAATGGCGGTCAGAGTGTGGCCGGAAACAATCAACCAGGAGCCAATCGGTCGCGCGGTTCTGCCACCTTCAGAGCAATTGGTTACGCCTGAGGTTCAGGGCCGGGCGCCAGCAGGATCAACAGACCCTGCGGGAAGAGCAACCAGAACCCGGAAAGTGGTATGAGCACAATGCCTGCGATCGAGGTAACCAGCAGATACCAGCCCACAAAACGCGGCACGGGTCGATCGTGCTGTCGGGTGTAGTAGCGCGCGAATTGTCCCAGAAGAAGCAACAGCACACCGGACACCAGAAACCAGACCACCGCGTTGCGCTCCAGATCCGTCCCGATCGTGTTATATATACCTTCGCTCACAATGCCCCGCAAAGCCGGGATCCCGACAAAGGTTCCGAAAAGCAAATGGAACACCGCCGTACAAATCAGGAAGGCCCCACTATAGCGCCACCACTGCATGACGCTATCTTTCACGCCGCTCCCGGCGCGAAAAGCGTTTTTAGCGTATCAGGTTTCGACTCGAACCCGGCGGTCAAAGGCCACATGGTCACGAATGTTGATTGCGGCGGCCTTTGGATTGGCGTAATACCAGGCAGCATCCTTCAGCACGTTCTCGTCGACGACGAGATCGTAGTAGCTGGCCTCCCCCTTCCACCCGCAGGTTGTGTGGGTGTCGCTTTCTCGAAAGAATTGGCGCACCAGGGCCGACGGCGGGAAATAGACATTGCCCTCCACCGATTCAAAATGCTCGCTCTCCGCGATTACCTGGTCGTTAACAAAGGCCCGTGGCATGACTACTCCTTTGCTTGGGACGCGGGCCGACGGCGGGGGTTACATGCGATAAGCCGACCGATGACGGGAACTCTTAATCCAGGTCAACCTGCCAGCTATTGAGCTGATTGCGCCGATCATAAAAGGCCGCGATCTGCATGTCCATGCGATAAAGCGCCGACCGCAGATCGAGGTAGACCATGCGAAGCGCCTCCAGTTGCACTTCCGCCGCGGCCTCGTCCAGCCGGTTGCGTGTTTGATAATTATGGCGAAAGGTGTGCAACTCGATACTCTGGATGTTTTCCGGCAAATACAGGCGCATCAGTTTGCGGGTCCAGGCCGTCTCCATGTAAATCGAACGCCGCTCGGCATCGAGCACTATGCAGCTCATCTTGCCATCGACGTCAAAGTGAAAGGCGATGACCTTCTTGTAGTTTACGAAGTCGTTTCCATTCCAGGTGCCCGGATCGTCCTCCAGGGCGATTTCGTAGTAACGGCTGTAGCTGGGGAACAACCGGGCCAGTTCCCGGTGCTTCGTGGTCGCATCTGCCACCGCATCGGCGACATTCCGGATTTCAATGCGAAGCAGGCGTTCCATCTCTTCCTGGTAGATGCCTTCCTGCGGGTTGTTACCCAGGGTGCTGGAATGAAAAATCAGTCCGTCGGCCGGAATCTCGGGCTGGTCCTCGCGAAACAGGCACGTGCGCATTTCATCTGCAGGCGCGAACAACTGTTCATGGGGGTCTGCTTCCTGACTTTGATTCTGTCCAAACACCGGAATCGCAAGCCCGACCAATGCCCCCCCTACAAGAGACATAACCAATGTATTCCAACGCCCAGCCAGTTGCATCCGAATCACCCCGTTTCGTCAATTTCGGCCCGCTGGTAGCCAATATAAAAGTGCCGATAGCGGTTTTCGAGAAAAAATGATCCCGCACCGGAAAGTCAGGGCCTTGAATTTGGTTGCGAAGCGCGATCGGGCCTTCCTCCTGCCTTGAGACCGCTCGGTCGTGCATCAAAAATGAAAGCCCGCAGCGATTCCCATCCCATCTTCAGCGCACCCGGAGCGGGCGTCGTGGGACGAAGAACTGTCGCCATGCCGGACGGCCGGCTGGCTGTGCTTGCCGCCGAAGGCCGGGCCCGTAGCAGTGCGCGGCCGGGGCTGGCGATGGTTCGGGGTCTGGCGGACAGTCTTGAGGCCCTTTCCGCCCTGCCGGCAGCCTGGGCAGATCATATCGACCTCTGCGTGCTGCTACAGGTGCCCGCCGCGGACTGCGCGGCGGTGGCCGAAAGCGCCGGAGCGGTTGCCCGCAGCGTTCATTTGCTGCGCGGCAGCCGGGACCTCAAGAGTGTCTGTGAAAGCATTAGCAGAGCGTCCGGTCCGATAGTGGTCGTCGCCAGATCACGAAGCGGCTCCGGCGCAAGCACCCTCGGTGCGCGCCTCGACGAAGCTCTGCAGGAACAGGGGCGACGTCGTCAGGAACGGCGCGAGCGCACCCTGTTTCGCGACCGTTTCGCGCCCACGATTGATCACGAGATCGCCTTTGGTCATTTTATTCGCGCGCGCCGCCCGGCGATGCTCATTGATCGGCGCAGTCTTTTGGAGAATCCGCCGGAAGCGATCGTGGAGCTGGCCCGCAGCATGGCCTGCCCGCTACTTCTGACCGGCGGCGCCGCGTGTGCGCCACCGGCCATTCTCCAGAACTGGCTGGAAAAAGCCCGAGGCCTCCTGGTGTTGCCACCTAACCACGTCACCTGGATGAAAGCGTTTCTGGAAACGGACCTGCTGGTCGCGCTTGGGGCGCGTCTGACAGAAAGCGAACTTGTGGGGCTCAACGACATCGTGGTGCCAGACGCAACGATCATTCAGGTTCATCCGGAGATCTGGCGTCAGGACGAACGTGTTCAGTTGTTCGTAAACAGCTACGCCGGCGATTTCGCGGCGAGTCTGCTCGAACTTTTGCGACGGACGCGGCCCGATCAGTCTCAACCCGTCTTGCAACGACCCAGCTCGGAAGCAAGGGCCCTGTGGCGCGGTCGCATTGAGCGACATGGAGACGCCTTTCAAAAACTGATACGCGAATACACCGAAAGAACCGGGGCTCCCATCGACCCGGGCTTTGTCGCTCACCAGATCGTCGATGCGGCCCCCTCCGAAACGATCTTCGCCGCGGAAGGCAACGGCTGCGGCATGTGGCTCTGGTCGTTCCTCTGGCTACGGCCGATCCTGTACCCCGACCTGATGGCAAGCATTGGTGTGAGCCTGGGCTGGTGCGCAGGCGCGCTTGCCCGGGCGCCGGGGCAAACTGTGTGGGTGGTGTTGGGCGACGGCTCCTTTCGCTACCAGACAGCCGCCCTTGCGAAACTGGTTGAAGAACGCGCCCGGGTGGTCATCTTTCTTTTCAACAATGAAGGATGGGGATCTATTCGACTCGAGCAAACCTTTCTGTTCGGCGGCCGCTATCATGCGACCGAATTACCCGCCAGCAATCACGCCTCCATTGCCGCTTCCATGGGTCTGGAAACGATCCGCGTTGAGCGCGGCGAAGAACTGGCAGAGGCCTTGACCCGGGCACAGGCGGCTTCGGGTCCGTTGCTGGTGGAAGTACTGGTGCGCCGCGATAGCGTTCCCTTCGCCGGTCTCAACTTTGCGCTGGCCGAGATTGATTATGTGCTCGGACAAAGACGCGCGCGATTTTTATGGTCGTTTGTGCGGGCCTGGTTTCGACGCCGACTTCCGCGCCGGGTGCTCTGGATACTTCTACGCCTGAGCATGGTCCGATGAGGACGAATGTCTATTCAGGCGATGGCGGGGGCTTCCTTGCGAGACTTCTGGACGAGTTCGGTCACAAGATCGTATTCTCCATTCCGGGCGCACAACTGCTGTCGATCTGGGACGCCCTCGGTCGGGACCGGCGGCTCCAACTCGTTGTCCCGGCATCGGAATGGTCGGGAGGATTCCAGGCGGAAGGTTACGCTCTGGCCAGTGGCAGGCCGGCCATCGTGCTCGACACTCTCGGACCGGGAGTTGCCAATGAACTACCGGCCATGGCCTCGGCCCGCCTGGGGAAGCGGCCCGTGCTTTACATAAGCCCGATTCATCCGGCCCAAAAACGAGCGCGCCTCGGCCGTGTCTTTCAGGGCCTGGACACGAGCAAACTACTGGGCCCACAGGCTTCTTACACTCTACGGGTCGAAAGCGCCGAGCAACTGCCCGGTCATCTGGAACTGGCGCGGCGTCTTTGCCTTGGAGAAAGCTTCCGTTCGGCGGAGATAAATATTGAAGTGCCTGCCCCGGGGCCGGTCCGATTGGAAATCGAGTACCCGTTTCTGTTTCGACGTTTGCTGGCGCGCATCCCTGCGTTGCCACTCTCGGAAACCCGGCCCGCAGAACCAGAAGCGGGCCTCTACGTCGCCGCCGGGGCGATTCCCAGACAACTGCGTCCGATGCTGCGGGGCTTAGAGGCGACCTGCATTGCCAACGGCCTGGGAGTGGCGCGCTACAACATTGACCTTGCGTTGGGCTTTTATCTGGCCCGTAATGATTGCGCCTTGATCTGGCCGGCGGGGGACGCCGAGTTGCAGGCCGCCACCGGCAGCCTCATGGCCGCCATTGGCGCGGGATTGCCGCTATACTACCGGGCCACCGGACCGATAGCGTTGCTCGACGCCATTGGAGTCGCAAGGGCAACCGAAGGCGGCTTTTTGCCAGGAATCACCATCGCATATATTAAATGAACTTTATTATATGGAGCGGCAGCCGGGAGTTCGTATTTCTGCTTTACAGACCCCTCGCAAGTCACCATGGCTTGGACCTTCCCCTATGGAACACCACGATCGGCCGGCTCGCTCTTTTGTTCAACCGCCCAAACCGGTCCGCTATCGTGTATGCTTTCTTTCGCTGGTGTGTCTGCTTACTGCCTGTGGCGTTCCGTCAGGAACCCAACTGCTTGTTGATCAATGGCAATTCCGGAACGGTTTCGAGGCTTCCTATCTCGGCGGTGGCAATCAGGGCGCCTGGCGCACGGCATCGTTTCCATTAAGGAGCTTCCCTCTCCTGAAAACGGAGACTGCTTCGCCGACGGTCGTTACGGTGCGCCATCCGCTTTCGGATCTGCAGTCGCGGCTCTTGCGTTCCGGCAAGGCGCTGGCTTTTTTCAGCGGCACAACCAGCGACGTCGCGGAATTTTATCTGGACGCAAACCGATTCGGCTCCTTCGGTTCGTCAGATCCGTACAAAAGCGGCTTTGATCGTCGCGGTCTTCTTACTCTGCCGGCCCCGGCTCCCTCAGCGACCGGTCCGGATTACATTTATGTTGTTCTGCGCGCCCGGGCGCCGTACCCACTGGAGATCCAGCATCCACCCCCGTTTGTCGGTGAGGCGAACCAAACGGCGTTGCACTTTTACGGCGACGAAATCCTCCATTTTGCCCTGCTGGCAGTATACGCTTTCGGAGGTTTGTACCACCTTATCCTGTTTGCCCGTCGGCGCGTGGACCTGTACAATCTGTACTTCGGTGCTTTCTGCGGTCTGGCCAGCGCCTACTGGTTTTTCCAGAGCAATCTGCGCGACGTGGTTTTTGGCTCGCAGGTAATGATCCGAACCCGAGTGGAGTACATATTACTATATGCTCTGGGCCCACTACTCGCACTCTTCTTCCGCGACTTCCTGGAGCGGCGACTGGATCGCGTGGCGGTTGCCTACTCTGTCTTTTACGGAATACTCGCGATCTTTACTGCGTTCGGCTCGCTCCCCACTGCAACACTCTGCTTAACCATCTGGAATTATACGGCCATTCCGTTTCTGGCGTACGGTTTGTTGTTCGTGGGCTGGCACATATTCAAGAAGAACCGGTACGCGTTGCGCCTGATGGTGGGATTGCTGGTCATCATGGTTGCAGCCGGCCATGATATACTCTCGCACCTTGGCTACATTGACCAACCGCACATCTCACGCTTTGCATTCCTGGTGCTGATTTCCAATATCACCGCCATTCTGGGCCATCGTTACATGCAGGTGCATGCGCGGGCGGAGGAACTAACGCACGATCTTGAGCGCAAGGTTCTGGAGCGCACGGAAAGCCTGCAGGCCACGCTTGATGAAATTCATGAGTTGAAGCTCAAGCAAGATGCAGATTATTTCTTGACCTCCCGCTTGTTGGGACCGCTCGGCGGAAACTTTTCCAGCCACGATAGCATTGATGTGCAGTTGCTTGTTCGCCAGAAGAAACGTTTTCGGTTTAAGAAGTGGGAGGCGGAGTTGGGCGGCGACCTTTCTGCGGCGCATACAATCGTGCTGCGGGGGCGCAGTTATACCGCTTTTCTGAACGGCGATGCGATGGGCAAATCCATGCAGGGCGCCGGGGGCGCCATTGTTCTGGGCACTGCCTTTAAGGCGCAAATAACGCGTACGCAGACCTCCGCCCTTGCCCAGGACCGTGCCCCGGAATGGTGGCTCAAAAGCTGTTTTCGTGAACTGCAGAGCGTCTTTGTGTCGTTCGACGGCCAGATGCTGGCCTCCGCGATCGTCGGCTTGCTCGACAACGAGTCCGGCGTGCTTTATCATATCAATGCGGAACATCCGCCCGCTGTTCACCTGCGCGGCGGTGTTGCGCGCTATCTGCACGGCGCGGCGCCGCTGATGAAGTTGGGCATCGAAGAGCGCCTGGGCACACTTCAAGTGGCCACCCACAGACTCAAACCCGGGGACATTGTGATCTGTGGCACCGATGGGCGGGACGATTTAGAGGTGACCCGTGACGGACACCGTCGCCTCAACGAAGACGAGCAGCTATTCCTCGAAGTGGTTGAGCGCACGGGAGGAGATCTGAGCGCCATCCACGCGGGCCTGGCCCGGGCGGGTTCCTTTACGGATGACCTGTCCTTGCTCCGGGTCGGGTTCTTTCCCGAGACAGCCGTCGAGTCTTCTGACGTGGATTCCGGGCTCGTGCAGCGCATTGAAAAAGCGGAGCGCGCCGTGGCGACCGGACAATTCAGTTCCGCTCTGGCAACCCTGCAGCCGCTGCTAACGGGCCGGGGAAATTCGGGGGCCTTGCGCCTTGCGGCCCGGGCCGCCGTGGCGCTGGAAGAATATGAACTGGCGGCCCAGTATCTGGCGCGCTACGTGGATCAGCACCCGGCCGACACGGATGCCCTGTATCTCGCCGGTTTTGCTCACAACGCTTTTGACGACGCGCCCCGGGCGGCGGAATACTGTGAACGTGTGCGCACCCGCAATCGAACGATGTTACGAAACTTAATTACCCTGGCCGATGCGCACCGCAAACTCTTTCACCGGGACCGGGCGACAAAGATTATTCGAGAGGCCCTGAGCCTGGCGCCGCGGGATTCAGACGCGCTTGCCGTTCACGATCAGATCATGGCGATGCGTTGATCGTCGGCGACCGGCGGCTCTGCCAGGCCATCCAGGGCAGTCGCAACGTCACCCGGGTGAGAACCCCCGGAACGCTCTCGGAACGCAGGCTGCCACCAATCACGGCCATCATCGCGCTGTGCAGGGAGAGCCCCCGACCGCTCTTTTTCGGCGGCGTTCCCTCTTCAACAAAACCCGGTCCGTTGTCTTCAACCTCAATCTGCAATCCGTCGTTCCACTTAAGACCGATTCGCACTCTGAGAGATGTGCCCGGTCGACGGGCATGGGCGGAGGCGTTTCGCACGGCTTCGCGCGTCGCGTAGTAGAGCACTTCGGCCAGGGAATCCGGCAAGAGGCTGAGACGTGTCTCAAGAATGGGATCTTCTTCCCAAACTACCTGATCGAACTCCACGGTCGGATCTGAGTGCGCCACCTGCCGGAGCGCTTCGAGCAGCCCCAAACGCCGGATTTCCGGGCTGGCGCCGATGGGGGCCTCGCGCAGCAGGTTGGAAATTCGATTATGAATGCCGCTGAGTCTCTGGAGCACCGACTGCGCCCCAGGACTATCGGCCGACATTTGCAGCATCAGCGCATGCAGGTCCGGAAGCACGTCATCATGTAGTACGCGTCGGGCCTGGCGATCCAGCAGGCTGCTTTCCGTGATACGATCACGCTGCAGGGACACCAGCAATCGGGACAGCTCTTCGGCAGCCAGCGTGTCGATAATGCGTTCGCCGGCCGCCTGGGCGGTCTCGACTTCTTCGCGGGTGTATACGTCACCCCCCAGTTTCTCTCCCAGAAAAAGGGCGCCCACCAACTCTGTATGGCTGCGGAGAGGAAGTCCCAGAATCGCGCCACCGTTCGCTTCGGCCTGCAGCGGCACGAATAAATTACCGGGGGAGCTGGCGGCCGCATCGAAATAATGCAATTGGAATTCGTCCCGAGAAACGGACCGGTTAGCGTCACCATAGCTCAGGATCTGATCGACAAGCGGCTGCGAAGTTCCCAGAGGGATGAGGAACGCCAGACGAGCCTGAAGTACGTCCGCGCACAAGGACCAGAAGAGCGCTTCTCCCTCGGCTCCTGGAGAATCCGACGAGACCACACTACGATACAAATTCTGGCTTCCGATAAAGGGACGCAATCGCCCCAGATTGATGCGCTCATCCCTGAGCAACCGACGCCCCAGGAGCGCGTAGAAAAAAACCGAAACCAGACCAATGATCGGCGCGGTGTGCAGCGAATCCGCGACCAGGCTGCTTGCCAGGGCCAGCAAGAGGCCCGCTACCGAGGCGAACACCAGCGCCAGGCGCCACTGGCGAACAATGCTGTCCCGTGGCAGGGAGCCCGTGAATATTTCGTAAACGATCGTGGCCCGACCAATATGGTACACGCCAATTGCGATCGCCAGAGCGATTGGTAGATCCATGCGCACCAGCAATTGCAGGTCAGCCTGATAAACCTCCGACGGGGCCACTTCTCTCCGATGCACAAACCACAAAAGCAGCACGGCCACGAACAGGCTCATGACCAGTATCACCCGCGCGGCCTTCAGCAGGCTGGGCCGCGCCTGCACGCGCGCGAACTCCTGAAATGTTCGCGGCGACTGCAGCTCCCCGCGCAAACCGAGCAGGGCGAAAAGGGAGCATGCAACTATGTAAGTGGCATACACGGTCAAAAGAACGCTGAACGCGAAGTGATTTCGTTGGAACGTCTCGTCGGAGTACAGAACCTGCTCAAACGAGGGCAGATCACCCGCGTAGGCAAGCATGGCGCCCGTTCCGACAAAAAGCAGGACTGCCAGCCAGAAACGCACCCGAAAGCGCGCCGGCAACGGGCGCTCGGTGCGGGCCACAAAGAACAGCACCAGAACATACCAGGCGATCGGCAGCAGATAAACGACTCCCAGCCCCGCGTACCAGAGGACCGTGGCGACCGCCCAATCGCCATCCGTGCGACGGCCAAAGACCAGAGCATGACTGACAAAGAAGAGCGACCCGGCCAGAAGCGACGTGGCCATAATTACGACGCGATGATGCAGGCGCTCGCTATTGAAGAAAAGGGAAAGGCACAGCCAGCCCAGAATCCAGGCATTGAAGAAGGCCACGCTGATGCGGAGGACCTGGTAAATCCTGTCAATCAGGCCTGGTTCCACTCCACCCACTCGCCGCTTGCATCTTCAACATGGGCGGTCCCATCATCGTCCCACATGATCATGCGCGCCTCCCGCACAATTATGGAAGCGCGAGTCCGTGCCACCTTTTCATCTGCAGTCGTATCGTTCAATCCCCAGGTTGCGTATATTTGACCGTTTATGCGGCTCACTGTGCGCTTGTCGCGGATATTCAGGCGCTCGGCGATTTGCTGGTTGCTGAGCCCGACCGCCAGAAGATGCGCGACCCGACGTTCACTTGGTTCGAGTAAGTCCATGGGCGATCTTTTGTCCTTACGACGAACCTCTTGAACGCGGGCCTCGATCTCCGGGTCAATGAAACCCTTTCCGGCAATCGCGTCCTTGAGCAGCGGCAAAATCATATCGGGCAGCAAATAGTTCGACTTCTTCACGTAGGCAAAGTGCGTCAGGATTCCGGAATTACAGAAGTCCCGGAAGTAACTGTCTTCGTCCTGAATCGAATAAAAAACGACCGGAAGTCGTGGCAGGTGGGACCGCAGTGCAACGGCGGCGTCAATTCCGTTCATGTGGCCGGCCAGGTGCACATCCATCAACACGGCATCGATTTCCGCCTCGAACGAGTCCGTGTCTGCAAGCACGTCTTCAGCGGCGCCGAAATCAAAACCAATGCGCACCTTGCCGGTCTGCTCCAGCCCCGTGATCAGCGCCTTCCGGAGGCTCTCGTTGTCCTCAACGATTACCAATCTTATCAGGTCTGTGCTGGCGGTCATCTCAGGTGTGGCTCCGATCGATTGAGGATCATGTCAAGTTCGATGACGATTCCGGTGAAACACCAGGCTTCAACCGGACGCATACCGCGCCAGAAGGCGTAGGCTAACCCCAGTATCGCCATTAGAATGCGCGCCCATTTGGACCGCGCACCGACAGCAAGCGCATCGCCATGACTCTCTGCCAACCAGAAACGCAAACGTTTTCTCCAGCGATCACGAACCCGGCGGTGCAGGAGGGCCCGGGCCGGCCAGACCAGGCACGCTCGATCGGAACGGATCAACGAGCGCGCCCGATCCAGAAGGGCGGGCAGGGATGTCTGAGGCCTCTTTACGGATTTCTTCATGGTGTATTTATAGGTTTTCTGATCTGCGAATGAAAGCACACGGGTCCCTGGAGGGTACACCCGTGTGCCTCCTGGCCCGCCCCTGCTGGCAACGCTCATTGATTCCGGGTGCTGGATGAAAATAGCGGTACATGCGATAAAGCGATCATGCAAACAATCGAATCGACTTATTATCTGTTGCAGCGCGTCGTTGCTTTTTCCAGTCTGCTTGTGCTCTGGCCGGTCCTGGCTGTCATCGCGGGTCTTATACTCCTCTTTGACGGCCGCCCGGTTCTATTCTGCCAGCGACGTCTGGGGCGCCATATGCGGCCCTTTAACGTTCTTAAATTCTGCACACTGACTTCTGAAGGCCGTGTGCGACGCACGGGCACCTGGCTCAGGAAAACGGGCCTGGATGAGCTCTTACAAATCGTAAACGTTGTTCGGGGTGAAATGGCGCTTGTGGGTCCGCGTCCGCTCACAGCAGAAGACGTGCTCCGGCTCGGCTGGCATCGCGAGGGCGCCGGCCTGCGTTTTCGGGTGCGCCCTGGTATCACCGGTCTCGGCCAAATCTTCGGCGGCCAGTCCGCACGCCAATCCGCCGCGCTCGAACGCATCATGTTGCGACAGAGCGGCGCCGAACAGGATCTGCGGTGCATCGTGCTCACGCTTCTGGCGCTTGTCTCTGGCAAACGACTGCTCCGAAGATGGCTGGCCCGGGGGCGGGGGTGGCGCAAACAACCCGGAACCTGCTGGTCACGCTGGCAGACGCATTTCGAGGCCAACCTGGGCCGCCCGGACCCGCACCCGGAGGCGGGACTTCCGATTTTCCCCCTCGATACCGCTTCGCGCAATGCCCTGGCCGGCTCTCTGGCTGTCTTTCAGTTGGGAGAATCGGGCGAAGGCCGCATTGCCCATGAAATCGATCGCTGTCGTTTGCCGGGCATCAACGACGCCTATCGACGAAGCCTCAAACTCTTTGTGGGTGAAGAAGGAAGACACGGCCGATTGCTCGGTCACGTTGTGCGGTCGCTTGGCGGACGTCTGATCGAAAAAAATTGGACCGCGTCCCTGTTCGTCTTCTTTCGTCGACTGCTCGGGGTGCGTCTCAAGCTGCTGGTTCTGCTGGCTGCGGAGATCGTCAGCATGAATGTGTATACGGCCTTCGCCCGCGCATTGCCGCCCGGCTTTGTTCGCGGCACGCTGCGCGCCATTCGGGCCGACGAGGTTGCGCACCTGCGCTTTCACGCCGAATTTTTCCGCCAGCAACTGAAACGGGGCGGCCCCTTGTTGTCTTTGCTTTTTCCGCTGGTGTGGATTGCGACCGTAAGCGCTGCCCTGGGTTCGGTGCTTCTGGATCACGGCGCCAACATGCGCCGGCTGGGCATTCCCCGCGCGCGCATCGTGGCGGGCTTTGCAAGCAAGACCTGGCTGGTGCTACGGTTGGTGTTCAGCCACAAAGCCATCGGTCCTGAAAAAAGACCGAAGGTGGAAAGACAGGCCGGGCCCGCGCCTGCTTCTCTTTACCCGCCGGCGCCCGCCTACGGCTTGTGAGCAAGCCGTGAGCGCATATCCGCGCGCGTCTCTGCGACTTCACAGGTACGTCATCGTTCAGACACTGCGGATGGGCATATTGAAGCATGAGCAGGAAAACAGCAACTCGACCGAGGGCGGCCCGGCCGATCTTTTCGGCTTACGAGGTTGGCAGAACCACGGCGAGCGTCGAAGAGAATCCCGATCGAATGCGCGTAATTGATGAACACGCGCGCGTACAGCTCGTATACCGGCTCTACCTCGACCACGATCATCTCGACTTCTTGCCGGTGGCCGGCGCTGACGGAAAGATTCACGGATATCTTCAGCGACAGATGTTTCTGGCGATGCTGAGTCGCAGCAAATACAGCAGCGAACTGCTTTTAAGGCCGGAGGTATCGGTTTCGACGATCATGGACCCGCGGGTCGTGCTGCTCGAAGGCACCACGCCCCTTGCGGAAGCGGCCGAGATTCTCATGCGCCGCGATGATGATATTCGCTTCGATCCTTTCGTGGTGACCGTTGATGGCGAAGTGTACGGGGTTTCGTCAGTGCGACGCGTGTTAGATGGCCTGAATCAATATCTACAGGCAGACCTGAACGCCTGTCTCGCCGCCCAACGCCGTTTGATGCAGTACGATGGATTTCCCGAAAGCGAAGCGGGCTCCGATCAGATGTTTGCGACATTTCTCGCGCCGCTCAGCGGTCCGGGTGGGGACTTTGTGCGCGTGCTCAGACATGGAAACGACCTGACCACGGCTCTCCTCTTCGACGTCTGCGGCAAGGGTCTGAAAGCGGCCACGATGGTTTCGGTAATGGGCGCTCTTTTTGCCCGCTACGCCGAAGACGTTGCCGAAATGGATCGGCAGACCCACCGGGAACGATTCCCCGACCTGCTGCGCCAGATGAACTCCCTGACCTACGAGCTTACTCCGGAGGAAATGTACGCCACGGGTGTGGCACTACTGATCGACCGCCGGCGCCGCATCATGCTCGCATTCGACTACGGCCACGGCTTCCTCTGGCTGCGACGCGACAATCGGGTCTTCCGCTTGAGCCCCCGGAGCATGGACGAGCATCAGGTCCCTTTCTTTGGGATCAATCCCGAGCTCACCATGGAGCCACGCGCCTATCGGCTGCATCCGGGCGATCTGTTGTTCTGCTGCTCGGATGGAGTTGTGGAAGCGCGCAATCAGGACAAAGAGGAGTTCGGAGCGGCGCGCATTGCTCCGGCCCTGCGTAGCGGCGCTTCACCGGACGAAGTGCTGGCCATACTGCGGGCCGCCCACGCCAACTTCCGGGGAAACGCACGGCTCACCGACGATCGCTCCATGCTGTGCATCGCCATCGAATAGCTTTGAAGCGAAATGATGGCGATGCCTTTCTTTTCAGGCAAAGTCGCGCCGGCGCGCGCGAACATAAAAGTTCCACGCGAGCAGGAACAGACCCAGGGCCATGAGACCGTAGCGCAGCCAGAGCATCAGCGCCCCAAAGGGGTACGTGTAAACAAGCACGCCGACAATCGGAAGCACCAACCACAACGAGAGGCGCAGCAGTTTTTCGAGCAGTGTGCTCCGTGGCAGAACGAAGGCCAGAAGAAACAGACCCAGGTAGCTGCTGTGAAACTTTATCGCACTCCAGATCATGCGCGACTGAATTTCTTCGGCGCCGGGACCCGTACCGGCCTGAGCCGCAGCCAGCATGCCAAACAAGCTGAAGTTTTCTGCGAAATCCAGATACGCGGTCAGAAGCAAAGCTGCCAGGGAGACATAGACAATCAAAGCATTGCCACGCTTGCGAACAATTCCCGCCAGCAATACAAAAGCTGCACTGTAAAGAATAATGAAAAGGTTATCAAGTGTAAGCACAAGCCGTAGCATATCGGCGGCCGCCACCAGCCGCTCCGCATAGCTGGCGGGCTCGTCCACCACTTCAAAAGCCTGGGCGGTAACCCCATCGCTCGCCAGAGACACCGTGAGCATAAAGAGCAACGCCAGACCCGCGCCACTACTGCACAAATAGAACGCCCTGTAAGCCCTGAACTTCTTCATTTTTGCCCCCTGTGGTTATACAAAAACACAATCAGCGCCGCTCGCCGTTTCCGACCGGTTGCTCACCAATCGATGAAATACGATCGTACAGAACTTCGCGCTCAAGACTCTCAATCGGCAGACTTGAAAATAATTCCACGCGTCGCTCAATGTCGCTTGCGACACGAAACAGTGACGCGCGCGCGGTTTCCAGACTCCCGGATAAATCAGCCAGGTCGATGCGCCAGTGACAACAGAGCGCGCAGGCGACGCCGGGCGTAAAACCCTCGGGCGGAGCGGTGAGAACAAAAACAAAGTCCACCGCGTGCCACTTTTGAACTACCTCCGAAAGATCACGCACGACCAGTTCTTCTACCGGCGAGCGCTCCAGTCTCAGGAGGCGAATCGCTTCGGGATGCACGGCGGCCGTTCTGGCGGCCTTCGCTTTGAGTCCGGCCTCCAGAACCTCGAAGCGGCCCCTCCCGCGGCGCCGCAATTTTGCAGCCGCGATGGGCGCGCGCACGGCGCAGTGATCGTCCAGGAACAATACCCGTAGCACGGCCGAAGTACAACACCGCGCCTGAAAAGGCGCAATTCCTTTTCGCCGCCCGGTCGCGCAGAACGCTATTTGTAACCGTGTTGTAACGTTATGTCCGGCCCGGCGCCGGGTTGCATTCATGGGGACATAGTACTTTCCTGGCCCGGTGGAAAGCGAGAGCGGCCGGATTTTTCCACAGGAAAAAGAGTGAGCAACAAAAGTGTGACGAGATCGATCGCGGCATAGCACCGGTTATAGAGCTGACGTCCGAAACGCCCAGCTCGTGCCCATCTGCCTCGTCGATTGGCACACACATATAAGCACGGCGACATCAAAAGCGAAAAGTGCAATTAGAATCGCGTGAGTGCAAAGTTGCCTGCTCTTCCGGCTACCGCGGTCTGGAATGACTTGACGGCTGGCCCAGGCCATGAGACTGTTTAGCTTGCATGGAAAAGGTTAGCCGGGTGTACAGGTCGTTCGCCGAAGCAGAAAGGGCCGACCGCGAATACATGAAATCGCTCACGCCCCAGCAGCGCTTCGATATCGCGTACGAAATCATCAGGCAAGTACATGGGAATCTTTCTGCTATTCCGGACATCCGGGCTTACGAACGCGCCCGGCAACGCTCGTGAGCCTGAAACAGCTTTCCGAAGATGCGCTGCACTTGTTGAGCGTGCTTGTATCCAATGACGTTTCCTGATCGTCGGCGCCGCAGCAGTTATCTACCACGGTTACGCGCATGCTCGACGATTTGGAACACCTATCTTGGGGGCCCGCCTTTGATTCCTCGCCCGTGCGCTGGCCGCTCGAGCAACCGGGCCAACCATTCCGGTTCCTATCGCGCCAGCCCGATGCGTTGCCCGCCCCGAATCGAAATTACGGAAGCAGCAGGTAAACAAACACCTGAAACAAAAGCACCACCGATGCCCAAAACCGCAAGTCGCGAACAAGGGGCGGGCGGGACGCTCCGGTATAGACGAAGCGCGCGGGTACAAGCCACACGACCGCGAGCACGCCCAAAAGAAACAAGACCGCCGCGTAGTGCGCGAACTGCAAGGGAATCTCAAGTAATTGTTCAATCATCGGTCGTATGGATCGTTAGATTCTGCAGGCGTTCCCGGGAAGCCGGCTTCGTAAAGCGGCTGATCCCAAACAGGAGCGCCACAGAAAAAACGCAACTGTAGAACGCAACGTAGAGCATGTTCAGCTCACCGATTCCAGGCCAGGATACGTTTGCCAGCAGGACCGCCAGAAGAACACCCAGAACGAGAGCCCAGAGCCCGGCCGAAGCGGTTGTGCGACGGGTCAGTATGCCAAACGACAACAGAGCGAACATGGGTCCCTGGAAATACGAAAGGCCCCGCTGCACGAAGCTGTAGATGCCTTCAAACTCATTTTGTTCTAACTCCAGCACAATGTAGATCGCAAAGAAAACGCCGACGGCAAGCACCAGAAACGTGACAA
This sequence comes from Spirochaetales bacterium, assembly GCA_024233935.1. Classification (GTDB taxonomy): domain Bacteria; phylum Spirochaetota; class Leptospiria; order Leptospirales; family Leptonemataceae; genus JACKOY01. Next base: position 7,013 of record JACKOY010000017.1, on the reverse strand, counting down.
ACTGACCGAGCAATAGTTCGCCGCGCTCGCTTCTTTCGCTCGATGAAAGCACACCAACCATGTCGCGTGTAATCATGACCGCCGTTGAATTCAGTGTGCTGTCGACCGAAGATTGCAGGGCCGCAATAAACGCGACAAACAAAAGACCACTCAGCCCGGGCGGCAGCACTTCGCGAATCACCCACGGGAGCGCGGCGTCGGGGCGCTCGAGTACTCCTGGATACAACACCAGGGCCACAAAACCCGGAAGAATAATCAAGAAAGGCACCATGGTCTTTGCAAAGGCAGCGAAGATCATCGAAGCCTGGCCATCCCAACGGGTCCGTGCGGCGAGGGTTCGTTGCAGGATCACCTGGTTCGTGCACCAGTAGGCCGGCGAAAGCACAAAGGCGAGCCCCAGAATCACACCGGGCCATGGGAATTGCGCGTGATCGGCGGGCAAGAACGGACGCAGATGATCGGGATGTTCCGTCGCCAGGCGCTCCAGAAACATGGCCGGGCCGCCCGCCTTTTCCACTCCGAGAATGGCAAGCGCAGCAGCCCCCGCAAACATGATGACCAGTTGCACGCTGTCGGACATGGCCACGGCCGCGAGTCCGCCGGTAATCGTGTAGAGCCCTACAACAATGGCCGTGATCAAGATTCCGGTGACGAGTCCAATCCCGATGTAGGTTGCAAGCATGGTCGCCGTAGCGTACAAAAACACACCCACGATAAAGACCGAAAACAGACTGAGAACAACGGCCGAAATAACACGCACGGTCTGGCTGTAACGTAAACCCAGGTACTCCGGTATGGAGAAAACACCGGCCTTCCAGTAGAACGGAATAAAAAGAAACGAGGCGAGCACCATCGCGGGAATGGCGCCAATCCATTCGAAATTCGCCTGGGCGATGCCGATGCTATAGGCCCCACCCGCGGCCCCGACATAGTCGTTGGACCCGATGTTCGATCCAATGATGGACATGCCAATGATCCACCAGGGCAGACGGCGACCGGCCAGAAAGTAGTCGGCGCTGTCTTTGACCCTACGGCTATAAAAAAAGCCGAAGAGAATCATGGCCACGAGGTATGTCACGATCAGGCACAGATCGATCCAGTGCACGTGTATGCTTCCGGCCCGGATGACACCGTCTGCGCCCATCGCCGGAAACGACCAACCCGCTGTTCGCCCAGCAAGGGTTTTTTTGCGGCATCGTGCGGGAAAAATAGATGGAGGGCCGAACAAAAGAGCCTTAGCGCAACGATGCTGTCACCGATAAGACACATGCGTACGGCCAGCTACTGTGGGCATGCATTCGGAACGCACCACAGCGGCACGCAATCGGGCGCGCACGGAACTGCGTATTCAGAAGGCGGTCGAACAACTACTCGTACGTCAGGGCTTTCCGGGTCTCGGCATAAATGCCATCGCACGCGCGGCGCGCGTGGATAAGGTTTTGATCTACCGATATTTCGGAGACATCGAAGGGCTCCTGCGTGCCGTCGCCGGCAATCGGCCACTCTGGCCTTCGCATGAAGACATATTGAAACGCGTCCGACTTCCGGCCGGCTCCCGGAATTCAGGGGCCCTGACGACGGCTCGATTGGCGGCCATCGCTGAGGCGGAACTCGATCTTCTGACGGAGGATCCGTTGATGCTGGCAGTACTGGCCTGGTCCCTCTCCAAAAGCAGTCCGCTCACGCGCGCACAGCTTGCTGCACGCGATCGAGAACGGCGTATGCTCTTTCGGAACCCCGCCGTCGGAACGAGGCCGCAGGGCCGCGGGGCCCCAAAGAACGGCCAGAGCCCGGCGCCTTACAAGACAGTCGCCGACGGACTCATTCTGGAGATCCTGCAGGCCCGCGCGGCACGCAGGGCATTTCCAGCACCGCGCGCCAGAACGATTGCGAAGCTGATCGAAACCATGTCGGGCAGGTGAAAAGCCAGTCCGAAGCGACACAGGCTGCCAGCAGCCGTATTCGGTCCGCATTCATGCGGGCGCTGCTCCCGGATACTGTGGGCTAACGCTGATTACGCCGATACTCGTCCAGAAAACGTTCGCAGGTGGCGACGGTCTCCGCGTAGACCAGAACCGTACCGGCCTCGGTGTTTGTGCAATCGACGAGTAAAATCTGCATGCTGCTGTTCGGACGCGGCTGACAACCCGGCAATACTGCCAGAAGCGCGTTCGGCCGAAAATCAACCACGCGACCGTCGCTCATCGTGTGATGGGTTGCGTCGGAACACCCGTAACTCGGGCTCGATAACCAGATATAGCGATTGTAATCGTTGGCCGACACCACGGGCGGCTGCCGGTCCGGCGAACTCGATGAGGCGCAGCCAACAAACAGGACTGCGAGCAGAACCCAAACAGGCCAGCTGTCGAGCAAAAGCAAAGACCTGCATTTGCGGTTCCGCATCGGGCGAGCCTCAATGAGTCGAACAAAGTTGTCCAGGATTTTTAGCACGAGCGATTCGGTCAGGCCGGTTTTGCGCGTGAGTCAAAGGCAACGCCGAGCAACCACACGCCAAAGCCGGCAAGCATACCGGGCATGACAGCGTACAGGGAATTCTGGATAGAAGCGGGCAACTGCCACCACCCGACCACGGTGGCAAAACCAGCGAGAATCATCAACAGACCCACGCGCGCCGAAGGCAGGCGTTGCAGACTCTGGACAATCAAAAGCGGCCCCAGAGAAGAACCAAGCATGGCCCACGCGTCCACAACCAGATCGAAAACGCTATCGTCCCCGAAAAGGGCAATAACGTAAACGATGGCGGCCACAATCAAGGTGCCGAGCTTTGTGCGCAGATAACTCTTTGACCAGGAAGGCAGAAGGTCACTTGTTATGGCGGCCGAACACGAAAGCACCTGGGAGTCCGCTGTAGACATGGTCGCCGCGAACAGACCAGCAAGCGTGAGACCGACCAGAATGTCAGGAAGCAACTCATGAGTCAGTTGCGGAAGAGCCAGTTCCGGATCGAAAGCCTGATCGGACGCAAGCAGAACGCGACAGGCCAGACCCACGCCAATGCAACCGGCGGTAAAAAGCAGATACCAGCTGAAGTAAATGCGTCGCGCCGAACGCACCGCTTCGGCCGATCGGATCGCCATCGCGCGCACCATGATGTGCGGTTGCCCGGTGACACCCAGCCCCGCGAAAATCCAGCTGACGACGTACGCCAGAAGTCCAAAGCGCAAGTTTTCCGGGGTTAGAGCAACGAGCTTTGGGTCGATCGCGAACAACTCGTCGTAGAGACCACCGGGACCGCCGGTTCTGGCGAACGCGATGACGAGCAGCAAAGTCATGGAACCCAACATCACAATCGACTGGGCTGCATCCGTCCAGATGGAAGCCCGTATGCCGCCCGACATGCAGTAGGCGACGATAATCACAATGCCAATTGTTGCGCCCCAATGATAGTCCCAGCCGAAGAGCACGTGCAACGCCTTGGAACCGGCTTTGAGCTGGGCAGCGGCGTACACCCCTAAAAATACGATGACGATGATTGCGCTCACAATTACGATCGCGCGACTGACCTGACCTTTGCGCAGGCTGCCCAAAAACCCGGGTACGGAGTTCGAAAGCAGGGCCCCGCTACGAATGCGAAAACGTCGGTGAACCGTGAGCCACGCAGCGTAGTCTCCGGCCATCCAGCCGATCATGATCCAGGCAGAAGATATGCCCACGGCATACGTGACACCGATCAGCCCGATGAACATAAAGCCGCTGTTGTTTGTGGCGACCGCGGAAAGCGCGGTCAGCCAGGGACTGATGGAGCGATCGGCAACGAGATAGTCTTCGGCGCTCTCACTGCGGTGAAAGGCCGAAGCGATTCCGACCAGAAGAAAGGCCGCGAGAAACGCAAGAAAGCTGATCGCAACCAGGCTCATGCCGGGCGTTCAGGAAAGCCGCATTTGCATAATGCCCCAGGCAAGGTAGCCGTTCTTCCCGGCATCGATCCAGTGCTTCAGCCCCCGGGCCATGCGTTCCAGATACTCGCGACCGCAGACTTCCTGGAGTTCGTCCGACCGCCGGGTTATCTCGCGCAGGACCGCCGAGTAGTGATTCACCAGCTGCGGAGTTTGATCATCAAAACGAAAGTCGGTCAGTCCGAACTCTTCACCGGCATCTTTGTAGAAACCTGGAGAACCCATCGTATCGAGATGAATGCGCTCCAGCACCGGCTGAAGAACTCCAGCCGGACAATCGTCAGCCTGCATGGGATCTGTGAATACGAACCGACCATGGGGCTTTAAGACGCGGGCCACTTCGCCGAGCACCTTGCGACGGTTGCCGCTGTGCAGAATGGCATCCTGAGACCAGAGCACGTCAAAACTGTTGTCTTCGAAGGGGATATCCTCGAAGCTACCGTCGACCACGCCGATGCGGTCTGCCAGGCCCTGCTCGTCATTCATGCGCCGGTTGCGTTCGTTTTGCACCTCGCTCAGGTTCAGGCACTCGACCTGGCAGGAAAATGTCTGAGCCAGGTAACGGGCGGAGCCGCCGTAACCAGCGCCAATATCAAGGATGCGGTCCCGGGGCGAAGGATCCACCAGTTTGGCCATACGCTCTACAGTGCGTCGGCTCGCCACGCGAATCGATTCCTCGGGATCGTTGTACAGGCCAATATGAATGTCCTCACCGCCCCATACGGTGGCATAGAAACGATCGGCATCATCGCTATTGTAGTACTCCTGAGCCGTCTTGACTGTTTCCGAGTAGGCGCCCACTATTCGCCCTCCCCGGGTTCCACGTAGGTTTTTTCGGCCACATGAATGTAGAAGTCGGGATCGTCCTGACGGTGCGTTTCCTGAAAATCAGCGTAGGTCGTTACGGCCTGAAAACCCACTTCCGACATAAGCCGCGTAACGTAGTTCTTGCGTAACGGAAACATATTCAGGTGAAACACGCTTCCGTCCGGGAACGTATACCGAAAGCGAGCGAGACCCGGATCCACATGCTCCGGCTCGGCGCTCACGTTGTCTCCGCAATAGTAGTACACATGTTTGGAAGAAAAGCCGTGGTCCAGAATGCCGTCATAGTTTCGCTGGTCGAGGATCAACACACCGTCGTGACGCAGGGCGGCATAAAATTCCGCCAGAGCCTTCCGACGATCATGTTCGGAGAAAAGATGCGTGAAGGAATTGCCAAGACAGATTACGGCGTCGTACTTTCCATGCACGTCGCGATTCAGCCAGCGCCAGTCGGCCTGGACGGTGCGCAATACCAGATCCTGGCGACGTCCGTTCTCAAAAGTACGCGCCAGCATCTCCGGGCTGCCGTCGGCGCTGATGACTTCGAAGCCGGCCTTACGCAAACGAATCGAATGAAATCCCGTGCCCGTGGCCACATCGAGGATCTTCTTTGCGCCACGCTCTCGCAGTACGTCGATAAAGAAATTGCCCTCGCTTTCCGCGCGCGCATTCCAGTCTATGAGATCGTCCCACTTGGAAACGAAACTCTTGATGTATTCTGCCTGGTAGTGATTTGTTTCACGCACGGCAATCGGGTCGTTGCCGTAATCCTGTGCTGCCTTGCTCATTGTGCGTTCTCCTCAAGCGAGGTTCGGCCACCACCGCCGAAACAGACCAACGCCCGCTCGCCAGAGTCGCCAAAAAACGGCCATCATTCGATGGCCCGCCTTGCGCTTTCTCGGGACCCACACAAGAATAAGGCAAATGTGACGCTGCAAAGCAGCGCATCGAAAATACCAGGGCAGCGACTTGCTACCGGAGTCCCGTAGTCAGTATCGTGCAGCCTTGTATCCATTCAAGGACTTTTCAAAAAAGAAGATTCCGCAATTCATATATTGATATGATTACTCACTTATTGACTGGGACTAAGTTGCCGCCTGACGTCCCGACATCGGGATACGGGCTTGCAGTTTTTCGCATAACTCCTACCGTACGTAAACAACTATGACCGGGGCGGAGCGTCACCTCTACATATGGAACGGCTCGGTGCTTTATGTCACACCCTCCAACGTTGCAGAGTTGCACGCACACTACGCCTGCTCTATCCTGCTGGCCTGCGATCGAGATTTCGAAATACATTCTGCGTTCGGGAGCGTGCGGACCAGTGCAGCCATTCTGGGGCCGAATCTTGAGCATGAATTGCGGGGTGAAACCTGTGCGATGGCGGTTTTGCAGCTGGACCCCGACAGTCACCAGTACTCCCGGGTCGCTGCGATTCTAAAAGACGAATCCTTCTGCGCGCTCGACGGCGGGCGTTTTGAACCCGTGCTCGGAACGTTGCGTTCCGCGCTGCGGGGCGACCTGGATTGTCTCGGGGCACGCCAGTTCTTCGCAGCTGTGCTGAACTGCCTGGGTCCGACCCGGCAGGAACAGGAACCGCCCCCGCTTGATCCGCGCATCGCTTCGATTCTCGACGACCTGAGGCGCGATTTACCGGATTCGGTGATGGTTGAGGAGATTGCGGGGGATGTTGGCCTGTCGCCTTCGCGGTTCATGCATCTTTTCAAACAGGAGATGGGACTGCCGCTACGCCGCTACCTGCTCTGGCTGCGCTTACGCCGATCGGCGCTGCTGATGAAGCAGGGCATCACTCTCACCGAAGCCGCCCATGCAGCCGGCTTTTCCGACTCGGCCCACCTGAGCCGGACCTTCAAGGAAATGTTCGGGATCCCACCTTCGTACTTCCTGGGCAAAGGCAGTGGTGTCCAGGTCTGGTTTTGTGATTAATGTTTCCCGCCCGATGATTGTTCTTGCAAACCGGCCGGTTGGTTCAAGCCTTCAGCGTTGCTGTGAAGGCAAATAGACGGGAGGCCTTTGATGGAGATTGGCTCACTCACTTCGCCGGAGCGATGGAAAAAAGAAGGTAGAACCTTCTTACATCGAGGCCACGAAATTTTCTATCGGGAAGAAGGTCGCGGAGAACCGCTGCTCTTGATTCATGGCTTCCCAACGTCGTCTTTCGATTGGATATACGTCTGGCCGGAACTTGCGAAGCGCTATCGTCTGGTCGCTGCGGACCTGATTGGCTTTGGTTTTTCGGCCAAGCCCGCC
>JACKOY010000016.1 GCA_024233935.1 Spirochaetales bacterium | reverse complement strand
CCCCCGGCAGCAATTGCAGCGTTATAAGGCGCGCATACCAGGGGATACCTGGACCATCTTGAGGTGCTTCTCGGGGGGCCACGGTCTAACGATGTGCCACATGTTTGTGATCCTCATGCGTCTGGATCAGGCAGGCGAACTCGACACTATGGAGGCAGCTGCCTCGGCCATTCCGACGCGTGTCTCATTTCTCCAAAAAATTGACCTGGCAGACCGGAAGACCCGCCGTAAGACCCGTATTACAACCTGCCGCGCACCACCATTCGACAGATCGGCCCTATAACTGCTCCTCGTTCTATCCCGGCATGGGCCAGGCAGGCTTCTTGCTTGATCGCGCAGTCCAGAGGCCTGAGGATCGTCTTCCGGGATGCAATTTACGCGGGAGTATTTCCACAGAATCGATCGGAGCGGGCGCCTGTTTCACGATGACTCCAGGCTGACTGACAGTGGATTTCTCGAGTTCTTTTTCAAGCGGTTGCGGATTAACGATACGGGATTGAACGAGATGTATCCATATGTTTCGCCGTGCGGCAGGGAGATGAACTTTGTGCAGGCAGAGAACCTCGCCTTCGTGTTCCACGAACTGAGGTCCGGGAATCTGTACTACAACTTTACCGGGCTTTGTCTGCCTTTTCGCCCCGGGCAGTTGCGCAGTGGTATTGCCGGAACCCTCGTCCATCCCGCCCGCCCGCCCTGCTGGGGGGCGCTCAGCCCGACGCTACTTCTGCAGTTGACTAAAAGTATTGATGAAAGCGGCGGTCTCTACAGCCTGCTCTGGGAAGGGGAACGGTTCCCGATTCAACCATGGCCAGAAGACAAACCACCGCCCCTTTGATGGCTTTTCTCTTTGTAGCATGTCAGAGCCTCGGTTTTGGAAAGATCGAGGAGCCCAAAGTATTCCTGGCCTGGCACGATCGCGCTACCCGCTGTGCCATCCTCATCCGGGATCTGGAGGTTCCGGTTGAAATTCAGGCCCCGGATCCGTTGCCTTACGCCTCCGAGGAACACGCGGGGATCTGGATCGGGACCCGGTTTCCTTACGAGAAGGCGATCGAGGCGATTCGTTTTGCCCGCTACTACTATCGCGACATCCGTTACCTGGCGCTTTCTGATTATGTCACACCACGAAGCGATTTTCACGAGTTCGAAATGCGTATCGGGACGGACACGGGCGAAAACCTCTGCCTGGGCCTTCAGGCCTGGACCGAGGCGGACTTCGAGCGGTTGCGTGGCGTCGCAAGCGATGGTGAGTTTCGGAGTCTGATCGAATCCCACTATGCCCCGTCCGAGCGTCTCTGTGCCGCCACTGAGTAGAGCCCATTAATCGCTTGTCAGCGGGCCCAAAAAGCCGCTTTCTGTGAATAGTAATTTAGAATGATTATAGAACCGGGAACAAACGAATGAGCACGGCGGAAGCGCAAACCATACACAAACCGGAATCTGAATTCTATCGGCCGGAGGCGTTCCCCGCGGGCCTATCACGTAAGGTGGTGGAATCTATTTCGCACATCAAGAATGAACCTGGTTGGGTAACTGAGTTTCGCCTGCAGGCCCTTGAGATCTTTGAGTCGAAGCCCATGCCCACCTGGGGCTTCATCCCGCGGTTCCAGATCGACCTCGAAAACTACGTGCACTACGTTGGAGCCAACCAGCAAAAGAAAAAGTCCTGGGACGAAGTGGATCCAGAAGTGCTGCGCAGTTTTGAGCGCCTCGGCATCCCTGAGCACGAGCGAAAGTACCTCGCAGGACTTGAGGCGATGAGTGACTCCGAAACTGTCTATGCGAATGTGAAGAAGGAGCTTGATGATCTGGGCATTATCTTTTGTGATATCGATACGGCGATTCGTGAGCATCCCGAGTTAGTAAGGCGCTACATAGGCAGCGTCGTGACGCCCTCTGACAACAAGTTCGCCGCTCTGAATAGCGCCGTCTTCAGTGGCGGGTCTTTTGCATATTGTCCGCGTGGCGTGAAGACGCCTATGCCTCTGCAAGCCTATTTTAAGGTGACGGCCGCCTCCTCGGGCCAGTACGAGCGCACGCTTTTGATCGCAGACGAAGGGGCGGAGATTGTCTATAGCGAGGGTTGCAGTTCTGTTCAGGACTCCGGAACAAACTTTCACACGGCGGTTGTCGAGCTTGTGGCGATGGACCGATCGCGCATTCACTACACGACAATTCAGAACTGGAAAAAGAACATGTTCAACTGGACGGTCAAACGTGGTCTGTGCGAACGCGACGCGCACATTACATGGACCGATGTAAACATTGGCGCGCAGACGATTAAGTATCCCGGCGTAATTCTCAAAGGGGACAATTCCACTGGCGACATCTTGTCCCTGGCCTTTGCAGGTCGCGACCAGATCCAGGACACGGGTGCCCGCATCGTTCACGTGGGAAAAAACACACGCAGTAACGTGCTCGCAAAGGGCGTATCCCTTGATGGCGGCATCAACTCATACCGCGGCCTGGTCAAGTTCGAGAAGGGCGCTGAAAACGCTTACAGTCACATCAAGTGTGATGGGCTGATGATGGACGAGCGTTCCGAAACCCACGCTTACCCTTACAACGACGTGAGCGGCCAGCAGGGTACCCTGAACTACGAGGCGACCGTCGCGCGCATCGACGAAGACATGCTGTTTTATCTCCAAGCGCGGGGTCTGTCGGAAGACGAGGCCAAGCTACTGATAGTAAACGGATTTTGCGAAGGTGTCGTTCGGGACCTGAACGTAGAATATTCAGTTGAGATGACCCGGCTGATTCGTATGATTCTCGAAGACGGCCAGGCGATTGCGCCTGAGCCCGCCGAATCCTGAAAAAATAAATCCTTCCCTGAATCTGAGGTAGTCTGTTATGCTCGAAATTAAAGATCTACACGTAGAAATCGACAACAAAGAGATTTTGCGTGGCGTTAATCTGAACATACCGGCCGGCGAAGTGCACGCCCTGATGGGACCGAATGGCTCGGGGAAAAGCACTCTCTCGTACGCGCTACTGGGCCATCCCTCGTATCGAGTTACCAGAGGAGACATACTTTTTCAAGGCGAGTCGATTCTGGGATGGCCAACCGACGAGCGGGCCCGGCGAGGAATCTTCCTTTCTTTTCAGTATCCGACCGCCATTCCCGGAGTCACCATGACGAACTTCCTGCGCAACGTTCTGAAAAACGTTCGTGGTCAGGAAGTCCCTTTCCGGGAATTTCGCAGCGAGCTGAAGTCCGGCATGGAGCAACTCGGGATCAGCAGCGGCTTCGCTGCCCGGTATGTAAACGATGGCTTTTCCGGGGGCGAGAAGAAGCGCAATGAAGTGCTACAGATGTCTCTTATGAAGCCCAGGCTTGCAGTGCTCGACGAGATTGACTCCGGTCTGGATATTGATGCACTCCGAATACTCGCCGGGGGACTGAATGATCTGCGCGCTCCCGATCGCTCTATGCTTGTCATCACCCACTACGTTCGCGTCCTTAACTATCTGGCCCCCGATCGGGTTCACGTGTTCGTAGACGGCACGATTCGCCACAGTGGTGGTCGCGAGCTGGCTGACCGGCTGGAAGCAGAGGGATACGATTGGGTTACAGCTTCAGCGGGTCAGGGAGTCTGATGACGACTGCATCGGCCGCGTCACCAACCCTTGACCGTTTGGTTGATCAGCTTTTGCGGGACGAGTCGGACGTGCCCTGGTTGGGCGATTTCCGGCGGCGCGCTCTGGCCGCATTTTCGCAAAGCAGTTTGCCCGGGCGACGTTTTGAATCCTGGCGCAAGGTGCCCCTGGATTCCTTCGAGCTCTCAAGCCTTGCGGTTCCTTCGGACACCGGAATCACAATAAAGGGCGAGCACCAATGCCGTGTTCTCGCGTTTCGCGATGTCCAGGACCCGGATCTGCGAAGCATCGTTGAACGCGATCTCTGCGAAGAGGTGCCGGCGGACCGCCCGGCCTACTTCGAGCAGCTTGGTCGCGCGACCTATTCGCATTCCGCGTTGATCCTGGCGCAGCCGAATGTCCCAAACGGGAGAATAGAACTTACCCATCGTTTGAAGGGTGATGGGCTTCTTTCGCACCGGGTGATCGTGGTTGTTCCGGCAGGCGCGGAACTTACCGTTCTGGAGCGCTTCGAGGCCGAGGCGGGAGAGCCGCTAACCTGCTGGCTTCCGCATACGCGACTGGTATGCGGACCCAACTCCAGGCTGAATCATGTTTCTCTGCGCAGTTTCTCGGATCGTGAGTACTCTTTCCATGAGCTGTGCTCTGACCAGGAGCGGGATTCGGTGTTGAACACGGCAATCGTGCACGTCGGCGGGCACATCGGTCGAACGGGCTACCGGGCGCGCATAAATCAGGTTGGGGCTGAGTACCGCGGTATTGGCATCGCGGCGCTACGGGGGCGTTCCTTCCTGAATACGGAATTATTCGTCGAGCACCACGCGAACCATTCACGGAGTTCCCTGCTTTATCGTACAGTCTCCCGGGATCGAGCCCATAGCGTATTTGACGGCAATCTGTATATCGGTGAGAACGTGCGGGACGTGGACTCGCACCAGACCAACAACAATCTGCTATTGGACCGAAATGCGCGCGCCGAGTCGATGCCGCGTTTGCTCATCAGGGCGGAAAAGGTCTCCTGTGAGCACGGCGCAACGGTGGGCGAAATCGATCGGGATGCCCTCTTTTTCCTGATGGCCCGTGGATTGCCGGAGCCGCAGGCAAGGGCTCTCTTGATACAGGGCTTCCTGGATTCGGTCCTTGAAGAGATGCCTCTCCTGGACGAAGAGCTGGAGCCCGTCCAAAAGCATGTCCTGGAGACCCTGGCCCTGTGAGTTTTCTGAGAGTTGCGCGAGTCGCCGAAGTGAGTGAGGGACGCCTTATCTCCGTGAGCACCCGGTACGGGCGGATAGCGCTGACCCGGATCGGCGACGAGGTGCTGGCCTTTCAGGACGCCTGTACCCACGACGATGCCCCGCTGGAGGGGGGGGAGCTGGACGGTGAGATCATCCAGTGCCCGCGGCACGGGGCTCGTTTCAATATGCGGACCGGAGAATGCCTTCGCATGCCTGCCACCGAGGATATAGAAACCTACGAAGTACGATTGAACGGGGAGGACGTTGAGGTAAAGCTGGACTAAATTGTAGCTTGCCCACACGTCCCGCGCGGGGCAAGGGAGACCATCGCCTATGAGCCTGGACTACCGCACAATCAAAGAGGAATTTCCGATACTGCGAACCCAGATGAACGGGAAGCCGCTCGTATTTCTGGACAGCGCGGCGAGTTCTCAGAAGCCGCAGCGGGTCATTGACGCATTTTCGGACTACTACCGCTGCCGAAACGCCAATATCCACCGGGGAGCCTATCGACTCAGCTACGAGGCGACGGATCTTTACGATCAAACCCGGAGGCGAATTGCCCGTTTTCTGGGTGCGGCCGAACCCGAAACATGTATCTTTACCCGCAATACGACCGAAAGCATCAACCTGGTCGCAAGCGCCTGGGGTGACACAAACGTTGGCGAGGGGGATGAGATTGTGGTCTCCGAGCTCGAGCACCATTCGAACCTGGTGCCGTGGATGATGCTTGCTCAACGGCGCGGCGCAAAGCTTCGCCACATCCCATTGACCGATGACGGCCATTACGACTATGATCGTCTGGATGAAGTCCTGAGTCCCCGTACGCGCATCGTCGCCGTACAGCACATGAGTAACGTCCTGGGTAGTATCCATGATATCAAGCAGGTCACGGCCCGGGCACACGCGGCCGGGGCGACCGTGCTTGTGGATGGCGCTCAAGGCGCCTGCCATCTTCCGGTGAACGTAGCCGATATCGATTGCGATTTCTACGCTCTCAGCGCACACAAGATGCTCGGGCCGACCGGCGTTGGCGTCCTTTATGGAAAGCGGAAGATACTGGAATCCATGCCCCCTTTTCTCGGTGGCGGTGACATGATCCTGACAGTTAGCCGCGACTCATTTGAACCGGCGCCGTTGCCCGCGAAGTTTGAGGCCGGCACTCCGAACATTGCCGGGGTGGTCGCATACGCCATTGCACTGGACTACCTGGAGAAAATCGGGATCGAGAACATTCACGCCCACGAAAAGGAACTACTTCGCTATGCTGTCGATGAGCTCGAACGCATTCCCGGGATCACTCTGTACGGGAGCCGGAATCTGGAGAGTCGCGGCGCGGTTGTCTCGTTTAACGTCGATGCAGTGCATTCCCATGACGTCGGGACAATCCTGGACGAGGAGGGAATTGCGATTCGTGCCGGACACCATTGCTGCGAGCCGTTCATGCGAAAGTGCGGGATTTCGGGGACCGCCCGCGCAAGTTTCTATGTCTACAATGGGCCAGAAGATGTGGACGCCCTTGTGCGCGGCCTGCAGCGGGTCCGCGAAGTGTTCAAAAGCGTCGTTGCACACTAGATTGCCATGTCTCTTCAGAATGAACTCTACAAGGAATTGATTCTTGAGCACTCGCGGAACCCAAGCCATCGCGGACATCTGGACGATGCGAACGTGCATGAGTCCGGTGTGAACCGCAGTTGCGGGGACGAAGTGGAACTGGAACTTTTTGTGAAAGATGCGGTCATTCGCGGGATCCGTGTGAATGGCAATGGATGCAGTATTTCCATGGCCTCCGGATCGATGATGGCCGAGTCAGTCGACGGCATGACCGTCGAGCAGGCCGAACAGCTGATCGAAAACTTCAAAGCAATGATAACAGAAGGCAAGGCCGTCGAGTTGCCCGCGGAGCTCGAGGACCTTGAGGCTTTGCAGGGCGTTAAACGATATCCCATACGTGTGAAATGCGCCACGCTGAGCTGGAATACTCTGGAGCAAGCGCTCAAGAAGGCGGCAAGTTTGTAGAAAGGCTGCGGTTGTTAGCCAGCTGGGGCCGGGGACAGCAGGGTGAAGACGATCGGTCACTTTCTCTCTTTCCTATTCGCCTGGACGCTCTATCTTCCTTTCCGAATTTTGCCATACCGGGCGTGCCAGGCCTTTGGAGTCGGCTTTTTGCGTCTGCTGTATCCAATCGCCAGAGGGCACCGGGCAATCGCCCTCGAAAATATCGCTCACGCGTTTCCCGCGATGAGCCACGCGCAACACCAGGAGCTTGTGCGGAAGCACTTCCGGCATCTGGGATTGATCCTCGCCGATTCGCTCTACATTCCGCGGATGGACCGCAAGTGGCTGGAAGAGAACGTTGTTTATGAGAAGGGCGTGCGTGAAAATGAACAAGACGCTCTAGCCAGAGGCGTTCCGACCATCATCCTGACGGGCCATCTTGGCGCCTGGGAAGTTTTGGGCGCGATCTGCGGCCAGGTCTATCATGGTGGTACGCTCTATAAGAAGATGCGCAATCCGTTTTTGGACCGCTGGTTTCGTCGCATACGGGGAGCTTCCGGACTAAGGCTCTTTCCCATTGAAGAAACGACCGCCGCGATCAAGGAGTTGAAGCGGGGAATGTGGATGGGCTTCGTGGCTGACCAGAATGCCGGCCGGGCTGGCGTCTTTGTAGATTTCCTGAACCGGCCGGCTTCCACCTATCAAGGACCCGTTGCCATGTCCTGCGTGACCGGGGCACGTATTTGCGTGTATGCCTGCGTGCACGGTCCCGACCGTAAGATCCACCTTTCACTGACGGATCTGGGCGTAATAGACCCGCGGTCTGGAAGGCGCGAGGAGCTTATCCGGAAGTATACTCAGCTCTGGTCCGACATTCTGGCCGAAAAGGTGCGCGAGTATCCCGAGCAGTATTTCTGGGTGCATCGTCGCTGGAAGACCCGCCCGGAAGACGTGGTGCAGATTGCTGCCTGATAGCTTGCGTTGACAGCAAAGGGCACCCGTCCGAGCCTCAGCCGTACGGCTCCGTATGATCGACACAGGCTCAGAGCAACACACCCGCCGCGCCCGTTATCTGCTCAACGCGATGCGAGCCCTGCTCGGGGTTCTGCTGGTCTCGACCGCCGCTATTCTCGACTCGGGCATGGCCCGCTGGATTGCGCTTTTGTGGGGCTGCGGGGCCGCGCTTCTTTCCGTGCTCGACTTGTTGAAAATGCGCGAAAGCAAGGGCCTCCCGGAAGCTCTGGTGGCGGCCCTTGACATTGCTGCGCCGGTGTTCTTCGGCCTGGCATTCGCCGCGCAAGCCGGTCTTTCGGTTCTGGATGGACTGCTCGTTTACTTCCTGGTCTGGCCGTTTCTTCTGACCTTGATCGCCCGGCCACATTTAATCCTGATGGCCGGGGTTGCGGGATGGCTCGGCTGGCTTTTGAACTTTGCCTTCTGGAAGCTGACCTCCGGTCCGGTTGTCACCCTGGCGTTGTTCGAACTCGTTCGTCCGTTGGGCCTTCTCATGGCGGGTGGGGCTGCCTGGCTTCTGGCCCGGGAAACGCGCCGCGTGACTCACAGCAGTTTTCGTACGGAAAGCGAAATTGCGCAAATGCACACTCGATTGGACGAGAATCGAACCAACATGGCGATGGCGGCGGCCGTCTTGAAGAAGACAGTCGGTCAGCTGAACGACTTCATTGAGAGTCTGAACCAAAGAGCAGAGGCTCAGGGCCAGGCGATCGTCGAGATCACAGAAATTTTTGCGGATTTCACGATCATGTCTTTGAACACGAACGAGCGCATCGACGGACAGCAAAAGGCGTTTTCGCGCTTACAGAATGATGCCGGTGAGATGGCCGGCATCCTCAAGGACATTGTTGGCGCCACGGAAACCCTTGATCACAGCTCCGGTCAGGCCCGTTCATTCCTGGCCGAGTCCAACTCATCCGTGGCGGAAATGAGGGAGGCGCTTTCAAAGATTACGCACTCCCTAAAAAAGCTGATCGAGATCAATAACGTGATGGCGACGATCGGTGACCAAACGAACCTGCTGTCTCTAAACGCATCTATCGAGGCGGCACGCGCCGGGGAAGCCGGACGAGGGTTCGCCGTTGTGGCTCAGGAAATTGGAAAGCTTGCCGATTACAGCGTGAAGAATGCACACTCGGTTGCGGACATCATTAAAGAGAGTCGCGCCATCACACGCAGAGTGCAGGAGTCTTCGGACGTCGTAACCGAGAAGTTCAACAAGCAACAGGCCGAGCAGCTCAGCATGGACCAGCACATTAAGAGCATGGGCGAGATATTCGAACGCCAGCGCCGCATCAACGAAACGCTGCTGGGTCAGCTGGCCAGTTTAAATCAGCTGGCGGCCGAAATCGCACGCAACACGGACACGCAAAACAAGCGCAATCGCGAAGTTGTGGATGCGCTGAAGCGACTCGACCAGAGTTCAAGTGAACTGTCGAAACAGGCCACGGCTTTGCGCCGCGAGATCAAACAAATCGAAGAACTAACCGATCAGATGGTTCACTTGACCGTCGAGGATGAATCGGCAAATACGGAGTGGCAGCACACGGATCAACTCGATGATGCCCTCAATAAAAGCTCGAATTGATTCTTATTTCGGCGTGCGGGCGAGTGGTTCGAGCCTGCGCACCGAAGCCCTCGCCGGCACTACGACTTTCCTGACGATGGCCTACATCATTTTCGTCCAGCCGACCGTGCTGTCGGGGCGCATGTTTGGACAGGACACCGGGATGGACTTCGGGGCCGTTACGGTTGCAACCTGTCTGGCCGCCATGCTGGCGACGCTTCTGATGGGTTTCTATGCGCGTTATCCCGTGGCCCTCGCTCCGGGCATGGGCGCAAATTTCTTTTTCGTACTGACGGTGATTCCGGCCGCCGCCGCAACGGCTCCTGGACAGGGCTGGCAAATCGGGCTGGGTGTGATCTTCATTTCTGGATTGTTGTTTCTTTTGATCACGCTGACGGGTTTGCGTGAAGCGGTCATGAATGCTATCAGTCCGGACCTCAAGAATGGAATTGCGGTCGGCATTGGACTCTTCATCGCCTTTGTGGGGCTTCAGAATACCCGTTTGATCGTGTCTTCGCCCGGAACCTCCGTGTCCCTAAACACCAACTTTGCCTCGCCCGACATCATCGTTTTTTTTGTGGGGCTGATCGTCACCTCTGCGCTGCACGTGCGCCGGGTTCCCGGGTCGATACTGCTCGGCATTATTTTTTCGACGCTCTTAAGCGTGCTGGCGCGTTACGTGATTCCGCATCTTCCCGAGGCCATCTCGACTTCTCCCGTCGTATTGCAATCCATGTTGATGACTGATTTCCGACCGGTGACGAAGTTGGTTTCGCACCCTCCTTCTCTGGCGCCCACCTTTATGGCCATGGACCTGACCGGCGCCTTTGCGCTTTCCATGATTCCGTATATTGTGATTTTTCTGTTCATCGATCTATTCGATACGATGGGCACTCTTGTCGCCATCAGTCATAGAGCCGGTCTCGTGGATAGTCAGGGAAGTTTGCCCCGGGCCAATCAGGCGTTCCTTGCCGATGCGGCCGGTACGGTTGTAGGAGCCGGGCTTGGAACCAGCACGGTAACGAGCTTCATTGAGAGTGCAGCAGGGGTCGAGCAGGGTGGTCGCACGGGTTTGACGGCTATCGTGACCGGTCTTTTCTTTCTGCTGGCCTTGTTTTTTACTCCGGCCGTGAACATGGTTGGTTCCTACACTCCGATTACAGCCCCGGCTCTTGTTATCGTTGGGGCCATGATGTTGCAGAACATCGCGCATATAGATCTGGCAAACTACGCGGAGTCCATTCCCGCCTTCATAATCATGCTCGGCATTCCGCTTTCGTATTCGATCGCCGACGGAATCGCTCTCGGTCTTATCAGCTATCCTGCCATCAAACTTCTGAGCGGTCGCGGTCGCGAGGTCAGCTGGATCATGTACGTTCTGGGTGTGCTCATGCTATTCTATTTTCCGCTGTTGAGGGCCGGCCTGTGATGACCCGGTCCGATCGGGCCTACGTTTTTCTGGCATGCTGTTTTGTCGGAGTGCTGATGCTGACCAACGTGATCGGCACAAAACTCTTCGCCTTTCTGCCCGATCGGTTTCCCGGGGGTTTCTTCGGTTCTCCCTTTGTGCTACCTACAGGCATCATCACCTATCCGATTACATTCTGGATCACGGACATTGTTTCCGAAGTGTGGGGCAAGCGACGCGCCGATCTGATGGTCATTTACGGTTTCGCTCTTTCCCTTTTGATGCTGGTGTTCGTCTCAATCGCGGTCTGGTTGCCGCCGGCGGAGGCCTGGACCATGCGGCCCACCGTGGCCGCTTTCTTCAGTCCCGACCATCACATGTTCGACGGCGACGGTGTATTGACCGGCGTCGATCATCATGCCGCCCAGGCCGCTTTCGCCTTCACTTTTGAGGCCCCCGGTGTGCTGCTTATGGCTTCCATGCTGGCCTACATGGTGGCGCAATTGCTGGACAACTTTCTGTTCCATTTTTGGAAGCGTTTAACCGCTGGAAGGCACCTCTGGTTGCGGAACAACGGCTCCACTTTGATCTCGCAGCTTGTTGACACGATCATCGTAAATAGCATATTTTTGTATTTCGTTTTTGAAATGCCATTTTTCGCGTCGCATGGCCAGGGCCTGACAATCGTTCAGGTTATCATCACAGCCTACTTTTTCAAGATGATCATGGCTTTGCTCGATACACCTTGGATTTACGCCGGTGTCTTTGTGCTGAAAGAATTGGGGATTGAGCCCGAGCCAGGATACGATTGACCGGCGCCCGTCCAGGGAGGCTTCCAGTCCGGAATTCCGAGTGCGAAAGGAGCTTTCGTGCGGGCCGTTGCCCCTCAAGGCGTGATTCTGATTGCCATTCGGCGGCCGTGCCCCATACTTGGGGCTGGCTATGAGCTCCGGGTGAGCAAACGCGCACCTGCTCCAGGGCCCGGAGGCGATCCGAGGGGATGGGGGGAACATTGTGTCTCTAGAGGACGACGAAGAGGAAATCATCAGCGTTGAGCATCTGGAAAAGGCGACCGTCGCGCGTTGCCTGGAGCCGGAGGTAACCATGTTTTCGCTTCCGGAGATACGGCAGACTCTTCTTGAGGAGGCGGAAAGCAAGCCGGCCCTCTTCGTGCTCGATTTCTCGGAAACTTCCTATATAGATTCCTCCGGGATCGCGGTCATTTTTAAGGTGCGCCACGAAGTGCACAATTACGGGGGCATCTTCTGCGTAACTGGTCTGAAGCCGGGGCTCCGAAAGGTCCTGGGAGCCGTTGTAAGAGAGGACGAGATCTTGTTCTACGAGACCGTCGAAGAAGCGCTGGCAGAGAACGGCTGAATCACGCCCGGCGCAGATGCCAGGCCCGGGAACGCTGGAAGGCCCGAATGCCTTCTTTACCGAGTGTCACACCAACACCCGAGTCGCGCCGTCCCGACCAGGGCAACCGGGCGCTGACGCGGTCGCAACAGTTCCAATAGGCGGAACCGCTGACTACATCCCGCAGTATTAATTCCGCGCGTTCCTGATCCTTCGAATAGACCCCGGCGGTCAGGCCGTAGCGCGTGTCGTTCATGAGTGACGTGGCTTCGCGGTCGCTCCTGACTTTCATTATTCCAATGATGGGTCCAAAACTCTCTTCAGTCATCACTTCCATCGTGTGATCGACATTGATCAGCACAGTCGGTTCGAAGTAGTTGCCCGGTCGAACGATTGGCTTCCCACCATGTAACAGTCGTGCGCCACCGTCGAGCGCACCCTTGACCTGAGTTTCCAGAACGGCGATCTGGCTCTTGCGCGTCAGCGGGCCCAGATAGGTTTCTTCATTCATCGGGTCTCCGATCTTGAAGGCGCGAACCGTGTCGAGGAAGGTCTCGAGGAAGGCGTCGTATATGTTTTCGTGAACATAGATCCGTTCGACGGAACAACAACTCTGACCGTTGTTGTAAAAAGCGCCGTCGGCAACCGAGGCCGCGGCCACGGCCACGTCGACGTCATCCGCGACGTATACCGGGTCTTTGCCCCCCAGTTCCACCTGAAGCGGAATGAACCTGCGTCCACAGATGTCGGCAATCTGTCGACCCGTCTTGTAGGAGCCCGTAAAGAAGACTCCCTGAACTGGCCACTTCAGCAATTCCTGCCCGGCAAACGCTCCGCCCAGAATGGGCGTAAAGACCTCATCGGAGAATCCGCTGTCGTAGAGCAGCTCCGCTATCGAAAGCCCGGTCAACGACGCGTACTCGGAAGGTTTGTACAGAACGGTGTTGCCGGTCAGCAACGCAGGGACAAATACATTGGAGCCGACGAAGTACGGATAGTTCCACGCAGATATATTGGCGACAACGCCCAAAGGATCGTAGCTAATGCGCTCTACCATGTCGCCTTCACTCCACACGGACTCCGGTTCCAGCAGTGCTTTGTAGTGGTCCAGGAAGAAGTGAATGCGATCGCGTGTTGCGGCGATTTCCCGTCGGGATTGCGTAATGGGCTTTCCCGTTTCCTCGGTCAGCGTGCGGGCCAGAAGCTCCTGGCGTTCGGCCAATCGGTCTGAAAAACGACGGATTGCGCGTTCGCGTTTTTCGGGTGCCGACCGGGCCCAGCCCAATTGCGCCGACATAGAGCGATTGAATTTCTCAATGATGGAGACGTGATCATCGGTTTCGAGTTCCGTGATGATTTCGTCGTTGGCCGGGTTGGTGATTGTCAGAAGCATTCGGTAAACTCCGGTTGCAGGCCCGATAACTTCAAGCGGATTCGATACCCATGCGTTTCTGGACGGCGGCGATGAAGCTGTCCAGAAGCGGCCCCCGATCCAGAAGATCGTGGTCTTCCGGGCTCTGGAACTCAGGGTGCCACTGCACTCCGACCACGTAGGGCAGCACATTCGTCTGCTGCCGGGTCAGGCGTTCCGCCGCACGGGGGTCCACAAGTCGCATCGCCTCGATCACTCCGTCGGCGGTTGATGTAGCTTCGATCTGAAAACCCTGCGCTGCGTCGCGGACGGCCTGGTGGTGCACGCTGTTGACCGTAACCTCCCTCGAACCCGGATAGAGGGCCTGCAGTCCGCTCCCTTCTTCCAGGCGGATTGCGTGGCGGTTCTGATCATAGAGGACCGGGTTACGATGTACCAGGCTTCCCGGAACCTCCTCGGATACGTCCTGAAACAGTGTGCCTCCAAAAGCAACATTCAGTATCTGCAGGCCCCGGCAGACGCCCAGGATGGGGCGATCCTGACGCAGCGCGGCCACAATCAGCTCCGTTTCATAGGCGTCCCGGTGTATATCGCCCGCCCAGGCGGGGCGGCGGGCAGTGGAACCATAGCTTTCCGGCGCAACGTCGGCGCCGCCCTGCAGGAGGAGTCCGTCGACATGTTTAACGATCTCCTCGGCCCCGAACCGATGCGCAGCCTGCCAGGTGGGCAGAAGGACCGGCATGCACCCGGATTCCAGGACCCAATGAACCATCGATTCTTCGGCGTACAGCAGGCGCTTACCCTTGAATAAATCGCGCTCAAAATCGGGATGCATGAGGCAGGCCGAAAGGCCAATGCGCGGAATACGAGAGCTCACTGCTTCAGGTCTCCAGCGCCTGCTCAAACAAAGATCGCATATCGTCAGCCGTACAGGGACGCGGGTTCAGTTGATGGCAACCGTCCGCAAACGCAAATTGTACAAGGCGATCCAACTGTTGCGAATTTATGCTGTAAGACTTCAGGCCCGCGGGTATCTCGATGGCGGCGCGGAGGTCTTCCAGCCAGGCCAGAAAGGCCTTCGCATTACCGCCATTAAGCCCCAGCACCTGGCTCATCAAACCCAGTTCCCGGGCGCAGGTCTCCAAATTGAAGCGCATGGCGTACGGCAGCATGATTGCGTTTGCGAGGCCGTGGTGTAAATCCAGCACGGTCGAAAGTGAGTGCGCTAAGGAGTGTGTCACGCCGAGGCCTTTCTGAAAGGCAACCGCGCCCATCATGGAGGCGTTGAGCATCATACCGCGGGCGCTGACGTGCTCCGGCGTCGCTCCGGCGCCCGCTTTCGCGAAATCATAACAAAGACGGAGCGAACCCGCAGCCAGACGCAGACCTTCCATGGCAATGCCGTCACACAGCGGCTGATGGCCGCGGGCCAGCCGCGACTCAATCAGGTGCGTGAGTGCGTCCATGCCGGTGGCCGCCGTCATGGAAGGGGGCAGGCCCAGCAGCAATTCGGGATCGGCAAATACGACGCGGGGCATGAGACGCGGCGAAAATACTATGCGCTTAATGTGCGTATCATCTTCGGAAATGACCGCGCTACGACCGACTTCGCTACCGGTGCCGGCAGTCGTAGGAATCGCGAAGATCACGGGCAGAACTGCATCAATTGGTTTGGCATCCGCCCGGTCTTCGTATTCGAACAGGCCGCCCGGGTGATTGACCAGAACCGCAATCGCCTTGGCAACGTCGAGGGGCGCGCCTCCACCCAGAGCCACAATGCAGTCCGCTTCGTGCGCGCGATAGTCCGCCACACCCTGGACGACCTGAGACTCCACCGGATTGCCGGCGATTCCTGAAAAGACCTTCGTTTGCGCTTTTTCAGAAGCAAGGATTGCGGCAATTTCAGCGGGGATTGGCAAAGCCGCCAGGCCGCTGTCTGTCACCAGCAAAGGTCTGGAGAAGCCCTGCTCCTTGACTATTGCGCCCAGTCGCTGGCGCGATCCGGCGCCGAAGAGGATGCGGGTAGGAAAACTATATTCTGAAATGGACATTCTCGCGCACCGACGAAGGGGACCTGTGCGCCGATTTTTGCCGGAGCCCTAAATCGCGCAGGCTTTTTCCGGGTCTTTAGATAATTTCAAAGTAGCGCTTCATTTCCCAATCTGTTACGGCCTGCTGGTACTGGCGCCACTCCCACTGCCTGGTCTTAACGAAGTGGTCTACGAACTCGTCTCCGAATAGTTCCCGGGAAACACTGGATTCGCCCATAATGCGTGCCGCGTCGTGCAGATTGTTGGCAAGCCGAACGGTCTCCTCTCCAACCTGGTAGGCGTTGCCGACATGGGGCGGCTGATTGAGCTTGAGCCCCTTTTCGATTCCGTAAAGGCCTGCGGCCAGATAAGCCGCGATTGCCAGGTACGGATTGATGTCCGCCCCGCCGATGCGTCCTTCCAGGCGTGTACTCTTTGAGCTGCCCGGTATCACGCGAAAGGCCGTAGTCCGGTTGTCGATGCCCCACGTCATTGTGGTTGGCGCCCAGAATCCCTCAACCAGTCGCTTGTAGCTATTCACCGTGGGTGCGAGCATCGGAAGGATGTGCGGAAGGCAGTGCATAAGGCCGGCTACGTAGCTGCGAAAGACGTCGGACATGTTGTGTTCCTTCGAAGAGTCGTAGAACACGTTCTGTTTGCGCTCAGCGTCCCAGAGGCTCTGATGCACGTGGCCGCTGCAACCAGGCAGTTCCGTATTCCAGCGGGCCATAAAACTCGGTATTACGTCAAAGCGATAGGCGATCTCTTTGACTCCCGACTTAAAGAGCACGGCGCGGTCGGCCGCTTCCAGCGCGTCGGCCACTCCGATGGCGGCCTCGAAAACGCCCGGACCGGTTTCGGTATGCAGCCCTTCGAGCGGGACGTCGAATTCGGCCAGTTCGTCCATAATCGAAGAGAAGTAGGGCTGGTTGTAGGTGGAGCGCAGAAGCGAGTAACCGAACATGCCAGGGGTCAGAGATTGCAGGTTGCGGAAGCCCTTCTCCTGCAAGGTGTCCGGCGTCTCACTGAAGTTGAAGAACTCCAGCTCCACGCCCATCATCGGAAAAAACGCCATGTCCGCTGCCCGGGCTATGATACGACGCAGCAACTGTCGGGGGCAAACTGCGAGCGGGTCTCCATTGTCTGCAAGGAAGTGGCCGAGAAAAAAGGGCGTTTCTGCATCCCACGGAATCTTGCGGTAGGTACTCAGATCGAGTTCAACCTTCGCATCGGGATAGCCGGTATGCCAGCCGGTGTAGCGCACATTGTCGTAGCAAACGTCGGCCGCATCCCAGCCGAACACCACGTTGCAAAAGCCGAACCCACCTTCGACAGCGCTGAGGAACTTATCGATGTGGATGTACTTACCACGCAGAATTCCATCAATGTCGACTATGGCGACTTTGATCTTGCGGTGGCCCGATTCCCGAACTGCCTGAATGATGCTGTCTTTGTCGTGGGCCATGGGTACTCTCCTGAATCGACCGGTCGTTTCCTGCTTTGCGCACAACGGTTCGAGGCAAGAGGAGCTCAGCCACCCGCGATTTGTCGTCCACTTTTTCGGGAGAAGTCCTCAAACACCGGCCGGAGCAGTTGCGGCTCGTCCGTCATGATGCCGTCGGCGCCCCGCTCCAGTAGCTCCCGGGCCGCGCCCGGTTCATTTACAACCCAGTAGTCCAGTCTGATGCCGTAGGCGTGGGCCTTACGCATGAAAGGGGCCGTGTCAAAATAATAACGCTTCCATTTGCGAGGAATCTGAAGTGCGCCCCCCAAAATCCAGGAGCGTGGCAACATCCAGGCCGGAATCAAAAGCAGACGCGCCAGATCGTGTCGGGAAACGCCAATGGGTCCCCGGTATCCCAGTTTGTGCAGCAAGCGCACCAGTCCCGGATCAAAGCTCGATATCAGGGTGCGCGGATGGGCTTCCAGTTCCTCGATGATTCCGATCACCTGCTTCAGGACCTCGGGATCGTGCTCTTTTACATCGATATTGAGTGGCGTCCGGGGAAAGCTTTCAATGACGGCTCTCAGGGTGGGGATTTTGTGGCCTCGCCCCCGCAGGCTGAGGTTTCCTTCCCGATCGCGAAAGTTATAACCCGCGTCCCAGGATTGTACGATCGCGAGTTCGCAATCTCGAATGGCCTTCTCGACGCCGCACATGCGCTGGCCGGTCGCATCGTGAGCTACCACGATCACACCGTCCCGGGTGCGATGTACGTCCATTTCCAGGTGTGTTGCACCCAGTTCCAGCGCCCGGCGGAAGGCAGGCAGCGTATTTTCCGGGAAGTGCCGGTTGGCGCCGCGATGGGCATAGAGTCGCAGTTCAAATTGGGTTCGATCCGAGTGGCTGCCCATGCTTTCTACGCCCGGAACACGGACGAAGGGCGCCGGTGCCGTCCGGATCTGTAAAGCGAATACTCGCGCCCGCTATTCGAGTCGTACAACGAGCTTCGTTTCTTCGGTCGTCCAGGCTTCGGCAGCATCGTCCAGGCCGACGACGCGCGTCACGACATCTTCCGGACGATAGCGATACTTCTCCATGGCGTCCAGGACTTCGGGAATCCATTCTCTGGAACGCACACGCCCGATGTCCAGGCGGGCGCCGTTGTTGTAGAGGTCCAGATACGGAATCGGCGCGTCGTTGGTCCAGAAAATGGAAGCACTTCCCACAATCCCGTAGGGAGTTATGGAGCGCAAAGCCGTGCGCAAGCCTTCTATGTCGCCCGTTGCGTCTGCGGCGATGTCGAACTCCCCCAGGCTGCGGGGCAGCGCATCGAAGTGCTGCACGCGCAGTCCCAGGCGTTCGGCGTGCTCCAGACGTCCGCGATCGCTGTCGGCGTACAGAACCTCCGCGCCCATGCTCTTTGCCAGGCCGGCCGTGTAGAGGCCAATGCTGGCGGCCAGCCCACCGATCACGAGCACCTTACGGTCAGCCTGCTCTTTCAAGTATTGACCGGCCAGCTTCCAGGCCTCGGTAATATTGTCGCTGATGCTGGCAATTGCGACCGGATCAATGCTATCGTCGAATGATACCAACATTGTACGCGCATACGGAACCAGCACCACGTCCTGGAGGGCGCCACCGTAGTCTCTTGCGGGCCGGCCCAGTCCGAAGTGTGCGCCCGCAGGAACCGTAGTGCAAGAAAGCGAGAGCCGGGCGAGGCAGCGCGGGCACGATCCGCAACTTACCTGAAACGGAACGACGACACGGTCTCCGGCAGAAAAAGCGTCGGTCAGGTCTTCGCTCGTGGCGACAATCTGACCCACAAACTCATGGCCGACCGGAAACGGCGGCCGAAACAGGCTCTGGCCGCGTAGCACCGGGAGGTCGAGGTCACAACGTGCGACCGCCAGCGGATGCACCAGGGCCTGATCGGGTCCGGTAATCTTCGGCTCCGGCACGTCGTGCCATTCAAGTTTCCCTTTTTTGACGAAGTTCAGCTGCCGCACAGTCCCTCCCGGCATAGACTAGATGGTCTATGCGCTCTTCGCGCACCTGAAAACGAATAGACCAAATGGTCCATCTCTTTTTCCTATCGTAATGACCGAAGAGAATGCCGGGCCCCGGGACCGCCTGCTGGATGCAGCCCGCGAGCTCTTTTATCGCCAGGGTCCTGGGGCCGTAGGGGTCAATGAATTGATTGAGGCTTCGGGCACACACAAAGCGAGCTTTTATCGTCACTTCGCTTCGCGGGACGCCCTGGCCCTGGAATACCTGCGTGAACAGGGCCGTTCGTTTCGGGCGTTGCTTACGAAGCTGACCGCGCGGGCCAGTCATGCAACGGATTTCGTTCATCGCTGGGTGAGTCTGCTGAAGAAGCAGGAACGCCGGGGAGAGTTTTTGGGGTGTCCCCTTGCCCGGTTTATGAGTGGTCTTGCCGTCGAAGATCCCCAATGGGCGGTGGAGAGTCGTGCGATTCTGGACTCCTGGCACAATGTTCTAGCCGGGTATCTCCAAAGCCTGTCCGGAAACCGTACCCACGCCGAAGATCAGGCCCGGGCATTGATCAAAGCCTATCAGGCGAACGCACAACTGTATGCGATAACGCGGGACCGACGCTACTTTACGGAAATGGAAGCCGACATGCTGGCTGCTCTGGAAAAGCCGCCCCGGGAGTAGCCGGGGCGCTCAAGTCCCGGCGCCCAGGCCGGGACTTGTTCACGAACAGAGCAAACTCTAACTGTCAGCCTGGCCAATTACAAAAGTCATGCTTGTTGTTGCGCTTCCGCCAATATTCAGCATCAGTCCGTTTTTGGCGCCATCGACCTGGTATTCTCCGGCCTGGTCGGTGACCTGCTTGTAGATATCCAGGGCCATGCGCACGCCCGATGCACCGACCGGGTGTCCGGCGCCAATGAGCCCGCCGGACGGATTGATCGGCTTTTTGCCTTTGATATCGATCTTGCCGTCTTCGATCGCCTGGTACTCGTCGCCTGGTTTTGTGATGCCAAAGGCCGAGATGGCGGCGTACTCGCTCGATGTGAAACAGTCGTGGGTTTCGATCACATCGATTTTGTCAATGTCCGTGCCGGCGCGCTTGTAGGCATCTACCACGGCCTGTCTTGTCCAGGGGATGATGTAGTCGTTGTCTTTCGATTCTTCGACTTTGGAGGTGAAGCGAATCGGGGCCACGCGGTGTCCCCAACCTCGGATCACGGCCATTTGCTTCAGGTTCTTACCGGATTTGCGCGCGAATTCTTTTGCGTACGCGGGACTGGCCAGCACAAGCAAGGCTGCGCCATCGGTCACCTGAGAACAGTCCGTAATGCTGAGGCGGCCGCCGACGGACATATTGTATTCGCCGCCGCGTGTGTTTGCATGCTCTTCGTTCATAAACCAGGAACGGGTCTGGGCCAGGGGGTTGCGTTTGCCGTTGTCGTAGTTGATGCGGGAAATTTCCGAAAGGCTCTGCATAATGCGGTCTTCGCCAACCTTTCGGCCCCGTTCCACGATTACGTCGGCCAGCTTTCCGAAGAGTTTCGGAAAAGGGAACTCCACGCCTTTGGCTTCTTTTTCGTAGTAGGCGGCCGTACCCAGGAAGTCTCCGCCCACGGCGCTGCTAACGGTTTTCATGACTTCGATGCCCACCACGATTGCCACGTCGTAGTCTCCCGCTCGAATGTGGGCGCCTGCGGCGTCCAGCGCGACCGAGCCCGACGCGCAAGCCGCTTCGTAGCGCGCTCCGGGAACCCCGTAGAAAGCCGGATGGACTTCGGTCAAAAATGCGCCCAGGTGTCCCTGCTGCGCGTACTGTTCCATGTCGAAATTCCCGACGAAAACCGCGACGCGGTTCTCGTCGTTCAGCCGCTTGATCTCGTCGTACTCCAGGCCCACTGCGGCCAGGCCATCGTTGACGACCTCACGCATCATGGAGACGAAGGTCTTGCCTTCTTTACTCCAGTTGCGCGCGAAGTCGGTCTGGGCTCCGCCCAGAATTAGAGGATTATTGCTGCTCATTGATTGCTCCCGTTGTCTTTCAACCCGATCACAGCATAAGACCGGGAGGCTGCAGGGTCAACGAGCGGGGCTTTGAGAGCAAACCTTTTCTAACGAGACATGACAAGATCTCTGTCAGATTGGCAGCACAGCCCGGGTGCATCTGCCGTGCATGGCTTTCTGGTGGCCGGCATGGGCCTTGCTGCCTGTTTCTTATCGAATTGGCTCGGGAGGCCTGTGGGCCTCCCTTTTTTTGGGCGGGTCTCCGGTTCAGTCCTGCTGGACAGGGTGCAAGACCGCCGGCCTGCGTTCTTTGTGCGGGCAAAGCGGACAGAGGCCGGGGACGGGCGCCAGACAGACATGGCGCCGGTGCTCCTTGCGGCGACGCCGGAAGGTTGGGCCGCCCGCGTTTGTCAGAGGCCGCTGGAATTGCTCTCCGATCATGCGCATCTCGAAAGAAAGGCCGCCAACAACGCGCTTGAGCTTCTGAATCGCCGTCCGCCCCGCGTGGGCAACGAGTGGTCTGCCGAACTTGCGCAGATTGCCCGCGAAGAAACACAACACCTGCTTTTGGTCACGCGCATTCTTTTTCGGCGGGGTGGCGCCCTGAACCGCGTGCATCGCAATCCGTACGCGGGTTTGCTTCACGGCCATATTCGTTTTGGCACCGGCGCCGAACTGCTCGATCGCCTGATTGTTTCTTTTTTGATTGAAGCACGCTCGGCCGAACGTTTTGGCAGGCTTGCCCTGGAAAGCGAAGACCGAGAACTTGCCAGATTGTATCGCGGCCTGCGCCAATCCGAGCAGGGTCATGCCGCCGCTTTCCTGGAACTCTCCACGGCGGCCTCCGACCGCGCGAGCGTGCAAAAGCGGCTTCAGGAGTACATCGAGATCGAAGCCGGGGCGATTCAGGCGCAGTCGGTCGGCTTTACTCTTTTCAGCGGACTGTGATCAGCCGCGTAATAGTCGCGCCAGTTCAAACATTTCCGGGGCCGGGGTCTGACGGCGTCGCCCGAAAATGCGTGTGCAGTCCGCCTCAAAGCGGTCCTGTTCGTAGCGCGTTTCGGGGGTGTTGCCCCAGCTGAAGGGGGGCAGGTAGGGCGGCGGCGGCCCTCCGAAAACATTTGCCCCGAAATCGATCACAGTACCCGTGTTGAGCATGGTGCCGATGGCGGTCTTTACACAGTCCCCGATGATGGATCCGAATTTGATCTGGTTCGTATCCAGACTGAGTCCGGGACCGACCTGCATGCGTACATTTCCATAATTGTTTTTTAAATCGGAGGTTGTGGTTATGGCGCCGAGGTTCACCCAGCGACCGATGAGGCTATGACCTATAAAACCTTCATGATGCTTGTTCGAAAAGTCATCGACAATGCAATTTTCGACTTCGCCGCCCAGGCGTACTTCCCGCCCGATCACACACCCCCCGGCCACGCGCACGTTGTCCAGGCGCGCCCCAGGAGCGACGAACAGGGGACCGGCCAGGTAACTGAAAGAACTGACGCGTACGCCGTCCGAAAGAATTACGCTGCCTTCCCGCGTGTCGATGACCACGCCCGGCAGTAGTTCAACTTCACCGTCAATGAAAAGACGATCGCGGGGTCCCACAACGGTGACCTGGGCCAGCCGTGTATCGGGGGCGAGTTGCACCGGTCCTGCGAGCCAGAGTGACAGGTCGGCCTCAATGCGAGGTCCGAGTGAAGCAAGCAGGCTGAAAAGATCGGGCGGTTCTTCACTGGTCGCGAACTCTTTTCGCAGTTCCTCCGACAGCGAATTCTGGAGACGGCTGCCGGCAACAGCCCGCAACGAGTGCATTTCTTCTAATCCGGCTACCAGTTGCTCACGCTTTGCGTGGGGACAGTAGTAGTGGATGCGACGCCGACCATTTCGACGTAAGCGTTCCAGCGGAGAAAATATTCCGTTTCGAAACGAAAAGGCCGATCTCACGCGTGTGAGTGGCGCCCATTCCGGGCGCTCGGGCTCAACAAGAAGGGCCGAATCGCCGGGGCTCATTCCACCGTAACGGACTTCGCGAGATTACGCGGTTGGTCGGGTTCGCAGCCGCGTTCGACAGCGACATAGTACGCCAGCAATTGCAGGGGCACCACTGCCAGCAAAGGACTCAGCACTTCGGAACAGGCCGGAATCGGAAAACTGTAATCCGACAAAGACGGGACGGTCTCATCACCCTCGGTGTGGATGGAAATGATAATTCCCTTTCGGGCGCGCACTTCTTCTATGTTGGAGAGCATCTTTTCATAGATGTCTCCCTGGGGAGCGATACAGACGACCGGCACCTGGTCGGTGATCAGCGCGATGGGCCCGTGTTTGAATTCGCCGCCGGCGTAGCCCGAAGCATGAATATACGAGACCTCTTTGAGCTTCAGCGCGCCTTCCAGAGCTGTCGGGTGGTTGAATGATCGGCCCAGAAATACAAAGTCCTTTGTCTCTTTGAAATCTTTGGCCCACTCTTTTATGACGTCGGCGCGCTCAAGGATCTGGTCCATCTGATCCGGCAGTCTGCGGACCTCATCGAAAAGCTGCTGGCGCTCGTCTTTGTCGAGAATCCACTTCACGCCGCCCAGAAAGGCCGAGTAGAGTAACAAATTCAGGAGCTGGGCTGTGTAGGCCTTCGTCGAAGCCACACCGATTTCGGGCCCGGCCAGTAGATCGACAAACGCATCCGATTCGCGTGCGATGGTTGACGATGTGTTGTTCACGAAAGACAGAACACGCAAAAACTTTGCCTTGGCCTCGTAGATGCTCGCGATGGTGTCGGCAGTCTCTCCACTCTGAGAAATCGCCACGACCTTTGTGTCGCCTTCAGCGATGGGATTGCGATAACGAAATTCGGACGAAAGGTCCACTTCCGTTGAAATCTTTGCAAAACGTTCGAAGTAAAGTTTTCCGACCAGGGCCGCGTGCCAGGAGGTTCCGGCGCTGGTGATGATGATGCGACTGAGGCGGCTCAGCTTCTGCATCTCTGAGGCCTTTTCCGAAATGCTGACTTTGCCGCTGTTGTCGCCCAGGCGCTCCTGGATAATGCGTCGCAGCACTCCGGGCTGTTCAAAAATCTCTTTGAGCATGAAGTGTTCGAACCCGCCCTTGTCCAGGTCCTTGACATCCATGGTGATCTTTTCAAGCGCGACGGTTTTCTCGCGCCGGTCGCCGTTGAACAGGTGCAGACGATCGCGGGTGATCCAGCCCCACTCTTCGTTTTCTATTATGTAGTGCTCTTTGGCCGCCGGAATAATGGCCGGCAGGTCGCTCGCCAGAAAAGTCTCACCCTTTCCGGATCCAAAAACCAGGGGGGAGCCATCGCGGGCAAAGAAGATGCGCTCCGGAGTGCCCTCGTAGACCAGAACGAAAGCGTAGCGGCCACGCAGCTTGCGAATCGCCAGGTAGACCGCTTCTTCTATATCGACGCCCTTCTTGAGTTCTTCTTCTACCAGGTGCGGTATGACTTCCGTGTCGGTGTCCGATTGGAATACATGGCCTTCGCGTTTCAGTTCTTCGCGTAGCTCGTAGTGGTTTTCTATAATTCCGTTGTGCGCGACGGCGATCCGGCGCTTGCTATCGGAATGGGGGTGGGCGTTGCGACGATTGGGCTCGCCGTGGGTGGCCCAGCGGGTGTGACCGATGCCCATGTGACCTTCCACCGGGTGCGATTGAAGCAGTTCCTCGAGGTCCTTGATCTTGCCGCGTTCTTTTCGGATCTGAAGTTCGCCGTTGTGGACAACCGCCACTCCGGCCGAATCATAACCCCGGTATTCCAGACGGGTCAGGCCCACAAGCAGGACCGAATCCACCGATTTGGGGCCAATGTAGCCCACTATGCCGCACATGGTGCCAGAATTCCCGCGACAACGCCCTAATCAAGTCTGAAAGACTGCGCAATGTCAGGCGGTTCGTCTATACATTTCAGTAGTGTGGCAAAATGCTCACAGTGTGTCTTTACGACACACCGCTCTTCAAACCCTGGCCCGCGCCATCACCCCCATCAGTTTCGCGGCAGAGTATTCAAGAAAGCGGCGATGCCCCGGGAGTAGTCCGGCTCGGAGACCAGAAAACCATTGTTGTGGCCTCCCCGGATCTCCAGCAGGCTTGCCGGCGCGTGGGCCAGGGCCTGGAGAGCCCGCGCATGCTCAATGGATACGACTTCGTCTTCGACGCTGTGGATCAGAAGCAGCGGCATGGTCCTTTCCTGAACGTAGCTTTCATTGTTGTAGCCGTATCTCAGCAAGAGGCGGATTGGTAAAAACGGATAGTGATCGCTACCCACCTGGGCCGCCGAAACAAAAGCCGACTCCATGATGAGCGCCCGGGCCGGCACATCCCGCGATAGCCAGGCGGCATTGGCGGCGCCCAGGGATCGACCAAAAAGCACGATGCGTTGCGGCGCGATACCCCGGGTCTCCGTCAGGTAGTTCCAGGCAGCCCGGGTATCGGCATAGGTTCCCTCTTCATCTGGTTCGCCTTCGCTTTGGCCATAGCCCCGGTAATCAAAAATAAACACCGCGAAGCCCAGTCGATAGAATTGCAGAATCGATTGCAGCCGATCCGACATGTTTCCGGCGTTCCCGTGCATGAAGAGCAAGGTGCCACGCGCGTCGGGATTGGTGATAAACCAGCCGTGCAGATTGACGCGGTCGTTCGTCACGAAGTTTACGTCCTCAAAGGCCAGCTCTACATCGGCCGGGGTTGCATACAATTCGCGGGTGGGCTGAAACATCATCTCGTCCTGAATGGAATACAGGTACAGAAGGATGCCGCAATAGCCCAGAGCGAGGATCACGAGCGGCGGCAATAGCCACCGCAAGATATGGTTGAAGGACGAAAGCATGGGCCGCATTCTGGCGACCGTGCTCGAAATGGCACCTCTTTTTGCATCTCTCCACAATGAAACGCGCACTCATCAAACATGTACTTTCGAGCCCGGCCGGAGAATCGATCACAACCGGGGGTTGGGTAAGGACCCGCCGGGACTCCCGGGGCGGTTTTTCTTTTGTAGAACTCAACGACGGCTCTTGCTTTGCCAGCCTGCAGGTTGTCGTCGATGCGAAGCTGGAGAACTACGAGTCAGAAGTGCTGCACCTCAGCACGGGTTCCTCTGTTCTTGTGGAAGGCATTCTTCAATCTTCCCCCGGTGAAAAGCAGGCCACTGAACTTCATGCCCGCCGCGTTCAGGTGCTCGGACTTGCGCCCGACGACTATCCTCTGCAGAAAAAGCGGCACAGCTTTGAGTTTCTGCGCAGCCAGGCGCACCTGCGGGCCCGCACGAATACCTTCGGCGCGATCGGCCGGTTGCGCAGTCAGGTTTCTTTTGCAATCCACAGCTTCTTTCAGGAGCGAGACTTTTGTTTCATACCAACTCCGATCATAACGGCCAGCGATTGTGAAGGCGCCGGTCATCTTTTTCGGGTCACCACCCTGGAACTCGAAAACCTGCCGCGCGAAAATGGACGCGTTGCCTACGAGAGAGATTTCTTTGGGGAGCCGGTCTACCTCAGCGTGAGCGGCCAACTCGAAGGGGAAACCCAGGCACTGGCCCTGAGTAATATCTATACGTTTGGCCCCACGTTTCGGGCGGAAAACTCGAACACCTCCCGTCACCTGGCTGAATTCTGGATGGTGGAACCGGAGATGGCCTTCTACCAGCTGGAGGACGATGCGCGCCTTGCAGAGGAGTTTCTGAAATGCATCTTCCGGCACGTGCTGGATCGCTGCGGCGAAGACCTGAAGTTTTTTGATCAGTGGATCGAAAAGGGGCTGATCAAACGTCTGGAGGTGCTGGCCGAGCATGACTTCGAGATGCTCAGCTACAGCGACGCCATCGACATTCTCAAGAAATCGAAAAAGCCCTTTGAATTTCCGGTAGAGTGGGGCCGCGACCTGCAGAGTGAACACGAACGGTTTCTGACCGAGGAGCATGTGAAAGGCCCCGTTATCGTAACCGACTACCCGACTGAGATTAAGGCTTTCTACATGCGCCTGAATGACGATGGCCGCACCGTGCGGGCCATGGATGTGCTGGTGCCGGGAGTGGGAGAGATCATCGGTGGTAGCGAACGCGAAGAACGCTTTGACGTTCTAAAAGAACGTATGCTCAAACAGGGTCTGAGTCTCGAGGACTATCAATGGTATCTGGACCTGCGCCGCTTCGGCTCCGTGCCGCACAGTGGTTTCGGACTTGGTTTTGAACGCCTGGTCCAATTTGTTTCCGGCATGGAAAACATTCGAGACGTTTCTCCCTTCCCGCGAACTCCGGGCCACGCCGGTTTCTGATGGCGTTACCCTTCGACTCACACGCATGCAAACCCCGACGCAGTCCACGCGCGCCACGGAGGGCTCTCAATTCCGGAACCCTGGTCGCACCGGCTAGAGCGTGGCCGGACGATTGGTCCGGTGATCAAAGCGTTGCCAGGCATACTCCGGAAATGTGCTCCCCGTGGCAAAAACGACGAACACAGATCCGTCCGCGTCCAGACAGAAGCCGGCGATACGGTCTGCCCGTACCGTTGCGTTCAACACAATCTGGGAACCGATTTGACTGATGCGAGTGATTCGCAGGTGTGACTGACCAGGCGTGTCGGTGATTTCTGTGCGATAGGACTGCGCGAGACTTCCGCCATCGCATGAGTAGAGCGTACGAATGTCTTCCGGGGACTTCTCCGAATCAATTGCCCGCGCCACCGGAAACGAATAGGGAGAGGGGCGCAGGGCCAGTGTATCTTCGGACAGATCGTAGCGGGTGCCGTTGATTGAATAGAATGGCAGGGCCCGCGACGTGTCGAATCCGGAATCGCCGCTACCCGGCAACAAATCCGGGTTTTGCTTTGCAATTTCGGTTTCGTCAATCACTGCCAGCGTAACGGCGTTCACAGCCACGATTCCCTGGACCTCGCTTCGCATCCAGGCCCGGCGCCCCTGCCGGCCTAAATATCGCATTTCCGGAGCGTCAAGAAGAGCCGTCTGGAAGAATGGCCTGGAGGAAAGTGAATCTACGTTTTCTCCGGTCGAGAAGTCGAATTTTTGAAAGCGAAGCTGTAAGAAAGAAGGCAGTGTTGTGATCCGGGCACGATTGCGCACCGGAAGCGGGGGTGCTTTGGTTTGCTCCACGACCATTCCATACAGGCGTCCACCTTCTCGATAAAAGATGGTTGTGATGGGCCAGATCCGCGTTTCCAGTCGGCGCTTGAGCAAATAGCCGGACATGACTATGATCGTGACAACCGGGACAAGGCTCAGCAGTTTGAGCGTCTTCCAGTAATCTGCACGCGTCGTCGGGCGCGGATTTACGATGCCCTTCCTGCGGAGGTAGAATCTCAGTGCAAGGGTTGCCGCGAGTACACAAAACGCAAAGACGAATGCTTCCTTCATGGTCCGTTATGCGGCGTATAGAAAAGGCCTATTCATTCAGGAATGAAACGATCATTCCCGTCCGCACTTCCTTGGAGGGTCCAGAAACATAAGGACCCCGGGCAAGCCCCTTTTCGAGATCGCCTCGTGCTGCGGCGGGGCCGGGGCTAACGCCGCGCGCGAAAGATCAAGGCGTCGGCTTCCAGATCGTCGAGGCGGCTTTGATCCATGACCGGCACGAGGACAATCTCCGGTGGAAGTTCCGCGAGGGCGCGGGTAAATAAAGCGAGCGGAGAGGCGTCATAACCCGCCTGCAAAAGAGTGAGGCGCGGCGGCAGGGCGGAGCAACGGACCTGATCGTAGTTCGGAAAGCGCCCGCCTACAAACAGAAACTCACGGCCGGATTGAAGGCGCACGTAGGCCATTAAAGTGCCGGCGGGCATGCGCGAATCGGACAGAAGCGCCAGGCCCGGGCGCAAGCGATGCACGCTCTGTAGATCTACAATCTGAATTGCTTCTAAGAACGATGGCGGAAAACCGGCTTCGCGTAGAGACCTGGACTCCAACTGTTCGCGCGTAAGTACCAGGCGATCCGTCAATCCATAGATGCGCGCCGAACGAGCGGCGCCGCCCCAGTGGGCCGAAAGCGTGTCCAGGCCGAATACGAGCGACGTAGTAGCAAGCAGCGTCTCCTGGCTGCGGGCCGCCTCTTCGTCCAGGTTTTCCAGCCACGGAAGTTCACCCGCCAGTTCCAGGTCCCCGGAAGGGTTCAGAAGCACACGACCCGATTCGTAGACGATGCGAAAGCCGGCCAGAGTTTCGGTGGGCCTGGCCACGCAAAGCCGGGCATCGGCGTAGCGGGAAGCCACGGACGGCCGGTACAGCGCCACGCTATCGTACTCGATTCGGTAAGGCAGGCGCGTCACGGGAGTGCGGTCCACCAGGGCTCGCGCCTCTTCAAGATGGATGGGCGACGCGAAGTCTGGTACCGCAACCGGTGAACGCCAGAGGTACCGATGGCCCGCAATCAGCGCCAGGCCGGCAAGGGCCGCAAGCGGCATCCAGGCCGGCACTTTCATTACGCGCCCGGACCGAGGCTCTTTTTTGCGTCCTCGATCAAGCGACGGAGTTCGGGGCGGTCGGAAGCCTGGGCGATGAGGCGGAGGATCGGCTCGGTATTGCTGGCCCGCAGGTGCAGCCACGAACCATCTTCAAAGCGGGCGTGCAGGCCGTCTCTCTTATCCAAACGCGCCTGTTTGGCCAGGTTCTTCTCCAGCTTCGCAAGGGACTCAGCCGGTTTGAGTCGTCCCAGCTCGATTTTGGTTTTTTCCATATAAAGGGGCGGCATGCGTTTCATCAAATCGTCCAGGGAAGAGGCTCCGGAGTTCGCCATAGCAGAGAGAATTAAACCCGCGCCCACAAGGGAGTCGCGACCAAACGAAGGCACTTTGGGATGGATCACACCCCCATTTCCTTCGCCGCCGAAAATCGCGCGCACCTTTTGCATTTCGGCCACGACATTGGCTTCGCCCACCGCCGATCGAACCACGGAAGCTCCCAGTTCTCCGGCAACACTGTCGATGAGTGTGGCGGTCGAAAGGTTTACGACGATCTTGCCGGAAAGACGGCCTTTGCGGGTCGGCATGCCCAGCAGCGCGAGGGGCAGGGTGAATTCTTCGTGAATGGCGCCCGCCGTGGGACTTCCCGTTACCAGGCGATCGGCGTCGGGATCGAGGGCGAAGCCGACCGCGGCGTGATGGCCCCGCACCGTGGCGCCGAACTTACGCAGAGCGGCGGGATTGGGTTCGGGCGGTCGCGGAAAGCGACCGCCGGGTGTGGCTTCGCAGAACAACCGAATCACCTTACAGCCCAGTTCTTCGAGCAAAGCCGGCAAGGCCTCCCGGCCGGCTCCGGCCACGCCATCGACCACGACCTGGTATTTCATTTTGCGAATGGCGGCCACGTTGGGCAGCACTTCGAGCACGCTTTCGATGTGACTCTGGATCGCGTCAATACTCCGAACCTGCCCGATGGCTTTGTGGTCCACGGCCTTGTAGTCACCTCGTTCGAGAGCCCGGAGGAAGCTCCGGGAGGCGGCCGCATCGAAGAATAGTCCGTCACCCTTGATGAGCTTGAAGCCGTTCCATTGCAGCGGGTTGTGGCTGGCGGAAATCATGACGCCGCCCGCCGCGCGAAACTCACGCACGGCCGCTTTCACCGTCGGCGTGGGGCACAGGCCGGCGTCGAGCACCTGCTTGCCGGCCGCCATCAGCGTACCCTGAAACAGATTCTGCAGGGCCGGGCCGGTTGGCCGGGCGTCGTAGCCGACAACAACGCGTTTGCCCTTCGTGACACTCGCGAAGGCCTTTGCAAAAGCCACGATATTGTCCGGGTCGAGACCGCCGGGGATGGTTCCGCGAATGCCGGAAATCGAGATCAGAAGATCATGACCGCGATCCGTAAAGGATTTGTGCGTCATGAAGGGGAGTTGATTCCGCCGTCCAAAATGGAGATGCGGCCTTCTTTATCGGCCAGGCGGCGCAGCACTCCGAAGTTAAGGGCCTGCCACTTGAGTTCACCATCGTAGAAGATACGTACGCGCTCGTTGCCGTCCCGCACGTCGTGCAAAAAACGAATCAAAGGTTTTAGGGTGACTGAGTTCATGTAGGTCAATTCGCGAAAGTCCATTTCGATGCAGGCTTCGTTGGCGCGTCCCAGCTCCAGCGCGCGCGCAATCGCCGGTTCCAGAAACTCTTCCGGATCTTTCTCCAGGCTTCTTCCGAACCAGTTCAGCCGTATGGTCTCCTGTTCGGTTACAAGCTCCAGTTGTAGATCGTCGTGTTGTAGAGTTTCCGTCATGCTTCCACCATTTGGGCTGCGAGGCGATGCCGGGCTTCGATCGTCAGCTGTTCATCGTCCAGGCTATAGTCCAGGCTCGATTCTCCTTCGCACGCGACACGGAGCAGGCCGAGGCCATCCCTGGACGTTTCTCCGCTGGCAATCTGTTCCATACGGGCCACGTATGCTTCGAAAGGTCCGTCGTACTCGGCCAGAAAGGCCAGCGTATCTTGCAACCGGACAAGATGCTCTGGATCGCGGCCGAGCGGACAGACGGCGGCAATCACCACTTCGCCATGACCGGCCGAAACATCCAGGTAGGCCCGATCTTCCGGGGCGGTCCAGCCACCGTACTTGATGGCGTTTTCCAGAAGTTCTGTCGCTACCATTCCGCTTGTTTCCTGCGCGTCCCGATCCAGACCGAGGTCCGAAAGAAACTCGATTACTTCGTGGCGTACGCCATCCAGCCGACCCCAGTCGGGAGGAATTTCTAAAGACAGGCTGGATTCTGGATGATCGTCCACGCCACCCTCACGCCGGTTAAGCACAACACCCGGTCCTGGGCTCCGCAAGGAATTTTTGGCCGGTCCGTTTCAATCTTGCTCGACCCGCAAGTTCCGATCGCGACAGTGACCTTCCGAGCGCGGATGGTGGAATTGGTAGACACGCTAGCTTGAGGGGCTAGTGGGAGCAATCCTGTGGGGGTTCAAGTCCCCCTCCGCGCACAGCTTCCTGCCGCTCCTGGGTGCCCCGCTATCGGGCCGCCTATACCGTTTCCTTTGCACCTTCAATTTGCGCCATGAGGCAGAGCATGAGACCATGCCTCCCCAATTATACGGCGCTGGTGCAGGTCGGGCACGATTCATAATCATGTTGTCGTCGGGCCGGGGTTGTGCTCGAATGAGTCGTGGGTTGCTCTAACCGGGGAAGAAAAGCCAGCGGGGGGACGTTGCTTCTGGCCGCACTGCTCCTTGGGAATTCAGCGGCGGCCTGCACCAGTTTTGAATGTTCCACGTCAGACATCGCATGCGATAACGGGCTGAACTCGCTCATTCTGGCAACCCGCTACTTTCGGCCCGGTGACCTTTCCGGGCTCCAGGTCTGGTTGAAGGCCGACAGCCTGGTTCTGAACAACCTCGACACGGTCACTTACTGGCCCGATAGCTCCGGCAACAGCCACGATGCAAGCGGTGGAGTGAGCCCATCCTTTCGCACGGCGACGCTGAACGGGCGGCCGGTGATGAACTTCAACGGAAGTCAATATCTGAATCTCCCAACTTTTGCGCAACAACCCGCTGCCACACCTCACACGCTCTTTCTGGTTTTTCGCACGGCCGGCACCCTGGACGAGACGATCCTGACGACCACGGACGCGCCGGCTACCGGACGCGTGCAGCTGTCCCACACCCTGGGTTGTCCGCAGCAAATCATCAGCACAGTATTGAGCGGTCTGACTCTCTGCTACACAACGACGACCTACATCGATGCTTCCTGGGAGTTGTTTGAAATCTCGTGGAACTTGACGGACATTTCCCTTTACTCTAAGGGCGCCCTCGTGCATACGCAATCGGTCACCGCTACGGCCGGGGGCGGCCCGTGGCGCATGGGAGCCGACAAGACAGCCTCAACATTCATCAATGGTGATATCGCGGAATTCGTGATTTACAGCCGGGCGCTTTCTGACTACGAACGTCGTGAGGTGGAGTGCTATCTGGGCTGGAAATACGGTCTGAACAGTTGTCAGAATTTAGGCATCTATTTATAGCACACTTCGTGACGAACGTTCGTGCTGCGCGCCACTATTCCACGATGATTCGATCGTAATGTTCGACGACCGGAAAGGGGTCGTAGTAATGATGCAAAAGCGCCTTC
The DNA here is from genome assembly GCA_024233935.1 of Spirochaetales bacterium. Lineage (GTDB taxonomy): Bacteria > Spirochaetota > Leptospiria > Leptospirales > Leptonemataceae > JACKOY01. The sequence goes on along the minus strand of JACKOY010000016.1, from coordinate 62,192 downwards.
CATTCTTGATACTCTGACGACTGGCGAAAGTCGATCGTATGGTTTTCGAGTCGTTCCCATTCTACGAGTAGCAGATATTGGTTTTCGTTTTCGATGCACTGCCGCACCGAGATGGAAACGAAGCCTTTGATCGCCGCAATGATTGCCTGCGCCTTGCGGAAATCGGCCTCGAAGGCTTCATTCTGTCCGGCTTTGATGTTCAGGATCGCGACTTCGAGTATCATGCTCCAGGGTCGTGCGCTCCGGCTTTCGTGCAATCAAGTAATTGCGTTGAAGCCCTGCCCTCGCAGAGCGACGGCGCTTCCAGTGCTGCAAGCTTCTGCGTGAGCCCAATAACTCTGGAGCGTCGCTTAAAACTCGCGCCGATTGTATGCGCACGCATGGGAAACAATATACGCGCCGCTTAAGCCCCGTCCATCTCTGGCTATCGGCCGCCCCCGGTCGTTCCGATCTGCGGCACACCATCAACAACGCATTGAGTCTGGCCGCGGAATTCAAAATCGGCGGCTTTGATGATGTCTTCGATTGGTGGCGGGCGAATCGGCAGATCGAGGTCGCCGGCAAACACAAAACCGACCCGGTTTGCGGCCCGCACCCGCACCCACGGCGCCACACTTGGATAGCGCACTTCGATTGTTGGCATACTCTGGAGCAAAAGCACACTCGAACCCACCGGCAGATGCACGAGTGGACTTTCTTGAGCCTGCGGCGAATCATACAGCGCGGTCCGGACACGCACCGCATAGGTCCCCGGAGGTACAATCAAAGCCTGCCGACCGCAGGAGTCGGAGCAGCCCGGCTCGCCTGCGGTACACGTGGGCGGGTTTTGAGAAGCGCCTGTCAGGCGCACACATTCCGCTGTTGCGGTGGGGAGCACACTCAGGTTTTCGCCCAGCGCGAAACGCCAGCCGAAGCCGTAACTCCATTCGCACGTTTCGCCGAAGCATTGTTGCAGCGTTCCGTCACAACTCCATGTGAACGAAGCACTGCTTTGGTAGTAGCCGAACTCTAGCCGCGACCAGAGTGCAACCGATACCGTCTCGCGCTGTCCGCTGAGAGACCAGCTTTCGAAAAGATCCCTTTGCGGAAGTTGCCTCCAGCGTGTCCAACCGCTACCCTCGGTGTACCTTGCATTCGTGGGCACGGTGCGCGGCCTTGGCTGGGAAGCGAGATCACTGCACGTGACTACCAGAACCACACAGAGAAGAAAGTATTTTCTAAAAAATAACGCCATAATGTAGGTGGTCGGTCGAGGTCCGGCAGGATGCGCCGGCCCCGTTGCCCCACAGACCGGGACACGCACAGTGCCGGCACGACTCACTTGTGCCAGCAGATTTCGACCAGCATAATAGCCACGCCAGCGCACGCTGTGCCGCGAAGCGTTAGCGTTTCCCATATCTATTCAAAAAAATTGCGCGGTTGAGATCGGCGATGTTGTCGTAGGTGACACGGCGGCCTTCAAATTCACGAATCGTTTCGATGCCGATGATCGAGTCGGGAACATGGGCCGATTCGATAAAGGGTTTTACGCCATAGTTCTTTTCGTAGCCCAACGAATATTCGGGGGCGTAGCGCAAAAGAAACGGAAACAGGCCACCGACATGCTGTTGCTGCACGATGTGTGTGATCTCATGGACCAGCAGAGCCAGGTCGTGTAGATTCAATTGATCAAATCCGCCTGGAATGCTTCGGCCGGGCCGCAGATCCAGAACACTCCAGCCCAGAGCCATCGCCGCGGTTCGGCCGCGATTGAAAAGTGTGTCCAGGGACTTCATGGTCTGCCATAGGGCGCCGCCCGATCGCAATCGCACCCGTGTCAGATCGAATTCGGTTGGGAACTGCGAGGCCAGAATGTGTCGCGCAAAGGCGGTCAGCGGAACCACCTCCAGACCGGTTCGTCGCCAGTTTTCGACTTCATCGCGACTGACCGCGACCAGGTCATTTGCCTGTTCGGAGGCCACTCCATCGGGACCGAAGGACATAGGGAAACATGGCAGGCTTTGTCGGCTTTGTCACTTGTTTTCGAGGCATGGCTGCCTGCGCTCGGCATTTCCTGGCCGCGCCATGAATAGACAGAGCGGCCGATGCCGAAGCGCGCCGGACCGGCCGGCCTAAACAGCGACGCCATCGTGTGGCGTTGAATGGCGCTGCTGATACGGGATTCGCGAAAGGTCGATGGCGCTTGCCTTCCTGGTGGAGCGAACCTATCTTCGAAGATATGCACAGAGCTCAGAGTCTTTCCGATCGTCGCCGCCCCTTTGTTCGAGGGGCCCTGCTTTTGGTTTTGCTCGCCCTGCTTTCGCCTCAGGCCTGCACCGTAAATGGCCAGGACGCCCCGGATCCTTTGCTTGCGGATCAAAACATGCGGGACTACTGGTTTTCTGGCCAGGCCGAACTGACGCGTTATGAACTCGAGCAGGCCCGCTACGGGGAAATTCATCGCGGGGACGCGGTTCTGATTTTTGTGACCGAAGAGTTCCTGCCCGACCTTCAGGTGAAGTACGAACACGGCCCGGGAGTCGGGCGCATACCGATCTTGAAGCTCAACTTCACCAAACAATTCAACACCGGCATCTATCCGTATTCTCTGATGACTTCGATCTTCACGCCGTTTGGGTCCAGTCCGGCTTCCCGGACTTTAAAAACTTCCATGAGCGGCCAGGAATGGTGCGGCCACGTCTATACCCAGTTCAATCTGGACGATGACGAGTACCGGGTGCGGGCTCACTCCTACTTTCAGGACGAGGCCGATCAGGATTTCCGTGTGCCGGCCGCTTTGTTAGAGGATGAAATCTGGACCCGATTGCGTCTGAATCCGGAATCCCTGCCGACCGGCAGCATTGAGATTATTCCCGCTACTCAGTATCTGCGCCTGCGGCATCTGGAGCCCGCGGTGGTAACGGCAAACGCCACGCGTACCGGGGCCATCTCCGGCACGCGCCACTATCGCCTGGAGTACACAAACCCGGCCCGCACGCTCGACATTGAATTCGAAGCCGAATTTCCGTACGCAATTGTGGGCTGGACCGAGACTTTCGAAAGTGGCTGGGGCGATCGGGCCCGGGTGCTTACCACAAGGGCGCGCCGTACGCACACCCTGCGTCAGGACTACTGGAATCACAATCGCAACGCCGATCGTGTCTATCGCACAGAGCTGGGCCTGTAGTTTTCTACAGGCAGTGTGCGTCGGACTGCATCACGAACCCTGTATTACTTTACAGGTTTCTATCTGTTTGTGAAAAAATAGAGACAGTCTTGTTATGCACCTGGCGTGATGCCTCTCATTGATCTTCGATGGGAGGGTGTCATGAATCTGAATCCGGTCTCAAAGACGGTTTTCTATTTTGGTTTCTACGAAGTCTCAGTCGGTTTGTTGTTTGCGATAGCGCCGGCGTTCGGAGCCAGAGTCGCCGGGCTGGAGCCGGGTGAAATGGGCCTCAACCTTCTGCGCATCATTGGCCTTCTGGCGTGTGTGTTTTCGTACTACTACTTTCGATGCGGGTTTGCAAACGATCTGCACTTCGCACGCTACTCCATTCACGGGCGCATGTTTTTGATGGTTGCTTTTCCCATTTTGAGCCTTAGCGGAATTCTACCCATGACGCTAGTCGGATTTGGTCTGGTTGATTTTGTGGGCGGGCTGATCACCTGGTGGGCGTTTCGAAGAAATCCGCATCTTCAACCGGGCTGAGCAGCGCGAGGGTTCGAGGCGTATCCCGGGCCGGTGCTGGAGAAGTTCCCACGCTGTCGGGTGTTTTTCTTTGCTGTCAGCGGAGGGATCGCGCGAATGGCGTCTGGGCTGTGCACTGCCAATCGATGCGTGTTCCAGCGTTGATTTCGGGCTGCGGAAAGTCAACGCGACGCCCTACCTCGGCGGGTTTGTCCCGTAAGCGGCCCGCAGCAGGCGAATTGTCGCGCTGGTTTTACGATCGGTTTTTGCGTCGAGCACCACCATGCAAGGAGTTGACCTTCTGCGCTGTGTCCGCTTGACTATCGTACATGGGACGGCGCGCTCGCACCGAAGAAGCCAAGCAGGCCCGCCGCGAACTGATTCTGGAAGCGGCCCGTGACTCTTTTTTCAAGCTTGGTTATGAAGCGACTACTATTGAGCGCATCATGGAAGCGGCGGGGCTGAGCACCGGTACGTTCTATCTCTACTTTAAGAGCAAGATTGAGATTTATAAGATCCTGCTGGACCACGGCATCGATATTCTCGAACAGATGCTCAGCCGCGCCGTTTCCCACCCGAGCGCTTCGGCTTCGGAACGCATTCTTCTGGCAACTGACGCCTACCTGGCTTTTTACGAGCAGCATCCGGAGTACTTTGACATAATCGCCGTCATCAGTGTACGCGCGGACGAGCTGCGGGAACGAGAGAGTTCCATCAGCCAGACCATCGACGAGAAGAACCTGCGTATTTTGAAACAGGTGGGCCTGATTATAGAGCAGGGCGTTCATTCCGGAGAATTTCGGTCCCTGGACCCCTGGCTGGCCGCCACCGGGCTCTGGGGGCTGATGGACGGCCTGATTATGCTGGCCGAAAGAAACAACCTGCGAACCGTCGGAATCGAACTCAAGGCCCTCGTGAAGCACAGTCTCGGCCTGACCCTCGACGGCATGCGCACCAAAAACTAGAAAACCCCGGGACTCATGGCGTGGTGCTCTTTGCATCGCTCGCGGCCATTCCGATCACACCGTGTTTTTGAACTGCCTTCTACCCCCGGTTCGAACCTGGCACACCTGGTTGCAGCGACGGCCGTGCCCTTCAACCCGGCCGAAAGGGCCTGTCTCAGGGCTCTGCTACAATAAAATAATGCAGTACGATATCGTGTCGAAGCGGCTCTTGCAACTCGGGGCGCGACCGATTCTTACGACCCTATTGGGTCTGCCGCTTTCCCGGACAGAAACGATCGAAGATCGGCCGACCGAAACAGTCAGCGTTCGTCGGTCACTCTGCCGCTCATGCATGGTGGCCTCGACCTGGTCGAAGAAATCGATCGCCGCATCGTCAGCGCTTCCGGGCTGCCAAAGGCCGAGAAATGGGATTTACTAACAATACTGGACATCTATACCGGGATGCACAACCGCGACCGGGCCGCAGGACTCAGAGAACGGAGGAAACAACTCATGATTGAATCGCCGATCTATCAGGATATTTTGGATGAAGGCCTTCAGAAGGGTATTGAGAAGGGCCTGAGGCAGGGTCTGGAGCAGGGCCGCGCCGAAGGCGAGGCCGCGGGCATACGAAAAGGCAAGTTGGACGCCGCAAAGGCGATGCTCGCGCGCGGCATCGATATGGACACCGTGGTCGAGATTACCGGCCTTGACCGGGAATCGATCCAGCAGTAGTCCCTGCATGCTTTGCGCCGTGTCGTGTTTGAGGCCACCACGCAAAGGGCAGCCCCTGGACCGGCCCTCCAACCCCACTCGCCACTTCCGCGGCCCGTTAAAAATAACTGAATATGGTTCATTTAACATTTGACAGCGCTCCAGGTCCGTGGCAGAATCTGGATGGGGGGCCAGTAAATGGGGGCTATCAGTGGGGGAGCGATACTCGCGCGCATGCTGCGCGAAGAGGGAGTGCGGGTCGTCTTCGGCATCGTGGACGGGACTTACCTGGGTTTGCTGGCCGGCCTGCGGGACGAGGGCATCCGGCTTATCACCCCGCGGCATGAAACCAGCGCGGTGCACATGGCCGGCGCCTACGCACGGCTGACCGGGAAGCTCGGCGTTTGTATGGCCTCGAATGGACCCGGCGTCGCCAACGCCTTGCCCGGGGTTGCGGTCGAGAATGCTGAAGGCAATCGCGTTCTCTTGATCACCAGCACACGCCGGGTGGGCATCAGTTATCCCGATCGGGGTGGAACGTATCAGTACTTCAATCAGGTGGGCACGATTCGGGCCATGTCCAAGTGGAGTGGGACCGCCCAGAGTTTCGCACGCATTCCGGAGCTCATGCGCCGCGCCTTGCGTCTGAGTTATCGCGGTCGCCCGGGGGTTGTTCATCTCGATGTCCCTGAAAATCTCATCAACGGCAAAGAAAAGGACGCTCCCGCCTTCTGGCCGACCGGGAGCTATCGTCTGCAGCATGCGATTACGGCGCCGACCGAACAGGTAGGGGCGGCGGCGGACATGCTGCTTTCAGCAAAACGACCGATGATCCATGCCGGCAGCGGCATCATTCACGGCCGCGCCTTCGAAGAGCTGCGCGAAGTAGCGGAACTGCTGGGGGCGCCGGTTACAACCAGCTGGGCCGCGCGCGGAGTTCTTTCGGAAGATTCACCGCTGGCAATACCGATGATTCACATTGATCTCAACAATCGTGTGCGTAACGAATCCGATGTTTGCCTGGTGATTGGTTCGCGTCTCGGTGAGACCGACTGGTGGGGCAAGGCGCCCTACTGGGCGCCGCCTTCTAAGCTGCGCCTGATCCAGGTTGATCTCGATGAAGAGGTCCTGGGCATGAACCGCCCGACCGACCTGGCGATTTTTTCGGACGCGGCTGTGTTTCTTCGTGCCCTGGCGACCGAATTGAAGCGCCGCGGAAAAAGTTCAGGCCAGGAACCGCCGGCTCACGTGCGGAACTACGCGAAGGCTGCCGCAACCGCACGCAAAAAACTCGACGCCGATCTCAAGGACCGTTCGGAACCCATGCACCCCGCCCATGTTTCCACGGCCTGCCGCGAGTTCTTGCCCGACGACGCGATCGTCGTGATGGATGGCGGCAATACAGCCGTGTGGGCCAACTTTTATCACGAAGTGCGCATTCCCAATACGGTGCTTTCGACCTTTAAGTTCGGCATGTTGGGGGCCGGCGTGGCTCAGGCCCTGGGCGCCGCTGCCGCTTTCCCCGACCGTACGGTGTACTGTCTGATTGGCGATGGCGCTTTCGGTTTTCATCCCCAGGAAGTAGAGACCGCCGTGCGCAACAACATGAAGGTCATCTTTCTGGTTTACTGTGATCGGCAGTGGGGCATGGTGAAGATGACGCAGCAGTTTGCGTTTCGGCCCATTAAGACCATGATCAAAAAGTCCCTCGATCCAGGGGAGACCATCAATGCCGATCTGGGGGAGATTCGTTTTGATCTTCTGGCTCAGAGCATGGGAGCATTGGGGGAGCGAGTTTCCAATCCAGATGAACTGCCGGCGGCGATTGAGCGGGCACGCAAGGCCACGAAAACCACCGTCATTCACGTCGACGTAAATCCGGTGCGACACATGTGGGCCCCCGGCCTTCTGGCCTTTAAAGAGATGCATCAAGAACCGCGCGGCAAATAGCCGCGGGAGAACATATGGGCGCCGAAGCCATCGATAGCATAAGTCTGAACTTTAATCCTGCGAGCCTGCGCTTGCTGGAGGCAATCCTTGCACTGGTGATGTTTGGCGTGGCTCTGGATTTGCGCCTCTCCGCCTTCAAGCGCGTACTCCAGGCGCCCCTGGCGCCGTTGATAGGTCTGGTGGCGCAGTTTGTGGTTTTGCCGGCCGCGACTTTCGGGCTTACCATGTTGTTGCGGGGCGAACCCTTTCACCTGCATCCTTCAATTGCGCTGGGCATGATTCTCGTTGCGGCCTGTCCGGGTGGCAACATCTCGAATTTCATTACGCATCTGGCGAAGGGCAATACGGCCGTTTCCGTCAGCATGACGGCGATCTCGACTGCCCTGGCGGTGATCTTCACGCCGCTGAATATTTCTTTCTGGGGACACCTGAATCCGGACACAAACGCCATACTGACCCGCGTGGCCCTGGACCCGGTGGATCTTTTTATCACCGTCTTTTTGATACTCGGGCTGCCGCTGGCGCTGGGGCTCTTGATTTCGCATAAGGCGCCGGGCGCGGCCTATCGTTTGAAAAAGCCGTTTCGCTATTTCTCGATTGGCTTTTTTCTGTTCTTCGTTCTGGCCGCCCTCGCCGCCAACTTCGAGAACTTCCTGAACTATGTGGGTCTGGTAGCCTTCGTGGTCTTGCTGCACAATGGCACAGCCCTGGGGCTCGGCTATGCCCTCGCTTTTGCAGCGCGCCTGCCGGAGTTTGACCGTCGCGCGGTTGCCATTGAAGTGGGCATTCAGAATTCCGGACTGGGACTGACATTGATATTCAGTTTTTTCGGCGGGTTGGGCGGCATGGCGCTGATTGCCGCCTGGTGGGGCATCTGGCACATCATATCCGGACTTTCCCTGGCCCTGTTCTGGGGCCGACGTGCTCTGCCCGAACAGCTCGAAGAGGCCGTCGAGCACTTTGGCTGAACCGGTTACAAAGCGCAGCATTCTGGTTACAGGCGCCGCAGGGTACCTGGGGCGCGAATTGATTGCGGCGTTGCTCAAGCCGGAGCACGCCGCTTTTGAAATTACCGGGCTCGACATCGCGACCGGGACGGATCTCCCGAAAGCACCGCGCTTCGAGTATGTGCGCATGGACATTCGCTCGCCGGAGTTGCCGGGTCTGCTTGCCGGGCGCACGATCGACACAGTCGTTCATCTGGCGTCGATTGTAAATCCGGGCGCAGGCGCCAAACGCCAGCTGGCCTTTGATGTGGATGTGCGCGGCACCGAGCATCTGGTACGCTGCGCAGTGGAAACCGGTGTGCGTCAGTTCATACTTACCAGCAGTGGTGCGGCCTATGGTTATCATGCAGACAATGCGATTCCACTGCACGAAGATGACGCCTTGCGCGGCAATACTGAATTTGCCTACGCCCACCACAAGCGACTTGTTGAAGAGATGCTGGCCGGGTTTCGGGCCCGGCATCCGGAACTGCGTCAGTTGATCTTTCGTCCGGGAACGATTCTTGGAGAGCATGTACACAATCAAATTACGGCGCTCTTCGAAAAGAAGACCATACCGGGGGTTCGAGGCGCCGAGACGCCCTTTGTTTTTATCTGGGATCGGGACGTGGTCCGTGCGATTATTCAGGGCATTGTAGAAGACCGCGAAGGCATTTTCAATCTGGCCGGAGACGGTTCTTTGACCCTCGCCGAAATCGCGGAGCGTATGGGCCACACGCTGCGACGCTATCCGGCGTGGCTTTTGAAGTTGGTGCTGGGGCTATTACACTTCTTACGTCTGACCCCGTACGGTCCGGAGCAGGTGCGCTTTCTGCGCTACCGACCGGTGCTTGCCAACGACCGACTGAAAAGCCAGTTCGGTTACGTGCCCGAGCTTACAAGCGAACAGACCTTTGAACTCTACCGGACTTCCCGAATACAAAACCCGAAGGGTTCCGGGACGTGACGGTTCGACCCGAGTATGTAATTCTGGGCGTCATCGTTCTCTTCGCCAACCTGGCCCAGGCTCTGTCCGGATTTGGCAGCCTGGTGATTGCGGTGACCCTGGGCGCTCTGCTTTTTCCAATTGAGAGTCTGCCGCCGGTCCTGTTGCCGCTAAATATTGTGGTTACGGCCTGGATCGTCGGTCGCAACTACCAGACCATTGATCGGCGTGTGTTGTTTCGGCTCGTGATTCCTCTGATGGGGCCGGGAGTCGTGCTCGGCCTTTTGTCGTCCGACTATCTGCAATCGCAAACGCTGCGGAACGTGTTCGCGGTGATGATCGTTGTGCTTTCGATCCTGGAGATCGCGCGTTTGGTGCGGGGCAGCGGCAGGGTCGATAGCGTCGTCGCCCGGGTGCCCGGATCGATCTGGGTTTTTTTGAGCGGCATAGTGCACGGACTCTATGGAACCGGCGGTCCTCTGCTGGTCTATGGAATCGGTCGCGAGCCTCTCAGCGCGGCGGCGTTTCGGAGCACACTTTCTGCCATCTGGCTGCTCTGGAACAGCGGTCTTTCGATCTATTTTCTGATCCGGGGCGACATTGGCCCCGAGCAGGGTTTTCTGATGGCCGGTCTGCTTCCGGTGGTCCTGCTGGGCATGTGGATGGGTGATCACCTGCACCACCGTGTGAGCGAAACGAACTTCCGGCTGATCGTTTTCGGGCTTCTGCTGTTTGCCGGCGGCGCCCTTCTGTTTCGTTAGCGGCAAAAACCCTTGAAGAACTTTCGGGCGCCCCGCAGGTTCGTCCCCGGGGATCCCATGGCAGACAAGATCGAGCGCTCGGCGTACTACTACGAATTGCAGCACAAGAAACATGCGGCCAGCGGCCGCGGACCCAACCAGGCCCGGGTGTATGGCGAACTGGTGGAACTTGTGCGGTCCTGTTCGAGCCTGGAAGAAATTCAAAACAAGATGCGTGCGGGCGGCTATTTCGAAAGCCCGGGGCAGGCGCTCTATCTGGACAAGATGCTGGCCCTTCGCGACGCCGCCCGGGACAACGGGTTAGAGTCGATCGCCCTTCTCTATCAGAAGCGACACGACGAAGTCGCCGCCGACTACCAAAAGGCGTTCGTAACCGGATTCGAACAGGACATTCAGAAAGAATTCAATCGCATCGGCAATATCGTTTCTTCGATCAATGAAATGATTGCCGCGTACCTGCGCGTGCTTGGTCTGCATCCGGCTGATGGCGAACACGGCAAGGCGCTGGCGGTGCTTGCCCGCGAGGCCGAAAGTATCAAAAAGAATGGCGGGGATTTTTCCCGCAATGCGCGGGACCCGTACTTTCGAAAGCACAGCCCGCTTTCTGATGAGAACTACGAAAAGGCCATCGCCGGGATCGAAGCCATTCAGGCCGGCGCAAAGCAACCCGGGGATGAGGCCGAAATTTCCGGGCGCACAAAGGCGGCGCTGGAAGTTATCAAACCACGGGTAGAAGAGCTCAAGGAGCTGGGGCACGAGTTCAACAGCCGTTGCGACCGATCCGCGTTTCTTTCCATTGCACCGGAAGACGCACCCGGGCCGTACGAACGCACCGAAATTTACACCGCAAAGGCCGGAGGCTGAGCATGGATGCCATGATCGAACAGACAATCAACGGGCTTCTGGGTGGCTTTCACGCCATCACCGTCACTGATCCGGCCATCAAAAAGGAGATTGAAGATTACGAACAGGAATTGCGGGACCTGGGGGAAAAGTCCGGCGATGTAAGTGCCTTCATGACCGAACTGCAGAGCAGCGGCCTCATGCAAAAAAACTCTGACCTCATGACAAAGGCCGCAACGGCTTCCAGCCCCGAGGCTGCGGACCAGGCACCCTCCGACACGAGCGCATCGCCGCCGCCTCAAAAACTGCCGACCGTGGCCGAGTTTTTGGAGCAGTACCGGGCGAGTTACAACGCTGTGAAGGGACACGGTTATCAGTTCCGGGCCGAGAAAGCCTACGAGCGCCTGTTCGCCGTGAAAGACCGCACGGACGATCTACTCGAGATGAACATCATGCTCGAAGAAGAAGGTCACCTGCGGGCGATTGCCGCCGAGGCTCTGTACGACATCAACAAACTGGCGTACGATTCGCAGGACCCAAACCACAGCGCCTTTCGCAATCAGTTCAAACGCTTGATGGATCTGGCGGAAAGCTATCGTACGGATCCCCAACTCGACTACGAAACCGACCGCCTGGTGCAGCAAAACCAGCAGGAGTCCTTTGCGTTTAACTTCATGGTGCATCCCGTGGCGAATCTGGCCCACGCGCTTTTGACCTACGTGCGCTTGAAGCAGGCGGTCTGGAGTGGTCAGGACCTGGAAAAGTACACGGCGGGTTTTGTGATCGCCCGCGAAAACATCAAACGAACCTCCGCGACCGTGCAGGAATACTTTGGTCTCAATCTCGACGCGATTGAAAAGGACCCCTGGCGCGGCAAGTGGCTCTTGATTGACCGCCCGGTCGAGGCGCTGGGTCTCGGAACCCGCTGCCTCAATCCCGAAAATGTGCGTCTGTACCGGGAAGCCCTGGAGGAGGCCACCAGCTCCAAAACCGACGCCGAACTTTTGCTCCAGCCCTTCCAGAATCCCATGCACTTTGACATCGACCCGTCGACTTATCCCGAAGATAAAGCGGCTGAAACGAAGCTTGCTCAGGAAGCCGAGGCCCGCCTGAAGCATCGTTACTACTACGACTACCAGAAGAAGGTCAAAGCCGTGATGCCAACGGGCGGTCCCTGAACGCCGTCCCCAAAAGGGGCTTTTGCTCTCAGGTTTTCCGACCGTTACTCTGTATGTGACCTGGTCTGTTCGTATTGCAACGCTTGTCTTTACCGGCATTTTCGGGGGCGGTCTTTCGCTTTCGGGACTCATGGGATTGTACGGTCTCGGGGAGTACCTTCCTTTCAACCCTCAGTCGGATCGTCACCCACCCGTGGAGGACGTTGCCCACGCCGTGCGCGGCGGATTTTCTGAATATCACCAGAAGACCGGCGAACTCTACGCGATCGGCTCCCGCATTCGCGAACAGTTCGGGCTGTCGTTGCTCTGGGTTCGCGACCAGCGCGGTATAGATATCCATCGTTCTTACGATCCGGCCCGCGTTTCGGAGCGTGAACGCGACCAACTGCTCACCGCCATCGCCGAACACCCGATCATGGTGCCTTCGGAGCCGGTCCGCATCGGAGAGCACTACTTTCTTCATATAAGCGTGCGCATCGTGCACGACGAGGATCAGCTTGAGGATCTGGACGTGGCCTATGCCTACGAGAAGATCTATATTGGTCATCGCCGGCTGGCCAATCTCTTTGGCCTGCCTCAGGATTGTTCGCGTTTCTTTCGGGTGCGCTTTGAGCGGGAAGTCATTCCGTACGTGGCCGGCGCTCTGATTTTGCTCGGGTTGGCCCTGGTATTTTTTTCCATATCGAGTGTGCGCCAGGTTTCCAGCGCGGGCCCGGAGCGCTGGCCGGATCCGCAGCGACCGCTGAAAGAGAACAGAGCGCCGTCCTCGAAACCTGCCGGACCGGTCGTTTCCGGAGCGCCGGCCCGGCCCCTGACCCATCGGGGTTCGGAAGCGGTCGCGGCAAAGGCGCCCGAAACGGAACAGAGTTCCATCCGACAGGCCTACGAGTTCGAGCAGGAACGCTGGAATCTGCCTGGCTTTCAGTCGGTCGTAAGCCCCGTGCGCCGGCGCTTGTTGCCGGAGCACATTCACTTTCCAGCCCGCCACTTTGCGCGCGGCGAACACGGCGATTCGCACGATAGCGCGACCGGTTCTCCCTTCGACTTTCGTTATTATCGCTATGCCGAGAGCCCCGAGCTGCCCGGCGCGGTGGCCGATCTGGAGTCGTTCTGCCGGAGCTTTCTGGAGACTCTGCTGGACCGGCTCGGTCCGGTCGACGTAACGCTCTTTCTGAAGAATCGTCGTGGCCGCTTTCGACCCACGATGCGTAAGAGCGGCAACCTGTTCGTTTCCGGCGAGGCTTTGGATGAGGAACCGCTATCGTCGGCGGTGCTCAAGCGGCTTGAAGACAACCATTACGTCGTCATGGAGCAGGGACACGAAATCTTTTTCCCGCTTCCCTCCCGGGCGGGCCTGCTGGGCGCCATTCGCATTCGTTCGGAACGACCGCTCTACCGGCCCGAGCAGCTTTCTGATGCCTGGTTTGAAATACGCAAATACGGCGAATCGCTTTATCAGGCGCGCATCCATGAACAGGCTACGGTGGACCCGGCCAGCACCCTGGGCAATGGCCTGGCTTTCGAGCAGGCGCTGCGCTATGAGTTTGCGCTGAAGCGTGAGGTGCGTTACGCCCGGTCTCTGTGCCTGGTGCAGTTTCACGGCCGCAGCAACCCCGAAAGCATGCTTACCTACGGTATGGGACTGCGGGCCTTTTTTGGTTATCCCCAGCGCCTGTTTCGCATCGCCGAAGATGTTTGCGCGGTCCTGGGGCCCGAGATCGCCGAAGAGGAATTGGACCGGCTCATGGGCGAGTACCTTGGCTATCTGCGCAACGAAGCGCCGGTCGATATCACCGTCGGCATCGCGATACTCGAAGCGGAAGTGCGTTCGGCTCACGATTGGTTTCGCCGCGCAGCCCGGGCTCTCGAAGAAGCCAACGAAACCGGCATGAACCTGTACGTGCGCTATCGACCCACGGCGGAGCCGGCCACATTTCGCACCGACGAGGCCTGAGTTCGATGGATCCGTTAATTGACGAGAAAATCATTCTCACGCTGACGCGGGTCTGCTCGGAGTTCTTCAAGGAGAATCTTTATCTGAGTGCGGACAAAGAGGCCTTCGGCCCTTCGCGCAACGAAGGCCTTTGTTACGAGACCTGTGTGAAGATTGGTTTTGAAGGCGAGATCAACGGCACGCTCTACTTCGGCATGGACGGTTATACGAAACTGAAACTGTTGCCGCGCATTGCCGAGCGCTATCAGATCGATCCTACTCTGAAAGGCATGGCGACTTCTGTGATTCTGGAGTTCGCCAATCAGATGACCTCAACCATCGTGGATGAATTGATTGAAGGGGGCTACCAAACATCGCTTTTGCCACCGGAGGACGTTAGCCACCGTCTCATTCCCATTGATCCCGGTGTCTATAGACAGTACATCCTGATCTTCTTTCTGAGAGACCGACGCGAGCGCAAGTACCTCGGGCGAATCTACATTGTGCTGACCATGCGCAAGTATCGTGAGTCCGGGGATGCGCAATCCCCGGAAGAAGAAGGGGCGATTTCAGAACGATCGGACTCCGAAATCGAAGAAGATCCAGAATTTCAGATCGACGAAAACTACGATTGATTGCGCTCAGCGCGGAACTTCGCAGCAGGCGTCGGCTTCAATCTCCCTCAGGCGCTGGCTGAGCCACGAGCCGGATTCGACCGTACGACCGTCGGAAAAGCGCACGTAGTACGGCGTGCCCAGCAGGTACGAGCGGCTGGCGATGTGTTCAATGAATTCCTCGGCCGTGTCGATGCGCGAACGAACCTGGTTGTATTTCATGCGCAGGTGCTCGCTTGCCTCCGTTGGACCGTACTCGTTTCCGCCCCGTATGAAGACCAGATCGGACTCAGCCACGATCTGTAGGAGGCGCTCAATTTTTTGCTCCTCCGTGAGGTTGGAGGCCAGGGTCGGGTGGCTCACGAACAGGGCCATCAATGATGCGACAAAAAGCACGACGATCTTTCGTTTATTCAGAGTTCTCATTGTTTCTCGCGTTGCCTGGAGTAGAATACAGGTTCAGAGGGGGCAGTGTCAACAGCCCGTCCCAAAAACAGATAACCGGGCGGCGCATTTGGGACCGGCTGGCAGAATGACCGGCTCTCTTACGGAGACAGGCGCCAGTATGCCCCGTCAGGGGCGCGAGCTGGGCCAAAAGATTCGCCGCGAGATGGGCCGGGCGATAGCGGCGTTTGACCAGATCCAGAACGACGATCGCATACTGGTGGCTGTCAGCGGTGGTAAGGATAGCCTGTGTCTTCTGCATTTTCTATCGGAACTGAAGCGTCGCGCGCCGGTTCGTTTTGATTTGATCGCCGTCAACGTCGACCAGGGCCAGCCGGGTTTTCCGGCCCGGACGCTTCCGACCCTGTTTCGCGAATGGGGCGTCCAGTTTCACATTGAGACGCAGGACACCTATTCGATTGTTCTCGAAAAAACGCCCGAGGGCAAAGCCTACTGTTCTTTGTGTAGCCGTCTGCGTCGCGGCATCCTGACTTCGGTGGCGCGCCGTCTGGACTGCAACAAGCTTGCGCTCGGCCATCACCGGGAAGACCTGGTGCACACCTTTCTTTTAAACGCCCTGTACTCCGGCAAGCTTGGCACCATGCCACCCATCTACGAGGTCGCGGAAGGCGGGCTGAGCGTGATTCGGCCGCTTTGCTCGGTGCCCGAGTCGTGGCTTGCAGAGTACGCCCGTATGGCTGGCTGGCCCATCATCCCGTGCAACCTCTGCGGATCCCAGGCGGGGCTCCGGCGCGCGAAGGTCCGAGAGCTGCTGAATACCCTCGAGAAAAACGATCCGGAAATTCGCAATTCACTGTTCGCTGCCCTGGGCAATGTGCATCGCAATGAGTTGCTCGATCGATCGCTCTGGTCTCAGAATGTGCCGCGGCGTGGCCCGGGAGCTGAACAGGATCTCGTTTGAAGTCTCCAGGATCGCTGTTACGGCAACCGGAAGTCGGCTTCTACTGCGTCTGATTTTGATAGCGTGTGTGCCGACGACGTAGCAAGCGTCGGTACAGCTCCGATTCGTGGTCGTAACGCTGATCGATATGGGCGCGATCCTGTTCGTTGCCGGCATCGTACAAACCCATCGCGCAGAATATGCGCACACGCTCAACCGTGTTCTCAAAATCCACACGTCGACACCCCCGGGCAAGTTCCTGATCATCGTAGCTATTCCAGGCGCCGACCAGATCTTCAAAAGCAAAATAGTCATCAAGACTCGATTCGTTCGGGATAGCGCGCAAAGTACCGGCCAAAAGCGCGGCTCGATGATCGGGACCGGAGGCGTGGATAATCGTGTAGCGAATGGTTCCCGGCCCGATGCGGGAGCGAATGCGGAGGCTGCGGCTGCCGGCGAGAGCCTCCAGGATGATCGATCGCTTCAAAAGCCGGGTGTCGTGGGGGTGCACGTTGCCATCTTCTGGCCGCAGATCGACACTACCCGACATGGAATCCTTGATCACCAGCACAACCGAGGGACGGTCCGGCAACCGGTAGTAGTCGGTGAAATCTCCCCGGCCGAAGTCCACAGTGCCCGTTGTCGGGTTGTGAGAGAGCGTTATTCCAGGAGCGCGGGCGTCGGCCCCCGAATCGCGGTCGGGTTCCACATCTTCGCGCGATATGCGGGCGCGGTCCGGCCCGAAGACCAGATCGGAATCTTGAGGCTCAATGTTTAGACTCATGACGACGTCGTCGGCAAACACGTCGCGTTCCACCAGAGTTAGCGAAAAAGCTGCGTCGCGCGGCGCGGGGATGTAAAGCGTTCCGTAAAGATCGGCGGTGGCAACCAGACGGCCGCGCACGCGCACATGCCACCCGAATTCCGGCGCGCCAAATGGCTCGCGAAAACGCTGCGCTGTCTCGCGCGAAACGAAGGCCTCCTCAATGATCAGCTTTGTCCAGAGGTCAACATCTTCCGGCTGATAGATGTTTGCGCCGAGCCGACCGGAAAGCACGGGTATAAGCGTGATCGCCGTAAGGCTCAGAATTCGAAAAAGGCCCCGAGCTGAAGTGGGTGTTCTATGCTTCACCGGCCGCAATCCTCGGTCCCTCGCAATCTTGTGTCAAGAGTTAGGAAACAAACAAAGTACTGGCCCGGCCAGCCCGGGGCCGGCAATCTTTCCTTCATGCGATCCTTGTGTATCTTGCTTGTATTGGTGGTGCCGGGCGCCGGCTGTCTCGTGCAGTTCCAGAATGAGGTGGTCATAGAGCGTCCCGTGGACCAGGTGTATGGGGCATTCATGGATGAGTCACGGCTCCCCGAATGGTTGTTGGGTTACAAAGGCATGCGTCGACTCGCAGGAGAGCCGGGCACTGCCGGTAGCACTTCCGTTCTTTTCTTTGAGACCGATAGCGGCGAAACTCTGGAACTGCAGGAGCGGGTCATTGCAGTGGAACCGCAGCAACGTTTTGCCTTTGAAATGAACCACGAGTCCATGATCTCCACGACACAGGTGGTCTTTGTGCGACTGGAACACGGACGCACGCGGATGATCAGTCAGGTAGAGGCCCAGGGCAAAGGCTTTCTGTGGAGCATTCTGGTGCGTCTTTCGAAGTCCACCATCCAGGAGCGCGACCTGGAGAATCTGCAACGCTTTCAGGACATGCTGGAAGGAAAACGACGGACGCCCTGAAGCCCCATCGGAAAAAATTCGGGTTGTACTTGCAATATCACCAGTTTTGTGTCACAAGGGGCTCCGGTCCGCCCGGCGGCTCGCTACAGTGACCGGAGTATCCGTGGAAAAACCCCAGAAAGAAGAACTAACCGCACTGCGGGCAGAGGTGGAACGCCTCCAGGGCCAGGTCTCCATGTGGGAGACCGTTTTTGATATGAGCCACCAGGAGCTCCGGGAAGCGCATCAGACCATTCAGGCCCAGGAGCGCGTGCTGGACATGTCCAACTCCGAGCTGAAGGTTCTGCGCACCGACATTGAGCGGCTCGTGAATGTCGAGAGTCCCCTGCAGACGGAAATCCTGGCTATTCTGAGTTCCGAGGCCCAGTCCGAAGGGGAGCGCTGGGCTCGACTGGAGCGCTTGCGCGAGACCGCCGGCGCCGAATTCTGTGTCGATGCCCTGCGTGTGCTGATGAACGTAACGTGTTCGCCTGAAGAAGCCGCCGGGCTTTGGGACCGCTCCCAGGCCCATGCCCGCAAGATCAGCGACGCCATCGGCCGCCCTTTCAGCGTGGTGGCGGCCATGCTCGACTTCATGGCAAACGAGGGCGGCCTGATTCAGAGTCCGAAGGTTATGGAGATCGGTGGCTTTGCGGAAATGATCCGGCACGCGGTCGTTGATCCGCTTACAGGACTCTACAATCGCCGTTTTCTGGATCGCGTTGCGGAACGCGAGTTGACCCGCGCCCGCCGCTTCGAACAGCCGCTGACCCTGGTCGTTTGCGATATCGATCACTTCAAAAAGATCAACGATACTTTCGGGCACGGCGATGGAGACAAAGTACTGACGGACGTGGCTGCCATATTAAAGGAATTTTCCCGCGCCGATGACGCCGCCTGTCGGCTGGGTGGTGAGGAGTTTCTGATTCTGGTTCCCGACCTGGCAGGCGAGCATGTCTTCGCGTTGGCCGAAAAGATCCGCACGCGCATCGCGAAGCACAACTTTCCGATCGCCCAGCAGGTCACTTTGAGCGTCGGAGTGGCTTCTTTCCCTGAATTCGGTCCTGCCTTCCGCGATATTTTTCTGGCAGCCGACCAGGCCCTGTATGCGGCCAAGCAGTCCGGACGTAACCGGACCATGGTCGCCAATTCCGGCGCCGCTGGATAAACATCCCGTCTATCGCAGGGATGGCTTGACCGCGGTCCCGGGCTTTCCTTCCTGTCGTATGACCGTAAATATTTTTGATCTGCTCGATAGCCTGATTCCTTTTGCGGGCGGAGTGTTTTGCTTTCTGATTGGCTTCAGGCCGCAATGGTTCGCGCGCACGCCGGAAGCGCTGGAAAAGCTTCAGAAGCGGACGAAACTCATGATGGTACTCGGCGCCGCTCTGGTCGTCGTATCGGTCGCCATGTTCTTTTTGCGCGCGGCCCGCGGATCTTGAACGCGCCGACGTCGCTCAGAGCACTAACCGATCGTATTTGGGTGGCGGAGCATGGCCAGGTCCTGGGCGGAGGTCTGAATTTCCCAACGCGCATGACGGTGATTCAACTGCGCGACCATTCCCTGTGGATTCACAGCGCCGTGCCAATTCCGGACTCCCTCGCCCGGGAGCTGGATGAGCTGGGAGACGTGCAACACATAGTCGTCCCGAATCTGTTTCATCATTTGTACGTTTCCGAAACGCTCTCGCGCTGGCCGACTGCGTCGCTGTATGGTCCCGAAACTCTCGCGCAAAAGCGAAGCGATCTGCCCCCGGCGATGCTTGCAGGACAGGGCGCCGCTTCCTGGGAGGACGAAATTGAGGCCCTTCCGGTCCGGGGCGCCCCCCGCATCTCGGAAACAGCGTTCTTTCACAAGAATTCGGGGACATTGCTGGTCACCGACCTGTTATTTAACTTTGATTCGGGGCGTGGCCTGCAGCAGAAGCTCGCGCTCTGGTTGTTTGGCACCGGTGGCGGGATCCGGCAGAGTCGTGTTTGGCTGCTCTTTGTTCGGAACCGGGCCGAGCATGTTGCCAGCTGCCGAAAGATCCTTGCAAAGCCGATTCAACGCCTGTTGCCCTGTCACGGTGCCATTTGTGAGACTACGGCGCGAGACCTGGCCGCGGGCATGCGCGTAAGCCTGTCCGCGCGCGAACGAGCAACGTACGCATAAGGCCTGCGCCTGCAGGGATTCGAACCCCGATTTCAGGTTCCGGAGACCTGCGCTCTATCCATTGAGCTACAGGCGCGTGGCTTAAGTACGATAGCCCGGGCGAACGTTCTATGGTCAAAGCCGTTTTTTGGGGCCGTACGATTCCGTTGCGGGGGCCGGGACGGGTCAGGCATCCTGTCGGGCCAGTTCTATCATCTTCAATTTGATGAGAACCGCGGCCTGCAGATCGGACATTACCTTGAGATGCTTTCGGAGTGGCGGGTCCTGGTGTATGCGGCCCTCCAGCATGCGAATCGTGTCGCGAACGTAGATCAGGTCTTCACGTCGTGCGACTCGTTTCGTATTTACCAACAACTTTACTTTATCAAATTCGTACTTACGGAAGTGCACGCGGAGCAGGAACTGAACGCCAAACTTTTCCACGGCCTCTCCCCACTTCCCGGTGAGGTCCATCTTTTCCACGTCCAGATAGTCGCTGGAATCGACGGCGCGTTGCGAATGGCCGCCGACGTTCTGGGAAGCTGCACCCTCGCTGCCAGGAGGCACGACGTCGAATTCCGGATCGTCTCCGAGTGGCGCACTGCCTGGCACGGCGGCCAGCGGCGCGGTCTCCTCCAGAATTGCCGTGATGCGACGGTCGCGCTCGGCATCGCCGTAGGCGGCCGGGTTTCCGGAAACCACCTGCTCGTACTGCTGCAGCATGATGGCGCCATTCAGAACCATGCCCAGTCTGGTGTTGTTGTGGCGCTTGACTTCCTTAAAGAGTTCGCGAATGATCCCGGAGGCATGCTTGCGCTGGTACATTTGCCGTTCATACAGGCGCTCCAGCTCCTGATAGTAGAATTCGCGCACACGACCGAGTATGGAGGAGTCGGCGAGAACGTAACCATTCACTGCATCGATGTGCAGGATCGGATCGGGTTCGACCATATGAATGATGAAGATGGCGTTGGCCTCTTCGAGTTTCTTCATGTAGCCGCCCAGCTGAGCCCTGGTTTGCACCAGATCGCCCTGGACGTGGCGAAAAATTATGTCAGTGGTGGGGATCGGGTCTTTGCCCTGAGCGTTGTTGAACCGACGAATCGTGCTCAGAATCTCATGTAGGAAAGCGCGCTGGTCCATTTTCCCAACCCCCCTGAGTCTATGGTAGCGTTCGTGCGAGTTTCAACACTTTTTCCACAATCTGAGAGCCCGGTTCGCTATAGCCCGCCCGCCTCAGTTGATGCGGAAAATATCAAAACTCGGGACCGATGGGTTCTCTGAGCCGAAGAGCTGGTTTAGCCGGGCGCTGAGCACGTAGACGTGGCCCTCGCGAATGGTCCCGGTTGTAGGAAACTCCCAGTCCCGCTCAATGGTCCGTACGATCCGGGCGCTTTGCCAGTCGTCGGTCGATCTCAGCACGTGGGCCCCGGATTCTGCGCCACTGCTCCCGTTCGTAATCACGATCAGTCGACCATCTGACATGAGCACCAGCCCGTCGGCGTCACGCAACTCCGACTCCAGGGCCACCGTGGTGTAATCGGCCGGGTTGTCGAGGGGCACACGCAATAGCTGGCCCACATCGGACCGCGCCACAATCAGGTGGCCTCCGACGAAGGCGATGCCGTTCAGGCCGAATCCCTCGGCGGCCAGATCTTCGTCTCGCAGAAACTCGCTGAACTGATAGTCCGGCGTAATGCGGTAGATCACGGGGGAAAAACTATCGGTTACGTATATATTGCCGGCGCTGTCCACTGTGGCGTCGTTTGCAAAGTGATAGCCGTCTTCTGAGGCGAGGTTTTCAAAAAAAAGCTCCTGACCACTCTCGAGGGAGTAGATCGCAACCGCTGCCAGCTTGCGCTGGGTTTCCGGATCTGTTTTCACAGAAACACCCGGGTCCGACACCATCACAATCAGGCGATCCCGCTGTGCGTCCAGGTGCAGGCCGATGGCCGAAACCAGCCGGTCATCCGTAATGAAGACTTCGTAATCACCCGCATCGTTTACCTGTCCGATGTCGCCCCTGCGCAGAGAACTCACGAGAAAGTGGCCACGTTTCGCATCGTAAGCGATACCTTCCGGAAAAAGATTCTCCTCGGAGAACGTTATCTTTTCCGGCGGCGTGCAGGCGGCCAGTCCGATGAAGAGAAGCACAATCAGGGCGGGAATCGTTCGGCTCATGCGCAATGATGTTTGCCGGCGCAGGCAATCGCAAGAAAAATACGCTGTGCGGGGCCCATTCCCTCCTTGCCGGATTGCGCATCCGTTTACTGACTGCAATATGGGGCCTGCTCTCACACACATAGCCCTGCATGTCGCGGATCCGGACGCCTGCATCGATTTCTATCGAAGGTATTGTGGTCTGATGGTCAGTCACGAACGAACCGATGGGAGCAAGCGAATCGTCTGGCTGGCAGAGCCCGGGCGGGAAAGCGAGTTCGTAATCGTCGTGATGCCCGGGGGCAAGCAGCACAGTCAGGCGCCCGGTGACTACAGTCACCTCGGCTTTGCGGTAGAGTCCCGAAAGCGCGTTGACGAGCTCTGCCAGCGGGCCCGGACCGAGGGCTGCCTGGCCTGGGAGCCTGTGGACGAGCCTTATCCGGTCGGGTACTATTGCGGGGTTCGGGACCCCAACGGCAACATTCTGGAATTCAGCTTCGGGCAGCCGCTGGGCCCCGGTTCCCCGGGATTGGGCAGCGGATAACAAATAAGTGGTTTGCCGGGAACCGGGGCAGCCGTATGCTGGAGATATGGAAGAGCGCTCGCTTTCCGGGGATGGCAAGCCCCGCGAAGAGTGCGGGATCTACGGGATCCACGGCTGCCGTGAAGCGGCGAATTTTACCTACCTGGGGTTGTATTCTCTTCAACACAGGGGTCAGGAATCGGCCGGCATTGTCAGCACCAACGGAGAGCGGCTGTACCGTTACGCGGGCATGGGTCAGGTTGCCCAGGTCTTCAACGCCGATAAGCTCAGCGCCCTGGTTGGAAGCGCCGCAATCGGCCACAATCGCTACTCCACAACCGGGGCCTCCTTTCTGCGCAACGCGCAGCCCATCCGCGTCGAGTCGCACCTCGGTAGTTTTGCCCTCGCTCACAACGGAAACCTCGTAAATTCCTGGACTGTGCGTAAGGGGCTGGAGTCGAGCGGATCGATTTTTCAGACCACGGTCGATTCCGAAGTGATTGTGCACCTCATGTCGCGATCGGGCATGAACGATTTTCTGGAGGCCCTCTCCAGCGCCCTGCGGCAGATCAAGGGTGCCTACAGCCTGCTCGTGCTTACGCGGGACGCATTGTACGCCGTGCGAGATCCGAATGGCTTTCGACCCCTGGTGTACGGCCGTCGCGCCGATGGATCTCACGTTTTCGCCTCTGAGACCTGCGCGTTTGATATCAGCGAAGCCCAGTATGTGCGCGATATCAAACCCGGAGAGCTCGTGCGCGTCGACAGTCGGGGCATGACCTCATTTTTTCCGTTCGAACGCACCGGAGAATCGCTCTGTATATTCGAGAATATCTACTTTTCTCGTCCCGACTCCATGATATTTGGCGCTTCGGTGTACGAAATGCGCAAGAATCTCGGGCGCATGCTGGCGCGACAATGCCCCACCGAGGCCGATGCGATTGTCGCGGTGCCGGATTCGTCGACGGTGGCGGCCCTGGGTTACGCCGAGGAAAGCGGTATTCCGTTTACGATAGGCCTTATTCGCTCGCATTATATCGGGCGCACGTTCATAGAGCCCGAACAGCGCATTCGCGACTTTGGGGCGAAAATCAAATACAACGTGATCGCTTCGGCTGTTCGCGAAAAACGCGTGGTCCTTGTGGACGATTCCATAATGCGGGGCACCACGTCTCGCAAGCTGATCAAGATGGTGCGGGCCGCGGGCGCCAGAGAAGTTCATCTGCGAATCAGCGCGCCGCCTACCCGGCATCCCTGCTTTTACGGCATTGACATCCCTACCGAAGGCGAATTGATTGCGGCCCACCATTCCGTCGAAGAAATCGAAAGTTACCTGGAAGTGGACTCACTCGGTTATCTGAGTCTCGAAAACGCCCACGAAGCCATGATGAATGGCCGCAAACGTGGTTGGTGCGATGCCTGCTTCTCGGGACGTTACCCGATAGCCGTAGACGACGAGAAAGACGGTAACCAGAAAGACCTTTTCAGCGAGTACCTTGTCGAAGAAATTCGATAGAGCATGCTTTCGACACGCTGGAAGAATTCGATTCTCGTTCTGCACATTCTGATTACGGCGGCCTGGACCGGCTCTGTGGTTGCGATCCTGACCCTGGCGTTCGCAAAGCAAGCGTTTCCGCATACCCCGACCCAACTGCTGGAAACCGACCGGACAATCCTCCTTCTGCACGACGTTCTCGCGAGCAACGCAGGTCTGCTTCTGGTTTTTACAGGCCTTCTGTTCTCAATGTTTACGCGCTGGGGCTTCGTGAAGTTTTACTGGGTTGCTTTGAAGTGGCTGGGCCTGGCGTTCACGTTTGTCTGGGTTCTGTTCTTCGTCGCCCCGTCGATCGCTGAAATGAACGCCCTGGCCGACCTTCTGAACGATGGCGCTGCCGCTGAAAGCGAGGCAGCTCTTCTGGTGCGATACAGCAAGGCGGGCCAGCGGGTCATGGTCTATTGCCTGCTGGAACTCCTGGCGCTTGTGCTTTTGGTGGCGCTTTCGGTCTATAAACCCTGGGGTCCCACTCATCGCACGTTCCGGTTTGGCCGCTTCGGTGCACGCCTCTTCGCCCTGGCGGCGTTGCTTGGAGTGTCCTTCCAGGCATTTACTTCTTTTGTCCTGCTGCCCCGGCTACGACGCACACCGCTCCCGGACTACAGCCTGGCGGCAGCCGGGGACCGGACCTGCGACTATGCCGGCCTGGCCCCCGACGGCCTGCTCTATCACGTGAGTTTTGATATCAGAGCGAGCCGCATTCGAAAGCTGCGATTACGCGCGGGGCGTTCGGGTCATTACGGGGAACTTGCGGCGGCCGTTGTCGACCGCATCGAACAGAGTGGAAGTCCCGAAGTGCAGGCTATCAGTGGCGCCACGACCACCAGCCGTATGATTCAGTACACTGTTGCCCGCGCCATCGCTTCTTGCGAAAGGGCCTCTGAGGCCCCGGCGCCGCGCTGATTGCGGGGCTGGTCAACGACTCGAATAAAGCACTGTATATTATTTATTATTTGTAAGATGTGTCGCAGGGAAGAGCGTGGTCTCTATGGATTCCAATGTGTATCGTGTTCCTGAATCGGAGGTCCCGGTTGCAAAACCTTCGGACGGCGTTGAGCCGCAATCAGGTCCATTGCCCTTTTACGTTGTGGCGCCCCGGAAACTCCTGCTCATGTATTTTTCAACGTTCGGTTTGTACCATGTCTACTGGTTCTACAAGAACTGGACACTGTACGCCCGGTTCAGGGGGGCGCGGTTGTGGCCGGTGGGGCGCGCCATTTTTTCGATATTCTTTACGCATGCCCTGTTCAGCCGCGTCGATCGAGAGGCGCGCGCCGCCGGCGTCGCTTTCGCCTGGTCGCCGCGGGGGCTGGCGACCCTTTACGTGATCTTCACGCTTGCCAGCAATCTCTTAGATCGCCTGGCCTGGAAAGAGATTGGTACGCCGTACACCGACTTTCTGTCATTCGTCTTGCTCATTCCCATCGGTTCGGTACTCTACAGGGCGCAAAAGATTGTCAACGTCGCCTGCGGAAACCCAACCGGGCAAACGAACCGGCGACTTTCGGCATCGAATTACCTGTGGATTGTTCTCGGATTACTGCTCTGGCTTCTGACCCTTCTCGACCTCTATGAAATCATCTTCGGCTTACCGGTCTAGTGTGCGGCGCCTGCAACACTCAGAGCTACGCCGGAGATTCGTTGCGGGCCCGGCCGGGCGCTGGGTCAGATTCTGGAAGATGTAGTCGGTTGCGCTGAAGCTTGCCGTTGGTGGTCCGCGGTAGCTTTTCGCAGAAAACATACTCTCGCGGGCGCTTGTAAGGCGCCAGGTTCTGGTTTGCGTGGCGCGCGAGTCTTTTAGACAATTCTCCGGAGTTCGCGTTCTTTCCCGCCGGGACAACAAAAGCGGCCACGATCTGCGCGCCGGTTTTCAAAGTAAAAGAACGGACGGCAACTTCGCTGATACCGCTGCACCGGGCCAATACCTGTTCCACTTCTATCGGCGAAACACGATACCCCGAGCAATTCATGATTTCATCGTCACGGCCCACGAAGGCAATGTATCCCCCTCCGGTCATACGAGCGACATCGCCGCCGACAAACCAGTCGCCCCGGTAGACCTTTTCATCCAGCTCCGGACGTCGCCAGTAACGTAGCATGAGTCCGGGATCGCTTCGGTGCACGGCCAGCAGGCCAACCTCATTCTCAGAACAGAATTCCACCCGACCTTTTGCGGCCGCTTCGCGGCGAAGAATGGTGATTTGGCGGCCCGGTTGGGCGCGCCCTGCAAAGCCAGGCCGGACCGCAACCGAAGGGCCGCTGGAAACGTAGGTGGATACTTCGCTCATGCCGAGGGCTTCGTACATTTCCCGACCCGTCTTGCGGCGCCATTCTTCGAGGAGCGACGGAGCCAGGGGCTCGCCGGCCGCGAGGGCGTGGCGCAAGGCAGATTTTGAAATGAGGTCGACGTCGCCGTATTTGAGCACCCGTCGGAAAAGCGCCGGCACCGTGGCGAAAACCGTCGCGCGGCTGCGCTGAATCAGATCCGGCCAGAGGGCGGGGTCCGAGGGGCCCTGGTACAGAATCGCCGTGGCTCCCACCGACCACGGGTCCATCACACCGACGCCGAGGGTGTAGGTCCAGTTCAGCTGCCCGGCGTGCAACATGCGGTCGTCCGGCCCGAGTCCCGTCCATGATAGCATGGGTCGTCGTCCGAGCACGCTTCTTTGTGCATGTAGAACACCACGCGGCTTTCCACCGGTCCCCGAGGTGTAGACCAGGAATGCAGGT
The DNA here is from genome assembly GCA_024233935.1 of Spirochaetales bacterium. Taxonomy (GTDB): domain Bacteria; phylum Spirochaetota; class Leptospiria; order Leptospirales; family Leptonemataceae; genus JACKOY01. The sequence continues at coordinate 35,492 of JACKOY010000016.1, read as the reverse complement.
TCTTCCGCATCGGTATCGGCGTAAGGCTCCGGCAGGTCGTGTCGGCTACGATGCTCCAGTTCCAGAATGTCCAGGCAGGGCACAGCGCACTCCGGGAGCGGAAGGCCTTTCTCAAATAAGATCAGCGCGGGCTGGCTATCCTCAATCAAATCGCTGACTTCCGTCGCCACCAGCGCCGGCGATAGAGGCACCGGGACCAGGCCGGCCGCATTGGCTGCGAAGAAGGCCACGGCGAAACGTGGTCCGTGCCGTAGTCGAATCACGACCCGCTCCCCTGCCTGTGGCACAAGCCGCTTGAGCTGCGTCGCCTGTCGCCGAATGGTCAGGTCAAGATTTCGGTAAGTGCATTCAAAGGCAGGGGCCCCCGCGCTGTAGAACACCAGCGCGGGGTGATCGGGCCGGGCGCGGGTGGCCGGTTCCAGCAGGGAACGGGTCAGGTTGAGGCGCGGCATGACGTAATCGGGCAAAGCCGTCCGGCGCGGCAAGCCCCCTTCGGCCTTTTCAGGAATATTGCTTTGATTGTCTGTCCGATCGTCCCATAATGTAGCATGACCGGTCGCAAACCCAAACGCTCTTCGGCCGTTAGCCATCGCCAGTTCTTGATGGCGCAGCCGATGTTTGAGCGCATCTCCGGTCGTAGTCCCGCATTCCGTCGCTTTCTTGAGGAAGTCGAGTTACTGCATTACGATAAGACCGAACACATCTATCGTCAGGGAAATCCATCTACATTTCTCTATCTTGTTCGCGACGGCGAGGTCCAGATTCGTCAGCAGCGCGGCGAAGGACAAAAACCCCGTATTATTGGCATTCACAGTCGTGGAAGCCTTTTCGGCGAAGTGAGTTTCCTCACCGGAGAGGCCCACTCGTCGGATGCTATTGCAAGTCTGGATTCCAACGTTTACCGCATTCGGGGCGAGCTTTTTGTGCGCTTGCTTTCCGAGGAGCCTTCCGTCGGCCAGTGTCTGGCGCAACTGCTGTCCGTTCGGGTCAAACACAACATGCTGCCCGCTTCCCCGGAAGTTCCTGCCAGCATCCACACGCTTTTTTATCCGGAGGATCCCCGGCGCGGTAGCGAGCTGTGCGGGGCTCTGGCGCGCGCCCTGACCCGTGTAAATCCCGACAGTGTGCTCTTGTTGAACCTCAGCCGGCATTCGATTTTTGAAGGCCAGTCATTCCCACGTCTTCTGGATATACTTGATGCGTGGCCGGACATCCGGGTGAGCGAAGCTCTGGAGTCGGCCGAGTACAATCCCGGCGGCTTTGATGTGCTCGTCGGCCAGGGCATCCACGATGGCGACGTCAACGTTGATCGTCTGGCTACGGTCATCCCGGCCTTTCTTGGTCGCCTGAAGAAGTACTACGCGGCTATCCTGGTCGATGCGGGCCGCCACGTCGAAAACCCCGTGCTCGCGCGGGTGCTTTCTCAAAGCGATGACATCCTTCTTGTTCGCAATCCGCAGCAGCTGAACGATAGCGGCCAGGGTGAGATCTGGCGCGAGGTGGTTGCCTATTGCACGGAACTCATTGATGATTTTTTCGGGCGCGTGATAACGATTTCAGACGAAAAAGGCGGACGCAATTCCAGCCGCTCCTTTGAGGCCGAAGCATTCCCGGGCATGAATCCGAATTCGGCCCTGTATCGCAACCACGTGCATCTGCGTAGCCTCGGCGAGGAATCACCTCTGGAAAATCGGGAGCGCTCTTTCGTTTCGGGAATCAATCGGCTTGCTCGCCGGATTTCGGGGACTTCACGCGGTTTATGTTTGGGTGGAGGCGGCGCGCGCGCCTTCGCACATATCGGCGTGATCGAAGTGCTCGAACAGGAGGGTTACGACTTCGACGCGGTCGTGGGCACTTCCATGGGCGCGGTGATCGGCGCCGGTTATGCGATGGGATACGATGCTCATACTCTGACGGAGATGGTGGGGGATATAATTCCCAACAGCGAAATGATTCTCGATAAGCGTGTGCCGCTGGTCAGTTTCTTTCGTGGTCACAAGCTGAACCGGGCCATACTCAAGGCTTTCGGAGATAGTCGTTTTGAGGATCTCGACATCCCTTTCTATTGCAACGGCAGCGACCTGGATCAAGCGCGGGTTGTGGTTTTCGAGCAGGGCTTCATTGCCAGCGCGATCCGGGCCTCGGTCAGCCTGCCGGGAATTTTTCCCCCCGTGCGCATGAACGGCTTTACCCTGGTCGATGGAGGGGTCTTGAACAACATGCCGGGCGACATATTGCGCGACAAGGGTCAGAATCGTGTGATCGGCGTAAACGTAACTCCGATTCACGATATGCGTTCGAGCGAGACTTCGGTCGGAGATCGGCGCGGCAGCATTTTTCAGCGCATTCGCGATTACTTCAGTCTGCCGCCAATCCTGAAAATTATCAACCGGGCGATCGCCATTCAGGGGGTCGAACTGCTCAAGGCGAAACTGGACGACTTCGACTATGTGTTGCATCCGGACGTGCACGATTTCGACGTTTTCGATTTTCATCGCCGCGATGAGATCATTGATGCAGGTCGGCGGGCTGCCGTTCAGGCACTTCCGGAAATTACCGAAGCGCTGGCCCGGCCGAATCTCGGTCACTGAAAAGCATGCTACGGTCCATTCTACAGCGGGCCAGTCGCCCGGGGGATCTTGCCGCAGACACACGCGATAAGCAGCTTTTCGTGCCGATGGCGTTAGTGGCCATTTCCCTGGGCCTGTTGATCGCCGTGGTCGAGTATGCATTCGGCTTGAGGGCGGTTGCGTGGATGCCACTGGCCCTGGCGTTGAGTTTTGCGCTCAATCTGGCCTTGCTTGTTTTGAGCGGAAGCCTGGCGCTGTCGCACACACTGGCCTTCCTGGCGCTCTTGATCTTACCGGCGCTCCATCAGTGGTCTCTGGGAGGCTTTCTCGCCACGGGAGGGATCTCGCTCTGGGGGCTTGGCGGTCCTTTCGGTGCGATAATCTTTCGGAGTAGCCGGGAAGCGCTCGCTCAGTTCCTGCTCTTTTTACTTGTTTTTGCGCTCGCGATTCTGGGGGAACGCTACTATCCATCGGAGTATGCGGGCATACCGGGCCACATTTCTTTGTACCTGCTGATCGTGAACCTGAGCCTCTTTATGAGTTTTGTACTGCTGAACGTCATGCACTTTCGACATCAGCGTGACCAGGCAATGGCGGCACTGGATCGCGAACACGGTTTGTTGAGGCTGGAACAGGGTAAATCGGAGCGATTGCTTCTGAATATTCTCCCGGAGCGCATTGCACTTCGGCTCAAGAATGAACCGGGCTATATAGCGGAGGCATTTTCCGACGTGTGCGTTTTGTTTGCCGATATCGTGAACTTCACGCCGCTCTCGGCGCGGATCGCACCGGAAAGATTGGTGGCCATTCTGAACGAAGTATTTTCGCGCTTTGACGTTCTGGCCGAAAAGCACGGGTTGGAAAAGATCAAAACAATCGGGGATGCCTATATGGCTGCTGCCGGCTTGCCCGATCCGGTGGAAAGTCCGGCGCGACGTTGCGCGCATATGGCCCTGGCCATGCGTGACCTGATTTCGGATTTGCACTTTGAAGAAGCCCCCGATCTGAATTTGCGGATCGGGCTGGCATCGGGGCCGGTTGTAGCCGGTGTCATTGGAAGTAAGAAATTCATTTATGATCTCTGGGGCGACGCGGTCAACACCGCCAGCCGCATGGAGTCTCAGGGTAGCGCCGGTCAGATCCAGGTGACCGAGCGTGTGCGCGATGAACTGGATACTGAGTTTCTCTTCCAGGATCGTGGCACAATCGAGATCAAGGGAAAGGGACCCCTGCGTACTTTCTTTCTGAGGGGAACGGCCACGCCATCATAGCTGTCCCGGGCTGTGCACCGTCGGGTGCTCCCTTTCAGCCGTTCCCGTGTGTGTGCAATTCCCGTGGAAAAAGCCGCATCGCCGCCAGTTGTTTCCGATTTACGAGCGGCCAGGGGTTTCGATTTCTGGTAGTTTAACACGGGGCTGCATGAGTATGAGCCCCGGGGAGCAGGCCTTGAAGATCGAACGCACCTTGCCGCGCATCTCACCGCGAGATTTTCAGGACTACGCTGTACAGTTGCGTGCGGACGATCGCCTGTTTCCCGGTGGATTGGGGAACATTTCTGAGAATGGAATGTGTGTCGTCGTTTCCGGTACCGTGAGCTTCGACCGGGAAGGGCTGCTGGCCGACGCCTCCATTCGGAGCGCACAGCTGAGCGCACCACTGGAAATTACGGGCCGCCTGGTATGGTGGGCCCCGACAGAGATATCGGGCGAAGCCCACACACTGATCGGCGTTGAGTTTGAAACGCCCATCGAATTGCCGGCGTCGCTTTTGGCTCTCGGGATGTCCGCGGTCGAAGATTGACCATGCTCTTTCGCAAAAAGCGCGAGAAAGAGCTGCGCGGGATCAAAGTTGATTTCGGGCAAATGAGCCTGCTGGAATCCGAAGCCGGCGAAGACCCGTTTGCTCTTTTTGACATCTGGTTCTCGGCCGCGCTCCAGAGTGGCACGAAGCATCCCAACGCAATGGTGCTCGCCACCGCCAGCGATTCCGGTTTTCCTTCGGCCCGGGTCCTGCTTTTAAAAGATTACGATCGCGATGGCTTTGTGTTCTTCACAAACTATCAGAGTCGGAAGGGCCGCGAAATTGCGGGCAACCCCAGAGGGGCGATGCTCTTTTATTGGCCCGAGCTGGAAAAGCAGGTCCGCATCAACGGTATGTTCGAGAAGGTTTCCGCCGCGGAATCTGAAGAGTACTTTGCCAGCCGGCCGCGTGGAAGTCAGATCGGGGCCCACGCAAGCATGCAGAGTTCCGTCGTCAGTGGCCGACCGGAACTGGAAGGCACTTTCGCCGGCGCAGAAAGAGAGTTCGCAGGTCGCGACGTGCCGCGGCCCGAGCACTGGGGCGGATACCGTCTGCGACCCGAATCGATTGAGTTCTGGCAGGGGCGGGAAAACCGCATGCACGACCGATTGCTGTTTACCCGTCAGGGCAAGCGCTGGCGCCGCGAACGGCTCGCCCCCTGACCAGCGAGCGCGATCGAAGTCGTTCTATCGTCTCAGATGTCCTTGCGGATCTTCAGGTACGCTTCTTTGACGGCGCGGGCCACCTCGTGGGCGACGTGCTTCTCCAGCGGCGATGGAATGATGTAATCCGGCCGCGGGTCTGACACCGTCGCAGCCAGCGCGTGGGCGGCTGCGAGTTTCATTCGATCCGAAATGACACTTGCGCGGGCGTCGATGGCGCCGCGGAAGATGCCCGGGAAGGCCAGCACGTTGTTGACCTGGTTCGGAAAATCGCTGCGGCCGGTACCCACCAGGAAGGCTCCGGCGGCAAGCGCCTCGTCGGGCATGATTTCAGGAACGGGGTTGGCCAGGGCGAAAATGATGGGCTTAGGCCGCATGGTCTGGATCATCGCCGGCGTCAGGGAATTGGGCGCGCTTACGCCGATAAATACGTCGGCGTCCAGGACGGCTTCTGCCAGGGAACCGCTACGACGTTCCAGGTTGCTGATCATGGCGAGTTTGTTCTTGGCGGGATTGTTTGCGATGTCGGTCCTTTCTGTCGAAAGGATGCCTGTTCGATCACAAACCAACACGTCCTGAACCGGCTCCGCGCTGGCCTGGTCGTGCCCGACTCCGAGCAACATATGAGCAATGGCAGTCCCCGCGGCGCCCGCGCCGTTGATCGCGACCCGGATATCTTTCAGTCGTTTCCCGGCCAGCTTGAGCGCGTTCAAGAGCGCGGCCAGAAGCACAATGGCGGTGCCGTGTTGATCGTCGTGAAAAACCGGTATGCCGATGTTTTGCAGGCGCTCTTCAATTTCGAAGCATCGGGGCGCGGAAATATCTTCCAGGTTGATTCCCGCAAATCCGGGCGTGAGATATCGCACCGTTCGAATAATCTCTTCGGTATCCTGAGTCTCCAGGCAGATCGGGAACGCGTCCACGCCCGCATATTCTTTGAACAGGATCGCCTTCCCCTCCATAACGGGAAGGGCCGCGTGGGGACCAATGTTTCCGAGGCCGAGCACTGCCGACCCATCGGTTACGATCGCAACCATGTTCTTTTTGATGGTCAGTTCGGAGGCGCGGGTGGGATCCTTCGCAATCTCGCGACAGACCTGCGCTACACCTGGTGTGTAGGCCAGAGAAAGATCGTGCTGGCTTTCCAGTTTTACGCGCGGCCTGATCTCAAACTTGCCGCCCACCCGTGCATGCAGGGCCACCGATTCTTCGTATATATCCATGTCAATCCTGCCAGAATCGATGTAAGGGCATGTGCAGGCCCTTCGGGTCCATGTTGAAGTGTGCCGCCAGCGTCGCCTCTTCCGTAATGCATCTAAGATCGTCCGGCCGCAGGTCGCGGGGATCAGAATGGCCGGTTACGCGGGCAAGCTCCATCAGGTCCATATGAAAGCCCACCAGATAATGGTGTATGCGCGAAGCCTTCTCAGGGATGTTAATGCCGTGGGTACGCCAGGGACTGTTTGTGGTAATGCCCGTTGGACAATGATTCGTGTGGCACTTGAGCGATTGAATGCAGCCCAGCGCAAGCATGGCGCCCCGGGCCGTATCGATCGTATCGGCCCCGACGGCAAAGGCCAGGGCCGCGTGGGCCGGCGTAAAGAACTTGCCCGACGCACTGATGCGCACCTGATCACGCAGACCGGCCTTCTTCAAACGCAGGTCCAGATAGGCGACTCCCTCGGCCGAAGAACCGTAGCCCACGTAATTCAAGAACAAATTGTGGCCCGCCCCGGTTCCTCCGTCCGCGCCGTCGATTTGAATCGCGTCCGGTCCCTTACCGGTGGCCTTCATCGCGTCCACCAATAGATCGATTTCATCCGGGCGTCCGACACAGAACTTAATGCCCACCGGTAGCTCGGTCAAACTGCGGACCCGGTCGATCAGATCCATCAGGCGCAGGACAGATTCTTTGGGGGTCGCCGCTATGCACTCGGCATGCACCGGCGGGCTGATCACCGGTTTGCCGATGGGGACCTTGCGCACGGCCGCGATTTCTTCGGTGACTTTGCTGCCCGGCAGGTGGCCGCCCATACCTGGCTTTGCGCCCTGAGAGATCTTCAACTGAATCATGCCGATGTTGGAATGCTCCCGCACCAACTCCGTGAGCAATTGTTCGTTCAGGATGCGCGTTTCGGTTCCATCGGGCAGGTGTGCGGTCTGTCCCACTCCGAATTTTCCGGTTCCGATCTGGAAGATCACATCGCCGCCGCCGACCCCGTGGGGTCCAAAGCCACCCTCGCCGGTGTTCACGTAAGCCACGTCGCGCGCTCCGAGTCCGAGGGCCTCCGCCGAACGGTAATTGATTGAGCCGTAGCTCATCGCCGATATATTCAGCGTATTCCGCACACGAAACGGTCGCACATTTTTTCGGTGTTCTCCGATGAGATAGCCGTACGAGGAGCCGCTGATGGTGCCCGGAAAATTGCGATGCAGAATGCGAACACCCGAAGTGGTTTCCGGGTCGAAAGTGTCCAGTTCTGTGCCAAAACTTGCGATGGATTTTACCTTGTGCGCCTTCTGGTACACGTAATCGCGCACAATGCGCGGAATGGGACGCCCATCGGTGTTGCTTTCGTTGAAGTACTGTAGATATTTGTCGCGGAACTGTGTTTCGAAAAGGTAACGCATGCGACCGAACGGTCCGTAGATGCGAACCAGGGCGTGATCGTCCTGGACAAAAAACTCACGAATCAGCCAGAGCACGGCAATAATCGGCAAAAGCGCCAGCGCTTCGGGAGTGTGCTCCTGCCAGATCAGAATCGGAATGGCCAGCGCCGACAGCAAGACCAGCGAGTCAAAGACGCGCTGCAACGGCGGTTTGTAGTCGGGCTGGATGAGCGCCTCTGGCTTCCCGGCGCTCAGAATGCGCCGCAGCATCTTCAGAGCCGGTGTGGAAGTTTTGTATGCCATACGTCCCCTCAACTATCGCGATGCACGGTTTCCGGAGAAAAGGCGGGCACGCAGACTGCGATGTATTCCGCGCCTTCGTCCGGAGTGCTATAACGAATCCATTCGCCCGGTCGGCAATGCACTGCCTGCCCCGCCCGCACTTCCAGGGAACCGGACTCATGTTCTACTTTCAATGTCCCCGCAAGCACTATTGTGTACTCATCGAATTCCGGTCGTTGGCCCGGCTCTTCCCAACCGGCCGGTGATTGCATGCGTGCAACGCTGAGCTGACCGGTTCCCGTCGATGCGCCTCCCACAAATTCGTCGATGATCTTTGGTTTGTTTCCGGCGGCGGCAATACGGGTTGGCTTTTCAATCAATCGGGGCATGGTTGGAGTTCCTGGACTGCGAGGCGGCAATGTGGGCCGCATAGAATGCGAGAATCAAAAGACCCCCGCATTCCCGCAACACTTCGTCGCCCAAAGGATTCGCGGCAGGAACGCCGCGAAAGATCAAAGCCGCCCAGATCACGGCTACCACGGCAAGCCCGATAGCGGGGAAGCGTACGTTCCAGCCGCGATACAGCAATCCCGTGAGAAGCACGGGGGCCAGGTAGGCTGCGATCCAGGACAACGGATCAGGATCATTGTATTGCACAAGTGCGCTGAGCACAAAGAGCAGGGCCATCAGAATACGGAAGGCGTGCAGGGCGAGGGATTGCGTTTGCATGGGCATCGGGCACGCGGCCCGACTTTCGATGGCGGCCTGCGTCGGGCGCCGCGTCAAGAGAGATGCGTTCAGTCTGCGCTACGCACCAGCCGGAATCCCGCGCTACGGTCCATAGCCAGGGTCGGGAAGCCCCCGTAGTCCCGGTGGTCGGCCCGGGCGTAGTCGGCCGTCTGATAGAACGAACCGCCCCGTATGACGCGAAACACACGTCCGGTGGAGGCCCGGCTACGCTGAATTCTATGGCCGGGATAGGCCTGATACCAGCTCGACGTCCACTCGCGCGCATTGCCGCACATGCCCCGAATTCCATAGGGACTCAGGTCACGCAGTTCCGAAACCGCGATCGTATCGCCATGCCCGGATTCCCGGGTGTTGCAGCGATCAGCATCAAATTCGTCGCCGATCGGAAATAAGAAGGGAGTGCGATCAATGCTGCCGGGATCGGCGCGGTCACCATTTACAATGAGAGACAGGCCACCGCGCGCTGCCATCTCCCATTCCAGTTCCGTGGGCAGTCGTTTCCCGGTCCATCGGGCGTAGGCCTCCGCGTCCGTGTAGCTCGCCACCGTTACGGGGTGGTCGCCGCGACCCTCAGGGTAATGGCCTCCGATCGCCTGCCAGGAAGGCGGTAGCGGGTGGCCGGTCGCCTGGCAGAATCGGAGATACTCCCGATTCGTAACCTCGGTCTCATCCATATAGAATGATGGCAGGCGAACTACGTAGGGTTCGTACCGGCGATGGAAATGCGGGTTGTAGTTATCGGCCCGGGGGTCCTGGCCCTGTCCGAATACGACCACGTCTCCCCGTACGTAGAGCATGATCTTCTGATCAATAGCGTGGCGAATGCGCTGGAGGGGCGTTCGCTGGCGCGCCACATCGCCGGTCCTCACGGGTGGCAGATAGCCGGGTATCTGCCGATAGAGTCCGGCCCGGTATCCGACCGTTAAGTAGCGCACCCCGCGGCTGTCATCGAGTTCGAAATCTCCGTAGAGCATAATGTCCCGGATCGAGCCCGGACGGTCGCCGACCTCGACCTGGACGCGGCTGGTGCGAAACACACCCACCACTAAAGCGTCCCGGTCGAGCAATGTGAGTTCCGGCTCTTCGTTCAAAAAAAAGTGCTCTATCGCTCCGGCCGATCGGCCTCGCAGATGGGGAGCATCCGTGCCCAGCACGCGCAGAACACCCCGGGCCGGCTGTACTGCTACGACCTCGCCATAGCCCACGAAGTCCCACTTGCGGGACGCGCCCGGCGCGACGCCCGGTTCCTGGGCCAAAAGAAGGGACCCGGCTCCGGCGAGCAAAAGGGCAAAAATGGCCGCAACAGGGCGCCGAAGGGAAAGAGACCTCATATAAAAAATCATTCCTACTAAGCAATCATCGGCAGGCCGGCGGCATTCCTGTCACACCGGGATGGTAGATTGATCCTCGTGCGAAAGGGAACAAAAACCCGGCCAGACCGGTCATCGCCCGGTTTCGAACCGGTCGCTGGCGGCTTGCAGAGGCTTTCCGGGCGGAGGCAGTTGCCTCACGTGGAGCACCGATCGCTGGCGGCCTGCGCCTTCAGAAGTTTTCCGGGAGGCGAATCTACGGGCACACCCGCCAGGAGTTGCTGGTCGAACATGAGTTCCCACCGGCTTCAAAAATGTATGGCCAACGCATGTTTTGTGCTTGACGTACGTATAGTAATCGTCGATACTTGCATTGAACTTTTTTTAATTGATGTGAGGACAGGGCCCAAAGTTGTGGTTAAAATGTCTAATGTGACATAAACTTTGGGACCAGAATTCCGTCAGATAGGATAGGAGGTTCCCCATGATCGTAACGAAAATGGAAAGCCCCGAGTATCACCGCCGCCGACGCGCGGCTCTGCCGGGGCGCGGTGTGGAAGCGAACGCCGTAAATCAGGAAAAGAGCTTCGACCAGTATCTCCTGGAAGCCTTCCAGGGGGACGTGGTTCGTGATGGCAGTCGTTTCAGTGGCGACGTCAGCAACCTGCAGCGTGACAATCTGGTACGGCTGAGCCAGATATAAACGCCGCCTTTGGGATGAGCGGCCTGCCCGGTCGAAAACGCCGGGTGTGGCCTCATCGAAGGCGTCGAACGAAGTCACGCACCGCGCGGTACAGCTCCTTCTTCGATTCCGACCCCCGTAGTCGCAGTTCCCGGTCGCCCTGGATAAAGGCCTGGTCCTGCTCCAGACGGGAATCCATCTGCTCGAGCAGCGCTTCCCGATTCTCTTCAAGAAAACTGCGTGTCGCGTAAATGGCGTCCGCGCCGGCCGGAATGCGGACGACCGACCGTGCCGAAACCGCGTCCAGATCGACCAGATCGAGGGCGTGCGTCAGGTGGACTTCGTTTCCCAGCGAACTCTCAATGTCGGCGCGGGATGGATAGCTGCCCCTCAGCCACTGGGTATCCAGGTACTGTTCCAGGCGCTTGAGGGCGCGGGCTTCTTCTTCTCCCAGGCCGCTGGAAGCATCACCTGCCCCGTTTGTCGCTTCAACGCGGGAGCGGGCCAGACGCTTGACCTTCGTTCTGGCCTGCTTGCGCTCCCTTCTTTCCGATTTCTCCTGAGCCCGGTCCACGCTCCGGCCGCGCTCTTTGCGGCGCTGGCGCCGTAATCGGATGATTGTTTGCTCTCCCGGTTGCGAACTTGTGATCCAGAGCAGGAAGCGGCGCCAGACCGGCAAATGGGTTGCATAGCTGGAGCGCAGTGCCTGGCGGAGTCTATCCAGGTGAATTGGCGGTACGAACTCCTTGAGTTTCGACTCGGGAGTGCGGCCAAGTCCTAGAAGCTCCTCAACCACGTGCAGAAGCACGGTGTCCGAATTGTCTTCGTACAGCTCTATTGCCGTGTCGATTGCCTTTGCGCTGTTTTCCCGACCTCGATACAGAACGTAAATGTTATCATACAAATCCAGATTCGCGCTGGCCGCAATGTTTGAGGGGGCGTCGTACGGATCGGTTACGGCAAGCACCGCAGGCAGTCGTCCCTGCAACATGGGTCTCAGATACTTCTCGGGAATTACGAAGTCCCGATTGTTTCGAACGCGGTGCAGACCACCGTCGCGCAGGCGTTTGAGGATGCGCTTGAGCTCATCCTCCTCCCGTGCCTTCGCTTCAACCTTTGTCTCTTTGCGGAGCCACTGTCCAACCAGCATGATCTCCGCGCAGAGCAACACGGCCGGGATGGGAACGGGGTCCTTTCGAATCGCCATCTGGTAAGCCTCTTTTGCCTTCTCAATGGGCATTTGCGCTTCGTCCAGTTCACCCGCTTTGAAGCGCCTTTCTATCTGGTCCACGGCATCGGACGAGAGCAGACCGGCCATCATATCCGGCCGCAAGAAGTGGGTGAGGGCGGCGTAGCGGTTCTTGATCTCTTCCATGGAGCGAAAGAGAACCACATCGTAGACCTGATCAGAACCGGGGAAGCCGGCCTTACGAAAGTCGTTGCAACTGAAAGAGACAAACAGGCTTTCTTTGATGCCCTGCAACAGGAGGGGTCGATAGATTCTTCGAAACAGCTCCTGGTTCACACGACGCAGATTGTTGATGTCGCTTTGAGAGATGGCCTTGTAGTCTTTCTCATTGAAATAGCAGCGCTTCAGAACGTGATCGACGCGACCGCGGTGAACCGGCACCTGGGTCGCGTCCGGGGCTCCCTCGAATAGATTTCCATAATTGAAACCAAAGCCCTCGGAGCGAACCACGTCGCGGAGCAGTTTCGTCGATGTAGTTAGCGTGCCCTGGTAGGCCACAACGACTTTATCTTCGTGCTTCTCCGTCGGAGCCGCCAGAAGACTCGCAAATTCAAAGCCCTGCTCGCCCCACTTCAATTCACGCAGGACATGAACAAAGGGCGGATTGCTGGCCGCAAGCATCAGGCAGAGGCGCTCAAACTGTTGATGATCCGGCATGACTGCCTTGTCATTGATCGTGCGGCGATATTCCTGCACATCCCGGTACAGTTCCGTGATCGTGGGATAGTAGGAGTCGACCTTACGGTTGGCGGCGAGTCCCTGCAGAAAGCGCTGCAACCCCTGATAAATCTGGGCCAGCTGACGAAGGTTTTCCCGGAAATCCGGGTTCAGAAATTTGCCGTGCACCGCCGGGCTGGCAAAAATCCGATCCGCGTCGCGGGGATGTAGAGCCAGCAGTTGACGCGGGTCAAACTCGAAGGCGCCGTTTACCGGGGGCGTTTCGCTTGCCTGGGGTTGTTGTGTCTCCATGAGGAGTTTGGGAGTCTGCCTTTCTCTCTATGGCCGGCCGATCAAGCAGGTAGGCGCGCACATCCGCCGGCCATACGAGCGGTTGCTCCAGAGCCGGCCGTGCGAGTCCTGCCACTACAACCAGAAACAGTCCATACAGATACAGCCAGACTGTCAGGGAGTAGTCCTCGGGTCGGGCGATGGCCGTATGCAACGGGTTCGGATAGACGATGCCGGCAATGTACAGAACTGCAACCAAAATAAGCGCGCCCAGGAACACCTGCAGGCGTCGCGGAATTCCGATCGCAAAGAACAAGAGACCGAGCGGCGCAGGGAGGAAAAACCAGAGGCGATTCTCAGAGCCAATTCCGTAGCTTTCCGTGGCCTGAAGGGTTGCCGTGTAGCGGACCCAGGGCAGGATTGTAAGCACTCCAAGCACAAGCACGCTACCCAGAAAGGCCCATTGCATGCGGTCCAGGCGTCGGGCCCTCAATACCACCAGTTCTCCGGTCCGGGTCGCAACCCGTCTCCAGCCAACGAGAACCGCAGTTGTTACGTCCAGAACGCCGGACAGAAGTTCTTCAAGCGCGTTCATCATTTGGTCGTGAAGATGATCTCCAGCTCTACGCTCGCGTTCAGGGGCAGGGTGCTTACACCCACAGCGAAGCGAACATGGCGGCCCGGCTCACCAAAGATATCTTGCGCCAGCTGGGAAGCGCCGTTGGCAATGAGGTGTTGCTGGCTGAAGTCAGGATCGGAAGCCACGTACGCACCCAGTTTCAAAACCCCGGTCAGCTCGGCGGCTTCGCACACCTGTAAAGCGGCCGCCAGCCCATTCAAAAAACTCTGCGCCATGGCGCTTTTTGCCTGTTCCGCGCTCGCACCGGAAGGGACCGGGCCCGTAGCCAGCAGGGCACCGTCTTTCATGGGCAGTTGCCCGCTCACATAAATCAGACCCGCATGTCGTCGCGCCGGCAGGTAAGATGCGACCGGCGGGCTCAATTCGGGCATTTCCAACCCCAGCTCTCGAAGCCGCTCCATCAACATCGCCCCACGACTTTATGAGCGGGTTCGGGCAGCAAGGACTAAATTCGGCAAAGATGCCTGCAGGCGTACGGTTCCGGCCTGGCGTCGAGGCCGGTGCGCTCACGGTCCCCTGCGTCCGCCCGCTCGGTTTCGAAGCAGGAGCAAATGTACTTGAGAGGCGCCGCCATGCCCGGGGTGCTTGCGTATGACGGCGCCGACCCGTGCAGATCTGATCGCGTTTCTTGCAGGATACGTCACCGAGAACAAACAGACGCAGATAGCCCGGGTCCTGGACCACCGTACGCGCTATGTGACCGTTGCCCTCGAGGACATCTATCAACCGCACAATGCATCGGCTGTGCTGCGCACCTGCGAGTGTTTCGGGGTGCAGGACGTGCACCTGATGGAAGGACGCAATCGCTATCGCCCCAATCCCGGTGTATCCATGGGCGCCTCGCATTGGCTCACTCTGAACCGCTATAATCAGGAAGAGCCGAACGAAGCCTGCGTGAGTGCGCTCCGGAGCCGGGGCTATCGCATTGTGGCCACCACACCGGCTGGAGATGCCGTGGAGCTGGACCGGTTTTCGACCGAACGTGGTCCCTTTGCGTTATTGTTCGGGACGGAAGAAGCGGGCCTGCGACCCGAAACGATCGCGCTCGCCGATGAACACCTGCGTCTGCCCATGTTCGGGTTTACGAGAAGCTATAATGTTTCGGTCAGCGTTGCCATCGCTCTCGCAGCCCTTGTGCCGCTCCTGCACCGGAGTTCGCTTCCGTGGGAGCTTACGCCCCACGAAAAAGAAGATCTGACTCTGACCTGGTATCGGCGCATTGTGCGCAGACATCAGGATCTGGAGGAGCGCTTTGTTGCGGATTGGGCCGCCGGCGGTTCGTCTAATAGTTAAAAACCGACCGCGAACCGATATAGCGTGTTTTCCAGTAATTCGTCCGGATGTCTGCGTAGCCGACAGGCTTGCCGCTGGAAGGCGCGTGAATGAACTGATAGTTGCCCACATAGATTCCGACGTGCGAGGCCGTGGTGCCCGAGGTTCGAAAAAACATCAGGTCCCCCGGTTTGGGAACGCGGACGGGATTCAGCCGACCGTACTGGTTGCGCGCGCTACGCGGAATCTGGTACCCCGCCTGATTCAGCACATAGCTGGTCAACCCGGAGCAATCGAAACCGCTGGGGGAATTGCCGCCATATTGGTACGGCACTCCCAAATACTGGCGGGCGATACGAACGATATCGGAGCCGTCGCTCAGGGTCACGCGCCGCTCTGTCGCTTCGACGGCGGCCGAAGCCAGAAAGACGAAGATGGAAAACAAGATCAATACACGTGCCCGGGTCATGGTTATAGTATCGAACCGCTGACCGGGCAGAATCCAGCCGCTGCCTAGAGCTTTTCGTCGGGCGCCGCCGGGAAAAAGCAGGCCGCCATGCTGCCGCCCGGTTCAAGTTCCAGCGTCGGGCGCTCGTTCTGGCAACGGCTCTGCCGGGCCGGGCAGCGGGAATAGAAGGCGCATCCGGTCGGGAGGTTCACGGCCGAAGGCACTTCACCTTCCAGAAGAATCGGTCGGCGGCTGCGATCCAAACCGGGTATGGAGCGGAGCAGGGCGCGCGTGTAATGATGCGCCGGCGCTTCGAACAACTGCTGCGGTGTACCATGTTCCACAACCCGCCCCAGGTACATCACGTGGATGTGGTCGGAGATAGCCCGCACCAGGGAAAGATCGTGAGAAATGAACAGGAGCGAAAGCCCGAGCTCTTGTTTGAGGTCCAGCAGCAGGTTGATGATCTGGGCCTGCACGGAAACGTCCAGCGCCGAAACTATTTCATCGCATATCAGTACCCGGGGTTCCAGGCCGAGGGCCCGGGCGATATTGATGCGCTGGCGCTGTCCGCCGGAAAAGGCGTGGGGATAACGATCCATGTAGTCCGGGGAGAGACCTACGCGATCCAAAAGCGAAGCCACACGGTCGCGTAACTCGCGGCGCGGACTCAGCTTGTGCACAATCAAAGGTTCGGAAAGAATCTCGTAGATTGTGTGGCGCGGATTCAGTGAGGAGTACGGATCCTGAAAGATAATTTGAAAGTCGCGGCGGAATCGTTTCCAGGATGAGAAACGATGCACGTCAAGCGCTTCGCCTTCCAGCCACAGGTCGCCGGCGGTGACTTTGACGAGGCCGAGCAGCGCCAGGCCCAGGGTGCTTTTGCCACAACCAGACTCGCCCACCACCGAGACTATTTCACTTTTCCCGATTTCCAGTGAGACACCATTTACGGCGTGCACATGGCCCACGGTTCGGCGCATCACGCCGCCGTGAATCGGAAAGAGGACCTGCAGGTCGCGGACGCGAAGCAACTGGCCGGTGCTCAAGAGGCCTCCTCACTTGCGCTTGCGCCTGGATCGTGAAGAAAGCAGGCCACCCTATGCTCCAGGTCTCCGCCGGCTTTTGGCTTTAAGGTCGGTTCATTTTCGCAGGGCGCAAAAGCCTGCTTGCAGCGGGGTCGAAAGCGGCAGCCGGACGGGTAGTCCTGGGGCCTTGGCACCTGACCGTCGATGGGCAGCAGGCGTTCCCGCATGGAACGACTCAGATCGGGCAGGGCAGCCATGAGGCCCTTCGCGTACGGATGCAGGGGTTCTTTCAAAAAGGCCTCGACCATCGCGCTCTCCACGATGCGTCCCGCGTACATGACGGCCAGTCGAGTGGCGTACTGTGCGATCAATCCCAGATTGTGTGTGATGAGGAGCACCGCGGCCCCCTCTTCACGCGTCAACTGGACCAACAATTCCATGATCTGGGCCTGCACGGTCACATCCAGCGCCGTGGTTGGTTCGTCCGCAATGATCAGGTCGGGCTTCAAGAGCAGCGCCATCGCAATCATGACCCGTTGCAACATGCCGCCCGAAAGCTGATGCGGATAGGCGTCCAGCACGCGCTCCGGATCGGGAAAACCCACGCGGCCCATCAGTTCATTTACCCGTACGTCGGGATCCATATTGTGCTCGTGAAATTCAAAGACCTCGTAGAGCTGGCGTCGCACCGAGAGCAACGGATTGAGCGCCGACGAAGGCTCCTGAAATATCATCGAGATGCCGTTGCCGCGCAATTCGCGCAGGGCGTTCGGAGACATGGAGAGCACGTCCTGCCCGCGAAACAGAACCTGGCCGTTGAGCACGCGACCCTCGGGATGGGGTAGCAGGCGCAGGACGGCAAGAGCCGTGACCGACTTGCCGCAACCGGACTCGCCCACCAGACCGAGCACTTCTCCCTCACTCAGAGCAAAGTTCACGCGGTCGGTGATTGCGATCGCCTCCTGGTCGCTCGGGCCAAAGCCAATGGAGAGGTCCGTGACCGTTAGAATATTGCTTCTCAGGCCGGTCATCATTCTACCCTCGAGCGTGACCGCGGATCAAAGGCGTCCCGGGCCCCTTCGCCGATGAAGGTCGCCAGCATCAGAGTTCCGAACAACGCCATCGTCGTGAATATTGTCAGGCCGGGGCTTTCGCGCACCACTTCCAGACCCTGACCCAGTAATTCCCCCCAGGAGGGCGTGGGCGGCGGCAGGCCAAAGCCCAGAAAGTCCAGCGCCGTCAGGGCCGTAATTCCGCCAATCAGGCTAAACGGAAGAATCGTGATCAACGGCGTAAAAGCGTTGGGCAAAATCTGCCGGAAGAAAATGCGCCAGTGATTGAAGCCCAGGGCCCGGGCCACCTGAACGTACGTGAGCCCCCGTATTCGGTAGAACTCGGCCCGCATGTAATAAGAAAGTCCGATCCAGTGAAACAGTGCCATCACGAAGAGCAACACGCCGAAGCCGCGCCCGTAAACGGAACCGACCAGAATCACGACGTACAGAAAAGGCAACGCGGACCAGATTTCGATCAGTCGTTGTGTGACGATGTCCGTCCGCCCGCCCACGTAACCCTGGATGCCGCCGATCACGACTCCCAGCAATCCACCAAAGAGGACCAGCGCCAGAGAAAACAACATGCAGATGCGAAAACCATAAATCAGGCGGGCCAGGATATCCCGCCCCTGGCGGTCCGTACCCAGCAGGTGATCGAAAGAGGGTGGGTGGGGCGGAGGTGTGGCGCGATCGATATTGCTGCGTGATGGCGCGTGGGGTATCGGAGGCATGATCATGAAAGCCTTTGCGCGAAACTGCTCGTCGTTGCGCAGCACGACGTAATCGGCCTCGGTGCGGTTTTCCAGGCCGAAAGCGGTGCCCGGGTAAAAGAAAAGGACCGGAAAGTAGCTGCGCCCTTCGTAACGCAAATAGAGCGGGTGGTCGTTGGCGATGGCCTCGCTGAAAAGGGAAAGCACAGTCAGTGTGCCCAGGATCCAGAGCGAATAGTACGCGCGCTTCATTTTCTGAAATCGGCGAAAACGTTCTTTTGTGATTTCTGAAAACATGTTCTTAATCGAAGCGAATGCGCGGATCAATAAGGACGTACAACAAATCTGAAAACAGCCGACCAAACATGGTCAGAACACTCACCATAAGAATAATACCCATCACCACGTTGTAGTCCCGATCCAGAATCGCGTTGTAGACCAGGAGACCCATGCCGTCGATATTGAAGACCTTCTCAATCAGGAGCGCTCCGGCAAAGATCAACGTAAAGATTTCGCTCAAGCGGGTCGCAATCGGGATCAGCGCATTGCGCAGAGCATGGCGCCGTACGGCCGTGTCAAAATCGCTGCCCTTGACCATTGCGGTGCGCATGTAGTCCTTGCCGAGCTCGTCCAGAAGCGTGTTCTTCATGAGCAGAGTCAAAAAAGCAAACTCGCTTGCCATATAGCAGATCATGGGCAAGAGCATGTGGTGCAAAAAGTCCAGAATCTTTGCGCCAAACGATAACTCTTCGAAATTGTCCGAAACCACGTTGCCAATGGGAAACAAATCCAGGTAACTCCCGCCGGCTAAAAAGATGATCAGAAGCAAGCCCAGCACGTAACCCGGGATGACGTAGCCCGCAAAAATCAAAGTCGAGCTCGCCACGTCGAAGGTGGATTGGTGCGACAGGGCTTTCTTCAAACCCAGCGGAATGCAGATGAGGTATGAAAGCAGAAACGAAGTCAGCCCGAAAAACAGGGAAATCGGCATGCGCGCCCGTATAACATCCCAGGCAGGCTCCTGGTAGGTAAAGGACTCACCCAGGTCGAGCACCAGCACGTTGCCAAGCCAGATTATATAACGTTCGTGGGCGGGGCGGTCGTAGCCGAAGTGCGCCCGAATACGGTCGAGTTCCCGGGTTGTGATCTGTCGCCCCAGGTCTGTTCCGGTCTGACCGGCCGCTTCGCGTACCCGGGCGATGTACTGCTCCACCGGTCCGCCGGGCAGGAATTGAATCAGGGTGAATACGAGAATCGTGATTCCGAGCAGGGTCGGAATCATGAGCAAGAGTCTGCGGATGACGTAAGTCTTCATGGGCGGTCAGGGACCGTGAAAGTCGATGCGTGCCGGCGGCTTCGGCAATTCCTGACCACCTTGTTCGGCTTCGGCAAGTCTTTCAGCCTTTTCGCGATCGTTGAACCAGTAGACCGGAATCACGTCTTCGCGGTTGAAACGATCCAGCACACTCGCGGGCATGCCAAAGCGGTTCCAGTAGAGCAATCGAGTGCGATCGGATTGCCAGAGCAGCACGTAGGGGCTCAGCTCCATCAGGCGCCCGTCAAGTTGACGCAAGAGAACGTCGCGCCGCGAGAGATTTCGTTCGCGGCGTAGTTGCTCGAGCAATTGATCCACGCGGGCATCGGCCACTCCAGCGAGGTTGCTGGAGGCCTGCTCATCGGCATAACGCGAGTGAAACATCGGCTCTGGATCTCGCAAACGTCCGGCCCCGGTGTTGATCCAGTACAGATCAAAATTAAACTCATCGGTGCGTCGCGTCACTTCGGCTTTGGAAAGCAACTCCACTTCCACTTCCAGCCCCGCCCGCCGGAGGTCTTCCACGTAGATGTTCATGTGTCTGGAATCGCTGGCGTACGTAATAAAGTTGATGTGAAGGGCCTGGCCGTCTTTACGGCGGATGCCGTCCGTGCCGACCTCCCAGCCGGCCTGATCGAGAAGGTCGCTCGCGCGCCGGGGATTATAAGCCACCACCGGCACGGCCGGGTTCTGGTTGCCCGGGTACAGATCCGGGAAATAGGAATTCAAAAGAAAGTACTGATTGAACATCAGCTGTTCGAGCATCTGTTCCCGGTTCAACAGATGGGCGAGCGCCTGGCGTACGCGTACGTCCTGAAACTTCGGGCGACGCAGGTTGATGGCAAAACCCTGAAAGCCGCGCGGTTCGTCGTTGTAAATTTCCTGGCGCACAACCCAGCCGCGCTCCACCGCTTCGATGTTTTCGGTTTGCTGGGCCCAGATGCTGGCCGTGTAGATCGAGTACACGTCGTAGTCGCCCTTCTTGAAGGTTTCGAGGGCGGCGTTGCGGTCTTCCTGAAAGCGAAAGCGCAGGTAATCGAAGTTGTACTTGTTGAGATTGTAGCGCAGCATGCGCCCCCACCAATCCCCACGACGTTGCAGCACCACGAAACGATTGCGTCGATAGTCGTGCAACCGGTACGGGCCGCTCACAACCGGAAATTCAAAGTTCACCCGATTGAAGTCCTGGCCTTCCCATATGTGTTTCGGAAACGCAACGAAGCCGCCCGCTTCCCAGAACGCCTTCCAGTTGGTCTCCAGGGAACGGATCCGTACCGTGTGTTCGTCCACGACTTCCGGCCGCGCGAAGCGACTCAGGGTGGCCCGGGCGACCGGGGTGAGGTGCTCCTCGTTCATGATCGTGTCGTAATAGAACTGGATGTCTTCGGCGGTGACCGGTTGCCCATCGCTCCAACGCGCTTCGGGTCGCAGACGAAACGTGAATTCCATGTTGTCAGGTGAGGAGGTCCAGGATTCGGCCAGAACCCCGACCGGCTCGTTGCGCGTGGAATGCATGGTGACCAGGGATTCGAACATGAGGTCCATGACCTGGCCCGAAAGCGCCCAGGGATCGAGCCAGACGTTGAGCGATTTCGGATTCGGCCCGCCCCAGGCGGTATAGATTCCACCGCGGGTGGCGCTGGCGGCGGCGATCGGATCGACCGGTCCATTTGCCTGGAGAGGAATCTCCTGGTCCAGTACCGGTTCGTAGGTGACGGCCTCGCCGTTGCAGGCAATTACGATCGTCAGGATCAAGAAGGTGGCTGTGATTCTAAGGTACATGGGCTCTCGACTCGCGCGCGTCTCGAAGATGTGTTCCAACCGGGTCCGGCTGGCGCTTTGCGTTTTTCTATGCGCCTCTGTTCAGTGCAATAACAATCCTTACGGCGCCTTCCCGGACGGGCGTGTGCTCTTTATGGAACGCCCTGAAAGCCCGTCTACCCTGGATCCGGCCCGGGTCAGCGACATCGAATCCAATCTCGTCGCTTCAAATTTGCACGATACGCCGTTTGGTTTTCATTACCTGCGCAGGCCGCTCGAACTCGTGCCTGCAATGGCCCGTGGGCCGGCGGTGCGCAGTACGCGGCGCCTCGGGGGTCAGATCTACTTCGGTCTGCGCTTCTCGATTCAAAGCGGCCTGCGTTACGCCGATGACGTGTGCTTTGCAGGAGGTGTCGGGCGTGAAATTCAAATCGACGACATCATACTGAACCTGAAGCGGGCGGCGGATTCGAGCCTGGCCGCCTTCGCAAAACCGTACCTGGTGGGCCACGTGCCCGGCATGGCGGAGTTGTCGGAGCGACTGGACCGCGCCTACGAAGAGCGCGAGCGCATGGAAGTTTTTCCGGACTTCGCGGCCGATCCGGTCTGGCGGGAGTACCAAAAGCCGGTCGAAGGTTTGCAGAGAATCGATGACTATACCATCGAAGTGCTCTATTTTGAGCCCAACCCCCAGGCCGTGTATCTGTTTTCGTCGGTGACCGGAAGTCCGGTCCCGATCGAGTGCCTGGCGTACTACAACGGCCGCGAAGGACGACCGACCTACGATCGGCATCCCATTTCTTCCGGCGCTTTCATGCTGCGCGAATGGAATCCCGGTAGCGAGATCGTTCTGGTTCGCAATCCGAACTATCGCAACGACTACTATCCGAACGATGGCGAAGCCGAAGATGCCGGGCGTGGGCTGCTTGCGGCGGCGGGGAAGCGCGTGCCGTTTCTGGACGAAGTGCGCATACAGCTGATTGCGCGCGGGCCACCCCGCTGGTCTTTGTTCGGTCAGGGATATCTGGACATCTACAGCAATCAGACCGACCTGAAAGATCGTTTGCTCGAAAGCCCTGATTTGTTGGAACGCTACCAATCGCGCGGCGTGGTTCGAAACAGCGATACCGAGTTCGCCACTTTCGGCTGGTCACTGAATTTGAACGATCCTCTGTTTCGAAACAATCGCCTGTTACGCCAGGCGATTTCGCTCGCCATCGATCGGTCCGAGATGATCCGTCTGTTTTTGCCGGGCCGGGGCACGATTGCGCACAGTCCGATTCCGCCCGGCATGGACGGCTTTGAAGCCGACTTTGTAAATCCCTTCAGCGTGTCCGATCCGGATCGGGCGCGCCAGCTATTGGAACGGGCCGGTTACCCCGGCGGCATCGATCCGGAGACCGGCCGGCCGCTGCGTCTGCACTTTTATGATCGGGCGGGGGAAGGACGCGCTGCGATTCAGCGTTTCTACATCAATCAGTTTGCGCGCGTTGGCCTGGAGCTCGAGATTGAGCCCGTCGACTTCCCCACTCTGATCCAGAAAAAGAACACGAAAGACTTTCAGATGATCCATTGGGGTTGGGGCGCGGACTATCCGGACGCACAGAATTTCCTGCAGCTATTCTACGGGCCGAACACCGAGACCACCTACAACGAGAGTTCGTATCGCAATCCTACCTTCGATGCGCTTTATGAGGAAATGCGCCGCATGGATCGGGGACCGGCCCGCGATCAAATCATAGAACAGTTGAAGGCACTTCTCGCGCGGGATCTGCCGGTCGTCTATTTGTACCATCGCCAGAGCACGGTGTTCGCCCAACCCTGGGTGCGTTCGCTCAAACCCATGCCAACCCACTCCAACGAACTGCGTTACATCGACATTGATCCCGGGGAGCGCTTGCGCCAAACAAGGCAATGGAATCGCGTGCCCCCGGCGACTCTGCTTTTCGGCCTCGCCATCGCGGCGTTGTTTGTCCTGCTGGGACTTTTTGGCCTGCGGTATCGCCTGCGGGGGGCGGGCGGATAATGCCGCAAGCGCACGCCAGGTATCCGGCCCGCAGTCAGGTCCCCATCGCCGGCACTACGGCGGGAAGGGTAGTTCTTTCATGAAGGCCTATATTCTGCGTCGTCTCGTGCAGTTTTTGCCGGTGGCTCTGGGCGTTTACGGTCTTACGTTTCTTTTGTTTCACCTGCGTGATCCGCTGACCATAGCCGGCGTGCATCTGCCTCAGGCGCCCCTTGAAAGCAAACAGGATTGGATTCGGGCCCACGGCTATCACCTACCGCTGTTTTTGAATCTGCCTTTGTCGGAACAAATGGTCCGGGCGGATGGGCGTGTGCACGCGGAGTTCTCCGAGCGCAGCCTGTTCTATTCGCAGTTCTTTGTTGGACTGCGCGATCTTGTGACATTGGACCTGGGACGGGATCGTCACGAAAATAGTATCGTCAGTGAGATGGGCCGCCGCATCGGACCGACGCTGTCCATCATGATTCCGGCCCTGGCCCTTGCTGTCGGCGTTGCACTAGTCGCCGGGCTCCTATCTGCGTATCTGGCCGGCTCCCGACTCGATCGACTGTTGTTATTGATCGCTATCGTTCTAATGAGTCTGGCGTTGCCGATTCACATCTTAATCGTAAACTACGTCGTGGGTTCGGTTGCAAAACTGGCCCCGATTTATCGGGATGTGCGGTTGCCAATTCTGGTGGGATTTCTGGCGGGCGTGGGAGCACACTTCCGGCTGTACCGCAGCGTATTTCTCGAACAAATGCGGCGGCCCTACGTGACCGCCGCCCGGGCCCGGGGCATTTCCGAAAGTCGCGTACTGACCCGGCACGTGCTGGCGAATTCACTGGTTCCGGTCATTACGTCGGTCGGTATGTCTTTGCCGTTTCTGATTGCGGGGTCTTTGCTGCTCGAACAGTTCTTTGGAATCCCCGGCATGGGCAGCATGCTGTACGACGCCCTGGTTGGCCTCGATTTCGCCGTATTGCGTTCGTTTGTTTACCTGGGGGCGCTGACCTACCTGTTTGCGAGTCTTGTGACCGACATCGCGTACGTGTTTGTCGATCCCCGCATTGCTCCTGGAGACACGAGTTCATGAGCAATTCCGTTTGGCTCTGGAATCTCCTGGTCTTCGCGGGCAGTGCGGCCGCGCTTTTGATTGTGCGTCTTGTGTTGCGCGGTCCCGCCGGACCTCGATTGCGGCGTATGCTGCGCGAGCCGGTGCCATTGGCCTGCCTGGCGATCGTAGCGCTCTTTTTGCTTTTTGCGATCGCGGACCTTGTAGAACTGCCAGGAGAAAGCGGTGCTGCTCGCAGCCTGCTCGACCTGGCCTTTTCCGGAACAAACGTCGAGCGCAGTTACAGTGCGCCTTTTGCGGAACGCGCGTTGGTTGGTTCCCTTGAGGATCCGAATGCCGAGGAGAATCAACTGCGTTCGTTTCATCTTCTCGGAACAGACGTAAATGGATATGACGTGATCTACAACGTCTGCAAGGGCAGCCGAACCGCGCTTCTGTTGGTGCTCGGCGCCATGCTGGTAAGTTTTCCGCTGGGCCTGGTGCTCGGAATCCTGGGGGGCTACGCGGGAGGCTGGATTGACGATGTGGTGCAGTGGCTCTACAATACGATCGCTTCCATACCCTGGCTGCTTTTTGTGATTGGCTTTCTGGTTTTGTTCGGACGCGAACTGGTCTGGATTGCTCTGGCTTTCGGCCTGACGTCCTGGGTCGAACTGGCCCGGCTGGCGCGCGGAGAAACACTGCGGTTGCGCGAAGAGTCCTTTGTGCGGGCCGCCCGAGCGCTGGGTACTCCGGTCCGACGCATCCTGGCCCGGCACATTCTGCCAAACCTGGCTCATGTCAGTATCTTCTCTTTTACGACGACGGCCACCTCAATCGTACTTGCGGAAAGCGTGCTCACGTTTATCGGCATCGGTGTTCGTCCCGGTTCGGCGAGTTGGGGGCGTATGCTTGTGGAAGCCCAGACCGAACTCCTGCGAAGCCCGCCCATCTGGTGGGTATTCAGCGGCGCCGCATTCCTGGGAGTGCTACCGCTGGTGGTAAGCCTGAATATTCTCGGTGAACGGCTGCGGGAAATCCTGATGCCGGAGAGTTATGACTGAACGACGGCCGCCTGGGCCTCGGTATCGTCGTCGACCAGGTCAAAAAATGCCGACAGGCGCGTCAGGTTCAGAACGTAACGGCAGGGTTGGGACACGGCACTCAGAACCAAATGGCCCTCCTGGCGTCGCAGTTGTTGGAGGAAGGCAATCATGGCTCCGATGCCGCTGGAATCGATGCTTTCGACTTCGGACAGATTCAGCACGACCCGGACACGGCCGGCCGTCAGCAGGCGCTCGAATTCTTCTTTGAGTTCGGGCATGTTGTACAGATCCATCGTACCGGAAATGCGCACAATGGACACGGGGCCCACGTCTTCGGTCTTGAATTCCAGGGAGTGCCTCCGGGGTCATAGTAACGCCGGGCGCGTCAGAATGGCAATGAGAAGTTGGTCGCGCTCGAAAGACCGGGCAGGACGAAGTCCCGATCGGCCGATCAGGACTTGATTTCGAAGACGTCGCGGTTCTTTTCCACCCAGCGCAGCAACTGTTCGACCCCGTCGCGGGGAGACGTGCGTGGGGAAAAGTTGAAGTTCTTTCGGGCGCGACCGATGTCGCAGACGAAATAACGCATATCCCCGGGTCGTTCCGGATGCATTTCAATCTCCGGCTTGCGACCGAGTATCTCGCCAATCATCTCGATGCATTCGAGAAGGCTGATCTTGAAGTCGGGTCCGCCGCCAATGTTGTAAACGCCGGGAACAGGGCTGCGAAAATAATCCAGAAAGGCCCGCGCCCCGTCTGCGGCATAGATGATATCCCGGGCCTGCTTGCCCGTTCCGAATACGCGCAGCGGCAGACCAAAGACGCTCCGAATGGTGAAATTGGCGACCCAGCCGTGGTCTTCCCCTCCAAATTGTCGCGGGCCATAGATTCCGGTGAAACGAAAGGTTGCGGCCGGAGTGTCGAGCAAATCCGTGAAGGTGCGCACGTAGTGTTCGCCCGCCATTTTGGACGCATGTAGCGGCGCGAGTTGCCCAACCATCACTTCATGATCTTCCGAAATTGCCACCGGATCGCGGTTGTAGGATGTTGCGCCTTCCGTAAGCGTGTCGTTGATCTTGTTACCGTAGACGTGAATGCTTGAGGTGTTCACGACCGGGATCTTGTGTTTGCGTGCGGCATCGAGAACGTTAAACGTACCCAGGACGTTCGTATTGAAATCGAGACGGGGATCTTCCCAGGAAATGGTCATGGCCGGCTGGGCCGCCGTATGGACAATATAGTCGCAACCCGAGCTGTAGTCTTTCAGGGCCTGTTCATTGCAGACATCCTCTTTGACCATGTCACAGCCAAGTTCTTTCAAGTAGTCCCAGTTGAAATTACGCGTACGGTCGGTGCCGTAGCCGGTTCGTTGTAGTTCGTACTTGGTCATGCTGTCATAGCTGACAACCTCCCAGCCTTCTTTGCGAAACAGCTCGCAAACGTGGGAACCAAGAAAACCGCAACCGCCGGTAACGAGTACTTTCATGTCTTTATCCTTGAATTGTTTTCAGGTCTTTGGGAACGGCGGCGGCCAGCACGGGCGTCTCGCAATTCAGGCCTTTAAGCGTATCTGTGCTGAGCCGCTGGCTGGTCTTTCCGGGGCCGAAGTCGAGCACGTGGGTGATCGATTTGTTCTGGGCCACGACTTTCATGGAGCGATCCCAGTATAAAGTATTTATGGCCATGTCCACATACATGCGCTGCGGCATTCCGGCGCCCGTTTGCTTTAAATCCGTTCCGTCGAAGAACGAGTACACCGGGATCGTCAGATCATTGCCACTGTAATCAAAGCCGACGTGTTTGATCTCCGGTTCGAAGATTTCGCGAATGGGCTCCATGTGCGCGCTGTGGAAAGGACAGGTCGTGCGCAGATACACAAACTTAATGCCCTTTTCCTGCAACACCGCGGCGTGTTTTTCGTGAAACGTGACCAGGGACGCACGAAATGAAGACAGAATGCGATTCGCGGGCGTGTTGTAGAGGCTGATGTAGATCTGCTGATCGGCCGGCAGAGATTGGTTTGTTTCTTTGACCAGGTTCTCGATAAAGCCGTGATCTTCACCCAGCACGGCTACCATGGGGGAAGGCGCGCCGGCGCCCAATTTTTCGGAGCGAGCGGTTTCTTCTGGAGCGGGCGCGAAATGCGGGAAGGCTTTTTGCGCGCTTACACCGAGATAGAGCAGGTACTTCATGAACCGCGCCACGGCTTCGTAATAATCGTCGCCGGACTTGTTGAGGGCCACCAGGCCCGCGGGAATGAGGCCCTGGCTGTGGCCGCTGGCGCCCAGAGAATAGGAGACGAGTTCAGAAAGTTTGAGCCCGGAGTTGAGCAGATTCTCCAGGTGTGCGAGCTGTGTCATCTGGATCATGGGAATGGAGACGGCCGCGCAGCCCAGGTATTCTTCCGACGGGATTTTGCTTTCGTCGTCCAACCAGGCGCGGGCGTCCAGTCCGTAGGGTAGCCCGACACTGCCTTCCACGCGGGAGCGTTCCTCGTCGATGGCATTAAGGGCGGCATCGAAAAAGCGTCCGAAAGCGGGTTCGCTGTAGTACTTTGAAAGTTCTTTGTACCAGGGCGCGCCCTGGCCGCCGAATTGCAGAAATAGCTTTGCTTTGCCTGCTTTTGCCTCGCCGAGTAATCCTGCCATTGGTTTACGCCCTTTATTTATTTGCTGACGCGCTCTACGAAAGAGAAGTCGCGCAAATCCACTTTGATGATATCGTCCTGACCCACATACAGCGGGACCTGGACTTCGCCACCGGTTTCCAGCTGCACTCGCTTTCGGGCGGTGCCCTGGGTGTCGCCCTTGAGACCTTCTTCTGCGTAGGTTACCTGCAGCTCGACGAAGTTCGGGGGGATCACTCCAATGGGGTTGCCCTCGTAGAACGTGATTTCGACCGGCATTTCCTCTTTCATAAACGGCACAATGTCTTCGATCATTTCCAGACTTATGCTGAACTGCTCGAAGTCATCCCGATCCATGAAGACGAAGTTGTCCCCGTCGCGGTAGAGGTAGGTCATGTAGCGCTTTTCGAGCTCCACGTCTTCGACCTTCTCGGCGGACTTAAAAGTTCGTTCGATTACGTTTCCGCGCTTGACGTTCTTCAGTTTCGTGCGCACAAAGGCGCTGCCCTTGCCGGGATTCACGAACTGGGAAAAACTCACGGAGTACAGTTCACCGTCCAGCTTGATGACCATACCTTTCTTTACGTCGATGGAGTTAACCATTGCGGGGTAATTTTTGAATGAGGTTACCCGCCGTCAAACACTTGTTCAAAGATGGGCCGTCTGCAGTGCCCGGGGACTGGCGTGGCCAACTGCGCAACCAGATTCGCAGCATTGATGAATTGTTGCTGTTTCGGCCGGAACTGGTCGGACATGTTGCTGTTGATTCCGCCCGACGATGGGAGGCGGATCGGGCGAGCCGCTCCTTTCGTTTTGCCACGACCCGCTACTATGCCGGCTTGATCGATGCAGGCAATCCGGAGTGCCCCATCCTGGCCCAGGTCCTGCCCCAACACGTCGAATTGCATGACCTGAAGAGCAGCGACCCGGACCCACTGCGTGAAGAGCAGCACATGCCCATTCCGGGTTTAACCCACCGCTACCCGGATCGCGTGCTCTGGTATTTGAGCCATCATTGCGCGGTGTACTGCCGGTTCTGCCTTCGGAAACGCAAAGTGTCTCGCGCGGACAGTGCGCCCCGTCGGGATGCCCGCGAGCAGGCCCTGAACTACATCGCCTCCCACACCCGGATCAAAGAGGTGATTCTTTCCGGGGGCGATCCGCTTTCTTTGGCCGACGAGGTTCTGGACGAGTTGCTGACGGCCCTGCGCAACATCGAGCATCTGATCAGCATTCGCATTCACACGCGCATGCCGGTGACGTTGCCGGACCGGATTACGCC
Organism: Spirochaetales bacterium; assembly: GCA_024233935.1. GTDB lineage: Bacteria > Spirochaetota > Leptospiria > Leptospirales > Leptonemataceae > JACKOY01. Next base: position 6,387 of record JACKOY010000016.1, on the reverse strand, counting down.
GACGCTTGTAGATATTTTCCAAAAGCACTATCCCATTACGCTGGTCACGCACTTCAATCACGCAGCGGAGATTACGGAGGCAGCGGCCGGGGCCGTTCGTCGATTGCGTATGGCCGGGGTGTTGGTGTTGAACCAATCGGTACTGCTCCGGGCCATCAACGACACGGTCTGTGCACAACAGGAATTGCTGAGCGGGCTGGTTCGCATGGGCGTGAAACCGTACTACCTGCATCGCTGTGATCCCGTTTCGGGGGTGAGCCACTTTCAGACTGCGATTCGAGCCGGGGCGCAGATTCTCCAGGCCCTGCGGGGTCGAAATCCGGGTATTGCGTTGCCGCGCTACGTGATCGACCTGCCGGGTGGTGGGGGAAAGGTCCCGATAGAAGTCGATTATGCGCGGGGCGCGGTCCCGGAAGGCGGGGCTCGTTTTTCTAATTGGGCGGGAGAGGAATTCATAGTCGAAGACACTGATTGAGAGCGGGCAACTCCATCTGTTAGGTCGTGTCTTTCTTCCGGAGCGGAATTGTTCAATCGTTGCGAGTGAGCGCCACCAGGGTCAGATCGTCTGAGGTGCGCAAAGAAATCCAGGACTGACCAATGCGGGCGGCGAAGGCGCGCATGATGCGTTCGATCAACCGATCTGCCGAAACCTGGGAACGCAGAACAAGATCCTCCAGCCAGTCCGTGCCAACCGGCTCGCCGGTCACATCCAGCTCTTCGACCAGGTTGTCCGTAAACAGCAACAGGCGCGCGGAACCCGAAAAGGTGTATTCCTGTTCCCGGTAGCGACCATCTTCCACAATTCCCAAAGGCGGGCCGGTGCTTTCGAGACGTTGCAGGCGTCCGCTCTGCACGAGATATTGAGGCGTGTGGCCCGCCGAAGCGAAGACCAATCGGTCCAGCCAGACATCGGTTACGGCGCCGGAAAGGGAGATCGAGTCTCCGTAGCGCACAATCAAGCGATTGTTCAGGGTTTCCAGAGCCCGGGCGGGCGAGAGGGCGCGCTGGTTGATGTGACCCCATTCGCTCTTGATCAGCATGGCCGATAGCGAAGCGTTTATTCCGTGGCCGCGAGCGTCCGCCAGAAAGATCCGCAGGCGCGACGTCTCGGGGCGCGAGAAATCGTAGACATCGCCGCTGAGCTCTCCGGACGGATGGTGCTGAACGGCCAGATCGTAGCCGTCAATTACGGCAGGGTCAAAGTCATAGATTCGCTTCTGGAGATTTCGCGCGAGCGTCAGGTCCTCCATGAACTCTTCGCGATGCTGGTAGATGCGACGGTAAACGCTATCAAAGTTGCGCTTCACCGCGCCGACGCCGAGAGCCAGAAGCAGAATGGAGCCGCCGAAACTCAGACCCACATCAAGGTAGCGCATAAATCGCGGATTCGGGAGCGCCTCATAGCCCAGAATCAGTCCAGGATACGCGTATTCGAGCCAGATCAAGAGCAGAACAGCTGCGGTCAGAGCGAAGGCCGAGAGCAGCTTCCACCAGCCGGGTGTGAGAACCATCAAGATGGCGGCGTAAACAAAAACAAAGTACTGGGTGCCTCCGCGGGTGCCGGCATTGACAAACCAGATCTGAACCAGAAAGGCGAACAACACAATCAGGACTGGTGCGAGCAGCCAGCGGTACCATTCCGGAGAGCTCCGGTGAAAGCGAATCAAAAAGTAAGTTCCGAGCAGGGCCAGTCCACAGGGAAACAGCCAGATGAAAGACCTGGCATCGAGGCCCAGGGACCAGTTCATGGTTCCATAAGCCAGGGCGGCAATGCCACCGTACAGGCAGGTAATCGTGAACAGACGCAACTCAAGCGACAGAAAATGGCGATCGCCGTGGATCGTAGAAATGAGTTGAACGAGTAGTCGTTTCACGGATGAAAGAGAACAGACAACGGCCCGGAGCGCCCGCGGCTCTGGGGCCGGGCTGCACACGATGCCGGATTTGAGCTGTTGCCCGATTGTGAATGGTGGTGGTGTTTGTTCATGGGCGTGTTCGCCCCTCCGGCAGAGGCGTTGTATGTCTTATCAGACGGCTCAACAGCAGAGATCCCATGGCTTCTCGACGCGCGCGCAGCTTTTTTCGCCGGGGTCAAAAAACCGCTGACGCCCGGCTGAAACATCTGCCATTGGAAGAGCATGGGCCTCTCACCGCCAGTGATATTGTTGAGCGGGGGTAGCGGCGCTCGTTTTGGCAGCGACGAACCCAAGCAATTCGCCTTGCTGGGAGGCCGGCCGCTTCTGTTGCACAGCTTGTTGGCCCTGCGGCCTCTCGGGGGGCCGCTGGTGGTTGTGGCACCGACACCTTTTATAGAAAGAACCCGCACCTTGCTGAACGGTCCCGACCTGGGGGCGGATGCTTGCAGGCTGGTTGCGGGAGGGGCGACCAGGCAGGCCAGCACCCTGTGCGGGCTCCGGGCTTTGTTCGGGGACTACGAGGTGCCGGACGGGACTCCGGTTGTCCTGCACGACGGCGCACGTCCGTTCCTGCAGCAGGACGAAATCGACCGGTTGCTGGCCGCATTTCGAAATCCCCAGGTCGAAGTGGCGAGCCTGGCCCGGCCCATCCCGGAGACCCTGGTGGTGGCGGGAGCGATTCCAGGGCCGATTACGGGCACGGTCGATCGAGAGTTGTACTTCTCCATCCAGACACCGCAGGCGGCCCGCGCGGGAGTGCTCCGGAGCCTCATGAACGAAGCGCCGGGCGACCAGTTTACGGACCTATTGACCTGGGCGGAAGCGAGCGGGAGAAAGGGCTGGCTGGTGCCGTCCGATGCCCGAAATATCAAGGTCACGGTTCCGGCAGATCTGCAGCTGGCCGAGCGGTGGCTGGAATCGCGGTGATGTTTTGGGCGCCCCCCGCGCAGGGCGCGGGTCGGTCCCCTGCGGGCGCGGCCTTCGCCCGCGGCGAAGGCTGGCCTGCGGCCACCCTCCGGGCACCTGGCGCGCTCTGGTTTTTTTGCGGACTGCCTTTTTTCTCTGTACAGAAATCGAATGTCGGGCCAGGCTTTGTAGTCCCTGGAGCTTGAAGATGCGCCTTTTCGTTGCCATTGAAATGCCGCCTTCGATTAAAGAGGAGCTGTCCGGCCTTTGCCATGGATTGCCGCGGGTGCGCTGGAATCGGCCCGAACAAATGCACCTGACGCTGCGCTTTATCGGAGAAGTGGAAGAAGGCGCCCTTGAGGAACTGTGCGAGAGCCTTTCTCAGGTCGAGCACGGCCCCCTGGAGCTGCAGTTGCGCGGCGTAGGGCAGTTTCTGAGAAACAAACAAACGGATGTGCTGTGGGTTGCCGTCGATGGTGGACAAAGATTACGGGAACTTCAGACACGCATCGAAAGGGCTATCCGCGCGCTGGGCTTTCGATCGGACCGAAAGCCATTTCATCCGCATGTGACCCTGGCCCGTCTGAAGAACACACCGGAAACCCGGGTGGGACACTGGCTGGACCAATTTCGCTTTTTCGAAAGCGAACCGTTTATGGTGCGTGAGTTTACGCTTTTTCGGAGCGTTCTTCATCCTGGCGGAGCCCGGCATACAGTTGAAGAGGTCTTTCCGCTGGACGCGGGTGTGGAACGGCTACGTATAGCCGACTGAATGAATCCCGAACAGGCGAAGTCTTCCAGGCCGCCCCTTTATCTCCGAAAGGCAAGCTTCGTCGGATCGTTTCCGGAACTCAGGTTGTGCCCGCGGGACGGACTGCCGGTGGTCGCGATTACCGGGCGTTCGAATTCCGGTAAGTCCAGTTTGCTATCGGCGCTTTGCGATCGGAAGAATCTGGCGAAGGCATCGACCATGCCGGGCAAAACGCGGACGATCAATTACTTTCGCATCGATGGGGAGGGAGCGCCATTTTATCTGGTGGATCTGCCAGGCTATGGCTACGCGCGGCTGGCCCATACGGAACGGGAGCGTTTGCGGAAACTGATCGATGAATTCCTGATCGGTTGTGAGACCATGCGATTGTTGCTGGTGGTTCTGGACGCGCGACGCAATCCGGGCGCTGAGGAAAAAAGCATTCTGGCCCACTGCCAGGACATCGGCAGACGGTTCCTGTTCGTGCGCACGAAGTGGGACCGGCTGCGAAGCGGCGAGCAGCGACGCCTGCGTGACAAATGGCGGGCCGAACCAGGCACGATGGCGCTTTCGAATCGCACGCGCGAAGGTGTGTCGGAACTGCTGGCGGAATTGCGATCGGTTGTGGGCTGAAGGCAGTCTGGACCCGGCAAACAAAAAACCGCGCAACAAAGCGAACTTCCAGGACCCCTTCCGGGTATGGAACGCTACCGATCCCGCACAAAAGCCTACCGTCCCGCTTTTCCGATCTGCCGATTTCTGGTTCCCAAAGGCCGCCAGCCGCTTTTGGAGTCGATGCTCGGACGCCGCAAAATGACAATGCGCCAGTATCTACGGCACCTGATTTCTCTGGCCCGGCGGGAACCCCGGAAGTTGCCGGTCCGGAGCCGGTTCACGACCGGCTATCAGAAGCCGCGCCTCAATCTGCAGAAGGTCAACTTTCGGCCGCATGGGCGGGACTGGGGGGAGTTCAAGACCATCGCCCGGGGCTGTGGAGTGTCCATGTGCCGACTTTTCGTGCACCTGCTGCTCATGGATTCAAAAACAGAGGACCCCACGGATGCAGTTGCATCCAGATGGTGGGTTGGATTGCGTGAAATCGTACCAACGCCGGCCAAATTCCTCATCCGGACATGGTGGATTCGCCAAAAGCCGCCCGATTAGCGGCCGCCGCCGACCCCGAGCCCCGAAAAATCTAGAGAATCACCGCCAGGCCCGGCCGGAGGCCTGCCCGGACGGATTCTGGCGATCTTGAGGTGGCTTGACTGAGAAGAGCGGTCCAGGTCGCATTCATCTGTGAAACAGATCCTGGTCACCGGAGGGGCGGGGTTTATCGGGCATCACTTCGTGGAGCTTTTGCTCCGGGAGCGAAAAGAAAGCCGGGTGATCGTGTTTGATGCGCTGACCTACGCCGGTAGTCGCGAAAACCTGGCGGCTTTTCGGGAGAATGCGAATTTCCGCTTAGTCAAAGTGGACCTTGCCGATCGGGATCAGCTCCGATCAGTTCTGGATTTCGATCCAGACTTCGTTGTTCATCTGGCGGCCGAAACCCACGTAGATCGATCCATAAATTCTCCGGAGCCCTTTGTGCGATCGAACGTGGTCGGAACCTTTGAACTTCTGGAGGCGCTGCGATCCCGTGATTGGCAGGCCGCGCCCGATCGTCGCTTCCTGCATGTATCGACCGACGAGGTCTTCGGCAGTCTTGGACCGGACGATCCACCATTCAAGGCCGACTCACCCTATCGACCCAACTCTCCGTATTCAGCCAGCAAGGCCGCCGCGGACCATCTGGTTCGGGCCTACAGGAAGACCTACGGCTTCCCGGCGATGGTCAGCTATTGCGTGAACAATTACGGGCCGGGTCAGCATCCGGAGAAACTCATCCCGCTTGTGATCAAGGCGGCACAAGAAGGCCGACCGATTCCCCTGTATGGAGACGGAACCCAGGTGCGTAGCTGGATTCACGTGGCCGACCATTGCCGCGGTTTGCTCCTGGCTCTGGAGCGGGGAGAGCCTGGAGACCGGTTCTTGTTCGGGGGCGAAGAGTGCACAAACGCAGAGATGGTTCAAATGATCTGCAGGGCAATGGATGAGCGGGTTCCGGAAGCGGCGCCCCATAACAGGCTCATCCAGCAGGTTCCCGACCGGCCGGGGCACGATTTTCGATATGCGCTGGATGATCGGGAGACCCGGCGGAAGCTGGGTTGGGTGGTGGAAAAACCGCTACGCGTGTCGATCAGGGAGTTGGTCTCGAAAAACCGGGCGCAATCCTGAACAGATACGTGCGCCACTCCTGCAACGCGGCGCGCCGGCCGGGCGAGCCTGGTTACTGTTCCCGGGCCATAGCGCCCCAAGATAAGCGACATAAGCGAGTGCACCCGGGTGCGTTCAGCGGTTGAACAAATGATTTGACCCGGCCCCGAGGTTCAGGAGCATGTCGATTCTGTGCCAGCTTCCTGGGACTCACCTGGCGAAGCCGTGTCCGGGGCCCTATGCCGTGGACCCCCGCTATACACGCAGGCGCTACGAAGCCTGCCGCAACCGCTCCTGGCACTGAGGGGATAGAAAGCAGCCGGCCCATGCTTGCCAAATTGTCACTTCAGCCCGATCGAGACATATCATGAATTCAGACAAAGATACCCGTGAGATACCAGAAGATCTACGACATCAGATCTTCCAGACGCTACACGCGCATCCGGACATCAAGCAGCGCGAGCTGGCCTCTAGGCTAGGAATCAGTCTGGGCAAAGTAAACTATTGTCTGCAGGCCCTGATCTCGAAGGGCTGGGTGAAGGCGCGCAACTTCAAGAA
>JACKOY010000015.1 GCA_024233935.1 Spirochaetales bacterium | reverse complement strand
GGGGTAAAAACGGAGATGCCAGGGGCCACCGCGGGCCCCTGGCGACCCGCGCGCCCTCGCTACGCTTCGCATCCATGCTCCGCGACGCTCGGGAAGGTTCTTCCGCGACATCGTGTCGCGGTGAAAGTTGCTTCCCAGCGCACGCTGCTCAGTTGCCGTCTTTGGTTTTCGACACCGCACGTCTTGGGACTATCGCCGGCCGGTTTTTCCGCGCGAAAGTAAGCCGGCGCTCCCATGAGTCGCGTCAGCGAGTTCAAACTGCTCGGCGGCGCTCGCAGTTTGCCCTGGCGACCCCAAAGGTGTGCGCATAAGCACACCTTTGAACCCCCGAGCGCGACCCCTGGAAGCGCTCGTACTATTCAGGTGTGCACATAAGCACACCTTTGAACCCCCGCTCGCGACCACCCGGGAGCGAGCGTAAGATCGCGCCCTCGCTGCGCTTCGCAATTTTAGCGGCGCTTCTTATGCGCGCCGCGGGGGGCACAATTCACCTGATCTCGAACCTGCGGTTCGGGCGAATTGTGTCATGGCTCGCAGACCTCGGGAGCTTTTTTGCGCGACATCGTGTCGCGGTGAAAGTTGCTTCCCAGCGCACGCTGCTCAGTTGCCGTCTTTGGTTATCGCGTCGCACGTCTTGGGACTATCGCCGGCCGGTTTTTCCGCGCGAAAGTAAGCCGGCGCTCCCTGCGGGTCGCACCGGCGGGTTCAAAGTGCGCCTCCAAATAGCAAAACAGGGGGCGGACCTTGGCCTGCGCGGCGAGAGTTGGTTGCCTCTTCGCGGCGGTCCGCGTTCGGCTCTGGTCCAGCAGGTCTTCCGAAGGAATCGCCGCCTCTGCGGCCGCCCGTTGCGGCTGATAAGCCGGGCGGCAGGAGATTTCGGGCGGGTCCCGAAAGGCATGGATATTGCCCGAATGCCGGGTTGGGCCATGTTTGCCTGCGGACGGGGTTTGCGGGGGGGGGGCCTGGCTTACCAATGCAGTCTCCAGGAATTTGTTGGGCCGCCTGGCGCGCTTCGTCGATATTAAGAGCAGGCGACTGGTGCGCCCGAAACAGCATCGCGCGAGCGGGGAAGTATGGCTGACGAAGAAGAATTTGAAGAAGGCGAAGCGGAAGAGGGGTACGAACCCACCGCCGCCTCCGGCCTGAACAAGGTCGTCAAGATCCTGATCTATGTTGCGCTGGGCGCCGTCGGCATCGTCTTGATGTCGGTGATTTCCTATTACGTGGCTCTGACCGCCGCGTCCCAGCAATATCGTGAGGTCGCGTCGATTGCGGTCGTGCGTCCCCCGCCTCCGACCGAGAACTTTAATTTTACCGAGGACTTCCGGGTCAACACGGCCGACCGTGGTGAGCCGCACTTCATTAAGCTCAAGCTCAGTCTGGGTTTTGAAGCCGGAAACGCGGCCCTGTCCGCCGAGCTGGCCCAGCGCACGCCCCAGTTGCGCAACATGGTGAACCTCATTCTCATGGGAAAAACCAAGGACGACCTGGCCGAAATCCAGGACCGACTTGAACTCCAGGAAGAGATCAAGGCTTCCATCAACCACATCCTCTCCGAAGGCAAGATCACCGACGTCTACTTCGGCGAGTTTATCGTTAACTAAGCACGCGTCGCCTGGCGTCCGGGCCCCGGTGCATGAAACCGCATGCACCGGGTCACCATCTGTCCCCGATCCATCCGGGCCGCCTGTTTCGTGCATCTGCGCGACGAGCCCGACGACCTCCGATTTTCCCGGTCCGGAGCGGGCACCTTTTCGAAAAAAAGCTTGTACTGCGGGTCGGCCCATGCTATCGAGCGCGAAGCGCTTTGCTTCGAGCCTTTACATGGCTGACATCAAAACTTCACGAAATTCCTGGAAAAGGAGACCTCAGGTTTGAGGTAAAGATGCGGCTCCTTTCCCACCGTGGCCATCACCGTCACCATATTGAAAACACCCGGGCTGCTTTCGACGCGGCCCTGAATGCGGGCTTTGCAGGACTGGAGCTTGACCTGCGCAGTCTGGGAGACGGTACGGTCGTAGTCTTTCACGACGAAGACCTCTGGCGACTGGCAGGGTCCCGACGACTCCTTCACGAACTGGATTACAGCGCGGCCCATCAATTGTTTCCACAGCTTCTGTCGTTGTACGAGTTTGTGGCCCTGTATGGCCGGGCAGCCCTAGAGATCAACTTCGAGATCAAAGACGGCCTGGCTACTCTGCAAGCCGCGTTGCCCCTGATGCGCCAGTGCCGCAATGCCATCGTGTCTTCGTTTGAGCGAGACGTTGTGGTCGAAGCCCGATCTCAGGGCATGCGGACCGCCGCCCTTTTCGAAGACAAAGCGCAGTTGCTGGCCGCTCCTCTGGGTGCAGATTTCGAGCGCGTGCACCTTTCCTGCCAGTTGCTGCCGCTATTTTGCGGCTGCGCCGGGCTGTTCACTTCGCAGGCGGTTTACTTCTTCACCGTCAACGATCCAACTCAGGCACGCTACATCAGTCAGCTTGAGGGTGTGGCGGGTTTCTTTACCGACAATTCGGAGCTTCTGGACCTGCAACGCAAGCCGCGGGCCCGTCGTCGCCTGCGCAAAGTATCCTGAATTTATCCTGCCAGGCCTTGCAGGAAGGTCTCGTAGAAGCGGGCCGAAGCCCCGGCGCTCTTTTCGAGGTGATGGCGACCCCGTTCTCCGGCAGCGCGGCGTTCGGTCGCATCTGCCATCCAGCGGGCGATCTGGTTCAGGGCCTGCTCTCCGCTCCGGGAGCGATAGAGGCTGCCCAGAGATTCCAGCTCCAACGCGATGCCGCTCCAATCGATTGCCGGGCCGGTTACGATGGGCACCCCCAGCGCCGCCGGTTCGGCCGTGTTGTGAACCCGATGGTGAAAGGCGCCTCCCACGTAGGCGATATCCGTATGCGCATAGGCAAACGCGAGCAGGCCCAGGCAATCCACGACCAGGACTCTTTCCGAACCATCGCCCGCTTCGCTGAGGCGCCGGTAACCGATGGCGTGGTGTTCCAGACTCTTTCCCAGCTGTTCAATCCGCCCGGCGTCGATCTTGTGCGGGAAGATCCAGACCTTCCATTCCGGAAATCGGGCCAGCAAGGCAGGCAAACCGGGCAGAAGTTCCGCATCGTCGCCGGCATACGTCGAGGCCAGCACCAGGCAGGGCCTTCCGGAAGCCTGTAAACGTTTCTGGTCCTCGGGGTCGGGCCGGGCCGTCGCCAGCCGGTACAAAATCGTGTCATAGCGACTGTCCCCGGTGACACTTACATGTTCGGGATGTGCGGTCAGGCTTTGAAAGAGCGGTGCGTTCTCGTCATTTACAACGCCAATTCCGGCCAGGCCCGAATACAGCGGTCGCACCAGCGAACGCCAGGGCCAGCGCAATCGCCGGTTGTTCGGGGCCAGAGACGCGCTGCTCAAAAAGGCGGGCACTCCCAGGGCCAGGCAGCGGTGAAGCAGGTTCGGAAACACGTCCCAGGTCATGGTCACAAAGGCGCGCGGCCGAAGCGTCTTTAAGATCTGACCCCAGGCCCAGGGAAAATCGAACGGAATGTACGTGAACAGGTCGACCCCGTCGATGGGTCGCAAGCGAACGCTCAGGCTGAAGGCAGTCAGCACGATCGGTATTTTCGGCTTTCGACGACGAATTTCACGCGCTACGCCCAGCGCCTGGTCAATTTCGCCCACCGAGGAACCGTGCAACCAGATCGGAGGCTCCGGGTTCCCCCGATTTTGGGCGGCGAACTGGAGCAACTCGCGACGCCCCTGGCGGCGTGAGAGAAAGAACCGCCGCACAGCAGGTACGAACAAACTCAACAGGCGGTAGACGGGCCACAACGGGACCAGGATTGTGTTGTACAGGAGTCGGAAAAGCACTGCCGGAACGTGTCCGCCTTTTTGGTTTCCGTGTCCAGTCTTACCGGAACCGCTATCATGCAGCGTCTCGTGCTTTTTGACATGATGGATACGCTCGTTTCCGAGCCGTACTTCCGCCTTATCGAAAGGCTTGTTCCCGATCCGGAGCAGCGTCGGGCCTACTTTGGCTGGCGCGACCGGGAGGCGCACATTGAATTTGAACGCGGCGAAATTTCCGAAGCGGAACTCTTTCGTCGTTTCTATCTGCCGGACCTGCCGGCCTCGCTCCGCGAGGTCTATCCTTCTCCGGAGCGGGTCAAGAAGGGGCTTCTGCGCGAACTGTCGTACATGCCCGGGATTCGGGAGCTGCTGGCGTGGCTGGCAGAGCAGAGCGATGTGCGCATCGGCATTGCGAGCAACTATTCCTGTTGGTACGTTGAGTTCCTCGCACGATTGCCACTTCTTTCCAAATACGCGGACTACCTGTTCTTCTCCTGCGAAATGAATGCGCGCAAGCCCGAACCGCGCTTTTACGAAATGATCGAAACTGCCATCGCAGAGAGTGCCGGACCGATCGCTCCCCACTCGATCCTGTTTATTGACGATCGGGAGGCGAATCTCGAACCCGCCCGGGCGCGCGGCTGGAACGTGCATTTGATGCAGTCCGCCGGGCCGCTGCGAACGGCCATCGAAGCATTCTTAAAAGCGCCGCCCTGAGCTGGCCCGATGGGCGCCCAGGCTCGCGGTGGACTGCGCTTCTGGCATGCGGCCGGACAATCGGGCTCGCTTGAATGCGCTGCGGGCTCTGGTTCCAAAAAACGACGGGAGTCGGATGATCGGGGTGGAATCGCCGCCCGCGCGCCCTGCGCGAGGAACTACTCAACAGGCGTTAGCAGGTTTGTGAGGGCCAAAAAAAACCCCCGGGGGGGATTCCGGGGGCTACAGGAAGAGTGTTCATGCGAAAAGCGTCCTGATGACAGGACCATACGAAAATAGCAAACAGGACCGCGGTGTCAATGTTTTTCAACCCCGTCCGACGGGCCTTTTTGGGCCGGCGGGCTCCTAAAGGCCCGTCGGTTCTATGCCGAGACCGGGGCCGGCTATTTCGGCCTCTTGCCGTCCCGGCTAGCACTGGCGGCGTAGATACCCGACTCTTCCGGCGTTCGGACCGTCACCACGCTCACCTGACGCCTTCCGGTGCGCTTGCTTTCATACATGGCGCCGTCGGCGATCCGTAGCGCCTGATCGGTATTTTCCAGGGCTCCGTTGTGGCAGTAGGCGATGCCGACGCTTGCGCCCAAACCCGCCTCGGGATATTGCGCCGCCACCTCCAGGGTCGCCTCAATCCAGCGCTGGCCGATCACTTCCAGCGGGCCGTCGGGCTGCGGGCTCCACAAGAGCACCAGAAACTCGTCCCCGCCAGTCCGGGCTACGACATCGGCCGTTCGAACCCGTTGCTGTAGTTTTGCGGCCAGCTTCTGGAGCGCTTCGTCCCCGGCAGCGTGACCGTAGGTGTCGTTGACCTTCTTAAAGTTGTCCAGGTCGATGTAGGCCAAACAGAGCGGAAGTGCCGAGCGTCGACAACGTTCGAGTTCGCGTTCCAGCTCTTCCATGAAGCCGCGTTGATTGACGAGTCCGGTGAGCGAATCGGTACGGGAGAGTTCTTTTTCCCGCGCATACAATTGTTCCAGTTCCTTGCGCTGGGCTTCGATGGTTAGTCGAGCCTGTTCCGTTACCGTTACGTCGAAATGTGTGCCCGTAAAGCGAACCGGTTTGCCTTCTTCATCCCGACCCGAGATACGCCCGCGGTCCAGAATGTAGACCCATCGGCCGTCGGCATGGCGCATGCGGTGGATGTTTTCGTACTGCTCGGTGCGCCCTTCGATGTGAGCCGTGATGTCACTGTAGCAGGCCTGCAGATCGTCCGGGTGCACGCGCTCTTCCCAGGTCTTGAGTTCCATGCGAATCTGATCGTGCTTCAGGCCCAACATACGACACCAGACAGGATCAAACTGCACGCTGTTGTCGCGCAGATCCCAATCCCAGATTCCCAGGTCGGCTCCGGCCAGGGCAAGCTGCAGCCGGTCGATGAGTTCCGCCGGTGCGAGTTGATCCAGAAAAGACTGTATCGACATATTGTAAGAGACGCGGGGAAAGCGGTGTCCTGGCAGGGATCTCGTAAGAATACGATTAGGGTTTGGTAAGTTTGTCGGAGTGAGTCTGCGATCGGCGCGTCCGGGCCGCGCGGGCCCTTTTTGTCAGTAGGTTGCGCTATCGGTCTCGCTTGTGCCGGCGAACCGGGAGCGATCGCGTGGCCGCGCTGCCCGGGATCAGCTTTCGGATTCTCCCCGGGCCTGGACTTCGGCTGTGACTTCCGTGTAGATGTGGGCCGGAGGCGCGGAGGCCGGTTTTTTTTCGGCGATCAACAGGCGCGCCCAACGGCGTTCGGCCAGCTCACAGATGTCTTCGATGGTTCGGCCCGAAAGGCCGCGGGAGAGAGGCGCGAGTTCTTCCAGGGACGCCTGGTCCAGGTGACGGGCATACGAACGAAAAATTTGGGCTCGCTCGGTGGCGCCGGGCAGCGGAAAGCGAATGATCGAATCAAAGCGAGAGAGCAGGGCGCGGTCCAGATCGTCCACGCGGTTTGTGGCGCCGATCGTCAGGATGCCTTCCCGCGCTTCGAAGCCGTCGATCTTACGAAGAAGCACGGAAAGTACACGACGGGTCGCTTCAAACATGCCGTCGTCCCGGGATCCCGCCAGAGAATCAATCTCGTCCAGAAATAGAATCACGCGTTCGTAGCGCCCGGCGGCGTCGAAGATAGCTGCCAGATTCTGGGCCGATTGTCCGTAGTACTTGCTCAGAATATTCTCGATCGGCAGGTACACGAGGGGAATGCCGGTTTCGGTGGCGACAATGCGCGCCATGGTTGTCTTGCCGACCCCGGGTGGGCCTTCAAAAAGAACGGCCCGCGGTGTGGCCGCACGATCACTGCCACGGGTCAACTGACTGACCCCCCGGAAAATCTCCGGGCGTTTCAAAGGCAAGACGACACTTTCCAGCACTTCCTGCTTGGTCTTTTTGTAGCCCGCCAATCGTTGCGAAGGCGGCAGACTGGCAACCGCGTCGCTGCCATCGGTGTCGAGCACCTGGCCTTCGGCGCGATAGACCTGAACACCCAGTTGTTGCAATTCCCGGGCCGGATCGCGGTTCTTTTCGGCCGCGCCGCCATGGAAAATACGAAACAGGGACGCGCAGGCCTGGACCTCATCCTGAGTTAGATTGCCTTTCTTTGAAATCTCGACGCGATGATTTTCCGAGATGGTTACGAACTTGAACCGAATGCTGCCGATCGGCATGGGCCCCACTCCGCTACCGAGGTCCTGGAATATCACGTAACCGGGCTCGAAAGTGTGCACCCGCACGTGCTCGATGTGCGCTTTGATGCGCCCGAGTGCTTCAAAAAGCAACTCCCCGTCGATACGCGGAACCCCAAACGCAAAGCGCGTCTCGCCCTTTTCGAAAGTCAGCGGCGGCAGCTCAACGCCCGCAGCTGCGCTTCCCAGAAGATCACGCAGCTCCGATTCGAGCTGTGCGCGGGCTGCGGGGAAATCAAGCTCCGCGCCTTCGGATTTGGGTTCGAGAGTCATTGCCCTGGACATCCTGGTGTTGCTCCTGAAGATATTACTATTACTTTCGGCCGACTCGCCGCTCTCTCGGTCTCAAAAATGCGTTGGCGGGGGGCCGGCCCGGGCGAGGCTACGACCCCATATGGCCCGCAAATGGAAACCGAACCTGGTGGATGCGCCCGCGGCGCGGCTGTACGTGATGGCGAGCTTCGACGATCCGGAGGCTTATTTCCAGGTGCGCAAACAACTCCAGTCTCGTTTTGGCGCTGTGGACTACGAAACCGAGTCCATCACCGGCTCCGCTCAGCAGTCGCTTTACGAATTCACGCCCCGCCGGCTTGCGCGCCTGGTCTCTTTTCAGCGACAGGTCGGTCGGGAGGAGTTGGTGGACATCCGTCGTAACACCCTCGCGATTGAGGCGCGGGTGCAATTCCAGGGCCGACCGCTGGTGGAGCTGGATCCCGGCTACGTGACCCAGTTTTCGGTTGTGCGCAGCAGCCTGGCCGAGGACTTCCATCGCATCTATTTGTACGGCGGCATCTATGCCGAACCGCTCTATTACTACGAGCGTATGGTCTATCGTCCCTATCAACACACCCCGCCTTTCTTTCTTCTGCGTGAGGTCCTGGCGGCGTTTCACGATATAAGGTTAATCCATGTTTCCGAATAGGCTGGTTTTCTCAGGACTTCTGGCCGGGCTTGTGGTTTTGCCCGGCGGATGCTCTACCGGGCCCCTTTCCGTGAAGGAGGTCTTCTTTTGCGACCAGGTGCAGAACGGGGAGTGCAGTCTACCCTGGTCTCCGGGGTCGGAGGAGACCCGAATCTACAAGCCTGCCATTCCGGAGGCAAAACTGCGTTCCTGGTTTGACCTGGGGTATCACATGTACTTTCATACACGTCAGACCCCCGGCCTGCGTGTGGTCTTCAGCCGCCCCCTTACGGCGGGGGAGTTGACCGAGGCACGAAATCAGGCCCGGTGCCACTATCGGATCGATGGCGGGGGCAGCACGATCACCGGGGAACTGGAAGGCGTGCGATTGGACGACGATGGCCGCGCCCTGTGGTGCTTCGATTATCTGGGCAGCAAGCTCGTGCGGCTGGCCCGGGAGCGTGGTCGGGAACGGTCACCGCCCGAAACCGATATATTCCCGTTGAGTATTGAGTTGTCTTTCGAAGGTTTGCCCGGTGGCCTGACGGGGAGCAAGCGGGGCCTGGTGCGGGTACTCTGGTACGGTACGCCCCAAAAAAAGTCTTTCAACTGAAACCAGGGTGGTTACACTGACACCGGGGTAGAGATGCTTACGGATAACCACCTCGAGGTCAGCATTTCTGACGTTTCCATAACAAACGTCGGCTTTGCGATTTTTTTGAAGCCGACCGATTCAAATTCTCCCAAAGTGGTTCCTATTTTTATCGGACCGCTTGAGACCTACTCGATTTCGAGCGCCCTGGACGGCGTAACACCGCCCAGGCCAAATACCCACGATCTCATTGTGAACATGCTCCAGGAAATGGAGGCGCGCATCCTGCACGTCATCATTAACGATATCATTGGCAGCATTTTTTACGGCCGCATTGTCATTCAAACGAGTGAAGGCATTATAGAGCTGGACGCGCGGCCGTCC
Organism: Spirochaetales bacterium; assembly: GCA_024233935.1. Classification (GTDB taxonomy): domain Bacteria; phylum Spirochaetota; class Leptospiria; order Leptospirales; family Leptonemataceae; genus JACKOY01. The sequence continues at coordinate 88,297 of JACKOY010000015.1, read as the reverse complement.
GATAGCGTTGCAATCGCCATTCGAACCAAGTGCGCCATTTACATGCACGAAAAAGTGTATCGGGAGGCCGCGGTCGTGATTGGCGATGATAACCAGGCCGCGCCCGAAAACGAAGCCGAAGCCGAGGCCGAAGTGGCTGCGGAAAAGGTACCCACCAACGAGCTGGACCGCCTCAAGAATGAGCTCGATAAGGCCGTGGCCGAAGAGAACTTCGAGCGCGCTGCGGTGCTGCGCGATCAGATTCAGCAACTCAGCAAGGACAACTGATCCGGTTCTACGAGCCGGTGCTGTTCGCAGGGCCCGCTGGTCAGGGCGGTGGCTGCCGACAGGTATTTTGAGTCGCGCGTCCGGTTTTCTGAGAAACTCCGCCTCCCCCGGGCAAAAGAGAAGGCGCAACCGGCGTTATGGTCCGGTTGCGCGCAAGCAAACTCTAGATGGGCGGTGGTCCCGGAGGCGTGTTCCCGCCGGCCGGCGTCAGGGTTTCGGATCCGCTGCCGTTGGCCCAGGTTCCGACCAGCCGGCCATCGGGTTGAACGTTGTAGATGGCAGGGCTTGTGTCGCCCCACTCTACGCTGATCTGATTCCCGACGAGTGTGCCGGTGCCGGAGTAGTTATTGCCCACACTCCAATCGAAGCGATATGTGTCTCCACTCACGCGTGTGATCACAACAGTCCCACGGTAGCCGGATCCATCGGGATTCGTGCCGGTGCAATTGTACCGGCCTGAAATGTCACGACTCTGCGCAGAAAGCGCAAGCCCAAAGCCGAAGACCAGAAACAACAGGCCGGCCCTCAGCGGAGTAATGCAACGCCGCTTGTTCATGCGTAAACCCCCGGGCCCGGGCGCTCGGAAGACCATCGGCCTTGCGGCCTGCCGGGCCAGTCCTATAGACGATCGAATCCGCCCTGAGGTGCAACTAAAAAGTTATCCGGGATTCTTTCTCCGGCGCCGGAGTATCTCCGCAATCATGCGGTGTCAGATCGATTCCATCGCATTGCCGGGGTTCGCATCGTCCGCTATCGATTGTCACAATAGTCCCGTGCTGTTAGCCTTCTTCTTTTCTGGTTTTTCGCGCGCGCGACTCCCAGCGTACGTCCGGTCGGCCGCTGAGGAAGTTTGCATATCTGGCGCAAACAAAGAGATAATCGGACAGGCGATTGATGTAGCGCAACGCTTCTGCGCGGATTACGGTTCGACCATCGGGATCCTGGTTGTTGTTTGTTTGCAGGGCGCGCGTCATCTGGCGTTCCAGACGACGGCAGACTGTGCGGCTCACGTGAAGGGCAGCGCTGGCCGGGTTTCCACCGGGCAGCACAAAAGCCTTCATTTCGGGAAGCGCGGCAAGCATGCTGTCCATGCGCTTTTCCAGACGATCGATGTCCGCCTGCAGAATCACACTTGTATTCGGTCGGGCTTCAAAGCCGGCGAGCTCGGAACCCAATTCAAAAAGGAGATGCTGTTCGTTTGTGAGGTCGGCGCCCAGGCCTTCCAGCGGTCCCTCACACAGACTGATTGCCAGTCCCAGCACCGAATTCAGTTCGTCGCACTCGCCGTAGATTTCAACGCGGAGCGCGTGTTTGGGGACCCGCTTGCCGCTGGCCAGGTGGGTATTGCCGTCGTCGCCGGTTCTGGTGTAGACCTGCATGTTACCCCGGTCGCTGCGATGACCCGCAGAACTTCACCACCGATTTCACCTGGCCTGCAATCGACGGCCAGCAAAATACTCTGCAGGGATGCTGCTGAAAGAGTGATTCTCCGGACTGTATTCCCGGTCGGCGACTGTCTGGAACCCACGGTTTCTCGCACGCCTGCAATCCCGAACGCAACCAGAGGTCATGCTCCGGGCTTTTTTTCGTGAGCCGGCGGAAGACTTCGGATGCGTTCAAGGGCGTCTTCGAGAACCTGCTCCGGTGTTTGGGTCGCGTCCAGAACGATGGCGTTGTCCGGCAGGACCGACCGATACCGGGAATCGATGGCCTCCAGCTGGGACTGGCTTTCGAAGCTTTCCGTGAGATTCGAGCGGTCGCGAATGCGGGCCATGGCTTCACCGGGCGCGATGCGAAGAAACAAAAGCAGTTCCGGTAACGGAAAACCTGCGGCGACGCTGCGTTCGATGATGGCGCTCGCGGTTATGCCATCGGTCCGGCCCTGGTAGGCCGCCGTACTGAAAAAATAGCGATCCTGAATCACAAGGATTCCGCGTTGCAGGGCGGGCTCCACGTGCTCCCGCAGGTTTTCCGCTCGGTCCCGGAAGAAAAGGTCCAGCCATTGTTCGGGGTCCAGTTCTGAAGCGCGTTTCAGGTGCTCCCGGATTTCGCGGCCGATTGGCCCGTCGGTGGGTTCTCGAAAGAAGGCCACCCGGCCAGCCTGGCGCTCTGCGGCAAGCCGATGCTGCAGCCCGCGAATCAGCGTGCTTTTGCCCGAACCGTCGATGCCTTCGATAACAACAAAGCTACCCCGGCGCTGTTTTGTTGCCCGGTCCATTGAGGCCCACAGGGCTACCGGGCCCGATGCGGGCAAGCCAAACCAACAAATTGGTTGTCAGCGTCCGGAGCCCCGGCCCTTCTTCCGGTGATGGCCGACCTGTTCTCACGCAGTGATGAGGCCCGGGGCCCCCTCCCGGCCCGCCTGCGACCCCGCCGACTGGAAGACTTCGTAGGCCAGAGCGAAGTCGTGGCGCAGCTTTCGGGCAGAGCACTGCAATCACTTATTTTGTACGGACCGCCGGGTTGCGGCAAGACGACCCTGGCGCACATTCTGAGCGAGCGGGCGGGGCTTCCCTGCTACGCGCTCTCGGCAGTATCTGCGGGAGTCAAAGACGTGCGCGGTGTCATCGACCAGGGTCGCGAGCGGTTTTTCAACCACGGCGCGGGTGTGGTGTTGTTTCTGGACGAGATCCATCGATTTTCGAAGTCGCAACAGGATAGCCTGCTCGAAGCCGTGGAGTCGGGCTGGATCCTCCTGATTGGTGCGACCACCGAGCATCCCTCGTTTGGAATCATTGGACCGCTGCTGAGTCGGGCGCGGGTCTACACTCTGCAACCGCTCGGCGAAACCGAACTCCAGCAGATTGCGACGCGCGCTTTAGAGAATGACCCGGCCCTTTTGGGCCTGGAGCTGGACCAGGCCGGACGCGATCTGCTCGTTGAGGCGGCTGCCGGCGACGCCCGTCGTCTGCTTTCGTTTCTGGAGGCCGCTGCGGCTTCCGGTTCCCGGCCTGATCCTGCGCAACTGCGGGCTATAATCGAAACCAATCTGCGCAACTACGACCGGGCAGGAGAGAACCATTACGATTTTGCAAGCGCCTTCATCAAGAGCCTGCGTGGATCGGACCCGGACGCCGCGCTGGTCTATCTGGCGGCCATGCTGGAGCGCGGGGAAGACCCGCTGTTTCTGGCCCGTCGCATGATCATTTTTGCGTCCGAGGATGTTGGCAATGCCTCGCCTCAGGCTCTGCAGATCGCGGTCGCGGCCTTCATGGCGGCCGAACGGATTGGCATGCCGGAGGTGCGCATTGTGCTTTCCCAGGCGGCGACCTTTCTGGCTGCCTCACCAAAAAGCAACGCCGCCTATCTGGGTATCGATCGAGCGCTGGAGCAGGTGAAGGCGCGCCCCCCCGAAATTCCGCTGCACCTGCGTAACGCTCCCAGCCGGCTGCATCGGGAAGCGGGCGCGGGCAAAGGCTATCGTTATCCGCACGACTTCCCCGGCCATTTTGTGCGCCAGGACTATTTGCCGGGCGGTTACGAGGCGGCCGCTTTCTATCAGCCGACAGGCGAAGGGCAGGAGGCCCGGATCCGGGATCGACTTCGCCAGCTCTGGCCGACCCGTTATCCCGATTCTGAATGACACTCGCTCTCCGCCGAAAACTCTGACCTGCCGCCGTATGGTGGTGATGCAGGTACTTCCGCGATGCTCAAGGTAAGCCTCAGTCGTCGACAGTTCCGGGAGCGTTCCCGGCAAGGGAACCTCATACCGGTTTTTCGTCAGTTATTGGGGGACACGCTGACACCGATCTCGATATTCTTACGCTTCGAAGGAGATCGCAGTCGTCATAGCTTTCTTCTAGAATCGGTCATCAATAACGAGCAGATCGGACGCAATTCTTTTATCGGTGTGAACCCGCGCGCAGTTTTACGCGGCCGGGACCGCAGCTTTCGCATCGAAAGCCCCACGGGCGACGTGATTGAATCATTTGAGGGCGATCCGCTCGAATTCCTGAAGCGGTTCATGGAGTCTGCAAAGCCGGTCGCGGACGCTCGCCTGCCGGCCTTTTTCGGCGGGGCGGTCGGCTTTCTTTCGTACGATCTAATTCGCTACTATGAGAAGCTTCCGGACCAGAACATCGACGATCTACAGCAGGATGACGCCTATCTGCTCTTGACCGACGAAAGTGTGATTGTCGACCATGTGGAACGACACGTGCGTTTGGTCGTGAACGTCCGGACCGAAGATTTTGAAAGTGTCGATCGCGCCTACGACCACGCGTTGCAATGTCTGGACCGTATGGAAGAGCGCCTGCGGACACCCCGGCCCGACCCCGAACCGCCGCCACTGCGTGGGCCCATGCCGATCGAAAGCAACATGACGGCCGATGAATTTCGCGCCATCGTTTCCCGGGCTCGGGAGTACATCCATGCCGGCGACATCTTCCAGGTCGTTCTTTCGAAGCGTTATAGTTTTCGGCCCGGCATAGACGCTTTCAGTATCTATCGCGGTCTGCGGGCGATCAATCCCAGCCCGTACATGTATTACCTGAATCTGGGTCCTTTCCAGATCGTTGGTTCCAGCCCGGAAATTCTGGTCAGGCTTCAGAACAGCAAAGTGGTCCTGCGCCCCATTGCCGGCACACGCCGGCGCGGCCGTACTCCGGCCGAGGATCTGGCCCTGGAGCAGGAGCTGCTGTCCGATCAGAAGGAGATTGCCGAGCACATCATGTTGGTGGACCTGGGTCGAAATGACGTGGGACGTGTCAGTGAACCGGGCAGCGTACGCGTTACGGAGTTCAAGGCAATTGAGCGCTATTCCCACGTGATGCACATCGTTTCGCACTGCGAAGGAAAACTGGCGCCCGATTTGCACCCGTATGAAGCACTGCGCGCTTCTTTACCCGCCGGCACGGTCAGCGGCGCCCCGAAGATCCGATCTATGGAGATCATCGACGAACTGGAAAACCGGCGGCGTGGCATCTACGCGGGTTGCATCGGCTATTTCAATTACAACGGAGATTTTGACACGGCCATTTCCATTCGCACGATGGTGTTTCGCGACGATGTCTGCTATCTGCAGGCGGGTGCCGGCGTCGTGTTCGATTCGAAACCGGAACTGGAATGTGAAGAGGTGGCCAACAAAGTGCGGGGCATGCTGGCCGCGGTTCGTTTTGCCCGCAGGGGATTCCAATGATTGTGCTGATCGATAACTACGATTCGTTCACCTACAATCTGTACCAGTATTTGACGCAGCTGACCGACGACGTGCGTGTTTTTAGAAATGATCGCGTTACGCTGAACGAACTTGAAGCGTTGAGTCCGTCGGGCGTTGTGATTTCCCCCGGGCCCGGGCGGCCGGAAGACAGCGGCGTGAGTCTTGATGTTGTGCGTGAAATGGGCCGGCTACGTCCGGTGCTTGGTGTATGCCTGGGTCATCAGGCGTTGGGATTTGTAAATGGCGGACAGATTGTGGGGGCGCCTGCGATCATGCATGGCAAAGTCTCAGAAATCTTTCACGACGGGCAGGGAGTCTTCTCGGGATTGCCATCGCCCTTCGAAGCCACCCGCTACCATTCGCTGGTCATTGACCCCGGGCATTGCCCGGCGGTGCTGGAGGTCACGGCGCATACCTCCGATGGCGTGATCATGGGCGTTCGTCACCGGCAGTTTCCGCATCTGGAGGGCGTACAGTTCCACCCGGAGTCGATTCTCACCCAGCACGGGATGCAATTGATGAAGAACTTTGTGACGGCCTGCCACCCGGGCTAATATCCGGGCGGGGCGTTCACTGCCTGAATGCACGCCGGGGCAATCTCAGGCCCCGGCGTCGACGGAAATTACTGCTCTGTTACTGGAGCGCCGTTCTCGAACTGGCCCACAAACTGACGGCCATCGCTCCATTTGTAGGTGCCCAGGCCGGAACGCTGATCGTTGACAAACTGCCCTTCGTAGCTGTCGCCGTTTGGATAGGTGTAAACACCGTATCCGCTGCGTTTCCCGTCCTGCCATTGGCCGGTGTAGCTCGCGCCGCTTGACCACTGGTAGGTCCCTTCGCCGTTGCGCATGCCGTTGGCGAACTCGCCCTCGTAGGCGCTTCCGGATTCGTAGCGGAAGGTGCCCCGGCCGTTGGCGCAATCTCCCTCAACGCAACCGGTCCCGGCCATGGCGCCGGCTTCGCGGGTGGCTGCCCCGCCGTCTGAGCCCTGCTCGGCTTGCTCGCCTTCGGACGAACTGCTGCAGGCGCCGAGCGCCAGAGCCAATGCTGTGCTTAAAAATAGAAATGCAAGACTTCGAAATGACTTTCTCATGCGCCCCATTGTCTTCGTCGCGTGCCCTATGGCAAGCGAAACCCGGGCCGCAGCCTACAAAGCCCGGGCCCGGTTTTCGGGCTTTTCGCGGGCCCTGGACAAAAACTGAGGGAAAAAGCACCCCGACCGACGTAGTAATGGACAGGCCGGCCAAAAGCTGACAAACAGGAAGACACATGTATCTGGCGACCGAAGTTCTGAATTCGAGATTCCAGTACCTGAAGGGAAATCTGGCGAGAATGGCGGAGCTGGCCCTGGAGCAGGTCCTGCTTCTGAGTGATGCGTTTGAGCAGGACAACTATGATCTGGCCCGGGAGATCATCCGACGGGACGATCTGATTGACTCGCTCGAAAAAGAGAACGATAACATTTCCCAGACCGCCATTCTGGAGGCTGTGGCCAGCCGCCGGGAGCTCGGCATGGAAGCGCTTGGCCCCGACCGGGTTCTAAAACGGGACCCACTCCGGTTTGCCCTTTCGGCCATTCGCATCACCCGCAATCTGGAGCGTCTGAGTGACAACGTCGTCAATGCCGCCCGGGTCTTCGTGAAGGGTCGCGTTCCCCGCGGCTCGTTCCGGGACGATCCCTCCATGCATTTAATGCTCTCGCGGGTCATCACAGTCGTTGGCATGGCGGTGGAGTCCCTCGTGGAGGAGAAAGACCGCTTCTTTGGTTCGATTCAAGAAGTGGACCAGGAACTGGACCGTCACTGCCAGAACGTTTTTGAAGAAGCCCTCCAGAAAACGGAGCTCGAACGGGCCAGCTTTGCAGACATCTATCGCATCACTCTGAGCCTGGAACGGGCCGGGGATCTGGCCGTGAACGTGGGTGAAGAGCTCGTGCGCCTTTCGACCGGCGAAGACATTCGTCACGCAGACAACACGGCGGGGTCGGGACCCTGAGCGGCGCTTGCCGTATCGCTCCGGGCGGCGAGAATGCGTAGCCCGTCCTGATTCTTGAATGCGCTCAAGAGTCCCGATCCAAAGCAAACGGCGGGCAGCATGGAAAGCAGGGCGGCGGCATATGCAAGTAGAGTCACGTTATAGCTCGCGGCAAGAGTGGAGAGCAAACTGTAAGCTATGCCGTACGGAACAAAGAATACAAGGACGCCCGCAAGCGCGGTAACGGCGAGGGGCTTTCGCTCCTGCCGGATCTGTAGCAGCCGTTCGAAAAAGAACGGAAGAAACAAGAGCGAATAGTGGTCCCAGAATACATTCATGATGAGAAAGGCGCTGAACAGGCATGCCTGCAGACACACGTTCCAGTTTACCTTTGCGCGAAAGCAGACGAACACGACAGCCGCTGCCGCACCAAATCGCAGGACTTTCATTGGAAGCGGTTCTGGAGGCGCCCCGGTCCAGTCGGCGTACAGGTACCAATTCTGTGTGTAGAGCCGTTGTAGTCCGGCGGCCAAAGAGAAGTTGTTATTCGCCAGGATGCTGATGCGCGAGTGTTCGAGGGTAATACGCACGTATTCGATGAAAGCCCCCGGATCGATCACGAATTGTAGCCCGCAAAAAAGAGCCAGGCTTCCCAGGAGTAGTCCGGCCAGTTTCCATTCACGTCGCATCAGTGGCAGAAGTATCAGTACGCCGGCCCAGGGCTTGAGCATGTTCGCGGCCAGAAAACTTATGACGGCGACGATCCTGTTCCCGCTCTGGCAGGATCTTGCGTAGACAAAAGCGGCAACCAGCAGGGGAGCCACATTCTGGCCCAGTTGCACGCCGTTGGCGGCGCAGGTCGACAACATGCCCCCCAGAACGATCGCCGCTTGTTCGAAGGGGGTTCTGCCGATTCGCGCCAGATACAAAAAGAACAGACCGATGAGCATCCAGTTCGCAACGACTACGGCAAGAGTGAGCGCATCGAGGGAAAGCCCCTGCGCAATCGGCACAAAAAGCCAGAGGTACGCCGGGCAATACGCAAAGACGGTTCCGAAAGCGCTCCGGGGTGTTTCGTTTTCGAGCGCGATCCAGTGTTCAGAGCGGTCGAAGCCGTAGGGTGTGTTTGCGTAAATAGCCCCCGTGTTCCCGGTGGCATAGAGCCGCGCCGCAATATAAGTGGGCGCCAGGTCAATGCGTCCGACGGCCCCGGTGGGGTCCTGAAAGAAACCCCAGACCAGGGCAACCGCGATTGCGGCCGGCGCAAGCCACAGGGTACGTTTCCTTTCGTGCCGTTCGGTCATAGGCCCGGTTGTGCCCGCTCCACTGCGGCAATCACCTTCTGGAGAGCCCCGGAGCAGAGGGCCGAAAGTAATTCTTGTTTCTCAGTGCGGTCAAAAAGCAACTGATAGGCAGTGCCCGGACGCCGGCAGGAGACGCTGATGCGTGTGTGATGTTCGCCGGCGGGCTCGAGGCGAAAGAGCACAGCATACGCGGGTCGCCCGTCCGGATCTTTCACAGAAAAAAGGACGCGGCGAACCGGTAGGTTTTCGGTCGCCTCACGCGTGATTGTGCCCAGAAGATCGCCATCGCTTTTTTGCACCGTCCACTCCCTGCCGGCCTGATCCGGGACGGGCGCATAGTGTGCCGCGTCGGAAACGGTCGGGAAATCAATCCAATCGGGGGTAGCCGTGGTCATCCATTCCTGGGCTATCGCCGTTTCGCCGGACGCGTAGCGTTCGTAGTAGGCTGAGAAGTCTGCCGCGAGCAAGGCCAGGGTTGCTTCGCGCGCCCAGGTGAGCAGTGCCGCCGCAAACATGACGAGAAACATTCGCTTCAGGAGTCCGGGACCCACGGTTTCGAGATTTCGCACGCCCCGGGTGGACCGCAAGATGAAATTACTCAGGTTCAGGCATCTTCCAGGTATCGGCGAAGTTCTTCGCGCAGGCCCTCCGGCAGGGCGATTCTCTGGTTCAAGATACGTTCATTGTACTTGCTGAAAGAGTAACGATGATCAGAGGTCTTCAGATATGCTTTCAAAGCCAGAGACGCCCACAGCTCGAACTCGGCGACCAGGGAAGCATTCTTTTCCAGGGCCTCGTAATACTCAATATAGAGCGGGCGGTTGACCGGACGGCCCATGTTTCGGTAAAACATAAAACGATAAATAATAGAGTTTCCGGAGAGTTCCCCGGTTTGCAGGCAGCGTTCCACGTACTTCATATTGATGCAGTCGAGAATCTCGATTCTGCACATTTCTTCGTTGAGTTGCCTGCGGAGAGACTTCACGAGCTCTTCTTTTTCGAACAGCAGGTTCGGGCAGGACGGCATGCATTCCCCGTCCGAAAGGTGCAGGTCGCAGTAGTGCAGGATAATTACGTCTGCATCCGAATAGGGTTCGACCAGCCCGAAATTGATGCTGCCCAGCAATTCGAAGGCGAGTGGAAATCCCTTGGAACCAAGCTCCTGGGCGGAGCGCCGAAAGGCCTGCATGCGCTTCAGGGCGTGTTTTGTGTCGTAGTTGCGGTACTTGTTCTTCAGCGCCTGATAGATCTTGATCAGGCTTTGTGGCCGGGTTGTGTCCCGACCACTCTGGGCTTCGGACTTCGAATCCTTCACTGCGTGTAGTTCGGGTCGCATCGGTGCCCGGTCAATCCGAAGTTTCTTGCCCCGGGCACCCGGGCCGGAAAGTTGACTTATGCGTATTTGGGAGCGCTTGCTTGAGACTCTTCGAATTCGTACTCCGCGTCATATCTACTTCTACGCCCTGATCGTGGGCATCGTTTCGGGTCTTTCGGCGGTGGCCTTCTCTTACGGGCTGGGTTATGCCGAGCGTTTGCTTCTCCATGGTCTGGGCGGATTGCACGTTACCCATCCACCCGGCGAGCTTCACATTGAAAGCACCTTCCTGGATGAATACGGGCTGGGCTCGCCGTATATGCTCCTTTTTTTGCCGGCCCTGGGGGGACTCTGCGTCGGCCTGATCCTGCGCTACTTCTATTCGGAGACCAGCGGGGCGGGTACGGATTCGATGGTGCGTGCCTTCCATCATCGCGAAGGCATGATCAAGAAGCGCGCGCCGTTCTTCAAGGCCCTGGGCACGATCCTTACGCTGTCGACCGGGGGCAGCGGTGGCCGTGAGGGCCCCACCGCCTTTATTGGCGCCGGCATCGGGTCCGGCCTTTCGCGGCTGCTGCGCTCCGGAGCGCGCGCGCGAAGGACCCTGCTTCTGGCCGGTACCGCCGGCGGTCTGGGCGCCATTTTCCGCGCCCCGCTTGGGGGTGCGATTGCGGCCATGGAGATTCTCTACCTGGAGGATATCGAGAGTGACGCACTTGTTCCCTGCATTGTCGCCTCCGTTACCGGCTATCTGACTTTTCAGGTTTTTACCGGTCCGGGTTCTCTTTTCCAGGTCGGGGAGCTGGGGCTGAGCGGGCTGCATGAATTGCCAGTCTATCTGCTGCTCGGGCTTTTTTGTTATCCGGTTGGTTACATTTACGTGAAGTTCTTTCATATGATTCGAAAGTTCTTCTCGCGACTGCGCATCCCGATTGTCCTCAAGCCGGCGATCGGAGGCCTGGTGATTGGCTTACTGGCTTTGACGTTTCCGGAAGTGATCGGCTCCGGAATGGGCTACATTCAGAGAATCATCGCCGGTGAAAGCCCGCTTCCTCAGGCACCCCACATGCAGGTCGCTTTCTTTTTTCTTTTGATAGCCGGACTCAAGATTGTGGCCACCGCCTTTACGATCGGTTCCGGAGGTTCCGGAGGACTCTTCGCGCCCTCTCTGTTTATCGGGGCCATGCTCGGGGGATTCGTTGCGAACGTGACCTTGTACTTCATGCCCGAATACGAGATATCGACGGCCGCGTTTGCCATCGTGGGCATGGGCGCCTTTTTTGCTGGAGTGGCCCGTGCGCCTTTCGCCGCCATGATTATGGTCAGTGACATCATCGGGTCGTACGCTCTTTTGCCCCCGCTTATGATTGTTTGCATGATTGCGCTGATTTTGACGGGCCGATGGACACTGTACCAGCAGCAACTGAAGAACCGCTTTCAATCGCCGGCCCATTTCTGGGATATGCAGCTTGATGTTCTCAATCAGCTGCGCATAGAGGAGCACTTTCCGGAATTCAGAAGCCAGGCCATCATCGATCGGCGGCGCTTGCTGGGAGATCTGGAGACCTTCGCCTTCGACATTCAGGCCAGTGACTTTGTCGTAACAAATTCCGACGGTACCTACTTTGGCATGATTTCCCTGAAGAAAGTGCGTATAACGACTGAGCTTGAATCCGTGCGCGCTCTGGTCACCGTGGACGACGCAGCCGAGGTCGGTGTGCCCGCAGTGGGGCCAGACTCTTCGCTGGGTGACGCCCTGAAAATCATCACGGAGTGCGATTACGATAAGGCCGTCATTGTTGATGAGGACCGCATGGTACTCGGCTATATTCGCTACAATGATATATTCGCGGTCTACCACCAGTACCTGAAACGGCCGCAGGGAACGGCCGGCGGTCCGACGCCCCGCCGGCGCAAGACCGACGCTGCTCCCGGGACTGATTAGCCCGGTTTGCTTCCTGCGGCCATCACGCCAGAAGCAATCGGAGCTCGCCATTTGCCAGCGGGGGTAGAGTGCGGTGCCGGTCAGGAGCAAGGCCGGTCAAAACCGCCTGCAAAATCTGGAGGGGATCACCGTGGGAAACGGCAACGACATCGGCCTTTTCGTGCTTTTGCTCGCATTCCTGAATGAAGGCGTGTAATCGGTCTGCAACGGCTGCAGTGCTTTCTACGGTTCGGTGCGGTCTATCCGGGTGCTCGCGATCGCGTTGCCACACGATCTCGTAGAGCTCATGGGATTGGCCGTCAAATTTTCCGAAGTAGCGTTCACGCAGTCGAAAGTCCGTGAGCGGCTCCTGTAGTCCGTTCAGTTCACAAAATATGCGGGCGGTTTCGATGGCACGACGGAAATCGGAGGAGTAACAGATTGCGTTTTTGATTTCCAGGCCGCTCGCGCGTATCCTTTCGGGACGGAGTGCCTGGCCCAGTTCCGCCCGTCCTGCCGGGCTCAAGCCGAAGCCCGGGACGCCTTCCTCCGGGCTGGAGACGATGAGTCCGCGCTCATTGGCTATGCTGATCCCGTGTCGTAGCGCCCAGTACCGGTTCTTCAAGATCATTCGCCTGAACTTAGAGGGCGTCAATGCGGCTCTGTCGGGGCAGCAACACCAGATCTCCGCTGGCCGTGAGGCGCCCGCGATCGCCGGTTCGAAGCCAGCCCTGATCATCAAGCACTTCGGCCGTGAGTACCGGGTTTCGAAAGTAGCCCTGCATTACGTGTTGGCCCTGCAGGTAGACCTCCCCAACCGCACCAACTATATTCGACACGTCTTCACCCCGGTGATCGACCAAACGCATCGCCGTGCCCGGCAAAATCGGACCGACGGTGCCCGGTGTCAGCCGGCTTCTTTGACCGGTCCAGACGAGGCGACGGCAGGCCGCAATGTGCGAAGCCTCGGTAAGCCAGTAGCCAGCCAGAAGCGGCACGCCAATCGTTTGAAAGAGTTGATCCACGCGGCGCGAGACTGCCGATCCCCCTGTCAGGATGACCCGTAGCCGACCGCCAAGCCGGCGGTAGATAGCGCGTTTGAACCGGAAGTCTCCGGCTGCTTTGAAAGGAAAAACGAGGATCAAGGCCGGTATCACAAAGAACAGCGCAAGCCAGCTGGCGGCGGACGTCCCCTGTCCGGGTTCACTCTTCTCTTCAAAAATAAAGCCGGTCAGTCGATTCCAGAGCGCGCTAATACGCAGGTACAGTCGACGCAGAAAAAGCCCCTGCAGTCGCTCCTCGGGATGACCGAACTCCACCCGGGCGTAGAATTGCTGCCACTGCTCGGCATCGGCCAGAGCCAGGGTCGGTCGATAGCGCTGCAGATCATCCGCAAAGGATGCGCGGCCTGAAAGACAGAGTGTCGCGGAATTGCGCAGAGTCAGATAGAAGGCAAATCGACCGGCAGAGTGCCACAGGGGGAAGCCGAGTTGCAGGTCATCGCCCTCGGTCAGCGCCAGCGTCGATGCAAAGCTTTCCAGATTCGCGAGTATGTTCCGATGCGTCAGGACGACAGCCCGCGACCGGTTTGCCCGGTCCGGCCGCTTGTACATTATGGAAGCAGGGTCGTCGACCAGCCGTCCGCGCAGGGCCTCTGTGGCCAGGATGCGGCCGCCCGGTGTGCGTCCGCGCCGCTGAAGGTCGGCGAGACTCTGGCGTACTCCCGCCGTGCGATGTTCCCGGAAATTGCGCCAGCTCAAATGTATGCAGCGGGTGTCGGGCGAAAGCCCGGCCATGCTCTGCAAGAGGTGCTCATTGTCGCTGAACAGGACCCGGGCTTCGGTCTCCGCAAGGACCCGGGAAATACGTTGTGGATCGGACTGCTCGTCGTAGGCGACGTCCACCAGGCCTGCGACCTGAATGGCTGCGAATGCCAGAATCCACTCCGGCGTCGCGGCGCCAACGATGGCCACCCGATCCCCGGGGCTCAGCCCAAGCAGACGGAGGCCGACCCCAAGTTCCATGGACAACTCGCGCAGCTGACCGTAGCGTATTTCCTTGCGACGCCCATCTCGTAGAAAGCGCAGAGCCGGTAGCTCGGAATAGAATTCGCAGTGGCGCAGAATGTAGGCACCGACCGTGTTGCCGGAAGCGGAGACCATTGTGTCTGGTGCCCGATTGGGCGGGCGTCTTCAATAAAAAATTTGCCTATCTGACTCGAATTGGCAGGCTGCTCTTCACCATGTCCCTGAGAACCGAACACCACACAATCGCGCCGGAAACGCCGCCGTATCTGATCGCCGAAATTGGCCTGAACCACAATGGGGATCTTTCAACGGCAAAAAGAATGGTAGATGCGGCAAAACAGAGCGGGGCGCATGCTGCCAAGTTTCAGTTATTCCGGTCCGACCTTTTTATCAACAAGTTAGCGCGGCTTGGAGACGGTCCGCCCGGGAGCCTGTCCGATTTCTTTCGAAACTTTGAACTCACGGAGGAGCAGTGGGCTCTGTTGCGCGATCATACACGTGCGGCCAGACTGGATTTTATGTGTTCCGTTTTCGACTCCTGGTCGGTGAGCTTCTATCGGGATCTGGGAGAGCGCGTTTACAAGATCGCGAGTTGCGACGTCAACAATGGTCCCTTGATCAGCAGTGTGCTTGCAGATCCAGCGGCCGCCTTGCTGATATCGACCGGGACCGCTTCGGAAGAAGAGATCGGACGGGTTGCAGAGTGGTGTGCCTCCCACGAGTTTGCATTGCTTCAGTGCGTGTCGGCATATCCGGCTTCGCCATCGGACTATCATTTGAATGTCCTGCCGGCCTGGTCGAAACGTTATGCTTGCCCGGTTGGTATCTCCGATCATTGCGACGGAAACGAGGTCAGCCTGGCAGCGGTCGCACTGGGGGCGTGTGTTATCGAACGGCACTTCACGCTTGACCGTAACATGGAAGGCCCGGACCAGGCCCTGTCTCTGGATCCACCCCGCTTTGCGGCTCTGGCCGGGGGCGCCCGGCGCGTTTTCGATGCCCTCGGCGAAAACCGCCGGCAGCCCGTTGAGGCCGAAATGGGAGCTCGAAAATTCGGTCGGCGCAGCCTGTATGCCGCCCAGGACATAAAAGCCGGTCAGGCGCTGACACCGGCCCTGGTCGTGGCCCAGCGGCCTGGGGGAGCGGGAGTGGACGTGGAGCGCTATTCCGAGTTGATTGGCATTAAGGCTCCGCGATCGTACGTAAGCGGAGAGCCGATCGTCGCCGATTAGGAACATGTCCGAACCCCTGCCCGAAACGGAGCAAACGCCTGACCTGGCAGAACAGGCCTGGTACGTGTTGCGCGTCATGCCGCAGCACGAACGGAAGATCGCGCAGTATCTTGAAAGGCTGAGTTTTGAGTACTTCCTGCCGCTTGTGCCCCGCAAGCGCAAGTGGAGTGACCGGGTCAAAATCGTTGAGTTTCCGCTTTTTCCGGGTTACGTGTTTGTGCGCATGCGATGGTTTTCAGACTACGTGCGGGTGCTTTCTCACCCCGGCGCCCTCTACTTCATCAAAGTCGACAATCGCCCGACCCCGTTGGGCGCGGAACATATACTGAATCTCCGTCTGCTTGTTGCGGCCCAGCGTGAACTGCACGCTGATCCGGCGCATAACTTCCCGCCCGGTAGCGAGGTTGAGATCCGCTTCGGTCCGTTGAAGGGCGTTCGCGGAGTTGTGGCGCGTGCAAAAAGCAAGACCCGGATATACGTGCGCGTACCGCTTCTTGATCAGATGGTTTCGGCCGAGGTGGACGTGCTTGATCTGGAGCCGGTCAGCCTATAAAGCCGCTTTGGCATATTCTCTGATTGACAGGGCGCCGCGCGGGGAGTCCATTCCCCGTTCGGGAGTTTGCGATGGCCAGCGATTCCTACGAACTGTTCATACACAGCTACACACGGCAGATCCACGAACTTCAGGGCAATGTGGATCGCTTCCAGCCCGAGCGCATTCGCCGGGCGGTCGACATCATCTACGCCTGCAAGGGCAAAGTCGCTGTGACCGGCATGGGCAAGTCGGGCCTGATCGCACAGAAGCTCTCGGCAACCTTCTCTTCGACCGGCACGCCGGCGTTTTTTCTGCATCCCGGCGAGTCCCTGCACGGAGACCTGGGAGCGCTTCAGGCCGACGACGTGCTTTTGGCCATTGCAAAGAGCGGCGAATCTGAAGAGTTGATCTCCATGATGCAGGCTGTGCGTAAGATGGGCAATCCAATCATCGCGATTCTCGGCAATCCGGACTCTACGGCGGGTCGCATGGCAACTGTGATCATTCGGGCCAGCGTGAGTCGCGAGGCCGATCCCCTGAATCTTGCTCCGACCGCTTCGACCACAGTCGCTCTGGTTGTGGGGGACTCGCTGGCCGCTGCGCTTTGTGAGCTAAAACAGTTCAAGCCCGAGAACTTCGCGATGTTTCACCCGGCCGGTCAGTTGGGTCGCCGGCTTTCGCTGAACGTGGAGGATTTACTGGTCACGGATCAGGGCATGCCGGTGGTCACCGAAGAGGCGACGATGCATGAAGTCCTGGAGGCCGAGTCGCGGCCGAATCTCGGTGGTGTGATGGTGATTGATCGGGAAGGGCGCTTGCTGGGATTGATTACCGACGGCGACATACGACGGGGCATCCTGCGGCACGGCAATATTCTGAGCACGCACCCGACCGAGATCATGACCCGGGATCCGCTTTCTATTGCGGCGGGAAGTCTGGCTCTGGATGCCCTTCAGATGATGGAAGACCGCCCCTCGCAGATCAGTGTTCTGCCGGTCGTTGACGACGAGAATCGGCCAGTGGGTTTGCTACGGCTCCACGATCTCGTTCGCGCCGGCCTCCGATGAAGCCGGGGTCTGATCCCCATCGCTCCCGGCCTCTTCTGCTTCGGACTCGGTGACAACCGCCTCGTTTTCGGTCGCCTCGACTGGTTGGGTCGACACCGTACGGGGCTGGTGTTCCTGCCCCAGGGCAGGCGTCAGGATGAACGGGTAGACCGTGCGAGGTGCGAAGCGGTAGCTATCGATGACGCCTTCGCAAACAATCGAGATTCGAGTCACACGATTCGCAGGAATCTCCAAAAAAACAGGGCAGTAGTGTTTGGCCGTAGAATCGGCAGGAACTCCGGTCGATGTCTGGTCCCGGTCTCCGAGGATCAAAAATCCCGATAAGGATTTATCCTGGGCCGTTGTGTTTTCGACTTCGAAGTCAAAGCGATAAAAGTATTCTGCCTGGAGCGCTTCCTCCTGCACGCTGACAATGAGGCCTTCGGTCCGCATCTCCAGCGCCCAGCCGGTGCCGCAGACTGCCAGGAAAATACCGAATCCGAACGCCCAGTGCTTCATGGTCACAGTATGGTGGTGTCCGTCATTTGTGGCAAGTCAAACCGCAAACCTTCTTCGGATGATTGCTGGACCCTCGTGGGGCCCGCCAGAGTCTGACCCTCTGGTGGTGCGCCGAGTTCTGCTGCTGTTGCTCCTGGCTAATACGCGATGCGTCGGTTTGTCCGTCGCCGGGCCCGTTGCGGTGAGCATTCCGGAATCACAGACGCAGAATCTACAGATCAATATCATCGAAGGCAGCAATCAAAACACAAAGGGTCTGAACATCGGGCTGCTCAATCGGGTGAATGATCGTATGGTGGGTATGCAGTTCGGTCTCTACAACCTCGCGGATCGGCTGGAAGGCCTCCAACTTGGGTATGGCGGGCGTGCCCGGATCGCACGGGGGGCCCAGATTGGGGCCGGCTCGTTCGCCGGTTCGATCGACGGCGCGCAGATCAGCATAGTTCTGAACATCGCCGACGAAGTTCGGGGTGTGCAACTTGCCATTGTCGCCAACGGGACCCGCGACGCCGAATCGGCAGGGCAGCTTGCCCTGGTAAATTGGTCGGACAGCCGCAGCCTGTTTCAGATCGGTTTGGTAAATGTAACCGATGGGCAGGCGTTGATCCAGATCGGTCTTTTTAACGTGGCGCCAGGTAACCTCCTTCCTTTTTTCCCGCTCATCAACATTGAACCTTTCTATTTCTTCCCGAGAACCGCCCCGGCAGGCCCTTAGTTCGATCCGCGTTTCGGTGACTTACAAAAAACCGAGTTTCCGCAAGGCTCGTTCTGTGTGTTCGTTGAGAACCTCCGGCGGTAGCTGCTTGATATCTGCGATGGAAAGCCAGAACGCCTCGGTTGCATCATCACCGGCCTGCAGCGTTCCACCGATTGAACGCGCCTGCAAATCAACAACCACGTAATGAGATTCGGTTCGGCCCGCTTCGTCCCGTTCGATGCTATCGAAAGCATAGATCGGATCACCAACAGACACGCGTATGCCGGTCTCTTCAAAAACCTCGCGCGCACAAGCAACCTGCAGAGACTCGCCGTATTGCACTCTGCCGCCCGGTACTGCCAGTTCCCCTTCCCCGGGCGGCTTGCCGCGGCGAACTAAAAGCAATCGGTCCTCATGCCAGACGAAGGCGCCGACTGCTGCGACGGGGATTCCGGCCTTCTCGCTCAATGATTCTCAACGGCTCGCATCCGTCGCATGCCCAGGACGATGAGCCCCTGAATGACCAGGGCGAGACCCAGGTAAGGCCATGAAAACTGGGGCCAAAGGCCAGAAAATTCGAGCGCGAGGCCGATACACCCGGGTAGAAGCAGGAACTCCTGAGTGAAGATCGCCTTTTTTGGATCCCGGCCGAAGCGCGTGAGGTCGAATAGTGGCCAGATCAGAGAGGGAGGAAAAAAGGCCAGTGTATTGAGATTGTTATGAGTGGAACGATGATCGGTGGCGAGCCACAGCAGAAGCAGAATGATTCCGATGAGCCCCGAGAGGATATGCCAGGAGTACCGGGTGAGCCTGTGCATCAGGGGCGCGCGCTGCGAAGACGGTCGCAGGGCTGGCCAGGCGAATGCGATGATCAGCATCAAAAGACAGGCGGCAAAGAAAATCCATGGGGCCGGCCGAACGGTCCGCAGGTTTTGACCGTCATAAATTATCTGGATCGGCCCGATGCTGACCGGCCCCTCTGCTACAGAACCAGCCCGAAAGGATTCCAGGCCATCCTTGAGCTGCAGTGGCAAGAACATCTGCTGCCAGGCCGTGATAGGTTCGTCGACCAGCTTGCCCATGATCAGGTTGGTGCCAAACCAGAGCGCTGGAGAATCAAGCAGTAAGTCCATTGACTCGTCGCGCAACGACCTGCCGGTTGCCTGCGTCGATAGCCGGGCGCTCGGCTCTTGATCGAGAAGCTGATCCACAATATCACGAACGCGCGTTGTGCAGTTGTCATAGAAATGGTCGTACAAGAACTCGCGGTTGGCGGGCAGAGCATCGATGATCATGCGATTGAGAAGCTCCTCGGCCATTTCGTCCGACATGAAAATCTGCTGCGCGTAAACTGTGCGCTGTTCACCCGAGTATCGAAACAGCGTGCGCTGTAGCGATGAAACCCAGAGCATGTAGGCCGGTTTGCCCTGCAGGAAACGAAATACAAAGTCGTCGTCAAAGCGAAAGACTCCGTAATCGAATACGTAATCAAAACCTTCGCGGTTGTCCAGGATGCGGAGCGCTGTGTGTCCCCAGGAACTGTATATGGGTTCTCCCGGTGCAACATTGATAACATCGACCCGGAAGCGGTTCGTGGCCGAAGGAGCAAGCGACGGCGGTGGCCAGGAACGATTCGCCTGAGCCTGAATCGGCATCAGGGCGCCCGCCAGCATCAGGATGGCCGCTCCGGGAAGCATGGTTCGCATTGCAAGCATGACACCCCAGTCCAGTCAGAACGTCTTCGCGTAAAGCGAATTCGACGACTCCCCGCGATGTCACCGACCTGCTCAGGGGGGTGGCCGAATTCGCATGGAGCGCATCACGAGCCTGGAAGCTGGCTGAAAGAGTTCGACGGAGCTAATCGACCGCGTTCGAACATGGGGAGCATTGTACCGCCGCTGTCGCTCTTTGAGGTCCATCTGAAAAAGGAAGATAACCAGAAAGCACATGGTCACTCCACAGGCGCGGGCGGCAAGCCTGAGTTCGGCGTAGTCTTCCGGCTGTGCCGTGAAAGAATGTTTCACCAGGCGCTGCCCGCGCGCCTGGTAACGGGTGGTCAGTCCGCAATAGGGATTCAATCGAAGATATGCTCGTCGGCCGAACCGGTAGATAAGCCGGCGTACGAACTTGCTGATGGAGCCGGTTCTCCGGCTCCGAAGCAAGAATGCGCGAAGCACTTCTTCCGGGATCATCAGTGAACATACCGGTCTTAATCGATTCGGACCTATGTTGAGGGGGCGCGCCATATCTGGAAGAGGTCGTCGGCATGCATTTCGTTCCGGCATTTTTTTGCGTCCGGGTGGATTTCTGGCAAAATATTGACAGACACCTGGCCGGAGGGGACGCTGCCGCTTCGTTGGGAGGCTCTTAATGGCAGAAACTCGGATCGAAAAGGACACAATGGGCGAAATTGAAGTTCCTGCCGACCGGTACTGGGGTGCGCAAACCCAGCGCTCCCTGATGAACTTCAAGATTGGTCACGATCATTTCCCGCGGGAAATGATCCGCGCGTTGGGCATCTTGAAAAAGGCAGCGGCGCTTACGAATCTTGAGCTGGGGTTACTCTCCAGGGATATCGGCGAACTCATCGTTCGTGCGGCGGATGAGGTGATTGAGGGCAAACTCGACGATCACTTTCCGCTGGTGGTCTGGCAGACCGGAAGCGGAACCCAGACCAACATGAACACGAATGAAGTTATCTCTAACCGGGCGATTGAGCTGGCGGGTGGCGTACGGGGCAGCAAGGATCCCGTTCATCCAAACGATCACGTCAACAAAGCACAGAGTTCCAACGATACGTTCCCGACCGGCATGCACATTGCGGTCGCCGAAAGCATTCAGAAACGTCTCCTTCCATCGATTCGCAAACTACACGATACCCTACAGGAAAAGAGCCAGAAGTACGCTGACGTGATAAAGATCGGGCGGACACACCTGATGGACGCCACGCCGCTAACTCTGGGGCAGGAACTTTCGGGTTATGTGGCGATGCTTGGCAACGACCTGCGCCGCCTGGAGCAGGCCCTCCCGGATGTGTTCGACCTGGCCCTGGGCGGGACAGCAGTAGGCACCGGCCTGAATACTCATCCGGATTTTGCGGAGCAGGCCGCAAAGAAGATTGCAGAGCTAACCGGGTTGCCTTTTCGGAGCGCTCCAAACAAGTTTGAAGCGCTTTCGGGGCACGGGGCGCTCGTACATGTCAGCGGTGCCTTGAAGACTCTAGCCTGTGATCTTATGAAGATTGCAAACGATGTGCGATGGCTCGCCAGCGGTCCGCGTTGTGGCATCGGTGAGATCAGAATACCAGAAAACGAACCCGGCTCTTCGATCATGCCCGGGAAGGTCAATCCAACTCAGAGCGAGGCCATGACCATGGTATGCGCTCAGGTTATAGGTAACGATGTCGCCGTTAATGTGGGCGGTAGTTCCGGCAACTTTGAGCTCAACGTGTTTAAGCCACTGATTGTGTTTAACGTGCTGAACTCCATACGTTTGTTGGCGGACGCCTGCGTGAGCTTCAACGACCACTGCGCGATCGGCATCGAACCCATTACCGAAAACATCAATCGGCATCTCGCAAATTCGCTTATGCTGGTAACCGCCCTGAACCCCCATATTGGGTACGATAACGCGGCCAAAATTGCAAAGAACGCTCACAAGAAAGGTACGACGCTTCGAGAATCGGCAATCGAGCTGGGCCTTTTATCTGGCGAGGATTTCGATAAAATGGTGCGACCCGAGGAAATGATCGGCCCAACGGCCTAAATGGGCCCCTCTATTCGAAACGGATCCAGGTACATGACATTGGGAAGGGGACGGTGGGCATGGAACTCTACCGCGGCGCTATCGTCCAAACGCCCGGCTGCAGGTCGCGGGCCTTTGATTCGCCAGGCAACAGAACTCACATCACTCTGTACAACAAAGCGTGCGTCTCCGCTGGGGCCGCGATAGATATAGCCTGTTTTTTGTTCTTCCTGTAGCCGCGCCTCAAGGGCAATCTTGTGGGGGCCGAGGCTGAAGCGAAGGCGACCTTCCGGATAACGCTTCTGGCGGTGAAAAAACAGAGATTCTGCCATCGTGGTCGTATGGTAAAAATCGCTACCAAGGTGCATCGAAGCGCTGACGATCGTGGGGCTGAACCGGGCGGGACGAACTGCAACCGCTTCCAGCCCGGAGTCCGGTAAGCCATCAAGCGCCGGCGCAAAAACCCAGAACAGTTCCGGAACTCTCTCGCGGCCGCTGATATGCGTCAGTACCGCCCGCGCATTCTTCAGGCGGAAGGTTCTGGTTCCGAGGCGCACCTCGCCAGACGCTCCCGCAAAGGGGCTAACCACACTACTCTGCACGGAAACAAAGCGAGAAGACTCGAGCAGTTTCGGGCCGTGCCAGATCGGCAGGAAGCGATGCGTGAGACTCAGTTCCCATTTCAGTACGCCGGGACCGGTTCGGATCGCGCCCTGAAAGCCGTCCGGGGTCATTGTGGCCCCATCCGGCATGATCAATCGTTCGGGCTCGATCCGGGCCGCAGCCAGGTCGCGGCTAATCGCGTTGAAGGCGTGCCTTTCTGGATTTGCGGCATCGAAGAAGGAGGCCCAGAGCAGCGCTTCCCCCGGATGCCCGGGCGCCTGGAAAGTCGTGTACCGCACCCACAGGCCCTGCCTGCTCTCCGGATCGATGACGACGGCGAACCAAATCTCGTAGCCCGGAACCCCGCTCGGCCACCGTGGCCGAAACGCCTCCTCCCGATTCAAAACGGAGTTCCTGCCTCTTTTTGTTTGGGACCGGCCTTCGGGCCGCAATGGGGCCATCCCGATCTGTGGTCGCGCTCAACAGGGCGAAGCCAGGCCGAAACGGCCTGGAAAAATCGGGCGTTGGGAACCGCCGAATGCACGTTTTGTTTCTGCCTCATGGTGTGCCAGTCAAAGAGCCGGAGAATGGTAGCCCGGAACGTGAGCGCATCGTCAAGCCATGATCGCGGCCAAAATTCGATTTACCGAAGGCTTCGGAGGCGGTCCCTGGTCTCAATGTCCGAATCCGAAACGCTTTATTCTGAGAAGACCGTGGAGCTCGCGGACGCCCTGGACCACGGACTGACCGAGGAAGAATTCGCGCGCATCATCGAATTTCTGGGCGGCCGGGCGCCGACGGTGACCGAGCTGGGGATTTACTCCGGCCTCTGGTCCGAGCATTGCAGCTATAAGAATTCTATATTGTTGCTGAAGACCTTACCCACGGACTCGCCCCGCGTGCTTTCGCGCGCCGGCGAAGAGAATGCGGGCGCTCTGGATATCGGTGATGGGCTCGCCGTTGTTTTCAAGATTGAAAGCCACAACCACCCGACTGCGGTTGAGCCGTATCAGGGAGCGGCAACCGGTGTGGGCGGCATTATGCGCGATATCTTCACAATGGGAGCCCGTCCCATCTGCTCGCTCAATTCCCTGCGTTTTGGTCCTCCAGAACAGGAGCGTAATCGATTCTTGCTCACCGGGGCTGTCAAAGGCATTGGCGATTACGGCAATTGTCTCGGTGTCCCGGTGCTGGGAGGCGAGGTATTCTTTGATCCAACCTATACGCGTAACTGCCTGGTAAATGCGATGACCGTTGGAGTGGTCGAGCATCGGGGCATGGCTTCTGCGCGCGCGGCCGGGGCCGGCAATCCTGTATTTGTTGTGGGCGCGAGTACCGGGCGCGACGGCATTCACGGCGCGAGCTTTGCAAGCCAGGATCTGAGCAAAGAATCCGAGAGCAAACGTAGCGCGGTGCAGGTCGGCGATCCCTTCATGGAAAAGCTACTGCTCGAAGCGACGCTGGAGCTGATCAATTCGGGTGCGATTGTCGGCATTCAGGACATGGGCGCCGCGGGCCTGAGTTGCTCCTCAAGCGAGATGAGCGCCCGCGGGGGCTGCGGCATGGATCTGGATCTTGATGCGGTCCCGCTCCGTGAAGCGGGCATGAACGCCTACGAAATTATGCTTTCGGAGTCCCAGGAGCGCATGCTCGTCGTGGTCAAAGCCGGCCACGAGGCAGAAGTTCGCCGAATTTTCTCACGCTGGGAGCTAAATGCCGAACGGATCGGCGCTGTAACCGATGACGGCCTTCTTCGTATCCGTCGGGAGGGGAAATTGTGCGCCATTGTTCCCGCCGATTCCCTGGTGCTGGGAGGCGGGGCACCTCGCTACCGCCGGGAAACCAGAAGACCGACCTATTTGGACGAGGCACATCTGATTCGGGTGGACGATCTCGACGGGCCCGCCGGCGAAGCCGGAGATCCGGTCAGTCGGCTTGTGGATTTGCTTTCCAGCGCCAATATCTGCTCTCGTCGTTCCATTTACGAGCAATACGATAGCGAGGTCGGTTTGGTCCGCATGCAGGGCCCAGGGCACGATGGCGGTCTTGCATTAGTTCCGGGTACGAAAAAGGCAATCGCCGTCTCCACGGATTGCAATTCCCGTTATGTGTACCTTGATCCGGCCGTTGGCACGGCCCAGGCTGTTGCTGAAGCGGCCCGCAACGTCGCGGTGACCGGTGCGCGCCCAATTGGAATTACCAACTGTCTCAATTTCGGGAATCCCTTTGTCCCGGAAAACTACTTCATGTTCAGCGAAAGCATTCGTGGAATGACGGAAGCGTGCAATGCCTTCGACATTCCGGTAACCGGCGGAAACGTTTCCTTCTATAACGAGAGCGACGACGGCCCGGTTCGCCCCACCCCAACGATTGGTATGGTTGGCTTGTTGTCTGACATTGAACGACGTATACCCTGCGGACTTGCTTCAGGCTCGGCCGCAGGCGTACAGATTGCCCTGGTGGGAGATTTTCAGCCGACCTTTGGAGGCAGCGAGTATCTTTTTCGGCGTAGCGGTCTTGTGACCGGTCGGCCGCCGGCCCTGGATTTGTCGCGGGAGCGATCCCTGGTGGAGTTCCTGTGTCTGGCCGCCGAATCGAGTTTGCTTGAGGGCGCTCACGATCTATCCCTGGGAGGGCTTGCGGTGGGCCTCTTTCGGCTTCTGTATCAGCCGGCCACCAGGGAGCTGCCGGGCTTCGCATTGGATTCGGTCGCTACAAGCGGCCTGCGGTCGAACCTGGGTCGTGTTCATTCTGGTCTGCTCTGGTTTGGGGAAACGAATGGTTGCGCGCTGGTCCTTTTCCGACCCGACCGCGAATCTGAGCTGCGACGGCTGGCGGCCTCTCAGGTACTGCCCTTTCATCTACTGGGGAGCGTAACCGGAGCGGGCGAACTTGATTATGCGGAGTTTCAGGTCCCGGCTAATCGCGTGATCGCTGCTTACGAGAACGGAGAACTGACCCAGGCCTTTCAGGCCACAGCCGTTTCCCATCAGTAGCGGTTTTTTTTCGTCATTTCGGCCGCCTTCCCGTCTTCCTCTTTACCAACGGAGGTTGATAGGATGCATTGGAAACTGCGAGATCTGATGGCCATGGACTATGCTGCGAGCGTTGCGCTGAGCGTCTCCCTGCCCGATGGAACCGATATCTCCGGAGACTTTCACATTACGGAGGTGCGCGACGAGCGATCGCGCGGTCTGGATTGTGGCAGGAACTCCTTTGAAACCCGCTTTTCTGTGATAGTCGTTCAGCGCGGGAATGGGCCGGATGGTAAGCGTCCGACCGTTGGGCTGCTGTCCGGGATTCTCAACCAATCGCGTGCTCACCTGACGCTTGATCCGGATTCTGAAATTGTGCTTGAGGTAGACGGAATTCGGGCCGGAACTCTGGAGCGTTACGCTGTATCTGACAGCGTGCTTTCCGACGACGGACTCACCCTGCGAGCGAGTCCGCTCGGAACGGTCTGTCGGCCTGCACTCGCGGGCGCATGTTGTTCAACGGAGCCGGCCCGGGGGGCTTGTTGTTCGAAGTAGAGCAATGCAACCGACCACGTTTGCAAAAGAAATGCAGCCGCTCCTCCGTCGGTATTTTTCCCGACGGCTGGCGAACGCGGCGATCGTGGACGATCTCGTCCAGGAAGTCTGGGTCCGCTATCTTGAAAAAGCGCCCCCGCTCCGGAATTCCCGGGCGTACATGTTTTCCATCGCCCGGCACCTGCTCGTGGATCAATACAGAACCTCGAACTCTGTTCCGGACCGTCTGGACCTGGAGGCCCTGGCCGCACCAAGCGGTCGCCCATCGGGCCTGGCCGATTGTCTGGGCGGGCTGCTCTTCGCACTGGCCCCCGATGCCCGGCGCAGGCTGGTCGAAGCACACCAGAAGGGAAAGAGCGCGGCCGCGATTGCCAGGGAAGGCGGGTTGCCCGCTTCCACGGTGCGCTCGGAGTTGGCTCGCTCACGCCGTGTGCTTGCGGCGCGACTCAAGGGTTGCTGTCCAGGGGGGCTGCACAACGTTCTGGCCAACTGCGATCAGTAGTTAATCGTTGTGCTCTCTTCTTACGCACTCGGCCGCCGTAAGAACCCGCGCTAGCGCTGTTCCGGGCCTTCCGGGGTTGGAACGATACTTGCTAGAACCAGGGGTCGCCTTGCTGAAGGCGAAGGAGCCGAAATGACTCAGGTACTGGAACGCTTGCGCCGCGAGGACCCCGAAGCGGGCATTTTTGAACTGGCAATTGACGATGGCGGCAACCGTTGCACGCTCTCCGTGACTGCCCGGCCCGATCAGCCCGAAACCCTCTATCTGCTTTCGGCTGTGCTGTATTCTTACGACTGGATCATTGAGTCCGCCTGGATCACCGCGGTCTCGGGCCAGATTGAGGATCGGTTTCGCATCCGGCCCGTGGCCGAAACACCCCCGATAGGGCAAATGCGGGAGATGCTGGACGATCTGGAGCGCATGTTCTCTTCGCCTGTATCGGTGCTTCGTTTTCTCAACACCAAGGGCAAGACGATTCGTTATCCGTGCACGGGGTCCGCAACTTTTGCCTGGCAGATCCGGGACGGCCTGGTTTCGCTGGAGATCCAGATGCTCGATCAGCCCGGCCTTGCCCTCGCGCTGAGCCACTTCTTTGCCCTGGTGGAACTCGATTTGCTGGAGGTCCGACTGGCCGAATCTACGCCCGGCAAAGTCGATGACCTTTTTGTGTTTAATCCGAGCGAGTCGCGACTGCTGGATGAGAGATTTCGAGAACGTATCACCGATGCGCTATCGATCTTGCTTTAGACGCAGTGCCGGAATGGCCCTGGTTCGAAAATTCGCGCAAAGGCCTAAGCCCGGGGGACCCGGAGCACGAGCTTCAACTTTCCGTTTTCGTCGCTGACCAGGTCGAAGCCTTCTTCTTTCAGGCTCTTCTTGATGCGATAGTAGGCGAGATTCACAACTTTTGCGTCGGCGGTCGCAGGGGCGGCGCTCTGGTTGGGTTCGCTGGGGTCCTGACTCACCCCATTAATATCGGGATCGGGTGTGGAACTCTGAAAAGCAGGCCTCTGCAAAAACGGCGCGCCCGGGTGACGTAATCCGGCAGGATAGTTTCAGGTTCCCTCCAGCTCCGGTCGTAGCCGATCCCAGTCCTTGCGAAACGTATCCGGAGTCGCGGCGTTCCCCGAGAAGAAATAGGCTTCAGCGGCCTTGCCAAGCGCATAGGTGCTCGAGCCGGCGATAGAACCCGCCGCGGCCCAACCGGCGAACGGAATAAATTTCAACAATTGTCTCGTCACATAGCGCGCCCCGCCGGCCGTAATCAGGTTGATGCCGACAGCCGACAGATATTCGTGCGCCGTTTCGCGACTGACCGGCCGGCATGACAGACCACCGACCATCGTGATCATCAGGATTTGCAGCGGGGTGAGCACAACGAAATCCGACAACGGCGCCGGAGAGGCGCCAATGCCCGAGGCGATCACCGCGAATCGTTTAATGAGCGCGGTAGAAATTTTGCGCAATTGTTCCTTGCGTCGGAGCGCCTGATAAAAGTCCAGCAGTGCACTCTCGGGCAGGTGACCACCGATAAAATCCGAAAGTGTGTCCAGATTCCAGGCGTCTTCCGGAAGTGAACATGCGGGTATAATGCCCGGGCGCGAAGGGTCATCGGTTCCGTAGCCCCGGATGCTGACGTTGCGATCGATGGGGTGGGTCCTGGTTCGAAGAATGTCGTTGCCCATATAGTTCAGTGCATCCTGAATCAGGGCTGCCTTGCGTGCGTGCACCTCGGGCGGCCACTCTCGTGGATTCCCCAGCGTGTCTGCCTTGTTCAAAACGACGATGGTTGGGACATCCATTCCGCTTTCGGTTCGGATCTGCTTCATGATTCTTTCGTGCACTTGGAGATCATGCCCGAGGTTTCGAATTTCGGGCGCACTGATCACGTGCATAATCACGTCCGGTTTGTGCTCCCGGATGTCCGCAAGAAGATGATCGATCGCGTTGGAATCGGGCGCTCCGTCGGGGCGGGTTGACTCAAAAAAACCCCGCGAATCGATCACCTGCCAGGCGGAGAACTGCTCCTCAAAATGGATCAGATATGCCGTCGACTCCGGCGTGGTAGGCTTGATGTCTCCCACGGGCGCCGCTTCGCGACCTGCGAGGCCGTTGATCAGAGAGCTTTTCCCATGTCCCGAGCGGCCAATAAGAAACAGAACCGGCGGTCGACTTTCTTCGATCAGCTTGCGGATTTCTTGAAAGGCCGGCCCCATAATGGCCGTCTTGAGGAAGCGCACCACCTCGCCGGGCAGACCTCCGACGACGGAATCGAAGAACTCGTCTACGCTATCGAGCAGTTCGCGGGTTCGGTTCTTATCAATCGCCATACAATATTACCTCAACAGGGGAGAGATTAAGGCCTGAACTGCGCCCGCGCCCCGGACCCTGTGAAAATACGGATCTCTGCTCACCAGAATCGCCGCTGCCCGTCGCATGGCCGTCTTCATCTCCCGTTCCTGGTCGTTTGCCGCCGGGAAAGCCTCCAGTCTGGCGAAAAAGGTTCGCAGTCCCCCCGCGGTCGCCGCGGCGTTGCCTGACCCGGCCTGTTCGAGCACGACATCCCAGGCGGCCGTCAGTGCATGGGTCGACTGTCCCCGCCGGTTCTGGAGGCCCCGAAAGTAGGATTCCATATCCCATAAATTGTGGAACTCGTCGTGGGCGGCCCGGAGTCGTACGATTGTCTGCTCCAGGCTGCCTCCAGGAGGCAGGCCCGCCAGCAGTACTCCGTAAGCCGGCTGGTCCGCCAGGCATTCGGCAAAGAAAGGCTGGGCGAACTGCTCCTGGTTCAGCCGCACACCGTTGGCTTCGTCCGCCTGCAGGGCAACCAGACGTTCCATGACCCGTAATGCGTCGCGCGGGCGACCCTCGCGACAGAATCCGATCATTCTCAGGAGTTCCTGCCCGTAGCGGTTCTCCGGTGGATGGCTGCCAGGGTCCAGGGCCCGCAGGGCGGCCAGATACAGCGGGTGCGGATTTAGTTGCCGGGCTTGTTCGTACGCCTCCCGGGCCTCCTGGGTCTTTCCGTCGATTTCCAGGAGCACTCCGAGATTGTAGCAGGTGACATCCTGCAGATCCAGGTTTCGCCGGCACCCTTCGCGCAGAACGTTGATGGCGCCTTCAGCATCGCGCGGCGCCTTAAAGTACAGATTCACGGCCTCGTCATAGAGGTCGTAATACGGGCGTTGCTGGTACTCCGGGGACCGGCAGGCACATATTAGAATAAAAAATATCGACAGGAAACTCCGCTTCATCGTCCATTACTCGGGCGTGCCAGGAGTATCGGTCCGGCTCTCTTCCCATTACGGGAAGGCGTCGCAGAATCGTCTCTGCCTGGGCCCCGATCCACAACACGCAGCCAGGGCGGTATCAGTGCTTAAGTCACCCCGTATTGCAATCGGTTTATTCCTCATCCTCTACGTATCTTTCTGTGGCTGCGAGCGCGCGGAATCTCCGTCCGTTCCGGACGACTTCGATGCGCGCGCCTTCTACCGGGTTGTCGAGTACGCCCTGGAGAACTACTTCGATCGGGAGAACATCAATCGCAGCCGCTCTTTTATCGGCGCTTCCGAGGCGGCCCTGCGTTCGTTGCCGCACAGTTTGTTTTTCATGAGCCGTGAATTCTATGAGAATCGAGCCCGTCTGCTGGGAGCCGAGCGGGTGATGCCGGGGCGTGCAATCACTCTTTCGGCCAACGATTCCTACGTCATATTTGTTCCCGATTATCCCCGATGGCAGGAGCGCGTCGACCGCCTTCAGTCCGAGGAACGCGCCCGTCAGGAGGCGATGACGCCCGCTCAGCGTGCCCAGGAGGCAACCCGCCAGCGCGAAAAGGACCAGGCGACCCAACGTTTTATCGAGCAGGCATGGGACAGCATGACCTTCGGTCGCGAGGACTTCGAGAAAGTGCTCACCTGGATCGAACTGAACAAGGACTCCTACAGCCAGCTTCCCGAGAGCTATCGCGGTCAGGACCCCTACAAAGACGATCCCTTTGCGATGAAACACGTTTTCTTTGCGGCGGCCAATGGCTTTTTGCAGGCCATGGATCCGCACAGTTCCGTGCTTGATCGTGAATCCTGGAATCGAATGCGTGAGGAGGCGGAGGATTCCACCTTCGAGGGTATTGGAGCGCTGCTCAGGGGGGGCGGTCAGCAGGATGTCATCGTTGAAACACCGTTGCCTGGTTCGCCTGCCCTGATGGCAGGCCTCAGGGCAGGGGACATCATCCGTCGCGTCGATCAGATCTCCATCGAGAATCTGCCGCTTTCGGATGTTGTCGCTCGTATTCGCGGGCCGCGTGAAACAACGGTCGTGCTTGAAGTAGAACGAACCACCGAATTGCGGGTGCTTGAGATCCCGATTACGCGGGGCGTTATTGTTCAGACTGCGGTTTCTTCCCGGCTCATCACATCCCAGAACATGGACGCGAGTCTGGTCGGGAACCGCAAGATTGGCGTCATCAAAGTCTCATCGTTTCTCTATGTGAATAAAGCCACATCAACCCTGATTCTCGAAGAGTACGAAAAGCTGTTGCAAGAGGCTGGTGGTTCTCTGGACGGATTGGTGATTGATCTGCGCGGGAACCCGGGGGGATTCCTGCCCGAAGCGGTGGCCGTTTCGGACCTATTTCTGCCCCCCAACGAAGTGGTCGTGCAGGTCCGCGGCGCTGGAGAGTTCAGCGTCGAGCGCACCGAGCGACCGGCCGCAATCACGGGCTTACCGATCATCATCATGATTGATTCCGGTTCCGCTTCCGCAAGCGAGATTGTCGGTTCGGCTTTGATGGACCACAATGTGGGCTTGATTGTAGGTGAGCGTAGTTTCGGCAAGGCCACGGTCCAGGGCATCAACCCGCTCGGTTCGGTTCTCATTAAGCTCACGTCGGCGCGTTATTATGCGCCCCGGGGTTATACGATTCAGGTTCACGGCGTTGTTCCCGACATCGCGATTTCCTCGGAAGAGGACAATAGCTTCCCGCCGCGTTTCCGCGAGGAAGACATGTGGAAGCACTTGCCGGAGTTGGTGGAGCGTGAAGACGACCCGGCTCGTAGCGCCTGGGTAGCGCGTATTCGGGCCGCCACCACGAACGGCGCCGCTGCCGAGCGCTACATCCAGCAACATCGTAACGATGCCCTGAAGACCGACTACATGCTGGTTCGTGCACTGCCCTTTTTTGGGGCGCTGGAAAGTAGTCCGCGACCTTCCGGCCCCTGAGCGCACGCGATGAGTCGAGTGATCGATGTTGAATTTCTGATCCTCGGCAGTGGCATTTCGGGTCTCTACACCGCCCTCTTGCTCGCGGACCAGGGGGAGGTTCTGATTGTAACCAAGGCCGCCGTGAGCGACGCCAGCACAAGTTGGGCCCAGGGTGGGATTGCTTCGGTGCTCGCAGAAAGCGACTCCTTTGAAAGCCACCTCAAAGACACGATGGATGCCGGCGCTGGCCTGTGCGACGAAGAAGCCGTGCGCGCTCTGGTCACCGAGGGGCCGTCGCACGTGCGGCGTCTCATGGAACTCGGCGCGAAATTCGAAAGGGATGCAAGCGGTCGTCTGCATTTAGGACGCGAAGGCGGCCACAGCCAGAACCGCATCGTACATGCCGGCGACCTGACCGGTCACGAAGTCGAGCAGGTGCTCTGGCAGGCAGTGCGCGATCGTGGTCTGCGGGTGCTCGATTATCACGTCGCCGTCGAACTCATCACCCGCTATCATCTCGAAAATGGCCCTGGAGCCGACAGACCGCGCTGCTTTGGCGCGTATATCTATGACCGGGAAACCTGGGATATTTTTATCGTTCGGGCGCGGGCAACCATACTGGGCACGGGTGGGGCCGGTCAGGTGTATCTGCACAACACCAACCCGGAAGTGGCCACCGGCGATGGCGTGGCGCTGGCGTTCCGGGCCGGCGCCAACATTGCCAACATGGAATTCTACCAGTTCCATCCGACCGCGCTTTTTGAGCGTGGCGCGCGTCGGACGTTTCTAATCACGGAGGCTTTGCGGGGTTTTGGCGCGAAGCTGCTCGACCCGGAAAAAAATCGGTTCATGGATCGCTACGACGAGCGTGGGGAACTGGCGCCCCGCGACATTGTGGCCAGGGCGATCGACGCCGAACTGAAGCGAACCGGAGCCAGACACGTCTGGCTGGACGCGCGTCACTCTACCCGCGAAGAACTCATGGGCCACTTCCCGAATATTTTTGCCTACTGTCTGGACCATGGTATCGACATCTCGCGCGATCTAATTCCGGTGGTGCCGGCTGCTCATTATATGTGCGGCGGCGTTCTGACCGACCTTCAGGGAAAGACCAATCTGGAAGGCCTCTATGCTCTGGGAGAGACCGCCTGCACCGGCGTGCACGGCGGTAACCGTCTGGCTTCCAATAGCCTTCTGGAGGGGTTGGTGTTTGCGGCCCGCATCGCGGAAGGCCTTGCGGCCCGGCCGGAGCCTTCGGCCCGGGAGGCTCCGGTGAAACACTGGCAAAAGGACGGCCTGCAGAACGCGGAAGAATGGATCCTGGTAAAGCACAACTACGACGAGATCAAAAAGATCATGTGGGACTACGTCGGCATCGTGCGCTCGAACCTGCGCCTGCACCGGGCGCTACGGCGCATCGTTCTTCTGCACGAAGAAATCCGGGACTTCTACCGGCGAACCACCATCCAGAACAAGATCCTGGAACTGCGCAATCTGGCGCTGGTGGCCCGCCTGATCACCGAATCGGCCCTGGAACGTCGGGAGAGCCGGGGTCTGCATTTCAGCACCGATTACCCGGAAAACCGGAACCCCTCCCGGCAGTACACTGTGCTCAGCCGCTCCACCCATCCCTTTATCCTCGAACCGAAACCGGGTTGACTGTCCGGGGGGCTTTCGGACTCTGCCAGCGGTGAACGAGAAGACCGCCAAGCTCATCAATCGCTATTCCCTGGCCCGTGGCTCTAACTCCAAGGAGCTGAAGCGGGAATGGAACACTCTGAACGCCCGGGAACGCTTCCTGCGCCGTCAGATGATGTTGCGGGAACTCAAAGGCAAGAAGTAGGCCCCGTTCAGGGCTCGATCTCGACCAGAATGGTCTCCGGATCGACGATTTCTCCCTCTCCGCAGTGCACCGATTTTACGGTCCCGCCGTGGGTCGCTTTGATTGCGTTTTCCATCTTCATGGCTTCCACCACAATCAGGGTCTGACCTTCTGTGACGGTATCCCCAGCGGCTACCAGGACGCGCTGCACCTTGCCGGGCATGGGGCTCCGATGGGCTGACTCTGCTTCTGTGGCACTTGCACCGGTCAGAACCTCACGTAGCACGTAGGTATGACCACGGAGGTGCAAATAGACCGTATCGCCTTCGATCTGAAAACGGCCGTGCTCCTCGTAATCGTGGGTGCGGATCGAAAATGAGTCCGGGCCGGTAATGCGAAATTCCTCTACCGGCACAGACAGATCGGATTTGCCTTCTTCCTGGAGCAGGCAGTGG
The DNA here is from genome assembly GCA_024233935.1 of Spirochaetales bacterium. Taxonomy (GTDB): domain Bacteria; phylum Spirochaetota; class Leptospiria; order Leptospirales; family Leptonemataceae; genus JACKOY01. The sequence goes on along the minus strand of JACKOY010000015.1, from coordinate 54,444 downwards.
AAGCCGGTGCTCTGCTCCTGCATGTCGACGATAAAGGAATTGCCGCCATGAATGAGCTTCTTGAACATAACATGCCCCCTGTGAAAGTTCCGACGCGGCGATTGCGGTGTCGACCAAAAAGATCACGGGTCCAGGACAGTTACACATGCAAGAGCTGCTTCGCCTGAAAGAGATTGTACGGCGCCTGCGGGAGCCGGGTGGTTGCGACTGGGATCGAGCCCAGGACTTTTCAAGCATGCGCGAGCATCTGCTTGAAGAAGCGCACGAACTGATTGAGGCCGTGGATCGGGTCGATCACGACCACATGCGCGAAGAGCTCGGGGACGTGCTTTTCCTTGTCTTTTTCTACGCGCGCCTGGCCGAGGAGTCCGGCCATTTCGCATTGGAAGATGTCGCCCGCATCGTTTCAGACAAACTCGTGCGCCGCCATCCGCACGTTTTCGCGGGGCGTGAGGTTTCGGGCGTCGATGAAATTCTGAAAAACTGGGAGCAGATTAAGGCCCAGGAAAAAGGCGGGCAGGTCAGCACCGGGCGTATGCTCGAAGAAAAAACAGCGCTCCATCTGCCGGCATTGCTACGCTCTCACAAAGTTCAGTCCCGGGCCGCGAAGGCAGGCTTCGACTGGCCCGAAGTCGGGCCCGTTTTTGCGAAACTCGAAGAGGAAATCGACGAATTGAAGGCGGCGTTGTCTGAAAACCAATCCCGGGAGCGACTGGAAGAAGAACTCGGGGACGTACTCTTTACGGTCGTAAACATCGCGCGCCACCTGGAATTGAATGCTGAGCTGAGCCTGGCCCGCAGCGTGCGGAAGTTCATCGCGCGCTTTCAGGAGGTGGAAGATCAGGTGCGCGAGAGCGGTCGGGATTTTGCCAGCCACACTCTGGCCGAGTTGGATTCTTACTGGAACAGTGTGCGCGTATCGTCGGCGGGCAGCTCGGCCGGACGTAGCCTTGAGTGAAAAGCTCAAGAGCGCCGTGCCCCTGGGTGACCGGACCACGATCCGCATCGGCGGACCGGCCCGGTATTTCTGTGAGGCTGAAAGCGTTGATGCGCTGGTCGACGCCCTGCACAATGCACAGAGTGAGGGCCTGCCCTTTGTGATTCTGGGTGGCGGCTCCAACATTATCTTCGAAGATTCCGGTTTTGATGGATTGGTCCTGGCGATTGCCAATCGGGGGATCTCAATTCTTGAGGAGTCCCCCGGGCAGATTCTGGTCGAAGTTCAGGCCGGTGAAGAGTGGGACCGATTTGTGAAGTACGCCGTCGATCGGGGTTGGAGCGGCATCGAGTGTCTGTCCGGGATTCCGGGCCGGGTCGGCGCCACACCCATTCAAAACGTAGGCGCCTACGGTCAGGAAGTCAGTGAGACCATTGATTCGGTTCTGGTCTACGACCTCGAAGAAGAGCGGCTGCGCGAGTTGAAAAATCAGCAGTGTGAATTTGCTTACCGGACGAGTCTTTTCAAGAAGCAGGCAACCGGTCGTTTCATCGTGACGGCCGTGCGCTTTCGGCTCGCGCCAGGCGGGCGCTGTAATTTACGTTACGGCGAACTCAGTCGGGAACTGGGGGCCGACTCCACGGACGATCTGGCTCGTGTCCGGGCGACGGTGCTCAAGACCCGCCGTAGCAAGGGAATGGTCATTGATCCCGACGACCCGATGAGTGTTTCGTGCGGTTCTTTTTTTTTGAATCCCGTGGTAAGCAAACAGGAGTGGGTCGCCCTTCTTGAACGGGCTGGCCTTGCGGCCGACGCCGTGCCCCACTTCGACACAGCCGACGGCATAAAGATTCCCGCCGCCTGGTTGATTGAAAAGGCGGGTTTCAAACGCGGGCAGCGCTCGGGCGCCGTGGGCCTCTCCGAAAAGCACGCTCTCGCAATCGTCAACTACGATCGCGCCTCCAGCCATGAACTGCGTGAGTTTGCACGCACGATTATCGAACGTGTTCAGGGACGCTTTGGCATCACCCTTGCACCGGAGCCGGTTTTTGTTGGTCCTGCTCCGTAGAACCCTTAGCCCGACGTGCTGCGGTCCAGGTAGCGCACAAAGAAATGCCAGATCTGACTCGCGCGCATCAGTGCGAGGGTGGTGATGGCCACATCAATCCAGAGGTAGGTCTTGTCTTCGTCCACGAAATCAAGCGCCCTGAGGACGCGCAATGAAGGCTGGTAGTAGGCGATGAGCCCTGCGAAGCACAGCAAGATCGCCTGAATGATCAACATACCCCAGGGGCGCGCAAAATATTTCGAAAGATAAGGCAAATGGTAAATGGCCTGAATCGCGAGGTACAGGCCCAGGGCAACCAGAGCAAACTTCAGACCGTAGACGCCGATGCGTCCCACGATAATTTCATTTTGCGTTTGCTGCGCGAGATAGAATGTTCCCGACATTGCCCCCTCCGAATCGACAAAGCCTTGCATGGCTCGGGCAATCGGTCGATTGATTTTTTCTCAGAGGTTCTGAAAGTCGTGCGTTCGCTCAGCGTTCCTGGGGCGCAATTCGGGCGATTGGTTCCGCGAAGATTTGGTGGGCCGCCGGATCAACCGGGCGATGGCGCGTTCGCGTACTCGCCGGATCCTTGCCCAGGTAGTTGTCACCTTTCCAGTTTCGCGCCGGTCGCACGGGCCGTGGCACGAAGCCGCCTCCGCAGTTCGGGCAGACGTTTTTCAGGACCGTGTCCACGCAATCGGCACAAAACGTACATTCATAGCTGCATATGCGCGCTTCCAGCGAGTTCGGAGCCAGTGCGCGGTTGCAGTTTTCGCAGTTTGGACGGAGTTCGAGCATCTCTCGGGGCCTACGGGAGCAGGCTTCAGGCCTCGTGGCCGGAAGCAAGTCTTTCCATTAGAAGTGCATCGCTCTGTCCGTAGTAGCGCGGCCGGCGTGAAACGATTTGAAAGCCGGCGCGCGTGTAAAGGCCCAGCGCCGCCTCGTTTGCCTCACTGAGCTCTAACCAGACCCGCGCATGCGAATCGCAGAGCGAAAACAAAGCCTCCAGCAATGCCCGGGCGTGGCCCCGATGGCGGTGTTCGGGAGCGACACCAATTCTGAGCACCTCCCGGACCACCGGCGTCCCCGGTTGGGCGGAATAGAGCAGGTAACCAGAAATCATGTCGGAGGGGCGTGTTATACTATCCGGATAGGGACCGAAGATGCGGCCCGAATCATCCGAGAGGAGTAGCTGCGCATGGCCATACTCAACCGAATCCGATATCTGCTTGCTGGTCCAGCCGTTGGCAAAACATTGCTGTTCAAGGGCCGCCGCGGCCTGCAGCGCTCTGCTCGTGGTTTCGTTCGGCAACATAAGTTCGCTCTTCAGGCGTGGACTCGGCCGGCGGGCCCCGTGTCGTGGTTTCTGTACTATGGACCGGTCTGGCAATCGCAGTGGACTGCCCGGGCGTCTTTGATCGAATCGTCCGACGAGGATCGCAAGCGTAAGTTGATTCCAATGCTATCCATCAGCAACAAGACCCGCTCCTGTTTCGGCCTGGCGGTCCGGGCGATAGCGGCGCTCGTGTTGGCCTTCCCGCTCTTGAAATGCGACCCGATTGAGGAATCGATCCGTCGCTGGGGGGAAGAGAGCCGGCGCGATCGGGCCCGGGCGCTCCAGGAAGAAGACCTCCAACGCTGGCAAAATGACCTCGAAATCAGCCGGGCCGAAGCCGAGAAGCTGAACGAAGACATCCACGAACTGGTTCAGGAGTCCGAGCTTCAGGGACGTCTTTCCTGGCGCATTGCGCGCGCCTACATGAATCGCGGCCGCTACGATCTGGCCGGGCAGCACTTCCAGGCGGCCATTGAGAATGAGCGTCTGGACGAAGATCAGGTCAGCCTGACCGATTTTGAGCGCGCGCTGCCGTACTTCGAGGAAGCCATCAAACGAAATCCGCTCGACCCGGACCTGCTGTTTGACGCCGGCTTGTGTTATGCCAACGCCTCCCGCGCGGCGGGCTGGGAACTCAATCGTTTTGAGACCGCTGTGCTGCTTTTTGAAACCGTAAATCGGCTGGAACCCACGATCACCAGAAGTCGGTACCAACTCGCACTCCTTTATGGAAAGACGGAAAACCCGGAAGTGCGCGACCTCGATCGCTCGGTGGCCTTGCTTCAGGAAATCATCCGGTTCAAAGAGGACGATATCCCGGCGCACTTTGCCCTTGGTCATATGCTCGTGGCGCGCGGGCAGCGTGGCGATCTGGAAAGCGCCCGGGACGTCTACGCCGACACCATCGAAATTCTCGAAAACCTGGACCGCGCCGGCGGTTTGCGTGGCCCTCTCTCCATGAATCCGGATTATCAACAGGCGACCGAGAACTACGAAACTCTGGATCAATGCCTGAGACCGGACAACGACAGCCCCTGTCAGATTCTCTGAGGCATGTCTTTGTCACTGGCACAGGCGTTGCGCCTGGCGGCGCTTCCGTATCGCAGGGCGTTGTATCGCAACGGAGGCTGGTCGCGGATAGCGCATCCGTCCGATCTCGAGCGTTTGCTCGCTCAGTACTTCTCACAGGCGGAGCGTGAGCTTGCGTTTGCTAAGGCGTTGTCGTATGGTGAAGAGCTGCCGTGCGAGTTTACGACTTTTTGGGATGCCGGCTACCCGCCCCTGCTGCGTCACATTTTTGATCCGCCTCCGATTCTGTTTCATCGGGGGCCGCTCCCTCGGCCGGAGCAAACGTGCATTTCGATTGTGGGGACACGTCGTTCGCATGCCCTGGCCGAGTACGCCGTGCGATCGTTCCTGACGGAACAGCGGGAACTTCGGTCAGACCTTTGTATTGTTTCCGGCTTTGCCCGCGGTGTCGACCGCATCGCTCACCGCGTCGCTATCGAACTGGCCCTGCCGGCAATCGCAGTGCTCGGCTCCGGGGTTCTCAAACCCGGCCCTCTGGCCAACCTGGATCTGTTGCAGGGCGCGCGCCAGCGGCGCGTCGGTCTGAGCCTGGTTTCCGAATTCCTTCCAGATGCGGTTGGGAGACGCTGGCACTTTCCGCGCCGCAACCGCATTATCGCGGGCTGTTCCGGTACGACTTTTGTCGTGCAGGCCCCGGAAAAGAGCGGCGCGCTGATCACCGCCCGCTTCGCCCTGGAAGAGGGCCGTGACGTGGTGGCCTTCGATCATCCCATTCTTCGCTCTTTGCCAGGCGCAAACGAGGGCAACCGAACCCTGCTGGAAGATGGTGCGCTCGCCTACGAGATGAAAGAAGACCGAACAGTCCGGCGGCCGGAATGCCTTCCCGAGCCCGGCCTGCGCTGGCTGGGCGGGCATCACTACTGGCGAGGCTAGCAGTGGTCGTTCCCGGCAAAAAGCATTATATGGAAGAAACACAAAAAATCGAATGACAGAAAGACCTCCCGCCAGACTCCGGATACAGGCCTTCCGGGATCCGGCGTCAGACCCTGATTCCTTCAGAGAGCGCTCCGGGGGAGTGATGTCTCCGGGGCAACAGGTATCGAGGACCATGGCAAACGAAGCAACTGAGACCGAGAATACACCGGCGAAGCCCAAAAAAAAGGCGGGACCGCCTGCGGGCCCAAAAAAGAAGAAAAAGGCCACTCGCCGCAGCGCGAAAAACAAGACCCTCGTCATCGTTGAATCGCCGGCCAAGGCCAAGACGATCAACAAATACCTGGGCAAGAACTACGTCATTGAAGCCTCGATGGGTCATATTATTGACCTGCCCAAATCACGAATGGCCGTGGATACCGAGAACAACTTCACGCCGGAGTACATCACCGTCCGTGGTCGTGCAAAAATCTTGAATCGCCTGAAGAAGTTGGCGAGCAATTCGGAGCGGGTTTTGCTGGCCGCCGACCCGGATCGTGAGGGCGAAGCGATTTCCTGGCATCTGGCCAACGCGCTCGGCAAGTTGAACCCGGACGTTAAGCGCATTGAGTTCAATGAAATCACAAAATCAGCGCTTGAAGAGGCGATCAAGCATCCGCGGGAAATCAATCAGGACCTGGTGAACGCCCAGCAGGCACGTCGTATCCTCGACCGTCTCGTGGGTTATAACATCTCTCCGTTGCTCTGGAAGAAAGTCAAACGTGGTCTCAGCGCCGGTCGCGTGCAGTCTGTCGCGCTGCGCCTGATCTGTGAACGGGAAGACGAGATCAACAAGTTCCAACCCGAAGAGTACTGGACCCTTGAAGCGAAGCTCGCTTCAGGCAAACACCAGATTAAGTCGCAGCTGCATTCTATCGACGGTAAGAAGGTCACGATTCGAACCGGCGACGAGATGACCCGTATCGTCAATGAGCTGGAGAACGAAAAATTTGTAGTTAAATCCATCACCCGACGCGAGCGCAAGCGCCAGCCGACCGCGCCTTACACGACATCCAAGCTGCAGCAAGATGCCGCAAATAAGATGGGCTTTACATCGCAGAAAACCATGATGGTGGCCCAGCAGCTTTATGAAGGCATCGAGATCGGCGAGGATGGGATCACGGGCCTTATTACTTATATGCGCACGGACAGCACACGTACGTCTCCCGCAGCCCTTGAGCAAGTTCGAAACTACATTCAAACACAAATCGGGGAAGAGTTTCTTTCGCGGGAGCCGCGTACATTCAAGCAATCTCGCTCAGCCCAGGATGCCCATGAAGCCGTCCGGCCCACCGATCCGTCGCGAACACCGGAATCGATCAGTCAGTATCTTTCCCGCGATCAACAAAGGCTCTATCAAATGATCTGGCAGAAGTTCGTCTCGTCCCAGATGGCCGACGAAATCGCGGACCATACCTCGGTCGATATCGAGGCCGGTAACAAGATGTTCCGGGCCACGGGTAGGATCGTGAAGTTTCCGGGCTTCGCAAAGGTATTCAATCCCGAAGACAAAAAGAAGAAAGACACGAGTCTGCCTGAACTAACTGAAGGGGAAGAACTCAAGCTTCGAAAACTGGATCCGGAACAGCATTTCACGCAGCCGCCGCCCCGATTCACGGATGCTTCGATGGTCAAGACGCTTGAGGAATGCGGGGTGGGGCGGCCGTCTACTTATGCGCCAACCATCGGAACGCTCCTGAAGCGCTTCTACGTGGTCCGACTACAACGCGCTCTAAAGCCCACCGAATTAGGCCTGATGGTAAATCAGATTATGCGGGAGCACTTCCCCAGCCTGGTGGATACCGATTTTACGGCCAACATGGAGAATGAACTCGATCGAATCGCCCGGTCCGATCTGAACTGGGTTGAGATGCTGGACACGTTCTATGGTCCCTTCAAGGGCACGATGGTCGCCGCGGCGGAGAACATTCAGGAAATGAAAAACGCTCTGGACGAGCCGACCGACCTGGTCTGCGAGAAGTGCGGGACAAACATGGTCAAAAAGATCGGTCGTAACGGTTATTTCCTGGCCTGCCCGCGCTTTCCCGAGTGTCGGAACGCACAGCCGATTCCGCTCGGAGCCTGCCCCACCTGTGAAGAGGGCAACGTTATCCAGCGGGCGACGCGGCGAGGTCGTGCCTTCTTTGGTTGCAGTCGTTATCCTGAGTGTGAGTTCTCAACCTGGGATAAGCCAATCGAGGGCGAGAAGTGCCCGCAATGCGGTAAGTTGCTCTTTGAAAAGTCGTCCCGGGAAAAGGGTCGCTTCACAGCCTGCATGGCGTGCGGTTACGAAAGCGCCGGAACCCAGACCGCCTGATCTATACGCCGATCAGCAAGTGACCGGCCGCTAACTCTGCGCCGGACCGCGCCCGCACGCATAGCGGCACGTACCGAAATTCGAGGGCAGGAAAAACACCGGTCAGCATGGCACCCATGCGATCCGGTCCCATTCCGGTTGTATGCCAGCTCAGCAGTAGTTGCCCGCCCGGTCGGAGCAACTTTCCCAGCACTTCCAATAGCACCGGCAGATCGCGTTCGAGTTTCCAGACTTCGCCTTTTGTCCCCCGTCCAAAGGACGGCGGGTCCAGCACGACCGAATCATAGACGCTTTTTCGCCGCAACTCTCGATTGAGAAAGCGACGCACATCTTCTTCAATCCACCGAACACCGTCGGTCTGGCCTGACAAAGCCACGTTGGCCCGCGCCCGGCGCATGGCTCCCCGACTGGAGTCAACCTGAGTCACCTCAAAGCCGGCCTGAAGAGCCGCCAGGCTGGCAAGCCCGGTGTGACCGAACAAATTCAAGAGGCGGGCCCCCCCCGTCGAGGCCAGTTTTTGCCTCCGGAGTTCCTGCCAGATGGGCTCCTGTTCCGGAAAAAACCCGATCTGGCCTTCCGGGCTGAGGCCTGCCAGAAAATCGAGCCCCGCGTGCTGTACGCGAAGCTCCCGGAGTTCCTGCCTCTTTTCGGGCGATCGCCAGTGCCAGCGCCGGTCGGAAGGTTCGTAGCGCACCTGCCAGCTTTCCCACAGCTCAGGGCGCGTGGCGGGGGCGGACACCTGAGGCGCAGGCCGAATCAGCGCCAGTTCGTCCAGGCGTTCCAGGCGTTGGCCGTTGCCCGCGTCGAGTAGCTCGTAGTCTTTTGCCACCTGAGCAGCAACGCCCGCGCTTCTGGATCGGGCAATCCTTCCTTCGGCGCCATGGCATCCCGACTACGGTTCTTGACCGGGGTCGAGGTCCGGGGGATCTTCCCTCACGGATATGAACCTGAAGCCGAGCAGCTGCTTTTTTTGTCCGGGTCAGATTCAGACGCCGGTCGGTGCGGCCGGGGCCAGAGCAAAACGTCGGGCAAGCTCCCGTGAGAGGCGGAGGTAGTCGACGCTGACGTCACTGTTCCCATCGAACAAAACCAGGGGCACTCGTTCTGCGGCTGCCCGGGCCACATCAATGCGTTCCCGAATTGTCGTTTCGAAAACCGGGTCGCTGCCGGCCGGAACGCCATAGGCTGCGTAGGCGCCCTTTAAGAAATCGTCCCGCACCTGCTGCATGAGCTTCCTGTGAAGCTGCACATTCAAGCCACCCACGCGTGTGAAAAGAACGCCTGCCAGGCGGGCCTGCCTATCACGAATGATGGCGCGATACTTTTCAAAGTACGAGCCAAGTATTTTCATAAGATGTTGAATTCCCGAAGTGGAAACGTGATCGGCCACGGACGGAATGAGATACAGATCGCTGGCGAGGATGTTGTTCTGAATGACGCTGTACATTACCGGCGGACTGTCGATAATAATCACATCGAAGCGCTCGCGGAGCGGATTGAGCACGCTATCCAGCAGAGTGGGACGGTTTCCAAGCCCACGGTCCAGTTTGATCAGGCGATTGTCGCCGGCCAACAGGTGCATGCCGTCCAGCTTCCGACCCCGGTATTCCTTTCGAACCGGAATTAAGAATCGGTCAATATCGTACGGCAGATCTTTCCCGGCCCGAAATAGGAGCCGCGCGATTGTTCGGGAGGCGCCTTCCATTTCGGCCGAGTGTGCATCAATGCTCCACAGATGCAGGGTGGCGCTTGCCTGGGGGTCCATATCGACCAGCAATACGCGCAGACCAGCGTCGCGGGTCAGGCAGGCTGCCAGGTTTACGGCCGTTGTGGTCTTGCCGACCCCTCCCTTGAAGTTGATCACACTGATGATGCGGGCCATCACTTAAGGCATCGGTCGGTGGCCGGCCAACTGCAACTGGAATTTCACATCCAGGAGGGCAAGGCGCCATGAACATAAAGCCAGGTCAGCACGCTGGCGATGGCGTTGTTCAGCGCATGCAAAAGCACAGGCAGAAAAAGGCTGCGACTTTGCAGTCGGGCCCCGCCGAGAACCAGCGCCACAAAGAACACCTGCAGGAGGTCGAACCAATCGTACTGGGCGGCATGGATCAAAGCCCAGGCGGCTCCCGGTAAGACAATCGCGATGATGGAACCCCACCGCCCACCGGAATGTCCCTGGAACCAGAAACCCCGAAAGATCAGCTCTTCGGTCCAGGGTGCGATCACAATCACCGCCACAAAAAGCGACCAAAGGCCGGATTCGGTTCGGAACAAGAGCTCCATGAATTCCGGAACCGCCGGACGATCCAGCCAGCGCGCAAGAAATTCCATGACGGCCGATAGCGCGACGTAGACTGCCAGCCAGACCGCCAGGTCTCGACCACGGAATAGGCGCAGGGCCAGGTAACTTCGGACTTTGCCGGATGATTTTATGGAAACCAAACCAAAAACCAGCAGGGTGCAGACAACCCCCGAGGCATACGTTGCCGTAGCCAGAAGGTAAGGCGCCGAAAGCAACTGCTCGATCGTCATAGATTCGGCTTCAGGCGTTGCCAGAAAGCCGGAATATGCGATCGCGACGAGCTGCTGCACGCCGACAAAAGCCAGCATGATCAAAACGGCCAGCCCGATTGTTGCAAAAGGTCCCCACCGTTCTTCAGGCGGTAGGTCTGTAGTTTCCACGCTCAAAGGCCGCGCCGTCCCTGCCGTTTCGAAGATTGCCGACCGTCCGGCAAGCCTGAATCGACTTTCATTGCGCCTGGTGAAGGGGGTCGCTCTGCAACTCGGTCTGCAGGGTACTGTCGAGCTTTGCTTTTCCTTCGCGGAAGCGGGCTGTAAGCTCCTCGCGTAAGGCCTTCCAGTCAGCGAAGTCTCCGGGATCTACAACGCCTGCTGACGAGTAAGCAATCACCGGCGCCGGATGACCTTCCAGAAGTGCGGTAAGGCCACTCTTAATGATGACGTGAATGGGAATTCGATTCTCGTGGGCAATCCGCACCATGCCCTTCTTCAGAGGCTTCAACTCTTCGGAGTACGAAAGGCCGCCTTCCGGATACACAATGAATGACGTATCGTTCAGGCGTGCGACGAGGTTGCGAACTGAAGTGGCGATGGTGCGGGAATCGCGACGGTCAAAGACCTCGGAACCCATGGCCCGCATCCACCAATACGCAAACACACTGTTCTTGATTTCTTGATTTGCGAGATAGGGCAACTTGAGAACGAGGCTATCGAACGGAAAGTCCAGCTCGCAAACATGATTGATGAAGACCAGCGAGCCCATGGGCTCGGGTTCGAAGTCGTTGACGCGAACTACGCTGGCATTTGCGAGCCCCCGCACGCGGTCACCCCAGACGGCGGAACCCTCAAGGAAGTAGCGTAGCGATTCTTCGTAGTGTCCGCGCGCTCGCTCTACGGTGCCCTGACGGGCGTACTTGAACGCTTTCGTCATTACCAGCGCGGGCACCGTCGCATAACTCTTCACGACCAGCTTGCGATACTCTTCACCGCCACCGATGTTTCTTGTGATATAGCGAAAGGGGCCCATAGTTGTTGTATATCAAACGCTGTTCACCTTGACAGGCAGCGTACATGACGCTCTAATCGAAAAACGGGAGGGGGCAAAGCTTTATTTCTCCGAACTCCGGAGTGCGCCGTCCCCGTCGTATGTTTGGGCATAGCGGTGTGGCGGGGACGGCTTTGAAATGACGCCGTTTCAGGCCCCCTGGTTCGGGTGAGACGTTCACAAACATCCAGGCATTCAGATAGGCTCCGCGGACCGGTTTTTCCGCGTCCGGTTGCAGGAAGCTTCCGGACGGGAGCCGGACTGCTTTCCGCTTCCGGTCGGCGTGGGAACCGACCGACCGGAAGCCTGCGCGTTACTGCACATCCGCGTCGGTTGTTCCTGTTGATCTTAATTTCGTGTGTCGTGCTTTCTGCTCAGACCTGTGCGCAGTACGAAGCAAATAATTTCTATGGGGCCTTTCTTCTAAATGCCGCAGGCGGAAGCGGCGACCTGCTGAAAGATCTCGGCTGGACCAGGCGCTTACGCCTGACCGTGCTCAACGCTTCCGGCAGCGAAGACCTCAGCAACTTTCCAATGCTGGTCCATTTGGACAACACTCGCATCGATTACAGCCTGACCGTTGACAGCGGCGCCGACGTGCGGTTTACTCTTGAAGACGGCACGCTTTTGCCCTACGAGATTGAACGCTGGAACGAGGCCGGAACTTCAACCGCGTGGGTGCGCCTGCCCACCATCACAGCGGGAAGCGACACGGGCTATTTTTACCTTTATTATGGAAACCCGAACGCCGCCGCTGACGAAACGGCGAGCTCGCTTTGGTCGGACAACTATCAGGGTGTGTGGCATTTTCAGGAGTCGCCCGCAGACGCGGCCCCCCAATTTCAGGACAGCAGTGGCAATAGTCACCCGGGAACGGCGACGGCCATGGGTGCGGCCGCCCGGACCACGGCCCTGACAGGATACGGTTTGAATTTTGTCGGATCAGGCCACGTGAATGTTTCCGATGCGGGTGACCTGCGATTGGCGACCGACTTCACTCTGGAAGCCCTGTTTAATTGGGATGGCGGCGGCACAACGCATGCCTACCTGCTGGAAAAAGGGTCCAATGATTTTGACAATTACGCCGTGTTCTTTGCCACGGGAACCGGCAGGCTGGGGACCGAGTACCGCGACCTCACCAACACCTATCGGAATCCCAGCGAGACCGGCGCGTCCGTGACAGCCGCGAGCTGGATCTACGCGGCTGTGACCTACGATCAGGCCGCACTGCGCGTTCGGTTCTATAAAGATGGCGCGCTCGCAACCAACGTGGCGTGTCCCGGGGCAAGCGGCATCCTGGGAACTCAGACCGACGATATTTATTTCGGGCGTCAGAACTTTGGAGCTGCAAATCTTTATTTCTTTGGTGTCGTGGACGAGATTGCGATATCCAGAGCGCGTCGTTCCGATGCGTATTTGACCGCCCGCAACCGAACGTTTCGGGATACGTTTTTGAGCTATGGCTCCGCGGAAGTGCTTTAGGCTCTCATCTAAAGTGTTCTCACCCCGTACGATGGCGCAGCTACCAGGGCCGGCAGGACCTCGCGCCTGATGCCAGGCCGTGCTGGAGTTCTTCAAGGGCTGGAGACCTATTGCACATCGAAGGTCTGCGCCGCGCCGTTTCCGAAGGTGAAGTGGTCAGTGTTCGAAACCAGGAGCGCGATGAATCGTACCGCGCCCGGACCTCACTCAGTCCGCGCCAGCGGGAGATTGTCCTGGCCGGAGGCGTGATCAACCTGTTCAAGAGAGAGGCCGTCTGAACATCGGCAGACCGGACAGGAGAACGACCGTGCCGGCGTTAGACCGCTTCGGCGTAGCGCTGGCGCGGGCTACTGTAGCTTTCCAGAAACGGCACTTCGATGCGGGCCACCGTGCATCCGTCGACAACGCCGACCCGAAACAGTGAGGGATCAATGTTCTCGGCCCGCAAAAAAAATAAATTCAGAGCAAAGCCGAGCCCCGAACCCTCGGTGTCGTCGTGGTGGTCGTCAAAATAGTCGACCAGGTCCGTGTAACCCATCGCTGTCGCGAAGCGGCTTCGGATGCGGGACTCCTCGTGCGGTCGCAATGGCAGGTTGTTGATGACCTCCACGCACAGTCCTTCCTGGGAGCAGCCAAATCGAACGAGCACATACAGTCCCATGGCTTCTGCCCGCCGGCGCAATTCCCCCGCCTGGACTTCATCACGATAGGCGACCTTGAATTCCTGAAGCGCGGCCCGGTACTCTACATCATTCGCAAGGTCGGTGATCCCACGCTCGGTCAGAAAGGCGTGCTTCAGATTGGCCCGCAGGGCGTTTGTGACCAGTTCCACCAGGCAGGTGCGCAGGCAGTCGTACAGACGTAGCTGTTCGTAACGTCCGAGCAGGTTTTCCAGGGCGTGCTGGACCCGGGGTAACCCGGTCAGGACCGAGCGGATCTCCAGGCGCAGATTGTGTTCGAAACGGGGGCCGGCGTTGGTCATGATCAGGCGACCTTCCCGCCGGGCTCGAAATACGCCGGTCTCGACATTATGTCACTGTTTGTCATCAGATCTACCAGTTGTTGCGGCCAGTGTTCGCAGTCCAGCACTTTGACGCTAGTACAACGCGAACATTTTCCGGTTTTTGCACTAATAGTATCGGTTTGGCGGCTCCGCCAGACAAAAGGCTCCCGGCTAGAAAGCGGTCGGTCGATCAATTTACCAGGATGCCAGCCGTAGCCAGGGCACGAACCGCGGGCCGCCGACGGGCCCTGCTCAAAGCCGCCCTCCAGGCCGTGCAGGAACGTGGCGTGGACGGTCTGCGTGTGGAAGACGTGGCCCGTCGGGCCGGAGTCGGAAAGGGGACCGTGTATCTGTATCTGGGGCGCCGCGAGCAGATTTTCCGGCACCTCACCCGCAGGCTGCTGGCTCCGTTGCACATGGGTCGCCGGCGATTGACCGGAAACTTCGTTCCGGCTTTTCTGGCCCGGCTCGAACGACTGCTGCGCCTGGTCCGGTCGGCGGGGGGGAGCCTCGCGCCCGCCCTGGAAGTACTGAGCACTCCAGCCGGCGGTCGCGATACCATTTTGCCCGCAGAACTCTCGCGTTTGTCCCAAATCTGGGGGCAGGAACTCCGGGCAGCCCGCGAGCGGGGTGATATCGCAGCCGGCGTGGACCCGGAGGCCGCCGGCAGCAATCTGGTGGCGGCCGTGCTGGCGGCGGCCGTTCAATGCACCTTATGCCGGGAACCCACGCCTTTCTTCGAGCGCCAGTGTGTCGAGTTGATGGAGATGGCCCGGGCCCGCCTGCTTTCCCCGGTCAAACCCGGCGGTAGTCCAGGCGAATATCATCCGGACGTTCTTTGAACCCGCCGGGGTCGTCGCCGCGCACGCTCTTGAACTCGCTGGTGAAAGGCACTTCAATGCGGGCGGTCGTTTTTCCATCCACCATGCCAATGCGAAACAGGGCCGGGTTTATGTTCTCGCCCTTGAGCAGGAGTAGATTCATTACGAGGCCCATTCCCGCGCCTTCAGTCTGATCAGCGTTTGACATATAGAAGGACACCAGGTCCTCGTAACTCATTCCGTCGGCAAAGCGCTCGCGGATCCGGGCTTCCTCCGCCGAAAGCAGCAGTGCATCGTTAATAACCCAGGCCCGCAAACCGGCTGGTTCGTGTTCGATGGCAATCGTTACCCGCAGATCCGCTTCCCGGGCCATGCCGCCGTACTTTTCGATCCACTGCTCCGACATCTGCTCCTTCATTAGCGCATTGCCCCGCTTGTATTCCTCCGGGTCGTCAATACGCAGGTTCTGCGAGTCAAAGAACTTCTTCTTGGCGTTCGCCCGCGTTGCGTTTACAACAATCTCTTTTAGGCAGGTGTAGAGCGTGCTTTGTAACGCCGGCCGTTCGTAGAACTTCAAGATAGCGGCGATCACGAAGTCAAGCTGGCGCTCCATGATCTCGCTTAGCGAGTAGGTCACCAGGACGACCTTGCGTCCGGCGTTAATTCCGGCCAGGATTGAGGCCCGGTCCTTTATGTCTGCGTAACGTTCATCGTCCAGATCGATTGCTTTGTTTTCGCTGCTCATGTGCCGTGACCCGGACCCTTATGCCCGCCGGACAGAGCAATGTCAATAAAAAGGGTTGTCTGGCCCCGCAGTTCCGGAGGCAGTACCGTATGCAACGCTGGCGCACCCTGGCCCTGATCCTTGGCGTTATCGCCCTGGGTGGCGGCGTAATCCGGGGCATGCATTACGTTCATCAAAGGCGCATCGAGGATCAATTGTCTGCAATCCCGGCACGGATCCTGGCGGGCATGACCCTCGACCAGAAGATAGGCCAGCTTCTTCACGTGGGCTTGAGCGGCCCTGACATGGATCCGACCATCGCCAGGCAGATCGGGCAGGCCTATGTCGGTGGTGTGATCCTGTTTGCCCGGAACATTGGAACACCCGGGCAGTTGCTGGACCTCACGCGCGGCCTTGAATCGGCTTCCATGCGCGCTTCCGGCGTGCCTCTTTTGATCAGCGTCGATCAAGAAGGTGGTCGCGTGCAACGACTGGGGCCCGAACTGGCGACGCACTTTCCTTCTCTTATGGCGGTGGGGCGCACGGATTCGAGTTCCTATGCCGAAGAGATCGGCCTCGTTACCGGACACGAACTGCGTCGTCTCGGGATCAATCTGGTCCTCGCGCCCGTGCTCGATATCAACAATAACGCGGCCAATCCGGTCATAAACGTTCGTTCTTTCGGACAAACGGCGGAGATCGTCACACGTCTGGGCCTTGCCTACAATCGCGGTGCGGCCGCCGCCCTTACCGGTCCGGTGATCAAACACTTTCCCGGTCACGGAGATACAAGCATAGACAGTCACCTTGACCTTCCGGTCATCCACAAGACACGTTCACAACTCGAAGAGCTTGAGCTTATTCCTTTTCGTGCCGCGATCGCTGAGGGGGCGGGGGTTGTGATGGTCGCACACCTCTTGATTCCAGATCTGGACCCGAAGCATCCGGCCTCGCTCAGCACTGCCATCGTGTCCGGATTACTCCGCGACCAACTCGGGTTTAACGGTCTCGTGATGACCGACGCCATCGAAATGCAGGCTATAGCAGATCGATACTCCCCGGGTCAGATTGCTGTGCAGGCCTTCCGGGCGGGCGTTGACATCCTTCTGGTTTCCGGGCACGACCCGCGGGTGACTGCGGAAATGACGCGGGCCCTTCGCGCCGGATTCGTTTCGGGTCAACTGTCCCTCGAAGATCTGGATGAATCGGTCCAGCGGCAGATCCGCTACAAACTTCTTCAGGGTCTCTTTTTTGAGGTCGGTTCGCACTGGGTTTCGTCGCCGTTGATCGCCGATCATTTTCGGAAGCAATTGGAACTGGCCGACCTGCGCTATCGAATTATCAACAATCGATACGCGCGCCAGCGCACAAGTTTGAATGAGGCCGTTTCCGAAGAGAGCATCAGTTCGTTAGGAGAAATCTATGACCCCCGTGCCCGGCCGGCCGGAACCGATGCGGTGCTCTTTTATCGAAGCGATTCTCTCTCGATTTCCGATGGAACCGAGGCGCAAGCGTTACGGGTTCAGCAATTTCGACAACTCCGCGAATTCTTTCAGCAGTACCGACAGGAACCCGAGCATCTCTGGCTGGTGGAGATTGAGGAGGCGGACCTTCCGATCTGGAATCGCGAGCTGGAAGCCCTGGAAACCTGGAAGACTGCAAAGGAGCAGGAGTCGGGTTTGAGCTTTGGGCCTATTGTCGCTTTGTATCCCGGCAACCCCTTCCTGGGGTTTCAGGTTCCGCAGGATGGCGCGATCCTGCTTTCGTTTTCGCGTACCCGCGAATCGCTGCTTGCTCTTCGGAGGCGCGCCCTCGGCGACCGCCCGATCTTGAGCTTCACGCCGGGCGCGCGGGACACCGAGTGAGCGCTTTGACTTGCGTGGTGTGCGGCGGGAAAGAAAACGGCCCATGACTCAAAATAAGCCAGAGGGCCAAATCCAGGTGCGTCGGCCGCAATATCGCGCACTTGTTTATGTTCTGATGATCGCTTTGTTTGCGCTCACTCTCGCCACACCTGGGCTGAAAGCAGGACCGCTGGAGGATCGTTTCTTTGCTTTGTTTCGGGCCCTGGAGCAGGTACGTTCGCCCTCTCTCAATCGGAACCAGCGAGCAGGGTTGTTGCGGCCCTTTGTTCGCCCGGGCCCTGATCGGGAAACCCGGCTGGGCCGGGTGCTGGATCAGTACGATCTGACACCCGAGGAGTGGAGCGCACTCCGTTCTGCCGGCGGATTGGGTCTGACCGTGCGTTTGCTCGGCGTGGAACGCTACGACAATGGAACCCGGGCAGCCGTGCGTTACGAACTGACCGTGCGCAATGTTCAGGTGCATTCCTGGAGCCCGCTCGTCTTTGAGCGCATCGAACAACCGCGCACCTTCGATGGCCTCAGCGAATGGGAATCGGTCGATGGCGTTTGGTACTACGATGTGAGCGGTCTTTAGACCCGCTTCGGGCCGAAATGTAGCGGGGCGCGAATCCCACTTTTCTTTACATGCAATTGCCGGACCGGTTCCCTGGCGTTGGAGAACTGCCGGAGTTTCCTATGATCGAGAAATCCAACCAGGACGGGGTCCTGGAGTTGCGTCTGTCCTTCAACGAAAGCAATGCTTTCACGTCCGAGGCATTCGAGGCCTTGTTCCAGAGCCTGGAAGAGCACGCCTCGGACGAGACCTTACGAGCCCTGGTGCTTACGTCGAGTCGCACCGGTTTTTTTTCGAACGGACTCTCTCCGGATGCGGTGCACGGCCGGGCTGAGTCAGATGTCCGCGCGCTGATCGGTCGGTTTTTTGACGTTCTGGATAGACTGTTCTACTTTCCCACACCCACGGTTTGCGCCATCAACGGTCACGCGATCGGTTACGGCGCCATGCTGGCCCTGGTCAGCGACTATCGGTTCATGGTGGAACGGGGCGCTCGCGTTTCGTACCCGGAAGTGAATCTCGGCATCGGACTTCCGGTTTTCGTGAGTTCGCTATTGGTGGAACTTGTGGGGATCACGAACGCCCGGGACCTGCTTCTGACCGGCCGGGCCCTGAAGTCTCCTGAGGCCGTATCCATGGGGCTGGTCGATGAAGCGCTACCCGAAGACAGCCTGCTTGAGAAAGCGCGCAGCCATGCAAAAAAGATCGGATCTGGTTCGCGAACCGCGATTCGCGCTATCAAAGCTAACCTGAAGCACGCCCACCGCTTAAATCGGGAAACGATCCTGGCAAAGGACCGCGCCGATACGCTGGCCTTGCTACAGTCCGCCGATGCAAAAGAAGGGTTCCAGGCTTTGATCGAAAAACGACGCCCACGCTTTGCTTGAGCGAAACGCTACACTATAATTCAGTGTACGGCTTCCGCCCGGGCGCCGCTTGAATGCGCGCGTTTCTCGGCGATGAACTCATCGTAGGTGGTCTTGCGATCGACGAACTTGCCGTTGCTCAGGTCGAACACTCGATTGGCGACCGTTTGGGCCAGCTCGTGATCCACGGTCGTAAACAGAATCGCGCCGGGAAATTCCTGCAGGGCCTGGTTCAAGGCGGTTATCGATTCGAGATCCAGGTGATGGGTTGGTTCATCGAATATAAGCAGGTTTGCATTTTGAAGCATCATGCGCGAGAACATGCAGCGGACTTTTTCTCCCCCGGAAAGCACGTCGCAGGTCTTCAGGGCCTCCTCTCCCGAAAAAAGCATGCGCCCCAAAAACCCGCGAATGTAGCCTTCTTCCTGGTCCTTTGAGAACTGGCGCAACCAGTCGATCAGGTTCACCTGCTTTTCAAAGAAGTGGTCGTATTCGCGGGGAAAGTAGGCCGGTGTAATCGTCTGGCCCCAGCGGAGCTCCCCCGCATCCGGCTCAATGACGCCCATCAGAACGTCAAAAAGCACGCTGCGCGCATTGCCGGTGCCTCCAACCAGGACGACTTTGTCCTCTTTGTCGAGTCGAAACGAGATGTCTTTGAGAAGCCATTCGCCATCTACCTGTTTGCCCAGGTTTTCGACAGTTAGGACTTCTTTGCCTGCCTCACGTTCCGGCTTGAAATTGATGTACGGATAGCGACGGGTCGACGGTTGCAGATCTTCAATTTGTATCTTGTCGAGCAACTTCTTTCGCGAAGTTGCCTGACGGGCTTTCGAGGCGTTGGAACTGAAGCGCTGAATGAATTCTTTCAGTTCTTTGATCTTGTCCTCTTTCTTTTTGTTTTCGTCTTTTCTCTGCTTCAGGATCAGCTGACTGGATTGATACCAGAAATCGTAGTTACCAACATAAAGTCGCATGCGGCTGAAATCGATGTCGACGATGTGGGTGCAGACCTGATTTAGAAAGTGGCGATCATGCGAGACCACGATCACGGTGTTTTTGAATTCGTACAAAAAGTTCTCGAGCCAGATTACGGATTCTACGTCCAGATGGTTGGTCGGTTCGTCCAGAAGCAGAATGTCCGGATCTCCGAACAGGGCTTGCGCGAGCAGCACACGAACCTTTTCGTTGTCGTTGAGTTCCTGCATGCGCTTCTGGTGCAGTTCAACCATCACTCCCAGGCCTTCGAGCATCGCGCCGGCCTGGGCTTCCGCCTCATAACCACCGAGTTCGGCGAATTCTTCTTCAAGTTCGGCGGCACGAATGCCATCCGCGTCGGACATTTCGGCCTGGGAATATAGTGCGTCCCGTTCTTTCTGAATCTTGTAAAGCTTGCGATGGCCCATGACCACGGTTTCCAGGACCGGGTATTCGTCGTACTCGTAGTGATTCTGGCGCAGAACTGCCATGCGTTCGTCGGATGGAATGATAACCTCTCCGGTATAGTCCTGGTTTTCTCCGGAGAGAATCTTGAGGAACGTGGATTTGCCGGCGCCGTTGGCCCCAATGAGGCCGTAGCAATTGCCGGGCGTAAACTTCAGGTTTACTTCATCGAAAAGCACGCGCTGGCCATAGCGCAGGGCAACATTCTGGACTGTGATCACATCAAACTCCGGAGAGGTACTGGCAAGTATTCAGGACGCGGTTGCGCCGGTTGGCGAACAAACCGATAGTACTGCCTGCCACGATTTGGAGCGGCCCCGTTTTCGTCGAGGTTTTCTCACGGGTTGTGCTCAGGCTTTAAAATCTTCCCGCACGTGGCTCGTAAGCCCATGGGGCGTATAGATCAAGGCCGGGTCCTCGCCCCGGGGCTCCTGCACATAACTGGACGGGTCGGGACGTCCGCTCAGGGCCTCCAGTTCCCCCCGGTCCAAAAAGATGCCGCCGCATTGCTCGCATCGATCGATCTCCACGTTGCCGATCAGCTCGCGTTGCATGGGACTCTGACAGGCGGGACATACGAGGCGGCGTGGTCGCCGTGCCGGTACGGTCGGCTCTCCTTTGGGGGGTTGTCCTTCGAACTGCGGGCGATTTTCATGCAGGTCAATCGGTCGGTCGGCGTGATCCGGATCTACATTATGCGCCCGATGCACGTCGGCGTTTTCGGGCTTCTCGACCCCTCGGGGCCGTATTCGTTTGACCAGGTACTCCCACATAGGCGTTGCCTCCGACCGTGATCAGTATTCGTAGTCTCCTGCGACGACCTGTTCGACGTTCGGACGAATCCAGGTCTCGAGTACGCGAACGTGTTCCGGATGGTCCCGATAGGTTTGCAGTGCCTTCTTGCCGGCGAGTCGCACGGAAAGCACCAGATCGAAGCCCCCAGATCGGTCCGCAAAGTTCAGGCCGCAGCTCAGGTCCTCAATCTCGGGAATCAAAGCAGGGAGGCTTCGCAGCTGCTTGAGAATTTGTTCGCGCGCTTCCGGTTGCGCCCCGGCCCTGGTTTGCATGAGTACGACGTGGTGTAGCATGGACAAAAGACTCGCGGCGGACGAAAGACTTGCAAGCGATCTTTTCTCTGAAAATAGGTCGAGATGAGATGCATGTCCAAGGGCGGTTTATTCCAGGAGTCCCCGCTTTCGGAAATCCTCCAACAAGGATCGGTGACCGGTGAAATGAATTGTCTGAATCCCGATCGCGTCCGCCGCCCGTACATTTTCCTCGAGATCGTCCACGAACAGCGTGTGGCCGGGTCTGGCCCCCATGGCCTCGAGTGCCATGCGAAATATGGCCGGATCGGGTTTGCGCAGGCCGACTTCAAAAGAATAGAAACGGCGGTCGCACTTCAAGAGCGCCGGACAGATCGTTTCCAGATGGCGGGCGTGGGCGGGGTTCGTATTGGACACGATGGCGACGCGGTGTGTGCGACGGACCCGTTCGAAGATCTCCAGATTCTCCTTTTGGGGCTGGAAGATCCCATTCCAGAGATGCTCCAGAGAAGGTGCCTGCGCGTCGACTCGGAGTTCGGTTCGTAACCAGGCAAAAAACTCGGCCTCGGTGGTCAGACCCAGTTCGAAGCCGCGGTGTTTTTCGTGCCCTACGACTACTTTTCGTATGGTGTCGGCATCGAGAGGGCTGTGGCGGGAAACAATCTCCAGGGCCGGCTGCCAATCAAAGAGAAACAGGACCTGCCCCAGGTCAAACAACAAGACCTCGCATCGATCCGATGCCCTCAGATATATTCTTCCTTGTCCTTCTTAATGACAATAAGGGACTCTTCGTCCATGCGGCGGGCGATGTTCAGGATAAAGCCGCGCGCCTCATGGATTTCCCTGACCTGAAGCGGTCCGCGTCTTTCCATCTCTTCGAGGATGTCCGCCGCCCTGTTTTGCGACATGGAGTTGAAGAAGTGCCGGCGAACGTCCTCCTGAGCGCCCCGCAAAGCGGCGGCGAGCAGCATATCGTCGTCCACGCGGGAAATGAGCAAACGCATTTCGCGATGGTCCAGGTTTGCAAGCTCTTCGAAAGTGTACAGCCTTTCGCGAACCTCTTCGACGATATCGGGTTCGCGATTGCCCAGTACGCCCAGGATCTCGTCTTCGTTCCCGCGATCCATATGGTTCAGAATGTTTGCCAGCGTATTGGCGCCTCCGACTTCGCTGTATACTTCACCCCGTCGTTTCTCGAACTTTTCACGCAGAACACGGGCCACTCGTTCAACGGCTTCTGGATGTATGCGCGCAGTTCGGGCGATGCGAAGCGCAATCTCCCCGCGGAACTCGGGCGGCAGATGTTTCATCACGGAAGCGGCAATGCGCGGTTTGAGGTAAGAAAGAGCGACCGCGGCCACCTGACTGTGCTCCTGGCTCAAGACGTTTGCCAGAACCGGCGGGTCAATTTGTTCTAAGAATTCGAAATCCTGATGCAGATCGCGCTGGTTCAAACGTCCGATGATGTCGGCCGCTGCGTCGGGACCGAGCCCGAGCTCAAGCATGCGGCGGGCCTCTTCAATGCCTCCGCGCACGGGCGCTTCAAAGTCCCGTGCGTCCGCCTCGAACTCCGCCAGGATTTGCTTTTTTTCGTGGGCGCTGATGTGGTCAATCTGCGCCATTTCGGTCATCAGGCGCTCGATCTCGGCGGGTTCCAATTGTTTCAGGATGCGTGCAGCGTGTTCGGCTCCCAAAGCGAGCAGGAGCTTTGCCGCGCGATTGGTACCGCGGGCGGCGCGTTCCTGTTCGGAAACCTGGGTACGCAGAGTGCGCAGCAAACCGCGGTCGGTGACGCTCAGATCAATGTTTTGACCCAGCGCGGGCCGCGCGCGGGTTTCCGGAGGGATCGGCTGGTCCTTACCTGGAGTGATCTTGCGGAGGAAACGTTCGGCGGCGGACACGAGCCATCAATGGGACATAATCTGGCTCCTGGCAATGAAAAAATGCACCTGAGGAGAAAACGAATCGACCTGCCGCCCAGGGCGCAGTACGCCGATCCGGCATGGTGCGCAAATTGGTGCGATACAGGGTCAGGTCCGGGCAGCGCGGACGAGTCGAGGAAGCCGTGCGGGAGTTCGTGCGGGCGGTCCGGAAGCATGAGCCGCGCACCGCCTACCAGGCGAACGCCCTTGCGGAAGATGCGTTGTCTTTCGTCCACTACATGGAGTTTCCCGGACCGGCGGAAGAGGCCCGGCATCGGGAGGCGGAGTACACGCAGCGCTTCGTGGCAGTTCTGGTACCGCTTTGCGCTGAGGCGCCCCATTTTGAAGATCTGGAAGCGATCGAACCGGCCTGAACGCGCTGCCGCGCGGATGTGCAACCGGTGGCTGAGCCTCTTGACCCTGGTCCTGCTGGCAGCCCCGCACCTGATGAGTTGCATGCCGGGCGAGCTTCTTGGGGCTTCGCCCAACCAGCTCCATGCGCCGCTCGATCTGCCACTTCACGTGACCGGAGACTTTGGAGAATACCGTTGGTCTCAATTTCATCTGGGCGTTGACCTCAGCACGGACCGCCAGATCGGACGGCCGGTCTACGCCGCAGACGATGGCTATGTGTTTCGCCTGATGTACGGCCGTTACGATATCGGTTACGGTCTCTGGATCAACCATCCCGGAGAACGGCAGACTCTCTACGGACATCTTTCCCGTTTTTCGCCTGCTCTGCTGGAGCGCCTGCCGGAGCTGGCGGAAAAGATCAAGCTCCGCGAGGAGTTCAACGTGTTTCCGCCAGTCGACGCCATTCCGGTCCGGCGTGGCGATCTGATTGCTTACTCGGGCGATAGCGGAATCGGCATCGCCCACCTGCATTTTGAATACAGCGAACGGGGCGTTTCCATCAACCCTCTGGCCGGGGTTCTGCCCTGGGAAGATACGACTGCCCCGACCATTGAGGCCCTTCGGTTTGCGCCGGTGTTGCCGCACGGACGCGTCAATGGAGGCATGGCGCCGGTCGAGATTCCGGTTCGTCGTTTGTCGGGACCGTCCGCTCCGGTGCCTGCGAACGAAGAAGGGGGCGCGGTCGCCGAAGTTGAGTACCGGCCAGTCCAGGCGACCGAAATTGAACTCAGTGGTCCGGTGCGCGTACTCGTGAGCGCCTACGACCAATCGGGCAACTCGCGTCTGGGGCTTTACTCGGCCCGTTTGCTTCTCAACGACGAAACACGATTCTCGTTTCAGATGGAACGTATGCGGCGCCTTCCCGCCGACGCGAGTCGCTTGCTTTACGAAGGGGACACACAACTCGCCGGACCCTTACGCTTTGTGTATCGGCTGTATGAACCGCGCCCGGAGGGACTGCCGTTTGTAGAAAGCGAGCGGGCCGGCGAGATTGAGGTGCCCCCGGGGGCAAGCGCACGGGTTCGGGTTCAGGTAGCCGACGCATCGGGCAACGGTTCCGTAGCCGGGATCACGGTGCGTGGAGGCGCGCCGGGTGAAACTCCGCCGGAAGTGCCAAACCTGCGCGCGGCTCGAGAAAATCTGCTCCGGAGCGCCGATGAAAAAATGGAATTGCGGGTGGGCAGCGCCGCGCTCTTTGAAGATCGCAAAATAGAGATAACATCCCGGTCGATTCCGGTACCGGCACACCTACGTGCGTTGAGCTCTGCCTATACTGTCGGTCCCGAATACAAAGACTTTCTTGCACC
Organism: Spirochaetales bacterium; assembly: GCA_024233935.1. GTDB lineage: Bacteria > Spirochaetota > Leptospiria > Leptospirales > Leptonemataceae > JACKOY01. The sequence continues at coordinate 29,791 of JACKOY010000015.1, read as the reverse complement.
CATTGAAGTGCGCGTTCATGCAACTGCCTCACCGAAGGCCGCGCTTTACGTTGTAGAACGGACCGGTTTTCGCGTGGTCAGCACGAGCTATGTCGGCGGGGAATATCGGGCTCTGGTCCGATCCACCGGGACCTACGTGGTGCTCGAAGATCAGCGCGCCCCGGTCTTTCGTGCGCTACCGAATACGCCATATCGGGGTGACTTCCGCTTGCTGCTGCGCCCGATTGATTACGAGTCCGGGATCGACCCGGCCTCGGTCGCGGTTCAGGTGGACGGCATCGACTGCAGAGTCGATCACGATCCGGATTACGGAACCTACGAAGTATTTTATCCGGAACATGTGCATGCGCCGGGCCGCCACCTGCTGATTGCCCGGGCGAAGGATCGGGCGCAAAATGCGGCGCTCGAATTCCGCTACGAGTACACGGTCCTTCCGTAATCAGCGTTGTTTCGCGATTCGTCCGGCCCAACGCCGTCGCGAAGATGTTTTGGCTGCAGCGGTTCGCTAACTCGATCGATTCAGCCCGCATGAAGTGTCGCTCGTTTCCAGCTCCGGGCATGCGATAGGCGGCCCGCGTCCCTCCGTGGAAACTGGCCTGCACCCGCGCGCCTACGAAGCAAGAACCGAGACCTGCGCCGGACTGCGACGTTCGCAAACGCGGACTGCGTCTATGCCGGGCTCTTGTTTCCCGATCGAAAAAGCACCAGAAATCCCAGAAGGCCGGCCACCAACGATGCGGCAAAAATGGCGATCTTCGCCGCGTCCACAAGCTTCGGATCGTCGAACGCCAGGTTCCCGATAAAAAGCGACATGGTAAAGCCGACGCCGGCCAGCAAGGCCACGCCCACTACCTGACTCCAACGGGATCCTTCCGGAAGGTCCGAAAGGCCGAGCCGGATCGCAAGCCAGGTGAAGCCGGTCACGCCGATCAGTTTCCCGAGCAAAAGGCCGAGGAAGATTCCCAGCCCCACCGAACCCAGGGCGGCGCTCAGCGCATTGGTGTCGATGGCCACACCCGCATTTGCCAGCGCAAAGACCGGCATGACGAAGTACATCACCAGCGGGTACATGCGGTGCTCAAGCCGCTGCAATGGCGCCTGCACATTCTCACAGGCTCCCTCGATTGTATCGATCGTATTTTGTTGCTCGTGAGATAACATGCGCGGCTCGCTGGAAGAACTTCCGACAAATCGGTCCACGGCCGCGTGCAGAACTGTCTGGAATTCTTTTTGGTCAATGCGCACCCGGGCTGGAATCGCAAACGCTGCCAGCACGCCGGCCACGGTGGCATGCACACCGGACAATAAGAACGAAAGCCAGACACCCCCAATGCCAAGCAGGCCATAGATGAAGGGGTTGCGAACCCCCAATGCCGAAGCGCCCACCATGAGCGAGAGAAACACGGCCCCGATTGCAAGATTCCAGAGCGATATGTCGGAAGAGTAGAACACCGCGATGACAAGCACGGCGCCGATGTCGTCCACGATGGCCAGGGCGGTCAAAAAGATCTTCAAGGCCACCGGAACCCGCGGACCCAAAAGCGCCATAATGCCCAGAGCAAAGGCAATGTCGGTGGCCATTGGGATTCCCCAGCCCGACTGGCCCGGCCCGGACGGATTCAGAGCAAAAAATATCGAGGCGGGAACGACCATGCCACCGATGGCGGCGATCATCGGCAGGCTGGCCTTGCGCATGCTGGAAAGCTTGCCCGCAAGAATCTCGCGTTTGATTTCCAGGCCCACGACGAAAAAGAAAATCGCCATCAATCCGTCGTTAATCCACAGAATCAGAGGCTTGTTGAGCTTCGCTTCGCTCAAGCCGACCGAGACCGGAATGTTCCAGAGCGCGAAGTAGTACTCGCTTAAGCCGGGCAGGTTGGCCCAGATCATGGCCGTGGTGGCGGCGACCATCAAGAGAATACCAGCCGCCGAGTCCGACTCAAAGAAGCGATCGATCGGTGCTTTTAATATAGCGAGCGGTTTGGGCAGTCCGGCTTGCATCGGGTCATCCTCAGGAGTTCCCGAAAAAGAACTGGCTGGCCGCCGGATTGCCCACCCGTTTTTGCTGCCGAGGCGTTCGCGCCGTGGCTTTTCTGGCCGGAGCATCACCGGCAGGTGTCGCATGTTCACTTGACGTGACGTGCAGCATTTGCGATGGAACGCCTTAATATATGAAAGTTCTCCGCACTCCTGACGAACGGTTCGAGAATCTTCCGGGTTATGATTTTGAGCCGCACTACGCCGAAGTCCACGGCATTCGCATTCATTACGTGGACGAAAATCCATCGGGCAGCGAGGCCGTGTTGCTCATGCATGGGGAGCCCTCCTGGTCGTACCTTTACAGGAAGATGATCCCGCCGCTTGTGGAAGCCGGCTTTCGAGTGCTCGCGCCCGATCTGGTCGGTTTTGGGCGCTCCGACAAGCCCGCCGATCGCCTTGACTACACTTACGACAGACACATCGAGTGGATGGCGGACTGGTTTGATGCGGTGGGTCTGGACCAGGTAACCCTGTTCTGTCAGGACTGGGGCGGTCTGATTGGCCTGCGTCTGGTGGCGCGCTGGCCGGATCGCTTTCGGCGCATTATTGCCAGCAATACCTTTCTGCCTACCGGCGAATTCCCGATGCCCGAGAGCTTTCTGAAATGGCAAAAATTCTCTCAGGTTGTGAAGCGTTTCGATGTCGGTCGCATGATCAACAACGCCACCACCACGGACCTGCCCCGGGAGGTTCGGGCGGCCTACGACGCGCCTTTTCCGGACGAGTCCTACAAAGAAGGAGCACGTCAGTTTCCCCTGCTCGTTCCGACCGACCCCGCACATCCGGACGCAGTGGCGAACGCCGGGGCATGGGAGATACTGAAGCGATTTGACCGCCCCTTTTTGACAGCGTTCGGCGACTCCGATCCCATTACCGCGGGCGCCGATCTGATTTTTCGTCGGCGCATCCCGGGCGCTCGGGGTCAGGCGCATACGCGCGTTGAGGGTGGGGGACACTTTATTCAGGAAGATCGCGGCGAGCAATTGTCCGCTATCGTGCGGAAGCTGATCGAAAACACCCCCGTCGGCTGAAGCGGGTTCTTCTGTTTTTTTAAGGAAAATTCGGTCAAAAAATGGGGCCGCGACCTCAGGTTAGGCCGGCCGTTTCCGATGCATAGTAGTAGGATGCTCTCCGTACTGGGAAAAGCTTTATATGACCCGCATGTGGTCCTGTTGCGTCCGACCGGGAACGTGCTTATTCTAAAGGAGCACGGCGAGGCGCGTCCGCCAGCGGAGCCGGATAAACAAGCCCGCGGTTCGGACGGCCTGAGTGACCAGCAGCGCGACGTTCTGCGGGATCTGCGGGCCCGGGATCGGGAAGTACGGGCCCACGAGAAAACCCATATGGCTGTAGCGGGGCCCCTGGCCAAGGGCGGCCCGAGCTACGAGTACGTGATCGGTCCCGACGGAAAGCCCTACGCGATCGGTGGGGAAGTGCGGGTCGATACCTCCACCGGGCCGGATGCGGCAAAGAATGCCCGGCATGCGGACCGACTGGCCGCAGCAGCGCTCGCGGTCAAGGACCCGAGCCTGGCTGACCAGCAGGTGGCCAACGAAAGCGCCACCATGAAAGCCGAATCGCCACGGACTTTGTATCAGAACTGGCAACGTTCGGAAGAACGCGGCGAAATGCTCTCCGCCTGGGGGTGAAGCGTCGGCTTTCCCCTTCTGGCCGTCGCGGTAATTGTCTTCGGGGATCTGCCGCTGATTTTTGCCGGCCATCGCAAAAAAGCTTGAGTGCACCCGGGGCGGGTTGGAAGCCCAACCATCATGGAGCCCTTTTCAATTTCGGTAGTGGGGGGCGCTTCGATGATCGCGGCGGTTGTCCTGGCCCTGGTGGCGCTGAGCTTCACGCTTCCTGCGGCGGCCCGGTTGCGATGGGTCGGGCTGATCGCGCCGGTCTGGCTCTTTTTTCAGACCCTGCTGGCCGTAAACGAATTCTACATTGTCTTTAACTCGTGGCCCCCGCGATTCCTGCTGGCCGTTGGCCCGCCGGTGCTTTGCCTTATTTTTCTGTTCTCGTATTCGCGCACGCGACTTGCGATTCTGGATCTACCCATTTTCTGGCTGACCCTTGTGCATGTGGTCCGCCTTCCGGTTGAGGTTGCACTATGGGCCCTCTTTCACGAAGGCCTGGTTCCGGTCGAAATGACTTTCGAGGGCCTGAACTACGACATTCTGGTGGGACTCAGCGCCCCCGCCATCGCCTGGTTTTTCGCGCGGGAGCCGGGCGTGCAGAAGCGGTGGCTTTTGCTCTGGAATGTAGTGGGGCTCTGTTTGCTCGTGCACATTGTGGGTCGCGGTATTCTTTCGGCGCCCTTGCCCTTTCAGATGCTGGCTTTCGATCGACCCAACTACGGTGTCATGTACTTCCCCTACATTTGGATTCCGGCTTTCGTCGTGCCCCTGGCGTTCTTCGCACACGTGGCCTCTCTGTGGAAGTTACGATCGAATGTCCGGACATAGAGGCAGGAGCGTTGCCTTCCCGTCCGGCAGACCGGGACGTGTTATCCGGCCCGCTCCGGGACATCCGCTCCGGGCTGATTTGACCCGATGCGCAATCTGATCGTAGCGGACAACCAGCACAGAGCGGCGTGCGTGCTTTGCAGACCAATGCGGAAAAATCGATCATGGCCAGATTCAGATCAGCGGCCCGCGGTGAATTCACGAAGCGATTGGCCAGGCATACAACTTCGCGGTCTCGACGGCTTTCGGCGTGATGGGCCAGGCCCACCAATCTTGCTATGAAACGCGCTACGTTTGCATCGACAGCGGCGACACGCTTTCGGAATAACCGGCTTTGCAACATGGCGCTGGAATACGGTCCAACGCCTGGAATTTCTTCGAAGTCCGAGTCCGCGGCCGGCTGCCGTGCGGCAAAGTGATCGTGCAGATAACTGATTGTCGAACGCAGCTGTTGACCGCGCCAGTGCATGCCCAACGACCGAAAGCGCTTTTCCAGTTCTTTGGCCGGATGTAAAAGCGCGTGCCGGGGGGTTGGGAAATCGCGGACGAAGTCGCGGTAGACCGGAACCACCTGGTCGGCTCGCGTGCGACGAAGCATCATCTCGGCCATGAGCAGATGAAACCAGTTCTGCGTCTGTCGCCACGGATAGGCGCGATCGTGAACGCGAAACCACAGCAGCAGTTTCTTGCGAATTCGGCCGAAGCGCTTCCGGAGCCCGGCTTCGGTTTGTTCGCGATTCCTGGTCGACCGGGTCGGCACGCTTACAGCTCCACCCGGAGCGATCGTGCAGCAACGGAAAAATGGGGGTTGGTTTCCGGTCAGGGTGGCTTTTTGTGGAAGAAGAGGCGTGTAAAACGTCTGGTTTCGAGGTCAAAATCGACCCGGGCCTCCCAAAATCCGATTTTTTCCCAGAGCGAGGTCGGAACTGCATTCGTCCCCTGGTCCCGGCGTACCCTCTCCAGGGCTTTGCTCCTTTCCACCTTCATCAGCAGGACAAACATGTGCGCCATGGTAACCCCGCTTCCACCCGCCAGACAGCGCAGCTCCGTCCAGTGATGGGCCGGAATACGGACGTGCCAGCGCTCCAGTTGCTGGCGCGGGCGCTGATAGTAGCGAGTGGTTCTCTGTACGTTGGGAAGCAGCCCTGCGGCGCGATAAGCCGGTGCCTGGCTCAGAAGGTGTTGCAGGTAGCGCACCACACCGCCGTGTCTGCGTTTGCGCTTTGTCAGGTACGGTTCCAGGCGGCGGGGCACAAGCAGAGTACACGCCGGCAAGACCGGTCTTTGGGCCCGGGCTGACCATTCAATGTATGTTTTCGTCATACAGACAAGAGGTCGCCAACTTACGCTTTGTTGCGTTCTTTTTGTAGTTGGTTCGCGTCAGGCGCTACGTGCCGGTGCGAATGGACGCCGGCTTTCGCGGGCGGTGGAGAATACCGGCTGACTCAAGGCCAACGTCATGTTGCGGGCAATAGCGGTTACCACCGGGACCGCAACCGAATTGCCAAATTGCTTGTAGGCCTGCGTATCGGAGACAACGATCTGAAAGGAATCCGGGAAGCCCATCAAACGCGCGCATTCGCGTGGAGTGAGTCGTCGTGGATTTCCATTCCGTCTGGGAATCAGGATCTCGGAACCATCCTTGTAGTAGCGCGCCGATAGCGTGCGTGCGATTTCGTTCCGGCCGGTCAGTCCAAATCCGAAGCCATTGCCGGCTGCCCGATGCTTCTCTTTGTAGTCCTGCAAATATCGCCAGAGGTGATCGGTCAAAGTGTAGCGCGGGTCGACCCGGCTTTCGAGAATGTCGCCCAGGCGCGGCCGGCGGCCTCCGGGCAATTGAAGTTCCGGCTCCTGAAAGCGCGCCGCGACAGTCGGGTCACGAAATCCGGCAATGTAGATGCGGGTTCTTTTTTGCGGGAGAACGGTGGCAGCGCTCAGGAGCATCGGACGCAGATGATAGCCGAGCTCATGCTTGAGAATGCCCTCAATAGTCGCGTAGGTTCGTCCACGATCGTGGTGCAGCAGGTTTTTCACATTCTCCAATAGAAAGGCCGTAGGCCGGTGGTGCTCTATGATGCGGGCCACTTCGAAAAACAACGTTCCCTGAGCCGCGTCCCGGAAGCCGTGTTCGCGCCCGAGCGCGTTTTTTTTGGACACGCCTGCAATACTGAAAGCCTGGCAGGGAAAGCCGGCACAGAGCAGGTCAAAGGGCGGGATATCCGCCGCTTCGATTGCGCGGACGTCTCCGTGCGGCGTGTCGCCGAAGTTAGCCTCATAGGCTTGCCGCGCAAAACGGTCCCACTCGCTTGTAAAGACGCAACGGTGCCCCGCCGCTTCGAAAGCCATGCGGAAGCCCCCAATGCCGGCGAACAGGTCTATGAAGCGCAGCGGCCGTCCGGTATTTCGAGCCCGACGCTGGCCTGCCATCCGGTTGTCTGTTCTGGATTTGCCCTTCATTGTTGCTCCTGTGCGCCCCGTAATTTCAGGATCGGCCGATGCCGGCGGCGGCACGGTCCGTTTTTTCAATGGGGGCAGCATAGCGGCCCCCTGTGACACTTTTTCCCGCTCCGGGCGGCGCCGGGTCCAGAAGGGCGACGGCGCAACCTACTGAAAATGAACAATTGACGGACCGGGCTGGTCTACCACAAGCTGGAAGAACCGTCTGGAGCTCCGAATGAAATCACATGCAAATCCCCTGTTGAAAATCACGTGCATCATCGCTCTGGGATTCTTTCTGAATCAGCTTTTCGCCTGCGCCACCGTATTCAGCGACAGCACGTACACCATCAGGGTCGAGAGCGATCCGCCCGGTGCCGAGTATGTACTGCTGGCTTCCGCCGGCGCGGTCGCGATCAGTCCCGCCGGCCGCACCCCGGGCGACCTGACGATCGACTACGGGAGCATGGGAACGAGTGATCCACGCATTCAGGTTCGCAAAGAAGGATACGTGACGGAAACTGCTCCGGTCCGCCGGACCCTCGACTATGTCACCCTGGTCAACATCCTATTCTGGCCTTTGTTTCTGGTGGACGTGATCTCCGGTAGCTTCTGGAAGCCAGAGCAGGGATACTATCGGTTCCAGCTACAGCGCGAGATTGAACCAGAGATTATCTACTTCAACGACGACGCCGGGCCCGTGGAAAACGGTTCCGAAGAGTCGCCCTGAGTTCGAGCGGAGCTTCCGTTCGGAGGCAACCCCGCCATCGTTCGATGGTTCAGTCTTTTCGGTACTGGCGAACCAGATCGCCGACGATGTTTTTCTGCATCGCTTCGTTCGTGCCGCCGCCGATCGAAAGGAGAATTGCATCGCGCAGCAACCGCTCTACGGGATATTCGCGCACGTAACCGTAGCCGCCCAGCACCTGAATGGCGTTGCGCGCGACCCGTTCAGCCATTCCGGTCGCCACCAGCTTGGCCGAGGCAGCGCCGAGAGAATTGCGGCGGTCGGGAGCGATATTCAGAGCCGTGTTATAGACCAGGGCCCGCGCCGCTTCGTATTCAGCATGACTTTCCGCGATCAGGCGCTGGATCTGACCGAAGTCGGAAAGCGGTCGGCCAAAAGCCTCGCGCTCATTAATTGCGTAGCGCGCCATCTCATCAATGCAGCGTCGCGCTATGCCGAGCGACTGTGCGGCCAGAGTTACCCGTTCGATCTCCAGATTCCGCATCATGGAAGTTGTGCCTTCGTTCTCGCGGCCCACCAAATTTTCCGCGGGCACTTCCATGTCTTCGAAGAACAAGACTGCGGTGCTTGAGGCCTTCATGCCCATCTTTTCTTCTTTCTTGCCCACCTTGAAGCCGGGATAACTCGACTCGATCACGAAGCTCGTAATCTTGCGATGGTCGGCCTGCTCAAGCTTGGCATAGATCAGAAAATAGTCTCCCTCAAATCCGTTGGTAATGAATTGCTTGGCGCCGTTGATGACGTAGCGGTCGCCTTTCTTGCGGGCCACCGTGCGGAGCCCCAGAACATCTGTTCCGACCGATGGCTCGGTCATGCCCATGCCTCCGATGCGACTGCCGTCAATAGCCCCCGGAAGATAGCGATGACGTTGCTCGTCGTTTCCGTTCCGGAAGAGATTGTTTACGAACAGGATTTCGTGGGCCAGGTAGCTGAGCGTAAAGGCCGGGTCGGTGCGGCTGAATTCCTCATGCACAATAACTTCCGCGACGGCGTCCATGCCGGCCCCACCGAACTCCTCGCTGACAGTCAGCCCGAAAAGCCCCAGTTCGCTTCCAATCCGTCGAAACAGCTCGACATTGAACTCTTCCCGTTCGTCTTGAGCGCGGGCTTGCTGCTCCATGGTGTCGAGACTGAACCGCTCTGCCATCGCCCGCAGGTCGCGATGGGCAGGCGTAGGATTAAACAAATCGAAAGGCGCGGTCTCGGTTCCGGATCTGGTCTCAATCAGGGGGGCTACGCTACTCATAATACTGAGATTATTCACTGGACCACTTGCGGGGAACAATTTTTTTAGTGTCGCCTGTTCCGCTGATCCTGACTCCATGTCCCCGGTGCTCTTCATACTCGGCCTGATCGTTGCTGTGGTCCTGGTTGGAAGTGCTCTGTTCTTGCAACGCGCCTGGCAGCGCCAGGGCCTGGGTCCGGGCACCCTGGCCGCCTATCGCGGCAGCCTGCGCTCCTTTCTCAGCGGCTCCCCGGATCGCGTCTCGATTGCTGCATTTGTCAACTATGTGGGCCTGCACCTGGTCGTACCGCTTCTGGGCCTGGGACTCTTTTTGCGCAGCGACGGTAACTTTCTCGTAGTTCTGGTTTCCATCGTATGGTCCCTGCAGTTGGTGCAGCGTCTGCAGGGCATGGGACCCGACCAGGGCGCCCCTCGTGGATAAATTCATTGACCAGGCGGCTATTGGTTCCAATTCTGGTGGCCGGCCCCCGGGGGCCTTCTTGGGCCTTCTTGGTCCTTATTGTTTCGCATTAATTGAGGAGAAGATCTTCGTTATGAATATATTCGTTCTGGTCAAACAGGTTCCGGACACCGAGACCCGCATCAAAACCAAAGATGCCGGTATTGACGAAGCGGGCGTAAAGTGGATCGTGTCCCCTTTCGATGAGCACGCACTCGAAGAGGCCCTTCGCCAGAAAGAGAAGACCGGTGCCACTGTGACGGCTCTTTCCCTGGGACCGGAGCGCGGGGCCGATGCTCTGCGTACGGCTTACGCCCTGGGAGTCGACAATGCCATTCATATCAAAGACGATTCCTACAACGTACTCGATATCGGATATGCAGCGGCGACGCTTGCCGCTTTCCTGAAAACCGCCTCTCCCGACGTGATCCTGTGCGGCCACATCGCCATTGACTCTCAGTCCTCGATGGTCCCGGCGATGATTGCCCAGCACCTGGGTTGCGCGAATGTGAACAACGCTGTCGAGCTGACCCTGGCCGATGGCAAGGTCAAGGCGCGACGTGAAATTGAAGGCGGACTGGCCACGGTAGAAACTGCAACACCCGCGGTCGTAACTGCCGCCAAGAATCTGAATGATCCGCGCTATCCGTCGCTTAAAGGCATTATGGCTTCAAAAAAGAAGAAGATCGAAGTCAAGGAAGTCAGCGAGCTGGGTGTTGAGGCTCCGCGCGTTCAAGTGGCTTCCACTGAACCGCCGCCGCCGCGACCGCCAGGCCGGGTCATTGAAGGCGATAGCCCCGAAGCGAAGGCCAAAGAGCTGGTCCGCTGTCTGCGGGAAGAAGTGAAAGTCATCTAAAGCGATACAGGCCCATCAGGAGTCGGAAACATGTCCATACTTGCTGTAGCAGAACTCAAAGGAACAGAACTTAAGAAAGTCTCCCGGGAGCTGGTTTCCGCCGGCCGAAAGCTGGGCGAGCCCGTGGTTGCTCTTTTGATAGGCGGCACCGATGACCACGCCAAAGAATTGTTTGCGGCGGGTGCTGACGTCGTTGTGAAAAACAACACCGGCGATTACAGTCCCGAAGGTTATGCAAACATCGCTGCTGCTGTGGCCAAAGACAAGGGCGCCAAAGTTGTGCTTTTGCCTCATTCCATACGCGGCAAGGACTTCGCCGGGCGGCTCGCTGTTCAGCTGGGCGGTGCGGTTGCGGCGGACGTCGTAGAAGTCAAAGGCAGCATGGACGAGGTTGAGGTCAAAAAACCGATCTATTCCGGCAAGGCCTACGCCAACATCAAAATCAAATCTCCGGCAATCGTAACCATTCGACCCAACTCCCAGGAAATCATCAGCCACAGTGGTCCGGAAACCATTGAGGCTTCCGACGCAGCCGAGGGCGATGTCAAAGGACGTCTTTCGGACATAGAAGCCGCCGAAGGCCAGAAAATCCAGCTGACCGAAGCGCCCATCATTGTTTCGGGCGGTCGCGGAATCAAGGGGCCTGAGAACTGGCCTTTGTTGCAAGAGCTGTGCGATACAATCGGGGCGGCCCTCGGCGCGAGCCGTGCCGCGGTCGACGCAGGTTGGATTCCCCATGCGCATCAGGTGGGTCAGACCGGCAAGACTGTGTCCCCGAACTGCTACATCGCCTGCGGTATCTCGGGTGCCATCCAGCATCTGGCGGGCATGGGTTCTTCCAAAGTAATCGTGGCGATCAACAAAGATCCCGAAGCGCCGATTTTCAAGGTGGCGACCTACGGGCTGGTGGACGATCTGTTTGAGGTTGTGCCGGCCCTTACCAAAGAATTCAAGAGCGTTCTGGAGTAAGGTGAACCCGGTTCGCACGGGTCAGCTTCTGCTTCTTGCCCTGCTCGTGTTGAGTTGGGGCGGCAGCAGCGTACGTGCCCAGGAAGCGCCTTCGGAAGTGCGCGCTGTCGTTGCGCGCATGGCCAGCCTGACCAGTTTTCGCGCCACCATCTCCATGGGTTCCGGTAGCGGTAGCCTGTCCGGCGAGCTCTCTTATCAGTCGGGGCGTGTTCATCTGCGACTCGGAGACGGGCGCGTGATAGCCGGAAATGGTCGTTCTCTGGTCGTCTACAATCCGGGCAGTCATACGGCCGGCAAACAGCCGATGGGCGGAGCCAGCGGCGGGTTGGGATGGCTGCTGTCTGGTTTCGAGTACCGGGTCACCGGGACCCAGGCGATCGGTCGGGCCATCGATTCCTCGCAATCGATCCAGGAAGTGCGTGTGGTCTGGGGCAACAATTCGACCCTTCGCCGGCTGAGCATCCGGCGCCGTGACAGTGAGGGTTGGTACACGATAGCGCTGAGCAACGTGCGCCCGGTTGCCGGTTTCCCCGCCGGGCTCTTTTCCTACAGTCCGCCAGCCGGCTCCCGAACCGTCGAGAATCCGCTGAACAACCGGAACTGATCCGCGCTTGCCATCCCCGGCCGCTATGATGAGGTAGTTCGTGGCCCGGTTTCTTTCCGGGTCGGTCGTCTAATTCATTCAGGATGGATCCGACTCTTTCAAAAGCAGACGCGCATCGTGTTTTCGGCGATCTGTATCGTAAGGATCGGCCGCCCGATCTGCAGGAGAAGGTCGATCAGATCGTTCAATCCACCAGCGACGTTTTTGTACGTATACAGCGCATCGAAGAGCTGGACCGGCGGGAGTCGGGCGGGGGTCGCCTGGACCCGTCCGATATCCGTGACGACAGCAAGCGCCGCAAACGTCGGGGCGGCCCGGCCACCGGACGCGGACGCGCTGGACCCGGAGGCGCAACCGGGACAACTGCCGCTCCGAAACGAACGGTTAAAAGGAAAGAGCGCAAGCCGGGCCTGTTTGCGCGACTTTTCGGTAGCGAGTTGACCCGCTGGGGTGAGCAAACCGGCACCCTTGACACCGGCTTTTTGGGCATGAACGCGAAGCTCTCTTCCGACGTGCCGAAGCTTTTTGAGATCTTTACTGACGACCAGATTGCGGCGACCATGCGCTCGCTCAAGGTTGCGGCGGGCACCGCCTGGGAAAGTCTGGACGCCGCTCGCTACAATACGGTTATTGCGGGTTATCAGTTGCTGAACGAATTCGTTAAGGGGGGTAGCGTCTTTCGCCGCAAAGAAAACCCCAACGAGTGGATCACGGAGTTGATCAAACTGCAGAAGTATTACGCGCTCTTGCTGCAGTACCCGAACTGGCAGAAGACTCTCACCGAAGACCTGCCCGAATATCTGGAGAGTGTCGAAAAGACAAAAGGCGATGTCCCGATGGTTCGCAAGGTCATGAGCGGCCTCGCCGATCTGGATAAGCGCCAGCCGGGCTTGAAGAATTCTATTATAGCCGTTTATGCGCTGGCGCGGGAAAAGATTCTCTCCTGGGAGGAGATTGAAAAAGAACTCCGTATTGGCAAACCGGCCCTCGATGCCTATCGCGCGCCCGAACAGGTGATGGAAGTCATTGTCAAAAAGATCGGTGGTCTGAAAAAAAAATACGAGCAGTGCGTTCGGGAAGCCCGCGAAGTGGAAGACGTTCGATCGCGCTATTTCGAAACCGACAGCGGCGGCAAGCTCAAGACGGATTTCTTGAATCCGATACTCGAGGACAGTGTACGTCGGATTTACGGGGAGGGGGTTCAGGGTTCGGTCATTGCGGGTTTTAAGCGGGAGCCCATTAAACTCCTGTACGCGCTCCTGAAAGACTTCGAGCATACCTGTATCTATCTGTTCTCGGGTGCCATCGGAACTTACATTGAAGGCGGCCATCAGACCGAAGAAATCGCGCTCTTTCGTCCGGGCCTCTTCAAGAAACACGTCGAAAGCTTTAATGTTGTTCTACGTGAGATTGAGCCCTTCTTCAAGAAGTACAAAGACTCCAGCTACGAATTCGGCGACTTCGTGCGTGATATGAAACAAGAGCCGGAAGACGCTGTCGCAAAGGCCTTTTTGCAGCTCGTTCGCGGCTCCAATAAGATGTTCGCCAAATTCAACTATGACCTGGCCACGGTGATCAACAACCATCGCATGGCCCTGCGTCTCGAAGAGGCGGGCAAGGCCGGGGATAGTCTGAAAGCGGCCGCCAAGTCGGCGATCGAGTCGCTCGAAATCGGACCGCGCTTTATTCCCTATTACAAGCGCGAGATCGCCTCGGCGAATCGGCAGAGCGGCAAGAAGATCGCAGACGCGCTTGAAGAAATCGTTCGCAATTGCTACAATTTTCTCTACATATTTCGGGACGCAGAACTCACCAAGATGCTTTCGGCCGGACCCCGCCTCCAACAAGAAGCCGAGGGGTACAAAGAACAGCTCGCCCGATTGGGTTCGAAAGTCGAGGCCCCGGCGGCCTGATCATTCGATCAATGCCGCGGTCGGAGTTCCGACACGGCCGGTTTTTGCCGAAGCGCGATCGTTTGGTCGGAAGATCGGTCGGAGTTCCGACACGGCCGGTTTTTGCCGAAGCGCGATCGTTTGGCCGGAAGATCGGTCGGAGTTCCGACACGGCCGGTTTTTGCCGAAGCGCGATCGTTTGGCCGAAAGATCGGTCGGAGTTCCGACGCGGCCGGCTTTTGGAAAAGCGGCTGACAGATTTGGCACACCCCCGAGATTCCACATCCTATGGCGCTCAACAAAATTGGTATTTTGACTTCCGGAGGGGATTGCGGCGGCTTAAACGGCGTGATCAAAGGTGCGGCGACCGCGGCCCGCGGTCGCGGGGTCCAGGCCTACATGATTCCGAACGGCTATGCCGGCCTCTACAACCTGGTCGACATTCAGAAACTGCCCGAGCTCACGGTGGAGCGCCTGGAAGAATTCCACGTGTATATGGCCGGTAGTGAGGCCGGAAACTCGCGGGTAAAAATCGCAAAGATCAAAGACGAAAACAAGTACGATCGCGTCAAGCAGGGGCTTGCGAAGCACTCTCTCGACGCGCTGATCATCGCCGGCGGAGACGACACCGGTTCGGTGGTTGTGGATCTGGCCGGCCGGGGCGTGCCCTGCGTGCACGCACCCAAGACCATGGACCTGGACCTGATGACCTACAGCGTGGGCGGCGACAGCACCATCAACCGCATCGTTGATTCCGTGCGGGACCTCTGGACCACGGGCATCACTCACAACCGGATCGTGGTTATGGAAGTCTTTGGACGTTACGCGGGTCACACCGCTTTCCGGGGCGGGGTTGCAGCCGAGGCCGACGCGATTTTGATTCCGGAAGTGGTGGTGGACTTCGACGTGCTCTACGCTCACCTGAAGCAGGTCTTTTTTCGCCGCGTGCGCCAGAGCGACAACAAAGCCGGCGCAGCCATGGTGGTTGTGGCCGAAGGTCTGCGCGACGCCTCGGGCGAGGAGCTGGTCGATAAGGACGCCGCGCCCGATAGTTTTGGTCACCGACCGCTGGTGGGCGCCGGCAAGTATGTCGTAAAAGAAATTTCGAGTCGTATGAAAAACGATCCGGACGTAAAGGAATTCATGCGCGAAACCAATCAGCTTGTAGAAGGGCTCTACGAAGTTCCGGAAGTGCGCGAGATTCGGCCTACACACCTGATGCGCTGTGGGCACACCAGCGCCCTGGACGCGGCTTTTGGACTTCAGGTGGGGGCCGGCGCTTTGGAGCTGGCGGCAAAAGAAATATACGGCGTAACCGTGGCCAGCTACACAGAAGGGGTGGTGCGTTATATGGATTGTGCCCAGGCGATCGAACAGCGTTTTGTAGATCTGGGTGACGTGAGCATTTACGAAGCGATGGGCATTTGTTTCGGACGCAAGCCCCAGGCCAGCACCCCGAAGCTCGAAAAAATCAGCGGCCGACCGTATCGTCCGTACTGAGCAGGAGCGGTTCCGGACTGCGATCAATCAGGCACAAAAATTCGGAGAGCATCATGGCGCTTGCACCCCAGATTCGTTTGCCACGGATCTGAAAATGGGGCACTGCCATTTTTTGGCCGCGTAGTTCCCAAACGCTCGAAACCGCGCAACCGGGCCGGGTCAATTCTTCGAGCGGTAGTTCCACCACCTCTTCTACTTCCGTCGGGTCGGGAACGTAATCGGGCGCGACCTCGGAGTAGCCCACGAAGGGCAACACGCTGTAGTTGCTGGGCGCGACATAGATGGGGCTGATGGATCCGATCAGCCGGACATGCTCCGGTCGAATGCCCATCTCTTCTTCACTTTCGCGCAGGGCGGTTTCGGCCAGGTTCTGGTCGTGCTCTTCTTCGTAGGCGCCGCCCGGAAACGAAATCTGTCGGCTGTGGGGTCCGGAGTCGGGCGGGCGTTGCATCATGGGGATGTAGAGCTGGCCGGCGCGTTCAAACAAGAGAATCAAAACCGCGGCCTGGCGCGCATGGGGTGGCGGTGCGTGATCGACATCGGGGCCCGGTCGATGGGCCGGCGCCATGCGGTACTGTGCCTTTGCGCCCGGGAGCGGTTGCTGCAACCGATGCTCTAACTGCTCTACAACCTGGCGCACATTCAAACAAAGCCGCGGCGCGTTTGCGTGACCACCAAAAACGAAAGGAAGCGCAAGGTTTGGAACGTGACGGCAACCAGGAAGGCTCTTAAGGGCGTGCCCCTCGCTTCCCGCTGGCCTGAATTGATTTTTTTAGTCGGGAGTTTCGCTCGGGTCGCGCTCCTTCGGGCTTCGCGTTCGCTTCGGTCTCGCTAACGCGAGACTGCTTCGCACCCTGCGGATCGCTCACGCGGGCCGCACCGAAAGTTGTCGCTCATGCAGGCGGTCCGCCGGATCAGTTTCGAAATACAGTCCGGGCTCTACCGATCTACTCGCCGTAGACCACAATGCATTCCTGGGCGAAGAGCGTAAAACCGAACAGGGTCAGATTGAATATGCCCAGACTCTGGTGATCGACGCTGGCGGCTTTTTGCATGCTCACGGACTGGCGGGCTTCTTCCAGGCCGCCGCCCCAACCATAGAACAACCACTCCACGTAAGCAATCCGGTAGGAACAGGATTCACTGCGGCGTTCTATGCGATGACTCGAAATCAGCGGACCGTTGCCCTCATAGATGTGCTGCTCGGTATTGATTGTAAAGACGCTCTCGACCGGAGAGCTGCTGAAGCAACCGGCCAAAAAAACAAGAACGACGGCCGCGATCCATGCCCGAAAGCACGGGCGCGCCCAACGGTTGACCCGCAGGCTTTCTGGAGGCCCGGAGTGCGTAAAATGCCCGCCCGGGCGTGCGAACTGCAGCCTGAAAGACCGCCGGGCCGGCTTTTTGTTTCGATCGGGAGTGTTCATGAGCCAGCCCCGGTAACAATCGTGCAGTAGTCCCGATAGACAAAGGTCAGAACAGAAGTTGTGCTGTGATCCACAGTGGCCACCCGGCTGATCCCGTTTGCCAGAGCCACGGCGCCTACGCTGGAATCCCCGAAGCTGACCAGGGCCAGGATGGAACGGGTGCAGCCGGTGCCGGTCTTTTCCCGGGGCACGTCGTTGGCCGGGTTGAACTCGCCTGCAAAACTGGTGCCCGTATAGATCACTCCATGTACCGGCCCGATCGCGCAGCCGCCCAGGCAAAAGACGATTAAGAGGCCCCAGATGGTGCGCAATCCCGGCCGTTGTGAATGGAATGCGGGCGGCGGGGGCGCCTTTTGCGACTGCTCGGGGCGGCAGATGGGAGCAACGCCATCGGTCTTGTTCATTCTCCGCTCACCAGGGTGCAGTGTTGGTGGTATAGAAAACCCAGAGCAGCGAAGACTTCATGTTCCACGGAGGCAATGCCTTCGATCTCGCCATTTAGCCGGGCTGCCTCAATGCTGGAATCTCCCCAGGCGATCGCCCAGAGTACGGAATGCGAACAGGCCCGACCGGTACGCAACGCCAGGGCCTGGCCCCCCAATTGGCCGGGCAGCACGTTGCGGTGCACCACGCCACCGGCCGTATACCGATGCACCAGATACGCGTACGGCCTGGCCGGATGCGTGTTCGGGCCCCCTATGCTCGCTCCCAGATTGATGCCGGTGCAGGAAAGGGCGATGAGCGCTACCAGGCCGCTGCCCAGGACCCGAAGCGCGATGCCCGGTGCTGAATAAAGGCATCCCATGGCGGATCGAATGCTGGGGGCGGGGTGCTTTCTGTCAATCGAAGCTTCTTTGTCCGCATCCATGGGCGCAGAACCGTTTTGGGTTCGGCCTGGCAGTTGAAGAAAACGATGAAATTATGTACTTAAAAAAGTTTATTGCAAAAAATAACTTATGCCATGCAGTCTGGCGGCAACAGAGGTATACCGGACCGGACACAATCCGGGCGGGCGCCAGTTTAATAAATCCTGGAGGACAAATGAAAGCGCGTATCTTATCGGCCTTGGGGCTCTGTCTCTTGCTCAGTTCTAACTGCATCCTATGGTATACCGGAGAGCCGGATCCCCTGGCGATTCACCAGCCGGAGGCTGCTCCCATTGCCAGTTTTCCCTACACCATCTCTTCCAATGACGGCGAGCTGAAGCTTACCCTGCGACAGGGATTAGAGGCGACTGGTGTCCTGTCGTCCCCCGTGGAACACTACTCCCTCATTACCTACGAACGCGGCGGCGGCACAGACCCGCTTTTGCTGGATGTGTTGGTTACGGAAAAGAAGCAAGGCAAGATCGGTAGCGTTTGGACATTCCTCACCTGGTACCTTACTCTTGGAATTGTTCCCAGCTACATCGAGGACGGGATGGTGATTGATTACAAACTGTATCGGCGGACGGAAGCCGGCCAGTACCAGGTCCGTGCCAGCCAGGTCTATGACACGACCCGCTACGGGATTTCGTGGCTTGGAAACGTTCCCCTGCTGTGGATCAACCTTATGACCTATTCAAGAGGCGATATCGTCGCTCTGACGGCCCAGGATTTCATTGGTCAGGTCGCGGACAAAGGCTACATCACGGCCCTCCGGAGACCGGCGCACACCGAACGCGACCATACGGTGGTTCTGAGCGGCAATCGGGTCTTTCATTCGGTGGGAGTCGTGGAGCTTGTCGATACGGTCACGATTGTGCATCCCGATGACACGGTGACTATCGTTGGCCGGGACGAGGTGCAGTCGATTCTCTGAGGCGTTGCTTCCCAACAGAGTTTACTTCTCTATCCAAGCGAGACTACATGATGCGCCGCGCGTTCTCGTAACTGCGCGGCGCATTTCTTTTTGAATCAGCCCCCTTTTCGCTGGTCCAGAGCCCGGTCCAGATTGAAGGCCGCGCTGATCAGGCCCAGATGGGTCAATGCCTGCGGGAAGTTTCCGAGGGCTTCACCACTGTGGCCAATCTCTTCCGAGTAGAGGCCCAGATGGTTGGCATAACCGATCATCTTTTCAAAAATAATCCGGGCCTCGTCCAGCCGTCCGGCCCGGGTCAGTGCTTCGACCAACCAGAAAGTGCACATGCTGAATGTACCTTCGTCTCCGTCCAGACCGTCGGGAGATTTATGCACGTGATAACGATAGACCAGGCTGTCGCTCACCAACTCGGCCATGGTCGCATCGATGGTGCTCAACAGGCGTGGATCGGTCGGGGAGATAAAAAACACCATCGGCATCAAGAGGTTCGCCGCGTCCAGAGCGTCAGTTCCGAAGGCCTGCATAAAGGAGCCGCGTTCTTTGTTCCAGCCCTGTTCCATGATTTCCAGATAGATCGCGTCGCGGGTTTCTTCCCAGCGTGTGCGGTTGGCAGGGTAGCTGCGTTTATTCGCAAGACGAAGGCCGCGATCGAAAGCCACCCAGCACATCAGCTTCGAATACACAAACTGCTGACGGCCCCCGCGCACCTCCCAGATGCCCTCGTCCGGTTCTTCCCAGTGATCACAAAGCCAGTCCAGCATGTCCCGCAGCCGTCCCCACAACTCAAACGAAAGCGGCGTCCCGTACTTGTCGTACAGATAAATCGCGTCCATCAGCGCTCCGTAGATGTCCAGTTGCAGCTGTCCGTGGGCTTCGTTGCCGACTCGAACCGGCGGCGAGCGCATGTAGCCTTCCAGATGATCGAGCACACTCTCGCTCAGGTCGCTCGATCCATCGATGCGATACATCAGGCGCAGGGAACCGGGACCATCCATTTCGCCAAGGCGCTCTTCCAGCCAGTTCATGAAAGCCGCGGCCTCCTGTCGAAAGCCGATGCGCAAAAGCGCATACACCGTAAAGGTTGCGTCCCGTATCCAGGTGTACCGATAATCCCAGTTGCGTTTGCCGCCCAGCACCTCCGGCAGACTTGTCGTGGGCGCCGCAATAATGGCGCCCGTCGGCCGAAAGGTCAAAAGCTTCAAAAGCAACGCCGATCGATGCACCATTTCTCGCCAGCGTCCCTGAT
The DNA here is from genome assembly GCA_024233935.1 of Spirochaetales bacterium. Taxonomy (GTDB): domain Bacteria; phylum Spirochaetota; class Leptospiria; order Leptospirales; family Leptonemataceae; genus JACKOY01. The sequence goes on along the minus strand of JACKOY010000015.1, from coordinate 10,123 downwards.
ACCGACACTGCGATAGCCAACTCTGCCAGAACTGGACCGTGGCCCGGTAGCCCTGGTCCATCTCCGGGTCGGCGGTGCCGTAAAGGCGGCCTTCTTCATATAGTTGTAGCACAAAGACAATTGTCTCGCCTGCCGAGAGCGTAAAGTTGCCGGTAACGCCATCGGCATGTTCTTCGAGCGTGACCGGCGAAAGCAACTCCAGGGCGATGTCGTTGCCTTCGAAAATGAAACCATGGTCGCTGTGCCGCACGGACAGTGGATCCAGAGCGTAGTTAAAAGCCGGCCGGCATTCGAGGCGAAAATGAACCTGGCCACGCACCGCCGTGACCCGCCGTACAATTCTGCGGCGGGTGTTTTGTTGCATGTCATCGGCATCGACCGGCATGAAGTCCACGACCTCGCCCACGCCTTCTCTGGACAAAAATCGCGTCACGAGCACGTTCGTGTCCGGTATGTAGAGCTGCTTGTTGCGGGCGCCGAGCGCCGTCGCACCAATGCGAAAAAATCCCCCGCGATTGGCGTCCAGCATGGCCGCAAAAATAGTCGGCGAATCAAAGTACGGGAAGCAGCAAAAGTCGATTGAGCCGCCCCGCGATACAAGCGCCGCAGTATTCATATCCCCGATGATGCCGTAGTCTTCTATGGGATTGTACACGCTGGCAGTATCCGCAAGATGTGCTCGTCAGGAAACCCAATATCGCTCGAAAAACGTTTGCCGGATCGACGTTTTACGGGCACTCTACCAAAGCACAGGTGCTTTCTTGATGCTGCGAAGAACACACGGCCCCCGTAATCTGACAAGGCTTTTGGCTCTTCTGAGCTTTGGTGCGGCCTGTATGCTGTTTGGTCGCTCCGCCTTGTTTGCGGAAGATCCGACGCCCCCGGATGGGCCCGCTATCTACCGGGTCGAAATAACCGGGGCCATTTCGCCTTCCACGCTCGAAATTCTGGAGCAGGCCATTGAAACGGCCGAAGAGGCGAACGCCAGCGCACTTCTGGTCGTACTCGACACGCATGGTGGACTCATGAGTTCGATGGACGACATGATCCGCGATATTCTGGCTTCGAAAGTGCCCGTAATCACCTACGTTGGTCCACCCGGAGCGTCCTGTGGTTCGGCGGGAGTCTTTATCCTCTATGCGTCGCATCTGGCGGCGATGGCGCCGGCCACCAATATCGGCTCGGCCACTCCCATCTCCATGGGGAGCGGCGGTCGCGAAGGCGACGACGATCGTATCCCGGAAACGGCCGGGGCAGACGACGAACTGAATTTGAAACGCAAACTCTTGAATCACAGTCGGGCGCAGATCACGAGCCTGGCCGAGTATCACGGTCGCGATGTAAATTTTGCGGTCCGCACTATCACCCACGCTGAAAATATCACTTCGACCGAAGCCTTTCGAATCGGCGCGGTGGATCTTCTCGCGGAAAACGAAACCGAACTCATTCAAAAAGCCAGCGGTCGGCAGGTGCGCATGCCTTCGGGACGTCACACGCTCGAACTGGTTGGGTTACCGGTTGTGAACATCGAGCACGACTTCCGGAGCGATGTGCTGTCCATCCTGACGGATCCATCGGTCGCTTATATCCTATTTTCTCTGGGCATGATCGGAATTCTGGCGGAGCTGTACTACCCGGGTTCGATCTTTCCGGGAGTGGTTGGCGCCATCTGTTTGATTCTGGGCCTCTACTCCATGCAATCGCTTTCTGTCGACTACACGGGGTTTGCTTTGATCGGGCTGAGCATAGTGTTCTTTATACTGGAGTTGCACGTTCCGAGCTACGGTATGCTTTCGGTGGCCGGTCTCGGCTGCTTTGTGCTTGGTTCTTTGATGCTCGTTCGTTCCGGAGATGAATTTCTCGGCACGACTCTGAGCGTCGCTATCACGACCAGTCTCTTGATGGGTGGTGTCATGGCGCTGATCGCTTACAAGGCCGCCCAGGCGCATCGGGCGAAGCGGGTCAGCGGGTTTGAAAAGATGCTGGAGGAGACCGGGGTTGTACGCGAAGCCGTGAGCGCCGACGACGGTTCGGTCTTTGTACACAGCGAAATCTGGCAGGCCCGCACCGGCGGCGCACCTATTGCCGTCGGAACCCGCGTGCGCGTGGTTGGCAAAGACGGGCTGGTTTTGCGTGTGGAGCCGGCCTGAAGTGTGGCTATCTTTGTTGTTCAAAAATAGAAGGAGCAGGTTATGCCAGTCAGTTTGATTGTTATCGTCGCAGTGGCGACGCTGGTTTTCTTCACGTCCGCCGTAAAGATCATGCGCGAGTACGAACGCGCGGTCGTTTTTCGGCTGGGCCGTTTCCTGAAGATCAAGGGGCCGGGCCTGATCATCCTGATCCCCTTTATTGACAAGATGGTCCGGGTTGGTCTGCGTACGGTGGCCATGGATGTGCCCCCGCAAGATGTGATTACGAAAGATAACGTATCCATCAAAGTGAATGCGGTGGTCTATTTTCGGGTAATGGAGCCGGACAAGGCCATCATTGAAGTGGAAGACTTCTTGTTTGCAACCTCGCAGCTTTCTCAGACCACTCTGCGTTCCATTCTGGGAGAATCGGAGCTCGACGAAATCCTCTCGGAACGAGAGAAAATCAACGCCGAGCTCCAGAAGGTGCTCGACCGATCCACCGATGCCTGGGGCATCAAGGTCAGCATGGTGGAAGTAAAACACATCGACCTGCCGGTGGAAATGCAGCGCGCCATGGCCCGCCAGGCCGAGGCCGAACGCGAGCGGCGTGCAAAGGTCATTGCGGCCGAGGGGGAATTCCAGGCCTCCGCCAAACTCTCAGAGGCGGCTTCGGTTATCGGGCAGCACCCGGTTGCCATCCAGTTGCGTTTCCTGCAGACACTCACGGAAATCGCGGCAGATAAAAACAGTACCACAATCTTCCCGATCCCCATTGAGCTTCTTAAGCCGTTCATTGAGAACATGAAGAAGTAGAGTTCTCCCTGCCGCCGGGCTTCACGCCGGCGGCAGGCTTTCTCACGCAGAGCGGCCGGGCATTAGGCGCACTGGCCGAGCTGGTTTCGCACGCAGAGCCGCAGGGAACGCAGAGGCGTTGGGTTCTTGCTTTGGAGCCAGGCCTGGCTCGAACTTCGCCGGGCCGAGCGGGCGATCGCCATCTTGCCCTTTTCACGAACGAGGGGCCGGCAGGCTTCAAGAACGCCGGGAAGGATGCGTGTCCGGCAGCCGCAGGTCTTCAATTCCGTCCACGCTATCGTTCTTCAGATAGGCGGCTACAAAACGATCGACGTCGGCCCTGCTTGCCAGACGAAACCAGCGGCCTTCGGGGTAGACCACAACCGTCGGACCTTCTTCGCAGCGGTCCAGACAGCCGGCTTTATTTACCCGAATGCGTCGGCCGGGGCATGTCTTTTTTACGCTGCTTTTCAGATAGTCACGCAATTCGCCCGACCCTTTGGGGCCGCACGATTCACGGGGGCCTGCCTCGCGAACGTTCTCACAAACAAATATGTGTCTTTCGTAGTACACTATTCTCCCAGCAGTCGCAAAACGCGCGGGCTCAGCAGATTGCACAATTGCCCGGTCGCTGTCGGGCCTTTGAACAGATTTACCTCGACAAGGCCGGATTTCTTCACAGCGAGATGCAGGTCCTGAAAGCTCATGTCCGGCGTGCGCGTACCCCCCTGGACAAGGCCGGAAATCATTTCGCTGAAATCGGGTTCGTGCCCCACCAGGGCTATGGTCTTGCCGTGCGACCCCATCGTTGACAGAAGGGCGCTCAAATCTGCGTAACCGGCGCCCGGATTCAGAAGAGCTTCCGTCTCGCGCGTTGCCTTCGGAAAGACCTTGCCTAAGATGTCGGCGGTTTCCCGGGCGCGTGTTGCCTCCGAACTAACAATCAAATCAATATTGTCGAACAGGCGCGCCAGGCCCCGGAAGGCCTTGCGCGCGCGCTTGCGACCACGGGCCGTCAGCGGCCGGGTCAAATCGTCCCCCTCGTGCATTTCACGATCCAGGGCAATCGCGTGACGAACAAACAACAGCTTCATTCTGGCCCGTATTTTCCCGGTGAGCGACTTGATTCGCTGCCCGGAAGCTCCGGGTAGCGCGACGTGCGACCGATCGAGACCAGCAAAAAGTGATGGGAAAAAAAAGCAATCCTTACAGCTTCGATGTGCCGGCCTGCTTTCCTTTGATCTCCGGCCCCCTCTAACATGTGGCGCCGAATCCGCGACCTCTTTGACGATCGAATTCTGCGTCACTTTCGTGAATCACGCCATCCCGTGGGCGAAGTGGCTATGGGCAGTGTGGTGGGCCTGTTCTGGGCTCTGACGCCGCTTGTGGGCGTGCAGATGACGCTGGTGGCCATCACCTGGGGGCTCTTCCGGGTGTTCCGGGCGCGCTTCACCATGTCGATTGCGATGGCCTGGGTTTGGATTTCCAATCCCCTGACAATGCCGGCCCTCTACTACGCGTTCTACATTACGGGCTATGGCCTGTTTCGCGCGCTTGGCGCGGACATGGAGCTTGTAAGTTTTACGTCCTTCAGCGCGGTTGTCGATGCCTCGAATGCTGCCGGCTGGCGCGAGGGCAGCCTGCAGTTGCTGCGGTACATGGTCTTCGATCTGGGTTGGCCCATGCTGGTGGGCGGCTTTGCGATCGGCGTACCGGCAGCGATCCTCGGCTACCCCCTGACGGTGCGTTCGGTAAACCGGCTGCGCACGGCACGGGCTTCGAAGATGGGTCTTACGCTTGCAGAGTGGGAAAACCGTTTCGTGCGTGGACATCCCCAGGATCACGAACCGCATCGGCTGAGCATGGAAGACTTCTACCCCGATTCCATCCCGGAGCTGCTTGAGGATCTGGCCGGGCACCACCCGCGCTCTGAGCAAGACGAACTCGAGCTGAAGAAAGCGGAGCCGAAATCGTCCTCAACCGGTCGCTCCGGTGGGACCGAAGCGGGAGCGCGCGCGAAAAGGAAGAAGAGCCCGGCTTCCAAAAAGAAACGATCTTCTGCGCCCTCTAAAAAAAAGAAACGCGCATCGGCCCGTCGAAGCAGCGCGGGCTGAAAACGGCAAGCGCAACGGCACCCCGGCTGCAATACGAAATCACCGCAAGGCGTTCTCGTCTCTGACACAGCAAAACAAGCACGATAGCGATTCCGTCCGAGCCCACCGTGTTTCTATGAGGATGCGGGCGCCGCGGACTTATTGCCACTGCGTGCGCAACAGGTTGAGTATGATCGCCTTCTGGGCATCCAGACGATTTTCGGCCTGCTGAAAAATCAAAGACCGCGGACTGTAGACCAGTTCCGCGTCGATTTCGAAACCGGGGTGAATGGGCATGTCATGCAACACGAAGGCCGGACTGGATTCCAGCAGTTGCTCATTCAGCTGATAGGGGCTCATCAAGGCGATGCGCTCTTCCTTCAGGGCCGCGTAAGAAGGGTCATCAAAAAATTCCATATCGATCCAGGTGTCGGTGTAGACATAGTCGGCGGACTTTACGGCGCTTCGGGCATCCAGGGTTTCGCTCAAAAGGCCGAGATTTTGTAGCTTTTGCTTGAGTTCGGCGTCTATGCTTTCCGGCGGCGCTATGGGGCAGACCAAAGTGAGATGCACCTCAAAGGCGGCGCAGGCGGCGAGTAGCGAGTTTACGACGTTGTTGTGAACACCAATGTAGGTCAGCCTCGCGCCCTTCGTTTCGCCGCGGTGTTCGTGAATAGTCAGCATGTCTGCCATGGCCTGGCAGGGGTGATATCGGTTGCAGCAGCCGTTGATCAAAGGTACGCTGGCGCCCTTTTTGAGTTCCAGCAGGTCTTCGTGTAACCGCATGCGCGCCATCAGAATGGCCGCGTTGCGCGAAAGGTATGCCGTCTCATAGTCCATCCGGGAGAGTTTGAAGTTGGTCGACTCCCAATCCAAATAGATTGCATGACCACCGAGCTCCGTCATGGCGGCTTCGAAAGAAACCCGGGTGCGCGTGGATGTCTTCTGAAAGAGCATGACCAGGGTCCGGCCGGCCAGGCTACCGGCGTAGAGGTGCCGTTCTCGTTTCACGCGAACGGCCAGGTCGAGCACGGCCCGGATTTCCGCGTCGGGCCAGTCCTTGAGACTGATCAGGTGCTGTACACTTTCGGCGTCCATGGCAGCGAGAAACGGCCAGTCTTCGCGTTCGGGCCGCGGCCATCAAATCAAATTATTGCCCGCGGGCGTGGCATTATGTCTGTAAGATTCTGCTGGTCGATCTGTGGGCCCCGTGATACAGTTTCAGAGACGGGGCGTATCGGCCCGGGATGCTATGAAGTACTGTCCGAATTGTGGATCTCCGCGAATGGCCTGGCGTGTGCCGGAACATGACAACCTGCCTCGCCACATCTGCGAAGAATGTCGCACGGTGCACTACCAGAATCCGCGCATGATCGTCGGCACCCTGCCCGTATGGGAGGAGTCCCAAATACTCCTGTGCCGCCGCGCGATCGAACCGCGGCACGGTTTCTGGACGGTGCCATGCGGCTTCATGGAAAATGGGGAGACCGCGGAGCAGGGCGCCCTGCGCGAAACAACCGAAGAGGCCAACGCGCGGGTGACCGTGCGGCGCCTGCACTGCATGTACAGCATTCCGCATATCAACCAGGTTTACCTTGTGTTTCTCGCCGAACTGGACGATGTGGATTTCTATCCGGGACCGGAGTCGTTGGAAGTGCGTCTGTTTCGAGAAGACGAAATCCCCTGGGACGAAATCGCTTTCAGTTCGGTCCGCTTCAGCCTCGAGCGCTACTTCGAAGGTCTGCGCGACAACATCGAACGCACCTATACCGGCAGCTTTATTCCCCAGGCCCGTTAAGCTGTCCGGCCGGGCTCAAGCGGGCTCTGCTTCTAATTCAGCACTGTTGCCTCATAGTTGGTCTTGCGTTTCGCAATGGCCGCCGCGCGTGCCGGGCGGCTTTCTGAAACGAAGTGCCCCAGGCCGTAATCGATCGTGCGATTTAGGTCGTTGCCTTCACGCGTCTGAACAGATGCCCGGCTCACCGCGAGGCGGCAGAGCGGGACATCCCTTCCGGCCCAACGCCCCCGGCAAACTCAGGCGCCGGCGTCCGGCTTGATGCGCGGGCTGCGCTGCTCCACCGGTTCGACGTGCCAGATTTGCTTCGCGTACTCGGCAATGGTTCGGTCGGAAGAAAATTTGCCAGAGCGCGCCGTATTCAGGATGGCCTTGCGGGTCCAGCTACGACGGTCCACAAAGTCGAGCCCGATCTGGTTCTGGATTTTCACGTAGTCCATGAAGTCGGCCAGCACGTAGTAATAATCGCCGCCGTAAACCATCGTGTGAAATAGTTCCTGAAAGAGACCCGGCTCCTGGCGATTGAAATAGTTCCCGGTCAGCGCATTCAGCACATGATGCACGGTTTCTTCGTTTCTATAAATTCCCACCGGATCGTAGCTGCCGGCGGCGCGCATCTCCTCGAGTTGCTCCACGGTCTTTCCGAAGATGTAGATGTTTTCTTCACCGGCCTCTTCCATGATCTCAATGTTGGCGCCATCGAGCGTACCTACCGTAAGGGACCCGTTTAACATGAATTTCATGTTTCCGGTGCCCGATGCTTCCATGCCGGCCGTGCTGATTTGCTCGGACAGGTCGGCGGCCGGAAAAATACGTTCGGCCAGGCTCACCCGATAGTTCGGCAGGAAGGCAACCTTGAGGCGATCAGCCACATCCGGGTCGCGATTCACGATGTTGGCCACGCAGTTGATGAGTTTGATGATCATCTTGGCGCGATGGTAACCCGGAGCGGCCTTGCCGGCAAAAAGCACCGTACGCGGCGTGTAGTCCCGGGAGGGGTTGGCTTTGATGGCCTGGTAGTCGGCGATCACGCGCAGTATATTCAGGTGCTGGCGCTTGTACTCGTGAATGCGTTTCACCTGAATGTCAAAGATGCTCTCGGGATCGACGTGCACTCCGCACTCAAAACCGATGATGTGCGCCAGGCGCTCTTTGTTGAGCTTTCGAATGCGTTGCCAGTCTTCTTGAAAACCAGAATCGTCGGCGACTTTTTCCAGCCCGCGTAGCTTCTCGAGATCGCGAATCCAGTCCGAACCGATCTGGCCTTCGATCAGCGCCGTCAACTCCGGGTTCGAAGCCACGATCCAGCGCCGGTGGGTGATGCCATTGGTCTTGTTTTGAATTTTATCGGGCCAAATACGGTGAAAGTCGGCAAACAGTTGCTTGCGAATAATATCCGTATGTATCGCGGCCACCCCGTTTACACAGGTGGAGCCAACCACTGCCAGATTGGCCATGCGCACGCGTTTCGGAGGACCTTCGTCGATAATTGACACGGCCGCAATTTCTTCCGGAGAAGCGCCCGCCGTGATCCGTTCCTGGAGGAAGTGGTGATTGATGTCGTAAATGATTTCCAGGTGTCGCGGTAATAGATTTCCAAACAAGCCCAGGTCCCACTTCTCCAGGGCTTCGGGCATCACCGTGTGATTCGTGTAGGCCATACACTTGCTGGTGATGGCCCACGCACGATCGCGCGAGACTCCCTGCAGGTCCATGAGAATGCGCATCAGTTCGGGCACCGCAAGCGCCGGGTGCGTGTCGTTCATCTGAAAGAAAACCCGCTCCGGCAGTCGATCCCAGTCTTCACCTTCTTCGATCACGAAGTGGGCGATGGCGTCCTGGATGGTGGCCGAAACCAGCATGTATTCCTGCTTCAGGCGCAACTCTTTGCCCTGCAAAACATTCTCGTTGGGATACAGGACCTTGGAAATCGACTCGCTGCGCTGCTTGTCTTCGACCGCCTTTAAGTAATCGCCGTGATTAAAATACTCAAAGTTGAACTCGTCGCTGGCCCGGCTCTGCCAGAGGCGCAGGTTGTTCACGGTGCGTGTTCCATAACCCGGCACCAGAATGTCGTACGCCATCGCCATCACGCTGTCGCCAGGCAGCCAGCGGGTGCGCACGGTTCCGGTGTCGTCGACGTACTGCTCGGTGTGCCCGTAGAAATTGACCGGGTAGAGAATGTCACCGCGCATGATCTCCCAGGGATTGCCGCGGGAAAGCCAGTCGTCCGGGGCTTCTTTCTGATAACCGTTCAGGATCTGCTGGTGAAAGATTCCGAACTCGTAGCGAATCGTGCTTCCGGAGCAGGGCAGGTCGAGCGTCGCCATGCTGTCCAGAAAGCAGGCTGCCAGTCGGCCCAGGCCGCCGTTGCCCAGACCGGCGTCCGGTTCGTACTCCATGATTTCTTCCAGAGTATAACCGAATTCCGCCAGGTTCTGATCGGCGATTTCGCGCATGCCCACGTTCACCAGGTTCGTGACCAGCAGGCGTCCCATGAGAAACTCCATGGAAAGATAATAAACCCGGCGTGTGCGTCTTCGTTTCACCTCTTGCTGGGTTTCGTTCCAGCGATCGATCAGGAAGTCCCGCACCGTGTAGGCCAGGGCCTGATAGACGTCTGCTTTCTGAATGCCTTCGCGATATTTGCCGACCGTATACTCCATGTGGTGGGCGAAGGCCCGTCGCAGGGCAGCAACGTCAATGTTGCGTTGCTCTTCCATGAGAGCCCATAGCTTCTTGTGCTTTTCGAGCGTAGCCGGATCGTTCATCGTGTTCCTCAGTCGTCAGGCGGAGAGGGCCTGCGGTTGGCGATCTTCCACGCGCTGGCGAAAGTCGTAAAGCGCATTCATGAAATACACGTAGGCATCGTGGGGTGAATTGTAGGGGCTGAAGTACTTGTGCACGTCCCCGTCATTGAAATACTTCGTGCACATATAGTAGAAGTGGTCGGAGGTCTGCAGGCGCCGGAAAACGTCCAGAAGTTCGGGATCGCCGCTGGCCCGCACATGGGCCTCCAGATCAAACAACGCCTGGATCGCCTCCCGTTGCATGCTGTTGCCCAGCCAGGCCGTCAGGTCGCGCTCGGTGTCGGCCCAGGATACCGGCGCGTCCGTGTCGATGGCCCCCCAATCTCCCACATGTTTCAGGCTTTCGGTGATGGTACGGAAGCGAAAATCCTGATGACGCAATATCTCGGTGGGCACGCTTCGCAGGAACTCGAAGATGCCCGTTTCCGCCCACTGGTGTTCGCCCAGGGTTTCGAAGTCCATGAAGAGATTTACGGTGGTCCCGTTCCCGGCGATGGCGTG